>NZ_QUBR01000004.1 GCF_003586285.1 Aeromicrobium endophyticum | reverse complement strand
TCCCGCTGGTGGGCGGGAAATGCAGCGAGGCCGCCCCTGGTGGGGCGGCCTCGCGCTAATGATTGTCCGGCGACGTCCTACTCTCCCACACCGTCTCCAGTGCAGTACCATCGGCGCTGAGAGGCTTGACTTCCGGGTTCGGAATGTAGCCGGGTATTTCCCTCTCGCTATGGTCGCCGTAACTCTATGGAGATATATCCTCATCGACCCCGTCCATGGGCTCCGATGAGCCCCGAACAAACTAGGGGTAGAGAGTTGCCGATCATATCTCGGGAACCTCACAGTGGACGCGGTGCAAACTTTGTAAGAAACAAGCCCTCGGCCTATTAGTACCGGTCAGCTCCATGTGTTACCACACTTCTACTTCCGGCCTATCAACCCAGTGGTCTGCTGGGGGCCTTACCTGGTAAACCAGTGGGAAACCTCATCTTGAAACACGCTTCCCGCTTAGATGCTTTCAGCGGTTATCGCTTCCGAACGTAGCTAACCAGCAGTGCTCTTGGCAGAACAACTGGCACACCAGAGGTTCGTCCATCCCGGTCCTCTCGTACTAGGGACAGATTTTCTCAAGTTTCCTACGCGCGCGGCGGATAGGGACCGAACTGTCTCACGACGTTCTAAACCCAGCTCGCGTGCCGCTTTAATGGGCGAACAGCCCAACCCTTGGGACCTGCTACGGCCCCAGGATGCGACGAGCCGACATCGAGGTGCCAAACCATCCCGTCGATATGGACTCTTGGGGAAGATCAGCCTGTTATCCCCGGGGTACCTTTTATCCGTTGAGCGACGCCGCTTCCACTTGCCAGCGCCGGATCACTAGTTCCGACTTTCGTCCCTGCTCGAGCTGTCACTCTCACAGTCAAGCTCCCTTGTGCACTTACACTCGAAACCTGATTGCCAACCAGGCTGAGGGAACCTTTGAGCGCCTCCGTTACATTTTAGGAGGCAACCGCCCCAGTTAAACTACCCATCAGGCACTGTCCCTGATCCAGATAATGGACCTAGGTTAGATATCTAGTACAGTCAGAGTGGTATTTCAACGATGACTCCACACTCACTGGCGTGAATGCTTCACAGTCTCCCACCTATCCTACACAAACTGAACCAAACACCAATACCAAACTATAGTAAAGGTCCCGGGGTCTTTCCGTCCTGCCGCGCGTAACGAGCATCTTTACTCGTAGTGCAATTTCGCCGAGTCCATGGTTGAGACAGCGCCCAAGTCGTTACTCCATTCGTGCAGGTCGGAACTTACCCGACAAGGAATTTCGCTACCTTAGGATGGTTATAGTTACCACCGCCGTTTACTGGGGCTTAAGTTCTGTGCTTCGCTTGCGCTGACACGTCCCCTTAACCTTCCAGCACCGGGCAGGAGTCAGTCCGTATACGGCGTCTTTCGACTTAGCACGGACCTGTGTTTTTAGTAAACAGTCGCTTGGGCCTGGTCTCTGCGGCCGTCAACGCTTCTCACAGCAAGTGTGATAACGAATCGGGCCCCCCTTCTCCCGAAGTTACGGGGGCATTTTGCCGAGTTCCTTAACCATGGTTCACTCGATCACCTTAGTATTCTCTACCTGACCACCTGAGTCGGTTTGGGGTACGGGCGGCTCTAGATCTCGCTAGATGCTTTTCTCGGCAGCATAGGATCACTCACTTCGACTAAAACGTCTCCCCATCAGATCTCAGGCTATGTGAATGACGGATTTGCCTATCATTCGCCCTACATCCTTGGCCCGGGACAACCATCGCCCGGGATGAGCTACCTTCCTGCGTCACACCATTGCTTGCCTACTACCAGATCGGGTCATGCGCAGCACTGGCATCGCTCCGAAGAGTCCCGCCAGATTTGGGCACTTAGCATTTCTGGGTTCAGCATGGGCGATCTAATGCCGGTACGGGAATATCAGCCCGTTGTCCATCGACTACGCCTGTCGGCCTCGCCTTAGGTCCCGACTTACCCAGGGAAGATTAGCTTGACCCTGGAACCCTTGGTCATTCGGTGGAGGAGTTTCTCACTCCTCATTCGCTACTCATGCCTGCATTCTCACTCGTGTAGCCTCCACGGCTGGATCACTCCGCCGCTTCGCTGGCCACACGACGCTCCCCTACCGATCCATACGCCTGGACCACGAAGGCCTAGCACGTGTATGAATCCCATAGCTTCGGTGGATAACTTGAGCCCCGCTAAATTGTCGGCGCGGAATTACTTGACCAGTGAGCTATTACGCACTCTTTCAAGGGTGGCTGCTTCTAAGCCAACCTCCTGGTTGTCTGGGCGACTCCACATCCTTTTCCACTTAGTTATCGCTTTGGGACCTTAGCTGATGGTCTGGGCTGTTTCCCTCTCGACAATGGAGCTTATCCCCCACTGTCTCACTGCTGCGCTCTCACTTATCGGCATTCGGAGTTTGGCTGAGTTCAGTAAGCTTGTAGGCCCCCTAGCCCATCCAGTGCTCTACCTCCGACAAGAAACACGCAACGCTGCACCTAAATGCATTTCGGGGAGAACCAGCTATCACGGAGTTTGATTGGCCTTTCACCCCTATCCACAGCTCATCCCCCCAGTTTTTAACCTAGGTGGGTTCGGTCCTCCACGCGGTCTTACCCGCGCTTCAACCTGGCCATGGATAGATCACTCCGCTTCGGGTCTAGATCCTGCAACTATGGTCGCCCTATTCGGACTCGCTTTCGCTACGGCTACGGCTCAACGCCTTAACCTCGCTACAGAACGCTAACTCGCAGGCTCATTCTTCAAAAGGCACGCTGTCACCCGTCACAAGGACGAGCTCCAACGGATTGTATGCACATGGTTTCAGGTACTATTTCACTCCCCTCCCGGGGTACTTTTCACCTTTCCCTCACGGTACTAGTCCGCTATCGGTCATCGAGGAGTATTTAGGCTTAACGGGTGGTCCCGCCAGATTCACACCGAATTTCAGGGGTTCGGTGTTACTCGGGGTAACGCAAAAGAGCCATGAGCTTACGTGTACGGGGGTATCACCCTCTATGCCGCGACTTTCCAGTCGGCTTTCACTTCACTCATGGTTTATGACTCTTCGCCTGTCCGGCAGAACAGGCCATGCGGCCCCACAACACCCCACATACAACGCCCGCCGGCTATCACATATGTGAGGTTTAGCCTCTTCCAGTTTCGCTCGCCACTACTACCGGAATCACTTTTGTTTTCTCTTCCTGTGGGTACTGAGATGTTTCACTTCCCCACGTTCCCTCCTACTGCCCTATGTGTTCAGACAGAGGTACCTAGACTTTACTCCAGGTGGGTTTCCCCATTCGGACATCCCCGGATCACAGGTCGGTTGTCACCTTCCCGGGGCTTTTCGCAGACTCCAACGTCCTTCATCGGCTCTCGATGCCAAGGCATCCACCATGTGCACTTAGTAGCTTGTTGTTACTACAAAGATGCTCGCGTCCACTGTGAAGTTCTCAAAATACGATCGGTCCCACACGCCAACTCCCACGCCTACCAAACCAACCCCAATCGGGGAGACCTGGCGGTTCACGAGAACGCATGGTCCAAGAAACCAAACCCTAGAGCTTGATCCCTCAGGACCCAACAGTGTGCCTGATTCACCACCCACCACCCATCCGACGTTCCTGCCCCACCAAAGCGGGGTGTACTAACGGACAAACAATGTGCAGCAAGCCAAATAATCGACGATCCACTAGTGAGCTGAGAACGCACCCACACACTCGGTGAGTAAACGCCTCATGGACAACCACCACGATGGGCAGCTGCCAGATGCTCCTTAGAAAGGAGGTGATCCAGCCGCACCTTCCGGTACGGCTACCTTGTTACGACTTCGTCCCAATCGCCAGCCCCACCTTCGACAGCTCCCTCCGTAAACGGTTGGGCCACTGGCTTCGGGTGTTGCCGACTTTCATGACGTGACGGGCGGTGTGTACAAGGCCCGGGAACGTATTCACCGCAGCGTTGCTGATCTGCGATTACTAGCGACTCCGACTTCATGGGGTCGAGTTGCAGACCCCAATCCGAACTGAGACCGGCTTTTTGGGATTCGCTCCACCTTACAGTTTCGCAGCCCTTTGTACCGGCCATTGTAGCATGCTTGAAGCCCTGGACATAAGGGGCATGAAGACTTGACGTCATCCCCACCTTCCTCCGAGTTGACCCCGGCAGTCTCCTATGAGTCCCCACCATTACGTGCTGGCAACATAGAACGAGGGTTGCGCTCGTTGCGGGACTTAACCCAACATCTCACGACACGAGCTGACGACAGCCATGCACCACCTGTATACCGACCAAAAGGAGGCCACATCTCTGCAGCTTTCCGGCATATGTCAAACCCAGGTAAGGTTCTTCGCGTTGCATCGAATTAATCAGCATGCTCCGCCGCTTGTGCGGGCCCCCGTCAATTCCTTTGAGTTTTAGCCTTGCGGCCGTACTCCCCAGGCGGGGCGCTTAATGCGTTAGCTGCGGCACGGAAACCGTGGAAGGTCCCCACACCTAGCGCCCAACGTTTACGGCATGGACTACCAGGGTATCTAATCCTGTTCGCTCCCCACGCTTTCGCTCCTCAGCGTCAGGTAATGCCCAGAGAACCGCCTTCGCCACCGGTGTTCCTCCTGATATCTGCGCATTCCACCGCTACACCAGGAATTCCGTTCTCCCCTGCATACCTCTAGTCTGCCCGTATCGGAAGCACGCTCAGGGTTGAGCCCTGAGTTTTCACTCCCGACGCGACAAACCGCCTACGAGCCCTTTACGCCCAATAATTCCGGACAACGCTCGGACCCTACGTATTACCGCGGCTGCTGGCACGTAGTTGGCCGGTCCTTCTTCTGCAGGTACCGTCACTCTCGCTTCGTCCCTGCTGAAAGAGGTTTACAACCCGAAGGCCGTCATCCCTCACGCGGCGTTGCTGGATCAGGCTTTCGCCCATTGTCCAATATTCCCCACTGCTGCCTCCCGTAGGAGTCTGGGCCGTGTCTCAGTCCCAGTGTGGCCGGTCACCCTCTCAGGCCGGCTACCCGTCAATGCCTTGGTGAGCCATTACCTCACCAACAAGCTGATAGGCCGCGAGCTCATCCATCTCCGCCGGAGCTTTCCACCTCCAAACATGCGAAAGGAGGTCATATTCGGCATTAGCCATCGTTTCCAATGGTTATTCCAAAGAGAAGGGCAGATTGCTCACGTGTTACTCACCCGTTCGCCGCTCGTGTACCCCGAAGGGCCTTACCGCTCGACTTGCATGTGTTAAGCACGCCGCCAGCGTTCGTCCTGAGCCAGGATCAAACTCTCCGTTGAAAGCCACAAAAGCGTGACTCAAACTTCAGTTCAGACCTGACAAACTATTTGCTGACAAATAAATTGTCGGAATTGATTACCATCAAGAACCACACAACCCAAAGGCCATGCGGCGGGAACTTGACGGGATACTACTAATTAATCTCGTCGACTTTTGACACACTGTTGAGTTCTCAAGGATCACACGCACACCAACAACCACCAACCCATCAGGTCAGAAGCCACCGGGGCAACTCGTACAACTTACACGGCTCGTTTTCACCGGTCAAACCCGGGTCGGTCACCATGCCAGCT
>NZ_QUBR01000003.1 GCF_003586285.1 Aeromicrobium endophyticum | reverse complement strand
GAGTTCTCAAGGATCACACGCACACCAACAACCACCAACCCATCAGGTCAGAAGCCACCGGGGCAACTCGTACAACTTACACGGCTCGTTTTCACCGGTCAAACCCGGGTCGGTCACCATGCCAGCTCCCGTTCTCAGCGATTCGTCTCCGGGAGCCGTGAGGCCCCGTGCCGTTGATCGTTTCGGTTGAGCTGGTTGGAAGCTCCGGGGCCGTGCCCCTCGCTGTCCAACAAGAAGAACACTACGGGGGCGTTTCACCCCTCGTCAAATCGCGATCCTGTGGTCCACGCCACAGCGGCTCGCGGGCCTGGAATTGCAGGAGTCAGGCGATACGGACACCGGAGACGGACCGTTTGCCTTTGCGGATGACGGCCCACGTGCTGTAGAGGAGCCGATCGGCGGAGAGCACGAGATCGGGGTCGGTGACGCGCTCGTTGTTGAGGTACGCCCCGCCCTCCCCCACGGACCGCCGTGCGGCGGAACGGCTGTCGGCGAGCCCCGTCGCCACGAGCGCATCGACGATGGTCGGGTCATCGGCGGCCGAGAGGTCCGCCGCCCCCGCCTCGGAGAGCGCTGCTGCCAGCGTCGCCTCGGGAAGGTCTGCCAGCTCGGCCCGCCCGAACAGCGCGAGCGAGGCCAGCTCGGCGGCCGCCGTCTCGGCCTCGCCGTGCACGATCGTGGTCATCTCGGCGGCCAGGCGTCGCTGGGCGATGCGCAAGGCGGGCTTCTCCGTGTGCTCGGCCTCGATCTGCGCGATCTCGTCGAGCTCGAGGAAGGTGAACTGCCTCAGGTACTCGACGACCTTGGCGTCCTCCGCCTGGATCCACGACTGGTAGAAGGCGTAGGGACTGGTGAGCTCGGGATCGAGCCACACCGTGCCGCTCTCGGTCTTGCCGAACTTGGTGCCGTCGGCCTTCGTGATGAGCGGGGTGGCCAACGCGTGGGCCTTCTTGCCGTCCGCGCGCCGGATGAGCTCGACACCCGCGGTGATGTTGCCCCACTGGTCGCTGCCCCCCGTCTGCAGCACGCAGCCGTGCCGGCGGTTGAGCTCGAGGAAGTCCATCGACTGCAGCAGGACGTAGCTGAACTCGGTGTAGCTGATGCCGGACTCGAGCCGGCTGCTGACGACGTCACGCGCCAGCATGCGGTTGACCGGGAAGTGCTTGCCGATGTCGCGCAGGAAGTCGATCGTGCTGAGCCCGGACGTCCAGTCGAGGTTGTTGACGACGGTGGCGCCGTTGTCGCCGTCGAACTCGACGAACCGTGAGACCTGGGAGGCGATGCGCTGCACCCACTCCCCCACGGTCTCCTTGGTGTTCATGACCCGCTCGCCGGCCTCCTTGGGGTCGCCGATCAGGCCGGTGGACCCACCGACGAGCAGCAGTGGTCGGTGCCCGGCCAGCTGGAGCCTGCGGGCGGTCAGGATCTGCAGCAGGTTGCCGATGTGCAGGCTGGGTGCCGTCGGGTCGAAGCCCACGTAGTAGGTGATCGACCCCGCGGACAGCTCGGCGCGCAGGGCGTCGCGGTCCGTCGAGTGCGCGACCAGTCCGCGCGCTTCGAGGTCGTCCAGTACATGCGTCACGGGTGTCGCCTTTCGGAGGGGATGTGCGGATCGAGCGTATCCCCGCCGATCCGCGCGCCGGCGCGCGCTCAGCGCAGGCGGCGCGCGAGGTCGTCGACGACCTCGTGGAGGGGACGGCCCAGTCGTCCTTCGACCGGTGGCGCGAAGGGTTGCGGGCCCTCGTGGGCAGCACACCGCACGGCGTCGACGAGCGCCGCGGCCAGGGCGTCGGGATCGGGGGCGACGGCTGTCACGCGGTCGTGGAAGTGAGAGCGGGAGCCGTCGAGGTCGTTGGTGACCGCCAGCCCGCCGGACACCGCGACCTCGAGCGGCGGATGACTCGGGTGCGGGCTGTGCATGAGGCTGAGACCGACGTCGGTCGCGGCGAGGAGGTCGTAGTAGGCGTCCCAGTCGACGGTGCCGAGCGATCGCACCGTCTGCCCGGTGGGCAGCTCGATGTCGGGGTGCTCCTCGCCCGCCGACACGGCCTGCCAGGCGATGCCCTCGGCGGCGAGCGTCACCGAGGCCGCCCGGAGCGCGGCGACGCCGAGCTCGAAGAGGTTGCGGGGCTTGCCGGGGCGCCCGTAGAAGAACACCCGGACCGGCTGCGACGGCTCACGACGGGACGCGACCTGTGCGAGCCGGTCGAGGTCGAGGTGCGGGGCGAACACCAGCCCGTGATCGGTGCCGTCGCCCTCGCGCTCGACCAGGTAGCGCGCCAAGGACGACGAGTTGACGACGTGGGTGAACCCGGCTCGGTACGTCTGACGGGTCAGCGCGTGCGCCACGGACCAGGCGTGGAAGCCCGGCTCGTAGTCCTGGACGAGGTAGACGACCCGGGCAGGGTCGAGCACGCCGACACGGCACGCGACGTCGGCGGCGTGTGCCGTGGTCCAGTACGTCACGACCCACACGTCGTCGCTGCTGACCGTGGTGTGGGCCAGCTGACGCTGCGGCACGACGCTCAGCGGCGGGACGGGGTGGCCGTCGACGGCCAGGAAGGCCGTCAGCGCGGCGGCGAGCTGCTCGGGCTCGGCCCGGCCGAACGGGACGACCCGCAGCGGTCGGTCGAGCGCGAGCGCCAGCAGCCGTCCCACCTGCAGCGCGGTCGCCACGCCCGCGAAGATGCTGTCGGGACGGATCGCGGGGACGACCAGGGAGACGACCGGCTGCGCGTCGCCGTGGCGTAGGCCCGCGAGGTGCAGGCTCTGCGGCGTCACTCCCTCGAAGACCTTCGCGGCGGCGGGCATCGACGGCAGCTGCGGCAGCGCTCGAGCGTCGTCCTGAGTGGTCTTGCGACGCGCCTCGAGGCTCCGCGACGGGCTCGCCTGGCGCGTGACGGCACCCTGCCCGGCCAGCAGCTCGTAGGCCCCCAGCGCCCGGGCCGCGAGCCACCGGCGACCTCGTGAGGCGACCCGTCGCACCCAGGACCGCTCAGCCATCACCGCTCCTCGTCGCGCGCGCCGGACACCTCGGTCAGCCATCCTGCCAGTGCCCTGAGCGGCACGTGCAGGGACTCGGCGCGGGCGACCGTGTCGATGGGGGCCAAACCCCAACCGTGCGGCAACGCCCCGGCGAGCGGCGAGGGGTCGGGCCTCGCCGCTCCGACGACGATCCGGTGGACGCGTGCCCCCGCCGCCGTCGCCTCGGCCGCCAGCAGGTCGGCGCCGGCCGAGCGCCCGAGCACCAGCAGGAGGTCGCACGAGCGCACCAGACGGCTGCGCGCCCACGGGTGCTGCGGCGCGTGGAGGCGGTCGCCGGCCTGCAGCGGCTGGTCGGGCAGGACGTCGACGACGGGGCGGCCGGGCAGGCCCGATGCGAGCGCTGCGGTCAGCGCCAGCACGTCCGGCGCGGCCCCCGCACCGACCGCGACGACGACTCGCCGGACGGGTCGCACGGCGGTGACGGGTCGCGACCACGCGAGCAGCGACGTGGCGCGGACGCCTGCCGCGGCGAGCACGTCGGCGTCGGCCGTGGTCAGGGTGAGGGCACCAGCAGGACGTTCGGCCGGGTCGAGCAGGGCCGGAGCGGGCGCGGCCCACAGGACCGGTGCGCCGGCGAGTGCGGGCACGTCGGGACGCGCGGCCGCGATCGTGCGCACGTCGTCGCTGACCACGACGCCACCGTGGGCGCCGGCGGCGCGAGGACCTCCGTCGGACAGGTCACGCAGGAACCTGTCGTGCTGCAGCATCCACGAGAACGCATCGTCGCGCGGCTTGGCCGGAGCGCCGGCCTCGTCGCTGCGCATCACGCGAGCGCCGGCCTGGCCGAGGGCGAGCTGCGCGAGCGTGCCGAGCCTGACGGTCGGCGAGTCGAGCGTGGCGCGCAGGCCGGCCAGCCGCAGGTAGACGGCGGGGCCTCCGGCGGACGTCACAGGACGACCCCGAGCTCGGCGCGCACGGTCGCGACCGGGTCACGCTCCTTGGGACGTCGCAGACGCGGCGCCTTCGACCGCAGGCTGACCCGGGCGTTCAGGTACGGGTCGCCCGCGTCGTGCCACGGCTGGTAGCGCACCATGCTGGCGAGCTGGTCGCCGAGCGGTGCCGACGACCGCGTGGCGGACTCGAGGTGGTGGACGTCGGGGTGCGGCGAGCAGACGTTGCGCAGGCCGGACGCGTGCAGGTCGAGGCCCAGCGTCACGTCGCTGCCGGCCAGTACGAACCGTGGGTCGAGTCCGCCGACCTGCTCGAAGAGGTCCTTGCGGACCGCGAGGCAGGCCGCGGTCACGGCAAGGGTGTTGCGGTACCAGGTGGTGGGCCCCATCAGCGTGTCGTCGCCCGGCTCGAGGCCGGCGAACAGGTGTCCGGCGTAGCCCCACATGCCCAGCCAGACGCCCGCGTGCTGCAGTCGTCCGTCGGGGTCGAGCAGCGCCGTGCCGGCACATCCCACCCCAGGCAGCGTGGCGAGACCGACGAGCTCGGCGAGCCACTCGCCACGCTCGACGAGCGTGTCGTCGTTGAGCAGCACGACGACCTCGCCGTGAGCGAGACGGACGCCCTCGTTGTTGACGTGTCCGTAGTGGAACGGAGCCTGCTGCCACCACAGCACGTCGAGCTCGAAACCGTGCTCGGCCGGCCAGTCGCGCCGGTAGAACGCCTCGTGCTCGGACGTCTGGCCACCGTTGTCGACGATCAGCACCTCGAACGCCGGGCCCGCGCCGGCCGCGGCCACGGCGGCCGTGAGCCGCAGGCTGTCGAGCAGGGGGGCCAGCAACGCCTCGTTGTGCCGCGACGGGATGACGATCGAGACCGACGGCCACGTGTCGGGCCGCCAGGCCAGGCGGGTCGTGCCGCCCGCGAGGTCGGCGATCGCGGGGACGCCCCGGTGGTCGAGACCGGCCTGCACGATGCGGCGGGCCGTCTCGACGGGCACGGCGTCCGTGGGGCGCCGCTCGACCAAGGACCTGGACACGTGGACGGTGGGTGCGACGTCGGGCGGCACGTGCAGCAGCAGGCTCCAGGTGCTCAAGGGGACGTCGGACGCCACTGCTGCCTCGGCCGCCGCGCGGTAGTCGTCGAGCGGCAGGGCGAAGCACCCGTGCAGGTAGTCGGCCGACCACAGCGTCTCGGGCGACCAGCCGAACCGCAGCGCGGGCACGTCGTCGACATCGCTGTCCCAGCTGACCAGGCGCGCTCCCCCACCGGCGGCCGCTGCGATGCGCTCGAGCGCGTCACCGGCCAGCACGGCGCCCTCGGGCAGCACGACGACGAGAACCTCGCGGGCGTCGGCCGGCACCGTGACGAGGCGTGGAAGCAGCAGCAGGCCCTGCAGGTCGTCCTGGCCGGCCGGCGCGTCGGGCCCCGTCACGACCGTCCAGTCGTCCCACGTCTGGGCGGCCAGCGAGGACGACGTCGCGTCGAGGGCCGCGGGGGCGAGGCGCGCTCCGGCCTCGCGAGCCCGCACGACCACGAGGTGAGGACGGGTCACCGGCGCCGCCGTCGCAGACGCCGGGTCGGTGCCGGCTCCGCGGCGGGCACGGCGGGGACGACGGGTTGCTGCACCGCTACGGACGCCTTCAGCTCGGACAGCTCGTGCTCGGCCCGCTCGGCCCGCGACCGCTCGTGCAGCAGGGCCAGGCGGAGCCGGTCGAGCTCGTCGTCGGCGTCATGGGTCATCGTGGCTCCCGTCGGCTTGGCGCACCGCTCGCGGTGCCGGCCGCGCCGAGTCTAGTCACGACCCGGCGAGGCTCCGGCAGGGTCAGGGCTTGACGGCGACGACCGGGACGGATGCGTCGAGCAGGATCGACTGGGCGACGCTGCCCATCAGCATCTTGCCGACGGGGCTGCGCCGCCGGATGCCGACGACGATCAACGTCGCGCCCGCCTGCTCGGCCTCGAACAGGACGGCGTCGGCGACGTTGTCGCCCTCGGTCTGACGCACCTCGATCGACACGCCCTTGGCGCTGAGGCTGTCGGTGATGTCCTGGATGTCGCGACCGCGGGCGAAGCCGGCGTCGAGCCGCGGCTCGCCCCGGCTGATGTTGATCACGATGATCGACGCGTCGACGGCGGTGGCATGCTCGGCGGCCCACTCGAGGGCGGCGCGTCCGAACTCGTCAGGCCGGTAGGCCACTGCAATTGTCATGACATGAACCTACTCCTTGAGGACCCTGCTGCGGAAGCGGACGACACCGGAATAGTCTCGGCGTCCAGCCGGTTGTCGCGCACATGAGCAACTCAGTCAAGGTCGACATCTGGTCCGACATCGCGTGCCCCTGGTGCTTCGTCGGCAAGCGCCGCTTCGAGACCGCCGCTGCGGAGTTCGCCACCACGGGCGGCGAGCTCGAGGTCGAGTACCACTCCTTCGAGCTCTCCCCCGACACGCCGGTCGACTTCGACGGCACCGAGGTCGACTTCCTCGTGTCGCACAAGGGCATGCCGGCCGCCCAGGTCGAGCAGATGCTCGGCCAGATGACCGAGCTCGCCGCGACCGAGGGGCTGGCGTACGACTTCGACGCGCTCCAGCACACCAACACCGTCAAGGCGCACGAGCTGCTGCACTTCGCGAAGTCGAAGGACCGCCAGCTCGACATGAGCGAGCGGCTCTTCGCGGCGTACTTCGAGGAGGGTCGCCACGTCGGACGCGTCGAGGATCTTGCCGACCTGGCGGCCGAGATCGGTCTCGACCGCGACGAGGCACTGGCCGCGCTGACGTCCGAGCAGTTCCTCCCGGCCGTCGCGGCCGACAAGCAGCAGGCCATCGCCTACGGCATCAGCGGTGTGCCGTTCTTCGTCATCGACGGGCGCTTCGGTGTCTCGGGTGCACAGGATCCGTCGGCGATCGTCGAGGTGCTGCGCAAGGCCGCTGACGAGGCATGAGCACTGACCCGCAGCAGCCGGTCAGCCCGCTGGAGATGATCGGCGACGACGCCCCCTCCTGCGTCGACGGCGTGTGCGAGCTCCCCACGGCCGAGGACCGCTCGGCCGACGACTGAGCCGAGGAAGGTCGTCCGGTCCAGTCGCCCAGCACGCCGCCGAGCAGCGCCGATACCGACCGGTTGCTAGGTTCGGCGGCGTGACCGTCGACCTGATCGGCCGCGAGGCCCGCCCCCTCGTCGAGCGCGACGTCGACGGGATCGCGCCCGAGGAGCTTCCGCTGTGGGAACGCGCTCGGTCGCTGAAGATCCTTCGCCGCGAGTGCGACTCGTGGACCCGCCTGGCGGCCGGCCTGGCAGCGTGGTCGGGCGCCGTGGTGGGCGTCGCTGCCCTCGCGACCGTCGTCTCGCACGACGCACCGTGGTGGCTGCGCATCGTGTCGCTGCTCGGCGGCGCCGTCCTGCTGGGCGGCGCGGTGCCGACAGGAATCGCCGCTTGGCGCTCGGGACGGCGCGTGGTCGACGCCTACTGCTGGTGGACCCTGCTGCCCGAGCGGCTGCCCGGCGGTGGCGCAGGGGTCGAGCAGTGGCGGGCCGACCCGGTGCGGGACGCCGTCGAGGCACGCGCCTTCGTGTTCGAGGGCGCCCAAGTCGTGAGGATCGGCGCCGCCGCGGTGTCGGCCCTGGCCCCGGTCACGTTCCTCGACGTCCTCGACCGTGGACCGCGTCCGACGTGGTGGGAGGGCGAGACGCTCGCACTGGCCGTGTTCTCGCTCGGATTCGTCGCGATCGGCCTCGGCACCGCCGCCGTGCTGATCTGGGGTCAGTTCAGGGCCGCTCGCGCCGCCACCGAGCGCGACCCGATCCAGCGCTGGCTGCTGCGGCGCCGATGACCCGCGACCGCGCATGGCTCGTCGCCGCCACGGTGCTCGGCGGCGCCCACGCCGCCACCAGCCTGGTGTGGGCGTTGGGCTCGACCTGGCTGCTCGACACGGTCGGCGGCGAGCTCGAGCGACTCGGACGCGACGGGGGCTGGACCGTCAGCCTGGCGCTGCTGTCGGTCGTCGCGCTCAAGCTCGTCGCCGTGGCTTTGCCCTGGTTCGCCGCCGGTGACGCCGCAGGACGCCTCACGCGGGCGGCAGCGTGGGCGGTCGGCGTCGTGCTCGTCGTGTACGGCGGCGTGCTCACGATCGCCGGCCTCGCGGTCGTGCTGGCCGATGTCGACACTGCGGATCCCCACGCCGTCCGCTGGCACGCGTTCTTCTGGGACCCGTGGTTCCTCGCCTGGGGCACCTGCGTGCTGGCGGCCATGCGCCGCGACCGCCGACGCCGGGCCGTCAGCGGCCGGGCACCTCGCAGTGCCCCTCGACCCTGAGGCCGGCGAACCTCGGCTCGAGCTCGAGCGCCACCTCGTCCTCACCGAAGGCGGCACCGGGCAGGCTGCCGCTCACGTCGTCGACCTTGCTCCCGCGGACGTGGGTGTAGCCCTGGTCGGCCATCGCCGCGACCACCTCGGAGACCGTCTCGTCGGTCATCGACCGCGGGACGTCACCGGGTTCGACGGTGACCACCCGTCGCCACCCCTGGTAGTCGTCCTCGTCCTGGCAGGCGATCAGCGACACCTCAGGCGCCTCCCAGCGTCCTCCGACGACCGCGACGACCTGGCGCACCACGGCGTCCTGGGCGCGGGTCGTGCCGGCGCTGACCGCCCGCGGGGGCCGGTCGTCGAACGGCGGCCTGTCGGTCATCGCGAAGTACCCGACGACCGCGGCGGCGACGACCGCCGTGACGACCAGCGCACCGACCACCCCGAACGCGATCCAGTGACGCTCGCGCCACGGCATGACCCCAGGCGCCCGTCGTTCGTAGCCGGCCGCGTCGAGCATCCGCTCACGCACCGGCAGCCCCAACGCCTCGGCGACGGCGACCAGGTCGGCCTGCTCCCAGTAGGCGCCGCTGAGCTTCATGCGCGGCCCCCCGCCGGCCCGCCGAGCCATGAGCAGCGGGGTGGGCGGGCTGTTGCTCAGCGTCGGCTTGTAGACCGCCAGCAGGCCGACCAGGCCGTCGTCGACCCGCAGCACCGTGCGTCGCCACCGCCATCGCGTGTACTCGACCCACCCGTCGCCCAGCGTGACCCGGCTGCTGGCGATGTGCACCGCCACGGCTGCGAGGGCCGCGGCGGGGGTCAGCGCCACGATCGCCACGAGCACGATCAGGTCGACCACCGAGTCGGCCCTCGCCACGTTGAGGGCGAACAGACCGGTCGCGAGCGCTCCGCCCGTGGCCAGGCTGCCGCGCAGCCAGCGGCGGTAGTGCTGGCGCGACGCCCGCAGGACCCGGGGCTCGCTCACGTGGCCAGGCCCGACACGGTGCGGACGGCCGCGGCGAGCTCGGCGGCGGTGGTGCCGAGATCGGCGTCGGTCGTCTCGCGGCCGAAGGTGAACCGCACGGCCGTCTGCGCGATCTCGGGCTGGACGCCCATGGCCAGCAGCACGTGCGAGGGATCGTCGCTGCCGGCGGCACACGCCGAGCCGGACGAGCACACGATGCCGCGCGCCTCGAGCTCGACCAGCACCGACTCGCCGCTCGTGCCGGGCAGGACGAACGAGGCGCTGCCGGGCAGCCGCAGGTGGGGGTGGCCGGTGAGCACGGCCCCGGGGACGTCGGCCAGCACCCGTGCCACGAACGCGTCACGTCGCGCGACGACGTCGTCGGACGGTCCTTGGGCGAGCCGCAGCGCTGCGGCCATGCCGACCGCGGCCGCCACGTTCTCGGTGCCGGAGCGACGTCCGCCCTCCTGGCCTCCGCCGTGGATCAGCGGCTCGAACGGCGTGCGTCGGGCGAGGAAGAGCACGCCGACGCCCTTGGGCGCACCGAGCTTGTGCCCCGAGATGCTCATGGCCTGGACCCCGAGACGACCCACGTCGAGGTCGAGCCAGCCGGCGGACTGGACGGCATCGGTGTGGAAGGGGATGCCGCGGGCGGCGGTCAGTGCGGACAGCCGGGCGATCGGCTGGACCGTGCCGACCTCGTTGTTGGCGTGCTGGACGCTGACGAGGGTGGTGTCGTCGCGCAGGACCGCCTCGAGCGCGTCCGGCTGCACCAGCCCCTGGGCATCGACGGCGACCCGGCTGACCTCGTAGCCGATGCGCTCGAGGAACTCCGCCGACTCGAGCACGGCCGGGTGCTCGACGGTCGAGACCACGACGTGGCGTCCGCGGGGGGCTGCCAGCGCGATGCCCTTGACCGCGGCGTTGTCGGACTCGGTGCCACCGGACGTGAACGTGATCTCGGACGGCTTGGCGCCCAGCACCCGAGCCACGTCGGCGCGCGCCTGCTCGAGGGCACGGCGTGCCGCCTCACCCACCTCGTGGTGGCTCGACGGATTGCCGAACTCGGGGCCGAGGTGGGGCCACATGGCCTCGAGCACGCGACGGTCGACGGGCCTCGTGGCTGCCGCGTCCAGATAGATCACGGCGCTACGACACCGTGATGTCGAGCCCGAGGTCGAGGGCCCGGACGCTGTGGGTGAGGGCACCGACCGAGATGACGTCGACTCCGGTGGCCGCGACGTCGCCGATCGTGTCGAGGGTGATGCCGCCGCTGGCCTCGACGAGGGCCTGACCGCCGATGCGCGCGACCCCGGCCCGCAGGTCGTCGAGGCTGAAGTTGTCGAGCATGATCGTGCCCGCGGCCTCCGCGGCGAGCACCGCGTCGAGCTGGTCGAGGCGGTCGACCTCGACCTCGATGTGGGTCGTGTGCGGCAAATCGGCCTTCGCCTGGCGCAGCGCCGCGGTGAGATCGGGGATGACCGCGAGGTGGTTGTCCTTGGCCATGACGGCGTCGGACAGCGAGTAGCGGTGGTTGTGGCCGCCGCCGCAGCGCACCGCGTGGCGTTCGAGGGCCCGCAGGCCGGGCGTGGTCTTGCGGGTGTCGACGACCCGGGCACCCGTGCCGGCGACGGCCTCGACGTAGGCGCGGGTGAGCGTCGCGATGCCGGTCATGCGCTGCACGAGGTTGAGCGCGACCCGCTCGGCCTGCAGCACGGCACGCGCCGGGCCCTCGACGTGCGCGAGCACCGCACCGCGCTCGAAGGCGTCGCCGTCGGCCGCGTGGCGGGTGACCTCGACCGACGGGTCGAGCGTCGTCATGGCGATCTCGAACACGTCGGCTCCGGCAAGCACCCCCGGCTCTCGGGCCACCAGGTCGGCGCGCGCGACGGCCGTCACGGGCACCAGCGTCTGCGACGTCAGGTCGCCGAACGGCGCGTCCTCGTCGAGGGCCATGTCGACGACGCGCTGGATCTGGCGACGCTCGAGCAGGGTCATGCGGTGGCTCCGATCGAGGAGTGGCGGGCCTGCGACGGGTCGGTCCGCGGGAAGTCGGTGCGGTAGTGCCCGCCCCGGGACTCACGACGGGCCAGCGCGCTGGCGACGACGGCTCGGGCCACGACGAGCAGGTTGGCGTCCTCGGCGGCCTTGGCGTCGGTGACGGCCGGCGACTTCCAGCGGCGCAGCTCGGCTGCGGCCTGCGCGAGGTCGGCACCGTCGCGAGCCAGCCCGGCCGCGTCCCACATGAGCTGTTGGAGGTCGGCGCGGCTGACGTCGTGGGCGTCGGGGTCGTCGCTCAGGTCGAGGTCGAGCGGCGCGGACCACTCGTCGTCGAACGGCACGACGGGGGCGGGCGCCTCGATACCCTCGACGACCCGTCGTCCGTAGACCGCGCCCTCGAGGAGGGAGTTGGAGGCCAGCCGGTTGGCGCCGTGCAGGCCGTTGCAGGCGACCTCGCCGACCGCGTACAGACCGGGCACCGAGGTGCGTCCCCACTCGTCGGTGCGGATGCCGCCCATGAAGTAGTGGGCCGCAGGCGTGACGGGGACGGGGACCTGGCCCCAGTCGTAGCCCTGCGCGCGGCAGGCGGCGTCGATGTTGGGGAAGCGCCGGGCCAAGAAGTCGGAGCCGAGATGCGTCGCGTCGAGGCGAACCGGGATGCCGGGCTGCCGAGCCATCTGCTGGGCGATGCCGCGAGCCACGACGTCGCGCGGCGCCAGCTCGGCGTCGGGGTGCACGTCGAGCATGAACCGCTTGCCGTCGGCATCGATCAGGACGGCGCCCTCGCCGCGGACCGCCTCGGAGACGAGGAAGTTGCCGGGAGCGTCGAGCGACGTGGGGTGGAACTGGTAGAACTCGAGATCGGCGGCGACGGCTCCCGCACGCAGCGCCATGCCGAGCCCGTCGGCCGTCGCGACCTCGGGGTTGGTCGTGTAGGGGAACAGCTGGCCCGCTCCCCCGGTGGCCAGGACGACGGCGTCGGCGCGGAGCTGCTCACCGCCGAGCAGGGTCACGCCGACGACCCTCGTGGCCCCTGAACCTGTCGAAGGGCCCTCGAGCACCAGGTCGACGACGGTCGTCTGCTCGCGCACCGTCACGGCACTCTCGCGGAGGCGGTCGATCAGGGCGTAGGCGATGGCCGCGCCCGTCGCGTCACCGCCGGCGTGCAGGATGCGCGGGAAGGCATGGGCGGCCTCGAGGCCGTGCGACAGCTCGCCGTCGTGCCGGTCGAACGGCACACCGCGGGCGATGAGGTCGTCCATCGCCTGCGGGCCCTCGGCGCACAGGATGCCGATCGTGTCGGCGTCGCCGAGCCCGGCACCGGCCACGACCGTGTCGGCGACGTGCGAGGCGACCGAGTCGCCGAGCGTCGGCGCGCCGGTGTCGGCCATGTCGTCGATGACGACGGCCACGCCGCCCTGCGCGTAGCGGGTGTTGCTCTGCGCGAGGTCGGCCTTGGTCACCAGCGTCACGTCGAACGTGCCGACGGCGTCCAGCGCGGTGGTCATGCCGGCGATGCCGCTGCCGACGACGATGAGGCTGCGTGTCATGTCAGTGCTCCTGGCTCACGTGGGCAGCGCCGCGAGCATGCGCTCGAGCGCGACCTTGGCGTCGGCGGCGACGTCGTCGGCCACCACGATCTGGTTGTGGACCTCGCCGGCCACGAGACCGTCGAGCGTCCAGGCGAGGTAGCCCGGGTGGATGCGGTACATCGTCGAGCAAGGGCAGACGACCGGGTCGAGGCAGAAGATGGTGCGGTCGGGGAACTCTGCGGCGAGCCGGTTGACCATGTTGATCTCGGTGCCGATGGCGATGGTGTCGCCGGGCTCGGACGCGATCACGAACTTGCGGATGGCGTCGGTGGAGCCGGCGGCGTCAGCGGCGTCGACGACCGGCATGGGGCTCTCGGGATGCACGATGATCTTGACGCCGGGGTGCTCGGCGCGGGCCTTGTCGATCTGCGCGACGCTGAAGCGCTTGTGCACCGAGCAGAAGCCGTGCCACAGGATGACCTTCGCCTCGGCCAGGTCGGCCTCGGTGTTGCCGCCGAGCGGCTTGCGGGGGTTCCACATCGGCATCTGCTCGAGGGGGACGCCCATCGCCTTGGCCGTGTTGCGGCCCAGGTGCTGGTCGGGGAAGAACAGCACCCGCTGACCGCGCTCGAAGGCCCACTCGAGCACCGTCGCGGCGTTGGACGACGTGCAGACGATGCCGCCGTTGCGACCGCAGAACGCCTTGAGGGCGGCCGAGGAGTTCATGTAGGTGACCGGGATGACCGGCTGGCGCCCGTCGGCGTCCGACTCGGAGCCGTAGAGGGCCATGAGGTCGTCCCAGCACGCCTCGACCGAGTCCTCGTCGGCCATGTCGGCCATCGAGCAGCCGGCCGCGAGGTTAGGCAGGATCACTCTCTGCTCGGGACGCGCCAGGATGTCGGCGGTCTCGGCCATGAAGTGCACGCCGCAGAACACGATCGTCTCGGCGTCCGGCTTGGTCAGCGCGGCGTTGGCGAGCTGGAAGGAGTCACCCACGAAGTCGGCGTACTGGATGACCTCGTCGCGCTGGTAGAAGTGGCCGAGGATGACCAGCCGGTCGCCGAGCGTCTGCTTGGCCGCGACGATGCGCGCGTGCAGCTCGTCGTCGCCCATGCGCTGGTAGGCGGCAGGCAGCTGCCCGGGCCGGACGACCGGCTCGGGGATGACGTCGTCCTCGGACGCGCCGGGACCGTAGCCGGGGAACGTGTCGAACTCCCACGGCCCCTTCGCCAGATCGGCGTCGCAGCTCGCGGCGGGCTGCTCGACGATCAGGGTGTCGACGGACTTGGTGACGGATGTCATCGCTGCTCCTCGGGGGCGGGAGTGGGCGCGCCGGCCTCGAAGCGGAACAGCGCGGGGGGACGGTGGCTCGTGCCCTGCAGGCACGTGCCGGTGGGGACGAGGGTCTTGGTGGCCAGGGCCTGGCGGCGGAAGTTGGCGGGGTCGAGCGTCGTGCGCAGCACGGCCTCGTGGACGGCCCGCAGGTCGGCCAGGGTGAACTCCGTCGGCAGGAAGGCGTGCGCGATGGGCGTGTAGGTGATCTTGGCCCGCAGGCGCGCCAGCGCGTAGTCGACGATCTGGGCGTGGTCGAAGGCCAGGGGCGGCAGGTCGTCGGCGACGAACCACTCGACGTTCTCGCCGTCGACGGCCCGCGCGACCTCGTCCTGGCGCACCAGGGCCCAGTAGACGATCGAGACGACCCGGTCACTCGAGCGGTAGCCGACGGTGTCGGAGTGCGACCGGTCGACGTTGCCGAACGCGTAGAGCTGCTCGAGGTAGTTGGGGGCCAGGCCGGTGGTGCGCTCGAGCGTGTGCTGCGCGCTGGCGGCGAGGTCCTCGTCGGCCTCGAGCGGGCCACCGGGCAGGGCCCACATGCCCTCGTAGGGCTCGCGGATGCGGCGGACCAGCGGCAGCCACAGCGTCATGAGGCCGGTGTCGGGGTGCGGGCGCAGGGCGAAGATGACGGTCGAGACCGCGAGCGAGACCCGCTGGTCGATCGACGACGTCGTCATGGTGGATCCTGACTTAAAGTAGGAGTGACTCTAAGGTCACTCTAGCCTTACCTTAAAGTCACGTCAACATTAAGTGCCGCCCCGACCGGCGCGGTGACGTCGGCGGTGGCCGGTTCGGTCGTCCCGTGCGGGTGTCGGTGGTCGCGACGATGATGGTCCGATGCTCCTCGCCGACGTCGTCGCCACCTCGCTCGCGGTCGCCGCCACCCGCTCGCGCACTGCCAAGACGGCTGCGCTCGCCGAGCTGCTGGCAGGCCTCGACGATCCCGACGACGTCGTGACCGTCACGGCATACCTCGCCGGAGCACTGCGCCAGCGGCGCACGGGCCTCGGGTGGCGATCGCTGGGCGACCTGCCGCCGCCCGCCGACGAGGCGAGCCTGACGGTGTCCGAGGTGCATGCGGCGTTCGAGGCCATGTCGACCTTCTCCGGTGCCGGCTCGCAGGCCGCCCGTGCGGCCGCTGTCTCCGCATTGTTCGCCCGCGCCACCGCCGACGAGCAGGCCTGGCTGCGCAGCATCGTGACGGGCGAGGTGCGGCAGGGAGCGCTCGACTCGTTGGTGCAGGAAGCGTTGGCCGTCGCCGGAGGCGTCCCCGCCACGAGCGTCCGTCGCGCAGCGATGATGGCCGGCTCCACGGTCGACGTCGCGGTCGCGGCGCTCACCGGCGGCGAGCAGGCCTTGGCCGCCTTCGTGCTGCAGGTCGGACGTCCGGTGCTGCCGATGCTGGCCTCGTCGGCGGGCTCGGTCGCCGAGGCCATGGCCAAGGCCGGCGGCGGCACGGTCGCGATCGACACCAAGCTCGACGGCGTCCGCATCCAGGTGCACCGGCGCGACGACGAGGTGCTCGTCGTCACGCGCTCGCTCGACGACGTCACGAGCCGTCACCCCGAGGTCGTCGAGGCCGCCCTCGCCCTGCCGCGCAGCGAGGTCGTGCTCGACGGCGAGGTGCTGGCGCTGGGGCCCGACGGACGGCCCCGTCCGTTCCAGGAGACGGCCTCACGAGCAGCATCCGCGGCAGGTGTCGAGCTGACGCCGGCCTTCTTCGACGTCCTGCACCTCGACGGGCGCGACCTGGTCGACTCCCCCACCCACGAGCGTCTCGAGGTGCTCGCCTCTCTGGTGCGCCCCGAGCACCTCGTGCCGCGCCTGCTCACCGACGATGCCGCCGAGGCTGAGGAGTTCACGGCCCGGGTGCTCGAGCTCGGGCACGAGGGCGTCGTCGTCAAGAGCCTGTCGGCGCCCTACGCCGCGGGTCGCCGCGGCGCCACGTGGGTCAAGGTCAAGCCCGTGCACACCCTCGACCTGGTCGTGCTGGCCGTCGAGCGTGGCTCAGGTCGGCGCAGCGAGTGGCTCTCCAACATCCACCTGGGCGCCCGCGACCCCCGGTCCGGCGAGCTGGTCATGCTCGGCAAGACGTTCAAGGGCATGACCGACGAGGTGCTGCGGTGGCAGACCGAGCGGTTCCGCGAGCTCGAGACGTCCGACGACGGCTACGTCGTGACGGTGCGCCCCGAGCAGGTGGTCGAGATCGCCTTCGACGGCGTGCAGCGCTCGACCCGCTACCCCGGTGGCGTCGCGCTGCGCTTCGCCCGCGTGGTCGGCTACCGCGACGACAAGAGCGCCGCCGACGCCGACACGCTCGACACCGTGCGGTCGTACCTGCCGGGCGTCACCGACCCCGGATGACCGACTGCGAGTGTGCCCAGCCCGTCCGGACCTCGCCGGCCACGAGGTAGAACGTCGATGCGGTGAAGGCCACGGCCCAGACCAGGCTCATCGTGACCATCGCGACCCTGAGCCCCTCGACGTCGACCGGTCCGGACGGTGCCACCGCCAGGCCGAGGAGCGCCCACGCGAAGACCGAGGCGATCAGCGCGAACGCGGCCAGGGCCGACCGCACGATGCTGCGTCCGGAGAAGAGCCGCTCGACCATCGTGCCCCGCCGGGGCGAGCCGAAGGCGTCGTCGGCGACCCACACCGCGTAGGCGCGGCACACCCGCTCGCCCGCACGGACCACGGCCAGGCCGAGCAGCACGCCGGGCACACCGACGGCCAGTCCCACGACCAGCGCGACGACGGCGAGCGCGTCGTCGTCACCGAACGAGTCGGCGGCAAGACCCACCAGCATCCCGCCGGCCACGATGCCGAGAAGACCCACGAAGCCGAGGGCCAACCGGCGCGGGCTGCCGAGCTCGTCGTCCAAGCGCGCCGCGGCCCGGCGGTGGTGGAAGCGGCCACCGGCCTCAGGTGACTCTGCCGCCTCGATCAGCGTCATGGCCTCGGCGGCGATCAGCAACGGCACGGCGGGGTCCCCTCTGGTGCTCGGCGACGACGGATCACCACCGATTCTGACGCCAGCATCACTGGAAGTCACGGCCGCGGTGCTTGGGCGGGATCGCGCGACCGGCCTCGGGGTAGACCTCCTCGATGCGCATGAGCTTGTCGGCGACCAGGTTGACGACGCCCTCGTGGCTGCGCTCGAGGATGCCGCGGATGACCATGCCGGCCGAGTTGCGTCCCACGACCCGGTAACGGCTCCAGAGTGCCTGCGAGCACACGACGTTGAGCATCCCCGTCTCGTCCTCGATGTTGAGGAAGGTGATGCCCGACGCCGTCGCCGGACGTTGGCGGTGCGTGATCAGGCCGGCGACCTTGACCCTCCGATCGGCCTCGGCGGTGGCGGTGTCGGACACCGACAGGATGCCCTCGGACGTCAGCAACGACCTCAGGTGCTCGATGGGATGCGTCTCGGGCGAGATGCGGGTCGCCCAGAGGTCGGCCATCGTGATCTCGACGTCGCTCATGCCCGGCAGCATCGGGGGCGGAGCCGCGACCGCGGTGCCGTCGAGCTGGTCAACGCTCTGGACGTAGCCGGCGTTCCAGAGCGCCTGACGGCGCGTCACGCCGAACCCGTCGAAGGCACCGGCCGTGGCCAGCGACTCCATCTGCGCCACCGTCAGCCCGGTGCGCCGGGCCACGTCGGCCATGTCGGAGAAGGGCTGCTCGTCGCGGGCGGTCACGATGCGCCGGGCGACGTCGAGCCCGATGCCCTGCACCTCGTCGAGCCCGAGACGGACCGCGAAGTGCCCGTCGCGTCGGTGCTCGGGCGTCGGGTCGGGAGTGGTCTCGCGGACGAACCGTCCGACCGCGGGCTGCTCGCGATCGAGGCAGGCGGCGCGTCCGGTGGGTGACCGGTCGTCGCCGAGCGGCTCGAGATCGGCCTGGGCGCCCGACCGTGCGATGTCGGGACGCAGCACCGTCACGCCGTGCCGGCGGGCATCGGTCGTGAGCGACTGCGGCGAGTAGAAGCCCATCGGCTGGTTGCGCAGCAGCGCCGCCAGGAAGGCCCCCGGGTAGTGCAGCTTGAGCCACGAGCTGGCGTAGACCAGCAGCGAGAAGCTGAGGGCGTGGCTCTCGGCGAAGCCGAAGTTGGCGAACGACTTGATCTTAATGTAGATCTCGTCGGACTCCTCGGGGGTGAGACCGTGACGTGCCATGCCCGCGAAGAGCTTGTCCTCGAGCGACTCGATGCGCTCGATGCCTCGCTTGGAGCCCATGGCCCGGCGCAGCAGATCGGCCTCGTCGCCCGTGCAGTCGCCGATCGCGATCGCCATCTGCATGAGCTGTTCCTGGAACAGCGGGACGCCCATGGTGCGCTCGAGCACCGGCTCGAGGATCGGGTGCGGGTACGTCACGGGCTCCTTGCCCATGGCGCGCCGGATGTAGGGGTGCACGGCCCCACCCTGGATGGGACCCGGACGGATGAGGGCGATCTCGATCGCCAGGTCGTAGGCCCGTCGCGGCTGCAGCCGGGGCAGGGTGCCGATCTGGGCGCGGCTCTCGACCTGGAAGACACCGATCGAGTCGGCGCGGCACAGCATGTCGTAGACGCCGGCCTCCTCCTTGGGCATCGAGTCGAGGTCCCACTGCTCGCCCAGGTGCTCGGCGACGATGCGCATCGTGTGGTCGAGCGCACCGAGCATGCCGAGGCCCAGCAGGTCGAACTTGACCAGGCCCATGAACTCGCAGGCGTCCTTGTCCCACTGCAGGACCGTGCGCTGGTCCATGCGGCCGCGCTCGATGGGGCACACCTCGCCGATGGGTCGCTCGGTCAGGATCATGCCGCCGGAGTGGATACCCAGGTGCCGGGGCGCGGTCATCATCTGGCGGGCCAGCGACGTGACGGGTGCCGGGACGCCCTCGACGTCCTCGCTGCCCATCGGGCCCCAGCCGTCGATCTGCTTGGACCACGCGTCCTGCTGCCCGACCGAGTAGCCCAGCGCCTTGGCGGCGTCGCGGATCGCCGAGCGCGGACGGTAGCTGATGACGTTGGCGACCTGGGCGGCGTTGCGTCGTCCGTAGGTGTCGTAGACCCACTGGATGACCTCCTCGCGCCGGTCGGAGTCGAAGTCGACGTCGATGTCGGGCTCCTCCTCGCGGGTCGTGGCGAGGAAGCGCTCGAACGGCAGGTCGAAGAAAATCGAGTCGATCGCCGTGATCTCGAGCGCGTAGCAGAGGGCCGAGTTGGCCGACGAGCCCCGACCCTGGCAGAGGATGCCCTTCGACCGGGCGAACTGCACGATGTCGTGGACGATCAGGAAGTAGCCGGGAAAGTCCTTCTCCTCGATGACCGCGAGCTCGTGCTCGATGCGCTCGCGGGCGGCTTCCTGGTTGTCGGCGTAGCGCGTGCGGATGCCCTGCTCGGCCAGGTCGCGCAGGTGCTGCATCGCGGTCTTGCCGTCGGGGATGCCGCGCTTGGGCAGCTGAGGGGTCGCGGCGCGCAGGTCGAACGCGAGCTCGGCGGCCAGCGGGACGGTGCGCGCGACCGCACCCGGGTAGCGGCGGAACAGCTGCTGCATCTCGGCCCCCGAGCGCAGGTGCGCCGCCCCGGTGGCCGGCAGCCACCCGTCGAGCTCGGCGAGGCTGCGTCTGGCCCGGACGGCCGCGGTGGCCGCGGCCAGCCGAGCCCCCGACGGGCGGGCGAAGTGGACGTTGTTGGTGGCGACCGTCGCGAGACCGTGGTCGCGCGCCAGATCGGTCAAGGCGTCGTTGACGGCGCTGTCGCCCGGGAAGCCGTGGTTGATCAGCTCGACACCGACGCCGTCGATGCCGAAGCGCTGGGTCAGCAGGTCGAGCGCCTGCGCGGCCGCCTCGCGACCGCCACCGGCCAGCGCCTGCCGGACGTGGCCCTTGCGGCACCCCGTCAGGACGACCCAGTGACCGCGGCCCCGCTCGGCCAGCTCGTCGAGGTCGTAGACGGGACGACCCTTCTCGTCGCCGCGCAGCTGCGCGTCGGTGATCGCCGCGGCCAGGCGGTGATAGCCCTCGACCCCTCGTGCCAGCACCAGCAGGTGGGTGCCCTCGGGGTCGGCGATGCCGTTCTGGGGGGCGTGCAGTCCCAGCGACAGCTCGGCGCCGTAGACCGTCCGCAGGCCCTGGCTCGGATACTTGGCCGCCTCTTCGGCGAACCGGGGCGCCCCGTAGAAGCCGTCGTGATCGGTGACGGCCAGCCCCTCGAGACCCAGGGCAATGGCCTCGGCGACCAGGTCGTCGGGGCCGCTCGCGCCGTCGAGGAAGCTGAAGTGCGTGTGGCAGTGCAGCTCGGCGTAGGGCACGACCGGGCCGCCGGGCCGCTCGACCTCGCGGGGGCCGGTCTTGCGCCGCTTGCGCGACCACCCCGGGGCGTCGCCGCCGTCGGGGGCCGGCCGCCCCGACAACCGTCGCTCGAGCTCGGCCCACGAGACGTCCGGGTTGTTCCAGCCCATCAGGCGACCGCCGAGTGGCGCCGTCGCGATCGCGAGTGGCGCAGATTCGCACGACACGCCGTCTCACTATCGCGAGAATGCGCCACTCGCGGGGCCGGGGGGCTAGTCATAGGCGGCCTCTGTCCACCACTGGCCGCCCTCGACGATCATCAGGAAGGCGCTGCCGTCGACGCCGACGACCTGGAACCTGGCCAGCCGACGGGCCGCTGCCTCGTCCCACCACTGGTCGTCGACCGGCCACGGTCCGGCCCACGAGGCGACGGGCTGCCAGGCCTGCTCGGGGTCTGCCCGGAAGCGGGCAGGCTCACCCGTGACGAGTCCGCGCCCCGTGACGCCGATCGTCTGCCCCTCCGCGCCCACGACCATCGCCTGGCGCGGCTCGCGGTAGACCGTCGCCGGTGCCGGGGCAGGCAGGGCCCCGGGCCACGGCCGGCCCGGGGCACGGGCCGGCATCGGTCGCTCGCCCCACGGTGTGAGCAGGCGTCGCTCCCCCGGCCCGCGACCGCCCTGCACCATGACCGACACCACCGCCTCGTGGCCGACGATGCTCTGCACCCGGGCGACGCCCCGCTCGACCCGCTCGTCGGGGCCGCCGCCGAAGAGGCTGTCGGCATGATCGCCCAACGGCTCGGTGACCTCGGGGATGAGCCGCACGGCGTCGACGGGCGCCGAGATGGCACCGTCGACGCCCAGCTGCCAGCGCACCCGGTCGATCAGGTCGGTGGCCCCGAACCAGCGCGGATGCATCCACCGACGCGACGTCGCGAGCGAGCCGTCGGCATCGACCTCGATCAGCACCGTCGTGCACACCAGGCCGTGGCCGGCCAGGTCGCTGACGAAGGCCTCGGCGGTGGTGCGCAGGCTGAACGCGATGGGCTCGACGTTGTCGAGCGGCGGCTCCAGCAGCAGCGTCGCGTCGAACTCCGGCGGCACCTGCCGGCGGCTGATCAGACGCGGGTCCTGCCCTCGCGCCAACCGGTGCAGCAGGGCCCCGTGCGTGCCGAACCGGGTGTGGACGTCGGCCGGTGGCAGCGAGGCGAAGTCACCCAGCGTCAGCAGGCCCATGCGACGCAGGAGGCCCACCGTCGCCTGCTCGTCGAGCGCCTCGATGGGCAGGTCACGCAGGAACTGGGCGGACCCGCGCTCGGGGACGACCAGGCTGTCCTGGGCCAGCGCACGCCGCGCGGCCTGCTCGGCGGCGAACAGGCCGTCGGCGATGCCGGCACGGACGTCCCACACCCCGAGGTCGACGAGCCGCTCGGCGATGACCGCCGCCGCCTCGGCCTCGCCGCCGTAGAACCGGGCCGGCACCTCGAGCGCGCAGAGGCCTGGACGCAGCGGGGCCACGCCGGGGCTGAGCTGCTCGATGGCGGTGAGCACGGCCTCGAAGGCCCGCGCATCGGTGTCGGGGTGGTGCTCGTGCAGCACGAGCCCGGGGCACCGCGACTGGGCGTCGCGCCGGCGCATGCCGCGACGCACGCCCTCGGCGCGGGCCGCCTGCGAGCAGGCCAGCACAGCACCCTTGTCGAGCACCACGGCAGGCACGGAGGCCGGCCCGCCCACGGCCACGATCGGCCAGTCGGGCGCCCAGAGCACCATCGTGCGGGTCATCAGGACACGCTCCGCAGACGGGTGGGCGCCTCGGCCGGGATGCTCTCGACCCGGCGGATGGCCTGCTCGACGTCGGGCAGCCACAGCCGCGCGCGCCGGGCCGGTGCCGTGCCGCGCTGCACCTCGACCGTGACACGTCGGGCCTGCAGGTGACCGTGTCCCTGGCCCACGCCGACCCACTCGACGTCGCGCATCGCCAGGCGCGCCTCGCTGCGCGGCCAGTCGCCGTGGGCGATGAGGATGCCTCCGCGCTGGCGCAGACGGGCGCCGATGCGACTGACGTCCTTGGCCGCGACGTGCGCGGGGGCCCTGAGCACCACGACCCCGAGCACGTCGATGAGCGCCGCGGTGACCTCGAGCCAGGCCTCGCCGGGATCGGGCACCAGGATCGTGCGACGCAGCTCGACCCCGGCGGCCGCAGCCGCCTCGAGCCCCAGCTCGGCGGTGCCCACGACCCCGCACCACGCGCCGTCGGCCGACGGGCCGGCCATCAACGCGACCGCCAGGCTCATCGAGTCGACCGAGTAGGTGGACCCGGCCTGCAGCTGCAGCAGGCCCGCGAAGGCCGGGTGCGTGGCCACGGGCTGGGCAGCGGGGCGCCCCTGCATCTGGTCGACCTTCGCCCGCAGCTCGTCGAGGGTGGGGGCTGAGACGGTCACCTAGCCATGATCGAACATCTGTTCGAACGAGTCAATCTCGCACCGGCCTCGTCCCAGGGATCGGACACAGCCTGGCCCACCGGCTCGCGAGTGGCGCATTCAAGCCCGCGAGTGGCGCAACTTGGTCAGACACGCCGTCTCACAAAGACCAAACTGCGCCACTCGCGGAGTGCCGCGCGGCACCAGGAACCGGTCAGGCGCCGAGGGGGATCGAGCCTCCGGGGATGGCGTCGAGCAGCCGCTGCGTGTAGGCCTCGCGCGGGTTGTCGAACACCTCGGAGACCGAGGACGACTCGACGACCTTGCCGTTCTGCATGACCAGCACGTTGTCGGCGATCTGCCGCACGACGGCGAGGTCGTGCGTGATGAACAGATAGCTGAGACCCAGCTCGGCCTGCAGGTCGTTGAGCAGCTCGAGGATCTGCGCCTGCACCAGGACGTCGAGGGCCGAGACGGCCTCGTCGCAGATCACGACCTCGGGATCGAGCGCCAGCGCCCGGGCGATCGCGACGCGCTGACGCTGGCCGCCCGAGAGCTCGCCGGGATAGCGCGACATGACCGTCGTCGGCAGCGAGACCTTGTCGAGCAGGTCACGCACCTTGGCCTCGCGCTCCTTCTTGGTGCCCACGTCGTGCGTGTTCAGCGGCTCGGCGATCGACTGGTAGATCGAGTACAGCGGGTCGAGCGACGCGTACGGGTTCTGGAACACCGGTTGCATCTGACGTCGCAGCCTCAGCCGGTCGGTCTTGCTCTTCAGGTCGCGCAGGTTCTTGCCGTCGAACATCACGGTGCCCGACGTCGGCGGCAGCAGGTCGAGCACCATGCGGGCGACGGTCGACTTGCCCGAGCCCGACTCCCCCACGATCGCGGTGGTCGTGCCGCGGCGCAGACGGAACGAGACATCGTCGACCGCCGCGAAGTCGACCGACTGCCACGGCTTGGCGCCGCGCAGCTTGAAGATCTTCGTGAGGTTCTCGACCACGACGATGTCGTCGCGCCCCTCGCCGAGCTGGGACTCGCTGTGCGAGACCTCAGCGGCGATCTCGGCCGCTGTCTGCACCGCCTGCTCGCGCACCTCGGCGCGGGCCCGCTGCGACGACAGCCGCTGCGAGGCCAGCGACGGCGCGGACGACACGAGACGCTTGGTGTAGGGGTGCTGGGGGTCCTGCAGGATGTCGAGTGCCGGTCCGGACTCGACGACCCGGCCGCGGTACATCACGACCAGGTGGTCGGCGCGCTCGGCGGCCAGCCCCAGGTCGTGCGTGATCAGCATGACCGCGACGCCCAGCGTGTCGGTCAGCTGGTCGAGGTGGTCGAGGATCTGCTTCTGCACCGTGACGTCGAGGGCCGAGGTCGGCTCGTCGGCGATCAACAGCTGCGGACGGGCGGCCAGGCCCATCGCGATCAACGCGCGCTGACGCATGCCGCCGGAGAACTCGTGCGGGTACTGGCGTGCTCGACGCTCGGCGTCGGGCAGGCCGGCCTCCTCGAGCAGCTCGACGACCCGCTGGTCGGCGGCGGCACCCTTGGCGACGCCGTTGGCGACCAGCGCCTCCTTGATCTGGGTGCCGACCCGCCACAACGGGTTGAGGTTGGACATCGGGTCCTGCGGCACGAGGCCGATCGACGAGCCACGCAGCGCCATGATCGCGTCCTTGCGGGCGTGGGCGATGTCGTTGCCGTCGAAGAGGATCTCGCCACCGCTGACGTGCCCGTTGCCGGGCAGCAGGCCGATGACGGCGTGCGCGAGCGTCGACTTGCCCGAACCCGACTCGCCGACGATCGCGACGGTCTGGCCGCGGTAGATGGTCAGGTCGGCGCCGTCGACGGCCGTCAGCAGCTCCTTGCCGGCGCGGAAGCCGACGGTCAGGTTCTTGACCTGCAGCAGCGGGGTGGTGTCATTCACGGCGTTCACTTCTTCCTCGCCTTCGGGTCGAGTGCCTCGCGGACGGCCTCACCCAGCAGGATGAAGCCCAGCACGGTGATGGCCAGGGCCGCAGCCGGCACGAACATCACCTGGAGGTTCTGACCGGAACGCACCTGGCTCTGCGCGGCCGAGATGTCATTGCCCCACGAGACGACGTTGGCCGGCAGGCCGAGCCCGAGGAACGACAGCGACGACTCAGCGACGATGAACACGCCGAGCGAGATCGTCGAGGCCACGATGACCGGCGCCAGGGCGTTGGGCACGATGTGGCGACGCAGGTTCTTCATCTTCGACGCGCCGATCGCCGTGGCGGCGTCGACGAACTCGAGGTTCTTGATCTCCAGCACCGCGCCGCGCATCTGACGGGTGATCTGCGGCCAGGCGAACAGCGACAGGGCCGCCACCACCACGAACACCGATCCCCAGAACCCACGCTCAGGGAAGGTGTTGTTCAGCACCGAGATGACCACGATGCAGGCCAACAGCAGCGGGATCGAGAAGAAGATGTCGCTGAAGCGCGAGATCAGCGTGTCGACGATGCCGCCGTAGAAGCCCGCGATGGCGCCCGTGATGATGCCGAGGACGGCGACGATGATCGTCGTGAGCACGCCGACCGCGACCGAGGCCCGGGCCCCGTGCACGGTACGAGCCCAGACGTCCGCGCCCTGCTGGGTGTAGCCGAACGGGTGTCCGTCGCTCGGCGGCGAGAAGCTGTTCATCAGGTCGGCGGACTTGGGGTCCGCACCCGTGAACAGCGACGGGAAGAAGATCATCGCCGCGATCACCAGAAGGATGCCGGTCGCCAGCCAGAACAGCACCGAGGTGCGCAGACGCTTCCAGGCTTCCTTCCACTGGTTCTCGGGCACCGCGTCGACGTTGACGGCGTCGATCGCGCGCAGCGGGGTCTCGTCGATGGGGGCGACGTAACGCTCCTGCCCCGGGCGGATGTCAGACATAGCGGATCCTCGGGTCGAGTACGGCGTAGATCAGATCGACGAGCAGGCTCATCAGGACGTAGACCAGGACCATGAAGGTCACGATCGCCACGACCGTGGAGGTCTCGCCCTTCTGGATGGCGGTGTACGCCGCGTTGCCGATGCCAGGGATGTTGAAGATCGTCTCGGTGATGATGGCGCCGGCCATCAGCGATCCGAGGTTGATGCCGATGTACGTGACGACCGGCACGAGCGAGTTGCGCAGCACGTGGCGGCGCACCACCAGGCCGTTGGACAGGCCCTTGGCCCGGGCCGTGCGGACGTGGTCTGCGGTGAGGTTCTCGGCGACCGACGTGCGCGTGAGGCGGATCGTGTACGCGAAGTTGGCGATCGCCAGCACGATGGCCGGCAGGAGCAGCTTGCCGATGTTCCAGTCGGGACCGACGGTCGGCTCGACCCAGCCGAGCTTGACGCCGAACACGAGCTGCATGACGAAGCCGACCACGAAGATCGGCACCGACAGCAGCAGCAGCGAGACGACGAGCGCCGACGAGTCGAACCAGCCGTTGCGTCGCAGTCCGGCGATCGTGCCCAGCGTGATGCCGAGGATCGCGTCGATGGCGAGGGCCATGACGGCCAGCACGACCGTGACGGGGAACGTCTGCTTGATGAGGTCGAAGACCGGCTGGCCTGCGAAGGTCTCACCGAAGTTCAGGGTGATGGCGTTCTTGGCGAACTGCAGCCACTGCACGAACAACGGGTCGTCGAGGTGGTACTGCGCGGCGAGGGCGTCGCGGACCTCCTGCGAGACGGGCTTGTTGCCGGCGAGGTTGAGGATCGGGTCACCCGGGCGGAGCTTCAGCAGGATGAACAGGATCAGCGTCGCACCGAGGAACACCGGAATGGTTTGCAGCAATCGCTTGCCGACGTACCACCACACGATTGACCTCCTGAGGTCATGGGGGGATTGAAGCCCGCGCGGACTCCGGCCACGGTACTCCCGCGGTCCGAGCGGCGCCGGGCCGGAGGACTCCGGCCGCGCGCGGACGAGACGGAGGCAGCCCTCGTGGGGCTACCTCCGTCCCGTCACACGCGCTGGACGACTACTTCGTGAGCTTGTAGTAGTCCGGCTTCTGCTGCCAGTTGAACTCGAAGCCCTTGAGGTCCTTCGAGGTGGCCGCGGTGGCGTTCTGGTACCACAGCGGGACCGCCGGCAGATCGGTCAGGAGCAGGGTCTGCGCCTGGCTGATCAGGTCGTAGCGAGCGTCACCCTCGGCCGAGGAGGCCTCGGAGATCAGGTTGTCGAACTGCTTGTTGCTGTAGTCACCGTCGTTCGATCCGGCCTTGGTGGCGTAGATCGGGCCCAGGTAGTTGAGCATCGACGGGTAGTCGGCCTGCCAGCCGGTACGGAACGCCGTCTTGATCGTGCGGTCGGTGACCTCCTTGCGGAGCTCGTCGAACGTCGGGTACGGCTTGGGGCTCGAGTCGATGCCCAGCACCGTCGAGATCTGGTTGGTGACCGCGTCGGCGAACTCCTTGTTGCCGGCACCGTCGTTGTTGAAGGCCAGCTGGAAGCTGCCGTCCCACTTCGAGATCGCGTCGGCCTCGGCCCACTTCTTCTTGGCCTCGTCCGCGTTGTACTGCAGCACCTCGTTGCCGGGAACGTCCTTGGTCCAGCCGTCGAGCACCGGGGACGTGAAGTCGGTCGCGGGGGTACGCGTGTTGTTGAAGATCTTCTCGGTGATCAGCTTGCGGTTGATCGCCATCGAGATGGCGGCGCGGCGCAGCTGGCCCTCTTCACCCGAGAAGTGCTTCAGGCGCTCGGGGATCGTGAACGACGAGAAGTTCGAGCCGGCCTCGTTGAAGGCGTTGATCTTGCTGTCCTTCTCGAAGGTCTTGAGCGCGCTCGGCGGGACCTGGTCGAGGACGTCGAGGTTGTTGGACTGGACGTCGGTGTAGGCCGCGTCGGTGCCGCCGCCGGCGTAGAACTTGAAGACCAGACCCTTGTTCTCGGGCTTGTGCGAGCCCGTGTAGTCGGGGTTGGGCTCCATCGCGATCTGCTTGTTGCGCTCCCAGCCCGACTTGGTGAGCTGGTACGGGCCGTTGCCGATCGGACGCTCGCCGTACGCCTTGGTGATCTTGCCGCTGGAGTCGTAGGCCGCGTCAGGCACCGGGAAGTAGGCCGAGTAGCCGAGGCGCAGCGGGAAGTCCGACTCGGGCTTCTTGAGCTTGATCGTGAAGGACGTCGGGTCGATGACCTTCAGGCCGGAGATCTCCGTGGCGTCGTCGAGGGTGTTGCCGTTGTCGTCGGTGCCCTCGATCGGGTAGAAGAAGTAGTTGTTGAGCTGCTTGTTGGCCGCGTTGGCGCCGTAGTTCCAGGCCTTGACGAACGACTCGGCGGTCACGTCGGTGCCGTCGGTGAACTTCCAGGGCTTGAGCTTGACGGTCCAGAGCGTCTTGTCGTCGTTGGGCTCGATGGACTCGGCGACCTCGTTGACGGTCGAGCCGTCGGAGTTGTACGCGGTCAGACCGGAGAACAGGTTGTTGAGCGGGTCGCCGCCGCCGACCTCGTTGGTGGCCGTGGGGATCAGCGGGTTCTGGGGGTTGGTGCCGTAGACCGTGATGACGTTGTCGCCACTGCCACCGCCGCTGCCGCCCTCGCTGTCGCTGCCGCCGCCGCAGGCTGCCAGGGTGAGGCTGGCGGCGGCGATCATGGCCACTCCCGCAAGGCGTGTTCGCCGGGTGAGTCGCATGTAGTCCTCCTGTGATGAGTCAGGTGCGCGCTGGCGCGCGCTCCCTATGACTATCACCGCGCACGGGTCGCCGAACAGCACTCTGAGCCCGCTTAACCAAAGTGACACCAAAAAAGTCAATAGTCCCGCAGTGTCATCCCAGATGGTCCGAGCGGTGACGGTGCGTCTCAAGCAGCAAGACGACCGGCCCGCCCCGGAGAGGGGCGAGCCGGTCGTCGTGGGACGCGCGGGGGCTGGTCAGCCCTTGCGCTTCTTGACCTCGTCGGTGGCCTGGGGCAGGACGGCCTTCAGGTCGCCGACCACGCCGAAGTCGACGAGCTCGAAGATCGGGGCCTCGTCGTCCTTGTTGACCGCGACGATCGTCTTGGACGTCTGCATGCCGGCGCGGTGCTGGATCGCTCCGGAGATGCCGTTGGCGACGTACAGCTGCGGCGAGACCGTCTTGCCCGTCTGACCGACCTGGAAGCTGTGCGGGTACCAGCCGGAGTCGACCGCGGCGCGCGAGGCGCCCACGGCCGCACCGAGGCTGTCGGCGAACGCCTCGACCTCGGTGAAGTCGCCGCCGGTGCCGCGACCGCCCGAGACCACGATCGCGGCCTCGGTCAGCTCGGGGCGACCCGAGGCGGCCTTCTCCTTGGACGACGTGATCTTGGCGCCCTTGGCACCGTCGGAGATGTCGGCCGTCTTGGCCTCGACCGTGCCCGCACCCGCGGCGGCCTCGGGGGCCACCGAGTTGGGCTTGACCGAGATGACCGGCGCACCCTGGGTGACCTGCGACTGCACCGTGAAGTTGCCGGCGAAGACCGACTGCGTCGTGGTGATCGTGCCGCCGTCGGCCTGGACGTCGACGGCGTCGCCGATCCAGCCCGACTGGGTCTTCAGCGCCACGCGGGCGCTGATCTCCTTGCCCTCGGTGGACGAGCCGGTCAGCACCGCGGCCGGGCTGACCTCGCCGACCAGCTGCGTCAGGGCCTCGGCCTTGGGGCCGACGAGGTAGTCGGAGTAGACCGCGTCGTCGTAGGTGTAGATCTTCTCGGCGCCGTGCTCGGCGAGCACGCCGGTGTCGGCGTCGCCGAACACGACGGCCGACGGCTCGCCGATGCGGCGGGCGATCGTGAGCAGCTCGAGCGAGGGCTTGGTGACCTTGCCGTCGGGAGCGTCGATGAGGACGAGTACTTCAGTCATGTGTTCAGGCCTCTCAGACGAACTTCTTGGACGCGAGGAACTCGACGAGCTTGGCGCCGCCGTCTCCCTCGTCGGTGACGATCTCGCCGGCGGTGCGCGGCGGACGGGGCTCGAACGACTCGACCTTGGTCCAGGCGTTGTCGAGGCCCACCGAGCCGGCATCGAGGCCGAGGTCGGCCAGCGACCACTCCTCGACGGGCTTCTTCTTGGCCGCCATGATGCCCTTGAACGACGGGTAGCGGGCCTCGCCGGTCTGGTCGGTCACCGAGACCACGAGCTTGCCCGTGCCCTCGATCTCCTGCGTCGCGACGTCGCCGTCGCGGCGGATCTTGACCGTGTCGCCGTCGACCGTGATCTCCGAGGCGAAGGTGACCGCCGGGAGACCCAGACGCTCGGCCACGAGGGTCGGGACGACACCCAGGCCCGCGTCGGTCGAGGCCATGCCGAAGAACAGCAGGTCGTAGTCGCCCACCTTCTCGATCGCCTTGGCCAGGATCTCGGACGTCGCGAACGCGTCGGAGCCGTGGATGGCGTCGTCCTGGACGTGGATGCCGGAGTCGGCACCCATCTGCAGCGCCTTGCGGACCGCGTCCGCGGCCTGATCGGGACCGACGGTCAGGACGACGACCTCGCCGTCACCGGCCTCGACGGTCTGGAGCGCCTGCTCCACCGCGTACTCGTCGAGCTCGGACAACAGACCGTCCACACCGGCGCGATCGACGGTGTTATCGGCGCTGAACGTCCGGTCGGCCGTGGCGTCCGGGACGTACTTCACAGCGACAACGATTTTGGTCACGAGGACCCTCCTGTGAATCTGGGGCACGGCGACCAGACGGCCGCCGCGTCAGTCAGTGGACTGGGTGGGATCGCCAGGCTCACGACCAGGCGAGTGAGGCGACCCTACGTCACCCAAATGTTACCCAAGCGTAGTAAAAGGGGCGACACCTGCGTGGCATGCGGTAGATCACACCCGCGAGCGATCGCCCACCCGCGGATGCCTGCGGCGGTCGAGCACGACGTCGACCATCGACCCGTCGTCGAGGGCGGCTGCGCGCCGCGTGCTGATGAGCAGGGCTGCGCCGACCGACAGCACGAAGGCCGCGACGACGGCGGCTGCGAGGAGGGAGAAGAACATGGGAGCGTCCATTCGATCGGGTCACGGACCGTGACACCTGTGAAGATCAGCCAGCACGCACTTCATGACGCCGAACCGGGCGATACGACCGGATGGCAGGGACGGACGCTCAGTCGTCGACCGTCGAGCGCAGCAGGGACTGCGCGACGATGCCGACCACCAGGTACACGATCGCCCCCGCCCCCCAGGCCACCAGGGACTCCTTCATGTCGGCCTTGGTGCCCGTGAACGAGACGGCGTCGCGCAACGGCCCGACCAGGACGTCGCAGAGGCTCGCGACCGAGTCGTAGACCCCGCTGCCGGTCGCGTCGAGCGCCACCAGCAGCGCCCCGAACGCGAGCACGACCGAGCACAGGAGACCCACGGCCCCGACCAGGCCCGCCAGCACCGACACGATCCGCTTCCTGCCGGCACCGGGGCCCCGCTGCGGGCGGCCCTCAGTGTCCTTGGACCGTCCCAGCGATCGCAGGCGCTGGCTCAGCGGTGTCTTCGGCCCGCGTGGCGCCTCGACGATGCGGTCGCGCCGGCGCGGCCGGCGGGTCGACGTGCCGGCAGAGCGGCCGACGGTCGAGGAGTCACGTGACCCGTCACTCCCCCGCGCCGATGCCGATGCTGCGGGATCGACCTCTCCCGGTTCGGCGTCGGCGGGCTCGGCGTGGGCGGGCTCGGCGTGGGCGGGCTCGGCGGGACGGTCGAAGACACCCGCTGCCGCCAGCACCTCGGCCAACGGGACGGGCTCGGCGGCGACGGCCTCGTCGTGGGCAAGCTCGTCCGGGACAGGCTCGTCCAGGGCCGGCTCGTCGTGGACGACCTCGGGCACCGTCACGACCTCGGCGTGGACGGTCTGGGGCTCGACGTCCTCGAGCGCGGCCTCGACCTCGTCGTCAGCCGGCGGATCGACGACCGGCTCGGGGTCGACCGCATGCACAGCGGATGCCTGAGCGGCCAACGCGCGACGAGCAGCCGCCCGCTTCTCGCGCGCGAGCTGCTTGACCTCGCGTCGGGCCTCACGCTGGCGTCGGCGGTCGGCCGCTCGCTCGGCGGCGATCGTCGCCGCAGTCGATCCTTCGGGGGAACCGGCCGACGACGACGTCAGCTCAACGGCGTCGGACGACTCTTTTTTTGATCTTGGGGGCGAGTGCCCCGGGCTCGTCGCTCACCTCTTCGGGCGTGTGGTCGTCGGAGCGAGCAGCGGCGGGCGCCTCGTCGACGTACTCGTCCACGAGCGGCGCCCGGGCCTCCAGCGGCGTGGCGGCCGAGGAGTGGTTGGCCATGACGATGTGCTCCTGAGCCACCCGCTCGGCCTCGGCCTCGGCGGCGGCCACCCATTCGAGCGCCGTGCGCTCGGCCTCCTGGAGCTTCTCCTCGGCGGCCGAGCGGGCTGCGGCGACGGCCTGGCTGAGCCGCTCCTGCGCATCTCGCTTGGACTGCGAGGTGACGCGCTCGGCCTCGGCCTGCGCCGCAGCCACTCGCTCGCGCGCGTCCTGCTCGGCCTTCTCGGCGACCCGGCGCGCCTCCTGCTGCGCCGCCTCGACCCGGGCGGCGGCATCGCGCTCGGCCTCGGCGATCTTGCGCTCGGCGTCGAGGCGGGCGGCCTCGACGTCGGTGGCGAGCTTGCGCTCGGCCTCCTCACGAGCGACCGCTGCGACGCGCGCAGCCTCGTTGGCCTCGGCGGCGACCCGCTCGGCCTCCGCCTCGGCCGCACGGATCTTGTCGGCCGCGAAGCGCTCGGCATCGGCGAGCTTGGCGGCGGCGTCGGCCCGCTCGGCCTCGGCCTCCTTGGCCAGCTTGTCGGCCTCGGCGTTGGCCCGTTCGACCAGGGCCGTGGCCTCGTCGCGCTCGCGGGCCAGCTGGGCCGCAGCCTCCTCGTGACGCTGCGCCGCCTCGGCGGCCAGGCGATCGGCCTGCACCTTGGCCGCCGCGAGCTTCTCCTCGGCCGCGCGCTCGGCGTCGGAGACGCGCACCGCGATCGCGACCCGCTCGGCGGCGGTCTCCTGCGCGTACTTCTCGGCCTCTGCCTTGGCCGCGTCGACGTGGCTGGCCGCGGTCTGCTCGGCCTCGTGGATCGTGCGCTCGGCTTGCTGCTTGACCTCGGCCAGGCGGGCGTCGGCCTCGTCCCGCTCGCGGGCGAGACGGGCCATGGCGGCCTCGCGGTCGGCAGCTGCCTTGGCGGCGACTGCCTCGGCCTCGGCGCGTGCCTCCTCGATACGACGCTGGGCATCCTGCTCGGCGAGCTCGAGACGACGCTGGGCGGCCTCCTCGGCTGCCTTCTCGGACTCGGCCAGACGCCGCTCGGCGGTGATCTTGGCCTCGGCCTCGGCCTGCTCGGCCAGACGACGGGCCTCGGCCTCGGCCCGCTCGATGCGACGCTGGGCCTCTTCCTCGGCCTTGGCCTTGGCCTCGGCCACACGCACGTCGGCCTCGCGCTGCAGCTCGGCGATCTTCGCGGCAGCCGCCTCGCGCTCGCGGGCGATCTCGGCCGAGACTCGGTCGGCCTCGTGCTGGGCCGCGCTGACCCGCTCGGCAGCAGCCTGCTCGGCTGCCTTCAGCTTGGCGGCGGTGACCTCGCGCTGCGCGGCCTCGTCGGCACTGAGCCGTGCCGAGACCTCGGCACGCTCGCGGGCGGCCTCCTCCATCAGACGGGCGGCCTCGGCCCGAGCCGCCGCGACCCGCTGCTGGGCGGCGGCACTGGCGGCGGCGAGCTTCTCGGCGAAGGTGGTGGGCGCGGGATCGACCGCCGGCGCTGCGGCCGGCTGCTCGTGGGTCGCAGTGACGGTCGGCTCGGGCTCCGGCTCGGGCTCGGGCTCCGGCTCCGGCTCGGGAGACGGCTGGGGCTCGGGAGTCGGCTCGGGCTCGGGCTGGGGCTCGGGCTCGGGCTCGGGAGTCGGCTCGGGCTCGGGCTCGGGCTCGGGCTCGGGCTCGGAGTTGACGATCGTCTCGACGACCGGCTCATCGACGACGACCGGCTCGGGCCGAGGCTCCTCACGGGAGCCGTCGGTCGACGCGTCGGACGAGAACTGGGCAGCCGTCGGGGCGCTGCCGAATCGGCCGAAGGCCGACGGGGACGTCGCGGCACGCTCCGGCTGCGACTCGGGCTCTGCCTCGCGCTCCGGCTCCGGCTCGGCCGGGACCGCCGCGAACGTCCGCGTGGACTCGAGGGTCGCGTGCGTCGCAGCGTCGGAGGTCGAGGTCGACCTTGAGGTCGAGGGATCGCCAGCGGCTGAGGGCGAGCCTGCGACCGACTCGCGGGCCGCATCGAGCTTCTGTGCCAGCGTCTGCTCGGCGGCGGGCTCGTCGGAGCTCTCGGCGCCGACGTCGGCCGACTCCGGCGCGGCGGGCGCCTCCGGCTCCCCGCCGCGTGAGGACTGACGCCGCGACGCGGCGAAGGTGCGAGCGGCGGCACGCTCGGCACGCCGCTTCTCGACCGCGGCCTGTCGGGCGGCCCTGGCAGCGGCGCGGCGGGCCCGCGGGCTGTCGTCGTGTGCCGCAGGGGCGTCGGAGCGGCCTCGGCCGGGACGCTCGGACGCGTCACCGCCGGTTGGGGCGGACGCCGTCGACTCGTCGACGGCAGCCGCAGACGACTCGCCGAGCTCTTGGTCGATCATGTCTGCAGCGACCTGCAGCGGGTCGGCACGTCGACGCTCGGCCGGCTGCTGGGACTGTGAGTCGGTCATGACTCCCTTTCATCTACCGCTGGTGGCACGTCCGGATCAGTATGCCCCAAGTGTTACGCGTGTCACACGGCATTTGCGAGGCCGGGCCGCCGATCTGGGGCGACCTCTCCGGCCCGGGTGACGGGGCAGATCCCTCAACGACCGACGCCCGCGAAGGTCCCGCGCGATCTGCGACACCGTCGCCCCCCGGCCCGTGCGGCGCCGGCGGCACCCACCCGGCATGATGGACCTCTACCCATCAGTAACCGAGGAGGCCGGGTGCGCATCGCTCTGCTGTCGTACCGGACGAAGGAGCACTGCGGCGGTCAGGGCGTCTACGTCCGCCATCTCAGCCGCGGGCTCGCCGACCTCGGGCACGAGGTCGAGATCTTCTCGGGCCAGCCCTATCCCGAGGACGTCGACCCGCGCGTGCGGCTCACGAAGGTCCCGAGCATGGACTTCTTCCGCGAGCCCGACCCCTTCCGCACCCCGCGCCCCGGCGAGTTCCGCAGCGCCGTCGACGTGCTCGAGTACGCCCTCACGCTCACCGGCTGCTTCGCCGAGCCCCTGACGTTCGGCCTGCGCGCCTCGAAGATCCTCAAGCGTCGTGCCGCCGACTTCGACGTCGTCCACGACAACCAGAGCCTCGGCTACGGGCTGCTGACGATCATGCGTCGCGGCATGCCCCTGGCCGCCACCGTGCACCACCCCATCACCCGCGACCGCAAGGTCGAGCTGGCCGAGGCCACGACCTGGCGACGCCGGTTGTCGGTCGCGCGGTGGTACGGGTTCGTGCCGATGCAGGCGCGCGTGGCCCGCCGCATCCCGATCGTGCTGGCCGTCGCCGGCACGTCGGCCGCCGACTCCGTCGCCGACTTCGACCTCGACGCCGACCAGATGCGTGTCGTGCCGCTCGGCGTCGACACCGAGACGTTCGCGCCGTCCGAGCAGCGCGTGCCGGGGCGCATCGTGGCGATCGCCAGCGCCGACAAGCCGCTCAAGGGCGTCGCCCACCTGCTCGAGGCCGTCGCGAAGGTCCGCACCGACCACGACGTCCACCTCGAGCTGGTCTCGCACCTCGAACCCGGTGGCACGACCGAGCAACGCATCGCCGAGCTGGGCATCGCCGATGCCGTCCACGTCGTCAGCGGCATCTCCGACGACGAGCTGGCCTCCCTCCTCGCCTCGGCCGAGGTCATGTGCGTCCCTTCGCTCTACGAGGGGTTCTCGCTGCCGACCGTCGAGGCGATGTCGTGCGGCACGCCGGTCGTCGCCAGCCGGGCGGGAGCGCTGCCCGAGGTCGTCGGCACCGACGAGTCCGGTGCGAGCGAGTGCGCCCTGCTGGTCGAGCCGGGTGACCCCGAGGCCCTCGCCGCGGCCATCCGCACGCTGATGGACGCTCCCGACGAGCGGGCTCGCCTCGGCGCGGCCGGACGTCGCCGCGCCCTCGAGCGCTACAGCTGGACCGCGGTCGCCGAGGCGACCGTCGCCGCCTACTCCGAGGCCATCGAGGCATCTGCCGGCCACCACCACCGCAACCCCTGACCACGAGGACGAACATGCTGACCGTTGACTTCGACCGGCTGAGGGTCGGCCGCCGCACCCGCTTCATCGACGTCGGGGCCGGCGCCGGACGTCACTCGTACGAGGCGCTGCGTCGCGGGGCCGACGTCACCGCGTTCGACATGGACGAGGTCGAGCTCAAGGGCGTCGACGACATGTTCGGCGCGATGGCCGAGGTCGGCGAGGTGCCGCCCGGCGGCACCGGCGCGGTCCAGGTCGGCACGATCCTCGACATGCCCTACGACGACGGATCGTTCGACGTCGTGCTCGCCTCGGAGATCCTCGAGCACGTGCCCGAGATCGACCAGGCCGTCGCCGAGCTGGTGCGCATCACCGCCCCCGGCGGCATCCTCGCGATCACCGTGCCGCGGTGGCTGCCCGAGCGCATCTGCTGGGCGCTGTCCGACGAGTACCACGCCAACGAGGGCGGCCACATCCGCATCTTCAAGGCCGACGAGCTGCAGGCCACGGTCGAGGGCTACGGGCTCACCACGACGCACCGGCACCATGCCCACGCCCTGCACGCGCCCTACTGGTGGCTCAAGTGCGCCGTGGGCGTCGAGCGCGACCAGCACCCGCTCGTGCGCGCCTACCACCGGCTGCTGGTGTGGGACATGATGAAGGCTCCCGCGGCCACCCGGCTCGCCGAGCGCGCCCTCGACCCCGTCATCGGCAAGAGCGTCGCGCTCTACTTCTCCAAGCCGTTCTGACCTGCGTGACCACTCCTCACGTCCCGGGCGTGCTGACGCCGGCGCAGGTCGAGCAGACCGCCGCGTCGATCGTCGCCGCCCAGCTGCCGTCCGGAGCCATCCCCTGGTTCGAGGGCGGTCACGTCGACCCTTGGGACCACGTGCAGGCGGCCATGGGGCTCAGCGCCGCCGGCCGCACCGCCGAGGCCGAGCGGGCCTACGAGTGGTCGCGCACCACCCAGCGCGACGACGGGTCGTGGGCCATCCGCTACGACGGCGACAGCATCACCGACGCCCACACCGACTCCAACTTCTGCGCCTACCTCGCGACGGGCGTCTGGCACCACTTTCTCGTCACGGGCGACCGGACGTTCGTCGAGACGATGTGGCCCGCCGTCGGCCGGGGCCTCGACGCCGCGCTGACGATGCAGCGTCCCGACGGTGCCGTCGTGTGGGCCAGCGCCAACGGCAACCTCGTGGCCGAGGCGCTGGTCACGGGCAATGCCAGCATCCACCTGAGCCTGCGCTGCGGCGTCGCGCTGGCCGACCTGGTCGGCAGCCCGCGCCCCGACTGGGAGCTGGCGGCCGCGCGCCTGCGGCACGCGCTCGACGAGCACCCCGAGCGCTTCGTCGACAAGCCGCACGCGATGGACTGGTACTACCCCGTGCTCGGCGGTGCCCTCTCCCCCGCATCGGCCGCCGCTCGCATCGACGCACGCTGGGACGACTACGTGGTGCCTGGATTCGGCGCCCGCTGCGTCGTGCCCAACAACTGGGTGACCGGCGCCGAGACGTGCGAGCTCGTGCTGGCCCTCGACGTCATCGGACGCACCGACGAGGCGGCCGCGCTGCTCGCGTCGATGCAGCACCTGCGCGATCCCGACGGCTCGTACTGGACCGGGCTCGTCTTCGACGACGACGTCCGGTGGCCGGTCGAGCGGACGACCTGGACGGCGGCGACCGTGGTGCTGGCCGCCGATGCTCTGTCGCGCACCACCCCGGGCAGCGACCTGTTCCGCGGAGCCGGCCTGCCCTCCCTGCCTCGCGACTGGAAGGTCGACATCCCGTGCACCCGATGACCCCTGCTGACGCTGTCCTGCCCCCCGAGCTGGGTTCGCTGATCGACGCGACCCGCGGCTTCATGCCGTCCGACGAGGGTCTCGCGCTGCACGCCGCGGCGGTCGAGCACCTGCAGGGCGGCGTCGCCCTGGAGATCGGCACGTACTGCGGCAAGTCGACGATCTACCTGGCCCACGCGGCGTCCGTCACCGGGTCCACCGTCGTCACGATCGACCACCACCGCGGCTCCGAGGAGCAGCAGCCCGGGTGGGAGTACCACGACGAGTCGCTCGTCGACCCCGAGCTGGGGCTCATGGACACCCTGCCGTTCGCGCGCCGGGCGATCGCCGCCTCGGGCCTCGAGGACGTCGTGGTGGCCATGGTGGGTCGGTCGTCGGCGATCTCACGGTGGTGGCAGACGCCGCTCGACCTGGTGTTCGTCGACGGCGGGCACACCGAGGAGGCGGCGCAGGCCGACTTCCACGGATGGGCGCCGCACGTGCGTCTCGGCGGCCTGCTGCTGATCCACGACGTCTTCCCCGACCCCGCCGACGGCGGCCAGGCGCCGTACCGCATCTACCGCGAGGCCCTCGACAGCGGCGAGTTCGTCGAGCGCTCCGTCACCGGCTCGCTGCGCGTGCTGCAGAGGGTCGTCCTCTCCGCCCACCACCACTAGTCCCTGGGCGGTGAGCTGGCGACCCGTCCCGGGCCGGGACAGGTCGCCAGCTCACCGCCTCGCGGGGGTGACGGCGCTCAGTCCTGCGTGAGCCAGAGGACGCCGCTGGGCGGCAGCTGCAGCACCGCCGACTGCTCGAAGCCGTGCATGGGGACGCCCTCGGCCTCGACCGCGCCGAGGTTGCCGACACCCGATCCGCCGTAGACCTCGGCGTCGGTGTTGAGCACCTCGCGCCACGTGCCCGTCGCCGGCATGCCGATGCGGTAGTCGTGGTGCGGCTCGCCCGCGAAGTTGGCGACGCACACGACCTGCGAGCCGTCCGAGCCGATGCGCACGAAGGCGATGACGTTGCCGGCGGTGTCGCTGGCGTCGATCCACCGGAACCCCTCGGGACGGTCGTCGATCGTCCACAGCGCCGGTGCCGGACGGTAGAACGCGTTGAGGTCGGTGACCAGGTGCAGGACGCCGAGGTGCAGCGGGTCGTCGAGCTGCCCCCACTCGAGCGACCGCGACTCGGCCCACTCGCTCTCCTGGCCGAACTCGCCACCCATGAACACCATCTGCTTGCCCGGGTGCGCCCACATGAAGGCGAGCAGCCCGCGCACGCCGGCCGCCTTGTTCCAGGCGTCGCCCGGCATGCGGCCCCACAGCGATCCCTTGCCGTGGACGACCTCGTCGTGCGACAGCGGGAGCACGAAGTTCTCGCTGAACGCGTAGTCGATCGAGAACGTCATCTCGCCGTGGTGGTACGAGCGGTGGATCGGGTCGTGCCCCAGGTACGACAGCGTGTCGTGCATCCAGCCCATGTTCCACTTGAAGCCGAAGCCCAGGCCGCCGCCGTCGGTCGGCCGGCTGACACCCGGCCACGCGGTCGACTCCTCGGCGATCATCATGACGTCGGGGTGGTGCTTGTAGACCGTCGCGTTGAGCTCTTGCAGCAGCTGGACGGCCTCGAGGTTCTCGCGGCCGCCGTGCTGGTTGGGCACCCACTCCCCCTCGTTGCGCGAGTAGTCGAGGTACAGCATCGACGCGACCGCGTCGACCCGCAGCCCGTCGAGGTGGAACTCCTCGAACCAGTAGAGCGCGTTGGCCACCAGGAAGTTGCGGACCTCGCGCCGGCCGAAGTCGAACACCAGGGTGCCCCAGTCGGGCTGCTCGCCCTTGCGCGGGTCGGGGTGCTCGTAGAGCGCGGTGCCGTCGAAGCGGGCCAGCGCCCACTCGTCCTTCGGGAAGTGCGCGGGCACCCAGTCGACGATGACGCCGATGCCTCGCTGGTGCAGCTGGTCGACGAACCAGCGGAAGTCGTCGGGCGAGCCGAAGCGCGAGGTGGGCGCGTAGTACGACGTCACCTGGTACCCCCACGAGCCGCCGAAGGGGTGCTCGGCGACGGGCATCAGCTCGACGTGCGTGAAGCCGGTCTCGGTGAGGTAGTCGCCGAGCTCGTCGGCGAGCTCGCGGTAGTCCAGGCCCGGGCGCCACGAGCCGAGGTGCACCTCGTAGATGCTCATGGGCGACGTCAGGGGCGACGCGGACGCGCGCTCGGCGATCCAGGCGTCATCGGCCCAGCGGTGCGCCGAGTCGGTCACGACCGAGGCCGTGGCGGGCGGAACCTCGGTGCCGAAGGCCATCGGGTCGGCCTTCTCGCGCCAGACCCCGTCGGGCCCCTGCACGCGGAACTTGTAGGCCGTGCCGGCTGCCACGCCGGGGACGAACAGGTCCCACACGCCCGAGCCGATGGGACGCATGCCGTGCTGGTCGCCGTCCCAGAAGTTGAAGTCGCCGATGACCTGCACGGCGCGCGCGTTGGGCGCCCACACCGCGAACGCCGTGCCCGCGACCGAGCCACCACCGGTGTCCTCGAACGTCCGCACGTGAGCGCCGAGGACGTCCCACAGCCGCTCGTGGCGACCCTCCGCGATGAGGTGGAGATCGAGCTCGCCGATGCTGGCCGGCCAGTCGTGAGCTGTGGTCATGAGGTTCCTTCGGTCATGATGCGCTCGATCGATGCCAGCGGCACCGCGAGCCAGTCGGGACGGTTGGCGTGCTCGTACGAGACCTCGTACACGGCCTTGTCGAGCTCGAGGGCGCGCAGCAGCACGGCCGCGTCGCGTGGGTCGGAGCCCGCGACCTCGGCGTAGCCGTCGCAGAACGCCTCGCGGTTGCGGTGCGCCCAGCGCATCGCGACGTCGGCGAGCACGGGATCGTCGGGTCCGCCGACCAGCAGCTGCTGGGCCGCGTAGTCGAACGAGCGCAGCATGCCCGCGACGTCGCGCAGCGCCGACCGGAGCCTCGACCGCTCGGCCACCGAGGCGGCGGGCTCGCCCTCAAAGTCGAGGATGAGCCATCCGCCGAGCGTGCGCAGCACCTGACCGAGGTGCAGGTCGCCGTGGACGAACTGCATCTCGACGGGCACGGGGTGGTGGCGCATCGCGTCGAACGCCTCGCGCAGGCCGGACAGGTACGGCGCGAGCTCGGGCACCTCTGCGGCCACGCGGTCGAGCCGCTCGAGCATGACCGTGACGGTGCGCTCGAGCTCGACGGCGTCGGCGTCCTCGGTGCCGAGCGCCGAGCGAAGGTCGGCATGGACGTCGGCGACGGCCGCACCGAGCCGCGACGCCTCGCCGGCGAAGTCGCCGCCCAGGTCTTCGGGGGCGATCGACGGATCGGCCATGAGGTCGCGCACGCTGGTCGTGGCCATGACCCAGCCGTCGACAGCATCGGGCATGAAGCGCTGCAGCATGCCGATCGTGGTGGGCTCGTCGTGCAGCGTGCCGCTGATCGACCCGAGGGGCTCGGCGATGTGCTTCGAGCCCACCTCGCGCAGGGCGCGGTGCAGGCGCATGTCCTTGTTGACGCCCGGGACGACCTTGCGGAACAGCTTGAGGATGTACTGCGAGCCGTACACCAGCGAGGTGTTGCTCTGCTCGGTCGTGATGGGGTGCGCGCGCAGGCCACGGGTCAGCTCGGCACCCGGCTCGGACTCGAACTGCAGCCCGTCGACCAGCGCGCCGCCGGCCATCAGCTCGAGCAGCACCGCGGTGAGGTCGGCGTCGCCGGACGCCTCGTAGAACGTCGCGCCGTCGACGTCGACGATCGTGGCCGAGCTCGCGACGTCGGGCACCTCGGACTGCCGGCTGCCCACCAGCAGCTGGTAGGGATCGGAGCGGTCGTCCTGCTCGACCTCGACGACCAGGTGCAGCAGCAGCGGGTCGCCGTCGAGGATCGTCGACCAGCTGAGGGGCCGGATGCCGGTGACCTCGCGGTCCTTGCCCGCGAACCACCGCTGCGACGGCAGCCAGCCAGGCAGGGCCTCGGCGATCGCCGCGACCGTGGCCTCGTGGGTGGTCGGGTTGTCGACAGGCCCGCTCATACGTTGCTCCTCCGCTCGCCCTCGTCGCCGCGCTCCGACAGCTGGAACCAGTAGAAGCCGTGCCCCGGCAGCGTCAGCAGGTACGGCAGCTCGCCGATGCGCGGGAACCGCACGTTGCCGGTCAGCTCGGCCGGCGTGAAGCCCTCGTACGCGCTCAGCTCGAGCTCGACGGGCTGCGGGAACCTCGAGAGGTTGTTGACGCACAGCACGACGTCCAGCTCGCCGTCGGGCCTCAGCCAGCGCCGCAGGTAGGCCAGCACGCTGGGGTTGGAGCCGCCGAGGTCGATGAACTCGCCCTCGGCGAAGGCCGCGTGCTGCTTGCGGATCGCGATCATGCGGCGCGTCCAGTTGAGCAGCGACGCGGCGTTGTCCTGCTGCGCCTCGACGTTGATCGCCTCGTAGCCGTAGGTCGGGTCCATGATCGGCGGCAGGTAGACGCGACCCGGGTCGGAGCGCGAGAAGCCGGCGTTGCGGTCGGGCGACCACTGCATCGGCGTGCGGACGGCATCGCGGTCGCCGAGCCAGATGTTGTCGCCCATGCCGATCTCGTCGCCGTAGTAGAGCACCGGCGAGCCGGGCAGGCTGAGCAGCATCGCGGTGAACAGCTCGAGCTGGTTGCGGTCGTTCTCGAGCAGCGGGGCGAGCCGCCGGCGGATGCCGATGTTGGCCTTCATGCGCGGGTCCTTGGCGTACTCCGCGTACATGTAGTCGCGCTCCTCGTCGGAGACCATCTCGAGCGTCAGCTCGTCGTGGTTGCGCAGGAAGATGCCCCACTGGGTGCCCGACGGGATCTCCGGCGTCTGCTGGAGGATCTCCGAGATCGGGAACCGCGACTCGCGGCGCACCGCCATGAAGATGCGCGGCATGAGCGGGAAGTGGAAGGCCATGTGGCACTCGTCGCCACCGACGTCGGGGTTGCCGAAGTACTCGACGACGTCGGCCGGCCACTGGTTGGCCTCGGCCAGCAGGATGCGTCCGGGGTACTCGCGGTCGATCGTGGCGCGCACCTCGCGCAGGTACTCGTGGGTGCGGGGCAGGTTCTCGCCGTTGGTGCCCTCCTCCTCGAACAGGTAGGGCACGGCGTCGAGCCGGAAGCCGTCGATGCCTAGGTCGAGCCAGAAGCGCAGGACGTCGATCATCGCCTCGCGCACCTCGGCGTTCTCGAAGTTCAGGTCGGGCTGGTGGCTGAAGAACCGGTGCCAGAAGAACTGTCCGCGGACGGGGTCGTAGGTCCAGTTGGACGACTCGGTGTCGACGAAGATGATGCGCGCGTCGGCGTACTTGGAGTCGTCGTCGCTCCACACGTAGTAGTCGCCGTACGGGCCGTCGGGGTCGTTGCGCGACGCCTGGAACCACGGGTGGGCGTCGGACGTGTGGTTGAGCACGAGATCGGTGATGACGCGGATGTCGCGCTTGTGGGCCTCTTCGAGCAGGTACACGAAGTCCTCGACCGTGCCGAACTCGGGCAGCACGGCCCGGAAGTCGCTGATGTCGTAGCCTCCGTCGCGCAGCGGCGACGCGTAGAACGGGGGCAGCCACAGGCAGTCGACGCCGAGCCACTGCAGGTAGTCGAGCTTGCCGGCCAGGCCGCGCAGGTCGCCGGTGCCGTCGCCGTTGGAGTCGGCGAAGGCGCGCACGAGCACCTCGTAGAACACGGCGCGCTTGAACCAGTCGGGATTGCTCGTCGCCTGCTCGGCATGGCCGAAGTCGTCGGCCTCGGGCTGCACCAGCGTGCCGTCGGCCTCGACGGCCTCGCCGGTGTGCGGGATGTCGTCGAGCCCGTCGAGGGCGCTGTCGGGCGCCGGTGCCGCTGACGCGCTCTGGGTGTCGGTGTGCTGCTGGTCGGTCATGTCAGCTCTCTCTCGGGCTGCTCAGGCTTGCGGTGGATCGTCAGGATGTGGGCGACGGCTCGCTGCGGGTCGAGCCGGACGTAGTTGTCGGTTCCCCACTCGTAGGTCTCGCCGGTGACCTCGTCGTGGGCGACCACACGGTCGTCCCAGGCCAGGCCGATGGCCGGCAGGTCGAGGTGCACCGTGCCCTCGCGCGCCTGGTGCGGGTCGAGCGACACGATGACCAGCACGGTGTCGCCGCTGGCCGGGTCCTGCTTCGAGAACGCGACCAGAGCGTCGTTGTCGACCGTGTGGACGTGCAGGGTGCGCATCTGCTGCAGGGCCGGGTGCGCCCGGCGGATCTCGTTCAGGCGCGTGATCCACGGCTCTAGCGAACGTCCCTCCTCGAGCGCCGCGACCCAGTCACGCGGACGCAGCTCGAACTTCTCGGAGTGCAGGTACTCCTCGCTGCCCGGCTTCTGCGGCTCGTGCTCGTACAGCTCGAAGCCCGAGTAGACGCCCCACGTGGGTGACAGCGTCGAGGCGAGGGCAGCGCGGATCGCGAACATCGCGGGCCCGCCGACCTGCAGGTGCTCGGGCAGGATGTCGGGGGTGTTGACGAACAGGTTGGCGCGCGACTCGTCCCAGCGATCGCGGATCTCCTCGGCGAACTCGACGATCTCGTCCTTCGTCGTGCGCCACGTGAAGTACGTGTAGCTCTGCGTGAAGCCGGCCCGACCGAGCCCGTAGAGACGGGCTGGACGCGTGAACGCCTCGGCCAGGAACAGCACGTCGGGGTGGGACTGCTTGACCGTCGCGATCAGCCACGCCCAGAAGTTGGTGGGCTTGGTGTGGGGGTTGTCGACGCGGAAGATGCGCACACCGCGCTCGACCCACACCATCGTGATGCGCAGCATCTCGGCGAAGGCGGCGTCGGGATCGTTGTCGAAGTTGAGCGGGTAGATGTCCTGGTACTTCTTGGGCGGATTCTCGGCGTAGGCGATCGTCCCGTCGGGCAGCACCGTGAAGAACTCGGGGTGCTCGGTGGCCCACGGGTGGTCGGGAGCGGCCTGCAGCGCAAGATCGAGGGCGACCTCGAGGTCGAGCTTGCGGGCGCGGCGGACGAGCGCGTCGAAGTCCTTGAACGTCCCCAAGGCGGGATGGATCGCGTCGTGGCCACCCTCCTCGGCACCGATGGCCCACGGCGACCCGACGTCGTCGGGCGTGGGCGTCAAGGTGTTGTCCTTGCCCTTGCGGTTGAGCCGGCCGATCGGGTGGATCGGCGGGAAGTAGACGACGTCGAAGCCCATCTGCGCCACGCGGTCGAGCGCCTTGGCGGTGGTCTTGAGCGTGCCGTGCTTGGGAACGCCGTCCTTGTCGACACCCCCGGTCGACCGCGGGAACAGCTCGTACCAGGAGCCGAAGGCCGCCCGGCGCCGGTCGACGAGCAGCGTGTGGTCGACGCCCTCGGTGAGCAGCTCGCGGACCGGGTCGTCGTGCATCGCCAGCTGCACCTCCTTGCCCAGGGCGAGGGCGAGGCGGTCGTCGAGCGTCAGGCTGGTGTCGCGCAGCGCCACGGCCGCGTCGCGCAGGATGCCCGTGCGTCCGGCCTTGAGGTCGAGCACGCGGGCGCCGATCTCGAGGTCGTTGGCGAGCTCGTCGGCGTCCTGCCCGGCGGCGTGCTTGACCGAGGCGGCATGCGTCCAGGTGGCCCACGGATCGCCCCAGGCGTCGACCCGGAACGTCCAGGTGCCGGCCGCGTCGGGCACGATCGTGGTCGCGAAGCGGTCGAGCCCCGTGCCGACCTCGCTCATGCGCGTGGTGCGCTCGACGCCGTCGGGCCCGCTCCACACGACGGTGGCGGCCACGGCGTCGTGTCCTTCGCGCCACACCGTCGCGGTGACGGGGACGTGCTCGCCGACCACGGCCTTGGCGGGGTCTCGTCCGCCCGCGACCTCCGGGGTGACGTCGTCGATGCCGAGACGGCCAGTCATGCACGCTCCTGTGGTGGTCGAGAGTTGAGGTCGGTCGTGCTCACGCGTGGTCCGGTACCCAGCCTGGCACGGCCTGCGCCTGACGCAACAAGCGGCGGCTCAGACGTCGATCGCGGCTTCGCCGGACAGTGCCCGGGCGACGACGCCGCGGGGCGTCCGGCCCTCCAGCAGGGTCGCGGCGGAGAAGTCGGCGGCCAGACGCTCGAACTCGCGGCCCCGTCGCAGCATGGCGTGCTTGGCCCCGTCGACCCGGACGTACGACACCTGCGCCGTCCGCGACAGCGACCGTGCCGCGGCGGCCGAGCGGTCGGGCGGGGCGATGCGGTCGTCGGTGCCGTGGACGACCAGCACGCGCCGGCCGCTGAGGTCGACGTCGCCGTCAGCGGGGTACACCCACGGGTTGAGCGCCACGACGCTGCGGACCTCGGGACGCTCGGCGGCCAGGATCGCCGCACGACCGCCCAAAGAGTGCCCCACCAGGCCGACCGGCAGGTCGGAGCCGAAGCCCTCGCGCAGCTGGTCGATCGCCCAGTGCACGTCGTCGACCGGCGTGTGACGGGTGTCCCAGCCGCGCGTCGAGTTGAGCAGGCGGTAGACCGCCAGCCGGCGACGGTCGGCCTTCGCGATGCGCTTCGCGATGGGGATCATCCGCAGGACCGACAGCTGCGTGGGGCTGACCCGCGGGTCGTCCCGCCGGCTGGCTCCGCCGTGCAGCACGAGCACCACCGCCTCGGCACGACGAGGCTCGGAGACGGCGATGAGGCGCGGACTGTTGGTCACCAGCTTCTCCTACCCCTCCGAGCGGCTTCTCACACTGTGTCGGTGCTCTCGCGGGGCGCCTTGAGCAGCAGCAACGAGCGTCCCTCGAGCGTCACGGTGCCTCCCGCCGGTAGCGGCTCCTCGGAGGCCGGGGCGCCGTCGGGCGTCGTGGTGTCGAGCGTCGGCTCGAACGACGTGCCGAACTCTGCTCCGGGCAGCGTGACCTCGACCGGGTCGGCACCGGCGTGCATCAGCAGCAGCCACGAGTGATCGGCCTGCAGCTCACCCTCGCGGGTGCGCGACTGGCTGTTGGACCCGTCGATCCACATGCCGAGCGTCCGGCACTCGTCGGCGGTCCACGCCGTCTCGTCCATCTCCTCGCCGTCGGGGCGCAGCCAGATGAGGTCGGGACGTCCGGTGGGCGTGGTGCGTCCGTCGAAGAACTCCGGCTGCCTCAGGGCGGGGCTGTTGGCCCGCAGGAACGTGACGCGGCGCGCGAAGGCGAGCATCTGCTCGGACTCCTGCGACTCGTGCCAGTCGACCCACGACGTCGGGTCGTCGAGGCAGTACGCGTTGTTGTTGCCGTGCTGCGTGCGCCACCGCTCGTCGCCGGCGACGAACATCGGCGTGCCGGTCGACAGCATCAGGGTCGCGAACAGGTTGCGTGCCTGCCGGGCCCGCAGCCGGTTGACGTCCGCGTCGTCGGTCGGTCCCTCGACGCCGTGGTTCCACGACCGGTTGTCGTTGGTGCCGTCGCGGTTGTCCTCGCCGTTGGCCTCGTTGTGCTTCTGGTCGTACGAGACCAGGTCGCGCAGGGTGAACCCGTCATGGGCGTTGACGAAGTTGATCGACTGCCACGGGCGGCGCAACGTGTGGTCGTACAGGTCGGACGATCCCGAGAGGCGGTACGCCAGGTCGTCGACGCCTGTCGCGCCGCGCCAGAAGTCGCGCACGGTGTCGCGGTAGACGCCGTTCCACTCGGCCCACTGAGCGGCGAAGAAGCCGACCTTGTAGCCCTCGCCGGTCGCGTCCCACGGCTCGGCGATGAGCTTGCAGCGCGCCAGCACCGGATCGGTGGTGATGGCGGTCAGCAGGGCCGAGTCGCGGTCGAACGCGCCCCCGTGCGGACGTCCCATCGTGCTGGCGAGGTCGAACCGGAAGCCGTCGACGCCCAGCTCGGTGGTCCAGTAGCGCAGGGAGTCGGTCACGAGCCGGATGACGGTCGGCGAGCTCGCCTCGAGGGTGTTGCCGCAGCCCGTGATGTCGGCCATGTGTCCGTCGTCGTCGTGCAGGTAGTAGGCGGTCGCCTCGTAGCCGCGGAAGCTCAGGGTCGGGCCGTCGGGGCCGCCCTCGCACGTGTGGTTGTAGACCACGTCGACGATGACCTCGATGTTGGCCGCGTGCAGAGCCGCGACCATGGTGCGGAACTCCTCGACCTCGCGACCCGGCTCGCTCGCGTAGCCCGCGTGGGGCGAGAAGTAGCCGAGCGGCGAGTAGCCCCAGTAGTTGTGCCGCTCGTCGCGCACCAGCGACGGCTCGTCGCTGAACGACTGCACGGGCAGCAGCTCGACGGCCGTGACGCCGAGGCGGACCAGGTAGTCGACGACCGCGGGGTGGGCCAGGCCGAGGTAGGTGCCGCGGAGCGCCTCGGGGACGTCCGGGTGCTGCGCCGTGAAGCCCTTGACGTGCAGCTCGTAGACCACGGTCTCCTCGAACGGGATCTCGGGCTTGGTGCCGGTGTCGGGTCCTCCGGGGCTCGTGACGACGCTCAGCGGGACGCTGCCGAGCGAGTCGACCGTGCTGGGCTCGCCGTCGGGGTCATCGGCGTAGCCGTAGGCCGCGCTCATGTCGGTCATCGTGCCGCTGATGCGGCGGGCGTACGGGTCGACCAGCAGCTTGTGCGGGTTGCAGCGCAGGCCGGTCTTGGGGTCGTACGGGCCATGGACGCGGAAGCCGTACCGCTGCCCGGGCGTGACGCCCGGGACGAGGCCGTGCCACACCCCGAACGTCCGCTCGGTGAGCTCGATGCGGCGCTCGGCGCCCTCGTCGTCGATCAGGCAGAGCTCGACGCGGTCGGCGACGCTGCTCGCGACGGCGAAGCGGACGCCGCCGGCCTCGGGATGAGCCCCGAGCGGGAACGGGCGGCCGGCGAGCACCTGGGCATCGGACGTGGGGTGGGTGGCCATGGGCCCAGTGTCGCAGGCTCATGTTTCACGTCGTGCCTCGCCGGGCCGTCGCCCGTCCCGCCGGTCGATCAGTGCGACGTGGCCTTGGCGAGGGCCTTGGAGGCCCTCTTCTTGGCCTTCTTGCTCGACTTCTTGAGGGCCTTCTTCTGGGACTTCGACACGAGGCCGTCCGAGCCCTTGCCCTTGCGCTCGAGCTTCTCGGCCTTGCGCTGCGCCTTGGCCGCCTTGCGCTCGGCCGAGCGGACCTTGCGGCTGTCGCCGCTGCCGTCGATCAGCAGGCTCGAGCCGATGCCGAGCAGCCAGACGTCCTTGGCGATCGCCGTGCCCTGCTGGGTCGGACGGATGCCGTCGCGCATGCCCGGCGTCTTGGCGTAGAGGCCCAGCAGGCCGCCCGAGAAGGCGACCAGGCCGGCGCCGGCCTTGGTGGACGAGACGCCCGGCAGCAGCAGGGCCGCGCCGAGCGCGATCTCGCCGGCCGCGAGCGCCTTGACGAACACCGGCGGGTCGATCTTCTTGACGACGGGGTACGTGCCGGCGGCGAACCCGTGGAGTCCCTCGGCCGCCTCCGCGTCGGCGGACCACTTGGTGAGGCCGGAGTTGAGGATGAACGCACCGGCCGTGGCGCGCAGCGGGACGTGGGACAGGCGGAACGACATGGGACCTCCAGGTAGGTGACGTTTCAAGCTCGTCCCCACCGTACGGGGCACGACCTCGGGCCGCCCCTCGGAGGTTGGACGGTGGGCGCCGGACCGATCATGAGACCTCTGGGTCGTCCTGACGACCGCGACGTCTCGACGTCCGTCCCTGCCCTGGTGCGAAGACACGTCGATAGCCTCGGCGTATGCGATTCACCCAGGTCGACGTGTTCACCGACGAGCTCATGTACGGCAACCCCGTGGCGGTCGTCCACGACGCCGACGGGCTGGACGACGAGCAGATGGCCGCGTTCGCGCGCTGGACCAACCTGTCGGAGACGACGTTCCTGCTGGCGCCGACCGATCCGTCCGCCGACTACCGCCTGCGCATCTTCACGACGCGCGGCGAGCTGCCGTTCGCCGGGCACCCCACCCTCGGGTCGGCGCGGGCGTGGCTCGCGGCGGGTGGCGAGCCGCGCGACGCCGGCGGGCTGGTGCAGGAGTGCGGCGCGGGGCTCGTCCGTGTGCGCGACGACGGCGGACGGCTGGCGTTCGCCGCTCCCCCGCTGCGGCGCGGCGGCCCGGTCGACGAGGCCGACATCGAGCAGGTGGCAGCGGCGCTCGGCATCGGGCGTCATGACGTGATCGGCGCGCAGTGGGCCGACAACGGCCCGGGGTGGGTCGCGCTGCTGATGCGAAGCGCCGAGGCCGTCCTGGCGATCGAGCCGCGCGGCTTCGGCGAGCTCGACAAGGTCGGCGTCGTCGGCCCCCACCCGCCCGGCGGCCCGGCCGACGTCGAGGTGCGCGCCTTCTTCCCGCCCGGCGAGGACCCCGTCACGGGCAGCCTCAACGCCGCGATCGGCCAGTGGCTGATCGGCTCGGGGCTGGCGACCGACAGCTACGTGGCCGCGCAGGGCACCCGGCTCGGCCGCCGCGGACGCGTGCACGTCTCGCGGGTCGGGGAGGACATCTGGGTCGGCGGCGACACCGTCGTCGGCATCGCCGGCGAGGTCGCCCTGTAGCCGCGAGTGGCGCACATCCGTTCGCGAGTGGCGCAAGTCCGCGCGACACGCCGTCTCAGAATCGCCAGACTGCGCCACTCGCGGGCCCGGCGGATCGCGCGTGGGTCAGTCGGCGGAGGTGACGTCGATGGCGCCCTCGGCGAAGTCGACGCGCACCTGGAAGCGTCCGCGGTGCATGACGATCCACGAGTCGTCGTCGGCGACCTCGACGCGGAAGTCGGCGAGCGACGGGTCGGACAGCTCGGGGAACTCCCGCCGCAGCGCGATCAGCGACTTGTGCAGCTCGAGGATGTTGACGTGGTCGGGGTGCTTGAGCTCGGACCAGTCGAGCTTCGAGCGCCGGAAGGTCGCCTCGTCCATCGGGTCGGGCACCTCGGACTCGCCCCAGCCGTGCCGGCCGAACTCCTTGCGGCGTCCGTTGCGGACGGCGTCGGCCAGCTCGGGATCGGGGAACGACGCGAAGAACTGCCACGGCGTCGATGCGGCCCATTCCTCGCCCATGAACAGCATGGGCGTGTAGGGCCCCAGCAGCACGATCGCCGCACCGCACGCGATGAGGCCCGGGGACACCGACGCCGAGATGCGGTCGCCCGTGGCGCGGTTGCCGATCTGGTCGTGGTTCTGCACGTAGGCCAGGAACGCCGATCCCGGGACGGACGCGACGTCGACCGGACGTCCGTGCGAGCGCTCGCGGAACGACGACCACGAGCCGTCGTGGAAGAACGCACCGCGGAGCGTCTTGGCCAGCGCACCAGGCGCGGCGAAGTCGGCGTAGTAGCCGTCGGTCTCGCCCGTCAGTCGGACGTGGATCGCGTGGTGCAGGTCGTCCGACCACTGGGCGTCCATGCCGAGCCCGTGCTCGGACCGTGGCGTGACGGTGCGCGGGTCGTTGAGGTCGGACTCCGCGATGAGCGTCAGCGGGCGGCCCAGCGTCTCGGAGAGCGCGGAGGTCTCGGCCGACAGCTCCTCCAGGATCGGCAGGGCGCGCTTGTCGGCGAGCGCGTGGACGGCATCGAGCCGCAGGCCGTCGACGTGGAAGTGCTCGAACCACGTGCGGGCGTTGTCGAGCACGTAGCGGCGCACCTCGTCGGAGCCCGGGCCGTCGAGGTTGAGGCCCGGCCCCCAGTCGTTCTGGCCCGCGAAGTACGGGCCGAAGCGGTCGAGGTAGGCACCGGAGGGCCCGAGGTGGTTGTAGACGACGTCGAGCACGACGCCGAGGCCACGCGCGTGGCACGCGTCGACGAAGCGCTTGAAGCCGTCCGGCCCCCCGTACGGCTCGTGCACCGCACCCCACAGCACGCCGTCGTAGCCCCACCCGTGCGGACCGTCGAAGGAGTTGACCGGCAGCACCTCGACGAGGTCGATGCCGAGGTCGACGAGGTGGTCGAGCCGCTCGACCGCCGCGTCGAAGGTGCCGCCGGGCGTGAACGTGCCGATGTGCAGCTCGTAGACGACCGACCGGGCGAGCTCACGGCCCGCCCACGACTGATCGGTCCAGGCGAACGCGTTATGGTCGTACACGCGCGACGCCGCGTGCACGCCCTGCGGCTGCCAGGCCGACCGCGGGTCGGGCAGCGGCGTCTCGTCGTCGCCGAGCACGAACGCGTAGTCGGTGCCGTGGGACGCGTCGACGTCCGCCGACCACCATCCCCCGTGCTCGGCGGGAGCCATGTCGTGCTCGACCCCGTCGACCTGCACGCGGACTCGTTCGAGGTCGGGGCACCACACCGTGAAGGTCATGTGTCGAGCCTAGTCAGGACGCGTCCGCGTCACGCACGAGCAGCACGACCGGGTAGCGGTCGAGCAGCGCGGCGAGCCGCACGGGCGTGCTGTCGACCGCCTCGCCCGTGAGCACGTCGGTCCAGGTGCCGGACGGCAGGGTGAGCGTCGTGTCGCGCCATCCGCCCGCCTCGGCCAGGCCGACCGGCAGACGGGTCGCCACCACCACGAGGTCGTCGCTGCGGGAGTACGCGACGGCGTGGTCGGCGGACGGCCCCTCGGCCCGCAGCGGCGTGTAGCCGCGGAACAGCTCGGGGCGGTCACGGCGCAGCGTCAGCGTGCGCTGGACGAGCAGCAGCTTGGCGGCGCCGGTCTCGTCGACCGCGGGCACCTCACCGTCCGCGAGCCGCGCGAGCATCGTGCGTCGCGCTCCGTAGTCGACCGCACGACGGTTGTCGGGGTCGACCAGCGAGAAGTCCCACAGCTCGGTGCCCTGGTAGACGTCGGGGACGCCGGGGGCGGTGAGCTGCAGCAGCTTCTGGCTGAGCGAGTTGGTCCAGCCGTGGGGCGTGATGCTCTCGACGAAGGCGTCGACCTCGTCGCCGACCGCGGCCCGGACGGCGGCGGGCCACTCGCGGACCTGCTGCTCGAACGGCTCGTCGGGCTCGGTCCACGTGGTGCGCAGCTTCGACTCGCGGGCGGCCTTCAGCAGGTAGTCGACCAGCCGCTCGTCGCTGATCGGCGCGGCGCCGACCAGCGTCTGCCAGGCCAGCAGCTCGAGCGACGGCTCGCCGAGGCCGCACTGCTGGGACCACCGGCGCACGTGCGCCACGAAGTCGTCGGCGACCTCCGACAGCACCGCGAGACGGGCCCGGGTGTCCTCCGAACGCTTCGTGTCGTGGGTCGTGAGCGTCGTCATCGCCCCTGGGGCACCGGCATCGCGCGCCGCCGCGAGGTCGTGCAGCTCGTCGACGCCGATGCCGAAGCGGTCGGGCGAGCCGCCGACCTCGTTGAGCGCGACGAAGCGCGTGTAGCGGTAGAACGTGGTGTCCTCGGTGCCCTTGGCCACGACCATGCCGGACGTCTGCTGGATGCGGGTGGCGAGCTCGCCCGAGGGATCGGACGTGACCTGGTGGTCGAGCGCGTCGAGCGCCTCGCCGAGGTCGGGGCGACGCTGCCGTGCCGTCGCGATCGCGGCGTGCCAGTGGGCGTGCTCCTGCGGCAGGTACGAGCGGTAGACGTCGAACGCGATCATCGTCTCGGCGACCGCCGCCCGGGCGGCACCTGCCTCGACGTCGTCGACCAGCGCGGCGATGCGACGCACCTCGGCGACCAGGATGTCGTCGGTGACGAGGCGCCGGGCGGTCTGCTCGACCTGCGCGTAGTCGACGTCCTGGCCGAGCTCGGCGGCCAGCGACGTCAGCGCGTCCTCGCCCCTCGGGTCGACCAGGACGCCGAAGATCTCGCCGAGGGCGTCGTAGCCCGTGGTGCCGTCGACCGGCCAGCTCTGGGGCAGGTCCTCGCCCGGGTGCAGGATCTTCTCGACCACGATCCACGCCTGCGGGGCGGCGGCGCGGAGTCGCTGCATGTACGCCGTCGGATCGGCCAGCCCGTCGGGGTGGTCGATGCGCAGGCCCGAGACGTCGCCGTCGGCGACCCACCTCAGCACCTCGGCGTGCACCGCCGCGAACACGTCCTGCTGCTCGACGCGCACGGCGGCCAGCGTGGTGATGTCGAAGAACCGGCGGTAGTTCAGCTCGGCGTTGCCGCGGCGCCAGTCGACCAGCTCGTACCTCTGGCGGTCGTGCACCTCGCGCGGCGTGCCGGAGGTGTCGCCGGCGATCGGGAACCGGTGGTCGTGGTAGACCAGCTGGTCGCCCTCGACCGTCAGCGCGTCGAGGTCGTCAGCCGATCCGAGCACCGGAACGAGGATGCGGTCGCGCGCCCAATCGACGTCGAACCAGTGGGCGAACTGCGAGGCCCGCCCCTTGGCCAGGAGGTCCCACCAGAACGGATTGGCCGTGGGCACCTCGACCGACATGTGGTTGGGCACGATGTCGACCACGAACCCGAGGCCGCAGGCCCGCACCGCGTCGGCCAGCGCCAGCCGGCCCTCCTCGCCGCCGAGGGCAGGACGCGCGAGCCGCGGGTCGGTGACGTCGTAGCCGTGCGTCGAGCCCGGGGTGGCGTCGAGCACCGGCGACACGTAGACCGCACCCACGCCGAGGTCGTGCAGGTAGCCGACCACGTCGCGGGCGTCGCCGAAGCCGAACTCCGGCCGCAGCTGCAGCCGGTAGGTCGACGAGGGCGTCGACGGCGACACCGCCCCGGTCATGAGACGACCCTCTGCAGCACCACCAACGAGCGCCCGGGCAGCGTCAGCGTGCCACCGGCGGGCACGGTGTCGCCCATCGGCGTGGCGTCGACCGTGCCGGCGCAGCTGTCGACGACCAGGCTCCAGCCCGGCCCGTAGTGCTCGTCGGGGAGCGTCCACTCGATGTCCTCGAAGTGGGCGTTGAACCCCATCAGGAACGAGTCGTCGACGACCCGCTCGCCGCGACGGTCGCGATCGGCGATCGCGTCGCCGTTGAGGAACATCACGATCGACTTGCCGAAGCCGTCGTCCCAGTTCTGCTCCTGCATCTCCTCGCCGGCCGGCGTGAACCACGCGATGTCGCGCAGCTCGTCGTCCTTGCGGATCGGCTTGCCCTCGAAGAATCGGCGGCGGCGGAACACGGGGTGCTGGTGCCGGAAGGCGGCGAGCGCGGACGTGAACTGCGTCATCGACCCGTCGGCGCCGGCCTTCTCCCAGTCGATCCAAGCAACCTCGTTGTCCTGGCAGTAGGCGTTGTTGTTGCCGCCCTGGCTGCGTCCGAGCTCGTCGCCGTGCAGGATCATCGGCACGCCCTGCGACAGCAGCAGCGTGGCCATCAGGTTGCGGCGCTGGCAGTCGCGCAGCGACAGGATCTCGGCGTCGTCGGTCGGACCCTCGACGCCGCAGTTCCAGGAGCGGTTGTCGTCGGCGCCGTCGTTGCCGTTCTCGCCGTTGGCCTCGTTGTGCTTGTCGTTGTAGGCCACGAGGTCGGCGAGCGTGAACCCGTCGTGCGCCGTGATGAAGTTGACCGAGGCGTACGGACGGCGTCCGTTGTCCTGGTAGAGGTCGGACGAGCCGGTGATGCGCGAGGCGAACTCGCCCAGCGTCGAGGGCTCGCCGCGCCAGAAGTCGCGGACGACGTCGCGGTACTCGCCGTTCCACTCGGTCCATTGCGGGGGGAACCCGCCGACCTGGTAGCCGCCGGGGCCGACGTCCCACGGCTCGGCGATGAGCTTGACCTGGCTGACCACCGGGTCCTGCTGCACGAGCTCGAAGAACGTCGCGAGCTTGTCGACGTCGTAGAACTCGCGGGCCAGCGTGGCCGCGAGGTCGAAGCGGAAGCCGTCGACGTGCATCTCGGTGACCCAGTAGCGCAGCGAGTCCATGATGAGCTGCAGCGCGTGCGGGTTGCCGACGTTGAGCGAGTTGCCGGTGCCCGTGTAGTCCATGTAGAACTGCTGGTCGTCCTCGACCAGGCGGTAGTACGACTGGTTGTCGATGCCCTTCATCGACAGGGTCGGTCCGAGGTGGTTGCCCTCGGCCGTGTGGTTGTAGACGACGTCGAGGATGACCTCGATGCCCGCCTCGTGCAGGGCGCGGACCATGCCCTTGAACTCCTCGACCTGGGCGCCGGGACGCGACGTGTAGGCGTCGTGCGGCGCGAAGAAGCCGATCGTGTTGTAGCCCCAGTAGTTCGTGAGGTCCTTCTCGACCAGGTAGTGGTCGGTGACGAACTGGTGCACGGGCAGCAGCTCGATCGCCGTCACGCCGAGGCCCTGCAGGTGCTCGACGATCGACGGGTGGCCGAGGGCCGCGTAGGTGCCGCGCAGCTCCTCGGGCACGTCGGGGTGCGTCATGGTCAGGCCCTTGACGTGGGCCTCGTAGATCACCGACTCGTTGTACGGCGTTCGCGGCAGGCGGTCGTTGGCCCAGTCGAAGAACGGGTTGGTGACCAGCGAGTACGGCACGTGCCCGGCCGAGTCGAGGTCGTTGCGCTCGTCGGGGTCGTCGAACGAGTAGCCGAACAACGAGTCGTCCCAGTCGACGCCGTGCGAGAAGGCCTTCGCGTACGGGTCGATCAGCAGCTTGTTGGGGTTGCAGCGCAGGCCCTGCGCAGGCTCGTAGGGCCCGTGCACGCGGTAGCCGTAGCGCTGGCCCGGTCCGACGCTCGGCAGGTAGCCGTGGTGGACGAAGCCGTCGACCTCCTCGAGGTGGATGCGGGTCTCCGTGCCGTTCTCGTCGAACAGGCAGAGCTCGACCTTGTCGGCGACCTCCGAGTAGAGGGCGAAGTTCGTGCCGACGCCGTCGTACGTGGCGCCCAACGGGTAGGCACTTCCGGGCCAGGGGCGCAAGGGGTCTCCAGTGGTTGTGATGGACATCTGCCTGGCATTACCCCCATTCGAGCGGGGCAACCCGGACACAGGTGTGAGGTCAGTCGCCGGCGGGCGGGCGCTCGGCGCGCAGGGGCGCCACGACGTCGGCGACGTGCGGGGCGTCGAAGAACTCCTCGAGCGTCACCGGCAGCGGGATGCGCCAGTTGGGATACTCGTCGACCGTGCCGGGCAGGTTGGGCTGACGCCGCTCGCCGACGACGTCGGTGGGCGCGCTGAGCACGAGCCGGGACGCCGCGCGGGCGATGACGGCGTGCAGGGCCACGACGGGGTCGGACGTGTCGATGCCCTCGTCGTCGACCAGCCGCATCAGTGCCGCGCGGTCGTCGGCGGCTGCGGCCAGCGCCTCGTCGACGGGCCCGTCGAGCAGGTCGAGGGACGCGCGCAGCCTGACGTGCTCGGCGTCGAGCCAGCCGGTGGCGGTGGGCAGGTCGTGGGTCGTGACGCTGGCCATGGTCTCGGGCTCCCAGTCGGCAGGACGGCGGAACGGCTGCCCGGCGGCGTCCCAGTCGCGCTCGAACCACAGCACCGCCGAGCTCAGCATGCCGCGCTCGTGCATCGTCTCGGTGACGACGTCCTCGACGGTGCCGAGGTCCTCGCCCACGATGATGGCGCCGGCACGGTGGGCCTCGAGCGCCAGCACGGCGAGCATCGCGTCGGCGTCGTAGTGCACGTAGGTGCCGCGGTGGGCGGGCTCTCCCGGCGGGATCCACCAGAGGCGCCACAGGCCTGCGATGTGGTCGATGCGGATGCCGTCGGCGTGCTGCAGCACGCTGCGCACCACGTCACGGAACGGGGCGTAGCCGGCCGCCGCGAGCTCGGCGGGCTTGAAGGGCGGCAGGCCCCAGTCCTGCCCCAGCTCGTTGAAGGCGTCGGCCGGGCAGCCGACGCGCACCGCTGGGGCGAAGACCTCGCGCTGCGACCACGTGTCGGGCCCGCCTGCGCTGACGCCCACCGGCAGGTCGTGGACGATGCCGACGCCCATGCCGCCGTCGTGAGCAGCAGAACGTGCCGCGTCGAGCTGCTGGCGGCACAGGTGCTGCAGCCAGGCGTGGAAGGCGATGCGCTCGGCCAGGTCGACGCGCGCCTGGGTGACGGCTGCGCCTGCCGGGTCCTGCAGCGAGACCGGCCAGTCGCGCCAGTCGCCGCCGTGCTGCTCGGCGAGCGCACAGAAGGTGGCGAAGTCGCGCAGGGAGGCGTCGACGTCGAGCTCGCGCTCGATGTCGGGCCGGTGCGGCCACAGCAGCTCGAGCGCCGCGTGCTTGGCGTCCCACACGGCGTCGTAGTCGATCGCGTCGGTGTCGCGCTGCGGGGCGAGCGCCAGCACGGCGGCCTGCGTCGCCGTGTCGGCCGCCGCGTAGGCCGCCGTGTCGGTGATGCGCAGGTAGAGCGGATTGGCGAAGCGTCTGCTCGCCGGCGAGTACGGCGACCGTTGCACCGGGTGCGTCGGCGCGACGGCCTGCACGGGGTTGACCAGGATGACGCCGGCGCCCTGCTCGGTCGCGGCGCGGCGCGCGAACTCGGCCAGGTCGCCGAAGTCGCCCATCCCCCACGAGCCGGTCGATCGCAGGGCGTACAGCTGGAGCATCCAGCCCCAGGTGGGGCGGATGTCGTCCATGCGCGCGGGCGCGACGACCAGCGTCGACGTCTGCTCGTCGGTCACGATCGTGTGCCAGCCGAGCGGCAGGTCGCCCGGCAGGTCGCCCGCGGTCTCGAGCGTGGTGCCGTCCTCGAGGTGCACTCGGGCCGCGACGCCGAGGGCACGCGCCTGCCCCTCGATCGCGATGACCGTGGGCGGCAGCGTCGTCGCGCGGTCGCGCTCGCGAGCAGCGTCGAGCGAGGCGCGGACGGCCTCGGGCGAGGTCGCGTCGACGTCCAGCATGCCGAGCACGGCCACCACCAGCTCGGGGTCGACGACGACGGGGGTGCGGTCGGATCCCTCGTACTCCGTGGCCACGCCGTGCGCGTGGGCCAGCTCGACGAGATCGGGGGGCGTGGTCACCGTCCCAGCATCGCGGACGGACCCTGACGGTGCCAATCCACGCGCGCCGCCCCTCGTGCACCTCGGCGTCCCGCCGCCCCCAGCCCGGGACGTCATCACGCCTGCTGCATCGCACATACTGCCGTGATGACGTCCCGGGGACGTCATCACGGACGTGCGTGCGTCGGCGCGGCCGTGATGACGTCGCTGCGGGTCAGCGGCCGGTGAAGGTCGCCTTGCCGGGGCCGTTCTCGACGAACGACGTCATGCCGGCGACGCGGTCGTCGGTCGCGAACAGCCCGGAGAACTCGACGCGCTCGATCTCGAGACCGGTCTGCAGGTCGACCTCGATGCCGCGGTCGACCGCGTTCTTGGCCGCCCGCAGCGCGAGCCGCGGACCGCCGACGAACTGCGCCGCCCACGAGACGGCCTGGGCGTACACGTCGGCGGCGGGGTGCACCTGGTCGACCAGACCGATGGCGAGCGCCTCGTGGGCGTCGACGAACCGGCCCGTGAAGATGAGGTCCTTGGCCTTGGCCGGGCCGACCAGGCGGGCCAGGCGCTGCGTGCCGCCCGCGCCGGGGATGATGCCGAGCAGGATCTCGGGCTGCCCGAGCTTGGCGTCGTCAGCGGCGAAGCGGACGTCGGTCGCCAGCGCCAGCTCGCACCCGCCGCCCAGCGCGAAGCCGGTGATCGCCGTGACGGTCGGCTTGCTGATCGCCGCGATGTCACGCGTGAAGGCCTGCAGCAGATGGGCGTGCTTGACCATCTCGCCGTGCGACATCGTGGCCATCTCCTTGACGTCGGCACCCGCCGCGAAGACCCGCTCGCCGCCGAACAGCACGACCGCCGCGACGTCGTCGCGCGCGTCGGCCTCCTTCGCCGCGGCGCTCAGCTCCTCCTGCAACTGAGCGTTGAGCGCATTCATCTTGGGCCGGTCGAGGCGGATCGTGCCCACCCCGTCGGTGACCTCGAGTCGGACGAATTCAGTCATGTCGTGCCTCCACAGCATCGCCGGCGGGCCGGATGCCGCCGTCGTGGTCGAGCATAGGAGGCAGTGCTGTCGCAGCACCGCGACCTTTGCCCTCCCGGACCAGGAACAGCGGCGCGGCCAGTGCCAGCACGACCCCGCCGACGATCATCGCGGCGCCGGGCGACGTGTCGGTCGCGACCGCGCCGAGCACCACCAGGCCGAGCGACCCACCGGGGTGCATCGCCATCGAGGCCAGCGACAGCACCGTCGCCCGGTGCTCGTGACCGACCCGTTCGTGCAACAGGGTCTCGTGGATCGCACCCGCGGCAGAGTGCACCGCGTACGTCGCCAGGAGGCCCACGACGACACCGACCGGCCCACCGGCCAGGCCCATCGCGACGACCGTTGCCCCTTGGACGATCCGCAGCACCACCGACACCGCGACCATGCTCCAGCGCCTCAGCATCATCGGCACCAGGGCCGCCCCCACCGCCGAGACACCCCAGGCTGCCGCGGTGGCCGGACCCATCACCGACGCTGCGGAATCACGGTCGCCCAGGAGCTCTGCGAGCCGGACGGGCGTCATCGTCTCGAACGCGATCATGCCGAAGCCCCACAGCAGCATGACCCCCATGAGCGCTGCCAGCACGCGCGACCTGAGCACGAGCCGCGCGCCAGTCGCGATCGTGCGCGGCGTCGCCCTGATCGAGGCACCCAGACGGCCCGGCTCAGCGCGGCCCGGCTCGTCCATGAGGATCAGCGCGGCGACGATCTGCAGCAGGGTCAGACCGATCGCGACCCAGTACGGAAGGGCCAGGGCGTCGGCTCGGCCCAGGGGCGCCCAGGCGACGAGCCCCGCAGCCAGGATCGCCCCCGCCGCGATGCCGACCCCGGCGATGCTGGCGTAGCCCGAGAGGCCGCGGGCGACCACCGACGACCTGTCGTCGGGCGGCGTCGTGGCATGGACCGCATCGACGAACCACGCGTTGAGCGGGCCGCTGTCGAGCGCTCGGTAGGCCCCGGCGAGCCCGGTGGCGACCGCGAAGGCCGCCGGCGAGTGCGCCAGCGCGTAGACCGCGTACGAGCCGACCGCCATCACCGCCGAGGCCACGAACACCGGCTTGCGTCCGACGGCATCGGCGAAGCCGCCGGTCGGCAGCTCGAGCACGAGCACCACGACTCCCTGCACGGCGGCCACGGCACCGTACTCGGCGATCGTCAGCCCTCGCTCGAGCGGCAGCAGCGCCGCGACCGGGACGATCAGACCCGTCGAGAGCCACCGGATGCCGGCGAGGAGCCAGAACCGCGTCCTGATGCTCACGGCGTGTCCGGCTTGGGCAGCGTCAGCACGTGCAGCACGACGGCCTCGGAACCCGCGCGGCCCGAGTAGCGGGTCGCGACCGCGTGCAGCTCCTCCTGCAGAGCCAGCAGGTCGGCCGGGTCGAGGCGCAGCCCGTAGTCGCTCATGCCGATGCCCGGACGAGGCTCGGTCCACGCCTCCAGCCCGTGACGCAGGTACTGCTCCTGGCGACGCCGGACCGCGTCGACGTACTCGCGTCCGCCATCGAGGTCGGCGAGCGACGACGGGAAGCTCGTGGCGTCGTGCAGGGCCCGCCAACGACGCTCGCGCGCGGACGGCTGCTCGTCATCGTCGGCGACGAGGCCGAAGCGCTCGAGCTGCCTCAGGTGGTACGACGTCGAGCCGCTCGACTCGCCCAGCGCACGCCCGAGCTGCGAGGCCGTCGCCGGGCCCTCGGTCCGCAACCGGCCGAGGAGCTCGAGCCGGAGCGGGTGCGAGACGGCCTTGAGGGTCTCGAGGTCGTCGACGACCTTGGAGGTGAACACCATGACCTCAGGCTAGACCGCAAAACCTTCTTTGCAAACACTTCTTTGCGTTCTCGCCGCCGCCGGGCCCGCGCCTCCCCCGGGGGACGGATAACCTGGCGACATGCCCGTGAGCCTGCGCGACGACGACCTGGCCCTCGAACCGACGTCGGGCTCCGACGAGTTCACCGGTTTCGCGATCATGCTCGCCGGCGAGCGGCACGGCACCGTCGCCCTGCGTCGCGAGAGCTCCACGACGGCGTCGATCCGCTGGAACTCCGGCATCGGGCAACCCTTCGTCGTCGCCCGAGCCCTGCGCCTGGCCGTCGCGCACGCCTTCGCTGCCCTCGACGTCGGCCGCGTCGAGGTGCGGCTGTCCGTCGACGCCAGCCGCGACGTGCGGGCTGCGTCGATCGCAGGCCTGCGCCGCGAGGGCATCGTGCGACTGCCCGGCGACACCGCCGACGAGGTGCTGATGGCCCGGTTGGCGGACGACCCGCCCGCCGACAGCCGCGACGGCTTCACCGCGATCCTCAATGCCGGGCTGCCGACCAAGCGGGTCATCAGCCAGGGGCTGCTGCGCGACGAGCAGGGACGCGTGCTGCTGTGCGAGCTGACCTACAAGCAGGAGTGGGACCTCCCGGGCGGGGTCGTCGAGGTGGGCGAGGCACCGTCGATCGGCCTGGTGCGCGAGCTCGAGGAAGAGCTCGGCATCACGGTCGAGGTGCGCGACCTGCTCACCGTCAACTGGTTGCCCGCCTGGCGAGGCTGGGACGACGCCTGCATCTTCCTGTTCGACCTCGGCGTCGTCGACAGCTCGATCACCGAGGGCATGACCCTGCAGCCGACCGAGATCAAGGCCGTCCACTGGTGCGATCCGTCCGAGGTCCGCTCGCGAGCCACCGACGCCGCGATCGAGCTGCTCGAGGCGGTCGACGCCGGATCGCTGCCGGCCTACCGCGAGGCGCCCAAGCAGCCCGAGTAGCCCGAGCCGGGGTGGCCCATCGGCGCGTCAGCGCACCGCGCCCTGATCGCCCTCGCCGCTGACGACGCCGCCGTACTGGCCCAGCGCCCGCGGCGGCCCGTCGCCGCCGGGCAGGTAGAGCAGCACCTGGTGCAGGTAGGTCAGGGTGCCCGAGCCCGAGATGCCGGCCGAGAGGAAGGCCCGTTGCGGCGTCCCCTCGGGCCAGGTGACCGTCAGCCCGTCGTCTACCGCGTAGGTGTCGGTGCGCAGGAGCGTGACGAAGGCCAGCGCGCCGCCGTCGCTGGTGCGCAGCGCGTACTGGACGTCCTGGGCCTCCCACGCCTGGCTGAACCGGACGTCCTTGAGGGCCGCGTTGGTCTCGGCGGTCGACCTCATCTGCTGGATGAAGGAGTCGTCGGCGATCGCGTCCGCGCCGGGCGCCTTCGGGTCGGCGAGCACGGCGGCATAGGCCTGGGCTGCCTTCTGCGGCGACATCGCCATGCCCACGCCGTCGTCGGCCGGCACCCTCAGCGCGGCTCCCTGCGATCGGCGGATCGGCGGCAGCTCGGTCTTGTCGAGCGTCTCGGGGCTCGCGGTCAGCACCCACGGATCGACCGACGACGTCCGCTCGAACACCTGCACGCGGTTGATGCCGAGCTTCGCGTCGCGCACCACGGCGTAGAACCACAGCGGGTACTTGGCGAACCGCGGCACCTCGACGTCGGTCACCTCTCCCCTGCCGGTGTCGTCGCCCTTCTGCGCGGTGGCCGAGCGCTGCAGCACCTCGAACGATCCCGTGTCGATCGCCAGCACGGCACCCTGCTCGACCGTCGACAGAGGCTTCGGGTCGAGCAGCTCGACGGCCGACTCGCGCACCTCGCGGTACTCGTCGAGCACCTCGTCGACCTCGGCCCGGCTCGCGGCTGCCTTGTCGAGCCGGACGTCGTCGCGGGCGTGCGGCACCGCGCAGGCCGACAGGGTCAGCGAGCACACCAGGGCCAGCACCGTGCGCCTCATGGACGCTCCTTCGCATCGGGATCGTCGGCATCGTCGAGGTCGTCGTCGACCACCTCGAACTCGTCCAGCTCGTCCTCGCCGACCTCGTGCTCGGTGCCGTCCTCGTCGACGAACACGTAGACGACCCGTTCCGGCTCGGCGGTCGGCGGCGCATCACCGCGGGGGTCCGCCGTGCGCGCAGACTCGGCCGCGATCTCGGCAGCCGTCGGCACCCCGGGCACGACGACCTGCGGCACGGTCGGCACCGACGGCTCGTCGGACGCGGACGGCCCCGCGGCTCCCGCGTCGTCGGCCACCTCCTCGACGACCTCGAGCTCGGCGGCCTCCTCGGCGGTGATCTCGTGCTCCACCCCGTCGTCGTCGACGTAGACGTAGACCACCTCCTCGACCTCGAGCGTGCCCGCCCCGTCGATCTCGTCGTCCTCGCCGTCGTCCCAGTCGTCGTCCGCCCACCGCGACCGCAGCACCATCACTCCCAGCCACAGTGCGGCCAGGCCCAGCAGCAGCGCCGAGATGCCCTTGGCGAATCCGCCCTTGACCCCGTAGGCGAGCGTGACCTCGAGGCCGGCCAGGTTGGACGAACCCACCGACAGCACCGCGATCGACACCGTCTCGTCGGGCAGACGAGCGCTGATGGAGGCTCCGCCCAGGCCTGCCGAGCTGTCGATCCACCAGTCGATCGCGGTCGGCGCTCCGGGCAGGTTGGGCTGACCCTCGACGGCGCGGGTCCGCAGCCGCCACGGACGACTGAACGACGTCACCTCCAGACGCTGCACCTTGGCGACGTAGTTCTGGACGTCCACGGCGTTGCCGATGCCGACGAACACCGGCTTGCGGACCGGCACCTCGACCAGCACGTCGACCTGGACGTCTGCCCAGCGGATGACCTGGGGCGACGTCACCACGGCGATGTCGTCGGTCTCGATCGCGTGCGGCCCGGTCGAGATGCGGCTGTCGGGGCCCAGCAGGACCATCAGTGCGACACCGGCCACGGCGACGAGCACGCCGAGCACCGACAGCGCCCAGCCCGTCACCGTCCGCATCGACACTCTCTCTCAGGGGGTCACCCTGAGCGGTGACGCGCCTGCGACCCTACCCTCCAGTAGCCCGTCGCGCCGTGAGGAAACGGCCTCGCGTCGGGCCGGACGATCCGTGGCCGCGGCCCAGGGTGCTCAGAACAGCGCGGTGGCCAGGGAGCGTCGAGCGGTCATGACGGCGGGATCGGCGATCCCGACCACCGTGAACAGCTCGAGCAGCCTCTCGCGGATGCGGTCGCGCTCGTCGCCCGTCGTGCTGCGCACGAGCGCGATGAGGCGGTCGAAGGCGTCCTCGACGTGTCCTCCGCTGATGTCGAGGTCGGCCACCAGCATCTGGGCGTCGACGTCGTCGGGGCGGTCGGCAGCCGCGGCCCGTGCCGCCTGGAGGTCGGCGTCCTTCGTGCGCGAGAGCCACTTGACGCGGGCGAGCCGCTCGGCGATCTCGACGTCGGCGGGGTACTGCACGCGCAGCTTCTCGTACTCGGCGACCGCGGTGGCGAAGTCGCTGGCCATGAAGGCCTCCTCGGCGGCGGCGAAGCGGGGGTCCTCCGGCTCCTCGACGTCCGCACCGTCCGCAGGTGCGCCGCCGACGGGCTGTGCGCGTCCGGTCAGGCCGTTCTCGGCGGCGAGCCGCACCAGCTCGTCGAAGTAGCGGCGCATCTCGGCCTCCTCGACCGTGCCCTGGAACAGCGGCACCGGCTGTCCCTTCACGAGGCCGGCGACGTACGGGACGCCCTGCACCTGCAGCGCCTGCGCGATCTGCGGGCTGGCGTCGACGTCGACCCGTGCCAGCAGCACCTGGCCGTCGTAGGAGTCCACGACGCTGCCCAGCAGCTCGTTGAAGGCTCCGCTCTGCGGCGAGCGCGACGACCACAGGCCCAGCACCACCACGTGCGACATCGAGGCCTCGAGCGCGACGGACTGGAACGTCGACTCGTCGACGTCGACGACGTACGAGCCTGCCTGGGCACCTGCACCCTGGGCGGGGGCCGGCCGTGCTGCGGGCTGCTTCAGTGCGGACAGATCGATGGCACCGGGACGCGAGAAGTTCATGTCCCCATACTAGGAACCACCTCGAGCGCCGCGCACGGCCGCCGTGATCAGTACTGCTGGTCGATGATGCGCTGCTGGTCGCTCGGTCGGCGGCCGCGGAGCCCGGCGTCCTGCACGACCTTCTGGATCGCGTGGTCGATGACGTCGACGTCGGCGATGTAGCGGATGTGCCGCACGCCCTGCTCCTGCGCGGCCGACTCGAACGTCATGTGCCCGTACGTGAAGGGCCACCGTCCCAGCAGGGGCCGCTCGACCGTCACGTCGAGGATGCGGTTGATCGGCACGGTGGCCCGCTTGGTCGAGAAGATGCCGGTGACGCGGAAGACCCGCATGTCGGTGAGCACGAAGATGTCGCGCTTGTCGCGCAGCCACAGGTAGACGGCGTGCCCGGTCAGCCCGGCGGCGAGCAGCAGCGGGAGCCAGCCGATGCTGGCCGGCCCGATCACCGCGAGGACGACCAGCACCACGGCGCCGACGAGCTCGGCGATCGACCGCGCGTAGACGACCGGATGGTGTGCGTACTCCCCCACCTTGTGCTCGGTGGGGTTCTGGAGCAGGTTGCCGTCGATGTCGTGATCGGGAAGCAGCTCCAGGACCCAGTCGAGCAACGCCCGGATCATGGTCTGACTACTCGACCAGCTCGTTGAAGAACACGCCGAACTGCCGGAAGGCGTCCATGATCGCGCCGAAAGCATCGCTGACGACGTCGGCGGCATTGGCTGGCGTGTTCAACAGGTAGTAGACGACGAACCCGAGCACGAGCAGCGCGATGACCTTCTTCAGCACGCCCTCATTGTGTGCACGCGGCGGGGAGATCCCTGGCAGGCGCGCCGGGGCGGCGACGAGAACCGTCGTCGTCAGAGGGTCTCGAGCAGCACGTCGGCCGCCGCGAACGGATCGGACGTGCCGGCCAGCACCTGGTCGGCGAGGGCGTCGAGGCGGACGTCTGCCGAGACGTGCGCGAACCGTGCGCTCACCTCGGTCAGGGCCAGCGCCTCGATCTCGCGACGGATGCGCGCCAGCCGCCGCCTGGTCAGCTCGCCCGACTGCTCGAGGTGGCGACGGTGGTCGGAGATCGCCTCGACCACCTCGTCCACGCCGTCGCCCGTCGTGGCGGTCGTCAGCAGGATGGGCGGCTTCCAGGACCCGTCGGCGCGATCGGTCATGCCGATGACGGACCGCAGCTCGCGGCGGGTGGACTGCGCCCCGTCGCGGTCGGCCTTGTTGACGACGAAGACGTCACCGATCTCGAGGATGCCCGCCTTCGCCGCCTGGATGCCGTCGCCCATGCCGGGCGCCAGCAGCACGATCGTGGTGTCGGCGAGACCGGCGACGTCGACCTCCGACTGCCCGACCCCGACGGTCTCGACCAGCACGACGTCGCAGCCAGCCGCGTCGAGCACCCGCAGCGCCTGCGGAGCGGTGGCCGAGAGCCCGCCGAGGTGACCGCGACTGGCCATCGACCGGATGTAGACGCCGTCGTCGAGCGCGTGGTCCTGCATGCGCACGCGATCGCCCAGCAGGGCGCCGCCGGAGAACGGCGACGTCGGGTCGACCGCCAGCACGCCCACGCGGCGGCCGGCGGCGCGCAGGGCCGACACGAGCGCCGAGGTGGACGTCGACTTGCCGACGCCCGGAGATCCGGTGATGCCCACGATGTGAGCGCCGCCGACGTGCTCGCGCAGGGCCGCGCTGACCTCGCGCAGCGCCGGCGACCGGTCCTCGACCAGCGAGATCAGCCGCGCCACCGCCCGTGGCTGGCCGTCTCGCGCCTGCTGCACGAGCTCGGCCACGGGCGCGGAGCGACGGACGGAACTCATCGACGGACCGGAAGGCCGTCCGGCTACTTCGAGGGGACGCGCAGGATCAGGGCGTCGCCCTGGCCCCCGCCGCCGCACAGGGCGGCCGCGCCGACGCCGCCGCCGCGACGTCCGAGCTCGAGCGCCAGGTGGAGCGCGATGCGTGCGCCGCTGGCACCGATCGGGTGACCCAGGGCGATCGCCCCGCCGTTGACGTTGACGATGTCGCCGGAGATGCCGAGCTCGGCCGTGCTGGCGATGCCCACGGCCGCGAAGGCCTCGTTGATCTCGACCAGGTCGAGGTCGGCGGGCGCGATGCCCTCCTTCTGGCACGCCGCGGCGATGGCGTTGGCGGGCTGGCTCTGCAGGCTCGAGTCGGGACCGGCGACGACACCGGCCGCACCGATCTCGGCGATCCACGACAGGCCGAGCTCCTCGGCCTTGGCCTTGCTCATGACGACCACCGCGGCGGCGCCGTCGGAGATCTGGCTGGCCGAGCCGGCCGTGATGGTGCCGTTCTTGTCGAAGGCCGGACGCAGCTTGCCCAGCGACTCGGTCGTGGTGTCGCTGCGCACGCCCTCGTCGGCGGCGACGACGATCGGGTCGCCCTTGCGGGTGGGGATCTCGACCGGGACGATCTCGTCGTCGAAGACGCCGTTCTTCTGGGCGAGGGCTGCCTTCTGGTGCGAGGCGGCGCTGAACGCGTCCTGCTCCTCACGGGTGAACTTCTGCTTCTCGGCGTTGATCTGCTCGGTGAGGCCGCCCATCGCCTGGTCGGTGAGCGCGTCCCACAGGCCGTCGGCGGCCATGTGGTCGACGAGCTTGGTGTCGCCGTACTTGGTGCCCTCGCGCGAACCCAGCAGCATGTGCGGAGCCTGCGTCATCGACTCCTGGCCGCCAGCCACGACGATCTCGTGCTCGCCGGCGCGGATGAGCTGATCGGCCAGCGCGATCGCGTTGATGCCCGACAGGCAGACCTTGTTGATCGTCAGCGCGGGGACGTTGAGCGGGATGCCGCCCTTGTGGGCCGCCTGGCGCGCCGGCACCTGACCGGCACCGGCCTGCAGCACCTGGCCCATGATCACGTAGTCGACCTGGTCGCCGCGGACGCCGGCCTTCTCGAGGGCACCCTTGATGGCCAGCCCGCCGAGGTCGGAGCCCGACAGGCTCTTGAGACCGCCCAGCAGGCGACCGATCGGGGTGCGGGCACCGGCGACGATGACGGACGGGTTCGCGGACTGGGTCATGGGAGGGGCTCCTTGGATGGCAGTCTCGAAAAGACGGTCCTTGAGACGATGCTGGGCACTTTACCCATCGGTAACGTCCCGGTGACAGGGGTGTGCGCCGGATCACCTCGGGACGGTCGTGCCCCTGCTCTACGCTGCTGGGCATGACTGAGCCCCTCGTGCCCGCACACCTGCTGTTGACCATCGACCACGTCGGCATCGCCGTGCCCGACCTCGACGACGCGCTCGAGTTCTACGCGTCCACGTTCGGCCTGCACTCGGTGCACGAAGAGGTCAACGAGGAGCAGGGCGTGCGCGAGGCCATGCTCGCCGTCGGCGACTCCGACACCCGCATCCAGCTGCTCGCCCCGCTCAGCGACGAGTCCACGATCGCCAAGTTCATCGCCCGCAACGGCCAGGGCATCCAGCAGCTCGCCTACCGCGTCGCCGACATCGACGCGGTCTCGGCGACGCTGCGCGAGCGCGGCGTGCGGCTGCTCTACGACGCGCCCAAGCGCGGCACGTCCGACTCGCGGGTCAACTTCGTGCACCCCAAGGACGCCGGCGGGGTCCTCGTCGAGCTGGTCGAGCCGGCCGCCTCGCACTGAGTGCTGGATCACAGTCACGACGGGTGACGCGCCAGGTTAACAGTGAGTAACATCCCCCGGAATACCTATCTGGAGGTCATACCTGTGCAGCAGATCCTCGACGCCATCCTCGCCGGCGACACCGCACCCGAAGAGTTCGCCGCCCTCCCGCTTCCCGACACGTACAAGGGCATCACCGTCCACAAGGACGAGGTCGAGATGTTCGCCGGCCTGGCGAGCCGCGACAAGGACCCCCGCAAGAGCCTGCACCTCGACGACGTGCCCGTGCCGGAGCTGGCCCCCGGCGAGGCGCTCGTGGCGGTCATGGCCAGCGCGATCAACTACAACACCGTCTGGACGTCGATCTTCGAGCCCGTCTCGACGTTCTCCTTCCTCGAGCGCTACGGGCGCCTGTCGGAGTACACCAAGCGTCACGACCTGCCGTACCACGTGGTCGGCTCCGACCTGGCCGGCGTCGTCCTGCGCACCGGCCCGGGCGTCAACGCCTGGAAGCCCGGCGCCGAGGTCGTCGCGCACTGCCTGTCGGTCGAGCTCGAGAGCCCCGACGGTCACGACGACACGATGATGGACCCGCAGCAGCGCATCTGGGGCTTCGAGACCAACTTCGGCGGCCTCGCCCAGCTCGCGATCGTCAAGTCCAACCAGCTGCTGCCCAAGCCCGACCACCTCACGTGGGAGGAGGCCGCCAGCCCCGGCCTGGTCAACGCGACCGCCTACCGCCAGCTGGTCTCCAAGAATGGCGCCCACATGAAGCAGGGCGACGTCGTGCTCATCTGGGGCGCCTCCGGCGGCCTCGGCTCCTACGCGACGCAGATGGCGCTCAACGGCGGAGCCATCCCTGTGTGCGTCGTGTCGTCCCCCGAGAAGGCCGAGATCGTCCGCTCGCTCGGCGCCCAGCACGTGATCGACCGCTCGGCCGAGGGCTACACGTTCTGGAAGGACGAGAACACCCAGGACCCCAAGGAGTGGCAGCGCTTCGGCAAGAAGATCCGCGAGCTCACCGGCGGCGAGGACCCGGACATCGTCTTCGAGCACCCCGGGCGCGAGACGTTCGGCGCGTCGGTCTACGTGGCGCGCAAGGGCGGCACGATCATCACGTGCGCGTCCACCTCGGGCTACATGCACCAGTACGACAACCGGTACCTCTGGATGAACCTCAAGAACATCAAGAGCTCGCACTTCGCCAACTACCGCGAGGCCTTCGAGGCCAACCGGCTGATCGACAAGGGCCTGATCCACCCGACGCTGTCGCGCGTCTACTCGCTCGAGGAGACCGGCCAGGCCGCGCTCGACGTCCACCACAACCTGCACCAGGGCAAGGTCGGCGTGCTGTGCCTGGCCCCCGAAGAGGGTCTCGGCGTCCGCGACGAGGCCAAGCGCGCGCAGTTCCTGACCGAGATCAACCGCTTCCGCGGCATCTGATCCAGCCTCGTCGACAGGGCGCACGGACGACCGATGTCGGTCGCCCGTGCGCCCTTTTCCGACGGGTACGCTGGACCGCACCAGACCTGAACTCCTATCGCGACGAATGGGATCCGTATGTCCGATCAGCCCGGCTTGTCCATCTTCGACTCCTCCTCGAACGCGAGCGACGCCTCGTTCCCCCTCGCCCGGCGGGGTGGCTACGACAGCGACGCGGTGGACGCCTGGGTGCGCACGCAGAGCGCCGAGCTGCAGCGCGCGATCGAGACGGTCCGGGCCCGTGAGAACGAGATCGAGAACCTGCGCGAGACCGTCGACACGCTGCAGGCCCGCGTCGAGGCCGTCGAGACGCCGACCTACACGGGGCTCGGCAACCACGCCGCGCAGCTGCTGGGCCTGGCTGAGCAGGAGGCCGACGACGTCCGCAACCGCGCGTCGCGCGAGGCCGACGAGCTGGTCAAGAACGCACAGGAGGAGGCCGCGCTCATCATCGCGACCGCTACGCACGACGCCGAGGAGATGCGCGGGCGCGCCGTCGCCGAGCTCGAGGAGAAGCGCAAGCAGCTGCTCGACGACGCCGAGGCGATGCACGCCGAGGCCGCTGCACACACCGACGACCTCAAGGCGCAGGCCGAGCGCGAGGCCGCCCAGCTCAGGCTCGCCGCCGAGCAGGACGCCCAGAACATGCGTCTCGGAGCCACCCGCGACGTCGAGCAGGCGCGCGCCGCAGCCGACCGCGAGGTCACCGAGGCACGTCGCGTGCTCGCGGTCGAGAAGGAGCGCCTGGCGCGCGAGGCGTCCGAGAACCACGCGTCAGCGATGGAGCAGACCGGCAAGCTCGTCAAGGACGCCGAGACCCGGGCGGCCGCGGCCGAGGAGCGTGCCCGCGACATCATGGCCCAGGCGTCGACGTCCCGCGAGGCTGCGACCGCCGAGTCGGCCCGACTGCTCGAGAACGCCAAGGCCCAGGCAGCCCAGCAGCTGTCGAGCGCCAACGCCGAGGCGGCCAAGATCCGTGCCACCGCCACGACCGACGTCGAGCGCCAGACCCGCTCGCTGCGGTCCGAGGTCGAGGAGCTGCAGCGCAAGCGCGACGGCATCATGGCCCAGATGGGTCAGCTCCGCGACATCGTGGCGTCCTTCGCCCCCGACTCGAGCGTCGCCCAGCAGGCGGCCGAGCACGTGGCGGCAGATGACGACGACACCCAGCACGTCGACGACCACGACGACGAGGTGGAGTCGGACGGCGTAGAACTCGACGACACCGACCTCGACGAGACGGAGTCAGACGACGCCGAGCCGGAGCCCGCCCAGACCCGGCCCGCCTCCAGCTGAGGCTGGCGGTCAGTCCGCCGGCTGCACCGGGACGTCCGCGAACGCGGCGACGGTGCGGTCGGCGTAGGCCGACGAGTCGGCCCGCTCCATCGGCCCGTCCCAGGTGTCGGGCAGCGGGACGGCGACGCCCGGCGCCAGCCGGCGGGTGATCTCGTCGAGCGCGCGCTCGGAGCTGCCGACCCACAGGTGCTTCGCACCGTCGACGCCGACGACCTCGGCCTGCGGGATCGCCGCGAAGCGCTCGCGGGCCTCGGTCGGCTGCAGGTAGTCGTCGTGCTCGGGCACCAGCGCCGTCACGGGCCGGCCCGACTCGGCCCACGCAGCCAGGTGCTCGGGGCGCGAGTAGCGCAGCGGCGGCGAGAGCAGCACGATGCCACGCACCGACGGCTCGAGGCCGTACATCAGCGTGAGGTCGGTGCCGAACGACCATCCGACCAGCCAGATCTCGGGCAGCTCGGCGAACTCGGCGAACTCGACGGCGGCCGCGACGTCGAACCGCTCCCCCACGCCGTTGTCGAACGTCCCCTCGCTGGTGCCCTGCACGCTGGAGGTGCCACGGGTGTTGAACCGCAGCACGGCGATGTCGGCCAGCGCCGGCAGCCGGTACGAGGCCTTGCGGAACAGGTGGCTGTCCATCATGCCGCCGTGGGTGGGCAGCGGGTGCAGGCAGATCATGGTCGCCACGGGTGGCCGCTCGAGCGGGAGCGCCAGCTCACCGACGAGCGACAAGCCGTCGGCCGTCTCGAGCGTGATGGCCTCTCGGCGGGCGGGCAGGACGGAGTTGCCGCGGATGCGTTCGCTCATGGGTACCTAGTGCTTCCTCGCCCAGCAGGCGGTGTGCCAGTGTCGCCGTTCGTCGATCGCCGCCTCGCTCAGGAGCGCCTTCTCGACCGGCCACACCACCAGGTGCGCGAGGCCCCGGCGGATGAGCTGCGAGCATCCGGGGCACCGGTACTCCTTGGTCGAGGAGCCCTGGAGGGTGCGGACCATCCACTCGCCGTCGGCCTTGTGCGCCCGTGCCTCCGTGCTGGTGCGCAGCGGGGGTGCCGTCGGTCGGGCGACGCGACGACGGGGCATGCCGCCAGTCTACGGTCGGCGCCGGAGGCTCAGTACGTGTGGAAGCCCTCGCCCGTCTTGCGCCCGAGCTTGCCCTCCGCGACCAGCTGGACGAGCGTCGGGGCCGGCTGCCAGCCCGCGTGGCCGAAGGTCTCGACCAGCGACTGCTGGATCGCCAGCGAGACGTCGTTGCCCACGACGTCGAGCAGCTGGAACGGACCCATCGGCAGGCCCGTGGCCTTCAAGGCGTCGTCGATGTCGGCACGCGTCGCGTCTCCGGCCTCGTCGAGCTTGATGGCGTCGTTGAGGTACGGGAACAGCAGCGCGTTGACGATGAAGCCGGCGCGGTCGCCGCACGACACGGGGTGCTTGCCGGTGGCGAAGCACAGGGCACGCACGGTCTCGTCGACCTCGACCGAGGTGTCGTCGGCCGTGACCACCTCGACCAGCTTCATGACGGCCGCGGGGTTGAAGAAGTGCATGCCGATGACGTCCTTCGGGCGGGCGGTCGCGGCGGCGCAGGCGTTGATCGACAGCGACGACGTGGTGGTGGCCAGGATCGCTCCCGGCTTGGCGATGCGGTCGAGGTCGGCGAACAGCGCCAGCTTGATGTCGAGGTCCTCGGCGATCGCCTCGACGATGATGTCGGCGTCGGCCAGCGCCGTCCGCTCGGTCGAGCCGGTGAGGCGGCCCAGCACGCCTGCGCGTCCGTCCTCGTCGAGCTTGCCGCGCGAGACGGCCTTGTCGAGGCTCTTGGTGATCGCGGCGACGACGCCGGCGACCTTGTCGTCGGCGCGACCGACGAACGTCACGTCGTAGCCGGCCTTGGCGAACACCTCGACGATGCCCGAGGCCATCGTGCCCGTGCCGACGACGCCGACCCGGTTGATCTCGTGCCGCAGCTGGGGCGTCGGGGCACCGGCCGCACCGGCGGCCGCCGCGAAGGTCGAGCCGTCCGCCGCCTGGGAGGAGAGGACCGCGGCGGGCTGGTGCAGCTCGTCGCCGGTCTCGGCGTACAGCTTCTCGAGGCCCGTCACGACGGCCTGCGCGCCGAGGGCGTCGACGAGCGCCAGCGGGCCGATCGGGTAGCCGCAACCGAAGCGCATCGACGCGTCGATGTCGTCGCTCGTGGCGTAGCCGCTCTCGTACATCGTGGCGGCGTGGTTCAGGTACGGGAGCAGAAGGGTCCGCGCGACCTCGGCGGCCGGATCACTCGCGCCAAGACGATCGACGATTTCCTGCATGGCTACTCCTCAGTAATATAGGCGTCGTGACACACTAGCGTGGCCTTGCCTGTCGCCCTAGGGGGAACGATGAAACTACGTATGACGATGGCCACAGTTCTGACCGGTGCCGTGCTGGCCCTGGCGGCCGGTTGCGGCTCGGACTCGTCCGACGGCCCGTCGACCGATGCGACCGCCTCCCCGACGCCGTCGGCGACCATCAGCGAGGCCCCGTCGGTCGATCCGCAGGACCCTGCTGCCGTCGAGCTGCGCGGCGACTGGGAGATCCCCTCCGAGCAGTACACGCTGCACCTCGTCGAGGACGGCACCTTCGTCGAGGACTTCCAGGGCGTCGTCGACTTCCGCACCGGCAAGTACAAGGTCGACGGCGACACGATCTCGCTGGTCGGCGACGACGGCAACACCGACAAGGGCAAGATCGTGGGCGACACCCTCGAGTTCACGCTCGGCACGGCCAACCGCGTCAAGTGAGACTGGTCATCGCGCACTGCCAGGTCGACTACGCAGGACGCCTGGCAGCGCACCTCCCCCTGGCCACGCGACTCATCATGGTCAAGAACGACGGGTCGGTGCTGATCCACTCCGACGGCGGCTCCTACAAGCCGCTCAACTGGATGAGCCCGCCGTGCACGCTGCGCGAGGGCGTGACCCCCGAGGGCGTCATCGAGTGGACCGTCACCGCCGGCAAGACCGACGACACCCTGCGCATCCTGATCGACGAGGTGCTGCACGACTCCGCGCACGAGCTCGGCATCGACCCCGGCCTGCAGAAGGACGGCGTCGAGAAGCACCTGCAAGAGCTGCTGGCCGAGCACACCGCAGCGCTCGGGCCCGGCATGAGCCTGGTGCGCCGTGAGTTCATGACCGCGATCGGGCCGGTCGACCTGCTCTGCAAGGACGCCGCCAACGCGTCCGTGGCCGTCGAGATCAAGCGTCGCGGCGACATCGACGGCGTCGAGCAGCTCACGCGCTACCTCGAGCTGATGAACCGCGACCCCGCGCTGCGCCCCGTCCGGGGCATCTTCGCGGCCCAGGAGATCAAGCCGCAGGCACGCGTGCTGGCGACTGATCGCGGCATCGAGTGCGTCGTCGTGAACTACGACGAGCTGAGAGGCATCGACGACCCCTCACTCAGACTGTTCTAGGGGCACCCGACCCAGATCGTCACCATGGGCCGAGCGAGCGCAGCTGGGGGTCCCCCCGGGAGCTCTGCGAGCAGGGGGCGCGAAGGCTGGCGCCCAGGCGAAGCCTGGCAGCCGTGAGGGACGAACGGCTGGAGCGGCGAAGCCGCGCGCCTCACTGCAGCGGCACGTCGAAGACCGTCGTGCCGAGCTTCTCCCAGCGGTCGATCTCGCAGCCATTCTCGCGGCTGAACGAGGCGTCGACGTCCTTGCCCTGGTAGGTGCCGGTGATGGTGGCCTTCTGGGGCCCGCCGAAGACCATGGTGCAGGTGGTGTCGGACGACACTGGCTCGAACACCGAGGCTCCGGCCGCCGCGATGGCGTCGCAGGCCTGCTCGGGCTGGGGGTGGTCTCCACCGGCCGGGTCGCAGGTCAACGTGTAGGTCTTGGGGTCGGCGCCCTCGCCCGGGGTGACGTCGATCGTCAACGACGTCTTGACAGCCGACGTGGGGCCGTCGCCGGACGCAGTGCCTCCGTCCGACGACTCCGACCCGCAGGCCGAGAGCGCCGCGAGAGCGACCAGGGCCACCACGACGGGGCTACGCACCGGCAATCCTCGGGGCCGTGGGGTCGGCCTCGGCGCCGGACTCCTCGCGGGCCACCCAGTCCTCGATGCGCTCGTAGTCGGCCTTCGAGCGCGTGACGACCGCCAGCAGGTCGCTCATCTTGGACAGCTCCTCGACCTGCTCCTTGATGAACCACTGCATGAACTGGTCGGACGCGAAGTCGTTGTTGTCGCGCGCGATGCGGGTGAGCTCGTAGATCTGCTCGGTGACGCGCTTCTCCTGCTCGAGGGCGAGGGCGACGGGCTCGATGACGTCGGCGAAGGCGACACGCGGAGCAGGAAGAGCCGGGATGACGGGCTGGTGATCGGCGTCGAGGAGGTACTGGACCATCATCATCGCGTGGTCGCGCTCCTCCTGCGCCTGCTGGTAGAACAGGGCGGCCATCTGGGGCATGGTGAGCGCGTCGTAGTACGTCGCGATCGCGATGTACTGCTGGTGGGCACTGAACTCGTGACCGATCTGCTCGTTGAGCCGATCGACGAATGCGGGTGCTGCCATGTGTCCCATGCTCCTAGTGTCGCGCATAAGGCGAGGCTCACCTCACGCTGGTATCGTGTCAGTCGTGTCCAAGTCGCCCAAGATGCCGAAGAAGAAGTGCTGCAGCGACAAGCCTGCCTGCAAGCGCTGCCCCCTTCGGATGATGAAGGAGGGCACGTTGCCCGAGGGCTACACCGTCAAGAAGCGAAAGCTCGTGAAGGTCGACGGCAAGGGCAAGAAGTCCTCGTCGAAGTCGTCCAAGATCGCCGCCTGACCGACGTCCGCAGCCTAGGGCACCTCGCGCCCGCAGCGCCACGAAGGAGTGGCTGACCTCAGGTCATCCCGTGGGTGGACGTGCTGGCGCGGCCACCTCACTAGGCTGACGGCCATGCGCGAACGTGTCCGGGCCTGGCGGCCGCTGGAGTCGATCGGCCTCGACATCGCCCTGGCCGGCCTGCTGATGGCCGTGCCGATCCTCATCGGTCTGGCGTCCTCCGACGGCGACCTGCTGCTCGACGCGCTGCTCATCGCCCCCCTGGTGCTGCGCCGGCGCGCGCCGGTCGTCTCGTTCACGACGATCTGCTTGCTGCTGCTGGTGCAGACCGTGCTGGTCGACACCTCGCGATACGGCGACGTCGCGCTGCTGTTCGGCCTGTACGCGATCGCGTCGTACGGTCCGACCTGGGCGGTGTGGGGTGGCCTCGGCGCCGGCCTGCTGGGAGCCGTCGTCGCCACGGTCGACTGGCTCGTCGGCCCCAACGACGCCCGGACGACGACGGTCTCGCTCGTCGCGCTCGCCACCGTGGTCTTCGCGTCGTGGCTGCTGGGCTACCTGTCGCGCACCCGGCGGGCCTACGTCGCCGCGCTCGAGGACCGCGCCGCGCAGCTCGAGCGCGATGCCGACCAGCAGGCCCAGATCGCGACCGCCGCCGAGCGGGCACGCATCGCCCGCGAGATGCACGACGTCGTCGCGCACAGCCTCTCGGTCATGGTCGTGCAGGCCGACGGCGCCCTCTACGCCGCGCGGCGGCGCCCGGAGCAGGCGGTCGAGACCCTGCGCACGATCTCGTCGACCGGACGCTCCTCACTCGCCGAGATGCGCAAGCTGCTGGGGCTGCTGCGCGACGACGGCACCTCCGGCGCGACCCTTGCCCCCGTGCCCGGCGCGGCCGACCTGCTCGAGCTCGTCGAGCAGCTGAGGGCCAGCGGCCTGACGATCTCGCTCGACGTCGACGGAGACCTGCAGCGCGTCGACCCCGCGACGGGGCTGACGACGTATCGGATCGTCCAGGAGGCCCTCACCAACACGCTCAGGCACGGCGGCCCCGACGTGCGTGCCTCGGTGGACGTGCACGTGACCGGCGACTCAGTCCGCATCCGGGTCGACGACGACGGACGCGGGTCGACCGTCGCGGCCGACGGCCAGGGTCACGGCATCGTCGGCATGCGCGAGCGCATCGCCGTCCACGCGGGGAAGGTCGAGGCCGGACCCCGCCCCGGTGGCGGGTTCCGCGTCGCCGCCGTCGTCCCGCTGGAGGTCGCGTGAAGGTCTTCCTGGTCGACGACCAACAGCTCGTCAGGGCCGGCTTCCGGATGCTGATCGAGTCGCAGGACGACATGGAGGTCGTGGGCGAGGCCGGCGACGGGGCCGAGGCGACCGAGCGGCTCGCCGTCACGTCGGCCGACCTCGTCCTGATGGACGTGCGCATGCCCCGCATGGACGGCGTCGAGGCCACCCGCGTGCTCGCGGCCCGTGGCGATCGTCCGCGCGTCGTGGTCCTGACGACGTTCGACCTCGACGAGTACGTCTACAGCGCCCTGCACGCCGGCGCCTCGGCCTTCCTGCTGAAGGATGCGCCCCCCGAGGTGCTGCTCGCCGCGATGCGCGACGTGCACGCCGGCGACGCCGTGGTGGCGCCGAGCGCGACCCGTCGGATGCTCGAGCGGTTCCTGAGCGAGCCGGTGGCACCCCGGCCGGACGACGACCCGCGCCTGGCCGACCTGACCGCCCGCGAGCGCGAGGTGCTCGAGCTGATCGCGCGGGGCCGGTCGAACAGCGAGATCTCCGCCGACCTGTTCCTGGCCGAGGCGACCGTCAAGACGCACGTCGGGCGCATCCTCGCCAAGACGGGGTCGCGCGACCGGGTGCACCTGGTGGTGCTGGGCTACGACACAGGGCTGGTCTCTCCGAGCGGTTGAGCGAGTGGTGGGGCGCGGGCCCGCGAGTACGACCGCGGTATGACGCCGGGTCGTCGACGTGGTCCCGCGGACTGACGATCGAGCGCCCGAATCTTCCTAGCGTGGTGGACGCACCCGTCGTCCACCCCAGGAGCACCCATGAACACCTCCCCCGTCCTCGACCACCTGCCCGCCACGCCCGGCGTCGCCGCCGAGGCCCGAGGCCTGACCAAGGTGTACGGGTCCGGCGCGGCCCAGGTGCACGCGCTCGCCGGCATCGACCTGACGATCGAGAGCGGACGCTTCACCGCGATCATGGGTCCGTCCGGCTCCGGCAAGTCGACCCTCATGCACTGCCTCGCGGGCCTCGACCAAGCCACTTCGGGTGAGGTCGTGGTGGGCGATCAGCGTCTCGCCGCCATGTCGGACAACGAGCTGACGGCCTTCCGCCGCCACCACGTCGGCTTCGTCTTCCAGTCGTTCAACCTGCTGCCCATGCTGACGGCCAAGCAGAACATCCTGCTGCCGCTCGACCTGGCGGGCGTGGACCCCGACTGGACCTGGTTCGACGAGCTGATCGGCGTGCTGGGGCTGGCCGACCGCCTCGGGCACCGGCCCACGCAGCTGTCCGGAGGCCAGCAGCAGCGGGTGGCGGTGGCCCGGGCGCTCATGAGCCGTCCGCGGATCGTCTTCGCCGACGAGCCCACCGGCAACCTCGACAGCCGCACCAGCGCGGAGGTGCTGGAGTTCCTGCGACGCTCGGTGCGCGAGCTCGGGCAGACCGTCGTGATGGTGACGCACGAACCCTCGGCCGCCGCCTACGCCGACCACGTCGTGCTGGTCGCCGACGGACGCGTCGCGGGGCGGCTCGACTCCCCCACCCAGGACGACGTGCTCGACGCCCTGCGGACGATGGGGGGCTGAGTCGTGCGGACCGTCATCCTCGCCTCGATGCGCACCTATGCGCGCCGCTACGTGGCCGCGTTGGTCGCGATCGTGATCGCGACGGCCTTCATCGTTGCGATCAACGCGCTCAGCTCGGCCGCTCGCGCCGGATCGGCCGCGGCCGTCGACCAGCAGTACGGCACGGCCGACCTGGTCCTCCCCGGTCGCGGTGACCTCTCGGGCTTCACCGAGAAGGCACGTCGCGTGTCGGACGTGCCGGGCGTGCGTGCCGTGGCCGTCAACTGGAGCGCCTACGGAAGCGCCACGCTGCCCGACGGCCCCCGCGACATCTCCGTGGGAAGCGTCGCCGACTCCCCCGCCCTGCGGTGGCAGCACGCGGCCACCGGGCGTCTGCCCCGGACGGACGACGAGGTGGCCGTGTCCTCGTCGGTCGCCTCGAAGCACGACGTCGCCCTGGGCTCGACCATCACCCTGGACCTCCCCGGCGGCGATCGTCGCCTGACCGTCACCGGCACGGTCGACGGCCCCGACGCCCCGCTGTCCGCTGCGGCCTACCTGCCCGAGCGGACGCTCGCCGGGCTCGGCGACGCGGCCTCGCCGCTCGACGCCGTCGTCGCGACCGACCGCGACGCGGCCAGCACGGGTCGCAGCATCGACCGCCAGCTCGGCGCCGACACCGTCGTCGCCGGCGACACGTACCGCGAGACCCTGCGCCTCGAGGCCACCCGCGGGGTCGACGTCTTCCAGAAGCTCATCTACGTCTTTGCCGGCATCTCGCTGTTCGTGGGCGCCCTGGTCATCGCCAACACGTTCACGATCCTGCTGGCGCAGCGATCCCGCGACCTCGCGCTGCTGCGGTGCGTCGGGGCGGTCCGCTCGCAGGTCGCTCGCTCGGTGGTGGCCGAGGGCGTCCTGCTGGGCGTCGTGGGATCGATCGTCGGCGTGCTGCTCGGCCTCGGCATCGCGACGGGCGGCGTGGCCCTGCTGGGTCGGCTGTCACCGCAGACGCCGATGGGACAGCCGTCGCTGACGCTGCTCGCCACTGCCGTGCCCATCGCCCTCGGCGTCGCCGTGACAGCGGCGGGGGCCTACCTGCCGGCCCAGCGCGCCGGTGCACAGTCGCCGCTCAGCGCCCTGCAGCCGCAGGACGTGGTCGAGGTGCGCTCTCGCTCGGGCGCGGTGCGGCTCACCACTGCCGGCGTGCTGGTCGTGCTCGGCATCGCCGGGCTCGTCGCCGGGTTGAGCGGATCGCTGCTCATCGGCATGGCGGGCGGCATGCTGTCGTTCGTGGGGCTCATGCTCCTGACCCCCGTGATCGTGCCGGCCGCCATCCGCCTCACCGGCCCGCTCGTGCGCCGCCTCGGGCTGCCCGGCCGGCTGGCCCACGCCAACTCGCTGCGCAACCCGCGCCGCACCGCCGCGACGTCGACGGCCCTGCTGATCGGCGTCACCCTGATCACGGCCGTCGTCGTGGGATCGGCATCGATCTCGCACAAGGTCAACACCTCCCTCGACGAGAACAACCCGGTCGACCTGATGGCGACCTCGAGCACGGCACCCGTGCCGGACCGCGTGACTGCCGAGATCCGGCGCGTCGACGGCGTCGAGGAGGTGGCGGCGCTGCCGGGTGCACCCGCACGCGTCGGTGGGCTCGACGTCGACGTGCTCGGCGCCGACGACCACGCCCTCGCGCTGATGCACGGGACGCCCGCCTTCTCGCCCCTCGGCGACGACCAGGTCGTGCTGCCGTCGAGCGTGGGCGACGTGACCCTCTCGGCGTCCGGCAGGACGGCCGAGGTGACGATCGCCGGCCGGACCCGTGAGATGACGGTGCTGCACGGCACCGGCATCGGCGACCGCCCGCTGGTGAGCACGACGACGCTCGACGCGATGGATGCGACCGACAGCCGCACGGCGGCCGTCTGGGTGCGGGCCGCCGCGTCGGCCGACCCGGCAGACGTGGCGGGCGACGTCACGGCCGTCGCCAAGACGGCCGATCTCGACGTGTCCGGAGGGCTCACCGACCGGGCCGACATCCTCGGGACGCTGGACGTCGTCATGGCCGTCACGATCGGGCTGCTCGCCGTCGCCGTCCTGATCGCGCTGGTCGGCGTCGGCAACACCTTGAGCCTGTCGGTGCTCGAGCGCGTCAGGGAGAGCTCGCTGCTGCGCGCGCTGGGGCTCGGACGCTCCGGGCTGCGGGCCATGCTGGCCATCGAGGCGCTGCTCATGGCAGGGGTCGCTGCGGTGCTGGGCGTCGCGCTCGGCACGGCCTACGCGTGGTTCGGCGTGCGCACCGCCTCGGTGGGGGTGTTCCGCTCCGGGCCCGACCTGACGATGCCGTGGGGACAGATCGCGCTGATCCTGGTCGTGGCAGCGCTGGCAGGCCTGGCCGCGTGCGTCCTGCCCGCCAGGCGGGCCGCTCGCATCGCTCCCGCTGCCGGACTCGTCGCGGACTGAGCCTGCCGCCTCTGGGACTGGGCCCTACCGTTGGGACATGACCGACATCCAAGCCCAGTCCCAGAAGCTCCTCGCCCTGCACGCCGCCCCCGAGCTGCTCAAGGTGGTCAACGTGTGGGATGCGATCAGCACCCGCGTCGTCTCCGAGGTCGAGGGCATCCACGCCATCGCCACGGCCAGCCACTCGATCGCCGCCGCCTACGGCTACGAGGACGGCGAGAACATCCCCGTCGAGCTGATGATCGAGGCCGTCGGCACGGTCGTGTCGGCCACCGATCTGCCCGTGACCGCCGATCTCGAGGCCGGCTACGGCAACCCGGGCGACACGACGCGCAGGGCCATCCAGGTCGGCGCCGTCGGCGCCAACCTCGAGGACCAGATGAAGCCGCTCGCCGAGTCCGTCGCCGCGGTCGAGGCCGTGCTCGCAGCGGGTCACGCCGAGGGCATCGACTTCGTGCTCAACGCTCGCACCGACGCCTTCGTCAAGGCCGGCGACCGCCCGCACGCCGATGTGCTGGCCGATGCGATCGAGCGCGGCTCGGCCTATCTGGCCGCCGGCGCTCCGGTCGTGTTCGTGCCGGGCGGTCTGTCGGAGGACGACATCAAGGCCATCGTCGACGTCTGGGGCCCGCAGAAGCTCACCCTGATCGGCGTGCCCGGCTCCGTGCCGCTCGACCGCATGCAGGAGCTCGGCGTGGCCCGCGTGTCGTACGGCCCCACGAGCCAGTCGGTCGCGCTGATGGCCCTGCAGGACCTCACCGCCGACATCGTCGCCGGCGGCGGCCTGCCCGAGAGCTTCCGCGGCCTCAACTGACCGCACCCCGCCCCGCTCGAGCCTGTCGAGAGCGCGTCAGGTCCTTTCGACAGGCTCGAGGAGCAAACAGTCAGGTCAGGTCGTTGGCCTTGCGGATCTCGTCGACGATGCGGTCCATGATCGTCGTCATGCCGAAGTCCTTGGGCGTGAACACCGCGGCGACGCCGGCGGCCTCCATGCGGCGGGCGTCGGACTCGGGGATGATCCCCCCGACGATCAGCGGGACGTCGCCGATGCCGGCCTCGTCCATCGCCTGCTGCACGTCGGGCACCAGCTCCATGTGCGAGCCCGACAGGATCGACAGGCCCACCGCGTGGACGTCCTCGGCCACGGCGGCGGCCACGATCTGTGCCGGCGTCAGGCGGATGCCCTGGTAGACGACCTCGAAGCCGGCATCGCGTGCGCGGACGGCGATCTGCTCGGCGCCGTTGGAGTGTCCGTCGAGACCCGGCTTGCCCACCAGGAAGCGCAGCCTGGTGCCGAGCTCCTCGCCGGTCTGGCGCACCCGCTCGCGCACCGCCGTCAGCTCGGCCCCGGCCTCGGCGACGCTCGCGACCCCGCTGACACCCGTGGGCGCGCGATACTCGCCGAACACCTCGCGCAGCGCGCCGGCCCACTCACCGACCGTGGCCCCGGCGCGCACGGCCTCGAGCGTCGCCTGCATCAGGTTGGCATCGGTCTTGGCCTCGCGCTGCAACCGCTGCAACGACTCGTCGACGGCTGACTGGTCGCGCTGCTCACGCCAGGCGCGGACGTCGGCGACGGCGTTGGCCTCGGCCTCGGGGTCGGCCGTCATGATCGCGCCGTCGAGATCGGCGGTCAGCGGCGACGGCTCGGTCTCGACATAGGAGTTGACGCCCACGACCTTCATCTCGCCGCTCTCGATGCGCGCGCGGCGCTCGCTGTGCGAGCCGACCAGGGCCTGCTTCATGTAGCCCGACTCGACGGCGGCCACCGCGCCGCCCATGGCCTGCACGCGGTCAATCTCGGCCTTGGCGCCCTCGATCAGCTCGCTGACCTTGGCCTCGATGACGACCGAGCCCTCGAAGATGTCGTCGTACTCGAGCAGATCGGACTCGAACGCCAGCACCTGCTGCAGGCGCAGCGACCACTGCTGGTCCCAGGGGCGCGGAAGACCCAACGCCTCGTTCCAGGCCGGGAGCTGCACGGCGCGGGCCCGCGCGTCCTTGCTGAGCGTCACGCCCAGCATCTCGAGCACGATGCGCTGGACGTTGTTCTCGGGCTGAGCCTCGGTGAGGCCCAGCGAGTTGACCTGAACGCCGTAGCGCAGGCGGCGCATCTTGGGGTCCTGGACGCCGTACCGCTCGCGAGTGATCTCGTCCCACAGGCGCCCGAAGGCGCGCATCTTGCACATCTCCTCGACGAACCGCACGCCGGCGTTGACGAAGAACGAGATGCGTCCGACGACCTTCTCGAACTCCTCGGGCGGCACCTGTCCGGAGTCGCGCACCGAGTCGAGCACCGCGATCGCGGTGGTCAGGGCGTAGGCCAGCTCCTGCGTGGGCGTGGCACCGGCCTCCTGCAGGTGGTAGCTGCAGATGTTGAGCGGGTTCCACTTCGGGATGGTGCTGACCGTGTACGCGATCATGTCGGTCGTCAGGCGCAACGACGGCGCCGGGCCGAAGACGTACGTGCCCCGCGACAGGTACTCCTTGATGATGTCGTTCTGCGTGGTGCCCGAGAGCAGCGACGGATCGACGCCCTGCTCCTCGGCCGCGACCTGGTACATCGCGAGCAGCCACATCGCGGTGGCGTTGATCGTCATCGACGTGTTCATCGTGTCGAGCGGGATGTCCTGGAACAACCGGCGCATCGCCCCCAGGTGCGGGATGGGGACGCCGACCTTGCCGACCTCTCCCCTGCTGAGCTCGTGGTCGGGGTCGTAGCCGGTCTGCGTCGGCAGGTCGAAGGCGACCGAGAGACCGGTCTGTCCCTTCGCCAGGTTGCGACGGTAGAGAGCATTCGACTCGGCGGCCGAGCTGTGTCCGGCGTACGTCCGCATCACCCAGGGCTTGTCAGGCATAGGCGTCAGGTTACCTGTCCGTAACCTGATGAGGACAGACTGCGGCGTGGATCACATCGGTGGGCCACCTAGGATCAGCGCATGGTCAACCTCACGCGGATATACACCCGAACCGGCGACGACGGCACCACCAACCTCGGCGACATGAGCAAGACCAGCAAGCTGGACCTGCGCCTGGCCGCCTATGCCGACGTCGACGAGGCCAATGCGCAGATCGGGCTCGCGATCGCGCTCGGCACGCTCGACGACGATGTCGTCTCGGTGCTGACGCACGTGCAGAACGACCTGTTCGACGTGGGAGCCGACCTGTCGTGCCCCGTCGTCGAGAATCCCGAGTACCCGCCGCTGCGCGTCGAGCCCGACTACGTCGATCGGCTGGAGGGCTGGTGCGACCACTACAACGAGCAGGTGCCGAAGCTGCGGTCGTTCATCCTGCGCGGGGGGACGCCGTCGGCCGCGGCCGTGCACGTCGCGTGCACCGTGGTGCGCCGGGCCGAGCGCTCGGCGTGGGCCGCGCTGGAGGAGCACGGCGAGACCATGAACGTGCTGACAGCCAAGTACCTCAACCGGCTCAGCGACCTGCTGTTCATCCTCGGCCGGTACGCCAACCGCGAGAAGGGCGATGTGCTCTGGGTGCCGGGTGGTGAGCGCTGATCGTCGAGGGCGCGTAGCGCCCGAGCGCGATCAGCGGGCTAGCGCAGCGTGAGTGGTCCGCGGCGAAGCCGCCCCGCCACGAAGCCTGGTGGGCGATCACGCTCGCACGACCATGCAGCCGGCCGAACTTCGCCTCGAACTTCGCCTCGGGCTTCGCCCTCACGTTCGGCCGCGAGCGGCCTCACTGGCGAACGACGCAAAGGCGCTCAGTCCCAGTCGATGCGCTGGGTCGTGTAACCGCGGCCCGGCGCGGGGGCCGGAGCGTCCCAGTCGATGACCTTGGGGGCCTTCGGCTTCTTGACCTTGACCTTGGCCACCGCGGTGTGGACCTCGCGATGGGGGGCCGCCGACGCAGCGGGCGCGACCCCGACCACAGCCACGGCCGACACGAACACTCCGACAACAAGTCGCTTCATCACGTAGGACACCTTCAGTTCCGGGGGGACGGGCCGGACGGCCCTGAGAACATCTGTCGATTCTCGCCTGCACCGCTCGGGCCGTCAACCGGTTTGGCACAGGTCGCACGGCTGCGTGTCACAGGACGTTGTTGACGCGCTGGCCCGGCGGCGAGGACTCCAACCACGACAGCAGGCCTGTCAGCGCGTCGGGGCTGAGGGCGAACTGCCGGACATCGGCGGCGCACGTCGTCTCGACGATGAGGTGACCCGGGTGGATCGCGTGCACCTCGTCGCCCTGGGGCTCGCGTCGCCCCTCGATCAGCACGTCGCCGCGGGTGAACCGGTAGCGCGGCCTCCACGACAGCGAGAACGTGCGGAACCAGCGCAGCTCGGTGTCACCGTAGACCGCAAGACCGTGCATCCAACCCTTCGCGCGCTTCTCGGAGCCGCGGGTCACGCTCATGTCGAAGGCGCCGCCGGAGCGGGCCAGCAGGCGACCGCGCACCAGCAGGCCCACCAGCAGCAGGACCAGCAGCACCACGACGAACAGGAGGGAGTCGACCAACCACCACCACAGCGGCACGGTCAACCCCCTCCTGTCGTCTCAGGCCTCGTGCGTCAGGGCGTCTTGTCGACGAGCCGCAGCTTCGCCTCGGCCCGGCGCTCGGCCTCGGTGTCGCCCTCGGCGCGTGCCGTCTCGATGTCTGCCTTGACGGCGGCGGCGTCGATCTCAGAGGCGAGGAACGCGTCCTCGCTCAGGATCGACACGTGGTTGTCGGAGACCGACAAGAAGCCGTCGCCGACCGCCACGCGGACGATCTCGCTGCCCTCGAGCGGACGGATCTCGACGACGCCCGGCACGAGCAGCGACAGCAGCGGCGCGTGGCCCGACAGCACCCCGAGGTCGCCGGCGACGGTACGCGCGAGGACCTCCCGGGCCTGCCCGGACCACACGACGCGGTCGGCCGCGACGAGCTCGATCTGCAGAGCCTTGCTCTGATCCGACGATGCCATCAGATGCTCTTCTGGATTTCTTCCCACTTCTTGTCGACGTCTTCGAGACCGCCGCACATGAAGAAGGCCTGCTCAGCCACGTGGTCGTAGTCGCCGTCGCAGATCTTGGTGAAGCCGTCGATGGTCTCGTCGATCGAGACGGTCGAGCCCTCGATGCCGGTGAACTGCTTGGCCACGTAGGTGTTCTGCGACAGGAAGCGCTGGATGCGACGAGCACGCGACACGAGCGTCTTGTCCTCTTCGCTGAGCTCGTCGACGCCGAGGATCGCGATGATGTCCTGAAGCTCCTTGTTGCGCTGCAGGATGCTCTTGACCCGGTTCGCCGTGTTGTAGTGATCGGCGCTGATGTAGCGGGGGTCGAGGATGCGCGAGGTCGACGTCAGCGGGTCGACCGCGGGGTAGATGCCCATCGAGGCGATCTCGCGGTTGAGCTCGGTCGTGGCGTCGAGGTGCGCGAACGTCGTGGCCGGCGCCGGGTCGGTGTAGTCGTCGGCGGGGACGTAGATCGCCTGCAGCGACGTGATCGAGTGACCACGCGTCGAGGTGATGCGCTCCTGCAGGACGCCCATCTCGTCGGCCAGCGTGGGCTGGTAGCCCACCGCGGAGGGCATGCGGCCGAGCAGCGTCGACACCTCGGAACCGGCCTGCGTGAACCGGAAGATGTTGTCGATGAACAGCAGCACGTCCTGGTTCTGGACGTCGCGGAAGTACTCGGCCATCGTCAGGGCCGACAGGGCCACGCGCAGGCGCGCTCCCGGCGGCTCGTCCATCTGGCCGAACACGAGCGCCACCTTGTCGAGGACGCCGGACTCCTCCATCTCGACGATGAGGTCGTTGCCCTCACGGGTGCGCTCGCCGACGCCCGCGAACACCGACACGCCGTCGTGGTCCTTGGCGACGCGGGCGATCATCTCCTGGATCAGCACGGTCTTGCCGACGCCGGCTCCACCGAACAGGCCGATCTTGCCTCCGAGCACGTACGGCGTCAGCAGGTCGATGACCTTGATGCCGGTCTGGAACATCTCGGTCTTCGGCTCGAGCTGGTCGAACGACGGCGCCTTGCCGTGGATGCCACGACGCTCCTTGACCTCCCACACCTCGCCCTCGGCCAGGTTCATGACGTCGCCGGTGGTGTTGAACACCTTGCCGAGCGTCTGGTCGCCGACGGGGACCGTGATGGGCTCGCCGGTGTTGGTGACCGTCGCGCCGCGGACGATGCCGTCGGTGGGACGCAGGCTGATCGCGCGGATCAGGCCGTCACCGATGTGGAGGGCGACCTCGAGAGTCAGCGTCTCGGTGACGCCGTCGATCGTGGTGTCGACCTTGAGAGCGTTGTACATGTCAGGGATCGCGTCGCTCGGGAACTCGACGTCGATCACGGGGCCGGTGACACGAGCGACCCGGCCCGTGGCCAGCGTCGCGTCGTCCGTGGTCAGGTCTGCGGTCTGTGCAGTCATCTCTCTCACTCACTCCCAGCGGTGGCATCGGCGAGCGCGTTGGCGCCGCCCACGATCTCGCTGATCTCCTGGGTAATACCCGCCTGGCGGGCCTGGTTGGCTGTCCGGGTGTACTTCTCGATGAGGTCCTGCGCGTTGTCCGTCGCCGACTTCATCGCCTTCTGACGTGCAGCCAGCTCGGAGGCCGAGGCCTGGAGCAAGCAGTAGTAGATACGGCTGTGGACGTACTTGGGCAGCAGCGCGTCGAGGACGTCGTGGGCCGACGGCTCGAACTCGTAGAGCGGCAGCACGTCGTCGGCGCTCGGCGCCTCCGTGCCCTCGACGACCTCGAGCGGCAGCAGCCGGATGACGTCGGGCTCCTGCGTCAGCATCGACTTGAAGCGCGTGAACACCACGTGCAGCTCGTCGGACGCCAGCGCAGGATCCAGGGCCTCTTCGTCCGACTCGTCGAGCGCGAACGTGCGGACCAGCGTGTTGCCGATCTCGCGGGCGTCGGAGTACTGCGGCTGGTCGGAGAAGCCCGTCCACGACTCGACGAACTCGCGTCCGCGGAACCGGTAGTACGCCTCGGCCTTGCGGCCGCTGAGGTACAGGTCGACGTCCTTGCCCTCGCCCTGCAGCTTCTCGACGAGGCGCTCGGCCTCCTTGAGCACTGCCGAGGAGTAGGCGCCGGCCAGACCACGATCGCTCGTGATGACCAGCACCGCCGCCTTGGTCGGGTTCTCCTTCTCGGTCGTCAACGGGTGGTCGACGTTGGAGAAGGTGGCGACGGCCGACACGGCGCGCGTGAGCTCGCGGGCGTACGGCGCTGCCGCCGCCGCTCGCTGCTGCGCCTTGATGATGCGCGACGCAGCGATGAGCTCCATGGCGCGCGTGATCTTCTTGGTCGCCTGGGTCGACCTGATCTTCGCGCGTAGCTCGCGTACCGATGCGGCCATCGTCAGCCCCGCTTCTGCTTGACGATCTGCTCCTGCTCGACGTCTTCGTCGGACAGCGCCTCGAACTCCTCGTGACCGGCCTTGATCGACCCGCCCTCGGAGGTCTCGAACTGATCGGTGAACGAGTCGTACGCCTGCTCGAGAGCCGACCGGTTGTCGTCCTCGAACTTGCCGGTCTCACGGATGGCATCGAGGATGCCGGCGTGCGACCGCTTGAGGTAGTCGAGGAACTCGGTCTCGAAGCGCGAGACGTCCTCGACCGGGACGGCGTCGAGCTTGCCGGCCGACGCGGCCCAGATCGAGACGACCTGGTTCTCGACCGGGAACGGCGCGTACTGCCCCTGCTTGAACAGCTCCATGATGCGCTGACCACGGGCCAGCTGCTGCTTGGACGCCGCGTCGAGGTCGGACGCGAACATCGCGAACGCCTCCATCGCGCGGTACTGCGCGAGCTCGACCTTCAGCGATCCGGTGACCTTCTTCATCGACTTCTGCATCGCGGCGCCGCCGACGCGCGACACCGAGATGCCGACGTCGACCGCGGGACGCTGGTTGGCGTTGAACAGGTCGGACTGCAGGAAGATCTGGCCGTCGGTGATCGAGATGACGTTGGTCGGGATGTAGGCCGACACGTCGTTGGCCTTGGTCTCGATGATCGGCAGACCCGTCATCGAGCCGGCACCCAGCTCGTCGCTGAGCTTGGCGCAGCGCTCGAGCAGCCGCGAGTGCAGGTAGAACACGTCACCCGGGTAGGCCTCGCGGCCCGGCGGACGACGCAGCAGCAGCGACACGGCGCGGTACGCCTCGGCCTGCTTGGACAGGTCGTCGAACACGATCAGGACGTGCTTGCCCTGGTACATCCACTCCTGGCCGATGGCCGAGCCGGTGTACGGGGCGAGGTACTTGAATCCCGCGGAGTCGGAGGCGGGAGCGGCCACGATCGTGGTGTACTCCAGCGCGCCGGCCTCTTCGAGGGCGCCGCGCACCGAGGCGATCGTCGAGCCCTTCTGGCCGATGGCGACGTAGATGCAGCGGACCTGCTTCTGCGGGTCGCCCGACTCCCAGAACTCCTTCTGGTTGATGATCGTGTCGATCGCGATGGCGGTCTTGCCGGTCTGGCGGTCGCCGATGATCAGCTGGCGCTGGCCGCGGCCGATGGGGGTCAGCGAGTCGATGGCCTTGAGGCCCGTCATCATCGGCTCGTGCACGCTCTTGCGCTGCATGACGTTGGGGGCCTGCAGCTCGAGGGCGCGACGCTTGTCGGTCACGATCTCGCCGAGGCCGTCGATCGGGGCGCCGAGCGGGTCGACGACGCGGCCGAGGTAGTTGTCGCCCACGGGGACCGACAGGACCTCGCCGGTGCGGCGGACGGTCTGGCCCTCTTCGATGCCGGAGAACTCACCGAGGATGACGACGCCGATCTCGCGGACGTCGAGGTTGAGGGCGAGGCCCAGCGTGCCGTCCTCGAACTCGAGGAGCTCGTTGGCCATGGCCGAGGGCAGACCCTCGACGCGGGCGATGCCGTCTCCGGCGGTCGCGACGATGCCGACCTCTTCGGTGGCCGCAGCGCTGGGCTTGTAGTCGGCCACGAACTTCTGCAACGCGTCACGGATCTCGTCCGGACGGATGGTGAGTTCCGCCATGTGTGTGCCTGCCTTCTTCTGTGGAAAGTCGTGGTTCGGTGAAAGAGCTTCAGCCCGCGAGTCGCCGACGGGCGACCTCGAGGCGAGTTGACATGGTGCCGTCGACGACCTCGTCGCCCACGGCGACGGAGATGCCTCCGACGATCGACGGATCGACGACGACGTTCAGGTGGACGTCGCGTCCGTACTTCTTGGCCAGCGCGGCGCCCAACCGGGTCTTCTCGTCCTCGCCGAGCTCGGTGGCGACCCGCACCTCGGCGAGCAGCCGGCTGCGACGCTCGGCCGCGACGACGCCGAACGCCGTCAGGACCCGCTCGAACGAGCCCGTGCGGGCGGTGGCCGCCTGCGAGGCCAGAGCCAGCGTCGTGGCCGACACCTTGCCGCCGAGCAGGCCGGACAGCAGCTCGCTCTTGGGCGCCGACGGCACCCCGCGGTCGGAGATGACCTGGCGCAGCTCGCCGTCGGAACGGACGAAGCGCCCGACCTCGAACAGCTCGGTCTCGACGTCGTCGAGCTGACCGGCGCTGTCGGCCGCAGCCACCAGTGCCGTCACCCCGGCGGTCTCGAGACCGTCGGTGAGGTCGCGGCCCGACGCCCAGCGGCCGCTGACGGCCACGCGCAGGACCGTGACGGCGTCGGCGCTGACCTTGCCGCCGAAGACCTGCTCGGCGAGCCCTGCTTTGGCCTCGGCCTCGGTCGACGGGTCGGTCAGCACGCGCCGCAGCGCGGGCTCACGATCGAGCGTCGCGACGATGTCGAACAGCTCGACTCCGAGGTCGCCCGATCCGGTCCCGGCCGCGCTGACCGCGGCCAGGACCTCGTCGAGAGACTTCGCTGAAATGCCTCGCATCAGTTCGCCGACTCCTCGAGCTCGGCGATGAAGCGCTCGACCGTGCGCTTCTGGGCCGCGGAGTCGTCGAGGACCTCGCCGACGATGCGGCCCGCCAGTGCGGTGGCCATCGATCCGACCTCGCCCTTGAGCTGAGCCAGGACCTGAGCACGCTCGGCCTCGACCTGCGCGTGCGCCGTCGTGGTGATGCGCTCGGCCTCGGCCTGCGCCTGGGCCCGCAGCTCGGCGATGATCTGTGCGCCCTGCTCCTTGGCCTCCTCGCGGATGGCGGCGGCTTCGTGCCGCGCCCCCGCGAGCTGGGCCGTGTACTGCTCGAGAGCGGCCTTGGCCTCCTTCTGGGCTGCCTGGGCCTCCTCGATGCCACCTTCGATGGCGGCAGTGCGCTCGGCGTACGCCTTCTCGAACAGCGGGACGACGACCTTCCAGATCAGCAGGAGGAGGATCGCGAAGAAGACGAAGCCGATGATGATCTCCGCGACGTGCGGGATCAACGGGTTCAGCTCCTCTTCCTCCGCGTTCTCCGCTGCCGCGAAGACGAATGTCGAGATCATGTGGCTGCCTTCTGTCGAAGAATCGTGAATCAGGTGTTGCTGGCCTTGAGGACGAACGCCAGGGCCAGTCCGATGATGAAGAACTGCTCGGCGAGGACGAAGCCGAGGATCGCGATCTGACGCAGCTTGCCCTCAGCCTCGGGCTGACGGGCGACACCGGTGACGAACGCGGCGAAGATCAGGCCGACGCCGATACCGGGGCCGATCGCGGCGAGGCCGAGACCGACCATGTTCAGAGTGCCGATGGTTTCCACGGCATTTCCTTTCGTTGCGACACGGAGTGTCCGAGTCGTGGGTGGGAAGAGATGACTGTGAAGTTGTCGTTCGCCTGCTGGTCTCAGTGCTCGTCAGCGATGGCTTCGCTGATGTACATCGAGGTCAGGAGGGTGAACACGTAGGCCTGGAGGAACATCACGAGGATCTCCAGGAAGCTGATGGCGATGGCCAGGACGACCGAGAACCCGCCGGCGACCTTGTTGAGCACGGGGTCGGAGTGCAGCAGCAGGTACTCGCCACCGAGCGAGAACAGGATCACGAGGAGGTGTCCGGCGAACATCGTCGCGAACAGACGCAGCGTCAGCGTGATGGGGCGCAGGATGATGTTGGACAGGAACTCCAGCGGCACCAGCAGCGGGAGGATCCACTTGTCCATGCCCGGCGGGACGGTCTCGTGCTTGAGGTAGCCGAAGAAGCCCTTCTTGGCGATGCCGGCTCCGTTGTAGACGAGCCAGGCCAGCACCGCGATCGACAACGGGTAGCCGATGTGCGACATCGTCGGGAACTGGATCACCGGGATGAGGCCGTAGAAGTTGTTCACCAGCACGAACAGGAACAACGAGAACAGGAAGGGCACGAACTTCTGGAAGTCGTGCGAGCCGATGTTCTCGCGGGCGATGCCGTTGCGGACGAAGCCGTAGACCAGCTCTCCGGCGAACTGCAGACGTCCGGGGACGACGGCGGCCGGGCGGGCCATCGAGTAGAACAGCGCCACGATCAGCACGACCGAGAGCGCCACGAGCACCATGGGCTTGGTGACGGCCGAACCGGCGATGCCGGGAAGATCGAAGTCGGACGGCCCGGGGCTGGGCGGACCGGTTACCGCACCGAATGCGATGGAGGCGAGCGTCACTCATTCACCTTTGTCTCATGGCGCGGTCGCCCTCGATTCTCATCGGTGGGGCATACGGCCAGCGTCATTGTCGTGCGAGGAGCCGGCGCATGGCATGGCCCGTCTCGCACTGCTGACATTATCAGGGTCTGCTCAGTCCTTGTTACCCAGGTCATAGGTGGGTACACGCTCGTTGCGGAACGCAACGAGCTGCAGGATCGTCCATGCCAACGACGCTGCAATGGCCGTGATCCCGAAGGCCATGAAGTCGATGCGGCCTGCCAGACCCCCCACGTCGAACAGCAGCGCGAGCACGACCAGCGCCGCCACCGACTTGACCCCGAGGAAGGTCAGCGCGACGGGCAGGGACATCGCCGCGCTGCGCCGGACCAACGGGGTCAGCACGACCGGCGTCGAGCCGAGGAACACGATCACGACCGCTCCCCCGAGCAGCGCTCCCACGACGCCGTCGAGGCCCTGGGCCGCGCCGAAGCTCGCCGCCGCCAGCGCCGTGACGCCCGCGACCGGCAGCACGACGCGCCGCATCGTCGACGAGGCGCTCACGACCACACCTTCTCCTCGAGCTTGGGCAGCAGGAAGACCGCCGCCGTCGTCAGCACCGCCAGGGCGCCGAAGCCCGCGATCGACTGCCAGCCGCTGAACAGGCTGATGACGACGCTGCCGAAGGCCACCAGGCCCGCGAAGGCGTACATGAGCAGCACGGCACGGCGGTGGGAGTGGCCGATCTCGAGCAGCCGGTGGTGGATGTGCATCTTGTCGGGGCTGAACGGCGATCGGCCGGCCCGCGTGCGGCGGACGACCGCCAGAGCGAGGTCGACGAACGGCACCAGCAGGATCGTGAACGGCAGGATCAGCGGCAGCAGCGTGGGCAGGAAGCTGCGCTCGGCACCGCCGATGCCCTCGGAGATCTCCGTCGCCGGGAACTGACCGGTCAGGCTGATCGACGAGCACGCCAGGACGAACCCGATCAGCATCGAGCCGGAGTCGCCGATGAACATCCGTGCCGGGAAGAAGTTGTGCGGCAGGATGCCGATGCAGGCGCCGGCCAGCGCCGCCGTCAGCAGCGCAGCCGCGATCGCGCGGGTCTCGCCGTTCTCGACAGCCAGCACGAAGGCGTAGGCGAAGAAGGCGACGGCTCCGATCGCGACCATGCCCGCAGCCAGCCCGTCGAGGCCGTCGACGAAGTTGACCGCATTGGCCGTGCCCACGATGAGGAGCACCGTGAAGATCATCGCCTGCGCCTGGTCGAGGCCGATGTAGTTGCCGTACAGCGGCAGGTAGTAGAACTGCACGCCCTGGGCGACCACGATGATGCCGGCCAGCACCTGCCCGGCGAACTTGCTGAGCGCGTCGAGCTCGTAGAGGTCGTCGACGACGCCCACCACGCAGATGACCAGGCCCCCGAGCACGACCGCGCGGACGTCGTCGAACACGCCGTCGTCGGCCAGCGACAGGAACGGCAGGCTCGTGGCGACCAGGTAGGCGGCCAGGAGGCCACCGAGCATCGCGGGGCCGCCGAAGTACGGCGTGGGGATCGCGTGGACGTCGCGGTCACGGACGCGCGCCACGGCACCGAGGTGGTAGGCGGCCTGACGGGCGATCGACGCCAGCAGGTACGTGACGCCGAGGGACACGCCGAAGACGACGAGGTACTCCCTCACGCGCCGGCGTCCGTCGCGGGCTCGATCGTGTTGTTGAAGCGGTGCAGCACCTCGAGGGAGATGGCGCCCTGGCGCAGCACGCGCGGTGTCGCGCCGGTCGCGTCGAGGATCGTCGACGGCGTGCCGGACGACGTGGGACCCCCGTCGAGGTAGACCGCGACCCGCGGGCCGAGCATCTCCTCGGCGTCGTCGACGTTCTGGGCGGCGGGCAGGCCGGTGGTGTTGGCGCTGCTGACGGCCAGCGGGCCGGTCTGCTTGAGCAGGGCCAGGGCACGCCGGTCGTCGGGCATCCGGACGGCGACGGTGTTGTGCGTGTCGCCGAGGTCCCACGTGAGCGAGGCCTGCTGACGGCAGACCACGGTCAGCGGGCCGGGCCACAGCTCCTCGACCATCGATCGCAACCAGGCGGGGATGTCGACGGCGAGGGCGTCGAGCGTCGTGGGGGCGCCGACCAGCACCGGCGGCGGCATGTCGCGGCCGCGGCCCTTGGCGTCGAGCAGGTTCTGCACGGCACGAGGCGAGAACGCATCGGCCGCCACCCCGTAGACCGTGTCGGTGGGCAGGACGACCAGCTTGCCCTGCTCGAGGGCCGCCTGGGCAGCCAGCAACCCGCGGTCGTACTCCTCGTCCACGCTGCAGTCGAACTTCACCCGGTCATCCTAGGACGAGCCTCTAGAACCAGCTGACCTGGTGGAGGAGGAAGGCGATCGCGAGGAACTGGATCAGGCGCCCGGTGAAGACCATGGTCAGGAACAGCCACTGCGGCTGCTTGGACGCCCCGGCCAGGATCGTGACGATGGCCAGCGGCGGGATGCCCGTCAACGACGACAGGAACGCCGTCAGGCCGCCGGAGTAGGGTCGGTCGAGCAGCGTCAGCAGCCAGTCGTTGAGCCGGCGGATGCGCTTCATGACGCGGGTGCGCCCCAGCCGTCGCCCGACACGACGAAGCCACGCCGTGAACGCGCTGCGAGGCGGACGTGGCTCGACCATGCGGATCTTGTTGGTGCCCTTGCGCGCCAGCTGGAACACGAAGGCCTTGCCGATCGTCGTCGCGATGACGTGGATGACGATCAGCAGAGCGAGGAACGGCCGGCTGTTGACCGTCGCGCCGATGGCGACGACGTAGACCTCGGCGTTGACGAAGACCGGCAGGACCGCCGCCCCGAGCCCGACGGCGATCGCGGCACCGATCAGTCCCAGCTCGTCGATGCCCATGGTGCCCCGAGCCTATCGGCGCGGCTTGGTGGCCGTGACGAAGCGGGGGCGTCCGGCGAGGTCGAGGTGGTCGCGCACGTCGGCCCACCGGGGGGCGAAGACGGCCGGAGCGGACTCGCCCTGGGCGTCGGCGTGCTCGGCTCCGACGACTCCCCCGGGCTTGAGCAGGCGCCAGGCGACCCGGTCGACGACGCGCATCGCGTCGAGCCCGTCGTCGCCCGACCACAGGGCGAGGGCGGGGTCGTGGTCGCGCGCCTCGGGGGCGACGCTCTCCCACGCGTCGAGCGGGATGTACGGCGGGTTGGCGACCACGACGTCGACCTGCCCGTCGAGGTCGCCGAAGGCGTCGGCCATGTCTCCGAGCCGCAGGTCGACGCCCGTGCCGGCCAGGTTGCGCTGGGCCCACTCGAACGCGGGCTCGTCGAGCTCGACGGCGTGGACCCGGGCTCCGGGCACCTCGTGGACGACCGACAACGAGATCGCGCCCGCACCGGCGCAGAGCTCGACGACGACGGGCGACTCGAGGGTCGTGGCGTGCGCGATCGCCCATCCCGCGAGCAGCTCGGTCTCGGGCCGGGGCACGAAGACGCCCGGGCCCACCTCGACGTCGACGTAGCGGAACCCGGTCGAGCCGGTGAGGTGCTGCAGCGGGACGCGACGCGCCCGGGCGTCGACCATCGCGCGGTAGGTCTCCTGCTGGGGTGCGCTGGGCGTGCCTCCGCCGATCAGCATCATGCGCGGGACGCCCGTCACGTGGCTCAGCAGCACCTCGGCGTCGTGCCGCGGGGACGAGACGCCCCCCGCCTCGAGGCTGGCGGTCGCCTCCTCGAGCATCCGCTCGACGCGTGGCCGGACGGTCACGAGCCGGACTCGACCGAGGCGAGGCGCTCGGCCAGCTCGGCGTCGACCAGCGACTTGATGACGTCGTCGAGCGCGCCGTCCATGACCTGGTCGAGGTTGTAGGCCTTGAAGCCCGTGCGGTGGTCGGACAGGCGGTTCTCGGGGAAGTTGTACGTGCGGATGCGCTCGGAGCGGTCGACCGTGCGGATCTGCGACTTGCGCACGCCGGCGGCCTCGGCATCGGCGGCGGCCTGGGCCGCGTCGAGCAGGCGCGAGCGCAGGATGCGCATCGCCTGCTCCTTGTTCTGCAGCTGGCTCTTCTCGTTCTGGCAGCTGGCCACGATGCCGGTCGGCACGTGCGTGATGCGCACCGCCGAGTCGGTCGTGTTGACGCTCTGACCACCGGGTCCCGACGACCGGTACACGTCGATGCGCAGGTCGCTGTCGTGGATCTCGACGTCGATGTCCTCGGCCTCGGCCAGCACCAGCACGCCCGCGGCCGAGGTGTGGATGCGCCCCTGCGACTCGGTCACCGGCACCCGCTGCACGCGGTGCACGCCACCCTCGAACTTGAGCAGCGCGTGCGGCGCCTCGCCCGGCTCGGGGGTGCCCTTGGACTTCACGGCCATCGTGACGGACTTGTACCCGCCGAGCGCCGACTCGGTCGCGTCGAGGATCTCGGTCTTCCAGCCGCGCTGCTCGGCGTAGCGCGCGTACATCCGCTGCAGGTCGCCGGCGAACAGCGCCGACTCCTCGCCGCCCTCGCCGCCCTTGATCTCGAGCAGGATGTCCTTGGCGTCCTGCGGGTCACGGGGCACCAGCAGGCGCTGCAGCCGCTCGGACAGCTCGTGCAGGCGCGGCTCGAGCTCGTCGACCTCGGCCGCCAGACCGGCGTCCTCTGACGCCAGCTCGCGCGCCACCTCGAGGTCGTCCGTGACCTGCTGGAAGTCACGGTAGGTCTTGACGATGGCGCTCAGCTCGGCGTACCGCTGGCCGAGCTTCTTGGCCAGGCCCGGATCGGAGTGGACCGCGGGATCGGCCATGCGCTCCTCGAGCTCGGCGTGCTCGGACACCAGCGACTCGACTGCCTCGAACATGGACGGCTCCTGTGACGCGGGACGACGGACGGTGACGAACGACAGCGCCGACCCGAGCCGCTGGGGCTGGGGTCGGCGCTGGTGGGTCGCTACTTCTTGGCGTAACGCTTCTCGAAGCGGGCGACGCGTCCGCCGGTGTCGAGGATCTTCTGCTTGCCCGTGTAGAACGGGTGGCAGGCCGAGCACACGTCGGCGCGGAGGACGCCCTCGGGCGCCGTGCTCTTGGTGGTGAACGTGTTGCCGCAGGTGCAGGTGACCTGGGTCTCGACGTAGTCGGGGTGGATGCTGTTCTTCATGATGTCCTCTCGGCGGTCGCTGGGTCGTCCCGCGGAGTGCGGTGGCGTGAACCAGAACCAAGGATGGATTGTGCCAGGTGGCACCCGTTACAAGGAAATCGGCACCAGGATTATTCCCACCCCGACGCTGAGGCGTGGGTTGCGCACCACCGACGCGTGGGTTGCGGGAGGCACGCGTCAGCGGGGCGAAAGCCACGCGTCAGCGGGGCGAAAGCCACGCGTCAGCGGGGCGAAAGCCACGCGTCAGCGGGGCGAAAGCCACGCGTCAGCGGGGCAGCAGCTTCTCGATGTCGCCGCGGATCTTCTCGGGCTTGGTCGCCGAGCCGTAGCGCTTGACGACGTTGCCGTCGGCGTCGACCAGGAACTTGGTGAAGTTCCACTTGATCTTGGACGGTCCGACGCCGCCCTTCTCCTTCTTCAGCCACTGGTACAGCGGGTGGGCGTTGTCGCCGTTGACCTCGATCTCGGAGAACAGCGGGAACGTGACGCCGAAGTTCTTCTCGCAGAACGTCGCGGTCTCCTCGTCGCCGTCGGGGTTCTGGTGGCCGAACTGGTCGCACGGGAACCCCAGGACGACCAGGCCACGGTCGACGTACTCCTGGTAGACAGACTCGAGCCCCTTGAACTGCGGCGTGAACCCGCACTGGGTCGCGGTGTTGACGATCAGCAGCACCTTGCCCTTGTAGTCGGCCAGAAGTCGTTCGGTGCCGTCGATCGCGGTCGCGGAGAAGTCGTGTGCGGTGGTCATGGGCTCAATCGTAGGGGTGGTGCCGACCACCGACCATCTCAAAACCGGCTCGCGACCGCCGCGTCGCACCGGACGCACGAGAGGGCGGACCCGGACGTCCGGACCCGCCCCCTCACGTGCGTGACGTCAGCTCGAGGCGACCTCGTCGGCCGGCAGCGTCTTGGTGATCTGCATCAGGAACTCCGCGTTGGTCGAGGACTTCTTGAGCTTCTCGAGCACCAGCTCCAGACCCTGCTGACCCTCGAGGCCCGCGAGCACCCGACGCAGCTTCCAGACGATGGCCAGCTCGTCCTTGCTCATCAGCAGCTCCTCGCGGCGCGTGCTGGACGCGGTGACGTCGATCGCCGGGAAGATCCGCTTGTCGGCCAGGTCGCGGCGCAGGCGGAGCTCCCAGTTGCCGGTGCCCTTGAACTCCTCGAAGATCACCTCGTCCATGCGCGAGCCGGTCTCGACCAGGGCGGTCGCGAGGATCGTCAACGATCCGCCGTCCTCGATGTTGCGAGCGGCGCCGAAGAACTTCTTGGGCGGGTAGAGCGCCGACGAGTCGACGCCGCCCGACATGACCCGGCCCGACGTCGGCGCGGCGAGGTTGTAGGCGCGACCCAGGCGGGTGATGCCGTCGAGCAGCAGCACGACGTCGTGACCCAGCTCGACCAGGCGCTTGGCCCGCTCGATCGCGAGCTCGGCGACCATCGTGTGGTCGGTGGCCGGACGGTCGAACGTCGACGCGATGACCTCGCCCTTGACGGACCGCTGGAAGTCGGTGACCTCCTCGGGGCGCTCGTCGACCAGGACGATCATCAGGTGGCACTCGGGGTTGTTGGCCGTGATGGCGTTGGCGAGCTGCTGCATGACCATCGTCTTGCCGGCCTTGGGGGGCGAGACGATGAGTCCGCGCTGGCCCTTGCCGATCGGCGACACGAGGTCGATGACGCGACCCGTGATGCCGCCGGCCTCGCCCTCGAGGCGCAGGCGCTCGCTCGGGTGCAGGGGCGTCAGCTTGGAGAAGTCGACGCGCTTGTTGGCCTCGTCGATGCTCATCCCGTTGACCGAGTCGATCTTGACCATCGGGTTGAACTTCTCCTTGCGCTCGCCCTCACGGGGCTGGCGCACCTGTCCGACGACGGCGTCGCCGCGACGCAGGCCCCACTTGCGGACCATCGACAGCGACACGTAGACGTCGTTGTCGCTGGGCAGGTAGCCGGTCGTGCGCACGAACGCGTAGTTGTCGAGGATGTCGAGGATGCCCGCGGCGGGCACCAGCACGTCGTCCTCGGTGTAGGAGGTGTCGACGTCCATCGCGCCGCCACGCCCGGCCGAGCCGTTGCGGTTGCGGCCGCGACGGTTGCGGCGGCGTCCGCCGGTCTCGTCGTCGTCCTCGGGACCGGTCGCCTGGGCGCCCTGGTTGCCCTGGTTGCGGCCCTGCTGGGGCGCGTTGCCGCCGCCCTGGGCGTTCTGGTTGCCCTGCCCGCCCTGGTTGCGGCCGCCGCCCTGCTCGGCGCCCTGGTTGCGGCCGCCCTGGTTGTTCTGGTTGCGGCCGCCGCCCTGCTCGCCGCCCTGGGTGTTCTGGGGGTTCTGGCCGTTCTGGCCGCCCTGGTTGCGGTTGCGGTTGCGGCTGCGACCGTTGCCGCCCTCGGAGCCGGCGTCGTCGTCCTTGGACTGGTCGTCGGCCTTGGCGTCGTTCTTGGCGTCGTTCTTCGAGTCGGTCTTGGCGTCGTTCTTGGACCCGACCTTGGCGTCGCCCCTCGCCTCGGCGGGCTCGGCCTTCTCGGCCGCTGCGGGCTGCTCGTCGGCCGCCGGCTTGTCGGCCTTGGGCTTGCGGGTGCGTGCCGGCTTGTCGGCCTTGGCCTTGGCCGGTGCGTCCTCGGCAGCCGGCTCGACCGCGACGTCGGGCAGGGCCACGGCCGCCGGAGGCGTCGTGTCGACGGCCGGGCCGGACGCGGCCTTCACCGCCGCCTTGGTCGAGGTGCCGGCGTCGCCGCGGGCGATCTTGATGGCGTCGATGAGTGCGCCCTTGCGCATCTTCTCGGCGCCGGTGATGCCCAGCTCGGAGGCGATCTCCTGCAGCTCGGCGAGCACCTTGCCGCCGAGTCCTCCCCCGGTGCGCTTCGGCGCGGCGGTGGCCGCGGGAGCGTCGGGAGGCGTGGAGGCAGCAGGTGTCGTGGTGGTGTCGGTCACGTAGGTTCCTTATGGGGATGAGGCCACACGGCCAGTGCTCCGGGAATCCGGGAGGCATCAGGGCGGGCCCGTATCTGACGGGCGGCGGGAGTGGCGCTGCTCACTTGCGGTGTCGCTGTCGGGGAGATGAACTCGACTCCGACTCGCTCACCATAACACCATCGGGTCGCTCGACATTCCGGTCGGCCCGGTGTCGACGACGTCAGCCGGAGACGACCTGCGCACCGGCCTGGTCGACGTCGAGCTCGTGCACGGACCAGCCCTGGGGCGCGGCATCGGCGACGCCGCGCGCGAAGGCCAGCACCGTCGGCCCGGCGCCGGAGATGATGGTCGGCACCCCCTCGACGCGCAGCGCCCGCAGCAGCTTGTACGAGTCGGGCATCGCCTCGGCGCGGTACGACTGGTGCAGACGGTCCTCGGTGGCCGAGATGAGGCGGTGGGGTGCGCCGGTCAGGGCCGCGACGAGCAGGGCGGCGCGGCCGGCGTTGACGGCGGCATCGCGGTGCGGCACCGACTCGGGAAGCAGGCCCCTCGCCTTCTCGGTGGAGACGGCGGACGGTGGCACGAACACGGTCACGGCCACGTCGGTGTCGAGCCGCTCGACCGCGGCCGCGGCACCGTCGACCCAGGCGATGGTCAGGCCGCCGAAGAAGGCCGCTGCGACGTTGTCGGGATGCCCCTCGAGATCGACCGTCAGCTGGAAGGCGGCAGCGTCGTCGAGCAGCTCGTCGCCACCGGCCACCAGCGCCCGGGCCAGCAGAACTCCCCCGACGATGGCGGCGGCCGACGACCCCAGGCCGCGCCCGTGCGGGATGGCGTTGGTGCAGCTGAGCCTCAGCCCCGGCGGACGCCCGCCCAGCAGGTCGAAGGCCGCGTGCATCGCCCGGACGACCAGGTGCGTCTCGTCGAGCGGGACGCCGTCGCGTCCCTCGCCCGTGACGCGGATCTCGAGACCTGCGTCGACCACCTCGGCCGAGATCTCGTCGTGCAGGTCGAGCGCGAGTCCGAGGGCGTCGAAGCCCGGACCCAGGTTGGCGCTGGAGGCCGGCACCCTGACGGCGACCGGGCCGATGACGAACGTCACAGCAGACCGGCGGCGTCGGCAGCGGCGTCGACGTCGAACTCGATGATTGCGTCGACGAGCGCGCCGGCGCCCGACAGGGCGGTGTCGATGTCCTTCAGGCCGTGGCCGGTCACCGTGACCGTGATCTTCTGGCCGGGCTCGACCTGGCCCGCGGCCGCGGCCTCGACCAGGCCCGCGACACCGGCCGCCGAGGCGGGCTCGACGAAGACGCCGTCGTGCGAGGCGAGGTCTCGCTGCGCCTGCAGGATCTGCTCGTCGCTGACCGATCCGATGCGGCCGGCCGACTCGTCACGGGCCGCCTCGGCGAGGTGCCACGACGCCGGGTTGCCGATGCGGATCGCGGTGGCGACCGTCTCGGGGTGCGGGATCGGTGCGCCCTGGACGATCGGGTCGGAACCCTTGGCCTGGAAGCCCCACATCTGCGGCGTCCGCGTGGCAACTCCGGCGTCGGCGTACTCGCGGTAGCCCAGCCAGTACGCCGAGATGTTGCCGGCGTTGCCGACGGGCAGCACGTGCAGGTCGGGGGCGTCGCCCAGCGTGTCGACGATCTCGAACGACGCGGTCTTCTGCCCTTGCAGACGGACGGGGTTGACCGAGTTGACCAGGGCGACGGGGTACTTGTCGGCCAGTGCGCGCGACAGCTGCAGGCACTCGTCGAAACCGCCCTTGACCTGGATGACCTCGGCCCCGTGCATGACGGCCTGGGCCATCTTGCCGGCGGCGATCTTGCCGTGAGGCACCAGCACGACGGGCGTCAGGCCGGCCTTGGCCGCGTAGGCGGTCATCGACGCGGACGTGTTGCCCGTCGACGCGCACACGACGGCCTTGGCACCCTCGCCCACGGCGACCGACACGGCCGTCGTCATGCCGCGGTCCTTGAACGAGCCGGTGGGGTTGTTGCCCTCGACCTTGAGCCACACGTCGCCGCGCACGAGGCCCGACAACCAGGCCGAGTGCACCAGCGGGGTGCCGCCCTCGCCCAGCGAGACGACCGGCGCGCCGGCCATGACGGGCAGCCAGTCGCGGTACTCCTCGATGACGCCTCTCCAGACGTGAGCCATCAGAATCCTCCCTCGACGCGCATCACCGATGTCACGTCACGCACCATGTCGAGCCCTCGAAGCGATGCCACGGTCGCCGACAGGGCGGCGTCCTCGGCCTCGTGGGTCACGATGACCAGCTGGGCGTCGGACCCGCTGCCCTCCTGCCGCACCGTCTTGATCGACACGTCGTACTCGGCGAATGCGCCGGCGACCGAGGCCAGCACTCCCGCGCGGTCGTCGACGTCGATCGAGACGTGGTAGCGGGTGCGGGCCCGTCCCATGTCGAGCACCTCGAGCTGTGCGTGGGTCGACTCGCCCGGGCCGAAGACGTCGCTGCGACGGTTGCGGGCGACCGACACGACGTCGCCCAGCACGGCGCTCGCCGTGGGCGCGCCGCCGGCGCCGGGGCCGTAGAACATGAGCTCGCCGGCCGCCTCGCTCTCGACGAACACCGCGTTGTAGGCGCCGCGGACGCTGGCCAGCGGGTGCGAGCGGGGGATCATGGCGGGGTGCACGCGTGCCGAGACGGCGGGACCGTCGGGGGTCTCGCGCCGCTCGCAGATCGCGAGCAGCTTGACGACGCAGCCCATCTCGTCGGCCGAGCGGACGTCGGCGGCCGACACGTCGGTGATGCCCTCGCGGTGGACGTCGCCGATCGTCACCCGGGTGTGGAACGCGAGCCCGGCGAGGATCGCGGCCTTCGAGGCGGCGTCGAAGCCCTCGATGTCGGCGGTGGGATCGGCCTCGGCGTACCCCAGGCGCTGCGCCTCGTCGAGCGCCTCGGAGAAGCCCTGACCCGTGGTGGTCATGGCGTCGAGGATGAAGTTGGTGGTGCCGTTGACGATGCCCAGCACGCGCTGCACCCGGTCGCCGGCGAGCGACTCGCGCAGGGGGCGGACGATCGGGATCGCGCCGGCCACGGCCGCCTCGAAGTAGAGGTCGCGCTCAGCCTTGTGCGCCGCCTCGAACAGCGTCGCGCCGTCCTCGGCCAGCAGGGCCTTGTTGGCGGTGACGACCGAGGCGCCGTGCTCGAGCGCCGAGAGGATCAGGTCGCGGGCGAGGTCGATGCCGCCGATGACCTCGATGACGACGTCGATGTCGCCGCGCGACACGAGCCCGGCGGCATCGGTGGTGAACAGCTCGTCGGGCACGTCGAGGTCGCGATCGCGTCCGAGACGTCGCACCGCGATGCCCACGAGCTCCATCGGCGCGCCGACGCGCTGGGCCAGCTCGTCGGCGTCACGCGTCAGCAGGCGCGCGACCTCGGTGCCGACGACCCCGCAGCCCAGCAGGGCGACGCGGAGTGGACGTCCGGGAGTCCACGAGGTGGCATCTGACGATGAAGGGTTCACCGGGCCAGGGTATCGGCGTCGGCGACCCGCTCGGCACTCACCTGCAACCGCGGCCGACGGTCACGAAGCGCTGGAGGTCACCCTCGACGAGGTCAGCACGCCCAGTGCCGCCACGGCGACCGCGCCGCCGAACACGAGCAGGTAGCCGGCCTGCTCGTGCTCGGCCAGCATGACCGCGAACACCACGCTGCCGAAGGCCAGCACCAAGGACTCCAGCACCGCGTCGCTCGTCTGCATGGCGGCGCTGTTCGCTCCTTGCTCGGCCGGCGTCGAGTGGTCGAGCATCAGCACCCCCAGGGTCGACACCGCGATGCCCATCCCGAGACCACCGATCCCCCAGGCGACCGCCACGACGTACACCGGCACCCACGGCACCAGCGTCAGGAAGCCCGCGCCGACACCGGTCGTGACGCACACCGCTCCCAGCCGCACCCGCAGGGGCTTCGAGGCCAGGGCGGGCACGTGCGCCGCCAGCCAGGCGCCGCTGAACCACAGGACGGCGGCACTCGTGAGCAGCAGCCCCGCCGTGGTGACGCTGAGGTCACGGTGCTGCACCAGCGACAGGGGGATGTACGTCTCGGCGCCGAGGAACGCGGCGCACAGCAGGCTGCGGGTGATCACGACGACGGGCAGGCCTCGACGCGCTCGCCACGTCCCGGCCGGGAGGAGCCGAGACGCGTGTCGCAGGGTGACGGTCGTGGCGACGAGCACGACGGCCGGCCACCACGACACCGTGCGCTGCCCGGCCACGCTGACGACGACCACCCCGGCTGCCACCATGACGGCCCAGCCCGCCCGCCGGCGGTCGACGACGACCTCCGGGTCACCCTCGATCGCGTCGAGCGCCTCCCAGATCAGCACCAGGGACGCGACCGCGATCGCCGGCACGGCGAGGAACACCCAGCGCCAGCCGGCCAGGTCGGTGATCGCCCCTGCGATGAACGGCCCGACCAGCGCCGGCAGCACCCAGGCACTCGTCACGACGGTGAACACGCGCGCCCGCAGGTCTTCGTGGAAGGTCTGCCCGATCACGACGTAGAGGCCCACCCCGACGAATCCCATGCCGAGCCCCTGCACGGCTCGGCCGGCCAGGAACACCGGCATGCTCGGCGCGAGTCCCGCCACGAGCAGTCCGATGACGAAGACCGCGACGCCGAGCCGCAGACCGAGCCCGGGCCCGCGGCGGTCCATGAGGGGGCCGGCGACCGTCATCGACACGATGCCCACGGCGATCGGGGCCGCGAACGACAGCGCGTACAGGCGCAGCCCGCCGAGCTCGTCGGCCACGGCCGGCATCACCGTGGCGACGGCCAGCGACTCGAACGCCACGAAGAAGGCCAGCGAGAAGATCCCCACGACGACGCGCCCGTGCGAGCCGGTCCACAGCCGTTCGGGGGCGTGCGTCTGCGTCGTCATGCCCGGACCTCCGGGTCACGCCGGGGCGTCTCGGACTCGTCGTGCTCGTGCTGCGTGACCGCGTGCATCGTTCTCCTTCGTCGTGATGATGCACCCATCCGACAACCTCAACCGCAGTTGAGGTCAAACCCGACCCTCCGGGCGCAGTCGCATGCTGGGAGGCTGACCCTGTGAGCTCGACGTCCGTGCCCGGCGAGGGACAGCGCGACGCCTCACTGCGTGCGGGGTTCCGGGCCGCCCTGCCCTACGCCGCCGTCGGGTTCCTGCTCTCGATGTCGTTCGGCATCCTCGCCCGCGACTCCGGCTTCCCTGCCGAGGCGGCGATCGTCATGTCGGCGATCGTCTTCGCCGGTTCGGCCCAGTTCGCGGCCGTGTCGATCCTCGCCTCCGGTGGCACGGCCGGCGCGGCCGTCGCAGCGGCCGCGCTGATGAACTCCCGCTTCCTGCCGATGGGCATCGCCCTCGGCCCCTCGCTGCCGGGCCGGGCCGCCTGGCGCGCCGCGCAGGGGCAGGCGGTCGTCGACGCGTCGTGGGCCATGTCGAACCGCGGCGACGGGACGTTCGATCGGTGGTTCCTGTTCGGCTCGACCGCCCCGCAGTACGTCACGTGGATCGCCGGGACGACGTTGGGCGCGCTGGGCGGCGACCTGTTCAGCGATCCGTCGCGGTTCGGGCTCGACGCGATCTACCCGACGTTCTTCCTGGCCCTGGTGATCTCCGAGGTCAAGGACCGCACGACGCTCGTCATCGCCGTCGTGGGCGGGCTGCTGGCGCTGAGCCTCGTCGAGGTGGCGCCCGCAGGCCTGCCGGTCCTGGCCGCGAGCCTCGTCGCCCTGTGGGGCCTGCGCCGAGGACGAGCCGCATGACGGCGACCGTCTGGTGGACGATCGCCGGCTGCACCGTCGTCACCGCCATCATCAAGGGCATCGGGCCCGTCGCGCTCGGCGGGCGCGACGTGCCCCCTCGCCTGACGGGCGTCATCACCCTCATGGCGCCGGCCCTGCTGGCCGCGCTCGTCGTCACCAGCACCTTCGCGACCGGCGACCGCTGGCACGTCGGGGCCCACACCGTCGGCGTCGCCGTCGGGGGCGTCGTGCTGCTGCGCCGCGGGCCCCTGATCGTCGCGGTCGTGCTCGCCGTCGCGGTCACCGCCGGGCTCCGCGCGATCACCTGAGCACCGCAGACCTCACCTATGGTCGAGGTATGCCCCCACCCCACGACCTCACGCCCGGCACGGTCGCGGCGCGCTGCGGCGTCTCGGTCTCGGCGCTGCACTTCTACGAGCGGGAGGGACTCATCGAGAGCCACCGCACCGCGGGCAACCAGCGCAGGTACCATCGCGACGTGCTGCGGCGCATCGCCTTCATCCGCGTCTCGCAGGGCCTGGGCATCTCGCTGGCGCAGATCCGCACGGCCCTCGGGACGCTGCCCGACGACCGCGTGCCGACCAAGGCCGACTGGTCGCGGCTCTCCCGCGGGTGGCGGGCCGACCTCGACGCCCGTATCGACCAGCTGCAGCGGCTGCGCGACGACCTCGACGGCTGCATCGGCTGCGGCTGCCTGTCGCTGCGCAGCTGCACGCTCTACAACCCCGGCGACTCGCTCGGCGCCGACGGCCCCGGAGCGCGACGCCTGCGCCGCGCGGACGCGCCGGCCGAGCCGCTCAACCGGCCAGGCTGATCGCCAGGTTGATCGTCGTGGCGACCACGACGGTGCCGAAGACGTACGAGAGCAGCGCGTGCCGCAGCACGAGCGAGCGGAGCCGGCTCGTGCGCAGGTCGGTGTCGGAGATCTGGAACGTCATCCCCACCGAGAACGCGACGTAGGCGAAGTCGGTGAAGCGGGGCGGCTCGTCGGTGTTGAAGTCGATGTCGCGCACGTCGCCGGCAGACGCATCGCCCTCGTAGTACTGCGCTGCGTAGCGCAACGTGAAGAGCGTGTGGACCAGCAGCCACGACAGGGCGACCCCGGCCAGTGCCGTGGCCGCCAACGCACCCGTACGGGCGTCCGACTCCCCCCTCGCCTCGGCCAGCAGCAGCGCCACGGCACCGAGGCTGGCGACCGACGCGACCAGGATCAGCAGGTCGGACACGCCGCGGGTCGGATCCTCGCGCCGGGCGTGCTCGGCCGTCGAGGCCGCGTCCATGCGACCGATCAGCAACCACACCCACGAGACGTAGAGCAGGCAGGCAGCACCCCAGCCGACCACCAGCCCGAGCTCCCAGGTGTCCCAGGACGCCACGACCGATCCGACGGCGACGGCGACCACCAGCATCGCCGCGAAGCGCAGCGCGAACCGGTGCGTCACCTGGGCCCCGGCCACGGCTATCCGACGTCGAGCGTCATGAGGTCGGCCTCGGTCTCGCGGCGCAGCACCAACCGGGCCTCGCCGTCGCGCACCGCGACGACCGCCGCGCGCGGCACGTGGTTGTAGTTGCTGGCCAGCGAGCGGCAGTAGGCCCCGGTGCCCGGCACGGCGAGCAGGTCGCCGGCCGCGACGTCGCCGGGCAGGAACTCGTCCTTGACGACGATGTCGCCCGACTCGCAGTGCTTGCCCACGACACGGCTGAGCACCGCGGGCGCATCGGACGCGCGCGAGGCCAGCGTGCACGAGTAGTCGGCGCCGTACAGCGCCGGACGGATGTTGTCGCTCATGCCCCCGTCGACCGAGACGTAGCGGCGCGACGCACCGCCGTCGAGCGCGACCGACTTGCTGGTGCCGACCTCGTAGAGGGTGAACGTCGACGGGCCCGCGATGGCTCGTCCCGGCTCGATCGACAGATGAGGAACTGCGACGCCCAGCGCGCGGCACTCGTCGTCGACGATCTTCAGCATCGACCGGGCCAGGTCGGCGGCGGTCGACGGATCGTCCTGCGTCGTGTAGGCGATGCCGAACCCGCCGCCGAGGTCGAACTCGGGCATCGTGACGCCGAGCTCGCGCTCGACCTGGGCGTGCAGGCGCAGCACCCGGCGCGCGGCGACCTCGAAGCCGTCGGTGACGAAGATCTGCGAGCCGATGTGCGAGTGCAGGCCGCGCAGCTCGAGGCCCGGCTCGGCGACGACCTGGCGGACGGCGTCGAGCGCGTCGCCGCCGGAGATCGAGAAGCCGAACTTCTGGTCCTCGTGCGACGTCGAGATGTACTCGTGGGTGTGCGCCTCGACCCCGGCCGTCACCCGGATCATGACCGGCGCCGTGACGCCCAGCTCGGCGGTGAGGTCGCGCAGGCGACCGATCTCCTCGACCGAGTCGATGATGATGCGACCGACGCCAACCTCGAGCGCGCGACGCAGCTCGGCGGTCGACTTGTTGTTGCCGTGCAGGCCGATGCGCGACGGCGGCACGTCCGCCGCGAGCGCGACCGCCAGCTCGCCGCCGGTGCAGACGTCGAGGTTGAGCCCCTCCTCGGTGATCCACCGGGCGGCGGCGACGCACAGGAACGCCTTGCCGGCGTAGTAGACGTCGGCGCCCACGAAGGCGTCCTTGAAGCCGCGCGCGCGGCGCCGGAAGTCGGCCTCGTCGATGACGTACGTGGGCGTGCCGAACTCGGCGGCGAGGTCGAGCACCGACTCCCCCGCGACGGTCAGCACGCCGTCGACCTTGGCGACGCCGTCGGACCACAGGTGCGGCACGAGCGGGTTGGGGTCGTCGGGATTCGTGAGCCAGGCGGGACCGCGGTCGCCGGCCTGGCCGTGCAGGGCACCGGCCTCGTGGGAGCGCATCGACTACATCCTCTCGGGAGCGGTGACGCCGAGCAGGTCGAGACCGTTGGCGATGACCTGGCGGGTGGCGGCCACGAGCATCAGCCGGGCCCGGTGCAGCTCGGAGGGCTCCTCGTCACCCTTGGGCAGCACGTGCGCGACGGAGTAGAACGTGTGGAAGGCCGAGGCGGTGTCCTCGAGGTAGCGCGCGACGCGGTGCGGCTCGCGCAGTTCGGCGGCCCGGGCGACGACCTTGGGGTAGTCGGCCAGCGAGCGCAGCAGCGCCCCCTCCTGCTCGACGACCAGCAGCGACGGGTCGAAGGTCGACTCGTCGATCGTCACGCCGAGGTCGCCGGCGTTGCGCAGGATCGACGACAGCCGGGCGTGGGCGTACTGGACGTAGAAGACCGGGTTGTCGCTGGTCTGGCTCGCCCACAGGTCGAGGTCGAGGTCGATCGTGGAGTCCATCGAGTAGCGGGCCAGCGCGTAGCGCGACGCGTCGACGCCGATGAGGTCGACGAGGTCCTCCAGCGTGATGACGGTGCCCGCGCGCTTGCTCATGCGCAGCGGCTGCCCGTCGCGCACGAGGTTGACCATCTGCCCGATCAGCAGCTCGAGGTTGACCTTGGGGGTGTCGCCGAACGCGGCGCACATCGCCATCATCCGCGAGACGTAGCCGTGGTGGTCGGCGCCCAGCATGATGAGGCAGCGGTCGAAGCCCCGCTCGCGCTTGTCGAGGTAGTACGCCAGGTCGCCGGAGATGTAGGCCGGCTCGCCGTCGGACTTGATGACGACGCGGTCCTTGTCGTCGCCGAACTCCGACGTCTTGAGCCAGCGCGCGTCGTCCTTGTCGTACATGACGCCGAGCTCGTCGAGCCGCGCGATCGCCCGGTCGACGGCGCCCGACTCGTGCAGGTCGTTCTCGTGGAAGTAGACGTCGAAGTCGACGCCGAAGTCGTGCAGGCTCGCCTTGATCTCGGCGAACATCAGGTCGACGCCCACGGAGCGGAACGTCTCGAGCGCCTCGTCGTCGGGCAGCTCGGCGGCGCCGGGCACCTTGGCCACCACGGTCGCGGCGATGTCGGAGATGTACTGACCGCCGTAGCCGTCCTCGGGTGCGTCCTCGCCCCGGGCGTCGGCGAGCAGCGAGCGGGCGAACCGGTCGATCTGCACGCCGTGGTCGTTGAAGTAGTACTCGCGCGTGACGTCGGCGCCGACGGCGCTCAGGATGCGCCCGAGGGAGTCGCCGACGGCGGCCCACCGCACCCCGCCGATGTGGATCGGGCCGGTGGGGTTGGCGCTGACGAACTCGAGGTTGACCTTCTGGCCCGCGTACAGCTCGCTGGTGCCGTACGACGCGCCGGCGGCGACGATCTGGGGCGCCAGTGCGCCTTGGGCGCCGGCGGCGACCCGGATGTTGAGGAAGCCGGGCCCGGCGATCTCGGCGCTCGCGACGCCCTCGGCCGTGGCCAGCTGGTCGGCGAGCAGCTGCGCGAATTCGCGCGGGTTCATCCCGGCCTTCTTGCCGAGCTGGAGCGCGATGTTGGTGGCGTAGTCGCCGTGCTCCTTCACCTTCGGACGCTCGACCGTGACCTGGGTCGGCACACCGTCCGGGAGGGTGATCGTCCCCGCGTCGCTGAGAGCGGTCAGGGCGTGGACGATCGTGCTGGAGAGCTGGTCAGGAGTCACGCGTCCCAGCGTATCGGCCCGTCGGAGGGCTCCGGACGTGGACGACCCGCAGGGCTGGGGCGAAGGCCCCTCACCGAGCGGACACACTCGGCCCCCTGCGGGTCGGATGACTGCGGGTATTCGCCGTCACCGGTCCAGTTGTTGCTGAACTGGGTCCGCGACTAGCGGACAGCCACCTCACATGTCCAAGACGAATTCATTCTTCGGACCACCTCCTTTCCGTGTACCAAAACCGTACGTCCGGCACGAGCCCATTTCAAGAGATGGGCGGTCCCTCGCGGCGCTCCCGCGTCCGGTCGAGCACCTCGCCGATCGTGACGATGAGGAAGTCCGGGTCGAACGGCTTGGTGACGTACGCGTCGACCCCCGCGTCGGTGGCCCGCTGGATGTCGGCGGTCTGGCCCTGGGTCGAGACCATGACGACGGCGATGTCGCGCGTACGCGCATCGGCGCGCAGCGCCGCCACCGTCGCGACGCCGTCGAGGCGGGGCATCATGACGTCGACCGTGATGACGTCCGGCATGACGTCGAGCCGCGCCAGGATCTCGAGGCAGTCGACGCCGTCGACCGCCTCGTCGACCTCGAATCCGGCCAGCTCGAGGTTGGTGCGGATGAGGAATCTGATCGAGGCGGTGTCGTCGACGACGAGCACTCTGGGCATGGCACCCACCGTAGTGGGCGTGGGGTAGGCTCACACCGCAGTTGGCCGAACGGCCCCCGTAGCTCAGGGGATAGAGCGCCGCCCTCCGGAGGCGGAAGCGGAGGTTCGAATCCTCCCGGGGGCACCGAGATACTCCGGTGCCGCGGCCCCCCGCGGTCTCGCACGAGACGCGGAGGGGCCCGTGGCAGTCGACCACCCGCTCGCGCGCCTGATCGCCGCGTTCGCCGACGGCGACTTCCTCGCCGCCGACGGCGGCTGGCAGCGGGTCGAGCCGTGGCGCCCGCAGCTCGAGGCCGTCGTCGCGTTCACCGGTCGCGCGGTGTTCGCGATCACCCCCGACATCGCCGACGAGCACCTGGTCGCGCTGGGCGCCGACGGATTCGGCGGCGCCCACGACCCCCGGCTCGTCACCGCCCTGGCCGGGCCGGACGCCTGGATCGACAGCCTCGACGCACTGCTGGTCGGTCGAGGCACCGGTGCACCGGGCGTCCGGCCCCGGCTCGTGGCACGCCCCGACCTAAGCGACCATCCGCGCGCACGCCTGGCCGCCGAGCTGCGGGACGACGTCGAGGTGCTCGGACGTCCCGGCGACCCGGGCTCGACCGTGGCGACCCTGGCCCGCGGCGTGGGCGGCCTGCGCGAGCTGAGCTTCGAGGTGGACCCCGCGCACCGTGGCGGATCGGGTGCGGCGCTCGTCGGCGACGCGCTCAGCACCGTGCCGGACGACGAGCTCGTGGTGGCCGCCGTGGCCCCCGGCAACGCCGCCAGCCTGCGTGCCGTGCTGTCGGCCGGCTTCACGCCGCTCGGGTCGCTCCAGCTGTTCCGCCGCGATGCGCAGAGCCGCTCGGGCACCGAGTAGCCTCGCAGCAGTCCTTCGGACCGGCTCGGCCGAGCAGCGGACCTCTGCGGAAACACCCACGACGGAGTGCCCATGGATCTGCTCGACCTCGGAGTCATCGCCCGCACGGCCAAGGAGAACGAACGGCGCCTGCCGCTGCATCCTCGCCACCTCGACCGGCTGAGCGACGAGGTCAGGCCGCACGTCTTCCTCGAGGAGGGCTACGGCGAGAGCTTCGGCGTCACCGACGACGAGCTGCGTCCGCTGGTCGGCGGGCTGCTGACGCGCGCCGAGCTCATCGCGCGCTGCGACGTCGTCCTGCTGACCAAGCCCAGCACGGACGACCTGCTCGAGCTGCGCGAGGGGCAGGTCCTCTGGGGCTGGCCGCACTGCGTGCAGGACGCCGCGCTGACGCAGGCCGCGATCGACCGCCGCCTGACGCTCGTCGCGTGGGAGGCGATGAACCACTGGGGCGGCGACGGCAGCTTCCTGCTGCACGTCTTCCACAAGAACAACGAGCTCGCCGGATACAGCTCGGTGCTGCACGCCATGTCGCTGGCCGGGCTGACCGGCACGTACGGCCGCCGGCTCACCGCAGCCGTCATCGGCTTCGGCGCGACCGCGCGCGGCGCCGTCACGGCACTGACCTCGCACGGCATCCACGACGTCGACATCTTCACGCAGCGCGGCGTCGCGGCCGTCAGCGCGCCGATCCACTCGGCACGCATCGTGCACTTCGACCCGGCCGACTCCCCCGCCGAGAGCCGCGCCCTGGTCGACCAGCAGTGGGTGCCGATGCCGGCGCTGCTCGCCGAGCACGACGTCATCGTCAACTGCGTCCTGCAGGACCCCAACTCCCCCGTCTCGTTCCTGATGGACGCCGACCTGCCGACCCTCGCGCCGGGCACGCTCGTCGTCGACGTGTCGTGCGACGAGGGCATGGGGTTCGAGTGGGCACGGCCGACGACGTTCGACGACCCGACGTTCACGGTCGGCCACGGCGTCACGTACTACGCCGTCGACCACAGCCCGTCGTACCTGTGGAACTCCGCGACGTGGGAGATCAGCCAGGCGCTGCTGCCGTACCTCGGCAAGGTGCTGGCCGGGCCGGCGTCGTGGGACGCCGACGAGACCGTCCGGCGCTCGATCGAGATCCGCCAGGGCGTCGTCCAGAACCCCGGCATCCTGGCCTTCCAGAACCGCGACAGCGAGTTCCCCCACCCCGTGGCGTGAGAACCCGGTTGCGCGTCGCGCGGGCGGCAGTAGCGTCGGTGACACACATCGACGAGAGGTTATGAGCATGCCGACACGTACTGCACGCACCGCCTGGGACGGCGGATTCGAGGACGGCTCCGGGCAGGTCGAGCTGACCGACTCCGGTCTCGGCACGTTCGAGATGTCGTTCAAGAAGCGCTCGTCCGACGACGGCGGCGGAGCGACCAACCCCGAGGAGCTGCTCGGCGCCGCGCACTCGTCCTGCTACACGATGCAGCTGGCCGCGCTGCTCGGCCAGAAGGGCGCGACCCCGGTCACGATCGAGACCACGGCCAAGGTCACGCTGGGCGAGGACCCCGACGACCAGGGCTTCAAGATCCACAAGATCGCCCTCACGGTGCGCGCCGAGGTCGAGGGCATCGACGACGCGGGCTTCGCCGAGGCCGCCGAGGCCGCGAAGGTCAGCTGCCCGCTCAGCAAGGCACTCGCGTCCGTCCCCGAGATCACGCTCGACGCGGCTCTCGAGACGGCCTGACCCGCCTCCGTCCGAACGACACGCGACGGCCCGCCCCGCTCCTCGAGGAGCACCGGGGCGGGTCGTCGCACGTCGCGACGGTCAGCGACGCGCGCGCGTCACGCGGCGACGCCGGTCGTCCGGACGCCGCAGGTCGCGTGCCAGACGGCGGTCGCCGAAGTACAGGATCCCCGCCCAGTCGATGGCGGCATCGGTCGGCTCGGGAGCGGCGACCTTCTTCGGACGACGCTCGACGTACAGCCAGTTGAGGACGCCGAGGCCCATGTCGACGAAGGACGCGCGCAGCCCGATGTACGCCCGGATCGCCGTGCCGGCCAGCACCGCGTTGAACACCGCGAAGCTGAAGTTCCCCCAGTTGTGCTGGTTGAAGTCGCGGTAGGCCGTCAGGATCGAGAACCCCACGATCAGGTACGGCACGAGCACGTGCCAGGCCGGGGCCGCCGTGCGGTTGCGCACCTTGGGCGTGCGGGCGAACGGGATCTTCTCGCCCGTGAACGCCTGCTGGATCGACTTCAGCACGCCGGCCAGGTTGACCGGCAGCAGCACGAGGTTGAAGCCGTAGATGCGGAAGATGTCGGAGAACCGGTGGCCACAGTCGCGCAGGTCGCTGCCCATCGCCACGAAGTACGGCAGCGCCGCAGCCAGCACCAGCGGGCTGAGCAGGCGGCTGTCGTACGGGTAGAACAGCAGGAAGAGCAGGCCGAAGCTGGCCCAGGCGATCGAGCCCATGTAGTTGACCCGCAGGGCGAGCTCGGTGAGGTGCACGCGCTCGCGGCTGTGGCGCCGGTGCCGCACCTGGCCCCACAGCTTGGGCAGGATCAGCAGTCCCCCGTTGGCCCACCGTCGTCGCTGCACGACGAGCGAGCCGAAGTCGGGCGGCGTCGCGCTGTAGCTCAGCCGCTCGGGATAGTTGACGAGTGACCAGCCCGCGGTGCCGATGTCGATGCTCGACTCGGTGTCCTCGATGACGGTCCGGTCCTGGATGTACGTCTTGATGTCGTAGCCGCCGACGTTCTGCACCTCGACGATGTCCTCGAGCGCCTCCTTGCGGATGACGGCGTTGGCCCCCACCCAGAACGTCGCGTTGTGGAAGGTCTTGCCCTGGTGGAGGATGTGCTGCAGGTCGGTCGAGGCGCCCGCGATCCGCTCGATGCGGGTCGGCGCACCGCGGAACGACGAGTACGGCGTCTGGATGATCGCGACGTGCCGGTTCTCGCTCTGCTCGAGGTAGAAGACCAGGCGCACGCAGTAGTCGCGCAGCAGCTGCGAGTCCGCGTCGAGCGTGAGCACGTAGCCGGAGTCGGGGATGACGAGGTCGCCCGGCTCGGCCGACTCGACCTCGTCGAGCATCAGGCCGGCGGCGGTGTCGTGCGGCCGCCACACGTGCCCCATCAGCCCGAGGTACGAGTTGACGTTCATGGCCTTGTTGGCCTCGTTCGACAGCGACGCGTACCGCTTGCGCTCGAAGCTGGTGAGATCGGCCCGGAAGATCCAGGCCAGCCGGCGGTGCAGCTCCTCGACCCGGTCGGCCTCGGGCAGTCCGCCCTGGTCGAGGGCTGCCTGCAGGGCGATCGCCGTCAGGTTGAGCTCGTTGGCCAGACCGACCAGCACCTGGTCGACGAAGAACTCGCTGACGTGGTCGACGACGTCCTCCTGCTCGGCCATCGCCTTCAACCAGGCCACCGCCGCCCGGTACTCGCGCAGGAGCGTCTTGACGGCCTTGCGGTCGACGTCGTGCGTCGCCAGGTACGCAGCGGCGGCCTCGAGGGACCCCTGGAAGCGGTCGCGCGGCTCGCGCAGCGCCTCCTCGATGTCGGGGGCCAGGCGGCGCGTGGCCTCGAGCTTGGCCAGCACGTCGGGGTCGGTCGGGTTCGGCGGGTCGTCGATCAGCAGCACGAGGTCGAGGTAGGGGTACTCCTGCAGGGCAGCGCTCCACAGCGTCAGCCGGACGACGTCGGGCTCCTCGGCGTACGACGGCACCAGGACCGTCAGCCGTTGGCTCCTGGTGTCGCCGAAGTGCCGGTCGAGCATGCCGCGCGGCGCCCGGGTGTGGTCGCGGAAGCGGATGAGCGCTCCTTGTCGCGCGACCAGGTACATCAGCGCCGAGAAGGTCAGGAAGGTCACCACGACGAGGTACGACAGCGCCTCCATCGTGAAGCGGAAGCTGCCGCCGTAGTCGATGAACTGACGGATGATCGTCGAGACGACGTAGCCGATCCACGCCAGGATCGTCACCACGATGCCCACCCGGCCCCAGGTGATCTTGGAGCCGCTCGGCACGGGATGGATGATCGACAACGGCTCCGACCGGCGTTCTGCACCCCACTGCCGTCGGGTCTTCGTCTCGGTCCGGTCCGCCCTGCCCCTGAGTCGCACGACCCTGTCTCCCTCGTCGGCCCCCGGCGACACAGTAGTGGCCGAGGACGCCCGGCTCCGCGCGGCCCTGCCCGCGATGTCACCATGGGGCGTTCGGGGAGAACGATGAGGAGCGTGGCCCGTGGGCCGATTCGATGGACGACGCCTGTCCGTGCCCCGGCTGGCGATCCTGGTCGCGATCGTCGGCGGACTGACCTTCGCCGGCACGTCCAGCTGGCGCCACGTGCAGGATGCTCAGGCGGCCGGCTCGCACGGCGCCGCCTGGTACGCAGGCTACGTCGACGCGACCGTCACCCCGCTCTACGAGTTCGAGCAGCCAGCGTCGAAGGCAGCGCGCGACATCGTGCTGTCGTTCGTCGTGGCCGACCCGGACAGCGCCTGCTCGCCCACCTGGGGCGGCGCGTACTCGCTGGACGCGGCGTCCGACGACATCGACCTCGACCGTCGCATCGCGCGGCTGCGCCAGGCCGGGGGCAGCGTCGTGGTCTCGTTCGGCGGTGCCGCGAACTCAGAGCTCTCCACGGCGTGCACCGACCCCTCCCAGCTGGTCGACGCCTACACCTCCGTCGTGGACCGGTACGACGTGCGCACGATCGACCTCGACATCGAGGGCCCGGCGCTGGCCGATGCCGCCGCCACGCAGCGCCGTGCCGCGGCCATCAAGGCGCTCCAGGTCGCCCGCGCGAAGGCCGGCAAGAACCTGCGCGTCTGGCTGACGCTGCCCGTCTCGCCGCAGGGCCTGTCGACCGAGGGACGTCAGGTGGTCGCGGCGATGCTCGAGCAGAAGGTCGAGCTGTCGGGCGTCAACGTCATGACGATGGACTACGGCGGCAGCCGCGCCAAGGACCAGACGATGCTCGACGCGTCCACCTCGGCCCTCACCGCGACGCACCGACAGCTCGGACAGGTCTACGCCCGCGCCGGCCAGGACGTCGGCTCGGCCACCCTGTGGCGCCGCATGGGTGCGACCCCGATGATCGGCCAGAACGACGTGCCCGGCGAGATCTTCTCGACCGCCGCCGCGAAGGGTCTCAGCGCCTTCGCCGCCGAGAAGGGCCTCGGCCGCATGTCGATGTGGTCGCTCAACCGCGACCGCACGTGCGGCGCCAACTACCCCGACGTCACCGTGGTCTCCAACTCGTGCAGCGGCGTCGACCAGGGCGCGGAGTCGTTCGCCGCGCTGCTGCGCGGCACCATGACCGGCAGCCCCGACAGCACCGAGGTCACCCCCGTCGTGGGCGGCCGGGCCGGCGGACGCGATTCCGCCGACAATCCCGTCGCCGACGATCCCGCCACCAGCCCGTACCCGATCTGGAGCGCCGACGAGACGTACGTCGAGGGCACCCGCGTCGTGTGGCACCGCAACGCCTACGTGGCCAAGTGGTGGACGCTCGGCGACACCCCCGACGACCCGGTCGTCGACGAGAGCGCCTCGCCGTGGCGGCTGATCGGGCCGGTGCTGCCCGGCGAGAAGCCGGTCCAGGTGCCCACGCTGCCCAGCGGCACCTATCCGGCCTGGGACCAGGGCGCGGCCTACCGCAAGGGCGAGCGCGTCATGCTGCGCGGCACGGCGTTCGTGGCCAAGTGGTACTCGACGGGCGTCAGCCCCGACGCCCGTGCCACCCAGAACGAGCCGTCGCCGTGGCGTCAGCTGACCGACGCCGAGATCCGACAGGCGGCTGCGGCCGCCTCGGCCGACACGGACTGACGCGGTGCGCCCCGTCCTCGGTCGGCTGCACGCCCAGGGGCTCGACGGCCCGCGGCCGGGCACCCTGGTCGACGTCGTGCGTCACCTGGGGTGCGTCCAGTCGCAGCTGCACGACATGGCGCTGTGGGGCGTGGGGCGACGCCTGCCCGGCACGACGCTCGCCGAGCTGCAGCAGGCCTTCGACACCGGCGAGGTCCTGCGCACGCACGTGCTGCGGCCCACCTGGCACCTCGTCGCCCCTGACGACCTGCCCTGGCTGCAGGCCCTCACCGGGCCCCGCGTGCGCCGCCTGCTCGAGACCACCAACCGGTCGATCGGGCTGACGTCCGACGTCGTCGACCGCGGCGCGTCCCTGGTCGTGGAGGCCCTCGCCGACGGACGTCCGCGCACCCGCCGCGAGCTGGCCGACGTCCTCGCGGCGTCCGGGCTCGTGCTCACCGGCCAGGCGGTCGCCCACGTCGTCATCAGCGCGGAGATCGACGCCGCGATCGCCAGCGGACCCATGGACGGCAAGCAGCACACCTACCGCCTGATCGAGACACGTCCGGTCGAGCGGTCGCGCGACGAGCTGCTGGCCGAGGTCGCCCGACGGTACGCCGCCGGCCACGGACCCGTCCGCGACCGCGACCTCGCGTGGTGGACGAGCCTGACGCTGACCGACAGCCGCCGGGCCATCGACCTCGCCGGGCTGCGGCCCCTCGACGTGGACGGGGTGACGCACTGGGCGCTCGACGAGCCCGTCGAGTCCGAACCCCCCGAGGTGATGCTGCTGCCGAACTTCGACGAGTACGTCTCGTACGCCCGCGACCCGGGCGACGACGACGGCATAGCCGGAGCCGGAGGCGAGGTCATGCGGGCCGCCGGCCTGCTGTTCGTCGCCGGACGGCTGGCCGGTTCGTGGACCCGCACCCTCGCGGCCCGGACCGTCGCGATCGACGTCCGGTCGGCCGCCCCCACGACCGCATCGCTGCGCCGGGGGCTGCAGGCCGAGGCCGACGCCTTCGGCCGATTCGTCGAGCGTGAGCCGCGCCTGAGCATCGCCGACTGACTGTCACCGTGGTGCGGCGCGTGTGACCCATCTCGGGGCCCCACCTGCCTGCGCTCGGCTGGTGCCTCGCGTTAGTGTGGAGAGCACACTTTCACCTACGCGCCAGCACACACATCGGAAGAGGCGATCGAGGCTGTGGCCGAGTCCTCCCAAGACCATTCAACTCCTGATTTCGGCACGAACCAGTGGCTCGTTGAAGAGATGCACGACCGCTACCGGGAGGACCCGTCGTCGGTAGACGAGACGTGGGTCGCCTTCTTCGAGACCGGTGACGGTGCCGACCTCGCGTCCGGTGCCGCGGCCAACGGAACGGCCCCGGTGCCTGCCGCCGCCACTCCGCCGCCCACCTCGCCGGCCTCCACCGTCGCGCCGGCCGCCAAGACCGAGCCGGTCTCGGTGGCACCGCCCGAGGAGAAGGCCCCCGACTCCCCTGCGCCGGTCAAGCCCGTCCCCGCGGCCGCCCCGGCCGACGCGGCCGCCCCCACGCCCAACGGCACGCCGGCGCCCAAGGCCCCGGCTGCGTCGTCCGCCCGCTCGGGCGCACCCGCCGACAAGCCGAAGGACGCCGCCAAGCCCACCGGTCCCGGCGAGGTCGAGAAGGTCGTCCTGCGCGGCGCGGCCGCCCGCACCGTCCAGAACATGGACGCGAGCCTGACCGTCCCGACGGCCACCAGCGTGCGCTCGGTGCCGGTCAAGCTGCTGTTCGACAACCGCACCGTCATCAACAACCACCTGGCCCGCGCTCGCGGCGGCAAGGTCTCGTTCACGCACCTGATCGGCTACGCGATCGTGCAGGCCGTCAAGGCCATGCCCGAGATGAACACCGGCTACGAGGTGGACGAGAAGGGCAAGCCCAACCAGCTCAAGCCCGAGCACGTCAACTTCGGCCTCGCGATCGACCTGCAGAAGCCCGACGGCTCGCGCCAGCTGCTGGTGCCGTCGATCAAGGCGACCGAGACCATGAGCTTCGCGGAGTTCTGGGCCGCCTACGAGACCATGGTCCGCAAGGCGCGCGACGGCAAGCTCGAGGTCAGCGACTTCCAGGGCACGACGCTCAGCCTGACCAACCCCGGCGGCATCGGCACCAACCACTCGGTGCCGCGACTCATGTCGGGCCAGGGCGTCATCATCGGCGTCGGCTCGATGGAGTACCCGCCGGAGTTCCAGGGCGCGTCCGACCACACCCTGGCGCAGATGGCCATCTCCAAGATGGTGACCCTGACGTCGACGTACGACCACCGCGTCATCCAGGGCGCCCAGTCCGGCGAGTTCCTCAAGCGCGTCCACGCGCTGCTGCTCGGCGAGAACGGCTTCTACGACGACATCTTCCGCGCGCTCAAGATCCCCTACGAGCCCATCCGCTGGGCCCAGGACATCGCGGTCAGCCACGACGACGAGGTGCACAAGCAGTCGCGCGTCCTCGAGCTGATCCACGCCTTCCGGGTCCGTGGCCACCTGATGGCCGACACCAACCCGCTCGACAACTCCCCGCGCAGCCACCCCGACCTCGACACGGCGTCGCACGGCCTGACGCTGTGGGACCTCGACCGCGAGTTCGCGACCGGCTCGTTCAAGAGCGACAAGCGCTTCATGAAGCTGCGCGAGATCCTCGGCATCCTGCGCGACTCCTACGCCCGCACGATCGGGCTGGAGTACATGCACATCCAGGAGCCCTCCGAGCGCGAGTGGTTCCAGGAGCGCATCGAGCGTCCGCACACCAAGCCGCCGCGCGAGGAGCAGCTGCGCATCCTGCAGAAGCTCAACCAGGCCGAGGCCTTCGAGACGTTCCTGCAGACCAAGTTCGTCGGTCAGAAGCGCTTCAGCCTCGAGGGCGGCGAGACGACCATCCCGTTCCTCGACGAGATCTGCGAGGCGGCAGCGGCCGACAAGCTCGACGAGGTGTGCATCGGCATGGCACACCGCGGCCGGCTCAACGCGCTGGTCAACATCGCCGGCAAGCGTCCCAGCCAGGTCTTCCGCGAGTTCGAGGGCAACATCGACCCGCGCACCGTGCAGGGCTCCGGCGACGTCAAGTACCACCTGGGCGTCGAGGGCGAGTTCACGTCCGGCAACGGCGACAAGGTCAAGGTCTCGATCGCGGCCAACCCCTCGCACCTCGAAGTCGTCGACCCCGTGCTCGAGGGCATCGCCCGCGCCAAGCAGGACCGCCTCAACCAGGGTGCGGCGTACCCCGTGCTGCCCGTCCTGGTCCACGGCGACGCCGCGTTCGCGGGCCAGGGAGTCGTCGCCGAGACGCTCAACCTGTCGCAGCTGCGCGGCTACCGCACCGGCGGCACGATCCACCTGATCGTCAACAACCAGGTCGGCTTCACCACGTCGCCGTCGTCGTCGCGCTCGTCCACCTACTGCACCGACGTCGCGCGCATGATCCAGGCGCCCGTGTTCCACGTCAACGGCGACGACCCCGAGGCGTGCATCCGCGTGGCACAGCTGGCCTACGAGTACCGGCGCACCTTCCACAAGGACGTCGTCATCGACCTGGTCTGCTACCGCCGCCGCGGTCACAACGAGGGCGACGACCCCAGCTTCACGCAGCCCCTGATGTACGACACGATCAACGCCAAGAAGTCGGTGCGCAAGCTCTACACCGAGGCGTTGGTGGGTCGCGGCGACATCACGCTCGAAGAGGCCGAGGTCGCCCTCAGCGACTACCAGGCCCAGCTCGAGCGCAACTTCGCCGAGGTCAAGCAGGCCACGTCGGACCCCGACTACACCCGCACGCCCGACTACCCCGAGAAGCCCGAGCACGCCGGCGAGCTCGTCACCGCGATCTCGACCGAGGCCATGAAGGCGATCGCCGACTCGTACACCAACGTGCCCGAGGGCTTCACGGTCCACCCGAAGGTGCTGCCGCAGCTCCAGCGCCGCGCGCAGTCCATCTCGGCCGGGCCGATCGACTGGGGCACCGGCGAGATCCTCGCGATGGGCTCGCTGCTGCTCGACGGACGTCCGGTGCGCATCTCCGGCCAGGACACCCGTCGCGGCACCTTCTCGTCGCGCTTCGCCACGATCATCGATCGCACCAACGCCGACGAGTGGACGCCGCTGTCCAACATCGGCGACGAGCAGGCCAGCTTCCACGTCTACGACTCGCTGCTCAGCGAGTACGCCGCCCTCGGCTTCGAGTACGGCTACTCGGTCGCGCGTCCCGAGGCGCTGACCATCTGGGAGGCCCAGTTCGGCGACTTCGTCAACGGCGCCCAGTCGGTCATCGACGAGTACATCTCGGCCGGCGAGACCAAGTGGGGCCAGAAGTCGGGCGTCGTCCTGCTGCTGCCCCACGGCTACGAGGGCCAGGGACCCGACCACTCGTCGGCCCGCATCGAGCGGTTCCTGACGTTGTGCGCCGACGAGGCCATGACGGTCGCCCAGCCCTCCACGCCCGCGTCGTACTTCCACCTCCTGCGCCGCCAGGCGCTCGAGAGCGAGCACCGTCCGTTGATCGTGTTCACGCCCAAGTCGATGCTGCGCAGCAAGGCAGCGGCGTCGCAGCCCGACGACTTCACGACGGGCACGTTCCGTCCGGTCATCGGCGATGCGGCCTTCGGCGAGGGCGCGGCCGATCCGTCGGCGGTGGAGCGCGTGCTGGTCTGCTCGGGTCGTGTCACGTGGGACCTCATGGCCGAGCGCGAGAAGCTCGAGGGCGACTCCAAGCGCACGGCGATCGTCCGCCTCGAGCAGATCTACCCCCGTCCGGTCGACGAGCTCAACGCCGAGGTGGCGCGGTTCACCAACGCCCGCGAGGTGCGGTGGGTGCAGGACGAGCCCGCCAACCAGGGCCCGTGGCCGCACGTCGCGCTGCACTTCAGCGGCGAGTTCGACGGGCTCCCGCTCGTGCGGGTGTCGCGTCCCGAGTCCTCCGCACCGTCGGTCGGCTCGCACAACCGCCACGTCGAGGAGCAGGCCGAGCTGATGCAGCAGGCCTTCGCCTGAGGCGCACGAAGAGCTGCGGAGACGATCGCTGATGTACTTCACCGACCGCGGGATCGAGGAGCTGCAGGCCAGGCGGGGTGACGAGGAAGTCACCTTCGCCTGGCTCGCCGAGCAGCTCAGCACGTTCGTCGACCTCAACCCCGACTTCGAGATCCCCGTCGAGCGCCTGGCCACCTGGCTGGCTCGCCTCGACGACGATGAGGATGAGTGACACCGCAGTGAGCTCTGCGAACGAGCGTGTCGCCAGGTTGAGCGAGACGCGGCGAAGCCGCCAGCCTGTCGAAACCACGCAAGCGCTCAGAGATCAGCAGGAGGAAGACCGATGGCCAAGATGTTGATGTGCCCGTGCGGCGAGCAGCTGGTGGGCCGCAGCGACGACGACTTCGTCACGGCGGTCGACGCGCACCTGCAGTCGGCCCACGAGGGTCGTACGTACCCCGCGAGCATGATCCTGCAGATGGCTCAGCCGTTCCCCGACGACCAAGTGCCCTGATCGACGCGCACGCATGAGGTTCGACCAGCCGCCCGTCGTGCGGGTCGTCATGTCCCCCCATCCGGACATCCCGTTCGACCCGGACGCGTGGCCGAACACGATCCCGGCCGTGGCGCAGGTGCTCGCCGACGGCCTCGACCTGCCGCCCGGCGTGACGTTCCTGGTCGGCGAGAACGGCTCGGGCAAGTCGACCCTCGTCGAGGCTGTCGCGGTCGCCTACGGGCTCTCGCCCGAGGGCGGCACTGCGCACGGGCGGCACGAGACGAGGGCCAGCGAGTCGCCGCTGCACCACCACCTCGGCATCCAACGAGGCATCGGGGCGGGACGGTGGGGCTTCTTCCTGCGCGCCGAGACGATGCACGGCTGGTACACCTACATGGACGAGCACCGCGGCCCGAACGACACCGATTACCACGCCATGAGCCACGGCGAGTCGTTCCTCGAGGTGCTGACGCGCAAGTTCGACTCCGCGGGCTTCTACTGCCTCGACGAGCCCGAGGCGGCCTTGTCATTCCGATCGAGCCTGACGCTCATCCGGGTCCTGCACGACATCGCGCAGGCCGGTGGCCAGGTGCTGTGCGCCACGCACTCCCCCGTCCTCGCGTCGCTGCCGGGCGCCCACGTCCTCGAGGTCGGTGACTGGGGTCTGCGCGAGACGACGTGGGACGAGCTCGAGCTGGTCCGTCACTACCGCGCCTACCTCGACACCCCCGCGCGCTACCTGCGCCACACCCCCGCGCGCTACCTGCGCCACACCCTCGCCGACGACTGAGCCGCCCCAACCCGGATCTGCGGAGGACTGCATCCTTCCTGGGTCAGAGGGTCAGGACGATCTTGCCGAAGACGCTGCCGTCGATGACGCTCTGCAGGCCCGAGGCGGCGTCGGCCATCGGGATCTCGCGGTCGATCAGCGGACGGGTGCCCGTGACGTCCATGAACTGGGCGAGCGCGTGCAGCTCGTCGCGGGTGCCCATCGTCGACCCGTGCACGCGCATCTGCTGGAAGAAGATGCGTGTCAGCTCGGCGTGCGTCGGGGCGTCGCCCGAGGTCGCGCCCGAGATCACGATCGTGCCGCCCGGGCGCATCGACTTGACCGAGTGCGACCACGTGGCGGCCCCGACGGTCTCGATGACCGCATCGACCTTGGCGGGCAGCCTGGCGCCCGACTCGAATGCCTCGTGCGCGCCGATCTCGACCGCGCGCGACCGCTTGTCCTCGTCGCGACTCGTCGCGTACACCCGAAAGCCGGCCGCCCGGGCGAGGGTGATCGCGGCGGTGGCCACGCCGCCCCCCGCGCCCTGCACCAGCACCGTGTCGCCCTGCTTGAGGCCCGACTGGGTGAACAGCATGCGGTAGGCCGTCAACCACGCCGTCGGCAGGCAGGCTGCCTCGGCGAACGAGAGCCCGGCCGGCTTGGGCACGACGTTGCGGGCGGGCACCGCGACCTTCTCGGCGAAGGTGCCCTGGTGCCGCTCCGACAGCAGCGAGCGCCGGGGGTCGAGGGTCTCGTCGCCGCGCCACGACGGGTCGCTGATGACCGCGTGCACCAGCACCTCGTTGCCGTCCTCGTCGTAGCCCGCGGCGTCGCACCCGAGGATCATGGGCAGCGACTCCTCGCGGAGACCGACGCCTCGCAGGCTCCACACGTCGTGGTGGTTGATCGATGCCGCCTTGACCGTCACCGTCGTCCATCCCTCGGGGACCTCGGGGTCGGGACGCTCGCCCACGACCAGACCCGACAGCGGGTCGGTGGGGACGATCTGGCCTGCGTAGACGGCGAACATGTCGTGCTCCTCGGATGTGCTCGGGGGATCAGTACGGTCGGCGGGCGAGACCCTCGCGGCGGGCCGAGTCGGTCACGGCGCGCGAGACGGCCGTCGCCACGCGCGAGTCGAACGGCGACGGGATGACGTAGGTCTCGGAGAGGTCGTCGCCCACGAGGTCGGCGATGGCGGTCGCGGCGGCGATCTTCATGTCCTCGGAGATGCGGGTGGCGCGCACGTCGAGCGCGCCGCGGAAGATGCCCGGGAACACCAGCACGTTGTTGATCTGGTTGGGGAAGTCGGAGCGGCCGGTGGCCACGACCCGTGCGTACTGGTGCGCGACGTCGGGGTGCACCTCGGGGTGCGGGTTGGCCATCGCGAACACGATGGCCTCGGGTGCCATGCGGGCGACCGCTTCTTCGGGCACCGTGCCGCCGGAGACGCCGATGAACACGTCGGCCTCGTCGAGGGCGTCGGCGATCGACCCGGGACGAGCCCAGCCCGCCGTCTGATCGGCGAGCCACCGCTTGACGTCGTTGAGGTCGTCGCGGCCCGGGTGAATCACGCCCGCGCGATCGACGACGGCGATCTTGCGCACCCCGGCCGACTGCAGGATCTTCATGATCGCGACGCCGGCGGCACCGGCACCGGAGATGACGACCTTGAGGTCCTGCAGGTCGCGGTCGGTCAGCCTGGCGGAGTTGATCAGGGCGGCCAGCGTCACGACGGCCGTGCCGTGCTGGTCGTCGTGGAAGACCGGGATGTCGAGCCGCTCGACGAGCCGCCGCTCGATCTCGAAGCACCGCGGGCTCGAGATGTCCTCGAGGTTGATGCCGCCGAACGACGGTGCGAGCCGCACGACGGTCTCGACGATCTCGTCGACGTCGGTCGTGTCGAGCGCGATCGGGATGGCGTCGACCCCGCCGAACTGCTTGAACAAGATGGCCTTGCCCTCCATGACCGGCATGGACGCGGCCGGGCCGATGTCGCCCAGCCCCAGCACGGCGGTGCCGTCGGTGACCACCGCGACGGTGTTGGAGACCCAGGTGTAGTCGTGCGCCACCTCGGGATCGGTCGCGATGGCCTCGCAGACCCTCGCCACGCCGGGCGTGTAGGCGAGCGACAGGTCGTGGGCGTCGCGGATCGGCACGGAGGCCGCGATGCTCATCTTCCCGCCGCGGTGCAGCGCGAAGACCGGGTCGTCGGGATCGGGGGCGTTCTGGACGTCGAGGTCGGTGGCGACGATGGACAAGATGATTCCTCGGGGGGACGTGGCCGGCAGGGCTCGACGAGAATTCTCTCAACGGGACCGATCAGGTCGCCGGCGCGGTGTCTGACCGCTGCTGTGCGAGCCGCCGAGGCGGGAGGGGGCGGGTTGCGCCCCGCTCCTATCGTGTCACACGCCGGCGACCGTCAGGCCCCGTGGTGGTCGGCCAGCGCGCGCGTGACCGGCGGCGCGAGCAGGCACCCCAGCACGGCGACGGCGGGCAGCGCGATGGCGGGCGTGAGCCAGGCCGGGTCGCCGCGGAAGTTCCACGCCAGGCCCAGCTGCACCAGCTGGGCCAGCACGAGGGGGCTGCGCGCCCACGACTCGCCCACCGCGACGCGGGACGCCGCCCACGCCAGGCCGGCAGCGACGACGAGCAGGAAGATCGTGGCGCCGACGCCGAGACCCACCCGGTCGGACGACACGGCGAGCAGCTCGAGCACCGCCAGCACGCCGAAGGTCAACGCCTCCACCGAGACGACGGCAGCAGCCGTCACGAGCAGGATCTTGGCCGTTCCCGACGGCCGTCCGGGAGACGTCACGACGCCAGCGTAGGCAGCATGTGACTCATCCGACAATTCGCCCGGCGTCGTTGCCCTTGTAAACGACCGGGAATGTTGAAACCATGGGACCCAATGCCCGTTTGACAGGTCAAACAGATCTGCCTCGGGCGCAACACCGAACGGGAAGGAGTGTCCCCATGGATTGGCGCCACAAGTCGGCATGCCTCGATGAGGATCCTGAGCTCTTCTTCCCCATCGGCAACACGGGTCCTGCCATCTTGCAGATCGAAGAGGCCAAGGTCGTATGCCGCCGCTGTGATGTCCGCGAGCAGTGCCTTCAGTGGGCACTCGAGTCCGGACAGGACCACGGTGTGTGGGGAGGCTTGAGCGAAGACGAACGTCGTACGCTGAAGCGTCGCAATGCACGGGCACGTATTCGTACCGCCTGAGCAAGCGCACGTATCGGTGAACCCCGTGGCCTGACGGCCGCGGGGTTCTTTGTATCTCCTGCCGCCCGCCGCGTCACCGCCTCGAGACCCGCTGCCAGCGCGAGCGACCAGGCCTCAGACGGTCAGGGTGATGGCCACCGTGGTGCCACCACCGACGCGCTGCTCGAAGGCCAGCGACCCGCCCAGCTCTCCCTCGACGAGCGTCGTGACGATCGACAGCCCCAGGCTGCTGGCGGGATCGAAGTCGCGCGGGAGCCCTGCTCCGTCGTCGCTGACCCGCAACCGGATCTTGTCGCGGATGCGGTTGACCGCGAGCGTCAGCGTCCCGCCCGACTCGTCGTAGGCGTGCGCCGATGCGTTCTGGATCAGCTCGGTCAGCACCATCGACAGCGGGGTCGCGATCTCGCCCGGCAGCAGCCCGAAGCTGCCGAACCGCTCGGGACGCACGAGGTTGGCGCCGGCCGGCCCGTTCGAGACGTCGAGCACGGTGTGCAGCAGGCGGTCGGCGATCTCGTCGAACTCGACGAAGTCGCTGAACGACTGGCTGAGCGTCTCGTGCACCAGCGCGATGGATCCCACGCGGCGCACGGCCTCCTCGAGCGCGGCCCGTGCCTCGGGGTTCTCGGTGCGACGACCTTGCAGGCGCAGCAGCGCCGCGACGGTCTGCAGGTTGTTCTTGACCCGGTGGTGGATCTCGCGGATCGTCGCGTCCTTCGAGACCAGCTCGCGCTCGCGCAGCCGTAGCTCGGTGACGTCGCGCAGCAGGATCAGGGCGCCGCTGCGCTGGCCCGACGAGCGCAGCGGGATCGTGCGCACCAGCAGCGAGGCGCTGGCGTTCTCGATCTCGGCCTCCGAGCCCTCGCGGCCGCTCAGCACCCCGCGGGCGCTGCGGTCGGTGGGACGCCGGTCGACCAGCGCCGTGGTGACGTCGCCGAGCTGCGTGCCGACGAGGTCGCCGACCACGCCGAGCCGCCGGTAGGCCGACATCGCGTTGGGGCTCGCGTAGCGCACCGTCCCACGCGCATCGGTGCGGATGAAGCCGTCGCCGACCCGCAACGAGTCGGCCAGGTCGGAGCGTGAGCCGGGGGCCGGGAACTCGCCGCGCCGGATCATCTCGCCCAGCTCGCCGGCCGCCTCGAGGTAGGCGTTCTCGAGGGTGCTGGACGGCCGCAGGCCCGACTCGCTGCTGCGCCGGACGACGACGCCGATCGTCCGTGCGGCGCGGCGCACCGGGATGGCCTCGACCAGGATGCGCGAGCCGTCGAGCTGCTGCTCGGCGTGCTGGGGCACCGTGCGGCCCGTCGTCATGGCGACCTCGAGCGGGTGCTCGCCGCGCGTCGGCAAGAAGGTGCCGGCGACGTCCTCGAGCAGCGTGGTGGGCCCCGTGGTCGGCCGGATCTGCGCTGCGGCCCACATGCCCTTGGCCTCGCCGTCGGGCACCCACAGCACGAGGTCGGCGAACGACAGGTCGGCGATGATCTGCCAGTCGGCGACCAGGGCGTGCAGCCAGCCCACGTCGTCTGCGGTCAGCGATGTCTGGGACTTCGCGATGTCGTCCAGCGTGGGCACACGTGCAGCGTAGTCGGGCCGCCGTGACACGATGAGGCAATGTCCGAGGCGTACTGGCAGTCGGTGATGCAGAGCGGCATGGACGTGCCCGCCGACCGGGGTCTCGACGAGTGCACCGTCGAGCTGGTCGAGATGCTGGGCCACCCCAATCCGCGCACGCGCGAGGACCTCGCCTATCCCCTGCTGACGACGTGGATCACCCGCGGGGTCTACGACCAGCTGCTGTCCGGGCTCGGCGACGGCATCGCGCCGGGGCTGCGCTACGGCCTGGGGCACGACGGCGACGTGTCGGTCATGCGCCGGTCGTACAGCGCGCTGATGCTGGCCGAGATCATCGGGCGTGACAACAACGAGCACCTGATGTCGTCGGAGTCGGTGCTCGACTGGGGCGACCGGGCCACCGCCTGGTACGTCCGCGAGCAGGACCAGCGCGGCTGGGTCCCCGAGATGGGCTGGGCCAACGCGATCGCCCACGGCGCCGATCTGCTGGCCGCCCTCGCCCGGTCGCGGCACTTCGGACGGCTCGAGCTGACGGTGCTGCTCGACGTCATCGCCGACCGCGTGCTGACCCCCACGTCGTACATCTGGCGACACGGCGAGGACGACCGCCTGGCCTACGCCGTCATGACGCTGCTGCACCGCAACGAGCTCGACCCCGTGATTGTCGAGCCGTGGCTGGCGCGCCTGGGGCAGGGCATCAAGCCGCCGCAGACCCGGGGCCACCTCGAGGCCGAGTGGCCCTCCCCCGGCGTCCGCAACGCGTCGTCGTTCCTGCGGGCGCTGCACCTCCAGCTCGCGCTCGGCGTGCAGGGACGTGACGACCTGCGGGCCGATGCCGAGCTCTTCGCCGAGCAGCCGGCCCACCGAGCCGACCTGATCCTGGCGGTGCTCGACCAGATCAGGGCCGAGCAGCCCTGGCTGTACCGGCCGACCACCCGGGCACGTCCGCTCGGGTGATCCGCAACTGGTCCGTACCGTCGAGTAACCTGCGTCACATGACGACCGACCAGACCTCCGAGCCGCAGCACGGCGGCATCCTCGCCCTCGACGTGGCCCGCGCCCACGGCGTCTCGACGCTGTTCACCCTGTCGGGGGCCCACGTGTTCCCGATGTACGACGCAGCGGTCAAGACCGAGCCCGCCATGCCGATCGTCGACGTGCGGCACGAGCCCACCGCGGTCTTCGCCGCCGAGGCGATCGGCAAGCTGACCCGCGCGCCCGGGCTCGCGGTGCTCACCGCCGGGCCCGGCGTCACCAACGGCGTCAGCGCCGTGGCGCAGGCCAGCTTCTCGGGCTCGCCGCTGGTGGTCGTCGGCGGCCGCGCGCCCAACAACCGGTGGGGCACCGGCAGCCTGCAAGAGCTCGACCACCCGCCGATCTTCTCGTCGATCTCCAAGTCGGCCACCACGGCGCACACCGTCGCCGACATCGCGCCCACGATCGACGAGGCCTTCACGCTGGCCGGCTCGTCTCACCGGGGCCCCGCGTTCGTCGACGTGCCGATGGACGAGTTCTTCAACAGCGCCCCGGTCGGCACGCCCTCGCAGGGCAACACCACGGCGCCCGTGCAGCCCGATCCCGACGCGCTGCGGGCCATCGCCGAGCTGCTGCGCACGTCCGAGCGCCCCGTGCTGGTGCTCGGCACCGACGTCTGGGCCGACCGCGCCGAGGTCGCCGCGCTGCAGTTCGTGCAGCAGACCGGCATCCCCGTCATCGCCAACGGAATGGGCCGCGGCATCGTCCCGGGTGGCCACCCGCAGCTCGTCACCAAGGCCCGGTCGACGTCGTTCAACCGGGCCGACCTGGTCGTCGTCGTCGGCACGCCGCTCGACTTCCGTCTCGGCTACGGCGTGTTCGGCGGCAAGGAGGGCGCGACGCCCGCCCGCACGGTGCACGTCGCCGACTCGGCCGACCAGGTCTCGTCGCACGCCGCGACCGCGGCGACCGCGCACGGCGACCTCAGCCTGTTCTTCACGGGCCTGTTCGACGCCCTGACGGGGTCGTCGGCGCACGGCTCGCGTCCCGACTGGACACCGTGGCTGTCGACCCTGCAGGACGAGGTCGCCGCGGCCACCGCGCGCGACGACGAGCTGCTGACCGCCGAGGCCGACCCGATCCATCCCGCCCGCATCTACGGCGAGCTGCTCCCCCGCCTGGCCGACGACGCCGTCGTGATCGGCGACGGCGGCGACTTCGTGTCGTTCGCGGGCAAGTTCGTCGAGCCCAAGCGCCCGGGCGGCTGGCTCGACCCCGGTCCGTACGGATGCCTCGGTGCCGGCATGGGCGCCGCGATGGCCGCCCGCATCGCCCGACCCTCGAGCCAGGTCGTGCTGCTGTACGGCGACGGAGCCGCCGGCATGTCGCTGATGGACGTCGACACGCTGGTGCGGCACGACCTGCCGGTCGTGATGGTCGTCGGCAACAACTCGGCCTGGGGCCTCGAGAAGGGGCCGATGCAGTGGATCTACGGCTACGACGTGGCCGCCGACCTCGCCCCGAACACCCGCTACGACCAGGTCGTCACGGCGCTCGGCGGCGGGGGCGAGATGGTCACCGATCCACGTCAGATCGGGCCGGCGATCGATCGCGCCCTGGCGTCCGGCGTGCCGTACCTCGTCAACGTCATGACCGACGTCGACGCGGCCTATCCCCGTGCCACCACCGGCATCTGATCTCGTCGTCCGTCCCGCCCGCGACGACGAGCACGACGCGGTCGGGCGGCTGACGGTCGCGGGCTACGACGCCGACGGCCACCTGTTGCGCCCCGACGGCACCTACGACCATGAGTACGCCGCGTGGATCGGCGACGTGGCCGGTCGCGCCGACCACAGCGAGGTCCTGGTGGCCGTCGACGGCGACCGGCTGCTCGGCACCGTCACCTGGTGCCCACCGGGCTCGGCCTCCGCCCAGCTCGCCCAGCAGGCGTGCCAGGGCGAGTTCAGGACGTTGTCCGTCGACCCGGCCGCGCGGGGTCGAGGAGTCGGACGCGCTCTGGTCGCCGCCTGCGTCGAGCGCGCTCGGCGGGCCGGGCTCCGCGAGGTGCTGCTGTGCTCGCTCACCGACATGACGACGGCGCACCGGCTGTACGCCTCGATGGGCTTCGTGCGGCGTCCCGACCTCGACTGGTCGCCGCTGCCCGGCGTGCGGCTGTGGGGGTTCGCGCTCACGCTCGACGCTTGAGCACGGTGCGGGTGATCTTCCCGCAGGCCAGTGAGGGTACCCTCACCTGGTGTCTCCCGCCGTGCTCGTTCCACCGACATCGGCGGCGGCGCTCATCCGGCGCGGGATGCGTCGCCACCGCGCCCGCCTGGCAGGCTCGTACCTGCTGATCACGTCGTGGCTGCTGTGCGAGGCCCTGGTGCCGGTCGTCATCGGCGTCATCGTCGACCGGGCCGTCGCGACCGGCGAGCTGCACGAGCTGGCCGTCTGGGGCGCGGCGCTCGTGACGCTGTTCGTCGTGCTGAGCTACTCGTACCGGTTCGGTGCCCGCCTCGGCGTCGGCGCCCTGCAGCGCGAGACGCACCTGCTGCGCGTCGAGGTCAGCGAGCACGTGCTGGGCGCCGGCGGTGCGCGCACGGGCCTGCTGCCCGGCGAGACGCTCTCGCTGGCCACCTCGGACGCCGAGACGATCGGTGAGCTGCTGTGGCACGTCGGCTACACGCTGGCCGGCCTCATCGGTGTCGTCGTCAGCGCGGTCGTGCTGTTCCGCATCGACCTCGTGCTCGGGCTCGTCGTGCTCGTGGGCGTGCCGCTGGTGCTCGTCGCGATCCAGGTCGTGACCCCGCTGATCGCCCGCGACACGACCGACCAGCAGGCCACCATCGCGACGGCCACCGGCATCGCGACCGACCTCGTCAAGGGCCTGCGTCCCCTGAAGGGTGTCGGCGCCGAGGACGTCGCCGCCGCCCGCTACCGCGGCCACAGTGCTTCGGCCCGTGACGCGAGCATCCGCACGGCTCGGTCCGTCGGGTACATGTTCGGCCTGACCGCGACCCTCAGCGGCCTGTTCCTCGCGCTGGTCGCCTACCTCGCCGGAACCCGCGCGCTCGACGGCGACATCAGCATCGGCGAGCTCATCGCGATCGTCGGCCTCACGCAGTTCCTGGCCGAGCCGATCGCCGGCCTCGGCGAGACCAGCGCCCAGGCGGCGCGCTCGTTCGCATCGGCCAAGCGGCTCGTCGACGTCCTTCAGACGCCGCCGCTCGCGGTGTCGGGCACCGAGGTGCTCGGTGATCCCGACGCGGAGATCGCGATCGAGTCGCTGACGTCCGGCCCCCTGCGAGCACTCGACCTCGGCACACGAGCCGGCGAGCTGGTCGGGGTCGTCGTCGACGACCCCGCGACCGGCGACACCCTCGTGCGCCTGCTGCGCGGCGAGGTGCCCCTGGCGGACCGCTCCGGGTCGCTGACGCTCGGAGGACGCACGATCGACGACCTGACGATCGACTCGCTGCGGTCGCAGGTCGTCGTGTGCCACCACCGCGTCGACCTCTTCGAGGGGACGCTGCGCGAGACCATCGACCCCGGCCGGACGCTCGACGACGCCGAGCTCGCCGAGGTGCTCGCCGCGTCGGCGGCCAGCGACGTCGTCGACCTGCATCCCGAGGGGCTCGAGCAGGTCGTCTCCGCCGGTGGCACGACGCTCTCGGGCGGTCAGCGGCAGCGCGTCGCGCTCGCCCGGGCGCTGGCGACGCGGGCCCCGATCCTGGTGCTCGACGAGCCCACGAGCGCCGTCGACGCGATGACCGAGCAGCGCATCGCCGACGGCATCCGCGCCTACCGCCACCCCGGCGGGTCGAGGTCGTCGACGCTGGTCATCACCTCGAGCCCCGCCCTGCTCGCCGCCGCCGACCGCGTGGTGCTGGTCGACGGCGGACGCGTCGTCGCCACCGGCACGCACCACGAGCTGGCGGCCCGCGACGACTATCGCGAGACGGTGCTGCGATGACCCGTCACCTGCTGCCGATCGCGTCACGGCGCGAGACCACCCGGCTCGCCGTCTCGCTGCTGCGCGACCATCGGGGTCCGCTGGCCGTGTCGGCTCTCGCCTTCGTGGTCGTGGGCCTGGCCGGTCTCGTGGCGCCGTGGGTCCTCGGCCAGATCGTCGACACCGTGATCGCCGAGGGGTCCTCGTCGAGCGTGCTGCGTGGCGCCTTGCTGATCGCCGCCGCGAGCGTCGTCGCGGGCATCGGCACGTCCGTGTCGGTCGCCTACCTGGCCCGGGCGGGCGAGCCAGCGCTGGCCGACCTGCGCGAGCAGGCACTCGACCGCGCGCTCCACCTCGACAGCTCCCGCCTGGAAGAGGCCGGAGCCGGCGACCTGCTCTCGCGCATGGGCGACGACGTGCGATCGGTGGCCGGCTCGCTGACCGAGATGGTCCCGCTGCTGATCGGCTCGCTCGTCACGGTCGTGTTCACCGCCGGCGGCCTCTTCGCCCTCGACTGGCGACTGGGACTGGCCGGACTGGCCAGTGCCCCGTTCTACGCGCTCGGCCTGCGCTGGTACCTGCCCCGGTCTGCGCCGTACTACCGCCGCGAGCGCATCGCGCAGGGCGAGCGCGCCGAGGTGCTCGTCAGCGGCGTGCAGGGAGCCTCGACGCTGAGGGCGCTGTCGCGCGAGCAGGCCCAGATCGACCTCATCACGCACCACTCGCGCAACGCCATGACCATCACGCTCGACGTCTTCGCGTTGCTGCTGCGCTTCGGCGCGCGCACCAACCGGTCCGAGCTGATCGGCCTGTCGCTCGTGCTCGGCACGGGCTTCTTCCTGGTGCGCGGCGACCTCACGACCGTCGGAGCGGTGACCGCGGCGGCCCTGTACTTCCACCGGTTGTTCAACCCGATCGGCGCGCTGCTGATGATCTTCGACGACATCCAGTCGGCCGGGGCGTCGCTGGCCCGGCTCGCCGGCGTGGCGCTGCTCGACCCCACCATCGGCAGCGACGCACCCTCGCCCGTCCGCACCGGCACCCTCGAGCTGACCGGCATCAGCCACGAGTACGTGGCCGGACGCCGGGTGCTGTCCGAGGTGACGCTGCGCATCCCGGACGGCGAGCGGGTCGCCCTCGTCGGCGCCACGGGCGCGGGCAAGAGCACGCTCGGCGCGATCGCGGCGGGACTGCTCAGCCCCACGCGGGGTCGGGTCGCGATCGGCGGCTTCCCGCTCGACGCGCTCGAGCCGTCGCACGTCCGATCGGCCATCGCACTGGTGACACAGGACGTCCATGTCTTCTCCGGCACGGTGCGCGAGAACGTCGACCTGGCGCGGCCGGGCGCGTCGGACGAGCAGATCCGGTCGGCCCTGTCGACGGTCCGTGCACGGGGATGGGTCGAGGCGCTGACCGACGGGCTCGACACCGTCGTCGGCGACCACGGTCATCCGCTCACGCCGTCGCAGGCCCAGCAGCTGGCGCTGGCGCGGGTGCTGCTGCACGACCCGGCGGTCGCGGTGTTCGACGAGGCCACCGCCGAGGCCGGCTCGAGCGGTGCTCGCGAGCTCGACAAGGCCGCGATCGCCGTCACCCAGGGACGCACGGCACTCGTGGTGGCGCACCGGTTGACGCAGGCGCAGTCGGCCGATCGGGTGATCGTGATGCACGAGGGACGCATCGTCGAGGAGGGCACGCACGACGAGCTCGTCGAGGCTGGAGGGCGCTACGCCGACCTCTGGTCCGCCTGGTCCTCCTGACCCCTGTCGCAGGACGGCCACCCGCAGCAGCGCGCAGGTACTAGGACCATCGGACACTGGCGAGTCCGACCTCGTGGACGGGACCGTGGACCCACCGCGTCAGAGGGACGCGGCACGTCCACGAGGGAGTACCCGTGTCCACCATCTCCATCCGTCGCGCCACACGCGCGGCTGTCGCCCTGGTCGCCGTCGTGGCCGCGGTCGGCTCGGTGCCGTCCGCCGCGCAGGCGAAAACCGATGCCACCGGCGACTTCACCGTCGTCCTGAACGGCACGACGTACCACCCGGCTCCCGGCAAGGACGTCAAGGTCTCCGGCGTGACACCGGCCGGCCCCATCGCCGTCACCGGTCGCCACGTGACGTTCAGGATCGACCCGTCCACGCTGGGCGTCTACGACTACTCCCTGACCGGCGCCGCGAGCCCCGACCGGATGGTCGCCAAGCCCACCGTGATCTTCGCGTCGAAGGTGCCGGTGCTCACCGCCGCACAGCGTGCTGGCACCAAGGTCAAGCAGCTCGAGGTCAAGGACGGCACCGTCGTCATCACGTTCGCGGCAGCGGGCGGCACGCTGAAGGTGCAGGCCAAGGACGCGCCGACCGGCGGCATCTTCCAGATGGAGCCGGAGTTCGCGTCGAAGGTCGAGCTGGTCCACACCTTGGGGTCGACGCTGTTCTACTTCGTCAACCCGTACACCGGCAAGATCAACTTCGGCGACGGCATCGATGCGGTCTCCCCCGCGCAGAGCGCCACCGGCTACCACCAGATGCTGCTGGGCAAGGACAGCCCCCAGGTCGCCGCGAAGCTGTTCCAGGACGGCACCACCACCCGCTGGGGCGTCGACCCGGGAGGACGCCTCGGAGGCGTGCTCGGCGAGGACGCGATCGAGCTCTCGGCCGGCGCGACGAGCTGCACCAGCAGGTGCCAGGCGCAGAACCAGGTCCGCGGCTCGCTGCCCGTCCCGCCGCTGCCGACGAACCCGACGCCGATCGGCTGACGCCGTCTCGTCCGGCGGGTCCTACGACCATCGGACGATGGCGACTCCGACTCGTCACCACCGAGGCTCGAAAAGACATCGACCCCAGCACGACCTACGAGAGGAACGATCATGCAACGACTCATCATCATTGCCACCGGACTGGTGGTGGCGGCGGTCCCGACGGTGCTCGGCGTCGTCGGCAACACCTCGCTGACCACCAGCGTGCCGCTGAAGCCCGCCGCCGTCACGAGCGCCGCACCCACCACGCCCTCGGCCACCACGCCCTCACCCGTCACGCCCTCGCCCACGACGGCCACGCCCAGTGCGGCTCCGCCTGCCTCGGTGCCCTCCGCCACGGACGACCGCGGTCACGGTGGGCGCCACGCAGAACCGGGCGACGACAAGGGCGGGCGCCGATCCGGCCGGCACAGCGAGCCCGGCGACGACAAGGGCGGACGCCGAGCAGGGCGTGACGACGATCGCGGGGGGTCCGACGACGGAGCCCACCACCAGCGCCACACCGGGACCGACGACACCAAGGTCGACGACGGAGCCCATCAGCAGCGCCACACCGGCACCGACGACACCAAGGTCGACGACGGAGCGCACCGCGACGGACGCGACGACAGCGGCCGTCACGGCGGCGACGACGACCGCCGCGACGGTCATACTGGATCGGATGACCACGGCAGTGACGACTGACAGCGAGACGGCATGACGTCCACGGCGCCCTCCGGGGTGCCGTGGCTCGTGTTGTCGGCGGGAGATCCTCCGGCACCCCCTGAGCCCCCGCTGCGCTCGCGCCGCGTCTACCTGCAGGTGGTCGCGCTGACGCTCGTCGTGCTGGTCGTCGTCGGCTTCCTCGGGTCGGCCGCCGCGCGACGCGTGGCCGAGCGCGAGGCCGTCAACGACGCGGCCCAGCGCGCGGGCATCCTGGCGGACGCCGTCGTCGAGCCGGCGCTCCTCGACAGCGTCGTCGACGGTGACCCCGCGGCGATCACCCGCCTCGACGAGGCCGTGCGGTCGAACATGCTGGGTGCGTCGATCGTCCGGGTGAAGTTCTGGCTGCCGGACGGCACGATCGTCTACTCCGACGAGTCTCGGCTGGTCGGACGCACGTTCGACCTCGGCCCCGACGAGCGTGCCGTGCTGAAAGATCCCGCGACGCGCGCCGAGGTCACCGATCTCGACGAGCCGGAGAACGAGTACGAGCGCGGGCAGGGCAAGCTGCTCGAGGTGTACCGGCCGGTGACCACGCCCGACGGCCACCGTCTGCTGTTCGAGACGTACGCCCCCTACGACGTCGTGCTCGCCCGCAGCGGCGATATCTGGCGCGGATTCGCGGGCATCACGGTGTCGAGCCTCATCGGCCTGCTCGTCCTGATGCTGCCCGTGCTCTGGCGCCTGCTCGACCGGCTGCGTCGTGGTCAGGCCCAGCGTGAGGAGCTCCTGCGCCAGGCCCTCGACGCGTCCGACGCCGAACGACGACGCATCGCGGCCACCCTGCACGACGGTGTCGTCCAAGAGCTCGCAGCGACCTCGTTCGCCGTGTCCGGCGCTGCGGCCACGAGCCGGGCCGCCGGTCACGGCGAGCTGGCCGACACGCTCGACGAGGCGGCCGTCGGTGTGCGGACGGGCATCGGCGGCCTCCGGTCCCTGCTCGTCGACATCTACCCGCCGACACTGGCCGAGACCGGCCTCGTGCCGGCACTGCGGGACCTGGCCGACGGCCTGCAGACGCGCGACATCTCCGTCCGCACGGTCCTCCCCGACGCGACCGACCGGACGCTCGATCGCGACACCGAGCGCCTCGTGTTCCAGGTCGCGCAGGAGTGCCTGCGCAACGCGGCCCGCCACGCGCAGGCCACCGAGGTCAGGCTGACGTTCACGACCGACGCGCACGCCGTGACGCTCGAGGTCGCCGACGACGGTGTCGGCTTCGACGTCGACGCAGCGCTCGCGCACCCCGAGGAGGGGCACTTCGGCCTGCGCCTGCTCATCGACGCTGCCGAGCGCCACGGGGCGGCGCTGCTGGTCGCGTCCACCCACGACGCCGGCACCCACTGGCGCCTGGAGGTGCCTCGATGACGACGTCCGTCCTGCTCGTCGACGACCACCAGCTCGTGCGCGCGGGGCTCGTCGCGCTCGTCGACAGCACGGACGACCTCGCGGTCGTCGGCCAGGCCGCCGACGGTCGCGAAGCGGTGCGGGCCGCGGGGGTGCTGCAGCCCGACGTGGTGCTGATGGACCTGTCGATGCCGGTCATGGACGGTGTCGAGGCCACCCGCCAGCTCGTCGCCGCCATGCCGGACGTCCGCATCGTGGTCCTCACGTCGTTCTCCGACCAGGGACGCGTCGCCGACGCACTCGCGGCGGGCGCGATCGGATACCTCCTGAAGGACTGCGAGCCCGAGCAGCTGCTCGCGGCGATCCGGTCGGCGGCGCTCGGCCACACGCCCATCGATCCTCGAGTGGCCCATGCGCTCCTGCCCCGACGGCCCGAGCCCGGGGAGGTCGCCGCGTCCGAGCTCAGCCCGCGGGAGGCCGAGGTGCTGCGCCTGGTGGCCGACGGCCTGGCCAACAAGCAGATCGCACGCCGTCTCGGCATCACCGAGCGCACCGTCAAGGCCCACGTCGGCAGCGTCTTTCGGCGCATCGGCGTCGGCGACCGGACGAGCGCGGCGCTCTGGGCTCGCGACAACCTGCCCGTCCAGCAGCCCGAGAACTGAGTAGATTGGGGGGATGATCGAGACCGCGAGCGTCACCCACGTCGTCACGGCGGACGACACCGCCCTCGCGCTGGGATCGGGCGATCTCGAGGTGCTGGCGACGCCGCGCGTGCTCGCCTGGATCGAGGAGGCGACGTGTGCGGCCCTCGACCTCCAGCCCGGTCAGACCAGCGTCGGCACCCGCGTCGACCTCGAGCACCTGGCGGCGAGCCCCGTCGGCGCCGAGGTCACGGCCACCGCGACCGTCCTGCTCACCGACGGCCGGTTGGTGCGGTTCCAGGTGGTCGCGCAGGACGCGTCCGGCACCCTGCTGGCGTCCGGCGAGGTGCGCCGAGTCGTCGTCGACCGGGAGCGCTTCCTCTCGCGGATCACCCCTGTGGGAGACTGAACCAACGTCTTTCGAGGAGGAACACCATGGGCAAGACCGGCCGCAAGCGTCGTGCACGCCGCAAGAAGGGCGCCAACCACGGCAAGCGTCCCAACGCTTGACCTGAGCGCACCTCGTGCACCGAAGCCCCCGTCCTGATGGACGGGGGCTTCGTCGTGCCGAGGCGCGGGACGGGCGACTACGCCTCGTCGCCCAGTACGAGGGCGTGCGCCACCCCGGCGATCGCCGCGCCGATGACGGGTGCCGCGACGAACACCCAGACCTGCGCCAGCGCGTCTCCACCGGCGAACCAGGCGACACCCAGCGAGCGGGCGGGGTTCACCGACGTGTTGCTCACCGGGATGCTGATGAGGTGGACCAGCGTCAGCGCCAGTCCGATCGCGACGCCCGAGAACCCGGCTGCGGCACGCTTGGACGACGCCCCGAGGATCACCAGGACGAAGAAGGCGGTGAGCACGACCTCGGTGGCCACGACGGCCCAGAAGCCGTATCCACCGGGCGACCGGTCGCCGAAGCCGTTCGAGGCGAAGCCCGACGCGGACGCGCTGAAGCCGTCCTTGCCGCTGGCGATCGCGAGCAGCAGCGCCCCGGCGAGGGTCGCCCCCACGACCTGCGCGACGACGTAGCCCGGGGCGTCGCGCCAGGCGAAGCGGCGAGCGGTCGCCAGGCCCACCGTGACGGCCGGGTTGAAGTGGCCGCCCGAGACCGGGCCGAAGGCGTAGGCACCGGTCAGGACGGTCAGGCCGAAGGCCGCCGCGATGCCGGGCGCCCCCACCTGGTCGCCGGCCAGCACGGCGGTGCCGCACCCGCCGAGGACGAGCCAGAAGGTGCCGAGCAGCTCGGCGGAGAGCTTCTGCGAGGTGGAGGGGTGGGTGGTCAGGTCGTTCACGGCGGTTCCGTTCTCGAGGGCAGACGACCGGCGCCGTCCGCGGGAAGGTGCGCGTGGACCGCACCACCCGTTAGACGTCGCGAGGCGCCCGATCCTCACGCGCCGGGCGACGTCGTCTGCGTCACTCCCCGCACATGACGACGCCCACGGCCCGTCCGCGAGGGACGAGGCCGTGGGCGTCAGGCAGGACGACGCAGGGTCAGACGATGCGCTGCTCGGTGATCTGCACCTGCACCGTGCGGATCGACAGCAGCACCTTCTCGCGCAGCGGATCGGGCGCGGTCTCGGAGCACGAGCGCGAGACCAGGCTCTTGACCACCCTCTCGAGGTCGTACTCGCTCAGGCACGAGGTGCACTCGTCGATGTGCGTCTGGATCTCGGCGCAGCTGGCGGTGTCGATCTCGCGGTCGATGAACAGGTACAGGTTCTCGAGCGCCTGCTCGCAGTCGGGACCCTCGCACGGGTTGCTGCCGGCGGTCATGCCTTGTCACCTGCTGCCGTGACGGCCATGCCGCGGTCGCGGGCATAGTCGGCCAGCATCTCGCGAAGCATGCGGCGTCCGCGGTGGAGCCGGGACATCACGGTGCCGATCGGCGTGTCCATGATCTCGGCGATCTCCTTGTACGGGAACCCCTCGACGTCGGCGAGGTAGACCGCGTAGCGGAAGTCGTCGGGGAGCGCCTGGAGCGCGTCCTTGACGTCGCTGTCGGGCAGGTGCTCGAGCGCCTCCATCTCGGCCGACTTGAGACCGGACGGTCCGTGCGACTCGGCCCGCGCGATCTGCCAGTCCTCGATCTCGTCGGTGACCTGCTGCGGCTGGCGCTGCTTCTTGCGGTACGAGTTGATGTAGGTGTTGGTGAGGATGCGGTACAACCAGGCCTTCAGGTTGGTGCCGGGCTTGAACTGGTGGAAGGCGCTGAACGCCTTCGAGAACGTCTCCTGGACGAGGTCCTCGGCGTCGTGCGGGTTGCGCGTCATGCGCAGCGCGGCCGAGTAGAGCTGGTCGAGGAACGGCAGGGCGTCGGCCTCGAAGCGCGCCTGGCGCTGCTCCGGGGTCTCGGTCTCCCGTGCGTCGGGAACGTCGGGGCTCTCAGGGGTGACGGTCATCATCTCCCAGCCTACTCCCGGGACCGACGGCCTGCGCAGTGGCGTGATCGTGCGATCGACCACCGGATGGGTCTGTGTCAGCATGTGTCCTCCTGTGGGGTTCAACCCCCGTGGACGACGTGCTATTCCGCGGCGATCGGGACGATCAGCTCGGGTCCGTTGTTGCGGACGTTGTTGACCGCGGTGGAGACCGGGAAGGCGTCGAGACGTCCGGGGGCCGCCGGGACCAGCAGCCCCAGCAGCTCGTCGGTGCTGCGGGGCGCGGGGTCGAGCCACTCGTCGAAGGCCTGCGGCTGGAGGAACAGCGGCATGCGCTCGTGGACGTGCCCGAGATCGTCCTCGGCGGTGGTCGTGAGGATCGTGAAGCTGACGACCCACTCGTCGGCCTCGCGGTCCTTCCAGAACTCGTAGAGCCCGGCCATCGCGAGCACCGAGCCGTCCTTGGGGGTGATGTAGAACGGCTGCTTGGCCGGCTTCTTCTCGCCCTCGCGCGGCTGCGCGGCGTACCACTCGTAGTAGCCGTCGGCGGGAACGAGTGCGCGGCGCTGGGCGAAGGCCTTCTTGAAGGCGGGCTTGTCGGCGACGGTCTCGGAGCGGGCGTTGATCATCCGGTTGCCGATGGACGGGTCCTTGGCCCAGCTGGGGACGAGGCCCCAGCGAGCGGTCAGCAGCTCACGTCGTGCGGACGCCGACTCGTCGCCGCGCCGTGCGATGACGACGGGAGCGAGCTTGGTGGGGGCCACGTTGTAGTCGGCCTCGAGCTCGACGAAGGAGGTGGCCAGGTCGGCCTCGAAGGCCTGGTGCAGCGTGGCCGAGGTCTGGGTCGTCGCATATCGCCCGCACATGCGCTCAGCGTGCCACACGGCGCCGACAGCATCGAGGGTCCGACCGCGGCTGCTACTCGCCCAGGCCGGCGAGCACCTGCGCGACCCCGTCGACCGAGGCCGGGAGGCGCTCGACCCACAAGCGCGGCTGTGCGCCAGCGCCGAACGCGCGGTCGAGCAGCACCCCCAGCAGATCGAGCGCGAGGTCGTCGGCCCGCTCGCGCGCCGCCAGCGCCGCGAACCGGCGGACCGACAGCTGAGCCACCGTCTCGTCGCCGACGAAGACCGTTCGCAGCACCTCGGCGACGTCGAGGGCCCGCAGCGCCTGCTCGATGTCGTTGCCGTGCGCCGCCCGGGGCAGCTCGACGACGACGAGGGCGTGCGAGTCGGCCGCGCGACGTCCTCGGCTGCCCGCACCGCGGTAGATCTCGGCGAGGCGCGACCTCAGGTACGGCACCGTCGCCAGCGACGTCAGCGGGTCGTCGCACGAGATGTCGGCCAGCCCCACGAGCGAGGCGTCGGCCCAGGCCAGCGCCGCGGCACGAGCCACCTCGAAGTCGGGCGCGTCCGGACGGTAGGCCCGCTCCACGTGGTCGAGGACCTCGTGGAGCGGGACGCCCGTCTGCGCTGCACTCGCTCCCACCTCGTGTGCAACGCCTTGCGCGTCCGACCTGCCGCCGCGGGCGGCGTCGCGCAGGCGCTCGACGTGCGTTCCCTGGTCGGACATCGAGCTCCTTTCGCGATCGGACACACATGAGACGGACGACCCGGCCGGTCGTGACGCGGTTCCGGCCAGAAAAACGTGACCGCTGCGGAGCCGGGTCGTTGAAGCACTGGGAGGACACCGTGACGCAGATGCTGAGTGCCATCGACGAGTCGAGCGACGCCGAGCTGATCTCGGCCGTGCGCGACGGCGACGCCGACGCCTTCGGCGCGCTGTTCGGACGCCACCGCGACGCCGCCGAGCGGCTCGCGCGTCAGCTCACGCGCGGCACGGACGTCGACGACCTCGTCGCCGAGTCGTTCACCCGGATGCTCGTGATGCTGCAGTCGGGACGAGGCCCCGACGAGGCGTTCAGGGCCTACCTGCTGACGTCGATCAGGCGGCTGCACATCGACCGCATCCGCGCCCGCAACAAGACCTGGTCGACGGCGCACGAGGCCGAGCTCGACCGCGTGGTCGAGTTCATCGACCCGGCCGAGATGACGTTCGAGCACGGGGCCGCCGCGGTGGCGTTCGCCTCGCTGCCCGAGCGGTGGCGCCTGGTGCTGTGGCACCTCGACGTCGAGGGCGACCGCCCTGCCGACGTCGCGCCCCTGCTCGGCATGACGCCGAACGGCGTGTCCGCACTGGCGTACCGGGCGCGCGAGGGTCTGCGTCAGGCCTATCTCCAGGGACACCTGGCGCCGCCGCTGCACGAGGGCTGCCGGCGCACCGCGGGGATGCTCGGCGCCTACGTGCGCAAGTCGATGTCGGCGCGCGACACCGCCAAGGTCGAGGCGCACCTCGACGACTGCAGCCGCTGCACGGGCCTGCTGCTCGAGCTGCGCGAGGTCAACGCCAACCTGTCGGGCGTGCTCGGCCCCGCGGTGCTGGGCGCGGTGTTCGCCGGCTACGTGGCCGCCGGTGCCGGCCTCGCCGCCCTGGGGGCGGGCACCGCCGCGGTCCTCGGGGCCAAGACGGTGGCGGCCGGTGCGGCCAAGCTCGCGGTCGTCCCCCTCAAGGTCGTCGGCGGCACGCTGGCCGGCGCCGGCACGCAGGGCGTCGTCGCGGCAGCCGTCGTCACGGGCGTCGCCACGGCGGGCACGGTGGCCGTCACGACCGACTTCGGCCGCGGACCGGCCGCGCGGACCGTCCTGGCTCCGGCTCCGTCGGCGCCCGGCACGCCGACGCCCGTTCCCGACGGCGGGAGCCCGGCCTCGGCGCCGACGACGAACGCCGACGCCGAGCCGTCCGCAGAGCCGGCGACCACCCCGTCGACGCCGTCGGCCGAGACACCGGCGGCCCAGCCCGTGCCCGACGCGAGCCCGTCACCGTCACCGTCGCCCGACGCCTCCCCCGAGACCGCCGAGATCGACGAGATCGACGAGCCGGTCGACACCGACCCCTCCGCGACGCCGGCTCCTGTCGAGACGCCGGTGGTGCCGACCGACTACGGCATCGAGGGTCTTGCCGTCACCGACGGCGACGGCCTGCTCCAGCGCAGGTTCACGGTGCCCGTCGTCGCGGCCACCGCGGGACGCGCCGCGGCGCAGCCCGTCACCATCACGGTCCAGCTCGTCCGTCCGGTCCGGCTCACCGACGTCGTCAGCACCGACTGGGACTGCGGCTCCACCCCGCGCGACCGGGCCGTCACGCTGCTCGTGTGCACCACGACGCCGTCGCCCGGCCAGGGCGCGACGCTCGTCGTCGCGGCACGGGGCGTCCGCCCCGAGGGCACCGCGCGGCTCAGCTCGCCGGGCGATCCCGACGCGGCCAACGACGCGGTGTCGTTCCGCGCGGGAGCGCAGCTGCTGCTGCTCTGAGGCCCGCACGCCACCAGGTCGGGTCGGCCGCCGGATGTCTGCCGCGCCGGATGTTTGATAGGACAGAGCCATGACCCTCCTGCGCGCCGTGGCCCGTCCGATGCTCGCCTCGATGTTCGTCGTCGGCGGCGCGGCGGCCCTCAAGGACCCCGGCCCACGGGCTGCCAAGGCGCAGCCCACCGCCGACCTGATCAAGCGGCTCTCCCCCGGCCTGCCGGTCAACGGCTCCAACCTGACCCGGGTCAACGGGGGTGTGCAGATGGTCGCCGGCCTGGCCTTGGCCACCGGCCACTTCCCGCGGACGGCTGCGCTCGTCCTGGCCGCGACGCTGCCCCCCACCACGGTCGCGGGGCACTCGTACTGGAACGAGGCCGATCCCGCCGCGCGCACCAACCAGCGCATCCACTTCCTGAAGAACCTGTCGATGACCGGCGGGCTCCTGATGGCGACGCTCGACCCCGATCCGCACAAGAAGTTCATCGGCCGCCGTGCCAAGGACAAGGTCACCGCGGCCGCGGGCTCGGCCGCCGACCAGCTCGACCACCTCCGCCGCTGAACCCCGTCGCGGCCACGCGCCGATAGGGTGACGGTGATGACCGATCCGCTGCCCTGGCCCGCCCCCCACCGCTCCTCGCCCTTCGTCGGCGAGGCGCTGGTGCCCGGCTCGAAGTCGCTGACCAACCGGGTGCTGATCCTCGCGGCGCTGGGTGACGGCCCGTCGACGATCACGCGCCCCCTCTCCTCCCGCGACACCGAGCTGATGGCGGCGGCGCTCACGGCGCTCGGCGCCACCATCGATCGCGACGGCACGACCTGGACCGTCTCGCCCATCGGCTCGGCGGGCTCCGGCGCCGCCACGGTCGACTGCGGGCTCGCCGGCACCGTGATGCGCTTCGTCCCCCTGCTGGCGGCCCTCGGCGACGCCCCCGTGACCTTCGACGGCGACGAGCACGCCCGCGTACGTCCGATGGCCTCCACCATCGCGACGCTGCGCAGCCTCGGCGTCGAGGTCGACGACGACGACCGCGGGTCGCTGCCGTTCACGGTGCGGCCCACCGGGCACGTCCGTGGGGGCCCGGTCTCGATCGACGCCTCGTCGTCGAGCCAGTTCGTGTCCGCGCCGCTGCTGGTGGGCGCCCGGCTCGCCGACGGCCTCGACCTGCGCCACACCGGCGCGACCCTCCCGTCGATGCCCCACATCGAGATGACGGTCGCCGAGCTGCGCCGCCGCCGCGTGCGCATCGACACGCCCGAGACCGCACGCTGGGTCGTCCACCCCGGCCCGATCGGCGCCCTCGACATCGAGATCGAGCCCGATCTCTCCAACGCCGGCGTCTTCATCGCTGGCGCCCTGGTCACCGGCGGCAGCGTGCGCATCCGCAGCTGGCCGCACCGCACCGACCAGGCCGGCGACGCGTGGCGCACGATCGTCCCGGCCTTCGGTGGCACCGTCGAGCGCGACGGCGACGACCTGGTGTTCTCGGCCGGCTCGACCCTCGACGGCGTCGAGCTCGACCTGCACGACGTCGGCGAGCTCACCCCCGTCGTCGCGGCGATGGCCGCGCTGGCCGGCGGTCCGTCGCGCCTCGCCGGCGTGGCGCACCTGCGCGGTCACGAGACCGACCGCCTCGCCGCCCTCGTCGCCGAGATCAACCGGCTCGGCGGAGACGCCGAGGAGACCGACGACGGCCTGCTGGTGCGTCCCCGTCCCCTGCACGGCGGCACGTTCCGCACGTACGCCGACCACCGCATGGCCCACGCCGCCGTGGTGCTCGGACTGCGGGTGCCCGACCTGCTCGTCGAGGACGTCGCCACGACGGCCAAGACCTACCCCGACTTCGCTCCCGCCTGGGAGCGCCTCATGACGAGCGACTGACGGCGGCCCGGGTCATGGCCAGAGAACGCGACGAGCACGACCGGTTCGAGCGCCCGCGCCGGCACACCAAGCCGCGCACCAAGGTGCGGCCCAACTACGACGCGGCCGCCACTGCCCGGGTCGTGACGATCGACCGCGGCCGCTACACCGTGACCCTCGACCCTTCGACAGGCTCAGGGAGCGGGAGCGACCCTTCGACGGGCTCAGGGAGCGAGAGCCGCGTCATCACGGCCATGAAGTCGCGCAACCTCGGTCGCAAGGGCGTCGTGGTCGGCGACCACGTGCGCGTGGTGGGCGACGTGTCGGGCGACGAGGGGTCCTTGGCACGCATCGTCGAGGTGACCCCGCGGCGCACCGTCCTGCGTCGCACCGCCGATGACGACGACCCCGTCGAGCGCATCATCGTCGCCAATGCCGACCAGCTCGTGATCGTCGCGGCGCTCGCAGACCCTCCGCCGCGCGCAGGACTCATCGACCGGTGCCTCGTGGCCGCCTTCGACGCCGGCATGCAGCCGCTGGTGTGCCTCACCAAGTCCGACCTCGGTTCGGCCGACGAGCTCGTCGCGATGCTCGAGCCCCTGGGCGTGAAGGTCGTCGTGACGCGGCAGGGCGGCGACCTCGAGGTCGTCCGCGACGCGCTGCGCGACCGCACGAGCGTGCTGGTGGGCCACAGCGGCGTCGGCAAGTCGACGCTCGTCAACGCCTTGGTCCCCGATGCCAACCGCTCGGTCAGCTACGTCAACGCCGTCACCGGACGCGGTCGGCACACGTCGACGTCCGCGATCAGCCTCGAGCTGCCCTTCGGCGGCTGGATCATCGACACGCCGGGCATCCGCTCGTTCGGCCTGGCGCACGTCGAGGTCGACGACCTCATCAAGGCCTTCCCCGACCTGCAGGACGCGGCCCGCGACTGCCCGCGCGGCTGCCTGCACACCGCCGCCGAGCCCGAGTGCGCCCTCGATGCCGCTGTCGCCGACGGCTCGTTGGCCCGCGAGCGGGTCGAGTCGTTCCGCCGCATCCTCGACAGCATGAACCAGCGCGACGACTACTAGGGCGGGTCCTGCGGCGTCCGCGGGCCGGTGAGGCCGTAGCCTGTGGGCCATGGCTCACTCGTACGGCGACGACCTGCGTCTCGCCCACGTGCTCGCCGACAACGCCGACAGCTTGTCGATGGAGCGGTTCCTGGCGATCGACCTGCAGGTCGACACCAAGCCCGACATGACGTACGTGACCGAGTCCGACCAGGCCGTCGAGACCGCGATCCGGCGCACGCTCAAGTCGGCGCGCACGCGCGACGTCGTCCTGGGCGAGGAGCAGGGCGAGCAGGAGGGCACGAACGGGCCCGGCGGACGCCGGTGGATCGTCGACCCGATCGACGGCACCTCCAACTTCGTCCGCGGCGTCCCGGTATGGGCCACCTTGATCGCGCTCGAGGAGGACGGCGAGATCGTGGCGGGCTGCGTGTCGGCGCCGGCACTCGGACGCCGTTGGTGGGCCAGCAAGGGCACCGGCGCGCACACCGGCAAGTCGCTGCTGTCGTCGCGGCAGATCCGCGTGTCGCAGGTGAGCGACCTCGAGGCCGCCTCGCTGTCGTACGCCTCGCTCGGCGGGTGGGACGCCATCGGACGCGGTCAGGCGTTCGCGGCGCTGATGCGACGCTGCTGGCGCACGCGCGCCTACGGCGACTTCTGGTCGTACATGCTGCTGGCCGAGGGCGCGGTCGACATCGCCACCGAGCCCGAGCTCAACCTGTGGGACATGGCGGCGCTCGACGTCATCGTGCGCGAGGCCGGTGGCACGTTCACGAGCCTGGCGGGAGCGCCGGGACCCTGGGGCGACAACGCCCTGGCCACCAACACGCGCCTGCACGACGCCGTCATGGCGTACGTCGGTCACTTCCCCGACGACGGCCCGCTCGACCTGTCGTGGACCGACGAGCCGGAGGACGACGGGGCGACCGCGCCCGAGCGCGACAACGTCCGTGCCTTCGACTTCACGCGCGAGCCGGCCGACGAGGCTCCCTGACCCTCGCCTCCGGAGTGTGACCGGGGTTACAGTGCGAGGAGCCGACGAAGGAGCCCCGCATGCGCGTCCACGACGTCCTGGCCTCGAAGGGAAGCACCGAGGTGTTCACGATCGCGCCGACCGTGACGGTGCGTGAGCTGCTCGACGTGCTGGCCGAGCGCGACATCGGCGCACTGGTGGTCAGCGACGACGGCGCACAGATGCTCGGCATCGTCTCGGAGCGCGACGTCGTCCGCAAGCTGCGCGACGTCGAGAACGCGCGCGACACCCGGGTGGCCGACATCATGACCACCGACGTGCGGGTGTGCTCGCCCGACGACGCCTTCACCGACCTGATGGCGATCATGACGCAGCACCGTGTGCGGCACGTGCCGGTGCTCGACGACGGACGGCTCGTGGGCGTGCTCAGCATCGGCGACGCCGTCAAGCACCGCATGGAGCAGCTCGAGTTCGAGCGCGACCAGCTCTCCAGCTACGTCGCCGGCGGCTGACCCACGCCCCGCCCCCTTCCCGCGCCCCGAATCCGCGAGTGGCGCAGTCTCGCGTTTTCGGGACGGCGTGTCTCACGAGGTTGCGCCACTCGCGGGCGGTCTCGCGCCACTCGCGCGGGGAGAGGTTATGCGCACGAGACGCTGGAGTCGTCGACGCAGGGCCCGCTGACCCGCAGCCGAGACCGTGGCCGAGCTCGCTTCCGCACGCCACAGCCCGAGGCGTCCCGGGACGTGTGCCAGCCCCCGCGCCGTCTCGGCATCACGCACGACGAGCTCGGGCGAGTGGATGATCTCGGTGGCGGTGTAGCCGTACCGCTCGATGCCCTCGCGGGCCAAGGCCTTCTCGCGCCGCAGGTCGCGCTGGTGCCGCCCTCGTTCGCGATGGTCCGACCCGTCGTACTCGGCCAGCCGGTTGGTACCGGTGATGCGCAGGTCGCCGCGCGCGACCTCGATGCCTGCGATGTTGCGCACGACGTGCTGGGGCTCGACCTCGAACCCCGAGAGCACGTGGAGCAGGCGCAGCATCGTCTCCCACCACGACTCGCTGCGACCGTCGACGAGGTCGAGCGCCCGCCGGAGCACCCGGACTCCCCTGCGGCCCGGCACCATCGTGGCCCGGATCAGGTCGACCGAGGTGTGCCCGAGGTGCAGCGCCGAGTCGATCAGCGCGACGAGGTCGAGCAGCGCGAGGTGCTCGGCCAGCTCGACGATCGTCCACTCGGCGGAGGCGACCGGCACGCCGTCAAGTCGCTCGCGGTGACCCGGCGGGATGCCGCACCGCCGGACGTACACCCCGCGGCGGTCGGCGTGCGGCGCTTCACGCCAGCTGCAGGCGACGAGGGGCAGGTCGTCCAGCAGCGGCATCCACCACTCGCGCAGCCGCGCGCTCGTCACGTGCGTGAACACCACGTCGTCGGGCAGCACCATCGCGACGGCACGACACGTGGACGCGAGGTCGTCCGCCGTGGAGGCAAGCTGCGCGACCCCCGCGGCGGGGTGGACGAACCACGAGGTGCGCAGCAGGTGGGGGCTGAGGCCGCGCGCCTCGGCATCTCGGTGACGGACGGGATCCATCCCTCCACCGTCACCACGGGGAACGTCGCGCTCCACTGACATTCTCGGGGCTGTGGACACGTCGCCGCGTCCACAGCCCCGCGGTCGAGTGGCGCATTCCAGGCCGCGAGTGGCGCAGTCTCGCGCGACACGCCGTCCCAGAAACGCAGGATTGCGCCACTCGCGGGACGGGGGCGGGACGTGGGGTTGAATGTGATCTGTTTTCGATATATCGTTTAGGTATCGACAACGTGCCGATGACAGATGGAAAGTGGGTCACCCCATGCGAAGCACTGACTTCTCACAGCATCACCACCCGTCCGACCGCCGACGCGGCCGGCACAACCCCGACCGCGGGTTCGGCGGCGACCTCGGCTTCGGGCCGGGGTTCGGCGTCGGCGGCCCCGGCCGTCCCCGCGGACGTCGGCGCGGCGGACGTGGCGGCGACGTGCGCGCCGCCGCCCTGCTCCTGCTGGCCGAGGCACCCAAGCACGGCTACCAGCTGATCCAGGAGATCGGCGAGAGGAGCGAGGGGTCCTGGACCCCCAGCCCCGGCTCGATCTATCCCGTGCTGCAGCAGCTCGAGGACGAGGGCCTGATCTCGTTCGAGCGCGTCGACGGACGCAAGACCGCGACCCTCACCCCCGAGGGCACGACGTACGTCGACGAGCACCGCGACGAGCTCGGCACCCCCTGGGAGGCCGCCAAGGGCGACCAGTCCCACGAGATGCACGAGTTCGCCCACAACCTCAAGGGCTTCATCAACGCCTGGAAGCAGGTCGCGCAGGCCGGCACCCCCGAGCAGCGCGCGAAGGCCACCGCGGTCGTCGACGACGCCCGCAAGGCCATGTACCTGATCCTCGCGGACGCCGAGTCCGACCGACGATGACGCACGACGCGCCCCGGCCGTCGCCGGGCAGGCTCGCCCTGCCCGACGGCGAGCTGTCGTGGCGGTTCTCCCGCTCGTCGGGCGCCGGCGGCCAGCACGTCAACACGTCCGACACCCGCGTCGAGCTGATCTGGTCGCTCGACGACAGCACGGCCCTCTCCCCCGCCCAGAAGGAGCTCGCCGCGAGCCGCCTGGCCGGACGACTGGTCGACGGGACCATCACGGTGGTGTCGTCGCAGTACCGCTCGCAGCACCGCAACCGCGAGGCTGCTCGCGTGCGTCTCGAGGAGCTGCTGGCCCGGGCCGTCGTCCCACCACGCCATCGCCGCGCCACCAAGCCGACCCGTGGGTCGAAGCAGCGTCGCCTGGACGCCAAAAAGCGCCGCGGATCGATCAAGCAGGGCCGCGGCAACCGCGACTGGGAATAGTCTCCAGATGACAACGGTTGTCATGTGTGCCGGTACGTCCCCGGCCCGAGAGGACAGTCATGAAGGTCCGCAACTCCCTCGCCTCGCTGAAGAACCAGCCCGGCTCCCAGGTCGTGCGCCGAGGCGGACGCACGTTCGTCATCAACAAGAACAACCCTCGCCTGAAGGCCCGCCAGGGCTGACGCCGGCGATTGGCGGGGCGACGGCCGGGGTACGGCACCACGACACCGACCACCGGAGGAATCATGACCGTTGCCCCGCCCGAGCCCGCCAACCCCGCCGCCCCCGGCGAGGATGCTCCCCAGACCGACGAGCCGCAGACCGACGAGCCCCAGGCTCCCGCGCTGCCCGATCCCGCCTTCCCCGAGGTGCTTCCCGACGCCGAGCCCGGCACGGAGCCCGACCGGGAGCCGGCGACCGAGCCCGACCCCACCGACGCCTGACCGGCACCGGGTCAGAGCAGCGGCGCGAGCCGCTCGCGGTGCCACGCCAGGCGCCCAACGTCGTCGAACGCGAGGCCGAGGCGTGCGCACGTCAGCAACACCACGACCGCCGCCGCCGAGACGTCGTGCTGACGGGCCAGCGGACGACCTGACCTCGTCGAGCGTGCCGCCACGCCGACCGCGGCGCGACAGAGCTCGATGTCGGAGCGCTCGCTCTCGGTCGTCGCACCGTCGTCGAGCCTGTCGAGGGCAGCCAGCAGGCCGAACACGGTCAGTCGCTCGCGCAGCGCAGCTCCTGCGTCGGCCGAGTGAGCGACCCGTCGCTCGGCCACCTCGACGTCGGCGAACCGGACCTCGGCCGTGCCGGCCCGGTGCCGCACCTCGACGCCGGACGTCTCGGTGGCGACGAGCGCGACCACCGCGTTGTCGCCCTCGTCGACGCCGAGCACCAGCAGCGAACGGGGCACGGGCGACCACGGGGTGCACGACGCGATGCCCGTCAGGTGCCACCCAGGACGCGAGCGCTCCACGCGCAGCGGAGGAGCGCCCCCCTCAGCCGTCACCGGCGCGACCGGGCCGGCCGCGGCCTCACCGAGCTCGTCGCGGACGACCTGCTCGGCCAGCCGGGACGACGACGCCGGCCAGGACGGCACCACCCGGCTGCGTGCGCCCCTTCCGCGCGCGAGCGACGTCGCGGCGTGGATCCAGGCGTGGCGGTCGACCATGTCGGCCCGTCGCTCACCGTCCGACCACGACTCCGGCCACTCCTGCAGCCACCGGGAGCGCTGGAGGGCGACCTCGCCGACCGCCACCTCGTCCACACGGCACCTCCCCTGTCGTCCAGGCCACGGTAGCCACCGGAGCATGCCCCGAGACCTGCGGTGTCGTGACGCCCGGGACAGCAGGTCGTTGGACCTGAGCGGGGCGTCGCCCCGTCCGCACGGTCGTCACCACCTCGTCGCAGGAGCGCCACATGCGCATCAGCCGCCTTCACCGCCTCGTCGCCGCAGCCGTCGTGGCCACGGTCGCCGCTTCGACCGTCGTCGCCTTCTCGCGGGACGACGCCCCCGAGCGTCCCGCGGCAGCGGCACAGGTGCCGTCCAGCAGCCCGGGCGGTCCTGCCTCCATCGACCCGACCCGGCCCGCCGCCCCGGCGCCCAGGAGCGGGACGACCGACGCCTCTGCCCCGCAGGAGCCTGCCGCGACGGTCCGCCCTTCCACCGTCCCGCGCCCCCGGACGTCGCCGACGCGTGCGGCCCGACCGCTCCCCAGCGCGTCCCCCACGCGGCGCCCGTCCACGACCGCCGCGCCGGCGGCCGAGTCGCCCGCGGCCCCCTCCACCCCCGCGGCTCCCGTGCCGTCCTCGACCCCCAGGAACCTGCTCGAGGAACTGCTCGGGCTGTAGCCCTGGACATTTCACATACTCGCGGTACGCTATTGTTCATCGTCGATGTCACATACGTGATGTCATATATCTCCGGAGGCCACGATGACGATCACCGCCGATGAGTTCCGCACCTCGATCGACCCCGACGACGAGCTGGCACGCCTGCTCGTGTCGTCGCAGAAGCTCTCGTACGACCCGCAGACCGAGGTCGACTGGGACACGCCCCTCGACCCGTCCCACTACGGGCTCAACCCCGAGTGGTCGACGCTCTACGGCACTCCCCTCTGGGACGAGATGAGCGAGGAGCAGCGGGTCGTCCTCACCCGCCACGAGGTCGGCTCGATCATGAGCACCGGCATCTGGTTCGAGATGATCCTGCAGCAGATGCTGCTGCGCGAGCAGTACACCGCCGACGTCACGAACTCGTCCTTCCAGTTCGCGCTCACCGAGATCGCCGACGAGTGCCGCCACTCGCTGATGTTCGCCCGTGCCTGCCAGGCCATGGACGTGCCGCACTACACGCCGGCCCGCCCGATCGTCGAGGCAGCGCGCGCGCTCAAGTCCGTCGCCGCCAACGAGGTCGCCTACGGCTCGATCCTGGTGGCCGAGGAGATCCTCGACGTCATGCAGCGCGACTGGATGCGCGGCGAGAACGTGCTGCCCATCGTGCGCACGACCAGCAAGATCCACGTGGTCGAGGAGGCGCGGCACATGAAGTTCGCGCGTCACGAGATCCGCGAGCACCTGGAGGGCGTCAGCGCCCTGCGCCGGCGCCAGAGCGCGTGGGTCATCTCCAGCGCCGCGCTCATCATCGTCCGCAGCATGGTCAACCACGACGTCTACGAGGCCGCCGGTCTCGACCGCAAGCGAGCCGTCGCCGCCGCCAAGGCCAACGAGCACCACCACAACCTGATGCGCCTCAGCTGCGTCCACCTCATGGACTTCCTGTCCGAGGCCGGCCTGCTCACACCTGCCGCGATGCGTCGCTACCGCGCCGCTCACATGCTCTGAGCACGGCCCACCCCGAACGGACGCCCCCCATGACCTACGTCGTCACCCAGGCCTGCTGCGCCGATGCCTCGTGCATGTCGGTGTGCCCGGTCAACTGCATCCACCCCGCACCGGGCGAGCCCGACTTCGGGCACACCGAGATGGTCTACGTCGACCCCAAGAGCTGCATCGACTGCGGCGCCTGCGCCGACGCGTGCCCCGTCTCGGCGATCAAGCCGCTCGAGCTGCTGACCGGCGACGAGCAGGTCTTCGGCGACATCAACGCCGCCTTCTACGACGACCGGACGGTGGATGCGACCTGGTCGGCTCCGACGTTCCCCGTGGTGGAGGCACCGCGCGAGCGGCCGCTGCGGATCGCGGTCGTCGGCACGGGCCCCGCTGCCTCGTACACCGCGCGCGAGCTGCTGACGACGTCCTCGGCCCACGTCTCGATGATCGACCGCCTGCCCGTCGCGGGCGGCCTGGTGCGTGCCGGCGTCGCCCCCGACCACCCCGACACCAAGCGCCTCGCCGAGATGTTCGGCTGGACGTACGACCACCCGCGCACCCGCATGTTCCTCAACGTCGAGGTCGGACGCGACGTCGACCACGACGACCTGCTCGCGCACCACGACGCCGTCGTCTACGCCGTGGGCGCCCGCCTCGACCGGCCGCTCGACGTGCCCGGTGAGCACCTGCGCGGCGTGCACGGATCGCCCGAGGTCGTCGGCTGGTACAACAGCCACACCGACGTCGACCCCGCAGCCGTCGACGTCTCGACCGATCGGGTCGTCGTGGTCGGCAACGGCAACGTCGCCCTCGACGTCGCGCGCATCCTGCTGGGCGACGTCGAGACGCTCGGGCGCACCGACATCGCCGACCACGCCCTCGCGGCACTGCGCGACGCCCCCGTGCGCGAGGTCGTCGTGGTGGGCCGCCGCGGCCCCGACCAGGCGGCGTTCACGCGGCCCGAGCTGCTGATGATGCCGCGCGGCATCGACGTCGTGATCGAGGCCGACGGCCAGGTGGCCGACGAGATCGCCGCCGCGACACCGGGGTCGAAGGCGGCCCTGCTCGGCGCGCTGCCGCTGGTGGACGTCGACTGGTCGAGCCCGCCGCCGCAGGGGCGCCGGCTCGTGCTGTCGTTCCACCGCACGGTCGACGAGGTCACGGGAGCCGAGTGCGTCGAGGGCGTCCGGCTCGGTCGGGCCGGCACCGACCGCCGCGTCGACGTGAGCACCCGGCTGGTGGTGCGGTCGACCGGCCACCGCGGGTCACCCGTCGCGGGTCTGCCGTTCGACGAGGTGACGTCCACGGTCCCCCACGAGGGCGGCCGCGTGGTCGACCTCGCCACCGGTCAGCCCGTGCCCGGCGCCTACGTCGTCGGATGGATCAAGCGAGGCGCGTACGGCGGCATCGGCACCAACCGCACCGATGCGCAGGAGACCGTCTCGACGCTCCTGCAGGACGCCCGTGACCACCGCCTGCCCGAGCCGTCCCGGCCGTCCGCCGGACGCTCGTTCGCCAAGATGCTGCGATCGCGCGGCCTCGACGTCGTCGGTCGCCGCCGCATGAAGAAGATCGACGAGCTCGAGCGCGCGCGGGGCACGACCGCCGGGCGTCCGCGGGTCAAGTTCGCGACGGTCGACGAGATGCTCGAGGGCCGCCGCTGAGCGCCCCGTAGGCTCGGCGGCATGGCCACAGTCATCCTGGTGCGGCACGGCCGCACCACCGCCAACGCCTCGGGCGTCCTCGCCGGCCGCACCGCCGGCGTCAAGCTCGACGAGACCGGGCGCCGGCAGGCCGATCGCACGGGCGAGCGGCTCGCGGTCGTCCCGCTCGTGGGACTGGTGTCGAGCCCGCTCGAGCGGTGCCGCCAGACGTCCCGCGCGATCCTGGCCCACCAGGACGCCTCGCCTGCCACGACCGTCGACAAGGGCATCACCGAGTGCGACTACGGCGACTGGCAGGGTCGCACGCTCAGCGACCTCGCGACCGAGGACCTCTGGAAGGTCGTCCAGGCGCAGCCGTCGGCCGCGGTGTTCCCGGGCGGCGAGTCGATGCAGGCGATGCAGGCGCGAGCCGTCGCGGCGATCCGTCGTCACGACGCCGCCTTCGAGGCCGAGCACGGTCCCGGCGCGGTCTGGGTCGCGGTCAGCCACGGCGACGTCATCAAGTCGATCCTGGCCGATGCCCTCGGCATGCACCTCGACCTGTTCCAGCGCATCGGCGTCAACCCCGCCTCGGTCTCGATCGTGCGCTACGGAGCGAGCCGCCCCGACGTCGTCTCGACCAACACCGATGCCGGCGACCTGTCGTGGCTGCGCGCCGCACCAGCCGCGGGCGACGCCCAGGTCGGCGGCGGAGCAGGCCACGAGGCCACCACACCTGACGCTCCTGGCGTGCGCGACTAAGGTGGATCGCATGCCACCGATCGTCCATGGATTCGACTGGCCCGACCGCGTGGTCGTCGGCACGGTCGGCCAGCCCGGGGCTCGCACCTTCTACCTCCAGGCCCAGCAGGGCTCGCGCCTGGTCAGCGTCTCGCTCGAGAAGGAGCAGGCCGTCGCCCTCGCCGAGCGCATCGAGGAGGTGCTCGACGAGCTGATGGGCGAGCAGGGCAATCCCTACAGCGTGCCCGCTCTGACGCCCGAGGGCCTCGTCGACAACGACCCCCTCGCGCAGCCCGTCGAGGAGGAGTTCAGGGCCGGTGCGATGAGCCTCGGCTGGGACCCGCAGACGCTCCAGATCGTGATCGACGCCTACCCGCTCCTGGTGGTCGACGTCGACGACCTCGACTCGGGCCAGGAGGTCGAGATCGAGATCGAGCCCGACGAGGTGCTGCGCGTGCGCATCCCCGTCGGCACGGCACGCGCCTTCGCCAAGCGCACCCGCGAGGTCGCCGGCGCCGGCCGTCCCCTGTGCGTGCTGTGCGGCGTGCCGATGGACGGCGACGACCACGTGTGCGAGCTGCCCGAAGGGTTCCGGTGACGATCGAGGCCGATCTCGCCAGCGGCGACATCGAGCTCGAGGGACGCCTCATGTCGGCGTCCAACGCCACGTTCGTCGGCACGATCGGCGACGTGAGCGTCGTCTACAAGCCCATGGCCGGCGAACAGCCCCTCTGGGACTTCCCCGACGGGCAGCTCGCACACCGCGAGATCGCCGCCTACCTGGTGTCGGAGACCCTGGGGTGGGACGTCGTGCCGCGCACCTGGCTGCGCGACGGGCCGCTCGGCCCGGGCATGGTGCAGCTGTGGCAGGAGGTCGACCCGGCCCAGGACGCCGTCGACCTGGTGGCGTCGTCCGAGGTGCCCGAGCGCGGATGGCGCCACGTCTTCGACGGCTACGACGCCCAGGACCGTCCGGTGTCGCTGATCCACGAGGACTCCGCCCAGCTGCGCCGCATGGCCGTCTTCGACGTCATCACCAACAACGCCGACCGCAAGGGCGGCCACGTGCTGGAGATGCCCGGCGGCCACCGCTTCGGCATCGACCACGGCCTGACGTTCCACGCCGAGCACAAGCTGCGCACCGTCCTGTGGGGATGGGTCGGCGAGCCGCTCGACCCGTCCGAGGTCGACGGCGTCGAGCGCGTGCGTGGGGCCCTGGCCGACGACCTCGGCGCGTCCCTGGCCCCGCTGCTGACCGGCCGCGAGCTCCACGCGCTCGCTGCGCGATGCGACCGCCTGCTGGCAGCCGGACAGTTCCCGCGACCACGGGGCGAGATGCCCGCGATCCCCTGGCCGCCGTTCTGATGGCCGCCGACACGCTGCTCGTCGGCTGCGGCGACCTGGGCGCCGACATCGGCCTGCGGCTCGCCGCCCTCGGCCACGACGTCGTCGCGATCCGACGGCGCGCCGAGCTGGTCCCCGCTCCCCTGCACGGGCTGTCGGCCGACCTCACGCGCGACCGGCCCGTGCTGCCCCCGCTCGACCTCGAGCACCTGGTGGTCGCCCTGACGGCCCGACCGCGCAGCGAAGAGTCGTACCGCGCCACCTACGTCGACGGCATGGCCCGCGCGCTCGACGCCCTCGACGCCGACGGGCAGGTGCCCCGGCGCGCCGTGCTGATCTCGTCCACCGCGGTGTTCGGCGACTCCGAGCCCGGCGAGCTGCTCGACGAGTCGAGCCCGTGCCGCCCGGGCGACGGTCCGGGCCGGATGCTGCTCGAGGCCGAGCGGGTGTTCGCCGAACGAGTGCCGGGCGGCACGGTGCTGCGCCTCTCGGGCCTGTACGGGCACGGCGAGCCGCGGCTCGTCGACCAGGTGCGTCGCGGCGAGGTCACCGATCCCCACCGCTGGACCAATCGCATCCACCGCGACGACGCGGCGGCCGCGGCCGTCCACCTGCTCACCCGGGCCGAGGCCCCGTCGGGGCTCTACCTCGGCACCGACGACGAGCCGTCGCTGCTCGGCGACGTGGCGGCCTTCGTGGCCGCCCGCCTCGGCCCCGACGCGCCACCCTCGCCACCTCCTGCCAATCCCGCGCAGGGACACGGCAAGCGGCTCGACAACGGCCGTTTGCGCGCCAGTGGCTGGGTGCCGCAGTACCCGACATACCGCGAGGGCTACGGCTCGCAACTCTGAACGGTGTCCGGTTCGCCACACGGCCGTCCGGGAATGGGTCGGCGTGCGCGGTGTTGACCTGTGAGGCACGCGTCCACCGACGGTGCCTCCGCAACGTTCAGGAGCAGTCATGTCAGATGTGTTCGAGCCGATCAAGGTCGGTGCCTGGGACCTCCCGCAGCGCTTCGTGATGGCGCCGCTGACCCGCAACCGCGCCGGCGAGAAGCAGGTGCCGCGCGACATCGCCGTCACCTACTACGGCCAGCGGGCCGGTGCGGGGCTCATCATCACCGAGGGCACCCAGCCCAGCGCAGTGGGCCAGGGCTACCTGAACACGCCCGGCATCCACTCCCCCGAGCAGATCGAGGGCTGGCGGGCCGTCGCCGACGAGGTGCACGCCCGCGGCGGACGCATCGTCGTCCAGCTCATGCACGTCGGACGCATCGCGCACCCCGACAACAAGCACGGCCTCGAGACCGTGGCGCCCAGCGCCATCCAGCTCGAGGGCCAGATCGTCACCGCTGACGGTCAGCTCGACCACGCCGTGCCGCGCGCGCTCGAGACCGACGAGATCCCCGGCATCGTCGAGGAGTTCGTGCACGCCTCGCGCAGCGCGATCGAGGCCGGCCTCGACGGCGTCGAGCTGCACGCGGCCAACGGCTACCTGCTGCACCAGTTCCTCGGCCCGAAGTCGAACGTCCGCACCGACCAGTACGGCGGCTCGCCCGAGAACCGCGCGCGCCTCGTGCTCGAGGTCGCCCGGGCCGTGTCCGAGGCGATCGGCGCCGACAAGGTCGGCATCCGCATCTCGCCCGCCCACAACGTGCAGGGTGTCGTCGAGGACGACGCCGCCGACGTGGCCGCGACCTACGGACGCCTGGTCGACGGCCTCGCGCCCCTGGGACTGGCCTACCTCAGCGTGCTGGCCGATCCGACCACCGAGCTGTTCGCCGATCTGCGCACCCGCTTCGGCGGCATCGTGATCGCCAACTCCGGCTTCGCCAGCGTCACGACGCTCGACGAGGTCGAGCAGATCGTCGACGGCGGACTCGCCGACCTGGTCGCCGTCGGACGCGAGTACATCGCCAACCCCGACCTCGAGACGCGCTGGCGCACGGGTGCCGAGCTGAACGAGCCCAACTCGAAGACGTTCTACGGCGGCGGGGCCGAGGGCTACATCGACTACCCGACGCTCGACGACGCGTCGAAGTAGCGACTGTCCGCGGGCGCGGCCGCATGGCGCCGCGCCCGCGGGGTACCTGCCCGGCATGAAGCTCTCACGAGGGATCGTCGCTGTCGGGGTCGCCAAGAAGGTCTACACCGAGGCGCGCAAGCCCGAGAACCAGGCCCGCATCAGGTCGGCCGTGCAGAAGGTCCGCGACCGCCGACGCTGAGCCGCGCGGCTCACGCCACCAGCACGCCTGACGAGGGATCGGCCAGCAGCTCGAGCAGGATGTCCTGCACGACCGCCAGCACGTCGGCCTCCGGGGCGACGCTGGCCGCGAAGCCGGCCAGGTAGAGCAGGTTCTTGAAGAACAGCACCAGGTCCTTCGGCATCCTGAAGCCGTGGCGCGCCAGCACCTGCAGCAGGCGTCCGAGCGTGGCGCCCAGCTGGTCGAACGTCACGTCGCCGTTGGCCCGCGCCGCCAGCTCGTCGAGCTCGCGCTGCAGCTCGCCCACCAGCGGCTCGATGCTCGCGGCGCGACCGATCGCCCCGAATGCCTGCATGGCCTCGATCTGGCCGCGCGCGTCACCGCCCGCCCAAGCGCCCAGGTAGTGCACGAGCCCGGCGCGCTGGTCGGCCGTCAGACGCCCGGCGATACCGAAGTCGACGAGCGAGAACCTGCCCGTCGCCGGGTCGACCAGCACGTTGCCGGCGTGCAGGTCGCCGTGGAAGACGCCGTGCTTGAGCGTCGCCTCGACGACCCCTCGGATGCCGGTCCGCAGCAGGCGGTCGCCGTCGAGGCCGGCCGCGGGGTCGAGACGTGTGTAGGCGACGCCGGGCAACAGCTCCATGACGAGCACCTGCTCGGTGACCATGCCGGGGATCGGGCGCGGGGCCAGCATCTCGTCCGCGCCCATCGCCTCGAGCACCGCGCTGGAGTCGACCAGGTTGGCAGCCTCGAGGCGGAAGTCGAGCTCTTCGAGCGCCAGCTGCGCGAACAGCTCGACGAATCCGGTCAGATTCGCCGAGCGGGCACCGGCGTTGACCTTCTCGGCCGCGGCGGCCGCCAGCGCGAGCGTCTCGATGTCGGTGCGGAACCGCTTGCGCAGCCCGGGTCGCAGCACCTTCACCACGACGTCGGTGCCGTCGGTCAGGCGTCCGCGATGGACCTGGCCGATCGACCCCGCCGCGAGCGGCTCGTCGTCGAGCCACGCCAGGCGCTGCCGCTCGGGGCCGAGCTCGCGGTCGACGACCTGCTGCGCGACCCCCGTCTCGAGCGGCGGCGCCTCGTCGCGGCACCAGGCGAAGGCCGTGACCCACTCGTCGGGCACCAGACCGTCGCCGGTCGCGATGAACTGGCCGAGCTTGACGTAGGCCGGCCCACTGGCCCGTACCAATCGCTGCACCCGGGCCAGGGTTGCGGCGCTGGCCCGTGGCGGCTCGACCCGGAGCCCGACGGCGGCCGCGGCGACCGCGAGCAGCTGGAACGGAGCGGCCGGGGCGGCCACGCCGACGACGCGCCAGGCCGTGCTCGCGAGGGACGAGACGGTGTCGGGCCACAACCGCGGAGTCGCGAGCCGCTGCGCCTCACGCGCCACGACGGCTCGCCGGTCGACGGCGTCGTGGTGCCAGCGGAGCGCCTGCTCGGCGAGGCCGGGGATCTCGGCCAGCCGGCGCGACTCGCGGATCAGCACGTCGACCCGCGGCAGGGGTGGGACCTCGGAGGGGTTCATACCGTGAGAATCTCACATACTGTGAGTATGGGCGAGCATTCCGCCGAGTGCGTCCCGTCACCTCGCTCACGAAACACGGCGAGATGCACGTCACAGATACTATGCATCGAGTTGCACCCTTGGCCTAGCATGGTCCCGACCGACCGACGACCACCAGAGGACGCCCCATGGCACTGCCCCCGATCCTGACCCAGCCGCTCGCCCTGCCCGTGGTGGCGTCGCCGATGTTCATCGCGTCCGGCCCCGAGCTCGTGATCGCCCAGTGCCAGGCCGGCGTCATCGGCTCGTTCCCGGCACTCAACGCGCGTCCCGCCTCCGAGCTGACGACGTGGCTGACCCGCATCGAGCAGGAGCTGGCCGCCTTCACGGCCGAGCACCCCGACCGGCCCGCCGCCCCCTTCGCCGTCAACCAGATCGTGCACCGCTCCAACGATCGGCTCGAGGCCGACATGGAGGTCGTCGTCGAGCACCAGGTGCCGATCGTCATCACGTCGCTCGGCGCCCGCACCGACATCAACGACGCGGTGCACTCGTACGGCGGCATCGTGCTGCACGACGTCATCAACGACACCTTCGCGCGCAAGGCGATCGACAAGGGCGCGGACGGCCTCATCGCCGTCGCGACAGGCGCCGGCGGCCACGCCGGGACGCAGTCGCCGTTCGCGCTCCTGCAGGAGATCCGCAGCTGGTTCGACGGGCCGCTCCTGCTGTCGGGCGCCATCGCCCACGGCAACTCGGTCCTGGCCGCCCAGGCCGCCGGTGCCGACTTCGCCTACGTGGGCTCGGCGTTCCTCGCCACCACCGAGGCCAACAACCAGCCCGAGTACAAGCAGATGATCGCCGACAGCACCGCGTCCGACATCGTCTACAGCAACCTGTTCACCGGCATCCACGGCAACTACCTGCGAGGCAGCATCGCGGCGGCCGGGCTCGACCCCGACGACCTGCCGGTCTCCGACCCCAGCGCGATGAACTTCGGCTCGGGCAGCACCGGCGACGCCAAGGCCTGGAAGGACATCTGGGGCGCCGGACAGGGCGTCGGAGCCATCAACCACGTCGTCCCGGTCGCCGATCTCGTCGCCCAGATGACGGCCGAGTACGAGCAGGCCCGGGCGCGACTGAGCCTCTGAGGGCCTCGTGAACGCTCCAGAGGCGGTATTTCGGCCCCGTTCGGCGCAATTGCAGGCGCAAAACACCCTCCGTGCCGCCCTCTGGACGTTCAGAGCCGCTAGTGTCGAGTCGGTGCCGTCAGGCACGACAAGACCTACCCTTCAGGAGAAGTTGTGAACAAGAACGAGCTCATCGCCCACGTCGCTGACAAGACCGGCTCGTCGAAGACCGACGCGTCCGCCGCCCTCGACGCCGTGCTCGACGGAATCGCCGACCAGCTCGCCGACGGCAACCAGGTCGTCCTGTCCGGTTTCGGCACGTTCGAGACCCGCGAGCGCGCCGCCCGCACGGGCCGCAACCCCCAGACCGGCGAGTCGATCGACATCGCCGCGTCGACGTCGGCCGCGTTCAAGCCGGCTGCTGCCCTCAAGCGTCGCGTCGCCGGCAACTGAGTCACCCAGCACCACCCGCGACAGGCGGCACCCCTCCGGGGGTGCCGCCTGTCGCACGTCCGGGCCTCATCCGCTGTACGGCACCTCGGTGCGCCAGGCCGACGGGTCCTGCCGAGCCGCAGCGACGATCGCCGCAGCCACGCGGTCGGGCGTGAAGGCCCCCTCGGCGGACAGCACGCCCCGCACCGTCACCGAGACCGCACGGATGCCGTCGGCCGAGAGGCGGGCGTCGACGCTGTGCACGAGGTTGCGGACCCCGGCCTTCTGGACGCCGAGCGACGCGGCACCCGCTGACGGCTCGTCGGCGGCCATGCTGCCCGTGACGGTGATACGCGCACCGTCCGACATGAACGGCCGCGCGGCCTGCACCGACGTCAGCAGCGCCCCGACCCCGACGGCCACGTCGGCGAGCAGCTCGTCGACCGTCAGCTGCAAGGGATCGCTCCCCCGGTAGGCACTGGGGTTGAAGTGCAGCAGGTCGATGCGCCCGAAGCCGTCGGCCAGCCGCGTCACGGCCGCCCGCGCCGCAGGCTCGTCGGTGACGTCGGCCACGGCCCATCGCACGCCGTCGTCGGCGGACGGGATGCTGTCGGCGAGCTCACGCACCGCACCCTCGTCGGACCCGAGCAGCCCCACGCGCCAACCCTGGCTCGCGAGCAGCCGGGCGACCGACCCGCTGACTCCTGGACCCGCTGCGACGACGATGACGACCGGAGAGCTCATGACAGCACCCTAGGTGCGACGAAGACCGCCCGACCGGCGCACGGCCACCAGTACCGCCAACAGGACGACGGCGGCCACGACCGCCGCGACGAGCACCTCGTCGGTGCCGTTCGAGCGGCCCGTCACGGCGATGCCGATCATGGCCCACGTGCCGGCCAGCGCGAAGGCGGTGTTGCCGCGGGTCATCACGATGAATGTCATCAGCGTGGCCACGGCGACCACCACGACCACGAGCTGCCAGCCGACGTCGGCCGCCTCGACCAGGCCCGCATCGACCGACGCGGTCGACGCGTTGAGGAAGAACGCGGCGGTCACCCATCCGGCGTACAGCCCGACGGACACCTGGGTGAGCACCGACAACCAGTGCGGCGCAAGAGACACGTGGCGCACCGTCAGGACGGCGTCGACGGCGGCGACGAGCATCAGCAGCAGGGCGCCTGCGGTCGCGGCACTGCTGTCGAGGCCCGCCAGCGCGATCCACAGGGCGCCACCCAGGTAGAGCACGACCAGGTCGACCTGCAGCCGCGTCGGCACGTCGGCACGCGTGACGAGCGCTGCCACGGCCTGCACGATCGCGAGCGCGTAGATGACGCCCCAGATCGAGAACGCCCAGCCGACGGGCGTGATGAGCAGCTCGGGGCCGGACCCGCTGCCCGGCGAGCTGCCGGGGCCGTTGATCGTCACGACGGGCGCCACGACCTCGATCACGGCGGCCGCGAGCACGGCCCACGCGAGCGTCCGCCCGCTCGTGTCGTGCGTCTTGCTCGTGGTGCTGCTCGTGCTCGTCATGCGACCGCTGTACCCCTCGCCGAACCGTCCATGCCCGCCCGCTCAGCGCGTCTGCCGCAGCAGCTGCGTGAGGCGATGGGCACGGTCGAGCAGCAGCCGTCCGAGCTCGGGCCGCCGCTCGTCGCGGAAGCGCGACTCGACCCCGGTCAGCGACAGCGCCCACGCCGGCGACCCCGCACCGTCGAACACGGCCGCACCCATCCCCCAGCTGCCCTCGACCACGAGACCGGGATTGGTCGCGAAGCCGGCGTCGCGGGTCTCGCGGATCCGCCCGGCCAGCGCCGACCGCGCATGCTGCTCGCCCCACTCGGGCACGAGGTCGGCGCCGTCCAGGAAGGTCGCCAGCTCACGCTCGTTGAGGTGCGCCAGGATGACCAGCCCCGCGGACGCGACGCCCAAGGGGAACCGGATGCCTTCGTGCAGCACGTGCGAGCGCAGCGGGAAGCTGCCGTCCTCGCGGAGCAGGCACACCGTCTCGTCGCCTCGGCGCGCCGACAGGAACGCGCTCTCGCCGGTCGTCTCGGCCAGCTCGTGGACGATCGCGCGCGCGTGACGGCTGATGTCGTAGCGGGCCGCAGCCGATGTGCCCAGCAGGTACAGCTCGGGCCCGAGGTGCCAGCGACCCGTGCGCTCGTCGCGATCGACCAGGCCCTCGCGGGCCAGCGAGCCCAGCAGCCGATGGGCGGTCGGCCTGGCCATGCCGACGGAGCGGGCGACCTCGGTCGTCGAGGCGCCGGACGGCTCGTGGGCGGAGATGCCGCGCAGCAACGCACCGACGCGCGACACCACCTCGATGCCTTCTCCTGCCATGTGCCGATCGTAGCGTCCACTCAGCGGACGCGGAACGCGAATACGTCCAGCCGGTGAGCAGTGGCCGCCAGTCCTCCCGCTGATCGTTGACCCCGCAGCACACCCTGGCTACGTTCGCCTGATGAACGAGATCAGCCAGCTCGTCCGCAACGGCATGACGATCGCCGTCGGCGGCTTCGGGCTCAGTGGCATCCCCTCCGACCTCATCGAGGCCGTGCGCGACTCCGGCGCCACCGACCTGACGATCGTGTCCAACAACATGGGCGTGGACGGCAAGGGCCTCGGCCTCCTGCTCGAGAACCAGCAGGTCGCCAAGGTCATCGCGTCGTACGTGGGCGAGAACAAGCTGTTCGCCCGCCAGTACCTCGACGGCGTCCTCGACGTCGAGTTCAACCCGCAGGGCACCCTGGCCGAGCGGATGCGCGCCGGCGGGGCGGGCATCCCCGCCTTCTACACGCGCACCGGCGTCGGCACGCAGGTCGCCGAGGGCAAGCCCACGGCCGAGTTCGACGGCGTGACCTACGTTCAGGAGCGCGGCATCGTCGCCGACCTGTCGCTCGTGCACGCGCACACGGGCGACCAGCACGGCAACCTGCGCTACCGCCTCGCGGCGCGCAACTTCAACCCCGTCGTGGCGACCTGCGGGCGCGTCACGGTCGCCGAGGTCGAGCACCTGGTCGACGCCGTCGACCCCGAGCTGGTGCACACGCCGGGTGTCTACGTGACCCGCGTCGTGCAGGCGTCCGACCGGGTCAAGGACATCGAGCAGCGCACCACCCGGCCACGTCCGGACGCCTCGGCCGCCTCCACGCAAGGAGCACCCGCATGAGCTGGACGCGCGACGAGATGGCCGCGATCGCGGCCGGCGAGCTGTCCGACGGCGACTACGTCAACCTCGGGATCGGCATCCCGACCCTGGTCGCCAACCACGTGCCCGACGACATCCGGGTCACGCTGCAGTCGGAGAACGGCATCCTCGGCATGGGGCCGTTCCCGTACGAGGGCGAGGAGGACCCCGACCTCATCAACGCCGGCAAGCAGACCGTCACGGTCAACCCGGGCGCCAGCTTCTTCGACTCGGCCGAGTCGTTCGCCATGATCCGCGGCGGCAAGATCGACATCGCCGTGCTGGGCGCGCTGCAGGTCGCTGCCAACGGCGACCTGGCCAACTGGGCCGTGCCGGGTGCCCTCGTGAAGGGCATGGGTGGGGCGATGGACCTCGTGGCCGGCACCAAGCGCATCGTCGTGCTGACCGATCACGTGGCCAAGGACGGCAGCCCGAAGATCGTCGAGCACTGCTCGCTGCCGCTGACCGGCCTGGGCGTCGTCGACCGCATCATCACCGATCGCGCCGTCTTCGACGTCACCCCGGACGGGCTGGTGCTCGTCGATGTCGCGCCCGGCGACGACGTCGAGTCGATCCGCGCCATCACGGGGGCAGCCTTCAGCACGCACGGCTGACGCCGGCGGGAGACGTCCGACACGGGTTCGGCTTCGGGAGCGCGGGTACCGTCCACGCCATGACCTCGACGCATCCCCCGTCCCCCGCCCGCGCGCTCGTCGTCGGTGCCACCGGCATCATCGGCCAGGCCCTGAGCACCCAGCTGGTCGAGGCCGGTTGGACGACGTTCGGCCTGTCGCGCAGCGGTGGCGCGGCCGACGGCGTGACGCCGGTCGTGGCCGACCTCAGCGACCTCGATGGGTTGCGGACGGCGCTCGAGGGCGTCGACCCCGAGCTGGTCGCCATCACCGCGTGGACGCGCCAGGAGACCGAGGCCGAGAACATCGCCGTCAACGGCGCGGCCGTGCGACACGTGCTGGCGGCGCTCGAGCCGTCGCGCAGCGTCCGGCACGTCGCCCTGATGACAGGGCTCAAGCACTACCTCGGCCCCTTCGAGGCGTATGGGACGGGCGACATGCCCGACACCCCGTTCCGCGAGGAGGAGCCGCGCCTCGACCACCCCAACTTCTACTACGCGCAGGAGGACGAGCTGTTCGACTCCGCGCGGCGCACCGGGCACACCTGGAGCGTGCACCGCTCGCACACGGTCTTCGGCTTCGCGACGGGCAACGCCATGAACATGGTGCTGACGATCTCGGCCTACGCCACGATCTGCCGCGAGCTGGGCCGGCCGCTGGTGTTCCCGGGATCGGAGCTGCAGTGGAACGGCGTCACCGACGTCACCGACGCCGACCTGCTCGCCGAGCAGATCATCTGGGCGGCCGAGCACGAGGCCGGGCACGACCAGGCCTTCAACATCGCCAACGGTGACGTCTTCCGCTGGCGCTCGCTGTGGCCCCGCATCGCCGAGCACTTCGGCGTCGAGTGGGAGGGCTTCGAGGGTGCGCCGCGCCCGCTCGAGACGGCGATGGCCGACTCGGCCGAGACGTGGCGCCGCATCGCCGAGCAGCACGGTCTCGTCGAGCCCGACATCGACCGCGTCGCGTCGTGGTGGCACACCGACGGCGACCTGGGGCGGACGGTCGAGAGCCTGACCGACATGAACAAGAGCCGCGCCGCGGGCTTCCTCGGCTTCCGTGACTCGCGCGAGAGCTTCTTCCACCACGTCGAGCGCTACCGGGCCGCGCGGGTGCTGCCGTGACCGACCGACGGCGCGTCCTGGTCACCGGCGCGAGCGTGGCCGGCCCCGCCGCCGCCTATTGGCTCGACCGCGCGGGCCTCGACGTGACGGTCGTCGAGAAGGCGCCCGAGCTGCGACCGGGCGGGCAGAACATCGACGTGCGGGCCACGGGCCGCGAGGTGCTGCAGAAGATGGGCCTGGTCGACGCCGTCCGCGCCCGCAACACCGGCGAGATCGGCACCCGGTTCGTCGCCGAGGACGGAACGGTCGTGTCGGAGTTCCCGGTGCGCACCAGCGAGGGCGGCGAGGGGCGCGACGGTCCGACCGCCGAGCTCGAGATCCTGCGCGGTGCGCTGTCGCAGGTGCTGGTCGACGCGTGCCCCGACACGGTCACGTGGCGGTTCGGGGCGAGCATCGTCGCGGTCGACGACGATCCCGACGGTGTCGAGGTCGAGCTGTCCGACGGCACGCGCGAGCGGTTCGACGTGCTGGTCGTCGCCGAGGGCGTCGGCTCCCGCACCCGGGGGCTCGTCTTCGGCGACGAGCCGCACGAGAAGGCGATCGGCATGTACTGCTCGTACGCCACGATCGACCGGACGCCCGACGACGACGCGTGGTGGAACTGGCTGGTCGTGCCCGGCGGGCGGCAGGCCGGCCTGCGTCCCGACGACGAGGGAACCACCCGAGCGATGCTGAACTTCACGACCGACTCCCCCGTGCTCGACGGCCTGGACGACCGGCAGCTCCGCTCCGCGCTGCGGGAGCGGTTCGCGGACGTCGGCTGGCAGGTGCCGCGCATCCTCGACGGGCTCGACGACTCCGACGACCTCTACGTCGACTACCTGCGCCAGGTGGTCTGCCCGACCTGGCAGCGCGGACGCGTCGTGCTGCTCGGCGACGCCGCGTGGTGCGTGACGCCGCTCGGCGGCGGCGGGACGTCGTTGGCCATCACGGGCGCGTACGTGCTGGCGGCGGCCCTCTCGCGCGCGGCGGCCGGCGACCACGAGCAGGCGTTCGCCGAGTACGACGAGTGGATGCGTCCCCTGGTCGAGGACGCCCAGGACCTGCCGCCGGGCGTGCCCCGCCTCGCCGCCCCGAAGACCAGCGCGGGCGCCCAGCTGCTGAAGTGGGGCACCAAGGTCGCGGCTGCACCGATCGTCCAGACCGTGGCGTCGCGCCTGACGTCGGGCCCCGAGGCGTCCCGCGAGCTGCCCGAGCTGGTCGACGCCGACGGGCGGTGACGGACGCCGACAGGCACCGACGGCGAGGCATCGGCATCATGGGGACATGATCATCATCAACGTCCGATTCCACGTGCTGCCCGAGCACGCCGAGCAGTTCCCCGAGCTCACCCGCGAGTTCACCGAGGCGACCCGCGCCGAGCCGGGCAACCGGTGGTTCATGTGGTCGCGCAGCCTCGACGACCCGAACGAGTACGTGCTGCTCGAGGCCTTCGACGAGGACGCCGCCGAGGCCCACGTGGGCTCCGACCACTTCAAGAAGGCCACCGCCGAGATGCCGCAGTGGCTCGCCTCGACGCCTCAGATCATCAACACCGTCGTGCCCGACGACGACTGGGGGCTCATGGGCGAGATGCAGGTGGAGCCGCGGGGCTGAGCCCGAGCATCCGCTGGGCGGTCTCGCGCATCTCGACCTTGCGCACCTTGCCGGTCACCGTCATCGGAAACTCGTCGACGACCTGCACGTAGCGCGGCACCTTGTAGTGAGCGAGGCGCCCGCGGCAGAACTCGCGGACGTCGTCGACCGCCAGCGGTGCGGCGTCACCGCGCATGCGGATCCAGGCCATGACCTCCTCGCCGTACCGCTCGTCGGGCACGCCGAACACCTGCACGTCGAGCACGTCGGGATGTCCCATCAGGAACTCCTCGACCTCGCGCGGGTAGATGTTCTCGCCGCCGCGGATCACGACGTCCTTGATGCGACCCGTGATGCTGACGTAGCCGTCGTCGTCCATCACGGCGAGGTCGCCGGTGTGCATCCAGCCGTCGGCGTCGATGGCCTCGGCCGTGCGGTCCGGCTGGTCCCAGTAGCCGAGCATCACCAGGTAGCCGCGCGTGCACAGCTCGCCCGGCACCCCCCGCGGCACCGGTTCGCCGGTGATCGGGTCGATGACCTGGATCTCGACGTGCGGACCGGCTCGGCCCACCGTCGACACCCTCCGGTCGAGGCTGTCGTCGGTGCGGGTCTGGGTGGAGACCGGCGACGTCTCGGTCATGCCGTAGCAGATCGACACGTCCTCGGCGCCCATGCGATCGATGACCTGCTTCATCGTCTCGATGGGGCACGGCGAGCCGGCCATGATGCCGGTGCGCAGGTGCGTGAGGTCGTACGACGCGAAGTCGGGCTGGTCGAGCATCGCGATGAACATCGTCGGCACGCCGTACAGCGACGTGCACTGCTCGTCGGCGGCGGCCCGCAGCGTGGCGACGGGGTCGAAGGCCGGCGCCGGTATCACCATCGTCGCGCCGTGGGACGTCGCGGCGAGATTGCCCATCACCATGCCGAAGCAGTGGTAGAAGGGCACGGGGATGCAGATGCGGTCGTGCTGGGTGTAGTCGATCAGCTCCCCCACGAACCAGCCGTTGTTGAGGATGTTGCGGTGCGAGAGCGTCGCGCCCTTCGGGAACCCCGTGGTGCCCGACGTGTACTGGATGTTGATGGGGTCGTTGCCCGACAGCCCGCCGGCCACGTCGTCGAGCACCGCGGCGTCGGCCGCCCGTCCCGACGTCACGAGCGCGTCCCACGACGGCTCGCCGATCAGCACGACGTCGACCAGCGCGGGATGCTCGGCCCGAGCCTGGTCGATCATCGCGGCGTAGTCGGCTCCCTTGAACGACGAGGCCGCGATGATCGTGCGCATCCCCGACTGCCCGATGACGAACGACAGCTCGTGCGTGCGGTAGGCCGGGTTGACCGTCACCAGGACGGCACCGATGCGAGCCGTCGCGTACTGCGTCAGCACCCACTCGGCACAGTTGGGCGCCCACACGCCGACCCGGTCGCCAGGCCGCACGCCGAGGCCGAGCAGCCCCAGCGCGACGGCGTCGATGTCGGCCGCGAGCTCGGCGTACGTCCACCGCCGACCGGACGCGCACTCGACGAGCGCCTCGCGGTCGCCGTGCGCCGCGACCGTCGCGGCGAGATCGTCGCCGATCGTCGTCTCGAGCAGCTCGAGATCGGTGGGTCCTGCTTCACGGCTCGTCATGGGCGCCCCGTCTCCCGTCGTCGATGTGACCGCGGACACAGCCACTCGTCCATCGTGCCACCGCGGCCCAGCGTCGGACGAACCGACTCAGCGGTCGCGCGACCGAGCGGGCTCTGTCAAGGTGGAGGTGCCACCGCGGTTTTCCCACGGTCCATGACTCCCCGCCCGGTCAGCCAGGCCGGACGAACCGACGAAGGAATGACGTCGTGAGCACCTCGCACACGTCCGCCTCGCACGAGGACGACTCCTGCACCACGCTCAGCCTGCCGTTCGAGCCTCGCAGCGTCCGCGTGGCCCGCAAGACCATGGTCGCCGAGCTCGAGCGGCACGACCTTCCACAGCGCCTGATCGACGACGCCGAGCTCGTGATGGCCGAGCTGGCCACCAACGGCATCGACCACGGTCGCGCCAACTCGCACGGCCAGATCGACGTGTCGTGGTGCCTGGTCGACGACGTCCTGCGCATCAGCGTGTGCGACAGCGGTGAGGCGACGACGGTCGAGGCCATCTCGTTCAACGACTACTCGGTGCGTGGCCGGGGCCTGGCGATCGTCGAGCACCTGTGCGACTCGTGGCGGGTCGACACCGACGGCGGCCTGCGCGTCACCGCCGAGCTGCGATACCAGCGGTCGCTCGAGAACGCCTGACGCGGCACCGGGTCCGACGTCACTCGAGGTCCATGCCCCGGATCGTGCAGGCGGTGCGCAGCAGCTGGTGGTCCCACGGGCTGTCGAGGTCGCGCCCCGTGAGCTCGCGGGCCCGGCGCAGGCGGTAGCGCATGCTCTGCGCGTGCAGCCCCAGGGCGCGTCCGGCCTCGACCGACGACCCGGCCGACAGGTAGGCGTCCAGCCCCTGCAGGAGGTGCGCCTGGCCGCGGCCGAGCAGCGGATGCAGCGCGGCTGAGGCGAACGTGCGGGGATCGACGGCCGGCTCGCCCCGCAGGAGCGCCACCAGCAGGGCGTCCGCCTCGTCCAACGAGCGTCCGGCGAAGGCGGCAGCGGGCGCGTGCCTGACGGCGGTGGCCGCCAGGGTGCAGGTGGCCGGCAGGTCGGCGAGGGGCACGTCGGCCACCGTGCATGTGCGGCGCGCCGCCGTCTGCCCCGTCGCGGTCAGGTCGATCGGCCCGGAGTGCAGCAGCACGCCCTGGCCCGCGCGGCACGTCGACAGCACCAGCACCTCGTCCGACGACTCGGCGACCGCGGCTGCGAGCCCGTCGACCTCGCCGACCGTCACCTCGCCCGCGACGGATCCGACGACGGTGATCGACAGGGCCGCCGGCAGGGTGATGCCGAGCTGCGCCGACCGGTCCTTCAGCGCAGCGGCCGAGGTCTGGCGTCCTGTCACCAGGTCGTCGGCCAGGTCGCGCACGACCTGGGCGCGATCGGCCGCCAGCCTCTCGGTGGCCGAGGTGTAGCCGGCGAACAACGCCTCGGAGAGCTGGTCGAGGCTGGCGAGCATGACCCGGTTGAGCGACAGCGCGTCGTCGATCGTGAGGTCGGCCGCCGCCTCGCCGATCAGCCCACTCGTCTCGACCCCGGCGACCCGGTACGCCCTCAGCACCGCGAACAGCGGACGTCCGTCGGTGCCGCGCGCCGCCCCGATGCCACGGAAGCGCTGCAGGTCGGCCTCGTCGAGCGAGGTGTCGGTGACCCACAGCTCGAGCAGGCGACGGACGCCCCACGTGACGATGGCCTCGGTCTCTCGTCGCTGCGTCTCGCCGAGCGAGGCGTAGGCGGGGATCTGCTCGCGGATGGCGGCAGAGATGCGCTCGGTCACGACCTCGCGGTCGTCCGTCAGGCGTTGCTGCACCGCCGCACGCTCCAGGCGCCCCATGTCACGCCGCCTCCCTGTCACCGGCCGGCGAGCCCGTTGCTCACCTGCTGACAACTGATCTTGCCCCAGAGCCCGTCCGACCACATGCTGAATGACAGTCGCCGGGCACCTGACCCGGGCAGCAGGTCGAAGGAGAGTCACGTGGACGCAGACATCATCGTCGTCGGAGCCGGCATCGCCGGTCTCGCCGCCGCGGCCGAGGCCGCCGACGCCGGACGCTCGGTGGTGCTGGTCGACCAGGAAGGCGAGCAGAACCTCGGCGGCCAGGCGTTCTGGAGCCTCGGCGGGCTGTTCTTCGTCGACTCCCCCGAGCAGCGGCGCATGGGCATCAAGGACTCGCGGGCGCTCGCCGAGCAGGACTGGATGGGCAGCGCGCAGTTCGACCGGCCCGAGGACGTCTGGCCGCGCCGCTGGGCCGAGGCGTACCTCGACTTCGCGGCCGGCGAGAAGCGTGCCTGGCTCCGCTCGATGGACCTGAAGGTGTTCCCCGTCGTCGGATGGGCCGAGCGCGGCGACGGTCGCGCGGAGGGCCACGGCAACTCGGTGCCCCGCTTCCACATCACGTGGGGCACCGGCCCGGGGGTCGTCGCGCCGTTCGAGCGCCGGGTGCGCGCGCACGTCGAGTCCGGACGCATCACGTTCGCGCTCAGGCACCGTGTCGACTCGCTGATCGTCGAGGACGGCACGGTCGTGGGGGTCGCCGGCGCCCTGCTCGAGCCGACCGACGTCGTGCGCGGCGCCGCGTCCAGCCGGGTCGAGGTCGGCGACTTCGCGCTGCGGGCCCAGGCCGTGATCGTGACGTCCGGCGGCATCGGCGGCGACCACGACCTCGTGCGCAAGGTGTGGCCGGAGCGTCTCGGCACTCCTCCCGCGACGATGGTCGCCGGCGTGCCCGCCCACGTCGACGGGCGCATGCTGTCGATCAGCGAGCAGGCCGGCGCCCGGATCATCAACCCCGACCGCCTGTGGGCGTACGTCGAGGGCCTGCGCAACTGGGACCCCATCTGGGCCAACCACGGCATCCGCATCCTGCCCGGTCCGTCGTCGCTGTGGCTCGACGCCACGGGCCGGCGTCTGCCCGCCCCGAACTTCCCGGGGTTCGACACGCTCGGCACCCTCAAGCACCTGCGCGGCACCGGCCACGACTACTCGTGGTTCGTGCTGACCCAGAAGGTCATCGAGAAGGAGTTCGCGCTGTCGGGCTCGGAGCAGAACCCCGACCTGACCGGAAAGGACGTCAAGCTGCTGCTGTCGCGCGTCAAGCCGGGCGCGCCGGGACCGATCGAGGCCTTCAAGACCCACGGCGAGGACTTCGTCGTCGCCGACACGCTCACCGAGCTCGTGGCGGGCATGAACCGCGTCGGCGACACAGGCCACGTCGACGAGGGCGAGCTGCGGCACCTGCTCGAGGCGCGCGACCGCGAGATCGACAACGACTTCACCAAGGACGCGCAGATCACCGCGATCCGCGGCGCCCGCCGGTACCGCGGCGACAAGCTGATCCGCGTCGCGACACCCCACCGGTTCCTCGACCGGTCCAACGGACCCTTGATCGCGGTGCGGCTCAACATCCTGACCCGCAAGACCTTGGGCGGCCTCGAGACCGACTTGTCCGGACGCTGCCTCACGGCGGACGGCGAGCCTCTGCCGGGCCTGTACGCCGCGGGCGAGGTCAGCGGCTTCGGCGGCGGCGGGATGATGGGCTACAACGCGCTCGAGGGCACCTTCCTGGGCGGCTGCCTGTTCTCGGGCCGCGAGGCGGGGCGCGCCGCGGCCGCCGCCGTTGCCTGACCGCCCCCCCCCCTGCCCCCGCGAGTGGCGCAGTCCCGACCGCGAGTGGCGCAGTCCCGCGAGAATCGCCGTCTCAGATCCGCAGAACTGCGCCACTCGCGGGGCTAGACGGCTAGGAGGCTAGGGGCTAGGCGGCGAGGTGGAAGGTGGTCGCGAACCGCGCGAGCAGGTCGCCGCGGCCGTGCAGCACCTCGACGACGCCCGTCGAGATCGCGCGGTCGGGGGCCAGCTCGCCCGAGATGAGCCGGCGGATGCCCGGCCCGGCCGCGAACGACAGGTCGACCGGGCCGTCGCCGCGCGAGACGTCGAGGCGAGCGCCGTCCACGCGCACGAGCAGCTCGGCGGCCCCGAGCCGCGCCGCGTAGGACGTCGCCGGCAGCTCGGCGGCGACGGCGGGTCGAAACGCGGTGCGCAGGGCCATCGTCATCGAGTCGGGCGTCACGACCTGCTCGTCGCGGGGGTCGCCCATCGCCTTGAAGCCCCACGCGCCGAGCGCCAGCACGACGGGCTCCAGCTCGCGGCCGTAGGGCGTCAGCTCGTAGACGACGACGCGCGAGCGTGGCGCGCGCCGCAGGATGCCGGCGGCCTGCAGCTCCTTGAGCCGCGCGGCCAGGATGTTGCTGGGGATGCGCGGAAGCCCCTCGGCCAGCTCGCCGTAGCGACGGGGGCCGACGAGCAGGTCGCGGACGATCAGCAGCGCCCATCGCTCCCCCACCAGCTCGAGGGCCTGCGTGACACCGCAGTACTGCCCGTACTCGCGTGCGGCCACGGGCGTCAGGCCTGCTGACCTGCCACGGCGTCCGGGCCCTGCTCGGCCGCGACGGGGTCCATCCAGCCGAGCTCGAGGAAGTTGCCGTCGGGGTCCAGCAGCTGGCGCTGGTACATGAAGCCGTAGTCGGAGGCCTCCCTCGGCTCCGAGCCGCCGGCCGCGAGGCCGCGCTCGGCCATCGCGTCGACCTCGTCGCGAGTGTCGGAGAACAGGGCCACCGCCACCGTCGGGCCGGTCCTCGGGTCGCCGATCGGCACGTCCGTGAAGGTCTGGAAGAACTCGCGCACGAGGATCATGAAGTAGCTGTGCCCGTCCTCGACCACGACGCAGGCGGCGTTGTGATCGGTGAACTGGGGATTGATCGTGAAGCCGAGCGCCTCGTAGAACGCCTTGGCGCGGTCGAGGTCGGTGACGGGCAGGTTGACGAACATCTGAGGCATGACGGGCTCCGTATCGCGCGTGAGGTGGTGCGCATCACACTTGCAAAAAACAAGTGCGGCGTCAAGAGCCGGTCAGGACGATCGCGGCGACAAGGCCCGTGCGAGCCCGTCGACGTCCTGCACCGTCAGCGTCGCCCCGGGATGGCGGATGCGGCGGGTCGGGTCGATGCCCGGCACCGGGTCGCGGAACGACACGCAGAGGCCGCGCTCGCCGTTGGTCGCGAACGTGATGCCTCGATCGCTGAACGACAGGTGCGGCGGGCCGGCGGTCTTGACGAAGGCGTAGGGGCCGGTGACGTCGGTGCCCGTGACGTTGTCGAGCGCCGACGACAGCGTCCAGGGTCCGAAGCGGACGGTCAGCTGCACGTCGCCCACCTCCACCCAGGCGCGGCGGGGTGTGATGCCGAAAGGCCACGCGGCGCGCCGGTAGCTCGGCTGCCAGTCGAAGTCGAAGCGCAGGGTGAGGGCTGGGGTGTCGGTCATGCCACCGACGTACCCGACCTATCGCGTCGCAACCCGCCGCCGCGCACTCACCACAGCACCTCGTCGACGGGGGCCACGGCCTCGGGCGTCTCGGCGCCGATCATCTCGAGCAGGTCGATCTCGATGGACCGGCAGATCGCCGTCATCGGCACGTCGTGCACGCGGTCGAGGAAGGGATCGGCGAGGTCCCGTCCGACCTGCACCGCGAGCAGGAACATCATGCCGACCAGCCCCGAGCCGACGGGCGTCCACCACTGGAGGTCCTGGTAGACCGCGAACGGCAGGACGACGCAGAACGCGCGGGCGAAGAACGACGGCAGGAAGCGGTACTGCACGGGCAGCGGGGTCTTCTTGATGCGCTCGAGCCCGCCCTGTGCGTCGGTCAGCACGCTCAGCGTCGACTCGACCTGCACGCGCGCGATGTCGCTGACCATGCCGCGGCGGTAGGCCTCGGCCAGCAGGCGACCCGCGTGCGACAGCACCGCGGTGGGTGCGTTGGTGGCGGCTCGGACGGTCGTCACGGCGGTCTCGTCGAGGTAGACGTCGACCTCCGGCGGCAGGGGCTGCTCGCGCAGGGACGTGCGCAACGCCTGGACGTACGCGATCTGCGCGCGCACCATCTGGTCGACGATCTCCGGTCGTGCGCCGGGCCCCGTGGTGTCGAGCAGCGTCGTGGTCTGGCGGGCCAGGTTGCGCGAGTGGTTGACGACGCTGCCCCACAGGGTCCGGGCCTCCCACCAGCGCGCGTAGGAGGCGTTGACCATGAACCCGAGGAACAGCGCGATCGCCGTGCCGTAGAGCGTGTACTGGATCTCGATGCCGCGGAACTCGACGAGGCCGACCTTGAAGGCGATCGTCACGCCGACGTCCCACGTCAGCAGCACCGCGAGCGGGACGAGCAGCGGCGCCCATGCCGTGGAGGTCCTCGGGAGGCGCGACGTGATCATGTGTCCAGTCTGCGTGCCACGTGCTCCGATGTCCGCGCGAGAAGGCTCACACCCCGGCGCGCTGCTGGGCCGTGCGGTTGACTGGACGCATGAGCAGCGACGAATCGGTGCTGCCGCTCCCCGGCGGCGGTCATCCCGATCCTCCCAAGGAGCTCAGCGCCTTCCAGCAGCACGTCGTCTCCGTCGTCGCCGCGCTCGAGCCGGGCGAGCTCGTGACCTACGGGGAGGTCGCGCTCGAGGCAGGCCACCCCGGTGCCGGCCAGGCCGTCGCGAACGTCCTGCGCCGCGTGCCCGGGCTGCCCTGGTGGCGCGTGCTGCCCGCCAGCGGACGTCTGTACCGCCAACACCGCGAGGTCGCGACGCCGCTGCTGCTGGCCGAGGGCCACCGGATCGACGAGTCGGGACGCGTCCAGCCCGGCGAGCCCGTCTAGCGGGACGCCTCGCGCCGCTCGGCCTCGTACAGCGCGTACGGGTCGTGGAGCTCACGCCCCAGGACGTCCTGCATCCACGCCGCGTCGCGGGCGGCTGCGCGCCGCGACGCGTCGGAGCGACCCTCCCCCGTCAGGTTGGAGGCGAAGATGCCGGCCGCCGACTTGGGCAGGAAGTCCTCGTAGACGATCGGCGTCAGGCCTCCGTCGGCACCGCGCACGTAGTAGGCGAGGTCGCGTGCGTCGAGCTCGGCCTCGTCGTCGGGCAGGCTGCCGATGCCCTCGGCGTCGTAGAGTTCGCGGCCCTCGGGGGTGAGGGCCACGCCGCGCTGCTCGACCTCGCCGAACCGGACGCTCAGGTCGCCCGTGACGACGCTGCCGTCGGGCTCGCGGAACCGGCGCGGCTCGGCCAGGGCGCGGAACGACGTCTGGCGCAGCAGCACGTCGGGGTGCCCCGGGTCGGTGCGCGGCGGGCCCTGGATGCGGTCGATCATCTCGATGCCGCGCTGCTGCATGCGCGTGTAGAGCTCGTCGATGTCGAGGACCCGCGGGGTGAGGTGGTTGATGTGCGTCGAGGCGACGCCACCGATGTCGGCGGCGACGCTCGAGATCGCCTCGAGCCTCTGGTACCACTCGCGGTCGACGGGCTCGGGTGACAGCTCGAACGCGGCCGTGGCCAGCGCGAGGAAGCGGTCGGCGTCGCCCGACGTCAGCGTGCCGTCGCGCTCCATGCGGTCGGCCAGCTCGAGCAGCTCGGGCGCGAACAGGGTGCGCGCGCCGAGGAACTCGCGGAGCTCGGCCTCGGTGCCCTCGTCGAAGAAGCGACGGTCGTCGACCACCAGCACCGAGGTGAAGACCCGGAACGGGTTGCTGGCCAGCTCGGCACGGTCGACCGGGCGGAAGGCCGTCGAGACGACCGGGATGGCCGGCCTGGCCTCGCGCAGGTCGTAGAAGCCGACCGGGTACATGCCGCACGCCCCGAAGACCCGGGCGACCTGCGCGAGCTCGTGGGCGCTGCCCACGCGGATGGCCCCGTGGCGCTCGGCCGTGACGCGCTCGATCGAGCCGAGCCGCTCGGCGTCGTGACCGCCACGGGCCAGCACCTCGGCGTTGACCTCCTGCGACACCTCGACCAACGTCGTGTACGCCGGCACCTCGCGGCCGTACAGCGTCGACAACGCCTCTGCGAAGCGCGCCCGCAGCTCGGTGGGCGAGACCTGCTCAGACAAATTCGACCCCCTGGGCGAGGGGCAGCTCGGTGGAGTAGTTGACCGTGTTGGTCGTGCGGCGCATGTAGGCGCGCCAGGCGTCCGACCCCGACTCGCGACCGCCGCCGGTCTCCTTCTCGCCGCCGAACGCGCCACCGATCTCGGCACCCGACGGGCCGATGTTGACGTTGGCGATGCCGCAGTCGGAGCCGACGACCGACATGAACGTCTCGGCCTCGCGGACGTCGAGGGTGAAGATCGACGACGACAGCCCCTGGGCGACCTCGTTGTGCAGGGCCAGCGCCTCGTCGAGCTCGCGGTACGTCAGGACGTACATCAGCGGTGCGAAGGTCTCGGTCTTGACGATCTGGCTCTGGCGCGGCATGTCGACGATCGCGGGGTGGACGTAGAAGCCGTCGCCGTCGACCTCGGCGCGCGTGCCACCGGTGACCAGGTCGCCACCGTCGGCGCGAGCGGTCTCGATCGCGGCGCCGAACGCGTCGAAGGCGGCCTCGTCGACCAGCGGGCCGACCAGCGTGGACGAATCGAGCGGCGAGCCGATCGGCAGCGTCTCGTAGGCGGCCTTCAGCCGGGCCACGAGGTCGTCCTTGATCGACTCGTGCACGATGATGCGCCGCAGCGAGGTGCAGCGCTGGCCCGCCGTGCCGACCGCCGAGAACACGATGCCCCGCACCGCCAGGTCGAGGTCGGCCGACGGCGCCACGATCGCGGCGTTGTTGCCGCCGAGCTCGAGCAGCGAGCGGCCGAGACGGGCGGCGACGCGAGGGGCGACCTCCTTGCCCATGCGGGTCGAGCCGGTCGCCGAGACCAGCGGTACGCGCGGGTCGTCGACCATGACCTCGCCGACGGTGCGGTCGCCGACCAGCACGGCCGACAGGCCCTCGGGCACACCGGCGCGGCGGCCGGCCTCGAGGGCGAGGGCCTGGCAGGCCAGCGCCGTCAGCAGCGTCTTCTCGGACGGCTTCCAGACGACCGCGTCACCGGCGACGAAGGCGAGCGCGGCGTTCCACGACCACACCGCGACCGGGAAGTTGAACGCCGAGATGACGCCGACCACGCCGAGCGGCAGCCACTGCTCCATCATGCGGTGGCCCGGGCGCTCGGTGGCGATCGTCAGGCCGTGCAGCTGCCGCGACAGCCCGACCGCGAGGTCGCAGATGTCGATCATCTCCTGCACCTCGCCCAGGCCCTCCGACACGATCTTGCCGGCCTCGATCGACACCAGGGCGCCGAGATCGTCCTTGTGCTCGCGCAGCAGCTCGCCCAGCTCGCGGACGAACTGCCCGCGCACCGGCGCCGGCACGGTCCGCCACTGGACGAAGGCCTCGTGGGCGCGGCCGATGACGTCGGACGCCTCGTCGGCCGTGTGCGAGCGCAGCCGCCCGAGTTCGCTGCCGTCGATCGGCGAGCGGCAGATCAGGTCGCCGTCGGTGACGAAGGGATCACCCGCGCCAAGACGGTCGAGGATGGCTGCGGCCTGCTGGGCGATGTCACTCATGTAGGGAACTCCTGGGTGGCGGGTAGTCGTTCCATCCTCGCGGTCGTGAACGCTGGAGGCCAGCAAGTTAAGTCGTGCTTAAGGGTAGGGTCGCGGCATGACCACCTCGCCGGCCGACGGAGTCCGCCTCGCCACCTTCGTGCAGGTCGCGCGGCACGGCAGCATCAGCGCCGCCGCCCGGGTGCTCGGGATGACCGCCTCGGCGGTGTCGCAGCAGATGTCGCAGCTCGAGCGGCAGTGCGGCGTGCCGCTGCTCGAGCGCCGGCCCCGCGGGGTCACGCTGACGGGAGCGGGTGAGGCTCTGCTCACCCAGGCCGAGGACGTCGTCCGCGCCCTCGAGGAGACCGAGACGACCATGGCGCAGCTCAGCGGCAAGGTCGCCGGACGGGTGCGCGTCGGCTCGATCGCCTCGGCCGCCGCGGCGGTGATCCTGCCGGCCATCACGGTGCTGGCGCGCAGCGCACCCGACCTGCGGATGACGGTGCAGACGGTCGAGCCGGCGCACAGCGTCGAGGCCGTGCTCGGCGGCCAGCTCGACCTCGCCGTCATCGACGTCTACGACCACGTGCCGCTGCCCCTGCCCTCGCACCTCCTGGTCGAGGAGGTCGCGTCGGAGCCGCTGGTGCTGGTGACCGCTCGGGGTGCCGACCTGCCCGAGCGTCCGTCCCTGTCGACGCTGAAGGACCAGACCTGGGTGCTGCCGCCTGCTGGGGCCGCGTGCGGCGCGGCCACCCGCTACGCGTGCCGCGCGGCGGGGTTCGAGCCCCGCGTCGGCTGGGAGACCGACGACCTGCTGCTGCTCGTGGTGGCGGTCTCGCGGGGTGAGGGGGTGGCCCTGCTCCCCCGCCGCGCCGTGGCCGACTCGGTGGCCCCCGTCGACGTCCGGCAGCTCAGCACGCCGCGCCTGAGCCGTCGTCTGCTGACCGTCTCGCGGCGCGAGGCCGCCAATCGGCCGACCGTGCGGGCCTGCCTCGACGCCATCCAGCACGTCTCGCGGCACGCGCCCGCCAGGGACTAGGCCGGAACCGGACGTCGAGCGGTGTCAGGCACCGGGAACGATGCGCAGGTCACGCACCACGCCGTCACCCAGGGCCTCGAGCGCAGCTTGGTACGCCTCGCTGTCGTGGGCGGCGACCGCCGCCTCGACCGACGGGAACTCGATGAGGACCGACCGCTGCTGGCGCCCCTGCTCGTAGACCTTCTCCGGAAGCCCCCGGGCGAGGAACGTGCCGCCCGCGCCGGTCAGGGCCGGCCCGGCCAGCTCGGCATACGCCTTCAGCTTGGTCTCGTCGCGGATCTCGAGGTACGTGCTGATCCAGTAAGCAGTCATGCCGCCATCGTGTCAGAGGTCGTGCGCCGGCCGGCGACTCGTGACCTTCGTCCGGTTACGACAGGGTGTCCCGCCGGGCTACATTCTCGGGGGCCGTCGGTGACCGAGGCCGCCGATCCGAGGGACTCCCATGACACGCCACCCGCACCTCTTCCATCGTTGCGCCGCGGCGCTCGTGCTCTCGGTCGGCCTGGCGACCGTCTCGATGCCGCCGGCGTCCGCCGCAGCGGCGACCGGCACGATCTCCGGCACCCTCACCGGCACGGACGGCACGGCGATCGCGGGCGCCACGGTGAGCGCGCGCATCCCCGAGAACGTGACGCAGCCGTCGTCGACCGCCACCTCCAGCAGCAACGGCGCGTACTCCCTCACGGTGCCCGCCGGCACGGACGTGCAGGTGTGCGCCACGGCACCCGGCCGTCTTCCCGTCTGCTTCGACGCGCAGCGCGGCTACGTCATCGACCGCACGCCCTCGTCCACCCCGTGGGCCGGGGTCGGCACCCCGGTGCGGGTCGCTGCTGGCGGCAAGCGTGCGGGCACGAGCTTCCCGGTGCCGTCACCGGCACACTTCCGCGGCCGGCTCACCGATGCCCAGGGACGCCCCGCGGCCGGCGTGCGGGTGACCGCCCACACCGACGACGTCCGCGGCCACGACGACAGCGCCAGCACGGTGTCGGACGGCGCAGGACGCTACGACCTCCCGTTGACCGGACAGCTCGACTCCCCAGCCGAGTACTGCCTCGACGTCGCGGCGCCGGCCGGCGACGGCTACGCCCACGTCCGGCGCTTCCAGACCACCCAGGGCGACGGCGTGTGGTTCGGTTGCACGAAGTCGGTCAGCGCCGGCGCCCAGCTGACCGAGAACGTGACGCTCGCGTCCGACGGCAGCGCGGCCAAGAACGTCACCACCCCGTACTTCGTCGGCACACCGAAGGTGGGCTACAGGCTCGCGGCCCGCCCCGGGCGATGGGACCCGGCCACCGCCACCTTGACGTACGCCTGGTTCGACGGCACACGCCCGCTCGGCACCGGCCCCACCTACGTCGTCAGGGCCGCCGAGCTGGGTCACACGATCACGATCACGGCGACGGCCACGTCTCCGGGTCGCGCTTCGGCCTCCGCGTCGTGGACCTCGCCGAGCGGCGTCGTCCGCGGCACGTTCTGGATCAAGAGCAGCCCCACCATCGACGGTCGCGCCAAGGTCGGGCGACGCCTGAAGGCGAGGTCGTCCGCCACCGAGCCCAACGGCCGGCGCACGTACCGCTGGCTGCGTGACGGCAAGGCGATCCGCGGAGCCAACGGCCCGTCGTACCGCGTCAAGAAGGCTGACCGCCGCCACCGCCTGACGGTGCGCGTGAGCTACAAGGCTGCGGCCTACGACGCCGCGACGCGCACGTCCCGGCCCACCCACCGCGTCCGGTAGGTCTCGGGCTCAGACGTCGGGGCTGCGTTCGCGCCGAGCGGTCGCGCGAGTCAGCACTACGCCAACGGCCAGCCCCGCCACCAGCGCGACGCCGACGAGGATCGCCACCTGCGGCCAGAAGGCGAGGTCCCGCGTCACGAACAGCGCCACGACGACGGCAGCGACCATGACCCAGCTCAACGCGCGCTCGGCGCCGGTGCGGGTGGTGCCGGGCTCGTGGCGCAGACCGAGGTACTCGAGAATCCTGTGGCCGGTCACAGCGCGAGTCTCGCACGGGCCTCAGTGACGAAGCGGTGAACGTCGCCCCGCACGGCCCTTTGATCCGACACACGCCCTCGCGGCGAGGCCGACGACGTCTCGGCCGACGGTGAAGCCCGGCCTCTGGGATCGCCTCATGCCGATCATCGGACAGTCACCCGATGCCGGCGCCCTGCCCGTGCTGCACGCCGCGACCGCCGAGCTGCCCAGCGGCACCTTCACCGGCCCACGACACCTGTTCCACATGCGCGGCGGAGCACAGGTCATCAACCGGTCGGCGCGCGCCCGTGACCTCGACCTGGCGGCGCGGCTGTGGGCAACGACGGAGGGACTCGCGGCGACGAACCGACCTCGTCCGGCACCAGTGCACCGGTCCTGGTCGCGCTGGTCGCAGCGGCGACCAGCGGGGGCCGCGTCGGCAGCGGCGCCGTGCTGCTGCCACATCACTCGCCCCTCGAGCTCGCCGAGCAGCTCACGATGCACGAGACCCGCGACCCCTGACGGATCGATCTGGGTGTGGGCCGTGCAGGCGGCGCCGACTCCTCGACACGCCCGTCGCACGGCGTCGGAGACCGGTCGGGGGCGTCATCGGCCCGCTTCGTCGATGCTGATGCGATCACGCAGTCGGCTACACCCAGTCGTCGATCGTGATCTTGAGCGCGTCCAGGTGCGTGACGTGGAGGTCGTGGCCTGCACCAGGGACGACTCGAATCTCGTACCCGCCTGCGCCCAGTCGGTCGGCGAGCGCGGGCGGCACGAGGTCGGTGGGGTCGGCGAGAGCGACGAGGGAAGGCACGACCGGCTTCTCGCACGGGACCAGGTCGGGCAGGGGCCACCACGGATCGGTGAGCATCGTCGCGTCGAACAGGGCCTGCGATCGCAGGGAGCTGCGAAGATGGGCGGCACTGAGGGGCCAGCCTGCCGGTGCCCAGCCTGAAGCCTCGCCCAGGCTCATGACCGAGCCGTCCTCCCGCAGAGGGCGGCTGATGACGAGGTCGCGAGGCACGGTCCACGCGGGATCCAGGTAGATGGTCTTCCGGGGCCGGAGACTCTCGACCGCTGACACCAGCGCGCGCCCGCCCAGGGAGTGCCCGGCGATCAGATCCATCCCTGTCGGGAGGGTGTCCACGAGGTCGTCACCGAGGTCGGACGCGCGGTAGCTGCTTGCTCGTGGACTGAGACCGTGCCCACGCAGGTCGACCAGGGTCACGGTGTAGCCGAGTCCCACCAGCCACGGTGCGACCTCGAACCACGTCCCGCCGTCGCCGGTCATCCCGTGCACGAGCGCAGCCGTCTTGGGTCCGTCGCCCACGCTCACGCTGTGCAACCTCATTGATCGGAGGCTGCCGCCGCCAGTCGTGCCGCAGCTCTGCTCACCGCCTCGGCACGGCGTCGCTTGGCCGGACCGATCCGTGCCTGGTAGCCCGCGAGGACCTCCGGAGGCGCCGTGTGCGGAGACCCCGCGTCGAACGGCGGGTGCGGAACGTACTCGAGGCGAAGCTGGACGCCTTCGGCGGTGGCACGATCGAAGATCTCGGCGACGAGGGTCAGGGCGAAGTCGATGCCCGCCGTGACGCCGCCGCCTGTCACCCGGTTGCGGTCGATCACCACACGGTCCTGGACCGGGATCGCACCGAGGTCGCCGAGCACGTCCATCGCTGTCCAGTGAGTGACGGCCTCGTATCCGTCGAGCAGGCCTGCCGCGCCGAGGACGAGCGCCCCCGTGCACACCGATGTGATGTAGCGCGCGGAGGCGCCCTGCCGCGTCAGGAAGTCGAGGATGTCGCGATCGCCGAGAAGGGCGTCCGTGCCATAACCCCCGGGAACGCAGATGACGTCGAGCTGAGGGCAGCTCTCGATCGTCGTCGTCGGGTTGATCCTCATCACCGAATCGGTGCGGACAGGTTCGAGAGTCTTCCAGAGCAGGTGGATCTCGACGTCCGGGACCGCCGAGAACACTTGGAGGGGTCCCGTCATGTCGAGCTGGGTCATGTCGGGGAACACCAGCAAGCCGATGCGCAGTGGAGTGGTCATCTTCGGGCAGCCTTCACGTTGGAGGGTGGACGAGCGGAGGGTGGACGAGCGGGAGGCATCCGGCGGCGACCCGCATCGTCAGCGCAGTCGCCATCTCGGCCAGGCCGGTGAAGCAGATCGCGACTGTGCTGACGAGCGGTGACCGCGGGAATGGTTCACGTGGTGCCGAGGAGCTCGTCGCGTCGGGCGAGCACCCGCTCCACCACCCGGGGCGAAGCCGACTCGGGCGTACCGGATGCGTAGGGAGGTTCGGGCGAGTACTCGACGATCAGCTGGATCGCCTGGGCCACCTCGTCACCGGCGATCAGACCGGCGAGCGTCAAGGCCAGGTCGATGCCGGCGGACACGCCGGCCGCTGTGGCGTACTTGCCGTCGATGACGACCCGGTCGCTCGTGCTCTTCGCCCCCAGCACCGCAAGCTGGCCCGTGGCCAACCAGTGCGTCGCGACCTCGCGATCGCCGAGCAGTCCGGCTGACGCCAGGATCAGCGACCCCGTGCTGACGGCGGACATCCACGTCGACGTCGGGTCGACCGCGCGAAGCCACCGATGCACGGGCCCGTCGGCCATCAGACCCGCCTGTCCCGGGCCGCCGCCGACCAGCACCACGTCGGGGCGGCTCACGTCGTCCAAGGCCATCGCGGAGACCAGCAGGCTCCCCGTCGCGTCCGCGACGTCACCCGGTTCGTGAGCCGCGAAGACGACCTCCGCCCCAGGGATCCGGCTCAGCACCTCGTACGGACCGATGACGTCGAGCGCCGTGAACTCGGGATACAGCACTATGGCGATCTGCACGTCTGGTCTCCTCGGTCCGGGGTTCGACCATGACATGCCGCCAGCACCGCCTGGTGGTCGTCCGTGACAATAATGCTGCGAAAAATGGTCGGATCCGACCAGCCTGCCGGAACCTGAAGGACCTAGCGTCGTAGCAGCGCCACCTGAACCGCGGCACGAGCGATATCGCTGGTCCCGGCTCCTGCAGATCCGGTCGTCGGCGAAGGACCGGATCGAGAAGTCCCTCGCCCGAGCAAGGAAGCCCCGATGAAGGTTGCCATCGTCCTCTACCCGGACTTCACCGCGCTCGACGTCGTCGGGCCCTATCACTTCTTGGCCGGCGTCCCCGGCGCCGAGGTGGTCTTCGTGGCCGACACCGCGGGCCCGGTCGTGAACGACATCGGTTCCCTGGCCATGCAGGCGACACGGGGACTCGACGACGTGCTCGATCCCGACGTGGTGGTGATCGGAGGAGGGCCGGGCTACGTGGCACAGACGACCAACACGCACCTCCACGAGTGGTTGCGCACCGTCGACCGGAGCAGCACGTGGACGACGTCGGCCTGCACCGGTTCGTTGATCCTGGCCTCCGCCGGGCTCCTGGAGGGCCGGCGAGCGACCACCCATTGGGGCGCGCTCGCGGAGCTGACTGACTTCGGCGCCCACCCGTCAGACGACCGAGTGGTCATCGACGGGAAGTACGCCACCGCGGCCGGGGTGTCCGCCGGCATCGACATGGCGTTGACGCTGATCGGACTGATGTCGGGCGACGAGGCTGCTCAGACGTCGCAGCTGTTGGCCGAGTACGCGCCCTCGCCGCCCTATCGATCCGGTTCACTCCACGCGGCGTCGCCCGAGGTGGTCGCGAGGGCCAAGGAGCTGCTGGCCTGACATGCCGGTCGACGCAGGTACGGCCAGTCCGAAGCGGGAGGCGGGAGATCGTGGGCGGCGTATGAACGTGCTGGTGGTGGGCGAGGCGTTGATCGACGTCGTCGTCGGTCGAGACGGTTCGACCGAGCACGTCGGAGGGTCTCCGCTCAACGTCGCGGTGGGTCTGTCGCGCCTGGGGGTCCCGACGACGTTCGGGACCCAGCTCGGCAGCGACGCGCGAGGAGCGCTGGTGCGCAAGCACCTTTCCGCATCAAGTGTCCGCCCGCTCCTGCTCGCCCCCACCCACGACGACACGTCAGTGGCGACCGCCGAGATCGCGGACGACGGCAGTGCCGTCTACGCCTTCGACGTCACCTGGGACGCGACGACACAGCTCGACGTCGCCGACTTCGACGCCGTGCACGTGGGCTCCCTCGGTGCGGTGCTCGAGCCTGGGGCGGCCGTCGTCGTCGGGCTCGCGGCCGCGGCGCGAGAACGAGGGATCCCGGTCAGCTTCGATCCCAACGTGCGCCTGCCTGTCGAGCCCGATGCGCGCGTCTGGCGCAACGCCTTCGCCCGGCTGATGCCCTACGTCACGTACCTCAAGATGAGCGATGAAGACGCGCAGGTCCTCTCCCCGGGCACCGCTCCCGCAGATCTCGCACGGGCCCTCGCCTCCGAGACCACGCTGGTGGCGATCACGTGCGGCCGGAACGGGTCCTACCTGGCCACCAGCTCGGGCGGGTGCTGGACGGATGTGGGCGCGACCGCTGTCGCGGATACCATCGGCGCCGGCGACTCCTACATGGCGGCCATGGTGACGTGGCTGGCGGACCGAGACTGGCGGGGGCCTGGATCGATCAGCCAGGCAGAGCTGCACCAGCTCGGTTCGTTCGCGTCGTCGTGCGCGGCGATCACCTGCTCACGACCGAGCGCAGATCCACCGTGGGCACGTGAGCTTGCCACCGACGACGAGCCGTGAGCCGTGCGACAGTTGTGCATGGCAGCACGTGCGATCACCCCCGGAGAAGAACGGTCACATGACTCCCACTGAGCGACAACGGCACATCCTGCAGATGGCACGCGACCGGGGTTCGGTCGCGGTGACTGACCTGTCGAAGCTGTTGGACGTGTCGCTCGAGACGGTTCGACGCGACCTGGCGATCCTCGACACGCGAGGGCTTCTGCGCCGTTCCTACGGTCAGGCCTTCCCCGTCGAGACAGCCGCCTACGAGTCCGACCTCGAGACGCGCGAGGTCACTCACCTGGAGGAGAAGCGACGCATCGCCACCGAGGCAGTACGCCACGTCGAGGACGCCGAGACGCTGTTCATCGACGAGGGCTTCACCCCTCAGCTGATCGCTCGCAGTCTGCCCCAACGACGGATGAGAGTGGTCACGGCATCGTTGCCGATCGCCTCGATGCTCGCTCGCCGCGACCTGTTCTCGGTCTACCTGCTCGGGGGCCGGGTACGCGGGACGACGCTCGGCACGGTGGACCACTGGGCCATCGACATGTTGAGCAACTTCGTCGTGGACGTCGCCTTCATCGGTTCGAACGCCATCTCGCAGGAGCGCGGGCTCACCACCCCCGATCCAGCGGTGGCCGAGGTCAAGAAGACCGCCGTTCGCGTGTCCCGGCGTCGAGTGTTCACGGGCGTGAGCGCCAAGTTCGCCGTCTCGAGCTTCTGCCACGTCGCGGACGTGAAGGATCTCGATCTCATCATCACCGACCGGAGGCTGTCGCCGTCCACGGCCCAGCGCTATGCCTCGTTGGGGCCGACGGTCGTACGCGTCTGAACCGGTCCTGACGTCTTCGCCGGTCGATCACGACATCGATCGTCAGCGGTCGACGTCGGACAGCGTGGTCTCGTCGAACAGGCCAGACTCCGCGCCCGATGTCGTACGATTCCACTACGACCCGACGGCCGACAGGGCGCCCCATGTCCGAAGATTCGCCACGTACCACCCTCGTCCGGATCCTCGACGAGCTCAGCGAGACCCTCCTGACCGTGCTCGAGGGAGCCCCGTCCGCCTCGGCAGAGCTGGGCGGCGTCGCGTTCCACGACCCGGTCGACGACGAGTACCTGCCTGCCGACGCGCTGGTGCTCGGTGTCGGCCTCCGTGAGCACGACGACATCGTCGAGCTGTTGCAGAGCCTCGGGCGCCGGCGTGCTCTCGGCCTGGTCGTGCGCCTGCCCCAAGAGATCGACGCATCCATCGAGCGCGCGGTGAAGGAGTCGGGCGTCCCCCTGATCGGCTTGGCCCGGGGCGCTTCCTGGGCACAGCTGGCCGCCATGATCCGGTCGCTGTCGACCGACGACCTGGTCGGCGGCGACGAGGCGGACAGCATCGGGAACATCGCCTCCGGCGATCTGTTCGCCGTGGCCAATGCCATCACGGCCCTCATCGACGCCCCGGTCACGATCCTCGACAGAAGCTCCCACGTGCTGGCCTTCTCCGGACGGCAGGACGAGGCGGACTCGTCGCGGATCGAGACGATCCTGGGGCGCCAGGTCCCTGACCGGTTCACGTCAGCCTGGTTGGAGCGCGGGATCTTCGACGAGCTCTACCGCAGCAGCAAGCCGGTCTGGATCGCCCCGGGCCCGCCGGGTACGGACCTTCCGAGGGTGGCGGTGGCTGTTCGCGCCGGCGACGAGGTTCTCGGATCGATCTGGGCCGTGGTCCGCGAGCCTCTGTCGGAGGCGCGGTCTCGCGGGCTGACCGAGGCCGCACAGCTCGTGGCCCTTCACATGATGCGCATCCGAGGAGGTTCCCACGGGGCGCAGCAGCTGCGTGCCGATCTGGTGAGCACCGCCCTGAGCGGTGGATCCGGCGCGAGGAACGCGTTGCGCCGCCTCGGACTGGCGGGCGAAGCCGTGACCATACTCGCCATGGGACTGGTCGAGCACGGGCCGGACACCGTCGAGGGACACGCGATCCGCAGAGCGGAGGGGCAGCGGCTCAGCGCAGGGTTGGCCCTGCATCTGACGGCCGTCCACCCTCGTAGTGCCACGGCGCTCATCGGGGACGTCTGCTACGCGCTGATGCCGGCCGGCCGGGACGGCGCCGAGGTGGCGGAGGAGCGCGCAGCGCGCGTGGCCACGCAGTTCCTCGAACGCGTCACCGGCGGCGACCGAGCGAACATCGGCATCGGCCCCGTCGCGCAGCATCCGTCGAACCTGGCCGACGCGCGTGCCAGCGCTGATCGGGTGCTTCGGGTGCTGCTCGACCAAGAGAGCGAGCACCGCCAGGTCGCACGCTTCGAGGACGTTCACGTCGAGACCCTGCTGCTCGAGCTCCGCGACATGGTCACGGCGCGTGGCGACCGTCCGACGGGTCCGCTCTCTCGCCTGCTGGCGCACGACGAGTCGAAGGGGTCCCAGCTCGTGGAGACCCTTCAGGCCTGGCTCGAGTCCTTCGGGGACGTCGCCAAGGCGTCTGCTGTGACCTTCATGCACCCGAACACGTTCAGATATCGGCTGAGACGTGTCGTGGACGTCAGCGGACTGGACCTCGACGACCCCGAGGCTCGCCTCGCGGCGATGCTGCAGCTCCGCGTCGTGCTGGACCGCGGGAGGCCACAGCGTTCGCCTGATCGCAGTCGGTAGCCGTTCTTCGCCACATCGGTGGCCTGAGCCATCCACACCAGCTCACCCCGTGCGCTCCCAGTCCAGGACCGCCGCGTGCTGGCGCAGGGCGACGAGCACCTGGTTGATCAGCGGATGCTGATCAGCTCCCGCTCTCACCGAGACGAAGACCCTGCGCGTAGGCGGCCTGGTGTCGAGCGGCAGGACCTTCATCCCGTGCATGTGGATGCCGCGCAGGGCCGAGCGAGGAGCCAGAGCCACTCCCGCACCGGAGGAGACCAGTGCGCAGATCGCGCGGAAGTCGTTGGAGACGCTCACGACGTCCGGTCTGAACCCGGCCTCCTCGCACGCGAGACCGATGAGGTCGCGGAGCGGGTTGCCCGGCCAGGGCATGATCCACGGGTCGCCGGCCAGCTGCGCCACGTCGATCGCGAGCGCCGAGGCCAGCGGGTGGCGACGTGGCACCAAGGCGTCGAATGGTTCGGTGTACAGAAAGGCTCGATGCTGGCCTGCCGCCGCACCGGACATGTCTTCCTGGTGCGCCACACCGATCGCGATGTCCACCTCTCCCGTGGCGAGAAGGTGCCGCCCTGCGGGACCTTCGGCGTCCTTGACGAGCACGCGGACTCGCGGAGACGTCTCTCGCAGGCTGGCCACTGCCGGCGCCACGACCTCGGTGATGGCCGACGTGAACGCTGCCACGGAGACCTCGCCGACCTGACCGTGCGCCGCCGCCGCCAGATCGGCCTCCGCCTCCTCCAGCAACGCCGAGAGGCGCCTCGCGTGCCGGACCATGATCTCGCCTGTGGCGGTGAGTCGGAGGCGGCGCCCGTAGCGCTCGAACATGTCGTGCCCGACCTCTCGCTCGAGGGCGGCCACCTGCTGGGACACCGCAGACGGCGACATGTGCAGCGCCGCGGCAGCGGCTGTGACCGAGCCGTGCAGCGCCACGGCCAGCAGCACCCGCAACCTGCGCGGATCGATCATGCCCGGCCCTCTCCTTGTGAAGAATTGCTTACCAAGTGTAAGCGGAATTTCGTGATGGACTTCACGGCTTTCCTGCCCGAAGGTTGCAGTCATGAAAGCGCTGATGAAGGCCCGTCCAGGTCGCGGCCTCTCCATGACAGAGGTACCTGCCCCCGAGGCCGCCTACGGGTCCGTGCTCATCAAGGTTCTGCGCACCGGCATCTGCGGGACGGACCTGCACATCGATCAGTGGGACTCCTGGGCGCAATCGGTCATCACGGCTCCCCTCGTACCCGGCCACGAGTTCGTCGGGGAGGTCGTCGACGTCGGCGACGGCGTGGACGTCGTCGGTGTGGGAGACATCGTCAGCGGCGAAGGACACCTGGTCTGCGGCAGGTGCCGCAACTGCAGGGCAGGGCGCCGGCACCTGTGCATCCGCACCGTCGGCATCGGCGTCAACATCGACGGCGCTTTCGCCGAGTACGTCGCGATCCCGCAGGAGAACGTGTGGATCCACCGCGAGGCGATCGATCTGGACGTGGCAGCCATCTTCGACCCCTTCGGCAACGCCGTGCACACAGCACTCTCATTCCCGGTGGTCAACGAGGACGTCCTGGTGACCGGAGCCGGCCCCATCGGCATCCTGGCGGCCGCGACGGCACGCCGCGCGGGCGCCCGCTGCGTGGTGGTCACCGACGTGAGCCCGTACCGGCTGGCCCTCGCCCGCCGGATGGGGGCCACCACCACGGTCGACGTCACGCGCGAGAGCCTTCGCGAGGCGATGGAGGCCAACGACATGGTCGAGGGCTTCGACGTCGCCCTGGAGATGTCCGGCCGGCCCGACGCCCTCGCCGACGCCATCTCGACCATGAGTCCCGGCGGCAAGATAGCGCTGCTGGGCCTCCCGAGCTCCGGTACCACGATCGACCTCGGGACCGTCGTCACCAAGATGCTGACGCTGCAGGGCATCTACGGCCGTCAGATGTTCGACACGTGGTACGCGATGTCCGGACTGCTGCGCAGCGGCCTCGACATCAGCCCTCTCGTCACTCACAGGTTCGGCTTCGAGGAGCACCGAGCCGCGTTCGACACGGCACGCTCCGGTCGGTGCGGCAAGGTCGTCATCGACTGGACGACGGCGCGTCTCGGCTGAGCTGTGACCATCCCCCACCCACTCCCCAGGAGGACACATGTTCGGATCCATGCGTGACGACCTGCGGCAGGAGCTCGATGCCATCCGTGCAGCCGGCCTCTACAAGCAACCACGGCCGATCAGCAGTGCTCAGGGGGCGACCATCACCGTCGGCGACGACAGGCTGCTGAACTTCTGCTCCAACAACTACCTCGGCCTCGCGGACCACCCGGTCGTCATCGACGCCGCGAAGGCCGCACTCGACGAGTGGGGCTTCGGGATGGCATCGGTGCGTTTCATCTCCGGGACGCAAGACCCTCACCACCACCTGGAGGAGCGCCTGTCGGCCTTCCTCCGAACGGAGGACACGATCCTGTACGGATCGTGCTTCGACGCGAACGGAGGGGTCTTCGAGTCGATCCTCGACGAGCGTGACGCGGTCATCTCCGACGAGCTGAACCACGCCAGCATCATCGACGGCATCCGACTCTGCAAGGCGGAGCGCCTGCGCTACCGCAACCGCGACGTGGCAGACCTCGAACGACAGCTGATTGCGGCGCGCGGCGCGCGACACCGCCTGATCGTCACGGACGGGGTCTTCTCGATGGACGGGTACCTCGCCCCCCTCGACGAGATCTGTGCGCTGGCCGACCAGCACGACGCCCTCGTGATGGTCGACGACTCGCACGCCGTCGGCATCGTGGGCCACGAAGGTCGCGGCACCCCTGAGCTGTTCGGGGTCGGTGACCGGGTCGACATCCTGACCGGAACACTCGGCAAGGCTCTGGGCGGAGCGAGCGGAGGCTACGTCGCTGCTCGCGCGGAGATCGTGGACACGCTGCGGCAGCGGTCCCGTCCCTACCTGTTCTCGAACTCCCTGGCGCCGTCCATCGTCGGCGCGTCGATCCGTGTCCTGGACCTGATGACCGAGGCGGACGACCTCCGGACGCAGCTGCGGTCCAACGCGTCCGCGTTCCGGACCCAGATCGTCGACGCGGGGTTCGACGTGCTGGAGGGATCGCACCCCATCGTGCCCGTCATGATGGGGGACGCCGCGACCGCCGAGGCGATGGCAGCGGCTCTCCTCGACCAGGGGGTGTACGTCTCTGCCTTCTCGCATCCGGTCGTGCCCCTGGGACGGGCGCGCATACGAGTCCAGCTGTCGGCGGCCCACCGCGCCGAGGACGTCGACGCAGCCGTGAAAGCCTTCGTGAGGGCCCGCGAGCAGACGACCGACTGAACCAGCCCGCGCCACCGTCAGCTCTCCCCCTCCCCCATCACAGATCTGAGGCAACACCGATGAGCCATCCGTCAACCGTCAGCGGCCTCCTCACCGACGTGCGCCAGGTCGGGCGGGACGCCCGCCGCGGCGGGTACTCGCGCTTCACCTACTCGGACGCCGATCTCGAGCTCCGCGAGTGGTTCGTGGCCGAGGCGTCGCGGAGGTCGCTGGACGTGGACGTCGATCGCAACGGCGCCATCTGGGCCTGGCGGCCCGGGCCGGGTGGTTCGCTCGAGGACGCCGTGGTGACCGGCAGCCACGTCGACTCCGTGCCGGGCGGGGGCGAGTTCGACGGCCCGCTCGGCATCGCGTCCGCGCTCGTGGCGGTCGATCACCTCGACGCCAGCGGTGCACGTCTCGACCGGCCTCTCGCCGTGGTGCTGTTCCCGGAGGAGGAAGGCGCGCGCTTCGGCCAAGCGTGCCTGGGTTCGCAGCTGATGACGGGTGCTTTCGACCCGGTTGCGGCGCTCGATCTCCGCGACGTCGACGGCGTGTCCCTGGCAGAAGCGCTCCGCCGAGGCGGGATCGACCCCACGCGCCTCGGGCGTGACGACCAGGCGCTCAGCCGCATCGGGGCCTTCGTCGAGCTCCATGTCGAGCAGGGACGAGGCCTCATCGACCTCGGGCAGCCCGTGGCCATCGCATCGTCGATCATCGGCCACGGCCTGTGGAGGCTGACCGTCTCCGGGGAGGGCAACCACGCCGGCGCGACCGCGATGGACCACCGGCGGGATCCACTCGTCGCGGCCGCCGCCGTCATCGCCTTGGTGCGCGACGCGGCGCGCGAGGTGCCCGGCGCGCGTGCGACCGTGGGCCGCGTCCAGCCCATCCCGGGCGGCACCAATGTCATCGCGTCGCGAGTCGACGTCTGGGTTGACGTCCGGCACGACGACGACCAGGTGGCCAGGTCCCTCGTGTCGACGATCTTCGACCGTGCTCGTCGCGCAGCCGCACTCGAGGGTTGCGACGTCACGTTGACGGAGCAGTCGTACGGCGGTTCGGTCGACTTCGATCCGACGCTGCGTGACCGCCTCGCCGCGGTGCTGCCGGAGGCCCCGATCCTGCGCAGCGGAGCCGGCCACGACGCAGGCGTCCTGGCGGACGTGGTCCCGACGGCGATGCTGTTCACCCGCAACCCCACCGGCATCTCCCACTCGCCTGAGGAGCAGATCGAGGAGGCGGACGCCGAGTCAGGTGCAGCTGCACTGGCCGACGTCTTGCGAGACCTCCTGACACTCGACGAGGCACCTCCTGCCTCGACGCCCGGCCGGCCGTGACGGGCCGATCACGGCGACGTCCCGGTAGCCGGTCGTCATGACTGGCCGCGCACCGGTCGACCGGGAAGGGCGTCGGTCAGCAGGAGCCCCTCGTTCACGACGAGCTCGCCGTTGACCATGACGTGCGTGAATCCCTGCGAAGGACGGGTCGAGTCCTGGTAGGTAGCGGCATCGGTGACCCGCGCGAGGTCGAACACGGAGATGTCGGCGTCGCACCCCACCTGGATCCTGCCCTTCTGCTTCATGGCTGGGGACGCTTCGCCAGCGATGTCAGCGGGATACAGGCTGCACCGCGCGACGGCTTCGCTCAGGGTCAAGGCTCCCAGCTCCTTCACGGCGATCCTCAGGGTCCGAGCGAAGGTGCCTGCGCTGCGCGGGTGCGTCCTGACGTGCGCCGGGAGCGGCCACTGGAGCGGGTCGTAGGTGTACCCCGCCTCGACGACGAACGGCACCGCGTCGGACGCCACTGCGGCGCCGGGGAGGGTGAGGATCTGTTCCAGTCGATCCGGCGACTGCTCCTCGTCGAATCCCTTGATGAAGGCGAGGGCCGACGGGTCGAGAGCGCGGAGCTCGAGGAGGCGCTCGCGCGAGGCGACGGTCTCCCCCGTCGCCGCGTAGATCACGTCCTGGGTCGTCCCGGTGCCGCCCAGGACGTGCAGGCGATCGGGATGGAAGTACTCCGAGCCGATGCCGGTCATCCCCGATCCGTAGGGATAGGCCTCGCTCGTGATCCGGCTGCCCTCGTCCCGCGCCGCCGTCACGACACCCTGGACGCGGTCGAGGTGTCGTGACGAGGTGGAGTTGATGTGGCAGAAGTGCATGTGGGCCCCGGTCTCTGCGGCGGTCCGGGCGATCTCGCTGGCACCGTCCACCACGACGTCGGGGTCCTGCTCGACGAGGGGACGTGCGTGCGTGAACACCGGCACGCCCCAGGAGGACGCCAGGCGAGCGACGGACAGGTACTCGGCTGGGTCGGTCCGTGGTGCGTACCCGAGCAGGACTCCGATGCCGAGCGCCCCGTCGGCGATCTCCCTGTGCAGCATGTCCATCATCTCGGCCTGCTGCGCGGGGCTGGCACCGGCGCGCCAGGCGTCGGCACCGAGGCCTTCCTGGAAGGCGTCGAGTCCGCCGGTGAGAGGTTCTCCTCCCACGACGTGCCGGCGTATCGCGGCCCAGGACGTCGAGTAGCCGAAGTTGATCGGCCGACCCTCCGTGCCGGCTCGCCTGTACGCAGCGTCGACGGGAGAGACTCCGGCCTCCAGCTCGAGTGCTGTGGTCACTCCGTCGAGAGCCTGCAGTCGCATCTCGCCGACGGCCTGGGCATGGCTGTGCAGGTCGACGAACCCCGGGACGACGACCAGACCGTGGGCGTCGATCCGGCGTCGCCCTTCGAGCTCGGACGTGGACACGGACACGATCTGGTCGCCGATGATGCCGACATCGCGCACGTCGTCGAGTCCGCTCTCAGGGTCGACGACTCGGCCGCGCGCTATCACCACGTCATGCATGACGGGGTGACTCGGAACCGATGTGGCCGGCGTGCCGGACGTTGCCATGAATGTGCCCTCCATGCTGGACGAGGTGCTCAGACTAGGGCGGACCGCAGCGGTCGTTCCGGTCCAGAAACACAAGGTTCTCGCCGGCTGTGTGTCGCGTCGGACAGGTTCTGACCGTCCGGTCCCAGACGGCGAGGTCGATGTGGGAGCACCACGTGCGGACGACGATGAGCTCCTCGTCCACGGAGGGAGGAGGAGCTCAACGTCGGGGCCGCGAGGCGGCTCCCACTCGCGCTATCGCTTGCGGAAGATCCGCTCCCTGCGCAGGTGGTCGATGGCGACCGCACCGACCAGGATGGCGCCGACCACGATGGTGTTGTACTGCGGGGGGATGTTGCTCAGCACCAGAGCATTGTCGATCAGTGACAGCAGGACCGCGCCGATCGCGATCCCTTGGATCGAACCCAGGCCGCCCAGGAGGCTGACCCCGCCGATCAGCACAGCGGTCACGACGATGAGTGTCGTGCTGCTGCCACCCGCCGTCACCTGGGCCGAGCCCACGCGCGCCGAGTAGATGACGCCGGCCAGGCCGGCCGTCACCGCTGACAGGACGTAGAGCGCCAGGTCCACACGCGTCGCGCGTACTCCGTTGGCGACCGCGGCAGCGCGGTTCCCGCCCAGCGCCCTCACGTTCACGCCGAAACGAGTCCGTTCGAGCAGCACCCAGAACCACAACCCCACGACGATGGCGATCAGGACGATGTTGGGAACACCGAGGATGCTGCCCTGTCCGATGTCCTGCACGACCTGCGGCAAACCGATGACGTCGTTTCCGCCGGTCACCAGGTTGTCCACCCCGGTCAGCATGTAGAACATGCCCAGCGTCGCGATGATCGGCGGAACGTGCCAGTACGTGATGACGACGTGGTTGATCGCTCCGACGAGTGCCGCCAGAGCCAGGCCGCCGAGGATCGCGATCGGCCACGGGACGGACGAGACCAGCATCTTGCTGGCCATCAGCGCAGAGAGCGTGAAGATCGCGCCTGCCGCGAAGTCCAGTCCGCCCCCGATGATCAGCAGCCCGGCGCCGCAGCCCATCACGAAGTAGATGACACTGCTGCGCAGGATCTCCAGGAGGTTGTCGCTGTCGAGGAACAGGTCCGACTTCATGGCAGCCAAGACACCGACCACCACCACGACGATGGCGAGGGTCGTCTCCTGCCGGCTCATCACTCGACGCACCCATTCGGCTGCGCTCGTACCCTCCTCCACGGTCACGGGCTCCTTCTGCTCGGGCGACGGTCCCCGACGCGTGCGCCGGCTCAGCAACGTAGTCATCATGCGACCTCGGCTGTTCGGGTGTCGCCGGGGATCGCTCCCGTGATGAGGCCGACGACCTCGTCGCGGGAGACGTCGGCGACCGTGCGGGTGCCGACGCTGCGACCCAGGCGGAGGACGGTGACCTTGTCCGCATGCTTGAAGGCGAAGTCCAGGTCGTGCGTCACGCAGATCACGGCCTTGCCGGCGGCCTTCAGCTCGTCGATGATCTCGCCCACGTGCGCAGTCTCCTGCACGCCGAGGGCCGCCGTCGGCTCGTCGAGAAGGATGATGGGCTTGTCCATGCGCACGGCTCGAGCGATCGCGACCACCTGGCGCTGGCCACCTGACAACAAGCCGACCGGCGTGCGTACGTTGCCCACACGGACCTTCAGCTCCTTGAGGACGACCGCGGCCTCGCGTTCCATCTTCCGCCGGTCGAGGATCACCCCGTACTTGCGGGGAAGATTGCCCAGCGCCATGTTGTGCGCGATGTCGAGGCACTCGACCAAGGCGAGATCCTGGTACACCACCGAGACGCCGTGCTCGTGAGCGTCAGCTGCCGACCGACGCGACGCCATGCGTTCGCCCTGCACCATCACGTCGCCCTCGTCGGCGCTGTGGATGCCCGTGATGATCTTGATCGTGGTGGACTTGCCGGCCCCGTTGTCCCCGACGATCGCGTGCACCTCTCCGGCGTACGCATCGAGAGCCACGTCCTCGAGCGCGGAGACCGAGCCGAAGAACTTCTTCACCCCTCGCAGCTGCAGAGCGGGCGTCGCGCGGTCGGCAGCCATCAGCTCCAGCCCTTGTCGAGGTAGCTCTGGAGGTCTTCCTTGCCCACCACGCCGACGGGGACCGGGATCGGCTTGACCTCCTTGCCCTCGGCCTTGTCGATGACACCGTCGGCGATCGACGTGCCGAGCGAGCAGATGTCCTGGAGGAAGATCTGGTTGACGTATCCGTCGTCCAACGCTTCACGGCCGCCGTTGTCGATCCCGACCGCTGTCAGGAATACCTTGCCCTTCAGGTTCTTGGCCTTGATGGCCGCGACCGCGCCGGGCGTCGTCGTGCCCATGTTGGTGACGATGTCGGTGATGTCGGGGTGCGCCGTGAGGAGCGCCGTCACCTGGGCGAGCCCCTTGGCAGGGTCGTCGCCCGTGTAGACCGCTCCCGCGATCGTCACGTTGTCGGTCTTCGACACCGCGTTCTTGACGCCGTCCATCCACTGCTTGCCGAGGCCCGTGTCGGCCGGTGCCACCATGCCGACGACGTGCTTGCCGGGCCGCGCGTTGACGGCCTTGATGTCCGTCTCGCCGATGAAGTTCCAGTCGGGTCCGGCGTTGACGTCGGCGCCGGTGTCGTCGCCGTCGGGGCCGTAAATGGTGCCGGTGACGATGTTCTTGGCCTGCGCCTGCTTCAGGACCGACCCGAAGCCGTCGCCGACCGGAGTCGTGATGATGGCGCCGACCTTGTTCGAGATGGCCTGCTGGGTCAGCTGGGTCATCGCCGTCGCGTCCATCGCCGTGCCCGTGGGACCGCTCTCGCTGTAGGTGACGTCCCGCGCCTCGGTCGCCTTCTTGACGCACGTGGCCATCTGCTTCCACGTCGGGTAGTTGGGCAGCGGGTTGATGAACCGCAGCGACTCGAGCTTGCCGTCCTTGACGCCCGAGGCGGAACCGGCGTCGCTGTCGCTGCCGGTGGAGCACGCGGTCATCGTGGCGGCCGCCAGGGCGACGACCGGGACGATGGCAGCAAGTCGCGCCTGGGTGCGACGCCGGGATGGGGGTGTGTGTGACATGTTTCCTCCTAATTGACCCGCGACGTCAGGCCGGGGTGTGTTGACATACGTTAGGTCGTGGACGATTGATTGCTTCCGTGTCGTGCGACAATTCGCGGCACTGCTAGTTGGCGATCTCGACACGGACGACTGGTGTCTCGGTCGGCCTGTCCCGGGCGATGCGCCCGAGCAGGTCGGTGATGTGTCCCGTCAAGCGGTCGAACGCCCTGTCGGCGGCCGCGACCTTCGGCGCGAAGTCGACCCACCCGTGCACCAGGTCGTGGTCGAGCTGGACGACGACGGGAACTCCCGCTTCCTCCAGACGGCGCGAGTAGTCCTCCTCGGCGGACCGCAGGAGATCGTGCCCGGGGATGACCATCACTGCGGGAGGCAGCCCGACGAGCGACCTGGCGCGCCCTGGCATGGCATAGGGCGAGTCATGAGCAGCCGCAGGAGCCAGGTAGACCGTGAAGTAGTGGCTGATGTCGTCGCGGGTGATGTGGCCTCCCTCGCGGAATGCCAGCATGCTCGGCGTGTCCAGGTCATCGTCGATCGCCGGATAGATGAGGATCTGGCCGTCGATCCGGGGCCCCGACTCATCGCGCGCCCGCAGCGCCACGCACGCCGCGAGCGTCCCTCCAGCGCTGTCGCCCGCGACGAGGAACGGCAGCTCGGCATGGAGAGCGCTCGCCCGGACGACCGCGTCCCAGGCGTCGTCGAACGGCGCCGGGAACGGGTGCTCCGGCACCAGGCGGTAGTCGACCGACACCACGAGCGCGTCCGTGCGTGAGCCGATGCGTCGTGCCACGACGTCGTGGGTGTCGATGTCGCCGGCCGTCCACGCGCCGCCGTGCAGGTAGACGACGACGGCAGTCGGGAGCTCGGGACGATAGATCCGCACCGGGATCGTCGTTCCCCTTCCAGGCCACGACTCGTCGACGACCTCGTGCACGTCGATCGGTTCTGCGTCGCGCGTGAACGCGTCGATGGTCTCGCGCATCTCCTGCCGCATCGTCGCAGGACTCACGTCCGCCGCCCGAGCACGTGGGCCCGGACCACTCACGAGGTCGAAGACGTCCGGATCGATCGGCTGCTCGTTCACGATGCGCCTCCTGGCCGGATGGCGATCTTGAGACCCGTGCCGCCCCTGAAGGTGTCCACGGCCTGCGAGTACTCGTCCAGCGCGAACCCGTGGGTCACCAGCGGACCGAGCTTGTCGTCCCCCCAGGTCTGGGCCAGCCGGCTGGCGCGGTCAAAGCTGTTCTGGACCGCCATGCTGCCGACGATGGTGATCTCGTCGCGGTAGACGTCGAACGGACTCACCTTGATCGTCGCCGCCGGATCGGCCACCCCGAAGCACTGGAACGCGCCTCCCCGTCGCACACGGCCCAGCCCGTCCTCGATGGCGGCCACGGCCCCCGTGCAGTCGACGACCGTCTCCCACCGAGCATCCGGATCGATCTCGTCGGGAGACGCGACGGCTCGGAAGCCGAAGGATTCTGCCAGGGCCCGCCGGGCGGGATTGAGCTCCACGACGGTGACCTGCTCGTTGGTCAGGTCCGCGGCGAGCAGACTCATCATCAGCCCCATCGTGCCGGCGCCGTAGACGAGGTAACGGTCCTGCGGATGCCGGGGCAGCATGTCGACGCCGTGGATCGCGCAGGCCAGCGGCTCGGTCAGGAGTGCTCCCACGTCGGACACGTCCGGAGGGAGGACGTAGGCCAGCGTCGAAGGGACCCGCACGAGCTCCGCGGCCGCGCCGTCCGTCGTGACACCCAGAGCCTCGTACCGCTCGCACAGGTTCGCTCGTCCGCGACGACACTCCGGGCACGCGCGGCACGGCATGTTCGGGTCGACCGTCACGATCCGGTTGAGCCAGGCGGGATCCACGTCCGCACCCGTCGCGACGACCTCGCCGTAGAACTCATGGCCCGGCACGATCGGGTAGCTGTCGTACGGGAGCTCTCCGTCGAGCAGGTGGATGTCGGTGCCGCAGATCCCGGCCGCTCGCACTGCCACGACGACGTCGCCCGGACCAGGCGTCGGGTCCGGCAGCTCGTGCACCGCGATCGATCCCGGCCCTTCGATCACTACTGCTCGCATCGCAGCTCCTCTAGGTAGACCCGGCTTCGACCGGTTGGCTCATCCTGATCCGCCTTCCGTGGCCAGGCAACGAAAAAACCCCTCTCCGACCTGCCCGCTTTCTGACCGTTGTACGAGGGCAGTGCCTCCGCGCGCTCAGCGGACGAAGGCTCTACAAGCCCGGTTCAGTACTTCAGAGCGCCCGGAGCCTGACCGATTGGCGGACTCGAACCGCGTCAACGCGACGATCGACGAGAGGTCGTGGTCGCCGGCAGACGGCGCCCGCGACGCGGGACATCGACCGTGTCATCACTCCCCCGACCCCGACCCGCCGTCGCCACCGCGACCCCTGCCAGCATCACGACGCCACCGACCGTCTCGAGCACCAACGGCACCTCGTCCTGGACGACCCACGCGGTGACGATGCCGACGACAGGCATCAGCAGGGCGAAAGGCACCACGGCGCTGGCCGGGTAGCGCGCGAGCAGGGAGTTCCAGATGCCGTACCCGATGATCGAGCTTCCGACTGCCGCATAGACCGTCGATGCGACAGCGGTTCCGGAGAGGTTGATGAGCGCGTCACCGACCTCCTGCCGCCCATCGAGCACGACCGACGCCAGGCCTGCCGGGATCGGGACGACCAGCGCCGACCAGACCACGAGCGAGAGTCCTGACGCCGTCCCAGCGCTGCGGACGATGACATTTCCCGCGGCCCAGGACAACGTGGCTCCCAGCATCACGAGCACGGGGATGATCGGCGCCGACACGCCGTGCGCCACGACGACGAACGCCAGCCCACCAGCGCCGACCAGCACCCCGACGGCTTGCCGCCGCGTGGGCATCTCCCCGAGAAGACCTGCTGCCAGGACGATGGTGAAGATGACCTGCGCCTGCAGCAGCAGGGACGCAAGGCCCGCCGGGAGGCCGAGGTCGAGGGCGACGTACAGCAGACTGAACTGTCCAAGACTCATGAACGCGCCCACCGCCACGACCAGCCGCCAGCTGACCTCGGGCCGCGGGACGAGGAACACCCACGGGAGCGCGACGAGCGTGAAACGTAGAGCCAGGAACAGCAGGGGCGGGACGTCTGACATCCCCTCGTCGATCACCACGACGTTCATGCCCCACAGGAGGATGACGAGGATCGCGAGCATGCTGTGTCTCAGCGACATCCGACACCAGCTTCCTCAGCCGTCGGTCCAGATCGAGTCGGAGCCGGGCACGACCATCTCGAGGTCGCGCGCTCGTGCTGGCTCGGTCTCAGCGGGAAGCGCCTACGTCGCCGATGAGCTTGTTGATGTGATCGGTGAGCCGGGTGAACGCGCGATCGGCCGCAGCCACTCGGGGCGCGTAGTCGATCCAGGAGTGAGCCAGCTCGAGATCGAGCTGGACGACGACCGGGACACCGGCCTCACGCAGCCTTGACACGTACTCCTCCTCGGCCGACCTCAGTCCGTCGTGGCCTGGGATCACCATGATCGCGGGCGGCAGGTGGGCCAGCGATGCCGCACGACCGGGCACCGCGTACGGCGAGCCGACCGCTGCCCCCGTCGAGGCGTACTGCCTGAGCACATGGGCCAGATCCCGTCGGTCCCCGAGTCGAGCATCGAGCCCCACCATGCTGGGCGTGTCGATGTCGTCGTCGATGGCCGGGTAGATCAGGACCTGGCCGTCGATGCGGGGCCCTCGCTCGTCCCGGGACCTCAGCGCGACGCACGCCGAGAGCGTCCCTCCGGCACTGTCACCGGCAACGATGAGGGGCACGTCGGGGTGCATCGCACGGGCCCAGACGACGGCGTCGTACGTGTCGTCGAGGGGTGCGGGGAAAGGATGCTCGGGCAGCATCCGATAGTCCACCGAGACGACCACCGCGCCGGTGTCGCGGCTGATGCGCCGCGTGACGAGATCGCTCGTCTCGATGTCACCGGCGATCCACGAGCCGCCGTGCATGAACACGACGACGGCCGTGGGCACGTCAGGTCGGTAGACCCGCACGCGAATGTCCCCGTGCCGCCCCGGGACGATGTCGTCGGTGACGTGCGCGACAGAAATCGGCTCCGCGTCGCGGGTGAACGAGTCGACCGCTGCACGCATGTCCGCACGCATCTTCTCGGCACTGACCTCACTGAGTGGCACGCGAGGTCCGAGGCTCGCGAAGATCATTGCTACCTCGGGGTCGAGCGGCGCGTGGTCCATGAGTCTCCTTCGGGTCGTGGATCCATCGTCGGTGAGCACCCCACGACATGTAACGCCCGGCGGGCGTCCTGCGATGCCCAGTTCGCGCCCGACGTCCTCGTGCTGCCGCTCGCCGATCACTCCGTGTGGGGCGACGTACTGACCGTCCGGCGCCGTCATGGTGCCCGCGACCCTGACCGGTTCGTCAGTGCGCGACGGGACGAACAACGTGTCGAGTCGCGGAAAGAGACTCGATCATGGGTCGCCCTGACCTCCGAGTGCCATCTCTCCACACCGATCAGCAGGTCGTCAGTGGTGCGACACCAGGCTCCCGAACCCCTCGACCATGTCGCGAGCAAGCCGAAGACCTCCTTCGTGCTGTCCTCGGGATCGGTGTCGCACGCCGATTGATCACCTTGAACCCGGCCGCCCGCAACCAGATCACCGCAGCGACGGTGTTCGTCCGCCGTTCCGTCGTCCGCCCCCGTCAACCCGATGGCACAGTCCCGACCCATGAGGACGACCCGAAGTCCGACGCCGGCACCCGTCGCGCCGACGCATCCACAGGCTCCGGCTTCTACCGCTTCCGAACCACCATCGGCCACCCACGCCTGAAGTGGTGCGCCGTGCGGCATCAGGTCATCGACGTCGCGAAGCGCTCGGGCGCCGACAGCGTGCACCCCGGCTACGGCTTCCTGGCCGAGAAACGCCGAGTTCGCCCAGGCCGTCATCGACGCCGGGCTGATCTGGATCGGCCCCCTCGCCGAATAGCTCGCGCCACCGGTCACAGGGCGGTCGTCAACCACGCGGCGGCACCGGCCATCACCAGCAGCACGATGTTCATGAGGGCGTCCCGGAACCCATCGCTGCGCACGTGGACGACACCGGCCAACGCTTGCAGGACCGCCAGGCCCACGGCGGCCCACAGGGCCAACGCAACGGCGACGCCGGTCAGCGGCGGGAGGACCAGCCCGATCGCCCCGAGCACCTCGACAGCTCCGATCGCTCGGACGACCGGCATGGGGACGAGCGTCCCCGCCCACTTCATCATGGGCCGGAGCTGCTCCTGACTGCGGACGATCTTGAGCCCTCCCCCGTACAGGTAGAACAGGGCGAGCACGATCGCTACGACCCAATACGCGATGACCACGGAGCCTCCTTGGTTATTGTTGGTAACTGACCCACCATGACCGGTCGGAGCGGGTCGTACAAAAGGCACACCGGTGTCCGCGACCCCCAGGAGAGAACGTGTCCAAGTACGAGAAGTCCTGCCTGATCCGCGGAGACGGCGGACGAGCGATCCGCGGGATCCTCGACCGGATCGGCGACAAGTGGAGCCTGTTGATCGTCGCCACGCTCGACGACTCCCCCTTGCGCTTCTCCCAGCTGCAGACACGGGTCACCGGCATCTCGCAGCGGATGCTGACGCGGACGCTGAGGAATCTGGAGCGCGACGGTCTGGTGTCACGGACCGCGTACGCCGAGGTGCCTCCCCGGGTCGAGTACGAGCTCACGGCGACCGGCCGGACGCTGATCGGTCCCGCCGTGACCCTCGCCGAGTGGGCGGTCGACTACAACCCGGAGATCGAGGAGCACCAGGCCGCCTACGATGCGCGCCCCGACCGTCCCGGTCGTCGCGTCACGCCTCGAGACGGCGCGCTCTAGCCCCGTTCGCACCGTCGGCCCGATCACGAAAGGCACATTCATGTGCCGTGTGCAACGGGTCGAGAACGAGGCAGTACTGACGCCGCCTGACATCACGATCTCCCGTCGCCCGCACTGCGCGACGGGTCGCCGGCCGTCAAGGAGTCAGTCCATGGGCACTGCACACCCGTCCACCGACCCTCGCGACCGCGCACGGGCGGATGTCGCGGGGCGCGCCCTCGCGATGATCGTCGGCGCTGTCGCAGCGATCGCCGCCATTGTCGCCATCGGCGCTGCCGCACGCGCTCTCGGTGCGTCTTCGGACTTCAGCCCGCTGGCACCTGCCGAGCTTGTCGTGCCCACGGTCCTCGGCAGCTTCCCACGGGGAACCGTAGTCCTCGAGTGGCAGATCCTCCCCGAAGTTGGCGACGTCGCGAGGGCCCACATCGTCATCGGCGGCATTCGCCTCGATGAGCCAGCGCGCGGCCGACTGACACGTCGGAACCTCGCTGGACCGGCGCTGGTATGACCGTCTCTCGTGTGCCCGGACGCCGTGCGACGTGGCGCGGCGACCAAAGGGTTCAGCTTCACCGCCGAGGGCGTCGCGGTGGGGCCAGCAGATTCCTGGCCGCGAGCTGTGGCCCCGACGAGTCAGCCGAGGGCGTCGCGGTGGCGGGCGCTGCGCTGCAGCACGGCGCGACCGTCGAGCGCACGGGTGCCGCGGGTCCACCGCTGCCCGACCTGAGCCCGCTCGGGGGGCGGGTCGACGGAGCTGGCGGCGTCCTAGTCCAGCTGCTCCACGAACGCCGCCAGCCGGGCGATCCCCTCGCGCAGGTCGTCGGACGACGCCGCGTACGACAGCCGCACGTGGGTCTCGGCCGTGTGCTCGCCGAAGTCTCGGCCCGGGGTGATCGCCACGTGCGCCTCGGTCAGTGCGCGCTCGCAGAACTCCCACGACGAGAGCCCGAACCGGCTCACGTCGACGTACACGTAGAAGGCTCCGTCCGGCTCGACCTCGAGCGGCACGCCGATGGCGGCCAGCCCTTCGGTCACCAGACGCCTCCGATCTGCGAAGATCTCGCGACGCTCCTCGCAGACTGCGAGGGACTCCTGTGTGAAGCACTCCAGGGCTGCGACCTGCGCCGGGTTCGACGCACACAGGAAGTAGTTCTGCGCCAGCCGCTCCATGGCGGGAACCAGCGACTCCGGGACGACGCACCAGCCCAGGCGCCAGCCCGTCATGCCGAAGTACTTCGAGAAGCTGTTGATCACGATCGCGTCCGGGTCGCACGACAGGACGCTGCGCACGCTGGCGTCGTCGGTGCGGTCGCTGAGGTTGAGGTAGATCTCGTCGACGATGCGCCAGGCGTCGTTCGCGCGCGCGAAGGCGCACATGCGTTCCAGCTCGGCGTACGGCACGGACGTGCCGGTGGGATTCGACGGTGTCGCGACCATCAGCGCCTTCGTGCCCTCGGTCCAGGCCGACTCGACGAGCGCGGCGTCGAGCTGGAACCGCGTGGACGCGCCGGCCGGCACCAAGTTGACACGCCCGCCGAACGTCTCGACGAGCTGGCGGTTGCATGGATACGACGGGTCGCCGACCATCACCTCGTCGTCGGGGTCGACGATCGCTGCGAGCACCAGCAGCAGAGCAGCCGACCCGCCTGCCGTAACCACGATCCGGCCCGGATCGACCTCCACCCCGTGCTGGGAGCGGTAGAAGGACGAGATCGCCTCGCGGAGGGCGGGAAGGCCCAGCGCCGACGTGTACGGCAGGGGGCGCCCGTCCATCACGGCACGCATCCCCTCGAGCACGGCGGGTGGGGCGCTGAAGTCGGGCTCCCCCAGGCTCAGCTTGATGACACGATGCCCCTCGGCCTCCAAGGCAACCGCACGTCGGCCGAACTCCATCGCGTAGAACGGGGCGATCGAGGCCGCCCGAGCCGAGATGTTCACCGCACTGCACCGGGAGTCAGGCGGCTCGGGCGAGAAGCCTCGCGCCCGCCTGACATGCGTGGACGTGGGCGCACGACGGCGTCGTGCGCGGCGAACGGTCCGACGTGCGCGAGGGCGGCGTGCATGGCGATGCCAGCACATCCGACTCCCAGCGCCACGATGGCGTCGTAGGGGCGCGGGGTGTTCATAACGTGTCTCCTTCGGTCGTGTCGCGAGCGTCTCGGCTCACAGGACGTCATAGTTCGCGAACGTCGGCGCGAGTCCCCTGGCGTGCTGCAGATCGTCGTTGCCGGCGCCAGCGGCGATGGTCGGCCACACCAAGAACTCGTCGTTGACGCGGAAGTAGATCACGACGGGCACATCGGTGACGTCGACCGCCTCCATGATCACCGAGTCGACGTCTGCCTCCGCATCGCACTCCAGGCCGACGCACCCGAGCGCGTCGGCCAGCCTCGCGAAGTCGGGCACCCGCTGCACCGAGTGGCTCGGGCGCAGGCTCACCCCGTTGACCTTCCCGTCGTAGTAGAGCGTCTGCAGCTGGCGCACCGTCCCGAGCGAGCCGTTGTTGACGACGGCGACCTCGATCGGGATGCCCTCGAGCGCGCGCGGCCAGCTCCTGGTTCGTCATCTGGGAGCACCCGTCGCCGTCGATCGATCACCCAGCGTGAACCTGCCTTGCTCGAGAGTGCCCTTGACGTCGGACAGGTACCGGGCGGCATCGGCACCGTCCACGACGCGGTGGTCGTAGGTCAGCGACAGGTAGATCATGCTGCGGACCGCGATGCTCTCGTCCTCGCCCTCGGTGCCGAGCACGACGGCGCGCCGCGCGACGACCCCCGCCCCGAGGATGGCCACCTGGGGCTGGTTGACGATCGGCGTGTCCATCAACGCTCCGCGGCTGCCCGTGTTGGTGATGGTGAACGTGCCGCCGGACAGGTCGTCCACGCCGATCGTGCCGGACCGGGTGCGCTCCGCGAGGTCCGAGATGCGCACCGCGAGCTCCGTGACGGACAAGTCCCCGGCCCGGCGGATCACGGGAGCCAGCAGACCCCGCTCGGTGTCGACGGCGATGCTCAGGTGCTCGGCGTCCGGGTAGGTGACGGTCCCGGCCTCCATGTCGACCGAGCAGTTGATCTGCGGATACCTGCGCAACCCCTGCAGTGCCGCCGCTGCGATGAACGGCAGGAACGACAGCTTGACCCCACCCTCGGCGGCCACGACGGCATTGTGGCGACGCCTGAGAGCACTGACGGCCGTGACGTCGACCTCGACGATCGTCGTGAGCTGTGCAGAGACCTGCAAGGACTCGATCATGCGCGAGGCGATCGTCTTGCGGAGTCGGGTCAGCTTCTGCGTGGTGCCCCTGATCCCGTCGGACTCGGCCGCAGCCTCGGGCGCAGGGGCAAGGGTTTCCGGCGCAGGCTCGGGTGCCGGCGGTGCAGGAGGCGCGGCCGCAGCCTCGGGTTCGGGTGCCGGGGCGTCCGCAGCCGCCTCGATCGAGGCGATGATCGCACCGACCGCGGCGACCTCGTCCTCGGCGACGTGCAGCTCGATCAGCACGCCCGAGGCCGGGGACTCGATCTCGGTGTCGACCTTGTCGGTCGACACCTCTACGATCGGCTGGCCCTCGGCGATCTTGTCACCGCCCTCGACGAGCCACCGGGAGATGGTCGCGCTCTCGACGCCGTCACCGAGAGCGGGCAGGACGATGGGAATGGTCATGCGAAGGTCCTTTCAGGACGGGTCAGCGGCCGACGAGGGTCAGGGCGGCGTCGACGATCGAGCCGGTGTCGATGCCGTGCAGGGCGTAGGCGTCGTCCAGCCCGCTCGACTGCCCGAAGTCCGAGACCCCTAGGCACCGGATGCGCTCGCCGCGCGCTCCGGCGAGGAACGACAGGGTGTGGGGGTGGCCGTCCATGACCGTCACCAGGGGCGCCGAGGAGCCCGGCGGGAAAAGGGTGCTGATGATGTCGTCGCCGCGCGCCGAGCCCACAGTGCCGCGCTGGTTGAACGACCTGAACACCAGGTCGGGACTGGTGAGGCAGACCACGCCCGCGGTGATGCCGGCGTCGGCCAGGACCTTCGAGGCCGCGATGACCTCGGGCATGATGGCGCCCACGCCGACGAGGGTGACCTGCTCGGTGGCGGGGTCGTGACTCGTCAGCCGGTAGCCGCCTGCCACGGCGTGCTGGCGCCTGCGCTCGAGGAGCACCTGGTCCTCGGGGACGGCGGCCAGCGCCTGGTCGAGCGGGCGGGTCGACAACCGGAAGTACGACGACGTGCCTCCTTCGACGCCGACCCGGCTCATCGCCGCGAGCATGCACCACTCGACGTCCTGCGCGAACGCCGGCTCCCACGCGATGCAGTTCGGCTGCTCGAGCCCGATCGACGGCGTCGTGATCGACTGGTGCGCGCCACCCTCGGGTGCCAAGGTGACGCCCGAGGGCGTGCCGATGATGATCGACTGGCCACCCGAGTAGATGCCGTACGACCAGGGCTCGAGGGCCCGCGGGATGAAGGGGTCGTAGAGCGTCGCGATCGGGATGAGGCGTTCGCCCCACCGCGACCACGTCGCCCCGAGCTCGCCGAGCAGGCACACGAGGTTGACCTCCGCGATGCCCAGCTCGATGTGCTGGCCGCTCGTGACCTCCGACCACTTGAGCACGCGCTCGGTGTCGTCCGCGAACCAGTCGAGCCGGTCCGCGACCGACCACACGCCCGTCTTGTTGATCCACCCGCCCAAGTTCGTCGACGAGGCGACGTCCGGGCTGCAGGTCACGACGCGCTCGGCGATCTCGGGCGCTGCCCGCTTGAAGTCGGCCAGGAACCGGCCGAGCGTGGCCTGCGTCGAGATCGGCGCCTTGTGCGAGCGTGACAGTCGCACCGGCACGTCTCCCGCCGGCTGGGGTGCGATCCTGGGTCTTGCCATCGCAGCAGCGCGTGACGAGCACAGGCCGGCTGCTGCCGAACCGTCCGCGAACGTGGCCCAGGGATCGTCGAGGTCGGCGTCCAGGGCCTGCGCGAGCTCCTTCATCTGGTCCCCGGTGAGCAGGGCGGAGTGGTTGTTGGGATGCCCCTCGGTGGGCAGTCCTCGACCCTTGACGGTGTACGCGAAGATCACTGTCGGACGGGTCTCGTCGACCGTCCGATACGTGTCGAGCAGCAGCCCGATGTCGTGACCTCCCAGGTCGCGCACCGCACGCCCCAGCTCGTCGTGCGGCAGCGACTCCAGCAGCGCGCGCAGCTCCGTCGATCCGGTCTGCCCGACGATGCGATCGGCGATCTCGGACGAGTCGACCCGCAGGAGCCGCTGGTACTCCTCGTTGGACATGTCCTCGAGCCGCGTGCGCAGCTGGTCACCGCCGGGACGTCGGAAGAGCTCCCCGATCGCGCGACCCCACTTGAGCGTGATCACCTGCCAACCTGCCGCCTCGAACATGCCCATGAGTCGGTGGATCTGGACGTCAGGCACCACGCGGTCCAGGGACTGACGGTTCAGGTCGACGATCCACAGCAGCTCGCCCAGCTGCGCGACCGAAGGATCCGCGACAGCCTCCCAGATCGCGCCTTCGTCGAGCTCAGCGTCTCCGAGGAGGCTCACGAACCGTCCGGCCGGCGGTGCGGACGCGAAGTGTGAGCTGACGTAACGGTGCGACATCGCGGCCCACAGCGCCGCGGTCGCGCCGATGCCGACGGAACCGGTCGAGAAATCGACCGTGTCGGGGTCCTTGAGCCGGCTGGGGTACGACTGCAACCCGCCTTTCCCGCGCAACGTCGACAAGTACTTCTCGTCGAGGTCGCCCAGCAGGTAGTTGATCGCGTGAAGGACGGGTGAGGCGTGCGGCTTGACCGACACCCGGTCGATGTTGGTGAGCTCTGAGAACCACAGCGACACCATGATCTCGATCATGGAGGCGCTCGACGCCTGGTGACCGCCGACCTTGACCCCGGTCTCGTTGGGCCGGCCCCTGTTCGCGGCATCCACGATGGCCGTCGAGATCCATCGGACACGATCGGCGATCTCCGACAGCTCGCGGGTGTCGGTGGCGAGTGGGGTGACAGGGACGGTCTGGTTCATGGCGATCCTTCGAGACGGCGTGGACGAGCTGCGGCCTTCTCGGAGTCGGAGACGGGACCGGGTTCCTGGCCCGAGGATCGCTCGGAAGATCAGTTTGGCATATATGCTAGACCAATGAAATCAACCTGGGTGACCGTGCGCGGACAGCGCGAATCATGCCTAACCACCTGGCGGACGCGCACGAATGCTGGCGTCGACGGCACGGATGGTGAGTCGGGGATGACGCCGTGGACGACATAGACCACGAGATCCTGACCATCCTCGAGGCCAACGCACGCACACCGGTCGCCGACATCGCACGACAGGTCCGCCTCTCGGCCGCGCCGGTGTCGCGACGGATCGAGCGCCTCGAGCGCAGCGGCGTCATCAAGAGGTACGTGACGATCGTCGATCGCGGTCTTTCAGGGCAGCTGGACGCGTTCACGGAGATCAGGCTCAGCGGTGCGATGGACACCGCTGAGCTGAGCGACATCATCCGCAAGGTGCCCGAGGTGCGGCAGTTCTTCACGATCGCCGGCGACCCCGACGCTTTGGTCCGCATCCGCGTCTCCGACGTCGACCACCTGCAGCGGGTCGTCAACACGATGCGCCGCACCGGCAAGGTCACCGGGACCAAAACCTTGATCGTCATGCATTCGTGGGACCGGGACGCCGGCGACGTCTCGTAGGATCGAGTCATCATGACCGACCGACCCGCTGTCACCTCCGCGCTGCTGCGCCCGACGCGTCCCCTGACGGGTTACGCAGATGTCGTCGACCTCATCCGCAAGGAGATATCACTCGGCCGCATCCTGCCGGGCGAGCGTCTACCGGCCGAGCGCGTCCTGGCGGTCGAGCTGGGCGTAGCGCGCGACACGCTTCGCCAAGCGCTGCGCGTCCTTCAGGGCAGTGGGCAGATTGCCATCACCCGCGGGGCCGCCGGAGGCGCCGTGGTCCAAGAGACGACCGTGCCCTCCGCTGTCGCTCGCGAGGAGCTGCGCCAACGCAGCGAGCAGCTGCTAGGTCTCCTGGAGTTCCGCAGCGAGCTCGAGACGGTCGCTGCTCGCTTCGCGGCTGAGCGTCGGCAGACGCACGACCTCGAAGAGATGCACGACGCCCAGCAGGCGCTGCTGGCGGCTCCCGGCAAGGAGCAGTCACGACGCGCCGACACCGCCTTCCATCTCGCCGTCGGCCGGGCGTCGGCGAACCCGTACCTGGCCGCCGCGATCGAGGACGCCCGCGCCGTCATGTTCTACCCGGTCGACCTGGTGCCGTTCTCCTTCCTGAAGGAGACGAGTCACGCGGCGCATCACGACATCCTGCAACAGATCGAGCAGGGCGATGCAGAAGGCGCGGCCGCCGCGATGCGTCGACACATCGCGGCGTCGCGGGCCGAGGTCGTGAGCCTGATGGAGGGCGGATGGGACGACGGGCTGTCCTGAGCACTCACATGGGAGGGTCGATCAGATCGACGCCCACCACCTGCTTGCCCGAGTAGAAGTCGAGCACGTCCACGTCGCCGTGGCCGCCCAACCCGCTGTCGCCGAAGAAGCTCTGGGCCGACAGGTCGGCCATGTCGAGCAGGCTGGTCCCGTTGACCTTGACCTCGCCGGCCTCGAGACGAGCGCCGACAGCGACCGCGCGGTCCACGTCGCTGCTGAACACGTAGCCCGTCAGCCCGTGCGGCCCGCTGTTCGCCTGAGCGATGGCATCGTCCAGCGAGCTGTACGGCTCGAGGGCGATCATGGGCCCGAAGACCTCCCCAGGCAGCTCCACCGAGGTCGCGGACGCAACGGTCGGCGCGAAGAACCACCCGTCCTCCGGAATCTCGGCACCGGCGTCGACGCGAGCTCCCCGGACAGCGACCCTCCGGCGCTGCGAGTCCAGGTCGTCCCGCCGCTGCTCGAACGCCATGGGTCCGAGCTCGCTGTCCTCGTCGAAGCTCGAACCGACCCGGATCCGCGACATCCGGTCCACGAGGGCCTCCTGGACGTCGGAGAACACCGACTCGTGCACGAACGCCCGACGGGGCGCTTCACACCACTGGCCGTTGAGCTTGATCATGCCGGTCGCGAGATCGTCCACCACGTCGGCGACTGCCGCATCTGCCATGACGATCGCCGGATTGTTCGATCCCAGCTCGAGCCGCAGACGGGTCAGGTTCGGTGCACTCGCCCGCGCGATCAGACGTCCGGTCGCGGTCGACCCCGTCATGGAGATCGCCTTGATGCGTGGATCGCTGCAGATCTGCTGACCGACCTCGCCGCCACCCAGCACGAGCGAGAACACCCCGGCGGGCAGGTCGACCTCGGCAGCGGCAGCGGCGAGGAGCTCGGCGCTCCACGGCGACGCCGGCGAGGGCTTCAGCACGACGGGAGCTCCCGAGACGAGCGCATACGCCATCTTCTTGACGGCCACCGCGGAGGGCGCGTTCCACGGCGCGATGAGTGCTGTGGGGCCCCACGGACGACGCCGAAGGACGACAGGTCCCTGCGAGGCACCCAGCGGCGACGACTCCCCCAGATCCTCCGCGATCTGGACGGCCGTGCGGATCGTGTCCCCGAGGCTGCCGGCGAACAGCGCCGTCTCACGCATCGTCACGCCGCTGTTCAGGGAGTCGAGCTGCGCGATCTCGTCCTGCCGTGCGTCGACCAGGTCGGCCAGGTGCCGCAGGCGTGACCCCCGTCCCTCCAGACCCAGGTTCTGCCACGCCCCCGACCGGTGGGCGGACGACGCCGCGACGAGTGCCTGCTCGACCTGCTCGAGGGAGGACGAACGACTCTGCTGCAGCGCCTCGCCGGTGTTCGGGTCGTGGAGGTGATCCTCGACCACGACGGCCGACGCAGTCGGAGTTCCGTCGATCCACGTCGACAGCTCGGGAATGGTGATGCTCATGTCAGATCCTGTCGAAGTAGCGGTCGAGGTCCCAGTCGTTGACCGTGGCGAGGAAGGTGCGCCACTCGTGGTCGAGGAGGATGCGGAAGTGATCGACGACCTCGTCGCCGAGCTCGCTGCGCGCGAAGGGCGATGAGGCGAACGCAGCAGAGGCCTCGCCGAGGTGCAGCGGGACCTGTTCGTCGACGGGCGACTCGTAACCGTTGCCCTCGGTCATCGCGGGAGGCTCGATGCCCTGCTCGATGCCCTGGCGCGCCGAGGCGAGCAGTGCCGACAAGGTCAGGTAGGGATTGGTGTCGGCGCCCGGCAGCCGGAACTCGAATCGGATGTCCTCGGGCTTGTGCCCGACGACACGCACCGACGTGGTGCGGTTGTCCAGACCCCAGGTGCGACCCCACCCGGCGACGTCCGAGCTGTTCGCGCGACGGTAGGAGTTGACCGTCGGTGCGTACCAGGCCATGAAGGTCGGCACCTCTTGCAGCACCCCGCCGATCGCGCTCAGCATCCTGTCGCCCAAGTGAGCCGGTGACGCGTCGTCCCAGAAGGCGGAGGCGCCGTCGGCGTCGAGCACCGAGAAGTGGACGTGGCACGACGACCCCGGCTGGCCGGCGTTGAGCGGCTTGGCCATGAATGTCGCACTCATTCCTGCGGCTGCGGCCGAGTCGCGGACCGCGAGCTTGTACAGCGCGTGACGGTCCGCCATCTCGAGGGGGTCGCCGTAGCGGAAGGTCATCTCCCACTGGCCGGTGCCCCACTCGGACTGGGCAGCCTCCATCTCGATGCCGGACGCCTTCAGGTCCGACCTGAGCTTGCGGAAGAACGGCTCATACGTGTTGCCCTCGTGGATCATGAAGTCCGCCGGGACGATCGTCGTGGGCTCCAGCCCCCTGAAACCGGCCTGTCGCAGCTCACGCGGATCATTGCGGAACAGGTAGAACTCCAGCTCGGTGCCCATCTTGGCTCGCAGCCCCAGCTCGCCGAAGCGCTCGATCTGGTCACGCAGGATGACGCGCGGCGACAGGGGCAGGAACTGCTGCTTGGCAGCGTCCCACGGGTCGGCGAGGCAGATGGCGATCCCGTCGAGCCACGCCGCAGGCCTCAGCGTGGTCAGGTCGGGCCTGAAGGTGACGTCCGGCACGCCGTTGTGCATCCCGCACAGGGGGAACACGTCGGCCTCGACCAGCGCGAGGTCCTGCGTCAGGTCCCAGGCGTACACGCAGGTACAGACCTCGACCCCGTCACGCAGGATCCGGTCGAACGACTCCGCGGGAACGCGGCGACCCACCAGACGTCCTTGCAGGTCCGGGGACGCAACGACGACCGTGTGGTAACCGAGATCGACCAGGTCGGCCGGGTCGATGACGTAGTCGTTCATCGCGTCAGCCACCCGCCGTCGACCGGCAGCTGGACGCCGTCGATGAACGAGGCGTCGTCGGACAGCAGGAAGGACACGGCCGCAGCGATGTCGGCCGGCAGCCCGACGCGCGGCACGAGGAGCCGCTGCTTCATGACGTCGAGTCCCGCGTCGGAGGTGACCAGGTCGTAGTCGAAGAAGTCCGTCGCGATGGGACCGGGTGCCACGCAGTTGACCCGGATGTTGTCCTGGGCCAGCTCGATGGCCAGCGCCTTGGTGAGCATCGGGACGCCGCCCTTGGAGGCGTTGTAGTGCGGCTGAGTGGTTGCCCCGGACGTCACCACCACGATCGCCTCGACCGTCGAGAGGTTGACGATCGCGCCGCCGCCCGACGCTGCGATCAACGGTGCCACGGTCTGAGCCACGAGGAACTGGCCCTTGAGATTGACATCGAGCACGAGGTCCCAGGCGTCGTCCGTGAGGTCGCGGAACGAGTGCTGCGTCACGAGACCGGCATTGTTGACGAGAAGGTGGAGCGCCCCCCACTCCTCCTTCGTCGCATCCACAGCGGCCTCGATGGCGGGGCGGTCGCGGACATCGACTGCAGCCGCTCGCGCGCTGCCGCCCGCCTCGACGATCGCGGACGCGGTCGACTCGGCGAGCTCCAGGTTGACGTCGGTCACCATGATCGCGGCACCGTCGCGGGCCAGGCGCATGGCCGTCTCGCGCCCGATGCCCGATCCGGCACCGGTGATGAAGGCGATCTTGCCGTCGTGGACTGTGGTCATGCTGCACTCTCCTGAAGCTTGCGGTCGACACAGGCGTCGACCAACCAGTTGAAAATGGGATCGGTGATGAAGCACTCGGGATGCCACTGCACCCCGATGACGGGACGACCGGCGACCTCGAACGACTCCACGACGCCGTCGCTCGCCCGTCCCGTGACGAAGACGTCGCGGCCCGGCTGCTCGACGGCCTGGTGGTGGAACGAGTTGACTGCCGCCGCCTCCCCGTAGAGGGCGTGCATCGTCGACCCGTGCTCGAAGGTGACGGTGTGCGATCGGTGGGCGCGCGGATAGGCGTAGGACCCGTGCGACTCCCCCACCCCCGTCGGCAGGTCGGCGACCAGGGTGCCCCCGAGCGCGACGTTCAACAGCTGCGCACCTCGACAGATGCCGAGCATCGGCGTGCCCGACTCGAGGGCGCAGGCGGCGAGGCCCAGCTCGAACTTGTCGCGGATCGGCTCGAGCACTCCGGACCGAGGGTTGGGCACGGCGCCGTACTTGCGCGGGTCCACGTCGGCTCCACCCACGAACAGCAGGCCGTCGACGACGTCGACCGCGTCCTGCGGATCGAGGTCGAGGGGCAGGTGCATCGGGATGCCCCCGGCCGCCAGCACTGAGGCCGCGTACTCGCCCATGTAGACGTCGACCGGCGCGTCGTCGAACCCCGGGGGGCCGGCGGTCACACGACCCGGCATCCGTCGTCCGGTCAGCCCGATGACGGGCTTGGGCTGTGCGGTTCTCACTGCTCTCCTTCGATGGACGGGTGCTGGTCGTCGGTATCGCCGTCCGGCCGTGGAAGGCCGGCGAAGCGTCTGAGGACGTTCTCCGTCATGCGGGCGATGCCGTTGTGGCCGCCGTTCTCGAGCAGCGCGCCTGAATAGGCGATCGAGCCAGCCGCGAAGACCTCGCCGCCGGACGGTGTCCGGAAGTAGACGATGTCGCTCCTGACCTCAGGGTCGACCTGCCCGCCGTGCTGGCCGTCGAGGATGAACGCCACCTCCTCGGGGACGCGCTGGTAGTAGTTCGAGTGATCGCGCGACGAGGCCAGCAGCACGGCATCCGGTGGGGTGCCGAGGGTGGCGTCGGCCCGATCGAGCTCGTCGCCGGCCGCACCGCCCATGACCCGCCCGTAGGCGCCCAGCGGCTCCTCGTCGACACCCTCGAAGATCCAGGCGACCTCGGGCGACCGGGAGGCCTCGGACCGGTGGTACGGCTGCGACCCGCCCCACCCCTGGGCGGTCATGCCGATGCCGACCAACTTCTGCGGCGCGCGTCCGCGGTGCCGCCAGAGGCCACCGTGCTCACGAGTCGACACCAGGCCGGTCTCGCCCGGTTCGGACGTCCAGGCGTTGATCGCGCCGTGTCCACGCCGAATCTCGACGACGAGGGGTTGGTCGGACACGACTCCGGTCACCCAGTAGAAGCCGTTGCCACCGAGGTACATGATGCGACCGCCCTCATCTCGGTACTGCTCCAACGAGTCGAGCATCGCGCCGCTGTAGTACTCGGGATGCGCTCCCGTCATCACGACCTCGTAGCTCGACAGGAAGCCCGAGCCCCATGCGTGCAGCTCGTGGTCGGTGATGACATCGAACGGCACGTCGATCGACGTCAGCCACTCGATCAGGTACATCTCGGCGGAGAATCCTCGTCCGCTCTCGCTGAGCCACATCGAGTAGTCGTGCCGCATGTTGACGATGGGCCGTGACGCGCTCGAGAACACGACTCCGTCGCCGTCGCTGTGCTTGTCGTACTGCGACAGCCCGAAGGTCCGGTTGCCCACGTGGGCCAGATCCGACTCGTTGGGGTGGACGGGTGCCCCGCCGGTCACCTCGCCGTCCATCCCCTCGAACAGCGCCTCGTTGGCGTAGGCGAGGTACGTGAAGGTCGGCAGCACCACGACGACCTTGTTGGCCGGACTAGTGCGCGGCGGGCACACGCAGAACGGGACGGTGTCGGTCTCGTCGCCGACCGACACCTTGAGCCCGTAGACGCCGCTGGGCAGGTCGCGGGGCAGCGTGCCTTCGATCGACTGGGCCCATCCGGCGTCGACGACGTCGGTGTCGTGGAAGTGGATCGCCGCGTACTGCGTGGGTGCCTCCCAGAAGTGGTGGATCTCGCCGTTCCAGGCGTGCCCCGTCACGCCTGGGGTCGGAAGGTTCGCGAGGAGTCCGGCCCCGACACCACCGATGGCCGTGACGTTCTCCAGTGCCCCCCGGCCTGGCTGGGCGACGTTCCACGCACCGACGAGTCGACCGCCGCCGAGCTGGTCCAACGGCCGCTCCGACGAGGCCATGCGCCTCAACGTCTCGTCGCCGACGACGCCATGAGCCACGAACGGCCAGCCGATCTTGCCGGTGAACGTCGATGCAGCCGTCCCGCGGACGACCTCGCCGGCGCGCTCCGTCGTCGCCGGGAACGTCCCCGCGACCACCGCGGATCGAAGGGTCAGCGGCTCGACGTCCGCGTCCTGCTCCGCCGACTCGTCGGGGATCAGGGCGTCGAGGCCGATCGCATGCACTCCGAGTCCGGCTCCCGTCCCTGCCGTCCCTGCCACCAGGTACCAGTGGTGCGGGTGGAGAGGAGTCGACGCCGACGCGCGCGTCTCCCCCGCAGCTGTTGCGCGCATCACTGTCACGGCCCCGTCGAGAAGCCCCAGGGTGAGGTGGTCCTCGTCGTCCCCGACCGACACGATGGCTTGGAATCCCGGTCGCGCAGCCGATGACAGGCGCACGAGCGCTCCCAGCGTCAGGGCGTCGTAGGACGTGCTCCGACCGATGAAGTCAGCCGTCATGAACGAGCCGAAGGTTCCGTCCTGACCATCGATCCGGAAGCCCCTGGGGCCGTCCCAGTCGACCGGGGTGGTCTGTCCCTCCTTCCCGGGCGAGTCCAGGGCCGCGTCGATGCGGACCAGCTCGACCGATGCGTCGGCGGACGACGGGTTCGAGGCGAACAGTCGGACAGGGTCGCCCGGCTCATAGGACAGCCGGTCGGTGTACGACGTGAGGATGCTGGGTATCACGATGCCTCCTGGCAGCGAGGTGTGGACGGGACAGGACGTTTCAGAACTTCTTGCGAACCCAGAACCTCAGGCCTTCCAGCGCGGCGGCGAGCACTAGCACCGCACCCGTCAGGATTCCACTGACCTCTGGTCCGACGTTGAGGAGCGTGATGCCGTTGGCGAGGATGCCCATGAGCCACACCCCGAGCACGACCCGCCAGATGGCACCGCGCCCGCCGGTGAACGGGATGCCGCCGAGCAGGACGGCGGTCAGGACGCTGATCTCGAAGCCGGCGCCGAGGGTGCCGCTGGGTGCGCTGTCGAGACGGGCGACGGTCAGGAGACCCGCCACGCTGGCGAGCAGACCTACGACGAGGTAGAGGACGAACACGAGCCGGCGGACGGAGATGCCGCTCAGGAACGCGGCGCGGGCATTCACCCCGACCGCGATGACATGCCGGCCGAACGGCAGCCGGTTCATGACGATCATCGCGATCCCGACAGCGGCGACCGCCAGGATCACCAGGTACGAGACGCCGAAGAGCTTGCCGGCACCGAAGCTCGAGACCGACTCGGGGAATCCGAAGATCGAGCCGGGCGCCAGGAACTGCGCGAGGCCGCGACCGGCGGCCAGCATGCCGAGCGTGACGACGATGGGCGAGAGCTGGAAGATGCCGATCAGCGTTCCGTTGAGGGCACCGGCCACCAGACCGACGAGCAGCCCGACCACGACTCCCAGCAGGACGCCCTGCGACTGGAACGTCAGCGCCGCACTGACTCCCGAGACCGCCATGACCGATCCCACCGAGAGATCGACGTAGCCAGCCATGAGCAGAAGCGCCGCCCCGGTCGCCAGGATCATGAGCGGAGCGACCTGCATCGCGACGACCAAGAGGTTGTCGACCGTGAGGAACACCGAACGTGACACGGCGAAGAAGATCATCAGCACGACCGTGGCGATCGGCATGACGGCGTCGATGGCCAGGAGGTACCGCGAACCGCGTTCGGGTCGCGCTGCGGTCCGGGGCGGAGCCGCGGCAGCTGCCGGAGCACTAGACATGGGACAGTCCTTCCGTAGGGAACGCGGCCCCGGCGGGACCGTCGGAGTGAGCGAGGGCGACGAGCTCCTGCTCGTCCACGGTCGCGGGGAGGACCCCGGCGACGACCGAGTCCACCAGCACGACGATCCGATCCGCCAGGGCGAGGACCTCTTCGGGGTCGCTGGAGACGAACAGGACCGCCTTGGACTCGAGGCGCGCGAAGGTTCGCAGCAAGTGGTAGATCTCCTCGCGCGCGCCGACGTCGACACCCTGCGTCGGTTCGTCGAGGAGCATCACGCTGGCGGTCCCCAGCTGACCGAGCCAGCGTCCGACCGCGAGCTTCTGCGCGTTCCCGCCTGAGAAGCTGTCGGCCTCGAGCGTCGCGCGAGCCGGTCGCAGGTGGACCATCTCCGCGATGCCGTCGAAGATCTGTGACTCGCGCGATCTCTTGCGCCACGGGGTGCTGAGCACCGAGTAGTGCGGCATCAGCAGGTTTTCCATCGCCGACATCGAGCCGAACAACGACTGCTCCTTGCGATCCGACGCCACCAGAACCACGCCGTCGGCGCGTGCGTGCGACGGCGAGCGGGTGCTCACCTCGCGCCCCGACAACGTCACGGTGCCCGCCGTCGGACGGACGCCGGCCAGCCCCTCGACCAAGTTCGTCCGTCCTGAACCGAGCAGTCCGAAGATGCCGACGATCTCGCCATCGTGCACCGACAGGTCGATCGGTGGACTGCCGGCCACGGAGAAGTCCCGGACGTCGAGGAGCACCCGGTCGGAGCTCGACGACGCGGGTCTGCTGTCGGCGGAGGCGGCCTGCCCCGCGGTGGTCGAGATCGCCGCGATCAGATCGTCCATCCCGAGCTCGGCGGTGTCGTGCGTCCACAGGACCTCGCCGTCGCGCAGCACCGTCACGCGGTCGGAGACCTGCAGCACCTCCCGCAGCAGGTGGGTCACGTAGACGACGGCGATCCCGTCGTCGTGGGCCAGCCGCTGCACCAGACCCAGCAGCAGCTGTGCCTCGTCCGCGCTCAGCGCCGCGGTGGGCTCGTCGAGGATCAAGAGGGACGGGCGGTGACGGATGGCCTTCGCGATCTCGACCAGCTGGCGCTGTCCGACCGACAACGTGCCCACGAGCTGGGTCGCGTCGAAGTCGGCACCCACCGACCGCAGCACCCGGTTCGCCGTGGCGACCTGCTCCCCGATCCGGGTCGTCCCGCTCCTGCTTTTCAGCTCGCCGCCGAGGTACAGGTTGTCGGCGACCGACAGGTCGTCGATGAGCTGGAAGTGCTGGTAGATGATCGCCGTGCCCGCGTCGAAGGCCTGCTGGGGAGTGAAACCCTCATGCGTATCGTCCCCGATGACGACGACCCCGGAGTCAGGCCGCACGGCGCCGCTCAGGCATCCCAGCAGCGTTGACTTGCCCGCGCCGTTCGGTCCGAGCAGGGCGTGCACCTCGCCGCCCACGAAGTCCAGGTCCACGCCGCGCAGGACCTCGTTCGGCCCATAGGACTTTCGCAGTCCCCGCATCGACAGTGCTGTGGTCATCGGATTCGCTCCTCGGCAGCCGTTGCTACTTGACCTGCAGCTGGGCGATGAGCGCGTCGAGCTTCGCCGGATCGTCGAGAGTCGCCGGCACCACGGCCGCCTGGGTCTCGGTCTCCCCCTCGCCGTCGACCGCGTTGACGGAGTTGTCCACGATGTCGCCGGCCAGATCGATCATGTCGATGGCTGCGGAGATCTTGTACGAACCGCCCGCCTTGACTGCTTCAAGTGCTTCCAGAGCGCCGTCCTGACCGCCGATGAACACCTCGGCCGGGTCGATCCCGGCGTTCTTGAACGCCTTCGCGGCACCGAGCGCGGCGTCGTCGTTGAGTCCGACGAAGATGCGCAGGTCCGGGTACTGACGCAGCAACGACTCGGTCTTCTCGAGGCCGCACGCCTGGTCGGCGCAGTCCTGCTTCGAGACGACCTTCACGCCCGCGTCGGTGATGGCCTTGATCGGCTCCTCCCACCGGCCCTTCACGTCCGGAAGCGCCTCGAGCGTCGTCACTGCTGCCGTGACCTTCCCTGCCACCTGGTTCGTCTCGATGAACGAGGCCGCCGCCTCGCCGATGAGCTTGCCGCTCTGGACGTTGTCGAATCCGGTGTAACCGTCGGCACCCTTGGCGGGACTGGCGTACGTGAGCCACTTGATGCCCTTCTCCTGCGCGCTCTTCTGCAGCGTCGCGATCGACGAGGCGTCTACGGGGAAGACGACGATGGCATCGACGCCCTGCGTCACCCAGGTCTCGATCGTCGAGCGCTGGGAGCCGAGGTCATTGGCCTGGGTGTTGTCCATCAGGACGTCGACGCAGCCGTTCTCCTTCGCCTTCTTCTCGATGTTGAGCTTCAGCGCCTTGACGAAGGCGGCCTCGCCGACCGGGTGGCTGAAACCGATCGTGTACTCCTTGGCGCAGTCCGCCGACGATCCCGAGCTGTCGGAGCCGCAGGCGCCGAGGCCCAGTGCGACCGCGCTGGCGACGGCTGTGAGCGAAACGAGACGTCGGGGGTTCTTCAGGCTGATCATGTTCTCTCCGATGCTTGGAAAATGATGCGCCGCCTCCGCCGAGACCCGGCCGCTGCGCGTTGGCACAGATGCTAGACCAATAGACCAGCGATAGATAGCGATCTGGCGAACTTCTGTCATTTGGTCCGAGATCGCTGCAACCGCAGGCGAGAACCTGACCAAGCTCGCTCTCGCAGCACGTTCACGGGCCGAATGGTAGGTGATACAGTCCATTCGTTCATCAACCGCGGCAGTCGGAGGACCTCATGGAGACACGGCGCGACCCGGGCCTGAGATCCGGCAGCATCTCCCTCTGGGGCATCGTCTTCATGGTCGTCGCGACAGCCGCGCCACTCACCGCCATGGCCACCGCCCTGCCGCTGGTCGTGGCGTTCGGCAACGGAGTCGGCGCACCCGGCACGTTCCTGGCGGTCGCGGTGGTGCTCACCCTGTTCGCGGTCGGGTACTCGGCGATGAGCGCCCACGTGGTGAACGCCGGGGCGTTCTACGCCTACATCAGCGCCGGCCTCGGTCGACGCCTCGGCATGGCATCCGGGCTCGTCGCCGTGGTCGCCTACAACGTGCTGACGATCTACATAGCCGGTCTGTTCGGATACTTCGCCCAACAGACGTGCCGTGTCGAGCTCGGCATCGACCTCCCGTGGTGGCTGTACACGTCGGGCGCCCTCGGCATCGCCCTGGCCCTCGGCATCCGCGGACTGGAGGTCAACGTCCGCACGCTCGGCGTCATCCTTCTCGTCGAGACGGGCCTGCTGGTCGCCTTCGACGTCATGTGGCTGTTCCGCAACGGTGTCGGCGCCCTGCCGTTGGAGTCGCTCGAGCTGGCGCAGGTGTTCTCCGGATCTCCTGGCCTGGCGCTGCTCTTCGCCGTGACCTGCTTCATCGGCTTCGAGGCGACGGCGATCTTCGGCGAGGAGGCTCGCGACCCGCACGCGACCGTCCCACGTGCCACGTACATGGCCATCACCGTCATCGGCACCCTCTACGTCATCACCGCATGGGTGCTGGTCGCGGCCAACGGCGGTGTCGACGCGGGCACGATCGCTTCCGCCAATCCCGGCACGTTCACCGTCGACGCGCTGTCGACCGTGCTCGGAAGCAGGTCGACCGATGTCGCGAACTGGCTCCTGCTGTCCAGTCTCCTGGCTGTCCTGATGGCCCTGCACAACATGTCGGCGCGGTACTTCCTGGCTTTCGGACGCGAGCGGGTGCTCCCGCTCTGGCTGGCCTCGACGCATCCGGTCCGGCGCACACCCCGCAACGCCGGTCTCGCCCAGGCGGCCATCACGGCCGCAGTCGTCGCGGCCTACGCCGTCGCAGGAGCCGATCCGTACGTCGACCTGGGCTCCCAGACCGCTGGTGTCGGCTCGCTGTCAGTCATCGCCCTGATGGCCGCCTGCTCGTTCTCGGTCCCGTTCTACTTCCGTCACCGGGGCTCGCTCATGATCTGGCCCCATGTCGTGGCGCCCGTCACCGCAGGCCTGGCGCTTGCCTACTTCGCGTTCCTCATCGTCGACAACTTCGCGGTGGTCACAGGTAGCTCGTCGGACCTGGTCAACGCGCTGCCGCTCGCGATCCCGGTCGTCGCGGTGGTGGGGTTCGTGGTCGGCGGACGTCGCCGCGGCGTCGCGATCCTCGACGCTGTCGGCACCACCGCCGCGCCGGATGAGAATGTCGGCGACGTCTCGTGACGGGGGTCGACGACCTGCGGCCTGGCCGAACCCTGTCCGGGTACGCCGACGTCGTCGAGTTCGTCCAGCGCGAGGTCTCGCTCGGACGACTCGTGCCCGGTCAGAAGCTGCCGGCGGAGCGCAAGCTGGCCGAGCACCTCGGGGTGGCGCGCGAGACGTTGCGTCAGGCGCTGCGGGTGTTGGAGGGGTCGGGGCAGGTCGTGATCGTCAGAGGGACGGCTGGCGGCGCCGTCATCCAGGACACCGGCCTCGCGCCACACGTAGCCCTGCACGTGCTGCGACAGCGGCGTGATGACCTGCTGGACCTCGTCGAGTTCCGCAGCGAGCTGGAATCGGTGGCGGCCCGGATGTCGGCGAGCAGACGCGCGAGCCAACACCTCGACGAGATGGCCGATGCCCAGGACGCCCTGCACTCGGCCGAGAACAAGGACCAGTCGCGACGAGCCGACACCGCATTCCACCTCGCCGTGGCTCGCGCGAGCGGCAACCCGCCACTCGCAGCCGCCATCGAGGACGCCCGGGCCAGCATGTTCCACTCGGTGGACCTCGTGGACTACGAGTTCATCAAGGAGTCCAGCCACGCTCAGCACCAGCTCGTGTTCGAGAGCATCGTCGCCGGCGACGGGGCTGCCGCCGCCGAGCACATGCGCCGACACGTCGAGCTGTCTCGCCTCGAGATGCTCAAGATGATCGACGGCTGACGACGCCCTTGCGTCGGAACGTCTCGCGGTACTGCGTCGGCGACAGGCGCAGCTCGCGGACGAGGGCGCGGCGCATCGCCTCGGGCGTGCCGTACCCGCAGACGTGCGCGATGCGGTTGACGCCGTCGACCGTCTCGGTGAGCATCCGCTGCGTGGCCTCGAGCCGAACCAGGTCGACGTACCGTCTGGGACCGATGCCGATCTCGGTCGCGAAGGCTCTCGCGAAGTGCCGAGGCGACAGGCCGGCGCGGTCGGCGAGCGCCGCGACCGACAGATCGCTTCGGAGATTCTCCGCCACTGAGTACTGGACCTCGCGCAGGGGTCGGACCTCGCGGTCTGACCGGACAGCGTCGCGCTCATCTGCGCCCGGTGACCGGGACTGCGCAGCGGCGCGAGTTAGCGACGCGTCACTGCCTATCGCCTCGTCGAAGATTCCGATGGTCGTCCCTGCCTGCATTCGGCGTGGCGCCGGTGCTCGTCGACCCGGGCGACTCCCGATGCGGTCCAATATAGATCGACCGACGCAGCCACGCCGTCAGCTTCTCACTTGCGGAGTGGCGCTACTGCGTCCATCTCGGCGAGCTGCTCCTCGATCGTCGGGAGCATCAGCTGGACGGCCGCGTCGACCACGCCGTCGACCTGGTCGAGCGGCAACCTGCCTGCGATGACGAGAGCGCTGATGCCCTCGAGCGTTCCCGCGAGCAGGTAGGGCGTGACACCGGGTCCACGTACGTCGCGCTCCCCCAGCATCGACCGCCCGAGGGCGAAGAAGCGTTCGGCAGCCTCCCTGGTCAGGGATCCCCCGGCGCCGGGCCCGCCGGCGAACATCAGCTGCATGAGGGCTCCGTTGTCCACGGCGAACCGGACGTGCGCGTGAGCGTACGTGCTCAGCCGTGCCGACAGCTCGTGCTGGGTGTCGGCCGCCGCCAGCCGTCGGGTGAGGTCGGCGAAACCATCGGCGGCGATGGCGTCGATGAGCTCGTCGCGGGAGCTGAAGTGGCGGACCGGGGCGCTGTGGCTGACCCCGATCCGCTTGGCGAGCCCGCGCAGGCTGATCGCGCGGGCCCCCTCCTCCTCGAGCTGTCGTCGCCCCTCGGCCACGAGGGCCTCGCGAAGGCTTCCGTGGTGGTAGGACGTGGGCATGCCACCACTGTACGCCAATGTAGACACTTGACTACTTTGTAGTCACCTGCCTACATTAGCCTCATGACCCACGACCACACCGCATCAGACCTGACCGACCGAACCGTGCTCATCACCGGCGCCACCAGCGGGATCGGACGCGCAACAGCCACGGCGGTCGCCGCACGGGGTGCACGCGTCGTGCTTGCCGTCCGCGACACGGCCAAGGGACGGACGGTGGCGGACATGCTTGCGCCGGCATCGCGGCCGCACGTCGTGCGCGAGCTCGACCTCGCGAACCTCGCGTCGGTCAGGCGGTTCTCGGCAGAGACGTCGGAACCGATCGACGTGCTGGTCAACAATGCCGGCGTCTCGAGCTCCACCCTGCAGCACACGAAGGACGGCTTCGAGCTGCAGATCGGCACCAACCACGTCGGGCACTTCGTGCTGACCACCCTGCTCCTGCCGCAGGTCACGTGCCGTGTGGTGACCCTCGCCTCGCAGGCCGAGCGGATGTCACGGCTCGACCTGGACGACCTGTCGTGGCAACGACGCCCCTACGACGGCGGACGGGCGTATGCCGACTCGAAGCTCGCCAACCTGCTCTTCACCCTCGAGCTCGACCGTCGGCTGCGTGACGCCGCGTCGCCGGTGCGTGCCATGGCCGCTCATCCCGGCCTCGTCGTGACGGCGATGTACGACCGTCCCGCCGGACAGAAGCCCGGCCTCTGGGATCGCCTCATGCCGATCATCGGACAGTCACCCGAGGCCGGCGCCCTGCCCGTGCTGCACGCCGCGACCGCCGAGCTGCCCAGCGGCACCTTCACCGGCCCACGACACCTGTTCCACATGCGCGGCGGAGCACAGGTCATCAACCGGTCGGCGCGCGCCCGTGACCTCGACCTGGCGGCGCGGCTGTGGGCGACGACGGAGAAGCTCGTGGCGACGAACCGACAGTAGGACACCCGCCGAGCGGTGTGCCCCTGTGCGTCGAGGCGGCGTCACCGGCGTCTCACGGCCGACGTCGGGGTCGGCTACGACCCGCCCTCCCCCATCAGGACGAGCGGCTCAGCCGCTTCAGCCACAACCGAAGCAGGGCGCTCTCCTCGGCAGCGAGCCCTGGAGGCGACGACGTCTCGATCCGTGCCGCCAGCTGCCGGGCGACGACGCCTGTCGACACGTCACCCGGACCCCTCGGTGACTCGATGAGGATGCGATCGAAGAGCGCGTCGCGCAGCGCATCGGACACGCGAGGAGAGTCGTAGACGGCAGGCTGGGTGAGTCGATTCATCGCGAGGCCCACGTTCGCCGACAAGATCATGGCCGCGCTCTCGTCCAGGTCGTGCTGCAGGGCGCCCGCTGCCGCGACCCGACGGAGCGCCGCCTTGAGCAGCTCGAGGATCCCGTCGCGAGCACGGAGCGCCACGCCTGGTCGCGGTGAGAACATCAGACGATAGATGGCCGGGTTCTCCGAGGCGAAGACCAGGTGATCGGTCCACCCCTTGCGAAGGTCGGCGACGGGATCTGCGGTGACCTCCAGCTCGACCTTGCGCGCCGCATACCGCTCCAATCCGACCTCGGCGAGAGCATCGAGGAGCCCCTGCTTGTCGCCGAAGACCCGGTAGAGGACGGGCTGACCGACGCCCACCCTGTCACACACGGCTCGGGTCGACACGTCGGAATCCTCGGATGCCACCAGCAGCTGCTCGGCCGCCTGGAGCAGTGCTGCTCGGATCTCCGTCGGTGAGTGCGCCATCCCCCCACCATAGCGCTTGACATCGACGATACGAACAGTGCTACGCTCTTTTCATATCACCACTACGCAGATGACGTAGTGCCGAACTGGAGGACTCATGAGCAACTCAAGGACCGCCATCGTCACCGGAGGCTCGCGAGGCATCGGTCGCGCGGTCGCCGAGCGTCTCGCCCGAGAAGGACTCGGCGTCGTGATCGGGTACGCGGGAGACACCGGAGCGGCCGACGACACGGTCGCAGCCATCGCGGGGGCCGGCGGCCAGGCGATCGCGGTGAAGGCCGACGTCGCCGACGAGACTGCTGTGGCAGCGATGTTCGACCGCGCGGAGTCAGAGCTGGGTGGCGTGGACGTCGTCGTCCACTCGGCCGGCCGGCTCGCGCTCTCGACCATCGCCGACATGGACCTCGATGTCCTCGACACGCTGCACCGCACGAACATCCGCGGCTCCTTCGTCGTCGCTCAGCAGGCGGCACGGCGGATCCGCGACGGCGGCGCGATCGTCATGACGTCCACGTCGGTCGTGAAAACCCAGTTCCCCACGTACGGCGCCTACGCGGCCAGCAAGAGCGCCGTCGAGGGCATGACCATGATCCTCGCCCGAGAGCTCCGCGGCCGCGACATCACCGTCAACACCGTGGCCCCCGGCCCGACCGCGACGGAACTGTTCCTCGACGGCAAGACCCAGGAGCAGATCGACGCCCTGGCCAAGGTGCCCCCGTTGGAGCGCCTCGGCACCCCCGAGGACATCGCACGAGTCGTGTCGTTCCTGGTCGGCCCTGACGGGCACTGGGTCAACGGTCAGATCCTGCGTTCCAACGGCGGGATGATCTGATGCCGTCCGGACAGGTGGTCGTCGTCACCGGCGCGTCCAGCGGATTCGGACGCCTGACGGCCGAGTCGCTCGCACGCGCCGGGCACACCGTGATCGCCGGGATGCGGCAGACCCAGGGGCGGAACGCTCCATCCGTGCAAGCCTTCGAGCGGCTCGCGCAGGACGAGCAGGTCGCGATCGCATCGGTCGAGATGGACGTCCAGTCGCAGGAGTCCGTCGAGAACGCCGTGGGCGACGTCATGGCACGGCACGGGCGCATCGACGTGATCGTCCAGAACGCCGGTCACATGACTCTCGGCGTCGCCGAGGCGTTCAGCCCGGCGGAACTCGCTGCCGTCTACGACATCAACGTCCTGGGCGCGCAACGCGTCATGCGGGCCGCGCTCCCCCACCTTCGCGAGAAGCGCCGAGGCTACGTGGTGTGGGTCGGCAGCTCCTCGACGCGTGGAGGTCATCCACCCTTCCTCGCGCCGTACTTCGCCGCCAAGGCAGCGATGGACGCCTTGGCCGAGAGCTACGCGGCCGAGCTGAGCCGGTTCGGGATCGACACCACGATCGTCGTGCCCGGCGCATTCACCAGCGGCACCAACCACTTCGCGCACGCGAGCACGCCGAGCGACACCGAGCGTGAGGTCGCCTACGAACACGAGTACGGCCAGCTCCGGCGCTCGCTCACCGAGCGTCTCGCTGCGATCGTCCCCGCCGACGCCGACGTCCAGGACGTCGCGGACGACATCGTCCGTCTCGTCGGCCTGCCGGCCGGCACCCGGCCCTTCCGCACCCACATCGACCCGTCCAAGGACGGCAGCGAGGTCGTCTCCGCCGTCGCCGACCGGATCCGCGCCGAGTTCTACACCCGCGTCGGCATCGAGGACCTCCTGTCCTCCAACGCCGCACTCTGACCCACCGCATCACCCACCAGAAAAGGAAAAACCATGCCCTTCGCCAACCTCAAGGTCCCCACCGGCACGCTGCACCCCGAGACCACGAAGAAGCTGGCCGACGCCGTCACCGAAGCCATCGTCGACGCGTACGGCGAACGTGCCCGGGCCACGACCCTCGTGCTCATCGAGGAGGTGCCCGACGGCGGCTGGAACCTCGGCGGCACCGTGCTCAACGAAGCCATGCTCGGCCGCGTCTGAGCACCTAAGTGTCGCGCTTCACCCGCCGGGACTGATCAGCGCCGCTGGTGCACCCGAAGGTCTGGACCTGACTCGCATCGGGACTCGGACCCGATCATCGGCGCGGATCTCGCTGGCTCAGTCCGGCGAGAGGAGATCGCTCGCATGGCGCAAGGCCGGAGAAGGTAAACAACGGACATGGACGTCATTGAACCAGGTCCTTTGGGAATGCTTGCGCACATGACGAAGGCCCTCACAGCTGAAAACTGTGAGGGCCTTCGTGGTGGTAGCGGGGACAGACCAGAACGTCTGAACCTGCCACCCCATCTACTTCAGGTAGGTCGACTGACGCTGGGGACATCACCGCGGCACGTCGAGCCGCGGCTCTTGTTTTCGCGGGCTCATGTGGCGCTTCACGTGCCGAGGCGCCCGAAGATGTTCTCGCTTCGACGCCTGCACTACCGCGACCTGCGCACTGGCCCACGTCGAGGCGCCCCAGCCGTCCTCGGCGATCAAGACCGCAGCCTGGCTCTCACAGCTCCGACAGCGGGAGGTCGCGGCAGAGCGGCTCGCGGCGGCCGGCCACGTCGAGCCACGCACCGATCTTCGGCAGCTCGTACGCGTAGAAGTACCGCATCGCGGCCAGCTTTCCCGGGGCCTCGCTGTGCCTGCTGCGAGACGCCGCTACCGCCACGTCCAGCAGGATCCAGGCCACGACGACGTGGCCGAACCCCTGCAGGTACGGCGTCGCATTCGCCAAGGCGTCGCGCGGATCACCGGTGGACCAAGCAGCGTCCGTCGTCTCGCGGACGTGTGACCAGGCGGCAAGCAGATCGTCCGCCTCCGCGACGAGTCCGGCGGTCCGCGCTGCGACCCCCGTGGCGTTGACGACGGTGTGCAGATCGGCGAGCAGAGCACCGTCGTCGAGCAGCACCTTGCGGCCCAGGAGGTCCAGTCCGTGGATGGCGTGCGTTCCTTCGTGGATCATGTTGAGACGCTGGTCCCGCCAATACTGCTCGACGGGGAAGTCCCGGGTGTACCCCGCTCCGCCGAGCACCTGGATCGCCAGGCTGTTCGCCTCCAGGCACCACTCCGCGGGCCAGCTCTTGACGACCGGCGTCAGGATCTCGAGCAGTCGGGTGGCCCGTGCCGCGTCCGCCGGCTCACCCGTCTGCTGCTCGTCCAGGAGTCGCGCCGCGTAGAGGCACAGGGACAAGGCTCCCTCTGCAAACGCCTTCTGAGCCAGGAGCATCCGCTTCACGTCCGCGTGCTCGACGATCGCCACCTGCGGCGAATCCGCGACCTTGCCGACTGCCTGCGGGTGACGTCCCTGGTGCCGCTGCTTCGCATAGTCGAGCGACACGGCGAACCCGGCGAAGCCCACCGCTGCACCCAGCAGCCCGATCTCGGTCCGGGCTGCGTTCATCATGTGGAACATCTGCGCCAGTCCTCGCCCGGGCTCCCCCACGAGGTAGCCGATCGCACCGCGCCTGCCGCCGGGCTCATGGCCGCCGTCGCCGAATGCAAGCGCCGTGTTGGCCGTGCCGCGCATGCCGAGCTTGTGGTTGAGGCCCACCAGCGTCACGTCGTTCCGCTCGACGATGCGCGCGTCCTCGTCGACGACGAACTTCGGCACGATGAAGAGCGAGAGTCCGCGGGTGCTCGGATCGACGGTCCCGTCGGGTCCGGGGATCTTCGCGAGAACCAGATGGATGATGTTCTCCCCGAGATCGTTCTCGCCGTTGCTGATCCACATCTTCTGGCCGACCACCCGGTAGCGGTGGCCGAGGGGGTCGTCCTGGAAGTCCTCCCCGTCCGGAGTCGCGCGGGTGGCGACGTCCGACAGCGACGATCCGGCCTGCGACTCCGACATCGCCATGGTCCCGGTCCACCGGCCGATCAGCTCGGTCTCGGCGAACACCCGCTTCTGCACTTCGGTCCCGTGTTTCAGGATGAGCGATGCGTTGGCGTCGGTGAGCAGCGCCGGGGACACGCTCGCCGCCGATGCATGGAAGATGGCCCTGGTCGCCAGGTCCGCGACCCGTGGCACCTGCATCCCACCGTGCTCCTCGTCGTGGGCCGCGGCCAGGAAGCCGAAGTCACGATAGGCGTTCCACGCGGCACGGGTCTGCTCGGGCAGCACCGCCACATCGCCCGCCACGTACGGCTCGACGAGATCGCTGGGACGATGGGCCGGCTCGAAGTACGTGCCCGCGATGTCGGACGCGGCGGTCACGAGGTCGTCGATCGAACCCCGAGAGTGCTGGGCGAACCGCGGTCGCGTGAGCAGCTCGTCGACGTCCAGCCACTCGTGGATCAAGAAGTCGATGAGCGGCACCAGCTTCGCCTGCAGCACGGTCCGGCTCACGAGAGACACTTCACGACGAGACCGCCGACGACGGAGGTCGCCGACATGCTGACTGCTTCGGGCACAAGAGCTCCTGCGGTGTCGAGTGGGGTGGTAAGGGTTCGTGATCGTGCGCGATCAACGCGCGAGAGTGGCTCCGCCGTCCACGACCAGCGTCTCCCCGACGACGTAGTCACCGGCCCGGGAGGCGAGGTAGATCGCGGCGGCGGCGATGTCCGCAGGGGAGCCGATGCGTCGTGCGGGGATGAGCGCCGCGTGCGCTTCGCCGTCGTCGCGCGCCCACTTGTTCATGCGGGACGCGAACGCGCCGGGCGCTATGGCGTTCACGACGATGCCGTCGTCGATCAGCCGGATCGCCAGACGGCGGGTCAGATGCACCAACCCGGCCTTGCTCGCGTGGTACGAGTACGTCTCGTGCGCGCCCAGGGAGAGCCCGTCGATCGACGCGATGTTGACGACCTTCGACGGTGGCTCGTCCTGCGGGCGGCGAAGAGCCGCGTGCAGCCTCTGGGTCAGGAAGAAGGGCGTCTTGAGATTCAGGTCGACGACCTTGTCCCAGCCCGCCTCTGAGAAGGTCTCGAACGCCTCGCCCCAGACCGCGCCCGCGTTGTTGACCAGGACGTCGATCCTCGGCTCGAGCTCGAGCAGCCGTCCGGCGAAGTCGTCCGTTCCTGCAACCGTGGACAGATCGGCTGGCAGAGCTCGGCAGTCGCCCCAGGTGCGCAGATCGGCGGCCGCCGTCTCGCACTCCTCGACCGATCGCGCCGTGATGACGACTCGGGCGCCGGCGATCACGAATCCTTCGGCGATCATCCGACCGATCCCCCGCGAACCGCCCGTGACCACGGCGACGGCCCCTTCGAGATCGAACAGGCCGGCCAGGGCCACCCCGCCCAGCGGTAGGGCGGTCACGCCGCGTCCGCGGCGAGACGCACGAGCGTCTTGCCGGTGTTGGCACCGCTCAGCATGCCGATGAAGGCGTCCACCGCGCTGTCGATTCCCTCGTACACGGTCTGCGGGGTCCGAAGCGATCCGTCTGCGATCCATCCTGTCGCCAGGTCGACCCATTCGTCGCGCATGTCGTCATGATCCGAGACGATGAACCCCTGAAGGCGCAGGCGCTTCGAGATCGCCAGGGACAGGTGGTCGGGCGCCATGGGCCGTGACTCGCAGTTGTACTGCGAGACCGCCCCGCACAGCGCGACCGCGCCATGCATGTTGAGGTGCATGAGCGCGGCGCGGAGGTGATCACCCCCGACGTTGTCGAAGTACACGTCGATGCCCTCGGGCACAGTGTCCCGCACGCCCTGCTCGATGGGTGCGGCCCGGTAGTCGATGGCTCGGTCGTAGCCGAGCTCCTCGGTCAGACGAGCGGCTTTGACAGGACCGCCCGTCGATCGGACGACCGCGACGGCCCCGAGGTGACGTGCCACCCGAGCAGCCACCTGTCCGACCGCACCGGCCGCGGCGGACACCAGCACGACGTCGCCCGGCTCGACCGCTGCGATCCGCGCCAGACCCACGTAGGCCGTCAGGCCAGGCATGCCGAGCACGCCCAGGTGGTGCGACGTCGAGAGGTCGCCCGACTCGATGCGCTGGAAGGCCTCGGCCGGCCCGACCGCCAGCTCGCGCCACCCGAGTCGATGGACGACGTGGTCGCCGACCGACAGGCCAATGGAGCGTGACTGCACGACGGTGCCGACGGCTCCGCCCGCCATGACCTCGCCGACGCCGAACGGAGCCACGTACGACAAGACGTCCCGCATCCGGCCACGCATCGCCGGATCGACGGACATCCAGTCATTTCTCACGAGGACCTCCCCCTCCGCCGGTGGGGACAGCTCTACCTCGCGCACCACGAAGTCGTCGGAGGACGGCAGACCGACCGGCCGGGCGGCGAGGTGGATCTCGCGACTGAGCACGACCACAGCCGTCCTACGCGCCGGGGGTGTCGGCGGGAAGCCTCGCCACCCACGAGGTCAGGACCTCCGCGAACCGCTCGGGCTCGAACTGGTGCATCATGTGCAGCGCGTCCGGGAACGACGCGTACTCGACGGGCACTCCGGCCGACTCGATGATGGCCTGGGCCCGCTCTGCCTGGAAGTCGGACAGCGCCCCCAGGAGGTCGCCCGAGTGCGGATCGACGGCCCGCGCGTGATGCGTGATGAGGATGGGTGTCTTGACCTGGGAGAGCATGAGGTCGTGCGGGCAGTGCAGCGCCACGGTGCCCTCGAAGAACGCGCGCGCCCACTCGGGGTCGTACTCCTTGAGGTTCTGTGGCGGCTCGTCGGACGACGGAAACAGGCTCATGATCTTCGAGGGTGATGCCTTGGCGGCAGCGGCGAACCCGTCCCAGTCGGCCACCGACCACTGGTCGCCCAAGAAGTTCCGGTACAGCTCGAAGGCCGGACCCGCCGCCTGACGCACCGAGTGACCGTGCGCCGGCACGAGCTCGGAGGCGAAGAACGGAGTGTCCTCGCACAGTGCCGCGCGGATCTGGCCGGGCATCGCGTAGGCCGAGAGCCAGGCGGCCAGCACGCCGCCGGACGAGTTGCCCGACACGATCACCGGCCGCTTGACGACGAGCGAGATGAAGCGGACCAGATCGTTCCCGAAGTTGTCGAGGCTGTACCGCTTCGGCGTCCACGTGCTACGACCTTGACCTCGGATGTCGACCGCGAACACGTGGAAGCTCTCGGCCAACAATCCGATCACGGGCTCGTAGCTCCACCACGATCCTGTCTGCTCCGGGAGCAGCAGCAGTGCGGGATGGTCCGCCGAGCCGGCTTCGACGTAGTTCATGACCACCTCGCCGAGGTCGACCTGCTGCTCCTCGAACGCGTGCGGAACGAAGATGTCGCGGGTCTCGGGGGACTGATCTGTCATGTCTGGCTCCTTGATGCTGGTGAACGTGTCTGCGAGTCGTCACCGGACCACTGCTGGGCCAGGTCGACGTAGTAGGCGATCAGCTCCGGCCGATCGACGGCCCCGGTGCTCAGCACGGCGCGCGCGTCGGCGCCCTGCAGGATCCGCTTGAGCGGGACCTCGAGCTTCTTGCCCGTCTTCGTGTGCGGGATCGCCTCGACGACGTGGAACTCGTCCGGGACGTGCCGCGGCGAGCACTCGGTGCGCAGCTTCTGCTTGACGGCAGCGATCGTGTCGTCCTCGATCGAGGCACCCGGCTGCGGCACGAGGAACATCGGCATCCGGTAGGTGCCATCCGGCCGCTCCACCCCCAGCACGAGCGCCTCCTGCACCCCGAGCGATCCCTCGACGACGTGGTAGAGGTCCGCCGAGCCGAGCCGCACGCCGTTCCGGTTCAGGGTCGAGTCGGAGCGTCCGTGCACGACGAAGGTGCCACGCGAGGTGTGTGTGATCCAGTCGCCGTGCCGCCAGATGCCTGGGTACATGTCGAAGTACGCGTCGCGGTAGCGCTCTCCGTCGGGGTCGTTCCAGAACCGGACCGGCATCGAGGGCATGGGCACCGTGACCACGAGCTCGCCGACGACGTCGAGGACCGCGGTCCCGTGCTCGTCGAACGCCTCGGCGGCGACCCCGAGGACAGGGCCGGGTATCTCGCCGGGCCCGGCATGCAGGCCCGGTGCGCCCCCGACGAACGAGCTGACGACGTCTGTCCCCCCGCTGGTCGACACGAGAGGCACATCCGGCGAGACGGCGTCGCGTACCCACTCGTGCAACGCCTCCGACACCGGGGCGCCTGTTGCCATGATCTGGTCGAGACTGCCCAGGTCGTGGTCCTCACCCGGACGCAGTCCGGCCGAGGACGCGAGCTGGAGCAGCCCGGGGCTCGTGCCGATCTGGGTGACCTGCTCCTGCTCGACGATCGACCACAGCCGGTCGACCGTCGGATGGACCGGACTCCCCTCGTAGGCGATGGTCGTCACCCCCGCGAGGAGGGCCCCCACGACGACGTTCCACAACATCCAGTTCGTGGTCGTGTACCAGAAGAGGGTGTCCCCCTCGCGCAGGTCCTGGTGCAGACCCACCGTCAGCAGGTGGGTCACCACGACGCCGGCGTGCCCGTGGACGATTCCCTTGGGGACGCCGGTCGTGCCGGACGAGAACAGGACCCACAGGGGATGGTCGGGGGGAACCTGTGCGGTCGCCAGCGGGAGCTCGATCCGAGCGCCCGCGCCCTCCACTGCCGTGGCCCACGGCAGCCAGTTCTGGTCCGAGGCGAACGTCTCGTCCGACACGTCGATGCCGCCGCGGGGCACGGTGATCACCAGCCTCGGCGCGAGAGCGTCAGCCAGCTGCGCCAACACGTCGCGGCGATCGCGAAGGACTCCCCCGAACACGTACGCCGTCGCCCCGACGAGCACCGTCGGCTCGAGCTGAGCCAATCGGTCCGCGGCGGCCGACGTCCCGTAGTCCGGCGCACAACAGGCCCACACGGCGCCGACTGCCGCTGTGCCGAGGAACGCCACGATCGCCTCGTCCGCGTTCGGGAGGTAGCCCACGACGCGGTCACCGGGCACGACACCCTGGGCGCGCAGCGTCGCTGCGAATCCCGCGACACGCCGGTGCAGCTCGTCCCAACCGAGCTCGCGACGCGTGCCGTCCTCCAAGATGGCCACGACCGCCGGCGTGGTCAGCCGACCCGCGTGCCGCAGCACCTGGTCGACGTAGTTCAGCCGGGCACCGTCGAACCACCGCGCGCCAGGCATGCGCCGAGAGTCCAGCACCGCATCGAAGGGGCACGACGCGACGACGCCGAAGAACTCCCACACCTCGGCCCAGAAGGCCTCCGGCTCGGTCACGGACCAGTGATGCAGCAGGCCGTAGTCGGACACGTCGAGCTGGTGCCGCTCGGCGACGCCTGCGGCAAATCGCGCCATCGCCGTCCCACCGGGGATCGGAGCGTCCGGCCGGGAGACCCGGCCACCGTTCGTCGCGATGCTCATGCGGAGTGGGACCCCGTCATCAGCGCGGCGAGATCCTCCGGGGCCAGGAAGGACGGCGGAGGCGGCGGGCCCCAGTCGTACAGCGACCGAGCGCCCTCCCAGACGCCGGGCGTCCACAGGGCGTCGTCGACGATGCAGTCGATGTCCGAGTAGTACTCGGAGAAGTTGCCGGCCGGATCCTTGAGGTACCAGAAGAAGTTGGAACCGATCGCGTGGCGACCCAGGCCCCACACGTGCCGGTTCACGTCGATCTCGAGCATGGCGGCCGCCCCACGTCCGATCTCGTCGACGTCGTCGACCTGCCAGGAGGTGTGATGCAGGAGGTCGACCGGCGCGCTCTGGACGAGGATGTTGTGGTGATCGGTGGAGCACCGCATGAAGGCGGCAAGACCGTCGACGGTGTCGCTGACCTTGAAGCCGAGACCGTCGGTGAAGAATCGCTGGGATGCTTCCTGGTTGGTGGACCCGAGCACGACGTGCCCCAGCTTGCGGGGACGGACTCTCCCCTCTCGCAGCACGCTGGACGCTCGCTGGTTCTCGCGGGTGATGACGCCGGGGGTGTTGTAGTCCGGCGCCGGGGTCGGGTCCGACTCCACGTGAGGCGCGATCTCGACGCGGACCCGCACCTGGGTCCCGGGGTCCTTGGCCTCGACGCTGGACGCGGTGCGGACCACGTCGAGCTCGAGCCGGTTCAGGGAACGGGCGACGCGGTCCAGGTCGTCAGGATCGTCGACCCCCACCCCGAGCTCGACCAGCCGGCGGCGCGACGAGTGCGTGATGGCGAGCTGCTCGCCGCCGTCGACGGTGCTGAACCTCGCGACGTCGGTCGCACCCGGGACGACCGGGGCCACGGGCGTCAGGCCGAAGTCCTCGTAGTACGCAGCGGTCGCGGCGACATCGGGAACTCCCATCGTGATGCTCGTCAGGCGGTGCAGGGGCATGAGACGTCCTTTCGTCCGGATGTTTCTCGGTGGCTCAGTGCGACGCTGCGACGCAGACCTGACGTATCTCGCCGAGTCCTTCGATGGTCGTCTCCACGACGTCTCCGTCGTGGAGGAACCGCGGAGGGGTGCGCGCGCCGCCGACCCCTGACGGCGTGCCAGTGAAGATGACGTCTCCCGGCATCAGCGGCAGGACCGACGACAGACGCTCGACGAGGGTCGGCACCGAGAAGATCAGACGTCCGGTCGAGCTCTTCTGGACGATCTCGCCATTGACCCGGCACTCGACCCGGAGGTCGTCGGGATCGGAGACCTCATCGACGGTGGTCAGCCAGGGGCCCTGCGGCGCGAATCCCGGATACGACTTGCCCAGCGAGAATTGCGGCGCAGGACCGGACAGCTGCAGGGCACGTTCGGAGAAGTCCTGACCGATCGTGAGCCCGGCCACGTGCGACCACGCCTCGGCGGCGGAGACCTGATCAGCACGCCGACCGATCACGACGACCAGCTCGGCCTCCCAGTCCACGGTCGCCGCGGGCAGCACCACCCGACCAACCGGCCCGGCGAAGCTACCGACCCACTTGGTGAAGACAGGCGGCGAGTCCGGGTAGTCAAGGCCCGCCTCGTCGGCGTGGTCGCGGTAGTTCAAGCCGATGGCGAAGATCTGCTGTGGACGCGGCGACGGAGATCCCAGGTCCTCGAGGTTCACCGGATCGCCGACGGCAGCGAAGTCGATGGAGGCGCCCGACGCCCAGGCCGTGAACTCGTCCCAGTCGTCGAAGACCTGGTGCGCGAGCGGACCGAAGCGTCCGTCGGACGCGTCCGAGATGTCGACCGTCGAGGATCCGTCAGGAGAGACCAGGACGGACCTGCCTGACCGTGTTGCGATGCGCACTCGTGAGCCCTTTCGTCGAACCAGCTGATGTGGCGTCCTTCACATAATCAGCCCATCTTCGAGATGTCAAGATAATTTCGAAACTTAATGGTGTTTCGCGTCGGACCGCGACCGACTTTCGAAACTTGAGTAGGGTGTGGCCATGGCGCCCCGAACCCGGACATCCACACCGACCCGATCGGACGTCGTCCTGAGCCAGATCCGGTCCGACGTGCTGAACGGCCGGCTGGCCCCGGGATCCAAGCTCGGCTTCGTCGATCTGGGCGGACGGTACGCCGTGAGCACAGGCGTGCTGCGAGAAGTACTTCCCCGACTCGTCGAGCAGGGGCTCGCCACGTCGGAGGCACAGCTGGGCTTTCGGGTCATCGACGTGTCGGTCGATCGCTTGTCTCACCTGACCGATGCCCGCGTGGCCATCGAGACCCTCGTGACGCGGCGGGCAGTCGAGCAGGGTGACGTCAGCTGGGAGGCCGAGGTGGTGGCCAGGCACCACGCCCTGACCCGCGTGACCGACTCCGGCTCCGGCGACATCCAGGAGGAGTGGCTGGCCGCGCACGAGCTGTTCCACATCGCGGTCCTGCGGGGGTGCAGCAACGACTACCTGGTCGACACCGCCTCCCGGCTCCGCTCGATCTCGGAGGTCTATCGGTGCTGGTCCCGACCCGAGCACGACCGGACGCATCGGGACATTGCACAGGAGCACCACGACATCATGGACGCCGCGATCGGACGTGACGCCGATCGAGCCGTCGAGCTGACCGAGACGCACATCCGGCGGACGACGGAGCTGTTGGTGGCAGCCCGGTCCGACGAGGAGCTTGCGGCGGGACGACCCGGCTAGGTCACTCCCCGCGCCCTGCCCGCCGCTCGGGCGATCGCCAGGCTGGCGGTGCGAAGTGCCAGCCGGTGCCCGATCAGACCGGTGTTCCGCCCGGGTGAGACGAGCGAGATCGCACCCATCGCGCCGCCCCGGCCGTCCAGGATCGGAGCGGCGATCGTCGTGATGTCGCCCGGGCCGCCACTCACCGGATTCGGCCCCGTCAGCGTCAGGACACCTTCACCACGCGCGGAGGCCAGCAGCTGCCGGATCCGCCGGCGCGACAGCGAGTCGCGCTCCCCGGACCCGTCACCGCCCAGGACCGAGGCTCGGACGTCGTCGGGCGCGTAGGCGAGCAGTGCGAGCCCGACTCCGGTCGCGCCCAGGGGAAGCCGCCCCCCGATCCGGTACTTGACCGGCGTCGCGTCACGCGACGACAGCCGCTCCACGAGAACTGCCTCGTCATGGTCGCGGACCGCGAGAAGCACGTGCTGCCGGGTGACGTGCTCCAGGTCCTGCATGTACGGCAGCGCCGCCGCGCGCAGACCGTGCCCGCGCGGCGCCAGCGCAGCGATCTCCAGCAGGCGCAGGCCGACGACAAACTTGCCGTCGTCCCCGCGCTCGAGTGCACCGACCTCGACGAGCTGGGCGGCGATGCGCAGCGCGGTGCTCTTGGGGAGGTTGGCGCGGACGGACAACGTGGCGAGGCTCAGCCGATCGTTGGCGTGGGAGAAGGCTCCCAGCACGCGGAAGGCACGCCCGATCAAGGGCTCTCCCTCGGCCGGCCGACCCGAGGTGCGACCAGAAAGAACCGTGCCACTCATCGGAATCCGCCCTGTGTGTCGACTGTCACACAACGAACCATACAGTCATGACTTCTACCCCCCAGACGGCTGCCAGTCCTCCCGTCCTCATCATCGGCGCGGGCCCCGCGGGACTCGCCTGCGCCGCAGAACTCGCGTTCCACCACGTCCGCTCCGTCATCGTCGACCCTCGCGTCGAGGTGCTCCACGACCGACCTCGGGCGAAGACGACCAGCCCCCGCACCATGGAGCACTTCCGGCGCTGGGGCATCGCTGACGCGGTGCGCCGACGCGCCCCTCTGTCGCCGGAGTGGAACCGCCGCGTGGTCTTCTGCGAGACCCTCGACGGTCCCGTCATCACCGAGTTCCACGACGTGTTCGGCCTGCACGGCGGGCCGAGCGACGTCTTCGCCGAGTGCGGGCAGCAGGTGCCCCAGCCCGTCGTCGAGGAGGTCCTGCGCGAGCATCTCGTGTCCACCGGCATGGTGGACTTCCGTCTGGGCGAACGAGCCGTCCAGGTCTCCGAGGGTCCCGACTCGGTGACGGTGACCGTCGAGCGACCCGACGGCGTCACGTACGACCTCACCGGCGACTACGCGCTCGGCTGCGACGGCGGTTGGAGCATCGTCCGCGACTGCGTCGGCGCCACGCTCGAGGGAACGTCCGCCCCGAGGGCCAACCTGAACGTCGTGTTCAGGTCGACCGCCCTTCGTCCAGCCATGGGTGACGCCGTCCAGTACTGGGTGCTGGGTCCCGACATCCCAGGCGCCCTCGGTCCGCTCGACCACGACGGTCACTGGTGGGCTGGTTTGGCCGGTGCGGGCGACTGGTGCGACGCCGAACAGGTGCCCGGTCTGATCGCGGCTCTGGCAGGTGTCGCGCCGGGCGACATCGACATCGAGGTGCTGTCGACCGACCCGTGGACGCCCCGCATGCTGCTGGCCGACCGGTTCGCGTCCGACCGGGTGTTCCTCGTCGGTGAGAGCGCGCACCTGAATCCGCCGTTCGGCGGGCACGGGTTCAACACGTGCGTCGGCGACGCCGTCAACATCGGCTGGAAGATCGCCGCGGTGCTGTCCGGCTGGGGCGGGTCCGAACTGCTCGGGAGCTACGAGGCGGAACGCCGCCATGTCGCGGCGGAGACCATCGCCTCGGCGCTTGCCAACCTGCGCGCGTCCAGCCCCGGCATCTCCCACTCCGCCGAGCAGCTCCAGGCGACGAAGAACGAGGAGTTCCACTCGTTGGGCTTGGTGCTGGGCTACTCGTACGCCGGGTCACCGGTCATCGCGTCAGCGCACGAGCCGGCACCGTCGAGCGTCGAGAAGTACGAACCGTCGACCGCGCCTGGTGCCCGGCTCCCCCACGTGTGGACCCGTCCGGGACGCGCGCTGTACGACGAGCTCGGGCCCGGTCTGACGCTGTTGGTGCCGGCGACCGCCGATCCCCAGGAGGTGGGGCAGCTCGTGGCGCGGGCCGCCGCCCGGGCGGTGCCGTTGACTGTCGTCGCACTGCCGGACGGCGATGCCTGGGCGCCGGACGAGTTCCTGCTGGTGCGGCCCGACCAGCACGTCGCGTGGCGGGGCACGCGACTCCATGAAGCAGACCTCGACCAGGTCACCGGACGCCCGATGACGGCGCGCCACGTTCTCGTCTGAGCCGGCCGCGCGACCAGACGACGGCACGACCTTCCCTCACCAGGGAAGGTCGTGCCGTGCTGCGTCCCGTGGCGTCAGGCAACGGCCACCCGGCGCCGGATCACGGCCGCCACGCTGACCGCCAGCACGAGCCCGCCGCCGTAGAAGACGTCCTGGACCCAACCGGAGTAGCCGAGCAGCTGCAGGCCGATGATCCCGGTGGCAAGGAAGTAGATGCCGACAAACGTCCCGATCGGGTTGAACTGTCCCGGAAGCACGACGGCGGTGCCCAGGAAGACCGCGGCGAGCGACGGCAGCAGGTAGACCGCTGAGCCGGCAGGATCGAAGCCGCCCACGCTGGCTACCAGGACCACGCCCGCCAGCCCCGCGAGCGTGCTCCCGGCGACGTAGCTCCCGGCCCTGATCGCCGAGACCCTGACGCCGGCAAGACGGGCGACATCGCGGTTGGCGCCGACGAACACGATGTGACGCCCGAGTGGTGTGTGGGTGATGACGTAGGCGAACAGGACGCAGGCGAGGGCGCCGTAGTAGAACGACAGCGGAAGTCCCAGAACGCGGTGCAGCACCAGATCGCTGAACCCGGGCTCGGAGACCGAGGCGATCGTGGACGACGCGATCATCTGGGCGATCCCGACGAACAGGCTGGCTGAGCCCAGTGTCACCACCAACGACGGCACCTCGAGGACGACCACGAAGAACGCGTTGAGAAGCCCGCACAGCATGGCGGTGACCATCGCCACCAGGCAGCTCGCGCCGATGGGCACCCCGTGCAAGGTCGTCAGCACCGGCACGATGGTTGCCGACAACCCCATGATGCTGGCGAACGAGAGGTCGAACTCTCCCGCCACGAACGTGCTGAGGGCCGCCAGGGCCAGCAGCACCAGCGCGGATTGGGAGCCGAAGATGGCTTGCAGGGTGGACGTGCTCATGAACGTGTCGGGCATGAGCACGCAGTAGACCGTGGCGAGCAGCGCCCAGACGAGGATGAGGGCGTACCTCGAGAGGAACGTGGCCACGCGGTTCGAGCGCGGCTGGCGACGGCCGCCAGCCATCTCGCCCTGTTGCATGCCGACCGTGTCGGTCGATGAGAGGCCGTCGTCGCGGACGGCTTCGGGATCGTGCTGCACAGTCATGGAAGGGTCCTAGTCGTCGGCGCGAACACCTGATCGATGAGTTGGGTCGGATTCGCTGCGTCGGCGGGTGTCAGTCCATCGACGCCATGGATGAGGACGCGGTCGCAGATCGCGGTGAGGTCGTCCGCCTCGCTGCTGACCACGAGGATGCTCGTGCCCTCCTGCGCGGCCGCAGCGATGTTGGTCAAGATCTCTCGGCGCGCACCGACGTCGACCGCCTGCGTGGGCTCGTGGAGGATGAGGAACCTGGGCCTCATCTCGAGCCACTTGGCGAGGAGGACCTTCTGCTGGTTGCCGCCGCTGAGCTCGCGGACGAGGGCGTGCGGTCTCGACGGCCGGACGTCGTGCTTGCGGATGACCCGACCGGCCTCGCGCGACTGCCATGGCCGGTTGAGGAACAGTCGGTGGCGCCCCGCGAGCTGCGGGAGGGTGACGTTGTCCCTGATGGACATCTCCATGGCCAGCCCGTCGCGATCGCGTCGTTCCGGTACGAGCATCACCCCGGCTCGCAGGATCGACGTGATCGCGGCGCGCGGCAGGTCGATTGTGCGATCGTCCACCACCATCTGGCCGGCCGCCGGGCGGACGTCACCGGCCAACAGGCCTGCCATCTCGTCGTGCCCGCTGCCCGGGGCACCGGTAATGCCGAGAATCTCTCCTCTGCCGATCTCGAACGAAACGTCGCGGACAGGCCCGCCCGTGAGGCCACGGACGAGGACGCGGGGTGCGCGATCAGGATGATCCTGTGACGCCGACCTCGGCCGGTGGAAGGCCGTCAGGGAGTCCCCGAGCATCGCCTGCGCGATGGTCGCCTCGGAGACGTCGGCCGCCGACCTGGACAGGTCGCCCGTCACGTGACCGTCGCGCAGGACGGTGACGGAGTCGGCGATCGTCGTCAGCTCGCGCAGGCTGTGGCTGATGATGATCGCCGAGGATCCGCCGTCGACGATCCGCCGCAGCATCGCGTGGATTCGCTCGAGGTCAGCACCCCGGAGCGACCTGGTCGACTCGTCGAGGATCGTCAGCCCGCGACCCGGCGCATGGTCGCGCATCGCCCTGGCGATCGCCACCTCCGCCCGCTCGGCCGCAGTCAGCTCGGCGACCATTGCGCGGGGACTGACGTGCACCCCGATGCGGTCGAGCGTCGACTCGGCGAGTCGGTCGCGAGCACGACGGTCGATCCTGCCCCAGCGCGAGACGGGGTAGCCGCCGACGCAGATGTTCTCGGCGACCGTGAGATTGTCGAGCAGCCCGAGATCCTGGTGGACGACGCCGATGCCAGCCCGCTGCGCTGCGCCCCAACGGACCGGGAGGTGGAGCGGCGATCCGTCCACCGCGATGCGCGATCCTGGGTCCGGTGCGTGGATGCCGGTGAGGATCTTGATCAAGGTCGACTTGCCCGATCCGTTCTGCCCGGCCAGACCGCGGATCTCTCCGGGGCCGACGACGAGGTCGACCCCGGAGAGGACCCGGTTCGGGCCGAAGGTCTTGGAGACGCCGGCCAGCTCGAGCCGTGGATGAGAAGAGGTCACTTCACGCCCCACGCACCGAGGAAGGTGTTCTCGAACGAGTTGTCACCGAACCAGTCGTTGGAGGCGAATCCGGCTGGCGTCAGGTCCAGACCGCCGATGTTGTCCTTGGTGAAGACGCGCACTGCCGCGCCCTCGCTCACCGGGACCCCGCCCGTCATCATCCGCACGATGCCGTCAGCAAACCTCCACCCGCCGTAGAAGCCGCCGAAGCCGGTGTTGGCGAACTGCTTGTCTCCGGCGGCGATGCGCTGGAGTGACGTGACGTCTGCGCCGGTCGCGGCGAACTTGACCTTGTCCGCGAAGCCGGCCGACTGTGCGCCGTTGGCCGCGAGCGGCGTCACGGTGTCGAGCTCCGCGACGATGTAGTCGGTCTTGGGCGCCTTGATCAGCGCCGCGCTGACCTGGGACGCGACCTTGTCGATGCTCGCCGTGTTGTAGTCGAGCCGCGTCACCGAGCACGTCGGGCACCTCTTCGCGAAGAAGTCGACCGTGTGGTCGGCCGTGCCCTTCAGTGCCGGCGAGTCGGTGACCCCGAGGTACAGGACATTGGCCTTCCCGTCGCTGTCGGCGATGACTGCATCCGCGGTCAGCTCCTGGGCCAGGTTCTGCGCCTCGGTGGTGTCGTCGAACGCGAGCTGGGGGGTGTTGGTCTTGCCCTCTGGAGCCGCGGCGCCCGCCACGAGGACCGGAACGCCCTTCGCGACCAGTCCGTCGATCGCGGCGGGCACCAGCTGGTAGTCGAAGTACCCGGTGACGACCGCTTCCGCCCCACTGTTCCCGGCCTGCTCCAGACACGCGGCGATCGCAGTGGGCACGAACTTGCCGTCGCAGACATGAACGTCGACGTCGAGGTTCCTCAGAGCGTTGGCCATGCCCTCGCCGAACAGGCGGAGGCTGGGAGTGGCGGCGCCGATCGGGACGTACCAGACCGTCTTGCCCGCCAGGGATGCGACATCTCCGCTGACCGGCTCGACCTCCGGGTACGACGTCAGCGCAGCCGAGTACTTCTGGACCATCGCCCGGGCGGCGTCGACGTCGGACGATGACGTCTGTCCCGAGGCGCCGGACGACGACTCGCCCGCCCCGCACGCCGCGAGGGCCAGGACCGCGGCCCCGCACACAGCCATGGCCGCACGGCCTCGCGTGCGCCTCGCCACTGACAACTTGAGCATCTGCTCTCCTGATCGTCATGGGCTCGTCCGCCGCCCCACGCCGGCGAGCGAGCCGCTCGCAGGCGCCGGATGTGACGCCCGTCTCAGCGAGAATATTCGACATTCAAGCAATGTCAATATATTTAGGCGCAATTTCGATATTATGTGCATGTGACGATCGGCGGCGAACGAGGAGTCGTCGCTGGCCCGCGTCTGAGACGCGAGCCGTCGCGCAGCTCCGTCCTCTGGCGATCGTCGCCGGCGCAGGCCTACAGAAGGCAGCATCACGACATGGCTGGGCCCAGTCCGCGACGGTCGGGCGGTCCCTCTCATCCCAGGGCGCGGTTGGACCTCAGGTTTCACACGTGTGCTGGCCGTCGACGACGGAGGTGACACGCTCGGGAAGCGCAAGACGTCTGCCGACGTCGGCGCAAGGACCCTCCCGTGTCACGCTGCTCGGGCCGTGTCGCGACCGAGGTCGTCGCACGCCCCTCGCACGACCGCTAGTCGCCGCCGCGCAGCGGGCCGGGAGATGTCGAGGACGAGCCCGCGCCGCGGACCAGACGCCACTGGAAGTCGAGCGTGTCTGCGTCGACGCCACGTTCGTCGGCCCGGACGACATCCCCCACGTGGTGGCTCACCGTGTTCGACACGATGACTCGAGACTCTGCATTCACGAGCAGGCACTCGCCGTCGACGGCAAGAAGCCAGGGAGCGAGGCGCTTCTCGAGAGCCGACACCCGCAGGTCTGCCGCCGCGATGCCCAGGAAGCGACCATCAGAGCGGATCGGCACGCTGATCGTGATCAGGTAGTCGTCGACACCACCAACATCGATGTACGGACCCATCGCCCACGGGCGACCTTCGGAGCGCGGCGTGACGAAGTAATCGAGTGCCGTGTAGTTGTAGAAGTCGTCTCTTGTCTGGTCCAGCACGTGATGATCGTCCAGAGCAAAGACCCCATCGCCGTCGCGCTGCCACCACGCCATGTAGTAGGGGCGGTCGGGAACGACACCCACCTCGGTCAGGATGCCTACGCCATCGAGTGCCGCGTCCAGCCGGTCGACCAACCGAGCGACGGTCCGCGCCGTACGAGACCGGACTCCAACCTCGCGCTCACCGGCGAGAAGGGCGGGAGCTACATCGCTCGCAAGCTCTGCGAGCGCGTCCGTGAAGGCCGACGTGAAGCTCTGCAGCTCCTCGACGAGCGAGGACTCGGAGGCCGCTCGACCATCACGAGCCTGACCCGCCAGCAAGGACATCCGAGTCCGCGCGAGCCTGGAGATCATGGCGTCCATGAGGTCGTGAGCAGTCGTCCGCGCATCGTCCACCCGTTCGCCGGCGACGGCCTCGATCACTGCGTCCATCGCCCGCGCCGCCTCCTCCCGAGCACCTTTCTCGTCCAGGGTGATCCCCAACAGCCAGTCGAACTCCTCGTGGATCCGCATCTCTGCCCTGCTCAACCTCGCAGACTGCGACGCGACGGCGAGCTCCATGTGGAAGTGACCGAGCGCCCGGCGCGCCTCGGTCGCGCTCGTCACGTGACGCAGCTCCTGCGCACAAGACGCCAGGCGCGGGATCGTCGAGGTCGACGCACGCTTGGCCGCCAGAGACGCCGCCTGGGTCGCGAGCATCGTGCGCCAGTCTCCGAGGTCACGCAGTTCCGTTGCGGAGAGTCGCATCAACGCGTCACCCGCCATGGAGTCGGTCTCGGTCGGACGCTGCACGAAGCTACCTCCATGCTTTCCCGCCCGGGTCAGGATCAATCCCTCAGCCCGCAGATGACTCAGCGCCTCACGCAACGAGAAGGCCGTCACTCCGAGCTGGCGGGCCAGGTCCGCTTCCCGCGGCAGCCTGTCCCCGTGCCCGAGATAGCCGAGACCGATGGCGGTGCGCAACCGACGAGCGACTGCCGCCGAAGAATCTTCCACGTCGACACGCCCCAGGAACACCCTCTGCGCACGAAGCGCCGGCTCTGCTGCGATCTCGTGTGGTTGATCGGTAGACACGGCGCCTTCTCCTTGACTCGCGGTGCCCAAATCTTCGCACACGCATCGAGAGCTCGACGCGCCGTCACTGGCACGACTTCCCGGGGCCGTGACGGCTCAGGTCTCCATTTCCAAGATTCGCTTGTGTTTTGAATATTCGTATTCGTATAGTTACGTCCGCGCACGTGGTGCGCCTCACTCTCCCTCGACTGAAGAAGGACTGACCATGGCGTCGCCCATCATGATCGGCAGTGAACGCAGCGACGTCGGGCTGCCAACAGGCATCGAGATCCTCCGAGCCGGCGGGACCGCGCTGGACGCCGTCGAGGCAGCGCTTCGGCTGTGCGAGGACAACCTGGCCGACCACTACATCGGAACCGGCGGCCTCCCGAACGCGCTGGGCGAGGTGGAGCTCGATGCCTCCATCATGCTGGGATCCAGCCGGGCGTTCGGGGCCGTGGCTGCTCTGAAGAACTATCCGAACCCGATCTCTGTCGCCCGAGCCGTGATGGAAAGGCTCCCTCAGCACGCTCTTCTGGCTGGGGAGGGCGCTGCGCGGTTCGCTGCTGACTGCGGCTTCCAGACGGCCGACCTGCTCACTGAGGAGAGCCGTCGCATCTGGCACGAGAGCCTTCAGTTCGGTGACGGTTCTCTCGAAGGAGAGAACACGGCAGCGACTGAAGGCGACCAGGCCTACCGCGCCGCCGTTCTTGAGCTCGTCGAGCGCCTCGCCCCTCACGAAGGCCCGTGGGGCACGATCAACGTCATCGCCCTGGACGACCACGGCGAGATGTGCGTCGGTGTCTCGACCAGCGGCTACCCCTGGAAGTATCCCGGTCGCGTCGGCGATTCCGCCCTGCCCGGCGCTGGGAACTACTGCGACATCCGGATCGCCGGAGCTGCCTGCACCGGGAGAGGCGAGCTGAGCATGAGGGCCGTCGGAGCTCGCACGGTGGTCGACCTCATCCGCGACGGGCTCGAACCTTCCTCGGCGTGCGTCGAGATGCTGAAGGACGCCGCCAGCCTCCCAGACACGTTCCGTGCCGAGCTCCGCGTCCTGGCACTCACGCCCGACGGACGACACGGCGCCGCAGCGAGCCAGGCCGGTTCGGAGTACGTCGTCATGACCACTGCCGACGCAGAACCCCGCATCCTTCCGCGAACCATCGCCCAGGACCCGGCAGACCACTGACCGAGAAGCGATCCGGCCCTCACCCATCGATCTGTCTTTCAACACGGCAGCACTCGTGCGACAGCACGAAACCATAGGAGAAGAAGATGAACCGCACCTCTCGACTGTCTCGTCGAGCCGCCGCGATCTCGGTCGCAGCCCTGCTGACGTTCACCGCCGCCGCTTGCGATGGTGGTGAAGACAGCGGATCCGCCGCGCCGAAGGACAAGGAGTCCGCCGCTGCTGGGATCCCGGACGCATCGGACATCGTCGTCGCAGTCGCGCCAGACTCGGCACTGACCGAGACCCTTCCTGGTGACGTCAAATCCAAGGGATCGCTGACGATCGGGTCGTACGTCGGCTCCCCGCCCAACAACTTCTACGGCCCCGACAACAAGACCCCCGTCGGCTTCGAGGTCGACCTCATCACCGCCATCGGCAATCGACTGGGCCTCAAGGTCGAGTACAAGGACATGGCCTTCGACTCCGTGATCACGAGCCTGCAGACCGGCCGCGTCGACACGACCATCTCGGAGATGAACGACACCAAGGAGCGCCAGGCCAAGATCGACTTCATCGACTACTTCCAGTCCGGCATCAGCATCATGATCCAGAAGGGAAACCCCAAGGGCATCACGACGACCGACGATCTGTGCGGCAAGAAGGTCGTCGTCGTGACCGGCACCACGCAGGAAGAGTTTGCCAAGCAGCAGTCGACTGCGTGCACCGATGACGGCAACGATCCGCTCGAGATCACTGCGACGGACAGCCTGCCCCAGAACCAGACCCAGCTGCAGATTGGGCGCGTCGACGCCCTCCTGGCAGATCTGGCCGCAGCTGCCTACACGGCGCAGACCGCCGGTGGCGGCAAGCTGTTCGAGGTCGTCGACCAGGAGCCCATCAGCGGAGCGCCGTACGGCATCGGCGTCGCCAAGAAGAACACCGAGCTTCGGGACGCCCTACAGGCTTCGCTCCAGAGCCTCATCGACGACGGAACGTACACGAAGATCATGGACACGTGGGACGTCACGAGCGGCGCGGTCGAGCAGGCCACGATCAATGGCGGTTGACATGGGAGCGACCGAGGCCGACACCATGACGGCGGATCGTCAACCCACGACCCTGATGCCGAAGGTCGCCATCAAGCGTTGGGGCCGAGCGCTCTCAGGTGTCCTCGTCGTCGCGGGCGTCGTCCTGCTCGGCTACTCCATCTCCCGAGGCCAAGTCGACTGGGCGATCATTCCGACGCAGATGACGTCCGACACCATGCTCGAGGGAGTGTGGAACGTCGTGAAGCTCGCCTTCGTCGCGCAGGTCATCGCCGTCGTCATCGGCGTGGGTGTCGCGTTGATGCGACTGTCACCGAACCCAGTGCTGCGCTGGGTCGCATTCGCCTACACCTGGTTGTTCCGCGGGCTACCGGTACTCGTGCAGATCCTTCTCTGGTACAACATCGCCCTGATCTATCCGCGCATCACGATCGGCATCCCGTTCACCACGGTCGACATCGTCGATCAGTCCTCGAATGTCCTGGTGACGGCGTTCGTCGCCGCTCTCCTGGGACTGGCACTGAACGAGAGCGCCTACATGGCTGAGATCGTGCGCGCCGGCCTCAACAGCGTGGACCCGGGACAGAAAGAAGCCGCTCAGTCGTTGGGGATGACGCCGGGGCAGATCCTGCGACGGGTCGTCCTCCCCCAGGCGATGCGCGTCATCGTGCCGCCTACGGGCAACAATGCCATCAACATGATCAAGGCCACGTCGCTGGCTTCAGTCATCGGATTCGTCGAGGTCACCAAGGCCGCACAGAACTTGTCCTCGCGCGACCTTGCCATCATCGAGGCACTGTTCGCCGCATCGGTGTGGTACATGGTCATCGTCAGCATCGCCAACGTCGGGCAGTACTTCCTCGAACGCCGGTACAACGCATCCACCCGAGACGGGGGCGGCTCACGGGCGCTGCTCACCCGGGTCGGCAAGTCCCTCTACACCCCGCCCGTCCGTAGGGCTGAGGAGATCACGTCGTGAATGACGACATCATCGTCCGCGCCATCGGCGTCCGGAAGAGGTACGGAACCAACGAGGTGCTCAGCGGCATCGACCTGACGGTCGAGCGCGGCAAGGTGGTGGTCCTGCTCGGCGCTTCCGGCGCCGGCAAGAGCACCTTCCTCCGGTGCATCAACCGGCTCGAGACGATGGACGAGGGCGAGATCTGGGTCGACGGCGAGCCCATCGGGTATCGCGAGGTCGACGGCACGCTCCACGAGCTCCGCGAACATGCTCTCGCCGCCCAGCGCGCAGACATCGGCATGGTGTTCCAGCGCTTCAACCTGTTCCCGCATCGAACCGTGCTGGAGAACGTCGCGGAAGGTCCGGTGCAGGTGAAGGGCGTGCCTCGCAAGGAGGCCCGCCAGACGGCACGTGAACTTCTTGAACGAGTCGGACTGAGCGAGAAAGTCGACCAGTACCCCGCGCGCCTGTCCGGCGGCCAACAGCAGCGTGTCGCCATCGCACGAGCGTTGGCGATGAAGCCACGCGTCATGCTCTTCGACGAACCGACGAGCGCACTTGACCCCGAGCTCGTCGGCGACGTCCTGCAGGTGATGACCGAGCTGGCACGAGACGGCATGACGATGGTCGTGGTCACGCACGAGATGTCCTTCGCGAAGGAGGTGGCCGACGAGGTCGTGTTCATGGACGGAGGGCGCATCATCGAATCCGGCTCACCGGGGCAGGTCATCGGCAACCCACAGCATCCCCGCACCCGTCAGTTCCTTGCGCGCGTCTCCGCCTGACCGCGGGACGCTGCTGGTCCCCCGCCGATCTGCCACGCGTCAGCACCCTGACGAGCGACTCACCAGCCGCGGCCGCCTCACCTCGTGGCCGTGATGGTCGGCGCCGCGCCAGGCGCCGACCGCTGAACAGACCTCCGACGCCGCTCGCCGACACGTTGGTCGACTCGCACCATCGGAAGGTCCGGCGGGAGACAGCACGGACGTCCACTGCACGTGCCCGGCGAACCCCCTCCCCCGCAAGGATCCTCATCATTGACTTCAAATATTCGAGTGCGTACATTTGAAGTCCGGCAGACCTGAACGTCCTTCACGAGCCAGGCAACACCTGCCTTACTCATGACTCGACGGTTGCGCCGCTACGCGCTCACCACCGCTGCGATCCCTCGTCTCGGTGTCGCGCCGACGCGACCCAGCCCAGACATTCCTCACGCCGAGCTCGCGGCACCCAACACCAGGAGCACCTCCATGACTGACCACGACAGCACCGAGCTTCGCGCGGCGAGAGCGAGAGCCGTGCGACTACCGCGCACCCATTTCATCGACAATCGATTCACACCCACCACGGGGCCCTCCGCGCAGCTGGTCAACCCGGCCGATGGCACATCCCTCGGCGCCTGCGCCCTTGGTGGTGCGGAAGACGTCCATCGCGCAGTCGACGCCGCGACAAGGGCGCAACACCAATGGGCGAGGACGACCGCGGCCGAACGAGCAGGCCACCTGCTTCGTCTGGCGGACGCGATCGACGCCCATGCCGACACGCTCGTCCAGCTCGAGTCCCTGAACGGTGGCAAGCCGATCGCTGTGGCTGCCGAGGAGATCCTCGGCGCGTCCGACGCGTTGCGCTTCTTCGCCGGGGCGTGCAGAACCGCCCAGACACCCGCCCCGGGCGAGTACGTCCGAGGCCACTTGTCCATCGTGCGCCGAGAGCCCCTCGGCGTCGTCGGAGCCATCGCTCCATGGAACTACCCGCTGATGATGGCGGTGTGGAAGATCGCGCCGGCGCTGGCAGCCGGTAACACCGTCGTCCTCAAACCGTCCGAGCTCACGCCGCTGACCACCTTGATGCTCGCCGAACTCGCGGCAGACATACTCCCCGCTGGCGTGCTGAACGTGGTCCTTGGCACGGGTACAGAGGTGGGAGAGGCGATTGCCACGCACCCGGGTATCGCCCTGGTCTCTCTCACCGGAAGCGTGGCGAGCGGCCAAGCCGTGGCCCGATCCGCGAGCTCGAACCTCAAGAGGGTGCACCTTGAACTGGGCGGGAAGGCACCCGTCCTCGTCTTCGAAGACGCTGATCTTGACGAGGTCGCCCGAACCCTTCGCTCGGCGGGCCTCTGGAACTCCGGACAGGAGTGCGGAGCAGCAACGCGCGTGCTCTGCCACCAGGCAGTCCACGACGACCTGGTTGCGCTGCTGGTCGGACAGTGGCAGCAGGTCACCCTCGGCGATCCCGCCGCGGAAGCGGCCGAGCTCGGCCCGCTCATCAGCGTGCAGCACCTCGCGCGCGTCGAGGGGATGGTCCGGCAAGCACGAGAGGACGGCGCGACGATCGCCACCGGAGGTCGCCGCGTGGACCGCGCTGGCTACTTCTTCGAACCGACCATCATCACTCATGCACGTCCAGACGCCGACATCCTTGGTCAGGAGATCTTCGGACCCGTCGTCACGGTCGAGACATTCAGCGACGATCACGAAGCTCTCGCGCTCGCCAACCTCGGCAGCTACGGTCTGTCCGCGTCGGTCTGGACCCACGACCTAGGACGCTCTCTGCGAATGACCAGCGCTCTGGACTTCGGGACCGTCTGGGTCAACAGTCACCTGACCCTGGCCTCGGAGATGCCGTGGAACGGCTTCGGCATGTCCGGCTACGGCCGGGACATGTCCACGTTGGGCCTGGACGACTACACCCGTTTCAAGCACGTCGTGCTGGCCGAGAGCAGGCACGAAGACCACCAAGGAGAGCAGTGACCATTCGCCGCGGCACCTACGATGCGACCGCATTCGACGCCTCACCCGATGATGTCGCCGACGTCGTCATCATCGGAGCAGGACCTTCCGGAGCGGTCTACGCGAAGTATCTGGCGTCGTGGGGATTCCACGTCGTCTGCCTGGAGCAGGGCGACTGGGTCGGCACGGCCGAGTACACCGGCAACCGCCAAGAGTACGAGGTCTCCATGTACGGCACCTGGCACAAGAACGGGAACATCCGCAAGCTGCCCTCGGACTACCCGGTGGACACCAGCGAAGCGGACGTCATTCCCGTGATGTACAACGCCGTTGGCGGAGGCACCATTCATTACGGCGGTCATTTTCCGCGGATGCTGCCCAGCGACTTTCGAGTCAGGACGCTGGACGGAGTCGCAGACGACTGGCCGCTGACGTACGAGGATCTTGCGCCCTACTACGTCCGGACCGAAGCGGAGTTCGCTGTTTCCGCCATGCCCGGTGACCCTGCGTACCCAGATGGTCCCGCCGCCCCGAACCCGGCACTGCCCATCAATGCTTACGGTCGCAAGCTCGCCGAAGGCTTCAATGCACTGGGCTACAGCTGGTGGCCTGCGCCCAACGCGATCACGCAGTCGACCATCGGCGACCTGGTGCCGTGCGTCCGATATGGGACGTGCGAAGCCGGCTGCCCGAACGGCTCCAAGGCGAGCGTCGACATCACCCATTGGCCAGCCGCGCTCAAGGCAGGCACGACACTCGTGACGGGCGCATGGGTGAGCGAGGTGACGACGAACGCGAAGGGCCTCGCCACCGGGGTCGTGTTCTCGGACCGCAACGGCGTGCAACGACGGCTACGCACGGATCTCGTCGTCATGGCGGCCAACGGGATCGGTACGCCTCGACTCCTGCTGAACTCCACGTCCGCAGCACACCCCAATGGCCTTGCAAACTCCAGCGACCTCGTCGGCCGCAACCTCATGCTGCACCCGACCGCGATGGCTGTAGGAGTCTTCGACGAAGACATGACGTCGTGGCGCGGCCCCGCGGGACAGAACATCCATTCGTACGAGTTCTACGAGACCGATGTCTCTCGCGGCTTCGTGCGTGGAGCCAAATGGCTCTCCATGCCGACCAGCGGGCCTCTCGTCACCAGCGACTTGCTGGCACCGGCCGATCGCGACACTCGTGGTGAAGAACTCCTGGATCACATCAAGCGAGTGATGGGACATTCCGTGCTGCTCGTCATTCTCACCGAGGACCTCCCACACGAGGACAACAGAGTCACGCTCGATCCCGTAGCCACCGATCGTCACGGTGTCCCGGCGGCGAAAGTGACGTACAGGCGCGACCAGAACAACATCGACATGGTCGCATGGAACCTCCGCAAGGCCGAGGAAGCGCTTCATGCATCGGGCGCACGTGACGTTATCCTCCATGACGTCATGCCAGACCAGCCGGGGCACCTCCTCGGAACTGCGCGGATGGGCACGGATCCCGAGACCTCCGTGACCGACCCGTTCGGCCGCGCTCACGACGTGTCGAACCTCTGGATCGCTGACGGAAGCCTCTACGTCACGAGCGGAGGGGTCAACCCGACCAACACGATCGCCGCATTGGCTCTCCGGGGCGTCACCGAGCTGGTCCGCCGGGCCGCCGACCAGGAGGTGGCCTCGTGAACATGCCGCCAAACTACCGAGGGGTCTCCGAGCCCTTCACGCTCACGAGCAACCAGCACGCGACCATGCTCGACGTCGCCGCATGGTTCCTGCCCGACGGCTCCACTTTTCCGCCCGTCGACGCCGTCGACTCAGACGGATCGATCCTCGAGCTCGTCCTGCAGGAACTTCGCCCGTGGCGACGAACCATCCAGTCATGCTTGGACAGCGCGGCAGAACACGACATGGGGAGCTACCTGCAGGTACTCCAGCAGGACGACCTCGAAGCCTACGAAGCACTGAGGACCTTGGTGTTGGGCCGCTACCTGACGGCCCCAGAAGTATGGGCGGCCCTGGGATACACCGGCCGGCGCCCAAGTCCCATCGGCGTAGGCGAAGCCGAACGGTGGCTCAGCCCGGACCTCCTCCAACCCGTCCTCGACCGCGGGAAGATCTATCGGCCGACTCCGTCAGGCTGATGAGAGCACCGGGGAGCCGTCGCACACCCGATGTGCGACGGCTCCCTTCGTTCGACCCCGAGAGGGCTCTGTTCGAACGACCGCGTCGTGGCAGTGCTGAAGCGCGCCGACGTGTCCCCTGTAGATCGGCGGCTTCCCAGATGCTGTCGACCGAGCATCCGCAACCGTCGGCGCTCCTGGCGGAGGCCGGCTGAACCGTCCACTGCACCTCCACGCCACGACCAGCACTCCTGGTGGACTTAGGGGTACAGGCCGCGCGCCTGGTGAGCCTCGACGACCGTCCTGACGGCCAGCATGTTTGCGGCTGCGCGCAGCGACACGGCACGATCCTGCGACAGAGCCGACACGCGGGACCACGCAGTGTCCAGCCGCTCGGTCATGCGCTCCCGCACCTCGGTCTCCCGCCACCAGTACGCCTGATTCGCCTGCACCCATTCGAAGTACGAGACGACGACGCCACCGGCGTTGGCCAGGATGTCCGGGACGACCAGTCGTCCCTCTGCCTGCAGGACAGCGTCAGCTGCGATCGTCGTGGGACCGTTCGCTCCTTCCACGATGATCGAGGCACGGATGCGCTCGGCATTTCCTTCGTGGATGACGCCCTCCACTGCCGCAGGGACGAGGACGTCCACGGCGAGCTCCAACAACTCGTCGCGTGCCGACATGCGGTCGGCATCGGCAAAGTCGACCACCGTGCCGTGCACGGCGACGTGCTCCTCGACGGCCGGTATGTCCAGGCCCGCTCTGCTGTAGATCGCGCCGAACTGATCGCTGATCGCGACCACCGTGACGCCTTCGTCCCACAGGAACCGGGCAGCCTCGCGGCCTACCTTGCCGAAGCCTTGAACGGCAGCGGTCGACGATCCCGGGTCCAGCTCGCGAAGCTCCATGGCTCGCAGGGCCAGGTGCGCCACCCCTCGGGACGTAGCGCTGGCGCGCCCCAGTGATCCACCGAGAGCCACAGGTTTACCCGTGACGACACCGAGTTCCGTGTGTCCGTTGTTGACCGAGTAGGTGTCCATCATCCAGGCCATGACGCGGTCATCGGTGCCGATGTCCGGCGCCGGGATGTCCGTCGCAGGACCGAGGATCGGCATGATCTCGCTGGTGTACCGTCGAGCCACTCTCTCGATCTCCCCTGTCGAATAGCCGCGCGGATCGATGCGGACCCCGCCTTTCGCCCCTCCGTAGGGCAGGTCGACCAAGGCGCACTTCCATGTCATCCACATCGCCAGAGCACGCACCTCGTCGAGCGTGACGTCGCTGCTGAAGCGAAGACCGCCCTTCGTCGGACCGCGGGAGAAGTTGTGCTGTACGCGGTGACCCGTCAGGAGCTCGACCGACCCGTCATCCCGGCGCAGCGGCACCGCGACCGTCAGCTCTCGCCGTGGAGTTGCGAGGTGCTCATAGGTGGATCGGTCGTAACCCAGGAGATCGACTGTCGCCTCGAGCTGGGCGCGAGCGTTGACCAGCGGATTGTTCTGACGGGGTTCGAGCGGGCCGTTCATGCCGCTACCTGAGTGTCGTCCTTGCCAGGAACCTCGTTACTGAGCGCATTCAGTGCACCGAATCGATGGGCCTCGAGACCCATCGCTTCCTCGAGCAGGGACACCAAGAGTTCGACACGACTGGCTCCAAGAAGCTGCCGGGATGTGCCGATGCCGCGCAAGGTGGCCAGACGGGCTGGGTCTCTCACGAGGTCACGGCTCGTGAGTCGAGGGCTTTGTTGTCATGCCCGACGCGCAGTGCGAGAAACCCGCCGGCCAATCCGACGACAGCGATGGCGACCATGGGGACGGTGTCGGAACCGGCCAGGTCGCGTCCGAGACCCAGCAAGTACGGGCCCAGGAACGACCCGATCGACGCGATGGAGTTGATCAAGGCGATGCCGGCGGCCGCACCGGCTGCGTCAGCGAGTCTGACGTTGGCAATCGTCCAGATCATCGGCGCACTCGCAAGGAGGAAGGCCGCAGCGCAGGACAGGCTCACCAGCGTCATCACCAACCCCCCGTCCAGGAGCACCGACGCTGCGAGGCCCAGAGACGCCAACGTCATCGATGCGAATGCCAACCTCGAGTGATTTTGGCTCCTGTCACCCACTCGTCCTGCGATGACGGTGGCCACTACTGCGCAACCCCAAGGAATCGCCGACAGCCAACCGACGGTCCCGACGTCTTTGATGCCCTCGTCAGCGATGATCGTCGGGAGCCAGAAGATCACCGCGTAGACACCGAGGTAGTTCGTCCCAAGAAGCACACCGAGGAGCCAGACGTGCGGCTTACAGATGGCGTCCTTGAGGCGCAGGCCCAAGCTCTGTCCAGCTCGGTCTTCTCGTGAAACAGTCACGGCCTTGCGCAGGGCCTCCTTCTCGCTTGACACAAGCCAAGGCGCATCCTGTGGTGCGTTCGACATGGTGAGGAAGAAGACCGCCGCGAGGAGGACGGCAGGGATGCCTTGGATGATGAACATCCACTGCCACCCCTGGAGTGACCCTGCCTGGTGGAACGTCTCGATCATCCAACCCGAGACAGGGCCAGCCGACATGGAGGCCAGAGGACTGGCGATCACCATCAAGGACAGCGCCCGGGTCAGCCGGAGGCGAGGGAACCAGAGCGCAAGATAGAAGACCATCCCGGGGTAGAAACCCGCCTCGGCGATACCGAGCAAGATACGAGCCACGTAGAACTGGCCGGTGTTCTGGACGAAACCGGTTGCAACCGTGACGACTCCCCACGTTGCGAGGATGCGAGTGATCCAGACGCGCGCTCCCACCTTCTCCATGATCAGGTTGCTGAATGGTTCGAACAAGCAGTAGAAGATGAAGAAGATGCCAGCACCCAGACCGTAGGCACCGGCCGACAAGCCGATGTCTGCAGACATCTCCAGCTTGGCCAAGCCGATATTGGTGCGGTCGATGATGGCGATGAAGTACCCCATCCCCACGACGGGAAGGATGCGCCAGGCCACCTTCCGGTACAGGCTGTCAGGGATGTCGTGCAGCAGCGTGCGATCGCTCTCAGCCATGTCCGTCACTCCATTCCTCGAGCCGCAATTGGGAGGACACCCTCGGCGTCGCAGCTCGGCAGCCGCAGCATCGACGGCGTGCGCTGTCCATGGAGGAAGGAGAAGCGTGGGACCTGCCCGACCGGCACATGCGCGAAGTTGTCGACGTCGCACCCGCTGATGGCCAGACGGAGCCGGTGGCCCGCTCCGACCTTCCACGATGTCGGCGACAACGTCAGGCTGAAGTTCACGCCCTCGTCGGGGACGGGACACAGATCGGCCCTCCGGAAGTCACGACGAACGTTCCCATCAGTGTCGACGTAGCTAGAGCCTGCGAAGGCGAGACGCAGCGTCCCCTCCGTCACATAGCGCGCCCTACCGTCCGGATCGACGTCCTCGAGGTAGACGAACAACGCGGCATCGCGGGTTGACGTCCTCATCGTCAAGGTCAGTTCGGGGTAGCCGGTGATGGTGACCGCCGACCGCAACGGAGGCGTCGAAAACCGGTGCATCACGTCGGTGCGGCCGTCCCAGTCGGCGTAGTACTCATCGACGCGCGGAAGGACACCGAGCCGATGCCTGGTGTCGCTCCCAGATGTCGCCCGCAGGTCCACTTCATAGGACGTCTCTCCCTCGTGCGGCGGCGTGGGCAACAGTTCCGCTTCCGGCGTCAGGAACAGCTCGTGCCGGTGACTGGTGGACGGAGGAAAGTTCTCAGAAGACTTCCACTCCCCCGCTCCGAGGGTGTAATAGCGGACCCTGGCTCGTTCCCCGAAGCCGTTCGCCCGCCCCCTGAGGTAGTGGTCGAAGAAGTCCAGGTACTCCTGATCGAGCGAGAAGTCGAAGCTCGCATCCGCTTCGAACGGGCTGACGTTCGCGTTGTAGGCGCAGTGATCCCACGGCCCGATGAGCAGATGCGTCGCGTCGCCCGCGCGTGCGGCAGCGCGGCGCACCGCCCCGTCGCAGTACCCGGCCCCGTCGAACCACCCGGACACCGCGAGAACGGCAGCGCTCGTTCCCGTCGCGTACGCGCTCGGGCTGATGGCCTCAGCAGTCAGCTCTTCTTGGAAGGGGGGTGCATCGTCACGGCACGAGATCTGACGGATGTAGTGGGCCATGTCGAAGTTGGCTTGATGACCCAGGACCGCCTCGCGCAACAGCGCGCCGTCGATGTCGGCATCGACCGATGCCGGCCCAGTCATCGGCACTCCTTCATACAAGGGGAAGGCGGACAGGGCCTCGCGGTCGTCCGTGTCGAGAGCCCGGACCATCGGTCCGTATTGATCTGTCAGAGTCCGAGAGAGAAGACCCCCGGGATAGAACATGTCCGTGTACGTGTCCCAGATCGCGAAGCCCGGCACGACAGCCTTCACAGCCGGATGCTGGGTGGAAGCAAGGAAGTCCGCGGCGGCGCCGGAGTATGAGGCCCCGAAGGCGCCGACCGTTCCGTCCGACCAATCCTGCGCGACGACCCAGTCGGTGACGTCGTAATAGTCGTCGCGCTCCTGCGGCGATCGGAACGCCGGCCGCGTGCCGAAAGATGCTCCCGTGCCTCGTACGTCGACGATGACCAACGCGTACCCGTGCCCGCAGAAGAACTTCACATCCTTGTCCACTTGGTGCGACAGCCGCGAGCCGTCGTCCGGGCCTGCCATCCGGCGGTAGTACGGAGTGAAGACGAGGAGACTTGCCAGCCTCTGTGGCCTGCCGGGAGGCAGGTAGATGTCAGCAGCCAACCGCGTGCCGTCGCGCACCTCGATGTAGATCGACGCGAACCGCTCGATCTGATCGTCGGGAGGGTATGAATCACGTCGTGTCGGATCCACGGTCGTCGTCGCCATCGCTCACGTCCTGACTGAATGTCGCGCCGGAGTCGGCGCTGGGTGGAGCACCCGGTGCCGGGCATCTGAGTCGTGCCGACAATCTTACGAGTTCAAATGTTCGTGCGTCAATAATTATCGTCAGATATGCGCCGCCTGCCCGAAGTTCACCCTGGCGCTCGTCACGCCGTTCTCGTCGGCTCGGCCGCCACGGATGGCCACCCGCTTCTCCACGCGCCGCAGCATGTCCCCGCTCGTGGAGGCCAGGACACCCCGGCCGGCTGACCCGCTACTCGCGCTCGCGGCTCATGGCTGCGCTTCCCCCGGGCGACCAATCGATCGGCAAACACTGAACGCCTTCCAGATCATGTCCGGAAGGCCTTGAGATGAAGCTGCAGTCGCAACCTCGTGTGGCACCGGGGACAGGATTTGAAGTTGGCCACGCGGCTTCTTTGTTTGGCCAGTGATTGCAACACCTACAGGCTGCCGCGGGCTGGTTTTGCCAATGGCGGACGTGGATGGAAGGTCACGGGATACGACGGATGCCGGGCCACGCGGAGGTCACGGCCCTAGGGAGCAACGACCTGTTCGTCGGCTACCTCGACGGAGGCGACCTCAGGCAAGGCACCATCGTCCTCTACTCCTACCAATGGGGCCGCTCTATCCGCCACAGCATCGGCACCAAACCCGTCACCGACCTGACCGCCACCGATGTCGCCATCTGGCACATCACCCTCGCGGCCGGTGCCAGACATCGGGAGCAGTCCGAGGACCTCCTGAGCGCTGTGCCCGGCCTCGGCGTAGAACACCGAATGATCACATTCAACCCGGCCGCCCGGACGCGCCGCGAGACGAACAGCCGCGGCACCAGCTCCCAGGCACGCGCACCATCTGCTCGCCGCGACCGATGTCGCCCTGCTCGTCAAGGCCATGCTGGCGCAGCGGTCCTTCGCGGTCTCGATCTCAGCTCGGTGCGGCTCCGTGAAGATGAACTCTTTGCTCTGCGCACTCAGACCTCACCATCGTGCGGGACGACCAGAACCACATCACTGCGGCAACGTGTTCGCCAGTCGGTCAGTAGTCCCGACACCTGCCCCGCGAACGCATCCAAAGGCTCCGGGTTCTCCCGAACCAGGGACACCGTCGGCCATCCCCATGGAAGTGGCACGCCCTGCGCCATCACCCGCGCCGAGCTGCCGCTACGACCCGCAACGTCTGCGGTGTGAGTCGGCGAAGCCACTCGACGTCGCCCTCGTCCGATGCCACCGTGGGCGCGTAGCAACGATGTCGCATGACTACGCCTGATTCGTATTCCAGTCCGCCGACGTGCGATGGGCCGGGACTCGCACGTTCCGTCGCACGGTCGCATCATGGTTGGACGCCACCGGCGCTGTGCTTGCCGAGATCGCCAACCAGCTCCGTCACGCGGACGTCAATGTCACAGCACGGTTCGTGGGGCGCAAGACCGCGCCGACTCGTGCCGCCGACGTGATGGCCCTCCCGAAGAAGCGCGTTCTGCGGATCGTTCTTGGGGAGTAAGTCGGGAATCAGCCCGATAAGAAACAGGGCCTGATCAGCATCTCTGCCGATCAGACCCTGTTCGTGGTAGCGGGGACAGGACTTGAAGCTGGTCACGCGGCTGCCTAGTTTGCCTTGAGATGGTGAGGATTACAGGCTGCCGCGGGCCCATCCTGGTCGTGGCAGAACCGGACAGAAGGTCACGGGATATGACGGGCGTCAGGTCACGCTGAGGTCACGCCCCCTAGAGGGCCCCTTGTCGCCGAGGTCACACAACTCTCATTTCACGGTGCGAACTGCGCCCGCCGTCGCGCGCGGACGACTGCTTCAGTGACGGTTCATCCGTAGACCAGGTTTGGTCGACCGTCTCAGGGAGCTGCCCATGCCTGTCACGTCGCACGCCCCGTTCAGCGCCCGGCCGGAGCTGACCGGCACATTCGGCATGAGCGCCACAACCCACTGGACGGCAACGGCGACGGCGCAGTCGGTGCTGGAGCGCGGTGGCAATGCTTTTGACGCGGCCGTCTCGGCGGCCTTCGTCCTGCACGTCGTCGAACCGCACCTCAACGGGCCGGGCGGTGATCTAGTCGCACTGGTCGCGCCCGTCGAAGGAACACCCAAGGTGCTGATGGGCCAAGGGCCCGCACCCAGCGGAGCCTCGATCCAGCACCTGCGCGACGAGGGGCTCACGATGGTGCCAGGTTCCGGCGCCCTGGCCGCCGCGGTGCCGGGCGCGGTCGACGCGTGGCTCCTGATGCTGCGCGACCTCGGGACGTGGGAGCTGGAGGACGTGCTGTCGTACGCCATCTTTCATGCCACGACCGGACAGCCGGCACTGGACAACGTCGCTCGAATGATCACGACCGTGCGGGAGCTGTTCGAGCAGCACTGGCCCACCTCGGCGCAGCAGTGGATGCCGCACGGCGCGCCACCGATGCTTCCAGCGAGGCCGACCACGGCCTGCGCGCCGCTCATCTGTTCGTCAGATGTCGAAGGACGCGCGTTCGAGCCTCGCCTTGACGTCGGAGAGGTATCGCGCGGCGTCGGCGCCGTCGACGACACGGTGGTCGTACGTCAGGGAGAGGTACACCATGCTGCGGATCGCGATGCTCTCGTCCACGCCCTCCCGGCCATGGACCACGGGGCGGCGGGTCACGACCCCGGCGCCCAGGATGGCGACCTGGGGCTGATTGATGATGGGCGTGTCCATCAAGGCGCCCCTGCTGCCCGTGTTGGTGATCGTGAAGGTCCCGCCGGTCAGGTCGTCGACGCCCACGCGGTTGGTCCGTGTGCGCTCGGCGAGGTCGGCGATCCGTGCCGCGAGCTCCGTCACCGTCATGGAACCGGCATCTCGGATGACGGGCACGAACAACCCTTTGTCCGTGTCCACGGCGATCCCGAGATGTTCCGCGGCGGGATAGGTGATGGTCCCGGACTCGATGTCCACCGTGCTGTTCACCTGCGGATACGCCTGCAGGCCGCCAAGGGCAGCCGCCGCGATGAACGGGAGGTACGACAGCTTGACGCCCTCGCCGGGCGTCAGCGAGCTGTTGTGCTGCCGTCGCAGCCTCCCCACCTCGGTGACGTCGACCTCCACGATCGTGGTGAGCTGCGCCGAGCCCTGCAGGGACGCGACCATCCTGCTGGCGATCGTCTTCCTGAGCCGTGTCATCTTCTGGGTCGTGCCCTTCAGGGCGACGTCTCCGACGGACGAGTCGTCGTCGGGCAGCGGGCCTGCAGGAGCCGGCGGCTCTGCCGCGGGGACGTGAGGGGCAGGCGCGTCCGGTGCGACCGGTGCCGGCTCTTGCACTTCGACCGCGATGACCGCGATGACGTCGCCCACGGCAGCAACGTCGTTCTCCTCGACGCGGATCTCGAGCAGCACCCCCTCGGCGGTGGACTCGATCTCCGAGTCCACCTTGTCGGTGGAGACCTCGACCAGTGGCTCGCCCAGGGCGATGGCATCGCCCACGGCCTTCAGCCACACCGAGATGGTGGCGCTCTCGATGGCTTCTCCGAGCGCGGGCAGCACGACAGGAACGTTCACGGTCATCGGCCGATCAGGGTGAGCGCCGCGTCGGCGATCGCGCCGGTGTCGATGCCGTGGAGTCGGTAGGCGTCCTCGAGGCCGGTGGACTGGCCGAAGTCGGTGACTCCGAGGCAGCGGATGCGGTCGCCGCGGGCTCCGGCGAGGAACGACAGCGTGTGCGGGTGGCCGTCCAGGACGGTCACGAGTGGTGCCGGGCACGACGCGGGGAACAGGGTGCTGATGATGTCGTCGCCGCGGGTCTGGCCGATGGACCCGCGCTGGTTGAACGACCGGAACACCAGATCAGGGCTCGTCAGGCAGACGACTCCCGCCGTGATCCCTTGGTCGGCCAGCGCGTCCGCAGCCGCGATGACCTCCGGCAGGATCGCGCCGACCCCGACCAGGGTGACCTGCTCGTCGGCTGGGTCGTGGGTCGTGATGCGGTACCCACCGGCGACGGCCTGCCGGCGACGTCGCTCCAGCATCACGTCGTCCTCGGGCAGCGACGCCAGCGCCTGGTCGACCGGTCTGGTCGACAGCCGGAAGTACGACGACGTGCCGCCCTGGATGCCGACCTGGGCCATCGCGGCGAGCATGCACCACTCCAGGTCCTGGGCGAACACCGGTTCCCAGGCGATGCACTCGGGCTGCTCCAACCCGATCGACGGAGTGGTGATCGACTGGTGCGCCCCACCCTCAGGGGCCAGCGTCACCCCCGACGGGGTGCCGATGATGATCGACTGCCCACCCGAGTAGATCCCGTACGACCAGGGCTCGAGTGCCCGAGAGACGAACGGGTCGTAGAGGGTCGCGATGGGGATCAGCCGCTCGCCCCAGCGTGACCAGGTGGCGCCGAGCTCGCCCAACAGGCTCACGAGGTTGACCTCGGCGATGCCCAGCTCGATGTGCTGGCCGCTGGTGACCTCGGACCACTTGAGGACCCGCTCGGTGTCGTCGGCGAACCAGTCGAGCCGGTCCTGCACCGACCACACCCCGGTCTTGTTGATCCAGCCGCCCAGGTTCGTCGATGACGCGACGTCGGGGCTGCACGTCACGACGCGGGCCGCGATCTCGGGTGCCGACCGCTTGAAGTCCGCGAGGAAGCGGCCCAGAGCGGCTTGCGTCGAGACCGGTGCCTTGTGCGACCGCCCCAACCGGACCGGGACCTGTCCCGTCGGCTGCGTGACGACAGGGGCGCGCGCCATGTCGGAGCCTCGCGCGTCGCACAGTCTCGCCGCCGGCGACCCGGCCGCGAACCTGGCCCACGGGTGGTCCACGTCCGCGCCCGAGACTCGCGCCAGCTCCAGCATCTGCTCGCCCGTCAGCAGCGCCGAGTGGTTGTTCGGATGGCCCTCGGTCGGCAGACCACGCCCCTTGACGGTGTAGGCGAAGATGATCGTCGGGCGGGTCGAGTCGACCGTCCGGTACGTGTCCAGCAGCAACCCGATGTCGTGGCCGCCCAGATCACGCACCGCATGCGCCAGCTCGGCCGCCGACAGCGAGACCAGAAGTCCTCGCAGCTGCTCACTCCCGTTCGGGCCGATGATGCGGTCGGCGATCTCGGACGAATCCACGCGCAGCAGCCGCTGGTACTCCTCGTTCGGCATGTCCTCCAGACGCCGCCGCAGCTCATCGCCCCCAGGCCGCCCGAACAGCTCCGCGATCGCTCGACCCCACTTCAGGGTGATCACCTGCCATCCGGCCGCCTCGAACATCCCCATCAGACGATGGATCTGGACGTCAGGCACGACTCGGTCGAGTGACTGTCGATTGAGGTCGACGATCCACAGCAGCTCGCCGAGGCGCGCGACGGACGGGTCAGCGACGGCCTCCCAGATCGCCCCCTCGTCCAGCTCGGCGTCACCCAACAGGCTCACGAACCGGCCTGCCGGAGGGGCAGTCGCGAAGTGTGAGCTCACGTACCGGTGCGACATCGCCGCCCACAACGCCGCCGTCGCGCCGATACCCACAGAACCGGTCGAGAAGTCGACCGTGTCCGGATCCTTGCGACGGCTCGGATACGACTGCAGACCACCCTTCGCCCGCAACGTCGACAGGTACTTCTCATCCAGGTCGCCCAGCAGGTAGTTGATGGCGTGGAGAACCGGCGACGCGTGCGGCTTGACCGACACCCGGTCGATGCTCGTCAGCTCCGAGAACCACAACGACACCATGATCTCCACCATCGACGCGCTCGACGCCTGATGCCCACCCACCTTGACACCCGACTCGTTGGGGCGTCCTCGGTTGGCCGCGTCGACGATGGCAGTCGAGATCCACCTGGCCCGCTCCGCGACCTGCCGCAGCAGGTCTGTGTCGGTCGACTCGCCCGAGGCATTGGACGGACTGGTCTGTGTCATGGCGATCCTTCGTGGTTGAGGTCGTGCAGAACTGCGCGCATCGACATGGGTCGATCGCGTCTCGCACCGTGCCGGTGCGCGAGGGCCGGTGGAGCTAGTTCACCTGTACGGTGCGGTCGCGCCAGTAGGGCTGACGCAGCTTGAACTTCTGGAGCTTGCCCGTCGCGGTCCGTTCCAGGTTCTTTCTGAACTCGATGCGCTTGGGGCACTTGTAGCCGGCAAGTCGTTCACGGCAGTGCTGCATCAGCTCCGACTCGTCGACGTGCTCGTCGGTCACGAGCAGCGCCGTGACGAGCTCCCCCCACTTCTCGTCGGGGATGCCGATGACCGCCGCCTCGCGCACGGACGGGTGGGACAGGAGCACGTCCTCGACCTCGATGGAGGAGACATTCTCGCCTCCCGAGACGATGACGTCCTTCTTGCGATCGACGATCGTCAGGTAGCCGTCCTCCAGCACTCCTCCGTCACCGGTGTGAAACCACCCTCCGACCTGAGCATCCGCCGTCTGCTGGTCCATCTCCCAGTAGCCGGCCATGCACTGGTTGGCTTGGGCGAGCACTTCGCCCGAGGGGTCAGTGGCCAGGCGAACCCCGAGGGCCGGGGCGCCCTGCCGGCCCAGCAGCCGCGCCTGTCGCTCCCGCGGCTCGTCGCGCCACTCGGCCCGCATACGGTTTACGGTCAGCAACGGGGACGTCTCGGTCAGGCCGTAGATCTGGATGAACTCCCAGCCCAGCTCGTCCCTGATGCGCTCGATCGTCCTGGTGGGCGGTGGCGCGCCAGCCACGACGGCCCGCAGTCTGGCCCGGCCGGGCACCTCACCCTCCCAGTCCCGCGCTGCTTCGAGCACGGCCGTCAGCACGGCAGGCGCGGCGCACAGGAGCGTCACTCCGTGGCGCTGGACGCGCCGGAGGATCTCCGCGCCGTCGACCTTGCGCAGGACGACCTGCTCGACTCCCATCGCACTCGTCGCGTACGGCATCCCCCACCCGTTCGCGTGGAACATCGGCAGCGTGTGGAGGTAGACGTCATCATCGTTCAAGCCGACGTGCCAGCCGAACGTGGTCGCGTTCAGCCACAGGTTGCGGTGGGTCAGGACGACCCCCTTGGGCTTCGACGTGGTGCCCGAGGTGTAGTTGATCGTGGCCGGTGCCGACTCGTCACCCGGCCAGTGCCGGGGCTCGCCCGTGCGGTTCCAGAGCAGGTCGTCGGTGTCGCCGAAGACGATGGTGCGGACCGGCAGGTCCGGATCCACCAGGTGGACGAGCTCGGGATCGACGAGCAACACCTCGGCACCTGACTGCTGCAGGATGTAGTCGACCTCGGGACGAGCGAGGCGGAAGTTGACCGGCACGAGCACGCGGCCCCAGCTCGACACGCCGAAGAAAGAGATGAGCAGCCGGGCTGAGTTCTGCGAGAGCACGGCGACGCGCCCTCCGACCGGCACGCCCATGTCGTCGAGCGCGACGGCCTGCGAGCGAGCGAGACGGTCGACGTCCCGGTACGTCAGGCTGCCCATTGAGGGCGCGGGCTGATCGGCTTCGTCGACCACGGCGACGCGCTCGGGGTAGACGTTCACCGCTCGGTCGAGAAAGTCCTTGATGGTCAGCGGGAACTCCATGGTCGACCTCCTGGTTCACGTTCGCGGGGCAGCTCGAGCTCCTGCAGCGAGACTCCGTGCGCCAGTGCGCACGCGCTCATCGCCTCGATGAAGGAAGGCGCCTCGTGGGTGTCGCGCGGAGCTCCTGAGACGCGCTCCTCGTGGTTCGACACGTGTGGGCGCCCGGCCCGGCGGATGCCCAGCCATCGGGCGAAGGCGCTCACCGGCGGGCGGCTTCGGTCCGGTAGATCTCGGTGCCGCGGGCCGGCTGCGAGCGGACGACGATCGTCGATCGCTGCGTCCCGAGCCCGTCGACCTCGAGCGTGACGACGTCACCGGGAGCCAATGGCGAGTGGGCGTCGTACCCCTTGTTGCCCCACGCCTCGGCCAGGCATCCGTCCCCGGCCGTGCCGGACCCGAACACGTCGCCCGGGCGCACCTCGGTACCGCGCGACGCGTAGGCGATCATCTGTCCGTAGCTGAAGGCCATGTTCGACCACGTGTCCGTGCCGATGAGCTCGCCGTTCACATACGCACGCATGGACAGGTCGAAGGCCGTTCCGTGCCTGAAGGGTTCCAGCTCGTCCGGCGTGACGAACCAGGGTCCCATCGAGGTCGCCGAGTCCTTGCCCTTCGAGGGGCCCAGGCGCACGGTCATCTCCTTGAACTGGATCGAACGAGCAGACCAGTCGTTGAGAATCATGTAGCCGGCGATGAGGTCCTCGGCCTCGGCGACGCCGAGGTCCCGCCCCGACCCGCCGACGACGGCGGCGACCTCGAGCTCGAAGTCGAACAGCGTCTCCTCGGGCGGCAGCGGCACGTCGTCGTAGGGGCCCACGGTGGCGTAGGGGTTGGTGAAGTAGAAGATCGGCGCGGTGTACCACTGCTCCGGCACCGTCGCTTCGGGATCGGCCAGCCGGATGGCGCCCTCCACGTGCTGCTCGAAGGTCATGAAGTCCCGAACCGTCGGTGGCGTCGGGATCGGTGCCAGCACCTCGAGCGTGTCGGGCGACAACCCTTCGCCGAGCTGCGCCAACGCGTCTTCACCCGCTCGGCGCAGAGCGTCTCCGCCTTGGCGCAGCAGACCCAGGAGCGTGGTCCCCTCAGCGAGGGCGTGGACCGTGTCTCCGTCGGCGACGGCCAGCCGCTCGTCGCCGTCGTCGGAGAATGTCATGAATCGCATGTCGTGTCCTAGTCGCGTGGGTCGGTCAGACCGATGTCGGGAGGGGAGAGCCGTTGTAGAGCACTGCGTCCTCGAACGCCGCGAGGAGGTCGAACGGCCAGTCGGACGTCTCCGCGTACGCGCGGTGCAGGTTCAGCACGACGCGCTCGGAGTCGGGCAACGACGCGAGGTCACCGAGATCGGAACGGCGGGCCGCCTCCAGCGGGGAGAGTCCAGCCGCCAAGCCGTCCCGGGCCGTGCTCTGGATGAACCGGTAGTACCTGCGGTGGGTCTCCAGGACCGCATCGAGGTCTTGGCGCCGGAGGACGCCTCCGTGGCCCGGCACCACGACGTCAGCGTCGAACTCCGCCATCCAGTCCAACGCACGGAGAGCACCGTCGAGAGACCCCATGAAGACCAGCGGCGTGACGCCGTGGAACAGCAGGTCTCCTGCGAAGAGGACGCCCGCGTCCGGCACGAACGCCACCGAGTCGCCGGGGGTGTGCGCCGCGAATCCCGGATGGAGGACGTGCACCTCTCTGGTCCCACTGTGGAGTACGAGCCGGTCCTGATAGGTGACGGTCGGCAGCCGCTTGGTCACATGGCCCCAGTCGGGGACCGGGCTCCAGAACGGCGGACACCCGTCGATGATCACGTCATCGGCCAGACCGAGCCTCATCAGCGCGTGCCCGACGATGCTGGTGGTGGCCGGCAGGAGGCTGTTGCCGTGTGTGTGGTCGCCGTGGAGATGGGTGTTGACCGCGAAACGGATCGACGCGTCGGGCCGCACCGCCGTCACGTGATCCAGGAACCGCCTGGTCCGTGCTTCGGTGGCGCAGGTGTCGACGAGGACGTCGCCGTCGTCGCCTGCGATCAGGCCGGCGTTGTTGATCCACCAGGACCCATCGCCCTGGGTCCACGCCCACACACCGTCCGCGACCTCGGTCAAGAGGCCGTCGTCCACGATGGATCGCTCACTCATGTGGGAGTCCTTCCGGTCCTGTCCGCAGCGACGCGGCGCAGTGGCCGTGCTGGCCTCTCCGAACGTACGGCTCCCGTTGGCCGCCAACCACACCCTGATGGAGCCACCCAGGTCGCCTCGACAGCGCGGGCGTCATCGACGCCGAGCCTGGGCGTCGATGGCCGCGGCGACCAGGATGATGCTTCCGTAGACGATGTTCCCGTACAGCGGATCCAGGTCGAGCAGGTTGAAGCCGTTGTCGATGAGGGAGAGGAAGACGACCCCGACCACCGTCCTCCACACCGCACCGTCCCCTCCCCAGATGCTGGTGCCTCCCACGACCACGGCGGCGATGCTGATGAGCACGAGGTTCGAGCCTGCGGTGACCGGGACGCTCCCGGACTGCGATGCCGACAGGATGCCCGCGATCGCGGCGCCGAGTCCGCTCACGACGAACGTCGCCGTCCGGATGCCGGTCACCGAGACGCCGGAGAGCTGAGCGGCGACGGCACTGCCTCCCGCCGCGTACATGTAGCGGCCGTAGATCGATCGGGCCAGCACGTAGCCGAGCAGGAGCGCCCAGACGATGAACACCCAGGTCATCAGGTCGAGTCCCAGGAACTGGCGAGCAGACATGGTGATGAAGGAGATGTTGGTCGTGTCGGTGTTCTCGCCGCCGGTGATCACCAGGATCACGCCGCCGATGACCAGGCTCGAGGCCAGGGTCGCGATGAACGAGTTCACGCCGAATCGGGTGACGATCACGCCGTTGAGCAGGCCCAGGACCATTCCGGTGAGCAGACCCGCAGCCACTCCGACGGGCATCGACGAGCTCTCGACGACCAGCACCGTGACGATTCCAGAGGCTGCGAAGATCGCACCCACCGACAGGTCGAAGTTGCCGGCCACGATCAGCAGGGTCGCCGCGCTGGCCATGATGCCGAGGATGGCCGACTGGCTGGCGACGTTGCGCAGGTTCACGGCGGTGAAGAAGTTGTCGGCCGCGAACGACAGGTAGAGGAACAGGAGCACCGACAGCAGGAGGACGGCGTACTCCCTGGCCACCTTGGCCGGCGAGACGTCTCGGAGGATCTTCTGATGCGCTGCGCGCAGCTCGACGCGGTCCTGGTCGACGGTCATGATGCGGCCGCCGTTCCGAACGCGTGTCCCAAGATGGTCTCTGCCTGCACCGACTCGTCGGCGAGCTCGCTCACGATCTGTCCCTTCCTCATGACCAGCACACGATGTGCCAACCCGATGACCTCTTCGAGCTCCGAGGAGATGATCAGCACGGCCATGCCTTGCTGGGCCATCTCGGCGATGAGCTCATAGATGCGCGCCCTGGCGCCGACATCCACGCCCTGGCTCGGCTCGTCCGCGATGAAGATCCTCGGCGACGTCATGAGCCACTTCGCGAACATGACCTTCTGCTGGTTGCCGCCCGAGAGCGTCCCGACCGGGGCATCCGCGGCCGATGCGCGGACGCCGACCTTCTCCAGCATGGCGCCGACCGATTGCCGCTCGGCGCTCCTGCTCACCCGGGAGAATCGGGTGAGGCTGCTCAGCCGGGGGATGCTGATGTTCTCGGTGACCGACCGTTCCAGCAGCAGACCGAGCTCCTTGCGGTTCTCGGGCAGCATGGCGATGCCGGCATCGATCGCCGCGCGCACCGACGTGATGCGGGTCCGCTCGCCGTCGATCTGGACGACGCCGTCGTGCGCATCCGCGCCGAAGACCGCCCGTGCCAGCTCGCTGCGCCCGCTTCCCACGAGGCCTGCGATCCCGACCACCTCCCCGGGCCAGATCTCGAAATTCACGTCTCGCAGCCCCGTCGACGAGCTCAGCTCGGCGACCTTCAGCGCAGGCGTCCCGGTACGACTCGGCGTGGACTTGACCGGGTACTCGGACGCGAGGTGCTGGCCCAGCATCGACGTGACGAGGGAGTCAGCGGTCTCCGACTCGGACGGACCGGTCCGGACGAACCGCCCGTCGCGCAGGACGGTGATGTTGTCGCAGACCGCCAGGACCTCGTCGAGGTGATGCGACACGAACACGATCGTGCGACCCTCGGCGGCCAGTCGGCGTGTCGCCGCGACGAGCTGTCGCGCCTCGTCGGAGCTCAGGGCGGCCGTCGGCTCGTCCATGACGATCAGGCGTGCGTCCCGGGCCACGGCCCGCAGGATCTCTGCCTTCTGCTGCTCGCTCTTGCGAAGCGTGCCCAGGCGCGCCCCAGGGTCGAGCGAGAACCCGACCTGCTCGCTCAGCTCCAGGAACCGTGACCGCAGCTCCTTGTGGTCGACAGCGAGTCCGCGGCGGGGTTCGCGGCCCAGCATGACGTTCTCGGCGACGGTCAGGTGGGGCACCACCGCCAGCTCTTGGGCCACGATCGAGATGCCGTGTGCCAAGGCGTCCGCGGCGCTGCGAAGACGAAGAGGATCGCCGTCCACCCACATCTCTCCGGCGTCGGGAGCGACCACTCCTGCCACGATCTTGCCCAGGGTCGACTTGCCGGCGCCGTTCTCACCCACCAGACCACGCACCTCGCCGGCCTCGATGGACAACGAGACGCCCTTGAGCGCGTGGATCGCTCCGTACCTCTTCTCGATCCCCTCGACGGTGAGCGCCAGCCCCCGGTGGGCGACCGAGGACCGCTCGCTCGCAGCGTCGAGCACGGTGTCGACATTCACTGGGTGTACTCGCCCTCGAAGTCGGGGAAGTCCTTGAGGTTCGTCTGGGTGATGGCTCGCGGAAGACCGGCGGACTCGAGGGGGTCAACGGAGGTGGGGATCTTCTTGCCGCGCACGACGTCCGCGGCGAGTCCGACAGCGATCTTCATCTCCGTGGCAGGCAGGTTGACGATGGTGCCGTAGACCTCGCCGCGTCGCATGGCGGCCATGACGTCCTGGCTGCCGCCGGCCGTGGCGATGAGGACATCCTCGCCCGGCGCCTTGCCCTCGGCCTTCAACGCGGTGATCGCGCCCGAGGTCCCCTGAGTCGCGTAGGACAGGATGAGGTCGAGGCCTGGGTCCTTCTGCAGGAAGGTCTTCGTGGCAGTGACGGCAGCTCCGACCTCGGTCTCCGACGAGACCTCGCCGACGAGCTTCAAGTTGGTGTGCACCTTGAGTGCTGCGCTGAGCTTCTTGTCGATGATCGCGTCGCCCTGCGGGAGGCTCTTGGTGGTTCTGAGCCAGCCGATCTCGCACGGATTCTTGTTCGCGCAAGCCGGGACGACGATGTCGTCGATCAGGGTGTCCACCTGCGTGTCGAGGGGGACGAGGACCTGCGACAGCACGCCGGGCGTGGTCGGCTCGGCATGGGCAGTGTCCGTGCCGATCGGACCGAACATCCCGATGACCGGGACGCCGGCGGCCTTCGCCGCCGTCGCGCAGGCGACGCTCGCCGAGGGGATGGCCGAGTTGATCACCATGACGTTGTACTTGCGGGACGCGATCGCGTCTTTGCACGAGGAGACCGTCTTCGCGGGGTCGAACACGGCGTCGTACATCTTGGCCTTGACGCCGAGCGTGGCCGTCTCACCGGTCAGGGCGTCGTTGCCCGCCACGCAGTACGGGGCAGCCGTGCAGTTGAGCACGGCCACGTTGACCTTGCTGTCGGCGTCGCCCTTCGCAGCGGCTCCCCCGCCGTCCGAGGTCGCGGCACATCCCGTCAGGCTCAGGACGACGAGGGCGCCTGCGACGGCCGCTCGGCTCACGAGGCGCGGCTTGCCTGGGAAGTGACTCATTCTTGCTCCTAGATCGTGGGGGCACCCCGAGACGGCCCTGGCGCGAGGATCAACTCCTGTTGACTCGTCACAGGGACGTTAGAGCGCCGATGTGATCTCAACCACACCCTGCGAGAGCCACCCACGTTTCGTCCGAGGATCCAACGACGTCGCGCCACCGTCGACAGTTGCCGACGATGGCGCGAGATCACGGAGCAGCGCGGGTGCGCGCCCGTCAGGCAGGCGGAACCACCGGGAGAAGCAGATACGAAGGGTGGGCCCCGCCCGACCTCAGCGTCACCGGGCGGTTGTAGACGTCTGCCGACCGCGCCACCGGGTCGTCGTGGACGTTGACGCCCGACCCTCGCATCTCGACACCATAGGCCGTCGGGAGGCCTTCCCGTCCGTGGTCGAAGTCCCGACCGAGGACGCTGAGGGCGATCCTGCACCCAGGCGGGACGACGATGCAGGTGGGCCAGATCTCCACGTCGAGCTCGTACGTCTCACCGGGCACGAGCGGAACCGCCGCGTCGTGCGGATGCACCGGTTGGTAGGGCAGACTCCTCGCAGAGTCCAGTGCCCGGTGAGAAGCACGGAGCCACCCCTGCGAGAGAGGATGCCTCGGCTCGGTCGCGCCCTCGAAGAGCACCTCGGCGCCATCCGGGTCGATGAGGTGCAGCACCAGAAAGAGGTCGGTGTCCTCGCTCTCCGACGAGACGAAGAGCTTCGCAGCTACGGGCCCGGTGATCTCCGTGGCCTCCTCGAAGGCGGGCGTCAGCAGGGTCACGCCGGGACCGAAGGGCTCGTACGTGATCTCGGACGGCTGAGGACGCGGGTCGAGAGACAGCGCGTTGTCTGCCGCGTCGAGGTAGTAGGTGGTCCAGTCGGTCCGGGCGATGGGCCACTCCTGCTCTGCCCGGAGCTCGAACGTCTCGTCGGGGTGGCGGATGTTCAGCGAGACCGGTGGCTGCTCGTGCGACCAGTCCCCCTCGTCCTTGAGGAAGTAGTCGAAGAACCGGCGCTGCAGGTCGACCCCGTAGTCCGAGTAGTAGAGGGTCCAGTGAGCCTCCCCGTGGACCTCCAACCACTTCTGCTCCGAGGCCGACTCGACGAAGCCGGCGATGTTGCCGCGCAGGTGCAGCGCCTGCCCGCCCCAGTTGCCCGCCGACAGCACGGGCACGTGGACCTTGGAGAGATCGGCGCTCCGGTCCCGCCAGTACGAGTCGATGAAGGGATGCTGGCGCAGCTCCTGGGCGACGTCGGCTCGACGTGCGCCGAGCTCGTCCTCGCCGAGGTCGACATCACCCGAGACGAGCACGCCCAGGCGCTCGTTCTTCTGCCCCCGGGTCCCCAGGCCGTGCTGCACGGTCTCGATCTGGACGCCGTACAGCCGCGGGAAGAACGAGCTGGGGATTCCTCCGTGGTAGTTGGCGTCGCGATACCAGTCGACCATGCCCTCCCAGGGGCAGATCGCAGCAAGGTGAGGCGGCTGCAGAGCGGCGACGGCCCACTGGTTGATGGCGTAGTACGAGATGCCGCTCAGACCGACCTTGCCGTTCGACCACGGTTGCGTCCCGCCCCACTCGATGCACTCGTAGAAGTCACGGGTCTCCTGCGACGCGAAGCTGTCGATGAAGCCGGGTGAGCGACCCGATCCCCGCGCGTCCACGCGGACCAGGGCGTAGCCGAGCGGCACCCAGCGCTCCGGGTCAGCCAGCTCCCAGACCTGGTGCTTGCCGGTCGTCCCCACTGCGATCTCCGGGTGTGCCTTGACCATCGCGTCGAACTGCCTGGGGTAGGCGTCCTGGAACGGCAGGTCCTTGCCGTAGGGCCCGTAGCTCATCAGCACGGGGAACTCGCCGTCGCCGATCGGCCGGAACACATTGGCTCGCAGGATCGTCCCGTCGGACATCGGGATGGGCACGTCGTACTCGATCTGCATCCCGTCCGCCTGGACGACGTTCTCGTCGCCGCGACGAGCTGAACCTACGGTTGAAACCATGGGGATGTCCTTCGTGAGTGCGCCGAGAAGGCCGCGAGTCGCCGTGGAGCGCCGGCCTGCGAGAACGCAGTGGCCGGACGGAGCGGGGACCAACTTCGGATCGATGGTGAACGTCCGTCGAGGATTCGACCTGGACCAAGCGCCACCGTAAGGCGCTCCGTGAGACGTGAGCCACACCCTGACAGGACCACCCACGGCGCGGACGTCAGGTGAAGCTCAACGGTGCGAAGCGGCCATCTCGGACGCGTCGCAGATCGACCTCATCACCCGCAGCGCCTGCTCCCCGACTGCGTCGCGAGCGGAGTACACCGTCAGATGACGATCCGAAGGCCCGGGGAGGCGCAGGGCGTCGTAGGCCACCTCGAATCGGCCGGCGCGAGGGTGCTCGAAGGCGCGGGATCCGAAGTTCCTGCCCAGCACGTCGTGCGAGGCCCACAACCGAGCGAAGGAGCTGCTTCGCTCGGTCAGCTCGCCCACCAGCTGAGCGATGCGCGGGTCGTTCGGATGACGTCCGGCACCGCCCCGGAGGAGCGCGACGTTCTGACGTGCGACGTCACCCCACTCCACGCACCGCGATCGCACCACAGGATGCGTGAACACCAACCACGACAGGTTGCGTTGCTGCGGCGGCAGCGACCCGAAGTCGACCAGCAGCTCACACGCCATGTCGTTCCACGACGTGATGTCCAACCGGTGGTCGACCACCCAGGCGGGACGGTCCCTGATGGCGTCGAGCAGGCGAAAACCCACCTGGTCAGGTGCGTCGTCCGCCTCTGCCCGGTCCGACACGCCCCCACCCCGCATCAGCGACGCGAGGTCCTGCACGTACATGACCTCGTCGGTCGTCAGCAGCAGCGCCGCAGCCACCGCCTCGAGCACCTCCGGTGACGGGTTGAGGGCGCGCCCCTGCTCGAGCTTCGTGTAGTACTCGCGGCTGACCGCGGCGTTCTCGGCGACCTCCTCACGACGCAGGCCCTGGGTACGCCGGCTGCCGCCGTCACCCTCGGGACCGAGGCGCTCGCGGCGGGTGCGCAGGAAGTGTCCTAGCTCCTTGGCGACGTCGGACCGCTCCATCGAGTCAGTATGCACCCGGTGGAGCACCGCGATCAGGATCGGAACCTCACTGGGCTCGCTTCGCCCACAGCAGGTCGAAGGCCTGCTGGCTGCGGTCCAGGAGCTCTGCCGGCGGCAGCTTCCACAGCGAGTCCGGGAAGTCGTCGCCCCAGCGGCCGTCGTCGGAGAAGATCTCGAGCTCGTACCAGCCGTCGTAGCCGCCACGCTGGAGCGCGCCGAAGATCGCCGGCAGATCGATGATGCCTTCGCCCGGGATGCGGCGGTCCGCGAGCGAGCGCGGCGGGTCGGGCCAGTCGCTGACCTGGACGAGGAAGGTCTGGGCGGCGAGCTGCTCGGTCTGCTGCAGGAGATCGGGAGAGTCCCAGACGTGGTAGACGTCGTAGCACAGACCGACGGAGGGCTCGCCCACCAGCTCGATGAACTCCGACGCCTCGGTCAAGGTCCGGACGAAGGAGGCATCGAACCCCAGGTCGCCGCGGACGACCTCCACAGCAAGCCTGGTCCCTAGGTCGGCGGCGACCCGCGCGACGTCGCGGATGCCGTCGGCCGCGATGCTCCAGGCCTCGTCCTTCGAGTAGCCCTCCGACGAGCCGGTCGTGACGACGATGCAGTCGGGGCCGAAGGCCGCCAGTCGCTCGACGGACTCGCGCAGCAGGCCGATGCGGACAGCCGGGTCGTCGGGCCCCGGGTACATGACCGGAGGCCGCAGCGGGAGCGGTGCGAGATTGGCCGGGATCCCTCCGGCGACCCTCAAGCCGGAAGCCTTCAACGCGGCCAGCTGCGCCCGGTCCTCGCCGTCGCGCAGCTTGCCCTCCGCGATGCCGATGCCGGACGCGCCCGACGCACGCACCAGCTCGAGGTCCGCCTCGAACGTCGTGTCGGGCATGGTCAGCGGGCAGACGGAGTAGAGCGGGGAGTGGGAGGACATGGTCATGCTCCTTGGGTCGATCGTGCAGAGGAAGGGATGCGTGGATAGTCGAGCAGCACCGCCAGCGTCTCGTCGGCATGCTGGTCGATCAGCCGGTAGGCGTCCGACGCGTCGTCGATCGACACCCGATGCGTGACCAACTTGTCGACGTCGAAGCTCGCGAGCCTGTTCTGGGCGACGTCGTAGCGGCGCACCCAGTCCCACCGCGGCTGGAGCCCCGATCCGATCGAGCTGATCTGGCTGCTCACGATCCGCTGACGACGGAAGTGGAACTGCAGCCCGAGCTGCAGGGTCACCGGCTTGTTGCCGTAGAACGACACAACGGTGATAGTCCCTTCCTGACCTGTGTTGTCGACGGCCGACTGCAGGGCAGCAGGCGCCCCGCTGGCCTCGAACCACAGATCATTGCCTCGCCCAGCGGAGAGCTCTTCGATGACGGCAGCGGCCTCGTCCGGCGAGACGACGGCATCGGCACCGATCCACGCGGCCCGCTCCCGACGACTGGGCATCGGGTCGACGAGGATGAGCGTCCCAGCGTCGGCTCGACACAGGTGCGCCAAGAACGTGCCGATCACGCCGAGGCCCGAGACGACGACCACGTCGCCGATGCGGACCGGCGTGTCCAGGAGCGCGTTGTACGCGACGCTGTACAGGTTGGTGAAGGCAGCCTGCTCGGCGCTCGCCTCCCCGTGCACCGGGAAGACGAATCCCGAGGTGCCGCCGATGGTGAAGAGCTCCTGGTGCGGATGATAGGCGAACACACGATCGCCGACAGAGAACCCCGACCGGTCGCCGGCCTCCTCAACCTCGCCGACGATCTGGTACGCGAACTTGAGCGGGAAGGGGAAGCTTCCCCCGGTCGTAGGCAGGTCGACGGCGTCCTTCGAGCCTGCCGTCCCGTGGTAGACGCTCATCTCGGTGCCGGCACTCACCAGGGATGTGATCGCGCGGACGTTGATGTCCTCCGGACCCGGCGCGCCGATCGGCTCGCTTCGGAGCTCGACCTCTCGGGGCGCCACGAACCAGACGGCTCGGGCGTCGTTCTGTGCTGCTCCATCGTTGGTGTTGCTACTCATGTCACTGGTCCTTCGCTGATTGCCGTGCATCGTTCGGGCTTGATCGCCCTCGTGGTGGAGAGTCCTAGTGGCCCGAGAGCCCGGCGTCGATGATGAGAGCCGTGCCGGTGACCCGCCGGGACTCGTCAGAGGCCAGCCAGAGCGCCCCGTTCGCCATGTCCTCGGGCTCGATCCACGGCACGGCCTGCGGGTGCGTCCGGACGAGGATGTCGAGCATTCCCTGTCGTCGAGCCTCCGGAGTGGCATCGTCCTGTCCCGGCGTGAACAGGTTCCACATGACTTCGTTGTCCATCATGTGCGTGTTGACAGCCGTCGGCTGCAGGGTGTTGACCCGGATCCCGTAGGGCGCCAGCTCGAGCGCGAGCTCCTTGGTGATGCCGATGAGTCCGTGCTTGGTGGCCGAGTAGTGCGCCATGTTGCCGACTCCTCCGGCGACCACGCCAGACGTCGTGAACATGATCGAACCACCCCTGCCGGCCTCGATCATCGACGGGATGACGGCATTGGCCACGCGCCAGCTGCCGGTCAGGTTGATGTCGATCTGCGTCTGCCAGTCCGCCTCCGTGATCTCCCACCCGGGCGCGAGCAACGTCACGCCCGCATTGGCCACCACGACGTCGATGTGTCCCAACGTCTGTAGCCCGTCCGCGACGACCTTGTCCACATCCTCATTGCTGCGCACGTCGCCCACGTGCGAGACGACCTGGCGGCCGAGACTCTTGACGAGGTCGATCGTCTCGGCGAAGTCGTCCTCGGTGGCAGCCGGGTAGCGGACCCCAGTGACCGCTCGGCAGAGGTCGAGCAGGATGACGTCGGCACCCTCCTCCGCCAGCCTCTTGGCGTGTGCCCGACCCTGACCGCGCGCCGCTCCAGTGATCAGCGCAACCTTGCCGTCCACTCTGCCCATGTCAACTCCTCCGTCCGACCACGTACGGTCACTTGAGACCCAGATCACGAAGGTAGGACGTCGGTGTGATGCCAACCACACCCTGACAGAGCCACCCAGGGGCCTTGGTGGGGCCAGGCATCGCGAGAGCGAGGCACTCCTGAGGCCCCCAGCCACGTCTCAAGAGGTCGAACTGCCAGATGACGATGCCGAGAATGCTTGCGCACATGACGAAGGCCCTCACAGTTGAGACTGTGAGGGCCTTCGTGGTGGTAGCGGGGACAGGATTTGAACCTGTGACCTCTGGGTTATGAGCCCAGCGAGCTACCGAGCTGCTCCACCCCGCGTCGCTGAAGACAACATTACAGGCCGACGTCCGTGGCACCAAATCGGGTCGACGAGTCGGCGCCGGACACCGCCAGACGGCCGGGATCGCAGCAGGTCTAGCGTTGGACGACGTGAGTCCGACACCCCTCTCCCCCGTCACCGCCGCCTCGATCGACCAGGCCGCCGTCCGCGTCGCCGAGGTGGTCAGCCGCACACCGCTCGAGCTCAACGCCCGGCTGTCGCGGGCCACCGGGGCGCAGGTGTGGCTCAAGCGCGAAGACCTCCAGCCCGTGCGGTCGTACAAGATCCGCGGGGCCTACAACCTCATCGTGCAGCTCGACGACGACACCCGCGCCCGCGGCGTCGTGTGCGCGAGCGCCGGCAACCACGCCCAAGGCGTCGCCCTCGCGTGCCGTCGCCTCGGGGTGCACGGACGCATCTTCGTGCCCGGCACCACCCCGCGCCAGAAGCGTGAGCGCATCGTCACCCTCGGCGGCAGCGGCGTCGAGGTGGTCGTCGTCGGCGACTCCTACGAGGACGCGTTCAGAGCCGCTCACGACGACTCCGTGGCCACGGGCGCCGCCCTCGTCCCGGCCTTCGACGACCCGCGGACGATCGACGGGCAGGGCACCGTCGCCAGCGAGATCGTCGACCAGCTCGGCTCGGCCCCCGACCTGGTGGTGCTGCCGGTGGGCGGCGGCGGTCTCATCGCCGGCATGTCGACGTGGATGGACGAGCGTCACCCCAGCACCCGCATCGTCGGCGTCGAGCCGCAGGGCGCAGCTTCCATGACCGCGGCCCTCGCCGCCGGTGCCCCGGTGGCGATCGAGAGCGTCGACCCGTTCGTGGACGGTGCCGCGGTCGGCACCGTCGGCCGGCACACGTTCCCGCTGGTGCGCGACGCCGGCGCGACGATGGTCACCGTCGACGAGGGACACCTCTGCACCGAGATGCTGCTCCTCTACCAGTCGGACGGCATCATCGCCGAGCCCGCGGGCGCGCTCGCGACCGCCGCCCTCGACGGCCTGATCGACGTCGAGCCGGGCTCGACCGTCGTGTGCGTCGTGTCGGGAGGCAACAACGACATCAGCCGCTACGGCGAGATCCTCGAGCGCTCGCTGATCCACCGCGGGCTCAAGCACTACTTCCTCGTCAGCTTCCCGCAGGAGCCCGGCGCGCTGCGCCGGTTCCTCGACGAGATCCTCGGCCCCGACGACGACATCACGCTGTTCGACTACGTCAAGCGCAACAACCGCGAGAACGGTCCGGCGCTGATCGGCATCGAGCTCGCCCGGGCAGAAGACCTGGCCGGGCTGCTCGGACGTCTGGACGACAGCCCGCTCGGCGTCGAGCGGGTCGAGCCGGGCAGCCCGATGTTCCACTACTTGATCTGAGCTGCCCGGCTCCTAGGCCCCGCCTGCGGGGACGCCGCTACTTCTTGGCTGCCTCGTCGACGGCCTTCTTGGCGTCGGTGACCGCCTGGCCGACCTGGTCCATGCGCTGCTGGTAGAGCGCCAGGTCACCGTCCTTGAGCGCCTTTTGCGCCTGCTCGTAGTACTCGTTCGCCTGGTCGAGAAGCTGCGACGCGGTCTGGTCGCCGGTCGGCGTCTCGGTCGCCGGCGGGGTGCCGGTACCTGTGCCACCACCGGTGCCCGTGTCGGGATTCGCGTCAGGGGTGCCCTCGTCGAGCCCCAGGGCGACCCGTAGCGCCTCGTCGAGCGTGTTGCCGAAGCCCACGTTGTCGCCGAACGAGGCCAGCACGTACTGCAGCTGCGGATAGGTTCCCTCAGCGGCCTGACGCTTGATGTAGACCGGCTGGACGTACAGCAGTCCTCCGCCGACCGGCAGGGTCAGCAGGTTGCCGTACTGGATGTCGGTGCCGGCCTGCTTGAACGGCAGCAGCGCCTGGGTGACGCCGTTGTCGGTCTGCAGCTGGTTGGCGATCTGGCTGGGGCCGTCGACCTGGCTGCCGCTCGACAGCTGCAGGATCTGCATCTTGCCGTAGTCCTCGGTGTCGGTCGCCTCGGAGTTGACCGAGACGAACGCCGCGAGGTTCTGCCGCTTGTTGGGCAGGTAGACGCTCGTGAGGCTGAACTTCGGGCTCTCCTCGCCGGGCGTCGCGGTCGACAGGTAGTACGGCGGCTGCAGGGCCGTCGAGCTGCTGGGCGCCGTCGGGTCCTCGGGGACCTTCCAGCGCTGGTCGTCGTTGTAGAACGCCTGCGCGTCGGTGACGTGGTAGCGCTGCAGCACGTCGCGCTGCACCTTGAACAGGTCGACCGGGTAGCGCAGGTGCTCGAGCAGGCCCTGGTCGATCGACGCCTTGGGCTCGACGATCCCCGGGAAGACCTTCTTCCAGGTCTTGAGCACCGGGTCCTTGGTGTCCCACTCGTAGAGCTTGACCGAGCCGTCGTACGCGTCGACGACGGCCTTGACGGAGTTGCGCATGTAGTTGACCTGGTCGGTCGGCAGCGCCGCCTGCGACTCGCCGTTGGTCAGCGTGTCGGCCGTGGCCTCGCGCAGCGAGCGGTGCTGCGAGTAGGGGTACGAGTTGCTGGTCGTGTAGCCGTCGACGATCCAGACCACGCGTCCGTCGACGACGGCGGGGTACGAGTCGCCGTCGACCGTCAGCCAGGGTGCGACCTTCTTGACGCGGTCGCGAGGCTCGCGGTCGTACAGGATCTTGGAGTCGGAGTTGACCCGGCTCGACAGCACGATGTTGGGCTCGGCGAACTTGAAGGCGTAGAGCATCTTGTTGAACAAGCCGCCGATCGGGACGCCGCCCTTGCCGTCGTACGTGTTCTGGGTGACGCTCGCCTTGCCACCACCCTCGCCCGCCGCACCGCTGCGCGGGATGTCGACCTCGATCGGCTCGGCGCCCTTGGGCCGCCCGACGATCGAGTACGAGGGAGACTTCTCGCCGAAGTAGATGCGCGGCGGCACCTTGGTGGTGATCTCACCGGCCTGCGGGATGTCCTTCGCGGTGAACACGGGCTCGCCGTTCTCACCGCGCTGGTTGCCCCGCGCCGCGATGATGCCGTAGCCGTGCGTGTAGACCGTGTGGTCGTTCGCCCAGTTGCGCTGCGAGCTCTGCAGACCGCTCAGGTCGAGCTCGCGCGCCGCGATGATGGTGTCCTGCGGCGTGTCGTCGCCCGGCAGCTTGTAGCGGTCGACGTCGAGCGTCGTCGGCACGGAGTAGTAGCCGCGCACCTGCTGCAGCTGCTCGAAGGCGTCCGAGATCAACGTGGGGTCGAGCAGACGGGTGCTGACGCGCGACTCGGCGCTGGCGGCCAGCTCGGAGTCGGTGAGCTCGGTCTTGGCCGAGTACGACTCGACCTCGGTGTCGGCCACGTCGTAGGCCTGCCGCGTCGCCTCGATGTTCCTGGCGATGTACGGCCCCTCCTTGTCGGGCTCGGACGGCTTGACCTGGAAGCCCTGCATGATCGCGGGCCACACCGCCCCGAGCAGGATCGAGGTGACCGCCAGCAGCCCGAGGCCGATCGCCGGCAGCGCCCACGAGCGGATCGCGACCGAGGCGAAGAACAGCACCGCGCACACGATCGCCACCCAGATCAGGATGTTCTTGGCGGGGATGCGGGCGTTGACGTCGGTGAACGCGGCACCGTCGACCACGCCGCCGTTGGAGACCAGCAGGCCGAACCGGTCGAGGTAGTACGAGACGGCGCGCGTCAGGATGCCGAGCCCCACGAGCACCGAGAGCTGGATCTGCGTGGCGCGCGTGAGCTTGGGGCCGCGGCCCGCGATGCGGATGCCGCCGTACACGTAGTTGACGAACACGACCGCGAGCACCGTCACGATGATCATCGCGAACGAGAACGACGTGACGAAGCGCCACCACGGGTAGTCGAAGACGTAGAAGCCGACGTCCTTGCCGAACTGGGGGTCCTTGGTGCCGAACGACGTGCCGTTGCGCCACATCTTGAAGGTGTCCCAGTGGCTCGCGCCGACCGAGCCGCTGAAGGCCGTCAGGATCACGAACACGCCGATGCCGATGGGCTTGAGGATGGGCGTCAGCGCGAGCCGGTAGCGGTAGGCCGGGTCGTCGCGGCGGGCCGGCACCGACTGCGGACGCGTGCGGTAGGCCAGGTAGAGGTTGACCATCACGAACAGGCCGAAGATCAGGCCCATCGCCACGAACATCGAGATCCGCGTGAACAGGACGCTGCGGAACACCTCGCCGTAGCCGACGGACTTGAACCACAGACGGTCGGTCCACACGCTCGTGAAGATCGAGCCGAGGAACAGCAGGACGGCCAGGGTGATCAGGGTCGGGACCAGGACCTTCTGGCGACGCCCCGACGGGGGACGCGGCTCTCGGGGTCGGGGTGTTCCGAAGATGTCGCTCACGGGTCTCCTGGGTAGGGGTGGCTTAAGACTCTAGGTCAAGGGGCCGCGGTCAGCGTGCCGCGGAGGTGCTCGATCAGGCCGGGGACGAGGTCGGGGCCCTCCAGCAGCTCGGCCTCGAGAGGCTGACGAGCGCGGACGGCGCTGTGCGAGCGGCCGTCGCGGGTGACGGCAGCCACGAGGCGCACCTCCTGCCGGTCGGGGTGCGCGGCGGCCGCGGCGACCAGGGCCTCGGGGTCGTCCGGCAGGGACTCCTCGGCCTCGGGCGGCAGCATGATGCGCTCGATGACGGCCGCGCAGCCGATGACGGCGTCGGGCCACTCGATCTCGGTGAGCAGGTCCTCGAGCTCGCGGGTGGGGTCGAGCTCCTGCTCGACGGGCGTGATGCCGTCCAGGTCGGACGACAGCTGGTCGGCGAGCGCAGGCTCACGCGCGATCAGGTCGGCGGTCGGGACGAGCGCGAAGAGCCGCGGGGACTGGTCCCACCCCTCGGCGCCGACGTACGCCTCGACCTCGAGGGCGGCACGGCGCAGGGGCGAGTCGGGCATCAGCTGCATGCGGGAACCTTCGCGTCGGGGTCGTCGGCCAGCGCCTTCAGCGACGAGATCGCATCGGAGAGCTGAGTGATCTTGACGAGCTTCAGGCCGTCGTCGTCGCCGTCGAGCGCCTCGGAGCAGTTGGCCTGCGGGACCAGGAAGATCGACGCCCCGGCGTTGGCGGCGCCGCGCATCTTCTGGCGGATGCCACCGATGGGACCGACGACGCCGTCGGCGCTCATCTCGCCGGTGCCGGCGATCTTCCTGCCGCCCGTGAGCTCGCCGGGGGTGAGCTTGTCGTAGATGGCCAGCGCGAACATCGTGCCCGCGCTCGGGCCGCCGATCTCGCGGCCGACGTTGTTGTCGATCTGGATCGGGTAGGTGTACTTGGTGCCCAGCGAGACGCCGATGCGCGGCACCTTGGGATCGCGCTCGTCGGCGCGCGTCGTGACCTCGATCGTCTGGGTCCTGCCGCCGCGCTCGACCGTGACGGCGACCGGCTGCCCGGGTGTCTTGGTGGCGATCGCGGCGACCGCCTCCTCGGAGCTGGCGACCTTCGTGCCGTCGACCTGCGTGATGACGTCGCCGACCTTCAGCAGCTTCGCGGCAGCACCGCCCGGCACCAGCGCGGCGACCTGCGGGCGTCCGGTGACGGTGTACCCCGCGGCCCGCAGCGCGGCCACCCGCGACGAGTCCTTCGAGCCATCGAGCTGTGCGGCCGAGACGGCCGTCGACTGCTTGGCGGTCTGGTTGTCGGGGTAGACCAGCGACTTCGGCACCACGGCCACGTCGCGGTCGAAGTAGGCGCGGACGGCGTCGGCCAGCGACAGGCGGGTGTCGGCACGGGTCACCGAGACGGTCGTGAAGTCGAGCGCGCCGCTCGTCGGATACGTCTTGACGCCCTGGCCGAAGGTGAACATGTCCTTGTCGTCGAACTGGCCGAGGGTGTTGAACGCCGGGCCGGGACGCATCGTCACGTACGGCATCGGGATGAGGTAGGCCGCGCACGTCAGCACGATGAGGGAGATCGTCGCCACGACCATCGTCGAGTAGCGACGGCTCAGCCGCGTGGGGTCGGACACAGGGGAATCCTAGTGAGTCGGGCCAACCAGCGGCCCACCCGCGTCTAGTGCGGGTGCACCCACTCGGCGTCGCCCGACGCGAAGGTCTGGTGCTTCCAGACGGGCACGTCGGTCTTGAGCTCGTCGATCAGCCGCCGGCACGCCTCGAAGGCGTCGGCCCGGTGCGCGGCCGAGGCACCCACCACCACGGCGAGGTCGCCGATGTCGAGGTCGCCCACGCGGTGCACGCCGGCCAGCGCCACGACGTCGCACTCCCCCGCGATGCGCTCGGCCACCTCGCGCAGGCGGTCGACGGCGGTGGGGTGGGACGAGTAGCCCAGCGCGCTGACGGCCTGACCGCCGTCGTGGTCGCGCACCGTGCCGACGAAGACGCAGATGCCGCCGGCAGCCGGATCGCTGACCGCCGCGTACACCTCGTCCAGGCTCAGGGGCGTGTCGCGGATGTCGACCAGTCGTACGGCAGTCACGGTTTCCTCTCTGAGCCGGTGGATTCATCGTAGGGCGAACAGCGAGCCCGGGGTTTCGGCGGCACCACTCGGTACTGTGGTGCCATGGCCGATGACGACAAGGACGACGCTCAGAACCCCTTCAAGGGCACCCCGATGGAGCAGATCTTCGGGGCGTTCTCGAGCGGTCAGATCGACATGAACCAGATCATGGGTCAGATGCAGCGCATGTTCGCGCCGCACGAGGGCAGCGTCAACTTCGACCTGGCCAAGGACGTCGCCCGCCAGACGCTGGCCGCGGCCGGCCCCGACCCGAGCCCCAACGCCGCCCAGCAGGGCGCCGTCGACGACGCCGCGCGGCTGGCCGAGTCGTGGCTCGACACCGCCACCTCGTTCCCGGCCGGCGCCACCACCGCGACGGCGTGGAGCAAGGCCGAGTGGATCGAGGCCACCTCCGAGACGTGGCAGCAGCTCGTCGAGCCGATCGCGCAGCACGTCGTCACGGCCATGGGCGATGCGCTGCCCGACGAGGCCAAGGCGATGGCCGGTCCGCTCATGGGCATGCTGTCGCAGGCCGGCGGCGCGATGTTCGGCCAGCAGGTCGGTCAGGCACTCGGCGGGCTGGCCGGCGAGGTCGTGTCGTCGACCGACATCGGCCTGCCGCTCGGACGCGAGCGCGTCGCGGCCGTCATCCCGTCGGGCGTCGAGGCGTTCGGCCAGGGGCTGGAGCACCCGGCCTCCGACGTGCTGCTCTACATCGTGCTGCGCGAGTGCGCCCACCACCGTCTCTTCCAGCACTCACCCTGGCTGCGGTCCGCCCTGGTCGGCGCGATCGAGGAGTACGGCCGAGGCACCCGCATCGATGTCGAGGCCATCGAGTCGCAGATGCGCGGCCTCGACCCCTCGCGACCCGAAGACATCCAGCAGGCGCTCGCCGGCGGGCTGTTCGAGCCCGAGCGCACGGCCGAGCAGCAGCGCGCGCTCGACCGTCTCGAGACACTCCTGGCCTTCATCGAGGGCTGGGTCGACGAGGTCGTGGCCCAGGCCACCGCCGGCCGCATGCCCGCCGCGACTCCCCTGGCCGAGGCCATGCGCCGCCGCCGGGCCACCGGCGGCCCCGCCGAGCAGACGTTCGCCGCGCTCGTGGGGCTCGAGCTGCGCCCCCGCAAGCTGCGCGAGGCGACCTCGTTGTGGGCCGCGATCCGCGACCGTCAGGGCCCCGAGGCCCGCGACGCCGTGTGGAGCCACCCCGACCTGATGCCCGACGCGTCCGACCTCGACGACCCGTTGGGCTTCGCGCAGGGCGAGAAGCGCTCGCAGAGCGACGACGACTTCGACGCCGCCCTCGGCGAGCTGCTCGACGGCACCGACCCGGACGACCAGGACGGCAAGGAGTGACGCTGCGCGCCGACGCGCACGACGTCCTCACCGCTTGGCCTGCACCCGACGCCGAGCAGGACCGGCTCAGGCAGCTCTATCTCGCGCACCTCGAGCGCCATCCCGACGCGATGAGTCGCGACTGCCACCCCGACCACCTCACCGCGAGCGCGCTGATCGTGTCGGCCGACGCCCAGCAGGTGCTGCTGACGCTGCACCGCCGCATCGGTCGGTGGCTGCAGACCGGCGGCCACTGCGAGCCCGACGACACCACCCTGGTCGGCGCCGCTCAGCGCGAGGGCCGCGAGGAGAGCGGCATCCCCGACCTGGCCCTCGACGCCGTCCCCGTCCTGCTCTCGCTGCACGAGGTGCCGTCGTGCGGACCGATCCGCCCCTCCCACCACCTCGACGTGCAGTACGTCGCCGTCGCCCCGCCGGGTGCCCGCGAGGTCATCAGCGAGGAGTCGGCCGACCTCGCGTGGTTCGGCCTCGACGACCTGCCCGACGTCGATCAGTCGGTCCGCGACCTCATCGCTGCTGCCACGAGACGCCTTCGAGGAAGCCCTTAGCCTTCGCCGCCTGCGGGTGCACGTCGACCAGCGCCCAGAACCGGGCGCTGTGATTGGGCTCGATCAGGTGAGCCAGCTCGTGCAGCAGCACGTAGTCGACCACGTACGACGGCATGCCCTTCAGGCGGTGGGACAGCCGGATGCTGCGGTCGTCGCTCGAGCACGACCCCCAGCGCTTCTCCATGGTGGTGACCCAGCGCACCGACGACGGGACGGCTGCCCCGTCGAGCCAGGCGCGCGACAGCTCGCCCGCCCGCCCGAGCAGCTCGTCGTCGCTCGGGCGTGCGCGCTGCTCGCGCTGCTCGAGCCGCGTGACCAGCGTGCGGACGTGCTCGTCCTCGACGGACTTCGGCAGGTGCGCGGGCATCAGCACGATGATCGTGTCGCCCTCGCGATAGGCACGGACGGTGCGCTTGCGACGCGTGCTGCGTCGGATCTCCACCGTGGCCACACCAGCAATCTACCGGGTGCTGATTCTGGATGTTCTCCACAGTGGTGATGCCTCATCACCGCAGGTCAGAGGGTTTCGAACATGTTCATCCCCAGCTTCTCCACAGCTTGTGCACGTCGTCGTCCACACGCTCCTCGGCGCGCCCCACAGCTTGTCCCCAGCGTTATCCACAAGCGTGGACAACAGTTCGGTGAAGTCGGTTGACGAATGGGTGGCACACCCCTACGGTCACGACGACAGGGCTCTCGCGCGACGCTCGCAGGGGAAGGCAAGCGTCGGCGAGAGCCCCTCTCTCGCGTCCGCAGATCAGGCCTTGCCGAGGATGCGGTTGAGCTTGGTGCCGCACACCGGACAGATGCCCTTGGCCATCCGCGTGCCCTTGTCGCTCACCTGCACCTCACCGCTCGTCTCGCGCTTGTCCTTGCACTTGACGCAGTAGAACTCGCCGCTCCACGTTTCCGACATTGCAGCCTCCTGAGAATGTGATGCTGGTCACTCTCAGCGTACGCGTCACCGTCGCCATTGCACCGTCCATGACGACGCGCGCCACGCGCGTCGTGTCGCTGTGGACGAGCGGTTGGCGGCCGGAGGTCCGCCGCACCAGGCTGTCGGCATGTCCTTCCGCCCCGTGCTGCGACCCGGCGCCGTCCTGGTGCGCCGCGACGCTCGGCACCTGCAGGTCGGCACGGCACCGGGCATCGTCCTGGCCGACCGACCGGGCCTGGCCGAGCTGCTCCGGCTCCTCGACGGGGTGCGCGATTTCGCCCGCATCGAGGCGATCGTGGCCCGCGACATCCCCCACCTCGCCGCCGACCTCGGCGACCTGCTGACCCACCTGCGTGCCGTGGGAGCGGTGGTCGACGCAGCCGCGGCCGAGGCCGGACGGCGGCCGCGCTCGCACCGCCCCGTCGGCTTCATCTTCTCCGGCGCGACCTCCCAGCTGGTCGCCGCCACGCACGCGGTCCTCGCCTCGTCCGGCATCCACGACGTCGCGTCGACCGATCCCGAGGTGCTGGTGATCGTGTCCCACGGCGAGGCCGCCCGGTCGGTCTTCGAGAAGGCCTCTCAGCTGGGCCTCGACCACCTGCCTGTCGTGATCGACGAGGACCGGGTGCGCGTCGGGCCCTTCGTGCGGCCCGGGCTCACGCCGTGCATCACGTGCCACGACCTGCACCGTGCCGACTGGGACCCCGCCTGGTCGGCCATCGTGCCGCAGCTGGGCCGCCGGCTACCCACCGCGCAGCCGTCCGGCCTGCCCGGCCTGGCGCTGCACGCCGCGGCGGTCGAGATCGCGGCCGAGGTCGTCGCCCTGCTCGACGAGCGGCCCCTGCGCACAGCCGGACGCTGCCTGGTCGTCGGACCGGAGCACGACCACCGCGACGTGTGGCCCGTCGCCTTCCACCACCGTTGCACGTGCGCGCTGCTCAGCGCGGCATAGTGCCCGATGCGGACTATCCTGACGAGGTGTCCGACAAGTTCGAGAAGGATCCCGACCAGGACCGCCGGCAGACCGGCCGCCCGATCAGCTCGAGCACGTTCGCCCGCACCGCGCGACTCGCATCCCTCCCGGTGGGCTTTGCCGGACGGACGACGCTCGGCCTCGGCAAGCGCATCGTCGGCACCCCCGCCAACCTCGTGCTCGACGAGGTGCAGCGGCGCACCGCAGACCAGATCTTCAGCGTCCTCGGTCAGCTCAAGGGCGGGGCCATGAAGTTCGGTCAGGCCATGAGCATCTTCGAGGCGGCGCTGCCCGAGGAATTCATCGGGCCCTACCGCGAGACGCTGGTCAAGCTGCAGGACTCCGCTCCTCCCATGCCCCCCGGCACCGTCCACCGGGTCATGGCTGAGGAGTTCGGCCCCGACTGGCGCGACAGCTTCCCGACGTTCGCCGACCGCCCCGCCGCATCGGCGTCCATCGGGCAGGTGCACCGCGCCACGTGGCACGACGGGCGCGAGGTCGCCGTCAAGCTGCAGTACCCCGGCGCGGCCAAGGCGCTGATCTCCGACCTCAAGCAGATCTCGCGCCTGGCGCGCCTGTTCGGCGTCATCGCCCCGGGTCTCGACGTCAAGCCGCTCGTCAAGGAGCTGCAGGACCGGGTGGCCGAAGAGCTCGACTACAGCCTCGAGGCCAGCGCCCAGGGGCTCTTCGCCGCCGAGTTCAACGGCGACAGCGACATCGTCGTGCCCGAGCCCGTCGCGCACACCGAGCGCGCCCTGGTGTCGACGTGGCTCGAGAGCGACTCGTCGCTCGCGCACGTCATCACCTCCGGCACCCAGGACGAGCGCGATCGCTATGGCGAGGCGTACGTCCGGTTCCTGTTCGCCGGCCCGCGCCGGGCCGGCATGCTGCACGCCGACCCGCACCCCGGCAACTTCCGCATCATGCCCGACGGCAAGCTCGGCGTCGTCGACTTCGGAGCCGTGGCCCGACTGCCGGAGGGCCTGCCCGTCTCGATGGGACGCCTGCTGCGGCACGCCGTCGACGGCGACTACGACAGCGTCCTCGGAGGGCTGCGCGACGAGGGGTTCCTGAAGTCGAAGACCGATCTCGATGCCGACACGATCGCCCGCTACATCGGCCCGTTCGTCGAGCCGGCCCGGGTCGAGCGGTTCACGTTCAGCCGCGAGTGGATGCGCGAGCAGACCCTGCGCGTCAGTGCCCCCACCGCCGAGGGCATGGGCACGGCGATGAAGATCAACCTGCCGCCGCAGTACCTGCTGATCCACCGGGTGTGGATCGGGGGCATCGGCGTGCTCAGCCAGCTGGGCGCCACCGCCCCGTTCCGCGCGATCCTCGAGGAGTCCCTGCCGGGGTTCGCCGAGGGCTGAGCGAGCTCACCCCGCGAGCCTGATCGCTCACCGGTATTCGAGGCTCGCTCGCAGAGCTCGCTCACACCTCGACCAGCTCGACCGGTCGCTCGCAGAGCTCGCTCGGGTCTCGCTCAGTCGAAGTCGAGGCTGTGGTCGATCTCGTCGCGGGTCGCGCCGCTGGCGTAGAGCAGGTCGGCGGCGAGCGAGCGCACCTGGGCCGCGATCGCCGCGGAGTTCATCGTCATCGCGGCGGGCAGCGCCGTCACCGCGATGCGCGCGGCCTCGACCAGCTGCTCGCGAGCCTCGGCGAAGTCGTCGTGCTCCGACAGGTCGTCGGCGAAGATCTCGACGGCCCGGGCCAGGCAGTCGATCGCCAGGTGCATGTCGGCGGGTGCCGCCTCGCCGTGGCGCAGCATCGCCGAGGTGCGCCGGGCCAGCACGCGGGCGTCGCGGATCGCGTTGTCGAGGTCCCTGACCGCACCGACGTAGAGGTCGAGGTGGTCGCGCTGCTTCCAGCGCATCGGCGACATCTTGGCGATCTCGGTGACGTTGACGGCCGTCGACTCGAGCGCCTGCAGGTCGGGCTGCATCGCCCGCGCCTCGGCGAGGGCCTTCTCGGCCAGGTCGGCGTCGGCCAGCCGCATCGCCTCGGCGCACCGCGAGAGCACCGCGGACAGCCGGCGCAGCAGCTCCTGCGTCTCGGTGTCGATGTCGCGCACGGGGTTGCGCGGCACCAGCAGGATCATGGCCAGGCCGCAGCACCCGCCGATGAAGGCGTCGAGGAAGCGGGTGACGGCGGGGTTGCCGGCGTTGGCGGCCGGCACCACCGCGGCCAGCAGCACGGCCGAGTTGGCGGCCTGCGTCAGCGCCAGACCCTTGATGCCCACGAGCGTGCTGATGACGACGGTCAGCACGACCACCAGCGCGATCTGCCAGGTGCCGCGGCCGATCGTGAGGATCAGGATCTCGCCGACCAGCACCCCCAGCGCCACCCCGCACACCAGCTCGAACAGGGTGCGCGCCCGCACGCCCGCACCGGCGACGATGACGATGACGGCCGAGATGGGTGCGAAGAAGGCCTGCGAGTGCCCCAGCAGGTGCGTCGAGATGAAGAACGCCAGCGCCGTCGAGACGCTGAGCCGCAGCAGCAGACGCCACCGCTTGCGGACGAGCCGCAGACGGTCCTCGAGGCTCACCTCCGGACGCCGCAGGCGGATGCGTCGCAGCGGGACGTCGCGGGACGAGCTCACGAGACGACCGGCATCCGGCTCGGCATGGTCAGCGCAGCAGTCGGCGGACCACGACGATGCCCGCGATGACCACGATCGCACCGCCCACGAGCGGGCCGATCGTCTCGAGGCGCGGCGAGCCGGTCTCGTCGACGAAGCGGGCCTTGAGGTCGGCCAGGCTGCGGCGCGCGATGTTCTTGGGGTTGGTCCGGTCGATCAGGGCGTCGACCGTGTCGGCCAGGCGATCGCGGATCTCATCGATCTCGTCGACCAGATCATCGGGTTTGGCGTTCGCCACGTGGTGCCTCGCTCATCTCGGACGTTCACGGAGGTGCGGGCCGGTGACCCGCACACGTACGTCAGGATAGTCCGCATGACGACCCGACTGCAGCCAGGCGACGCCGCACCCGACTTCACCCTCACCGACGACACCGGTCAGCCGGTCACGCTGTCGGAGCAGACGGGCAAGGTCATCGTGTACTTCTACCCCGCGGCGATGACACCGGGCTGCACCAAGCAGGCCTGCGACTTCAGCGACTCCATCGACCGCCTGCAGGCCGAGGGCTACACCGTGCTGGGCATCTCGCCCGACAAGCCCGAGAAGCTGGCGAAGTTCCGCGAGCGCGACGGCCTCACGATCACGCTGCTGTCCGACCCCGACAAGGAGGTGCTCACCGCGTGGGGCGCCTTCGGCGAGAAGAAGCTCTACGGCAAGGTCGTGCAGGGCGTCATCCGCTCGACGTTCGTCGTCGAGGACGGCACCGTGCAGGTGGCCCAGTACAACGTCAAGGCCACGGGTCACGTCGCCAAGCTGCGCAAGGACCTCGGCCTCGACGCCTGAGGTCAGACCTCGTCACGCACCGGGATGCGCACCGTCACGGTCGTCCCCTCCCCCACCACGGAGTCGATCGTGACGCTTCCACCGTGCGCGTCGACGATCTGCTTGACGATCGCCAGGCCCAGGCCGGTGCCGCCCGTGGCGCGGGTGCGCGACGGGTCGACCCGCCGGAACCGGTCGAAGACGTGCGGCAGGTCGTCGGCCGGGATGCCCTCGCCCGTGTCGGTCACCGTGATCGTGCCCGGTGCCCCGGCCAGCACGACCTTGCCGTCGTCGGGCGTGTGGCGCAGGGCGTTGGCCAGCAGGTTGAGCACCACCTGGCGCATCCTGACCGGATCGGCCCAGATCGTCGCGTCCGGCTGGCAGACCACCGAGAGACGCGGTGACGGGAACGAGGCGGCGACCTGCGCGAGCATCTCGGCGAGGTCGATGGTCACCGGCGACAGCCGCAGCTCGCCCGCCTCGGCGAGGGCGAGGTCGTGCAGGTCGTCGGTCAGCCGCTGCAGGTGCAGCGTCTCCTCGTGCAGGGAGTCGATGAGCTGACGGTCGAGCGTCGCGAGCCCGTCCTGGGCCGCCTCCAGCCAGCCCCGGACGTTGGCGATCGGGGTGCGCAGCTCGTGGGAGACGTCGGAGACCAGCCGGCGCCGGGCGTCCTCGGACCGCTCACGCCGGTCGGCCATCGCGTTGAAGGCGCGGGCGAGCTCGCCGACCTCGTCGGCGCGGCGGTCGGCGGGCACCCGTGCGCTCAGGTCGCCGTCGCCGGCGCGGCGCGCGGCCGTCGCCATGCCGCGCAGCGGACGGACCACGTGGCCGGCCAGCAGGGCCGACAGCGCCAGTGTCACGACCAGCACGAGCGCGGCCAGCAGGCCGATGCGCAGCCGCGCGCCGCCTGACAGGTCCCACAGCACGGACGGGGCGGCGCTGGCCGACCCGGTCATCAGCAGGGCCGGAGGCGCCACGGACGTCGACAGCACCTCGCGCAGCGAGGAGTCGACGCAGCGCGCCACCGTGGTGCGTGACGTGCGGTACGGCACGAGCGCCGTGAACTCGTCCGTCAGCGCCAGGAGCGGTTCGAGGCCCGCTGCCGCGAGACAGCTGTCGGCGCCGTCGACGACAGCCGTCCACTCGGCGCGGCCCCCGTCCTCGAGCCGGCGCGCCGCACGAGGATCGACCGCGCTGCGGGCAGGGACCTCGTAGCGCGCGCACTCCGCCACCACGTCGGGGTCGGAGCACCGACCGCCACCGCCGCCGGGGACGCTGGCCGGCTCGGGCGTCGGCGTGGCGGTGGCCGTCGGGCTCGCGCTCGACAGCAGGGCGACGTCGACGTCCAGGGGGTCGATCACCGCACGCGCCGACGACGGCGGGAGGGCGCGCGACGGCGCCCCCTGCGACCGCACCAGCACCCGGCCCGACCGGTCGGTCACGGTCACGGGCTGGCCCGACGCGGACGCCAGGCGGTCGACCAGGCGCTGAGCGCCGTCCCAGGACGGGTGCGTCGCCGCGTACCCCATCAGCGCGTCGTAGGTCGCGGCCTCCGCCTCGAGCGACTGCTGCTGCTGCTCCTGCACCGCGACGGTCGTCGAGCGTGCCGTCGCCCAGGTCGCCGCCACGACGGCCACCAGCGCCGTGATCGCCCCGAGCAGGAACAGGCGCACGAACAGGGAGCGGTGCCACGGGACCCTCACAGGACCGACATCGAGTAGCCCACGCCGTACGCGGTGCGGATCAGGCTCGGGTCGAGCTTCTTGCGCAGGTTGGCGACGTGCACGTCGACCGTCCGCCGCGACACGTAGGCGTCGAGCCCGTGGACGGCCCGCAGCAGCTGGTCGCGGGTGAAGACCCTCTCGGCCTCGCCCGCCAGCGTCTCGAGCAGCGCGAACTCGCCCGGGGTGCACTCGACGTCGAGGCCGCGGAACACGACCGACCGCGTGGCCGGGGTGATCGTCAGGGCCCCGACCGTCAGCGGACGCGACGCCGTGGCCGGCGACACCCGCGAACGGCGCAGGAGCGCCCGCGACCGGGCCATCAGCTCGCGCGGCGAGTATGGCTTGGTGAGGTAGTCGTCGGCTCCGAGGTCGAGCCCCGTCAGCAGGTCGTCCTCGCCGCGTCGCGCCGTGAGCACGAGGATCGGCAGGTCCGCGAGACCCGGCGAGCCGCGCAGGATCCGGCAGACGTCCAGGCCGTCGAGCCGCGGCATCATGACGTCGAGCACCAGCAGGTCGGGGGTGTGCCGGCGCACCTCGTCGACCGCGGCACGGCCGTCGCCGACGACGGTGACGACGTGCCCCTCGGCAACAGCGTAGCGCCGGATCAGCTCGGCCTGCTTGGGATCGTCCTCGGCGACCAGGATCCTCGACACGCGCCCAGTCTAGGTTCGCTGACCGGCAGCGAACACTGTCCTGACAGGTTCCTGACAGTTGCCCGACAGCCTCGGGACCATGAAGCTCATCCACCTGTGCGCGGCCCTCGCCGCGACTGCCCTGCTGACCGCCTGCTCGTCTGGATCCGACGCCGCTCGGGTCGCCGACGTCCCCGACCCGGCCGCCTCGTCGCAGGCCCAGGCCACGGACCGGCCGGCCACCTCCGACGGTCCGTCCGACGACTCCGGCCCCACGAAGGGACGTCCGCAGTTCCGGCTCGACGACACCGACCAGCGCCGCACGGCGATCCAGTCGGCCTACAGCCAGTGCCTGATCGACCACGGGGCACCCGAGATCAAGCCCGGCGACGGCGGACGCGGCGGCGACAGCGGCTCCGTGGCGGCGGCGGCCGGCGAGGGCGCGGACGGCAAGCCCGTCGGCCCGTTCGTCGGCGACCCCGTGCCCGCGTCGGCAAGCGCGGCCTGCCTGTCGAAGCTGCCCGTCATGCCCGTGGAGCTGGAGTCCGGCAGCAATCCACGCTTCCACGACCAGTCGCTGGCCTACGTCGCGTGCCTCGCCGACGGCGGCCTGCACGTCACGCTGCTCAACGACGACAACCTCGACTGGACGTACCAGGAAGGGCGCTCCGTCCCGGACGACACCTCCCAGCTCGAGAAGAGCTGCCTGCTCTCCTCGTTCCAGCGGTGAACACGCGTGTGTGGGTCGCCGCGCTGGCCGCCACGGTCACGGTCGTCGGCGGGACGGCCTGGGCCGTGTCCGACCGCGGGCCCGACCGTGCCGAGAAGCGCACCGCCGCACGACCCACCGTCACGGTCGAGAAGGGGACGATCCGGCAGGAGCAGCGGCTGACGGGCCGGGTCGGCCACAGCGTCCCCCGCACCATCACCGGATCGGGCGAGGGCATCGTCACGTGGCTGCCGTCGCCTGGCGACACCGTCGCGCGCGGCGAGCAGCTGTACCGCGTGGACGACCAGCCCGTCGCCCTGTTCCACGGCACGCTGCCGCTCTACCGCCAGCTCGCTCCCCCGCAGGCACCACCGACGTCATCCGACGAGAAGAAGCCCTCGGGCGACGCGCACGACAAGGACGGCGACGTCGGTTCGGGGGGCGACCCATCCCCCGACGGTCCGCTGCGCGGCAACGACGTCGACCTGGTGGCCACGAACTTGGCTGCCCTCGGCTACTACGGCGGTCCGACCGACGGTGCCGTCTACTCGGGGGCGCTGGTCTCCGCGGTCGAGCGGTGGCAGGCCGATCACGACGGCGAGCGCACCGGCGTGCTCGGGCCCGACACCGTCGTGGTCAGCCGCGGCACGCTGCGGGTGGCCGGCGTGACGGCGACGGTCGGCAGCCCGGCGGCCGCGGACGTCCTGACCGTGACGAGCACCCGGTCGGTGGTGACGCTCGACGCCCCCCAGGGCGTCGAGGTCGCCGTGGGACGTCCCGTCGAGGTGACGCTCGCCGACGGCACGACCGTGCGGACGCGCGTGACGGCCGTCGGCTCGCCCGTCGAGGATCCTCAGTCGGGGGCACCGGTCTCCGCGCCGATCACGGTGCGCGCCCGCGGCACGGCCGACCTGGGACCGGCCGCCCCCGTCACCGGCGTGCTCGTGATCGCGGCCCGCCGCGACGTCCTGCACGTGCCGGCCAGCGCGCTGCTGGCGCTCGCCGGCGGCGGCTACGCGCTCGAGCGCCCCGGCGGAGCGCTGGTGCCGGTGACCCTCGGCCTCGTGGCCGACGGCGACGTCGAGGTGACCGGCATCGAGCAGGGCGCGAAGGTCGTGGTCGCGCGATGAGCGTGCTGCTGCTCGAGGGCGTGGGCAAGGAGTACCCCGGCGGGGTCCACGCGCTGCGCGACGTCGACCTGCGCATCGAGGCCGGCGACGACCTGGCCATCATCGGCCCGTCGGGCTCCGGCAAGTCGACGCTGCTGCACCTCATGGGCACGCTCGACCGTCCCACCACCGGCACGGTGCACGTCGCGGGGCACGAGACGACGTCGATGGTCGATGCCGCCGTCAGCCGGCTGCGCGCGCACGACCTCGGCTTCGTCTTCCAGCAGGCGCACCTCGACGATCGCCTGACGGCCCTCGAGAACGTCGCGACGGGCCTGGTCTACACCGGCACCCCCCGGCGGGAGCGACGCCCGCTGGCCGCCGAGGCGCTGGCCCGGGTGGGGCTCGCCGCTCGTGCCACCCACCGCCCGCAGGAGCTCTCGGGCGGGGAGCGGCAGCGCGTCGGCATCGCCCGCGCGGTCGTGAACCGGCCGTCGCTGCTGCTGGCCGACGAGCCGACGGGAGCGCTCGACCAGCGGACCGGCCGCTCGGTGCTCGAGCTGTTCGGCGAGCTGAACGCCGACGGCACCACGATCGCGCTCATCACCCACGACGCCGCGATCGCCGCGACGTTCTCGCGCTGCATCGAGATCTGCGACGGACGGCTGAGCGCATGAGGCGCCTCGTCGACGCCATCGCCCTGGGCTGGCTCGGGGTGACCCGGCGACCGGGCCGTGCCGTCATGAGCGCGACCGGCATCGCGCTCGGCATCGCGACGCTCGCACTCGTGACCGGCATCCCGGCCAGCGGGCAGGCCGACCTCGACCGCCGCCTGACGGCCCTCGGCACCGACGTCCTGGTCGCCCAGGCCTCGTCGGCCACGGACGACCCTCCGAAACTGCCGGTCGACGCTGCTGCCATGGTGCGGCGCATCGGGCCGGTCAAGGACGCCTCGGCGGTCGCGAACCTGGGCGCGCGGGTGCTGCGCACTGATCTGGCCGATCCCAACCAGACGGTCGGCATCGTGGCGCTGGCGGCCACGCCCGACCTCGTCGAGGTCGTGCGCGGCACGGTCGCCTCGGGGACGTTCCTGGCCCCCGCGGGGCTGCCGACGGTCGTGCTGGGCAGCAGCGCCGCCGAGTGGCTCGGCATCACGCACGTCGACCCCACCCGTCCCGTGCGCGTCCTGGTGGGCTCCACCTGGCTCACGGTCGTCGGCGTCCTGGCACCGACGCCGCTGGCCCCCGAGCTCGACCAGGCGGCGCTCGTCGACTGGTCGACGGCCCAGGCGTCCCTCGGTCTGGACGGGCACCCCACCGTCGTCTACCTGCGCGCGGAGGAGTCGCAGGTGGAGGCCGTCAGCGCCGTGCTGCCGGCGACGCTCGAGCCCGAGCTGGCCGGCATGATCAGCGTCTCGCGACCTTCGGACGCGCTGGCGGCCAAGCGGGCGACGCAAGGGACGTTCTCGGCCCTGTTCCTCGGCCTGGCCGCGGTCGCGCTGGTGGTCGGTGGCATCGGCGTCGCCAACACGATGATCGTCAGCGTGATGGAGCGCCGCCGCGAGATCGGCATGCGGCAGGCGCTGGGCGCCACGCGGCTCGACATCCGGCTCCAGTTCGTCACCGAGGCGATCGCCCTGTCCACCCTCGGCGGCGCGGCCGGGCTGCTGCTCGGGTGTCTCGGGACCGCCGGCTTCGCCGCGCTGCAGGGCTGGCCACCGGTCATCCCCGTGGTCGCGATGGCCGGTGGCTTCGTCGGAGCCATGGCGATCGGCGCGCTCGCAGGGCTCTACCCCGCGATGCTCGCCGCCCGACTCTCGCCCACCGAGGCGCTGCGCACGTGAGGGGCGGTGAGCGTGACAGGCGGTGAGCGTGAGGGCTGCCGGCGGGTTCTCCGGCCGACTACCCGACCAGCGGTCCGCCGAGCCTCCAGTAGCCGAGGAACGCCACGCGGCGCTTGTCGACCCCGAGCCGGTCGACCAGGTGCGCACGGACGCGGGTGGTGGTGCCCGACTCCCCGGCGATCCAGACGTACGCGCCCGGATCGTCCACGACGTCGCGCCCGTGATCGGTGGCCCAGCGCTCGACCGCGGCCTCGAGCCCGCTCGCCCCGGCGGAGTCCGGCTCGACGAGGTGAATGCGGGCGTCGGCGGTCGCCGTGAGGATGTCGTCGGCGGGGTCGGCGAGCTCGATCAGCACGTCGGCCGGGGTCCCGGCGGGTCGTGCCGCGAGGATGTTGCCGATCGCGGGCAGGGCCGACTCGTCGCCGACGAGCAGCAACCGCGTGGGCGGCGACGGCGGCGTGTAGGCGATGCCGTATCCCGTATATCCCGCGCGGACGTCGGGCCCGGTGATGACCAGCTCGTCACCGGGAGCGCAGGTGAGCGCCCACGTCGAGGCGGGGCCCGCCGGTTGGTGGATGAACAGGTCGACGTCGACCTCGGCGGCCTCGGGGCGGATCGCGGACGGGGTGTAGGTGCGCAGCGGGTTGCGACGGTGCTCGGGAAGCGCCTTCCAGCGGGCGTACCAGACCTTCGGGTGGGGGGTCGGCTGCTGCAGCAGGCCGAACTCGGGCGTGGAGCCGTCTGCCATGGGCAGCACGAGCTTGATGCGCTGGTCCAGCCCCCACGGCGCGAAGTCGCGCAGCGCGGGCCCCGCGAGCGTGACGCGGACGAACCCCGGCGAGAGCTGCTCCTTGCGCGCGACCCGGACCGGGAAGGCGCTGTACTCCCACGGCCGTCCCTGCGCCGGAGGCGGGGTCACGGTCGAGCCCCGGAGGTGGCCGTCACGGGTGCGCCGCGCGGCACGACGAGGGGCCCTCCCGTGACGGGGTCCTCGATCACGATGTTGGGCAGGTCGAAGACCTCCTCGACCCGGGAGCTGGTGACGACCTCCGACGGGGCACCCGAGGCCACGATGCGGCCGTCGCGCATCGCGATGATGTGGTCGGCGTACCGCGCGGCGTGGTTGAGGTCGTGCAGCACCGCGACGATCGTGCGCCCGGTGCGGTTCAGGTGCGCGAAGAGCTCCATCAGCTCGACCTGGTGCGCGATGTCGAGGAAGGTGGTCGGCTCGTCGAGCAGCAGCAGGTCGGTCTGCTGGGCGAGCACCATCGCGACCCAGACGCGCTGCCGCTGCCCGCCCGACAGCTCGTCGACCCGGCGCGGTGCCAGCCCGCGGGTGCCGGTCGCGTCGAGCGCGTCGGCGACCGCCTGCTCGTCGACCGTCGACCACTGCCGCAGCAGACCCTGGTGGGGGTAGCGACCGCGGGCCACGAGATCGGCGACCGTGATGCCGTCCGGCGCGATCGCCGACTGCGGGAGCAGGCCGAGGCGGCGGGCGACGTCCTTGGCGGGCAGGCTCCTGATCTCCGTGCCGTCCAGCACGACCTGCCCCGCTCCGGGCTTGAGCAGGCGGGAGAGGCCGCGCAGGAGCGTCGACTTGCCGCAGGCGTTGGGGCCGATGATCACGGTGAACGAGCCGTCGGGGATCGCCGCGGTGAGCCCCTCGATGACCGGACGGTCGTCGTAGCCGAGGGTGACGGCGTCGGCCCGCAGCCGGCTCACGCCCTCCGAGGGAGCGGTCGGGGCTGGTGGGGTCGTCGGGGGCGTGGGCTCAGGCACGGCGGCGGATCTCCTGGATGATGGTGACGACGAGGTAGAGGCCTCCGACCGACACGGTCACGACGCCGGCCGGCAGGGCCACCGGCAGGACGTGCTGGGCGACCAGGTCGGAGACGAGCAGCAGGCACGCCCCGACGAGGGCCGAGACCGTCAGCGGGATGTATGGGGTGCCGGCGACGCGCCGTGCGATCTGCGGCGCGGCCAGCGCGATGAAGGCGACCGGCCCGATCACCGCCGTCGAGACCGACACGAGGCCCACGGCGACCAGCAGCGAGAGCGCGCGCACCAGTCCGGGACGCGCCCCCGTCGCCGTCGCGACGTCGTCGCCCAGGTCGAGCTGCCGCAGCCGTGGCGCCAGGACGACCAGCACGGCGACGAGCGGGACGCCGCACGCGACCGCACCGGCCAGCGGCGCGCCGGCCACCCCGTTGAGCGTGCCCGCACCCCACGCCGAGGCGAACATGGCGGTGTCGAGCTCGACCTCGAGCAGCATCCACGTGTTGGCCGACGACAGCATCGCGGCCACGCCGATGCCGATGACGATCAGCCGGAAACCCTGCGTGCCGCCTCGGTGGGCGAGCGCCCAGATCACCACCGCCGTGACGAGCCCGCCGGCCACCCCGCCGGCCGTGACGAGCGGCCACGACGCCGAGAAGAGCACGACGGTCAGGAGCATCCCGGTGAAGGCGCCGTTCGAGAGCCCCAGGATGTCCGGGCTCGCGAGCGGGTTGCGGGTCACGGTCTGGAAGACCGCACCGGCGATGCCGAGGAACCCGCCGAGCACGATGGCGGCGAGGGTCCTGGCGAGGCGCCAGTCGAACACCACGATGCGGTCGAGCTCGGTGCCCCCGCCCAGCAGCGTCCTGACGACGGCGTCGGGCGCCAGCGGGTAGGTGCCGAGCCCCAGCGCCACGACGCCGAGGGTCAGGACCACCGCGACGAAGACGGTCGCGACGACCAGGCTGCGTCGCCGCAGCGACACGACGAACGGGCCCGCACGGAGCACGGACGACCGGTAGCCGACATCGATCGGCGGCACGTCACGGATCAGGCTCATGAGAGGGTGCTGGCCTTCCGTCGGCGGGCGAGGACGATCAGGACGGGCGCGCCGACGAAGGCCGTGACGATGCCCACCGGTATCTCGGCCGGGGCGATCAGCACGCGTCCGAGGACGTCCGACAGCAGCACGACCACCGGCGCCAGGACGACCGAGACCGTCACGATGACCCGCTGGTCGACGCCGAACACCCACCGGGCCACGTGCGGCACCATCAGCCCGATGAACGCGATCGGCCCGGCCAGCGCCGTTGCCGCGCCGGCCAGCACCGTCACCGCGACGATGACGCCGATGCGCAGGCCCGCCACGTTCGCCCCCTGCGCCCGGGCGACGTCCTCGCCGAGCGACAGGGCGTTCAGGCCCGGCGCGAGGACGAACGCGCCCAGCACGGCGACGACGATGAACGGCGACACCGGCAGCAGCACGTCGAAGCCGCGGCCCAGCAGCGAGCCGGCGTTCCACGACCGCATCTGCTCGAACGCGTCGGGATCGCTCAGCGTCATGCCCGTCGTCATGCCTGAGAACACCGCCCCCAGGGCCACACCGGCGAGCGTGAGGCGGATCGGATCGGCAGCGCCGCGGCCCGACGATCCGATCAGGTAGACCCCGACCGTGACGACGAGCGCGCCGGCGAACGCCAGCCACACGAACGACGAGATGTCGCGCACCCCCAGGAACGCGACCCCGAGGGTGACGGCGAAGGCCGCCCCGGCGTTGACCCCCAGGATGCCCGGATCGGCGAGCGGATTGCGGGTGAAGGCCTGGATCAGGGCGCCCGAGACCCCCAGCGCGACGCCCACGACCACGCCGGCGACCGTCCGGGGCACCCGCAGCTCGCGCACGACGTAGCGCGCCTCGGACGAGCCGCCGCCCTGCAGCACGTCGAGCACGGTCCGCGGGGACAGCGGGTTCGAGCCCACCATCAGCGACAGCGCCACCGCGAGCACCAGCAGCGCGAGCAGGCCCGTCACGCCGAGCAGGGTCCGGCCCCGGCGCGCCGACCGCCCGAGCTCCCACTGACGCGGGGGCATGGGCTGGACCACCGTCACTGCTGCGCTTCGAGGAACTTCTCGATGTCGTCGAGCACGAGCTCGCCGCCCTTGGGACCGACGCCGGAGACCCAGTAGCTCGTGTCGACCAGGGTTACCGACGGGAACTCGTCGGCGTTGCGGGTGATCGCCGCGGGGACGGTCGACTCGTCGTCCACGTCGTTGGTGGTGACGAACACGTGGTCGGCCTTCGCGTCGAGGACGTTCTCGGGCGAGATGTCCGCCTGCAGGCCGTCCTCCCACGTCCGGTCAGGGATGGTCATGCCGGTGCACTGCAGGGCACCGCCGGCGAACGAGGCAGGTCCGTAGAGGCTCAGCGTGGTCTCGTCCCGGGGGCGGACCAGGTTGGCCGTCGTCCCCTCGAGACCGAACCGGCCCTTGATCTCCGCACACCGGTCGTTGAAGCCGTCGAGGAGGTCCTGCGCCTCGTCCTCCTGTCCGAGCGCCTGTCCGATGAGGCGGACGTTGTCCTGCCAGGGGTCGGCCTGGGTCTTCATGAAGACCGTGGGGGCGATCGCGTCGAGCTGCTGGTAGAGCTTGGAGTGCCGCGACTCGGTGCCCATGATCAGGTCGGGCTTCAGGGCCGCGATGGCCTCGAGGTCCGGCTCCGGCACGGTGCCGACCGGCTCGATCCCGTCGACGCCCAGGTAGCCGGGCACGCCCGCGACATTGCTCGCGACGGCAGCGCCCACGGGCGTGACGCCCAGCGCGACGGCCGTGTCGAGCTCGACCGGCTCGAGCACCACCACGCGCTTCGGCTCGTCCGGCACGTTCGCGGTGCCGCGGGCGTGCTCGACGGCACGGGTGCCCGACGCGTCCGAGGAGCCGTCGCTCCCCGACTCGGACGAACAGCCGGCCATCAGCAGACCCAGGATCGTGGCGGCGGACGCAAGGACCAGAGGTCCTCTGGACGACGATGAGCGCATGCGGCAGCAACCTTTCACAGGGAGCACGAAGGGGCGGACGATCATCGGCGGGAGGGCTCGACGACCAGGTCAGGCAAGGCAATCCTAACCACGCCACAACGGCTCGTGGTCACCACCCTCGCGAGTCGGCGAGGAAGTGCCAATCCCACGTCAAGGATGGCGAGCTCGAGCCCTGGGACTGGGACCGCGCAAGTCGGGCACGTACACCCTTGGGTAGACCCGCCGGCGACCGCACAGTGATGCGTCAGGAGCGTCATCGTGGCAGCCTTTCCCCCAGGGACGATCGGAGCGAAAATGCAGACATTGAGTCATCACCTTCGAAGCCGATCGACCGCAGGACGGATCGGTGTCTACTTTGCGATCGTCGGGCTAAGCACGGTCGTCGCGATCGTCGCTGGGCTTGATCGGGTGGCAGCAACGGCCGTCACGGCTGTCGTGCTGGTCGCGGTCGACGTCGCCATCTGGCTCCGGAACAACCCCACGCGCAAACAGATTGATCGTAGGCAACGCAAGACCGAAGGTGCGCCGACATCGGAAGCTCAGCGGTCCGACCCCACCGTGCCCTAGGCGGCGAACATGCCGCTTGAGTCAGCTATTCGGCAGTCTCTAAACCGTGGCGGGTGCAGTCAGTCCGAAGTACCGGGGGCTGATCTCTCGTAGTCAGTGACAGCCTGCTCCACAGCGACCGACGATAAGTGCCGAGTGCCGATGACAGGACTTGAACCTGCACGTCCGAAGACACAGGAACCTAAATCCTGCGTGTCTACCAGTTCCACCACATCGGCCAGGCCCCCAGAATAGGGGTCCGGGCCTGCGGCACTTCGCGGAGCCGCCGTTCGTTGTCAGGTCACCACGCCCAGAAAGGCACGCCATGAAGTCCGATCTGTTCTCCCAGGCCAACCTCGAGGTGCAGACCTCCGAGCGATTCACGCTGCAGAACCCCCGCATGCTCAAGGTGACGCTGGGTGCTCCGGTGCTCGCCACCAAGGGCGTCATGGTCGCCTACCAGGGCCAGGTCACGTTCGAGCACAAGTCGGCCGGCAGCATCGGCAAGCTGATGAAGAAGGTCGTCACCAGCGAGGACAACCCGCTCATGACAGTGGCCGGCCAGGGCGAGGTGTTCTTCGCCGACACCGCCAAGAACGTCTTCGTCCTCAACCTCGAGGGCGACGGCATCACGATCAACGGTCGCAACCTGCTGGCGTTCGACGCCTCGCTCGACCACGACATCCGGCGCGTCAAGGGCGTCGGCGTGGCCGCGGGCGGCTTGTTCAACACGGTCGTCAACGGCACCGGCCAGGTGGCCCTCGTGGCTGACGGCGACCCGATGATCCTCGACTGCTCGCAGCAGCCCACGTACGTCGACATCAACGCGGCCGTGTGCTGGTCGGCCAACCTGCAGCCGCAGCTGCACAACAGCATGACCATGCGGTCGTCGCTGCGCGGCGGCTCGGGCGAGGCGTTCCAGTACGCCTTCCAGGGCCCCGGCTTCGTCGTCGTGCAGCCGTCCGAGGGCCCGGCGTACCCCCAGCAGGGCGGGGGCAACGGCGGCAACGTGGCCGCGGCGGCCGTCGGCGGCGGCATCCTCGGCGGCATCCTGAGCTAGGCGCGTCCGTGACCGATCCCGTCTACCGCACGCCCCTGCGGTCGCGCCGCGACGACGTCGACCACGCCGCAGCCGTCGAGCGGGCGCTGCGGCTGGGCGTGGTCGGGATGGGCGAGGCCACCGACGAGAGGGCCGAGCGGCGGCTCGACCGGTTCGCAGCCGCCCCCGTCGGGGCGTTCGTCTGGACCCGGCACCCCGACGGCCGGGCGTACGTCGGACGCCTCACCGGCCCACTGCGGCACGACGCCGGCGGTGCCGCCGTCGACCTCGTGAACGTCCGCGACTGCGACTGGATCGACCAGCCGGTCGACCCCTCGCTCGTGCCGGCGGCCGTCTCGCAGACGTTCGCACGGGGCGGGCGCAACGTGCAGCAGATCCATCCCGGCGACGTCGAGGCCGAGACGGCGCGCCTCTGGGAGCGCCTCAGCGCCTGACGGCGAGCACCGTCACCCCGCCGAGCAGCACGGCCAGACCGACCCACCCCTGGGTCGAGAGACGCTCGCCCAGCACGGCCACGCCCAGCACGCACGCCGTCAGGGGCTCCACGAGCGTGAGCGTCGAGACCGTCGACGCGGGCAGGGCCCGCAGCCCGGTCGCGAACAGCACGTACGCGACGACGACCGTCACCACGGCGAGCCACACCACCAGGCCCACCCCCGGGGCGCTCCCGAGCCAGGCCAGGTCGACCAGCAGCAACAGGGGTGCGCCCATCACCGCGGCCGTCGCGAACACGCCGCCGATCGCCACCGTCGCACCCCAGCCGTCGGTGAGCAGCCGCTTGACGGCCAGCGTGTAGACCGCGTACGCGAGCGCCGCACCTGCCGAGCCGGCCAGGCCCGCGAGGCTGACCTGCCGCGCTCCCCCGTCGACCAGGCCCCCGATGAGGACGACCCCCACGACGGCGGCGCCCGTCCCGGCGAACCAGGCACGCGACGGCACCCGGCGCGTGAGCACCCACTCGAGCAGGCCCGTCAGCACCGGCGCGGCCCCGAGCGTCACGACGGCCCCGACCGCGACACCGTTGAGGCGGGTCCCGGCGAAGAACATCGGCTGGTAGGCGAGCACGGCCGCTCCGGCGACCAGCACCGTGCCGCGCTGCGACCAGCCGATCCGCGGCAGGCGTGCGCCCGGACGTCGTGCGGCCCACCACGCCGCCAGGCCCAGCAGCAGTCCGCCGACCACGATCCGGCTCAACCCCACGGCGCTGCTGGTGGCCTCGTCGGGGCCGAGCTCTTGGGCCGTCCCGGTCGTGCCGAAGCACACGGCCGCGACCACGACGAAGGCGACCGGGCGCAGGCCGGAGCGCTCGAGCGTCGACGTCATCGGTGCGGAAGGACGGGCACGTTCACTACGGGGTGAGCTTGCCGATGCCCTTGGCGATGTTCTTCTGCAGCACGGCGCCGACCAGGGCGGCGGCGCCGGGCACCGGGACGTCGAAGCCGATCGTGTAGTCGAGCTGGGTGCCGCCACCGGGCAGCGGGGTCAGGATCTGCCGCCCCCAGTGGCCCTTGAGCGGGCTGCCCTGGGTGATCTCGTACTCGATCAGCGAGTCGGGCTCGGCCAGCGTGGTGGTCTCGTGGAAGGCCGGCAGCGGGCCGACCTTGACGCTGCGGGTGGAGCCCGCGCCGTTGCGGGTCGTGTCGCCGTCCCTGACCCGGCGGATCTTCGCGCCGAGGACGGGGCCGAGGTTCTCGTGCTCGGACAGCTTGGCGAAGACCGTTGCCGGGTCGGACGCGAAGGTGTGGACGACGTGGACGCGCTGGGGAGTGGCCATGGTCGGTGAGTCTAGGGTCGCGAGGGTCACGGCGCACGGTGCCCTAGGGTGAGTGGCCATGGAGCGGGAGGTGGCCGGCGGCCCAGGCAGCGGCGGGCTCCAGCAGCCGATCAGCGCCGGCATCATCGCGGTGCTCGTGGGATACACCAGCTCGTTCGCGGTGGTGCTGACCGGGCTGCACGCGGTCGGTGCGACGTCGGCGCAGGCCGCGTCCGGGCTCCTCGTGATGTGCCTGACGCAGGCGGCCGGCATGATCTGGTTGAGCCGGCGGCACCGCATCCCCGTGGTGCTGGCGTGGTCGACCCCGGGCGCGGCACTGCTCGCCGGCACCGCGACCCCCGACGGCGGCTGGGCCGTCGCGGTCGGCGCCTTCCTGGTGGCCGGGGCCGCCTACGTCCTCACCGGCCTGTGGCCCGCCCTCGGGCGCCTGATCGGCCTGATCCCCGCACCGATCGCGCAGGCCATGCTGGCCGGCGTGCTGCTCGAGCTGTGCCTGGCGCCGGTCGGGGCCCTGCGCGACGATCCGTGGACGATCCTGCCCGTCGTGGTGGTGTGGCTCGCCGGTGTCAGGTTCGTGCCCCGCTGGGCCGCGCCCGCAGCCTTCGTGGCGGCAGGCGTCGTGATCGGCGTCGACATGATCCGCACCGGCACGACGATCGCCGGCTCCGACCTGCTCCCCCAGCTGACGTTCACGACGCCGCACTGGAGCTGGGCCGCACTGGTCGGCATCGCGCTGCCGCTGTACGTCGTCACGATGGCGTCGCAGAACGTCCCGGGCTTCGCCATCATGAAGTCGCTCGGCTACGACGTGCCGTGGCGCGACTCGCTCGTGACCGCGGGCGCCGCGACGATGCTGGGTGCCTCGTCCGGCGGACACTCGGTCAACCTGGCCGCCATCAGCGCCGCCCTCGCCGGCGGGCCACCGGCCGGCCCCGATCCGCAGCGCCGGTGGATCGCCGCGCAGTCGGGCGGCTGGACGTACGTCGTGCTCGCGGTCACCTCGGCCGCCCTCGCGGCGCTGGTCGCCGTCGCACCGGTCGGGGTCATCGCGACGGTCGCCGGTCTCGCGCTGCTCGGCACCCTGGCCGCGGCCTTCGAGGGCGCGGTGTCCGAGCCCGCCGGTCGCGAGGCCGCCGTCATCACATTCCTCGTCGCGGCATCGGGCATCACGATCCTCGGCATCGGCTCGGCCTTCTGGGCCCTGATCGCCGGTCTCGTCGTGCACCTGGTCCTGCGGCGTCCCACCGGGAGGCACCGCTGATGTTCCGCATCCTGTTCCACGAGCCGCGCATCGCGGGCAACACCGGGGCGGCCATCCGGCTGGCCGCGGTCACGGGGGCCGAGCTGCACCTCGTCGAGCCGTTGGGCTTCGACCTCTCCGAGTCCAAGCTCAAGCGGGCCGGGCTCGACTACCACGACCTGGCCGTCATGACGGTGCACCCCGATCTCGACACCGCCCTCGCGGCGCTGGCACCGGGCCGCGTCTTCGCGTTCACCGCCAAGGGCGAGCAGGTCTACACCGACGTGGCATACCGGCCCGGAGACGTCCTGATGTTCGGGGCCGAGCCGACCGGGCTGCCGCAGGAGGTGCTCGACGACCCCCGCCTGACCGCCCGCGTCCGGCTGCCGATGCTGCCCGGACGGCGGTCGATGAACCTGGCCAACACCGCCTCCGTCGCGGTCTTCGAGGCGTGGCGTCAGCAGGGTTTCGCCCTGCCGGAGTGAGCAGCCCGTCTACCGGAGCAGCCGCCTCCGCATAGTCCGTTCGAGCTATTTTTCGCGATGTGCGCGACGACATGTCGTCTTCGCTCCGGTCGGCGCCGCCTGCGACGTACAGTTCAGTTCTCGGGACGAAAGAAGCACGATGAGAACACCACGCAGGTCCAGGCACCGCTCTGCCGTCGTCGCACTCGTGCTCGCCCTGCTCATCGGCCCGTTCGTGGCCTGGCAGGGCGCTCAGGGCGGTCAGACCCAGCCGGTCTCACGTCTCGCTCCGCAGGGCATCGTCGTCGTGGGCGACTCGATCAGCGCCCGCTACAACGACCGTCCCGGCGACGCCGACCAGGCCTGGTGGAGCGTCACGGGCCGGCACTTCGACGCCAGCGTGCGCACCTACGCGCAGTCGGGATCGGGGTACCTGCGTCCGGGGCACCGGTGCACGGGCAACCGGTTCATCGACCGTCCCGATGCCTTCCTGGGCGACGCCCCCTCGATCCTGATCGTCGAGGGCGGCCGCAACGACTGGGCCCGCTGCGTCCGCGGGGTGTTCCAGACGTCGACGGACGACGAGGTGCGCCGCGCGGTCAGCACCTACCTCGGCGTGCTCAAGACCTATCTGCCCAGCTCGACGCGCATCGTGGTGCTGGGCCCTCCGTGGGGTCCGCTCGACCGGTCCGACGGTGTGCGCGTGACGCGCATCATCGCCGCGGAGGCGCGCCTGCACGGCATGCAGTTCGTCAGCACGCGGGGCGCGCTGACCGCCGACCGCGTGATCGACGGGATCCACCCCAACCGTGCCGGCAGCCTCGCGATCGCGCGACGCGTGATCCGAGCCCTCGAGAAGCCGGCGCAGCCCGCCGTCTAGGTCAGTGCGGCCACGATGGCCGGCGCCATCGCGGTGAGCGCCTTGCCGCGGTGGCTGATGCGATCCTTGTCGGCCGGCGTCAGCTCGGCGGTCGAGACGTCGAAGCCGTCGGCGGCGAACAGCGGGTCGTAGCCGAAGCCGCCTCCCCCGTGCTCGGCCGCCAGGACGCGTCCGGTCATCGCGCCGTCCTGCACGATCTCTCGGCCGTCGGGCGTGCACAGCGCCATGACGCACACGAAGCGAGCCGTGCGACGCTCGGGCGGCACCTCGGAGAGCTGGCTGAGCAGCAGACGATTGTTGGCCGCGTCGCCACCCTCGGCCTTGGGAACGCCCGACCAGCGCGCCGACAGCACACCCGGCATGCCGTTGAGCGCGTCGACGCACAGGCCGGAGTCGTCGGCCAGCGACGGCAGGCCCGTGACGGCCAGGCAGGCCCGCGCCTTGATGAGGGCATTGCCCTCGAAGGTCGGCTCGGTCTCGGCCGGCTCGTCGTAGGGCGGGAAGTCGCCGAGCCCCAGCACCTCGATGCCGGGCACCAGCGGCTCGAGGATGCGGCGCAGCTCGGCGAGCTTCTTGGCGTTGTTGGACGCCAGGACGACGCGGGGGCTCATCGGCCGAGGGCCTCGTTCTGCAGACGCGTCAGGTCGACGCAGCCCTTGGCGGCCAGCTCGAGCAGGGCGTCGAGCTCGGCCTTGTCGAACGGAGCACCTTCGGCCGTGCCCTGCACCTCGACGAACTTGCCCGAGCCGGTCATGACGACGTTCATGTCGGTCTCGGCGCGGACGTCCTCGACGTAGGGCAGGTCGAGCAGCGGCACGCCATCGATGATGCCGACGCTGATCGCCGCCACCGACTCGACGAGCGGCTCGCCCGCGAGGGCTCCCTTGGCGCGCAGGTGCTCGACGGCGTCGAACAGTGCCACGTAGGCGCCGGTGATGGCTGCGGTGCGGGTGCCGCCGTCGGCCTGCAGCACGTCGCAGTCGATCGTGATGGTGTTCTCGCCGAGCGCTTTATAGTCGATCGCCATGCGCAGCGAGCGACCCACCAGCCGCGAGATCTCGTGGGTGCGTCCGCCGATGCGGCCCTTGACCGACTCACGGGCGGAGCGGTCGTGGGTGGCCTGCGGCAGCATCGCGTACTCGGCCGTGACCCAGCCGAGGCCCGAGCCCTTGCGCCACCGCGGCACGCCCTCGCTGGCGCTCGCGGCGCACAGCACCTTGGTCTTGCCGAACTCGATCAGGCACGAGCCCTGCGCGTGGTCGAGCCAGTTGCGGGTGATGGTCACGGGGCGGAGCTGGTCGGCGGCGCGGCCGTCTTCACGAGTCATGCCGCGAGCCTATCGGCCGGGTCCGACCTGCCGCTCGGACGGCGGACGTGCTCAGAGCTCGTACGTCGCCCCGGCCGTGACGATGTCGTAGGGGCCGTCCCACGTCGTCCGCACGTCGGCCTCGACCTCGTCACGAGACGTCCAGGTGGGGATGTGCGTGACGAGCAGGCGTCCGACCGAGCCGACCGTCGCGTAGTGCCCGGCCTCGGCACCCGTCAGGTGCAGGTTGGGCGGGTTGTCGCCCGACTCGACGAACGACGCCTCGCACAGGAACAGGTCGACGCCGTCGACGAGGTCGACCAGCGCGTCGCAGGGCCCCGTGTCGCCCGAGTAGGCGATCGCGTGGTCGGCGGTCGCGATGCGCATCGCGAACGCCGGGACGGGATGGTTGACCAGCACCGACGTGACGCTGAAGGGGCCCAGCTGCACGGTCGCGCCGTCCTGCCACGGGCTGAAGGCGAACTGCTCGCTCATGCCGCTGCGCTCCTCCTCGCCGTACGCCGCGACGAGGAAGTCGCCGGCCCCCTCGGGCGCGTGCACCGGGATGCGGTCGAAGGCGCCCTGCGGGTGGTAGCGGCTGACGACGTAGAAGCCCGACATGTCGAAGCAGTGGTCGGCGTGCAGGTGCGACAGCGCGATCGCGTCGATGTCACGGATCGTGCTGTGCCGCTGGAGCGGGCCGAACGCGCCGCTGCCGAGGTCGATCAGCAGGCGGTACGTGCTGCCCTCGTGCGGCGCCTCGACGAGGTAGCAGCTGGCGGGCGAGTCGGGCCCGGCGAACGAGCCGGCGCAACCGATGACGGTCAGCTTCATGACACCCCCACCCACGAGAACTGCTCGGCCGAGACGATCTCCGGGCCGAGGAACCGGCGACCGAGCTGGGCGAAGTCGTCGGGCCGCCCGGTCGTCAGGAACCGGTGCTTCGGGGCCGGCAGCTCGCGGTCTCGCTCGAGGTTGTCGCGGACGAGCAGCCCGTACACGTCCTTGGCCGTCTCCTCGGCGCTCGAGACGAGCGTGACACCGTCACCCATGACGTAGGACAGTACGCCGGTCAGCAACGGGTAGTGGGTGCACCCGAGCACCAGCGTGTCGACCCCCCGGTCGACCAGCGGGCGCAGGTACGTCTCGGCCGCCGCGAGCAGCTCGGGGCCGCTGGTGACGCCCTGCTCGACGAGGTCGACGAAGACCGGGCAGGGCTGCGTGTGCAGCGTGATGCCGGGGTTGGCGGCGAACGCGTCGTCGTAGGCCCGCGACGTCGCGGTGGCCTCGGTGCAGATGACGCCGACGATGCCGTTGCGGGTGGCGCGGACGGCGCGGCGGGTGGCGGGCACGATGACCTCGACCACGGGGACGTCGTAGCGCTCGCGGGCGTCCCGCAGCACCGCGGCGCTGGCGGAGTTGCAGGCGATGACCAAGGCCTTGACGCCCTGGTCGACGAGGTGGTCGAGGCACTCGAGCGCGTACTCGCGGACCTCGGAGATCGGCTTGGGCCCATACGGCTGCCGTGCGGTGTCGCCGAGGTACAGGACCGGCTCGTGCGGCAGCTGGTCGAGGACGGCTCGGGCCACCGTCAGGCCGCCGAAGCCCGAGTCGAAGATGCCGATGGGTGCGTCCACAAGCCACGACCCTACGTGCCTCGCGGGTCTCGGCAACAGCGGATCGACGGACATCACACCCGAGCGGTCGTCAGAGCGGGAGCTTGGGCTGCGGCGGTGCGTGCGCGGGGTCGACGCCGTCGAACAGCGACGACACCGACTCCCCCGCGTGGATGCGGGCGATGGCCTCGGCGAACAGCCCGGCGACCGATCGCACCTGCAGCTCGGGCCAGTCGGCCGGCGGCGGGACGGTGTCGGTGGTGACGACCTCGGTGATCGAGGCGTGGTTGCGCAGGCGCTCGACGGCGTTGCCCGTGAACAGTCCGTGCGTGCACGCCACGGAGGCCTCGGTGCAGCCCTCCTCCTCGAGCTTGTTCATCAGCTCGATGATCGACCCGCCGGTGGCGATCTCGTCGTCGAGCACGATGGCCTTCTTGCCGGCCACGTCGCCGACGATCGCGTCGATCACGACCTTGTCGTCGGCCTGGCGCTGCTTGCTGCCGGCCGCCACGGGGACGCCGAGCAGGCGGGCGAACAGCGACGCCGTCTTGGCGTTGCCGAGGTCGGGCGACACCACGACGGTGTCGGTGAGGTCGCGGCTGCGGTAGTGGTCGGCGAGCTCGCCGATCGCGGTGAGGTGGTCGACGGGGACGCTGAAGAAGCCGTGGACCTGCGGCGCGTGCAGCGTCATCGTGACGACCCGGTCGGCGCCCGCGGTGGTCAGCATGTCGGCCACGAGCCGTCCGCCGATCGAGATGCGCGAGGCGTCCTTCTTGTCGGAGCGCGCGTAGGCGTAGTGCGGGATGACGGCGGTGACCGAGTCAGCGCTGGCACCGCGGGCCGCGTCGATCATCAGCAGCAGCTCCATCAGGTGGTCCTGCGTGGGAGGCACCAGCGGCTGGATGATGAAGACGTCCTTCTTGCGGCAGTTGGCCAGCAGCTGCACCTGGAGGCAGTCGTTGCTGAACCGCAACGTGTCGGACGCCGACAGGGGCTGCCCGAGCTCGGAGCAGATCTTCTCGGCAAGGGGGCGGTGCGCACTTCCGGAGAAGACCACGATCTGACTCACGCCACGAGGGTAGTGGACGCCCCCTCCGCGCGATAGAACTGACGAGAAGCCATCCCGTGACAGGAGACCCCCATGTCGTTCCAGGCCTACCTCGACGCCGTCGAGACCAAGACAGGACGCACCCC
>NZ_QUBR01000002.1 GCF_003586285.1 Aeromicrobium endophyticum | reverse complement strand
AAGCCTCTCAGCGCCGATGGTACTGCACTGGAGACGGTGTGGGAGAGTAGGACGTCGCCGGACAATCATTAGCGCGAGGCCGCCCCACCAGGGGCGGCCTCGCTGCATTTCCCGCCCACCAGCGGGAATTCACGCAAGGGCCGGTCCCTCGTGCTTCGGGCACGTGGGACCGGCCCTTCGTGCGTCCACGGGGTGCTGGCCCTGCACCTTCCGTGCGACACGTGCCCTAGGTTGAACAGGTGAGCCCTGTGAACGTCCGTGTCCCCGCCAAGATCAACCTGTGCCTGGGTGTGGGGCCCGTGCGTGACGACGGGTACCACCCGCTGGCGACGGTCTACCAGGCTGTCGATCTGCATGACGAGGTGCGAGCCACGGGGCGTGACGACGACCAGATCACGGTGTCGGTGCATTCCGAGATGGATGTGCGCAGCGAGATCTCCGTCGTGCCCGATGGCGACGACAACATCGCGGTCAAGGCTGCGCGCCTGCTGCGGGAGCGCACCGGCATCTCGTCGGGCGTCGATCTCTCGATCCGCAAGGTGATCCCCGTCGCGGGTGGGATGGCAGGCGGCTCGGCCGACGCGGCCGCGGCTCTGGTTGCGTGCAACGAGGTGTGGGGGACGGGGCTGTCGCGCCCAGCACTCGAGGTGCTGGCGGCCCAGCTGGGCAGCGACGTGCCGTTCCTGCTGCACGGCGGCAACGCGGTGGGCGGCGGGCGCGGCGAGACGGTGAGCCCCGTGCTGGCGCGTGGCTCGTACCACTGGGTGTTCGCGATGGCGCACGAAGGTCTGTCGACGCGTGCGGTGTTCGCCGAGTTCGACCGCCTCAACACCGGCGCGGAGGTGCCTGAGCCGGTCGTGCCCGACGCGCTGCTGGCCGCCCTGCGTGCGGGGGATGCAGAGGCGCTCGGCGCGGCCCTGTCGAACGATCTGACCGAGGCAGCCTTCTCGCTGCGCCCCGAGCTGGAAGACACCCTCAGCATCGGCATCGAGGCCGGTGCCCTGGGTGCGATCCTGTCGGGGTCGGGTCCCACTGCGTTGTTCCTGGCCAGCGACGAGGCGCACAGCCTCGACATCGCCTTCGCGCTCAGCAGTGCGGCGGGCTGTGCCGACGTGGTGCAGTCGCGGGGGCCGGTGCCGGGTGCTCGAGTGGGCTGACGCCCCCGCGTGGGCCCGGCTCAGCCCTCGAGCAGCTCGGTGAGCTCGAGCCAGCGCTCCTCGTGGCCGGCGATCGTTGCGGCCAGCTCGTCGATCTCCTTCGACCGTGCGAGCAGGCCGGGGACGTCGGACGGGTCGTGCACCGCGAGCTCGGCCCGGAGCTCGTCGATGCGCGCCGTGAGCTTGACCATCTTGCGATCGATCGACGCGACCTCCTTGCGCGTCGTGCGCTCCTCGGCGCTCGAGAGGCGGGAGACCTTGACGTGCCCCGCGGTCGACGGGTTGGTCGCCGACGGCGTGTCCTGCTGTCGGCGCAGCTCGAGGTACTGGTCGACGCCACCGGGCAGGTGCCGCAGCCGTCCGTCGAGGATCGCGTACTGCTGATCGGTGATGCGCTCGAGCAGGTAGCGGTCGTGCGAGACGACCAGCAGGGTGCCGGGCCACGAGTCGAGCAGATCCTCCATCGCCGCCAGCATGTCGGTGTCGAGGTCGTTGGTCGGCTCGTCGAGCACCAGGACGTTGGGCTCGTCGAGCAAGATCAGCAACAGCTGCAGACGGCGCTTCTGGCCACCCGACAGATCACGCACCGGCGTCGACATCTGTGCGCTGGAGAAGCCGAGGCGCTCCAGCAGCTGCGACGGCGTCATCTCCTTGCCGCCTGACACGTAGGCCGTGCGCTGACGCCCGACGACGTCGCTGACGCGGTCGTCGCCGACGTCCTTGAGCTCGTCGAGCTCCTGGGTGAGGGTGACGACCTTGACCGTCTTGCCCTTCTTGACCCGTCCGCTGCTGGGCTCGACCTTGCCGGTCACCAGGCCGAGCAGGGTCGACTTGCCGGCGCCGTTGGCCCCCAGGATGCCGGTGCGCTCGCCCGGCCCGATGCGCCACTCGATCTGGTCGAGCACGTCGTTGGGCGACGTCTCGGATCCGGTCGGCGGATACGACACCGAGACGTCGAGGATGTCGACGACGTCCTTGCCGAGCCGCGACGTGGCCATCTGCTTGAGCTGGATGGGATCGCGTGGTGGCGGCTCGTTGGCGATGAGCTCGTTGGCGGCGTCGATGCGGAACTTGGGCTTGGACGTACGGGCGGGGGCGCCGCGACGCAGCCAGGCGAGCTCCTTGCGCATGAGGTTCTGGCGCTTGGACTCAGTGGCCGACGCGTGCCGGTCGCGCTCGACACGCTGGAGGATGTAGGCCGCGTAGCCGCCCTCGAAGGGCTCGACGATCCCGTCGTGCACCTCCCACGTGGCGGTGCAGACCTCGTCGAGGAACCACCGGTCGTGGGTGACGACCAGCAGGCCGCCGGCGTTGGCGGCCCAGCGCTTCTTCAGGTGCCCAGCCAGCCAGGTGATGCCCTCGACGTCGAGGTGGTTGGTGGGCTCGTCGAGGAACAGCACGTCGTCGTCTCCGACCAGCAGCCTCGCCAGCGCGACGCGGCGACGCTGGCCTCCTGAGAGCGTCCCGACCGTCGCGTCCCACGGGATGTCGGAGACGAGGCCGGCGATGACGTCGCGCACCTTGGCGTCGCCGGCCCACTCGTAGTCCTGCATGTCACCGACGATGGCGCGGCCGACCGTGCCGGCCTGGTCGAGGACGTCGGTCTGGTCGAGCATGCCGATCGTGACGCCGCCGCGCGTCGTGACGCGTCCGGAGTCGGGCTGCAGGGTGCCGGCGAAGATGCGCAGGAGGGTCGACTTGCCGTCGCCGTTGCGTCCGACGATGCCGATGCGATCGCCTTCGTCGATGCCGATCGTCACGGACTCGAAGACGGTCTTGGTCGGGAAGTCGAGCGCGATCTGTTCCACGCCGAGAAGATGTGCCACTGGACGAGTCTAGGGGCGTGCCGGCAGCGCCGACGACGCGCGGTCAGCGGTCGAAGGGACGCGACAGCGTTCGCAGCGACGCCGCGAGGTCACCGGCCTCGCGTTCGCCGAGCCCGGCGAGCAGCTGCTTCTCGTGGGCCAGCAGGGCGTCGAGCGCTCCGTCGACCGCGGCGCGTCCGGTCGGCGTGAGCCTCACCTGGACGCCGCGACGGTCGTCGGGGTCGGGCAGCCGCTCGACGAGACCCTTGCGGACCAGGCGGTCGACCCGGTTGGTCATCGTCCCGCTGGTCACCAGGGTCTCGTGCACGAGCTGGCCGGGCGACAGCTGGTACGGGTCGCCGCTGCGACGGAGGGCCGACAGCACGTCGAACTCGGACGGCTCGAGGTCGTGGTCGGCGAACGCCTCCTTGCGGGCCCGGTCGAGGTGCAGGGCCAGGCGCGTGACGCGGCTGAGCACGTGCATCGGCGAGACGTCCACGTCGGGACGCTCGTGCTCCCAGGCGGCGATCAGCCGGTCGACATCGTCCTCCACGTGCTCATCCTAGGTCAGGCGTCAAGATTCTTGACATCGAGATTGTGGGGTCAGCGCGCGATGACCGGCCCGATCGTCAGGAGGTGGGCCGAGCCCGAGCGGCAGGCCTGGGCTGCGTGCTCGACGAAGACCGCGGTCCGCGAGTTGGGCGGGTACACCCGGAAGCCGTCAGCCTGTGCGGGTGAGCAGGAGCCCTCGAAGTTGCCCGCCTGGGCCTGCTGGAGCCGTGCCGCGGCCGAGCCGCCCGGCACCAGGACGATGACGGCGGGGCTGCCGGTGCGGTCGGTGCGGTCGGCGGCCGCCCCGAGCTGGTGACCGTCGCCGCCCCCCACGTACGAGACGCCGGGCCAGCCGGTCATGGCACATGGCGACGTGGAGGTGCTGGTCAGCACGAGGTGGCCGTAGACGCTGCCGGCGGCGCCTCCGTCGGCGTCGTCGGCGTACGAGACGCGCAGCTGACCGGCCCGGCAGGTGGGCGTGCCGCCGGACGAGGCGGTGGGCGAAGGACTCGATGACGGTCCGGGTGACGCAGGCGTCGCGGACCCGGGCGCCGGGCTGCTCGCCGGCGGAGAGGCCTGCCCTGCCGATGTCGTCGACGACGGCGCGGCCGAGGTCTGGTCGGACGAGGAGCAGGCCGACAGGACCAGCACGAGGCCCAGGCAGGCGAGTGCGCCCGGCCGCAGGCGCCAGATGATGGTCATCATCCGAGGGTAGGCAGCGTCGATGCGCCGCACCTGAGACCAGGCCGTGCATCAGCCGAGAGGATCCGATGAGCCCGGTACCGAGGCGACCGGGGAAGGACCCGGACGGCGGTACGGTCGTCAGGTGTCCCTCGAAGACGCGGCCGTGGTCGCCGCCGGTCCCACCCGTCTGGCCGAGCTGCTGCGCTCGGGAGAGCTGACGTCGCGCCGGCTCACCGAGCTGACCCTCGCCGCGATCGCCGCGAAGGACCCCGCGATCAACGCGATGGTGTCGGTGTTCGCGGACGAGGCGCTGGCAGCGGCCGACGAGGCCGACCGGCGACGGGCGGCGGGGGAGTCGGGCCCGCTGTCGGGCATCCCTGTCGTGGTCAAGGACGATCTCGACATCCGCGGCACCGTGACGGGTCTGGGCAGCCGTGCACAGACGTCGGTCGCTGCGTCCGACAGCGATCTGGTCGCCGCGATGCGGGCAGCAGGCATGGTGATCGTGGGCACGTCGACGCTCCCGGAGCTCGCGATCACCGGGTTCACCGAGTCCGAGCGGTCGGGCATCACGCGCAACCCCCACCACCTGGGGCACACGCCGGGTGGCTCGTCAGGCGGCTCGGCGGCTCTCGTGGCCGCCGGGGCGGTGAGCATCGCCACGGCGTCCGACGGCGCCGGCTCGATCCGCATCCCGGCGGCGTGCTGCGGGCTCGTGGGATTCAAGCCGACCCAGGGCACGATGCCCAGCTCCGGAGGATGGCACGGGCTGTCGACGCAGGGCGGCCTGGCCGCACGCGTCGTCGACAGTGCCCTGTTCCTCGACACCTTCGGAATTTTCGGCTCGTCGCTCGTCGAGGCGGCCACCCACGATCCCGCCCCGTTGCGGATCGGCGTGTCGTTCAGCGCAGCCGCCGCGACGAAGCCGGCGCCGCTCGACCCGCGCGTCCGCGAGCAGGTCGAGCACGCGGCGGCTCTCCTCGGCGGTGCCGGTCATCGCGTCCGTGCGGTCGACGTGCCGTACCCGATCGCGTCCAAGGCGCTGACCGTGCGCTACCTGGGCGGCATCGCGCAGGCGGCCGGCCGGGTCGACGATCCTGCGTTGCTCGAGGCGCGAACCCGGCAGATCGCACGTCTCGGGCGTCCCTTCGGGCCTCGGGCCGTCGCGTGGGCCGTGCGGCAGGGGCGGGCCTGGGGCGACTCCGTGCACGACGCGCTCGACGTCGACGTGCTGCTGACCCCCGTGATGAGCGGTCCGGCGATCCCGGTGGAGCACTGGAAGGGCAGGGGTGGGCTGTCGACCGTGCTGGCGATGAACGCGTTCTACCCGTACACGGCGCAGTGGAACCACGCCGGCGTGCCGGCCGTGTCGATGCCCATGGGGTCGACGGACGAGGGCCTGCCGCTCGCGGTGCAGCTGATCGCACGCCGAGGCGACGACGCCCGGCTGATGGCCCTGGCGGGGCAGCTGGAGCGGCTCGAGGTGTCACGAGATCAAGTATCTTGACATCAAGATATATCGGTCGTACGGTCGGAGCATGACCGACTGGGACCCCACCCGCTACCTCCGCTACGCCGACGAGCGCTCCCGCCCGTTCGTCGACCTCGTCAACCGCGTGCAGGGCGAGCCGCGCAGCATCGTCGACCTCGGCTGCGGGCCCGGCCACCTGACGGCGGTCCTGCGCGCCCGCTGGCCCGAGGCGACGGTGCTCGGCGTCGACTCGTCCGTCGAGATGATCGAGCGCGCTCGCGCCGAGGACGCCGACCCGCTCGCGTCGTACGAGCTGGCCGACGTCTCGACGTGGGAGCCGCCGGCGCCCGTCGACCTCATGGTCTCCAACGCGCTGTTCCAGTGGGTGCCCGACCGCCTGGACGTCATCGAGCACCTGGCCGGCCAGATCGCTCCTGGCGGCACGTTCGCGGTGCAGACCCCCAACAACTTCTCCGAGCCGAGCCACCGGCTGCTGTCGGAGGTCGCGTCGCGACCGGCCTACCGCGACCTGACGGACGGCCTGCACGAGAACCGGGGCACGGCCCCCGAGGCGTACCTCGACCTGTTCAGCCGCCTGGGCTGGGAGGTCGACGCCTGGGAGACGGCCTACCTGCACGTCCTGCAGGGGGAGAACCCCGTGCTCGACTGGATCTCGGGCACGGGAGCGCGTCCGGTGCTGGCGGCGCTGCCCGCCGGGCTGCGGGAGCAGTTCGTCGACGAGTACGGCGCGGCGTTGCGCGAGGCGTACCCGTCGCGACCGTACGGCACCGTGATGCCGTTCGCCCGAGTCTTCGCCGTGGCCCGCCGGGCACGCTGACTCCGGTAGGCTGTCGGCGCTGTCCCCGGGTCGGTCCGCCGAGCCAGGACGGCTGATCCCCGGTTGGTCTGCCGGCAGGGCCCGCCGCACTTTGAATGCGGACAAGCGACGTAGGTTCGACTCCTACCCGGGGAGCCAGCTACCCAGCAGTTGCCGTCGACGAGGAGCTCAGTGAGCGCACACACAGACGCCGTCACCGCGATCGTCCTGGCCGCAGGTGCCGGTACCCGCATGAAGTCCGCACGCGCCAAGGTCCTGCACGAGATCGCGGGCCGCAGCATGATCGAGCACGCGCTCGTCGCGGTCGCCGGTGCCGGCGTGCACACGACCGTCGCCGTCGTCGGTCACGATCGCGAGCAGGTCTCGGCAGCGATCGCAGCCCACGACCCCGCGGTGGTGCAGGCCGTCCAGGAGGAGCAGAACGGCACGGGGCACGCGGTGCGCGTGGCGCTGGAGGCGCTCGACGCCCCGCCCACCGGCACCGTCGTCATCACCTACGGCGACGTTCCCCTGCTGACGGCCCAGACCCTCGCCGAGCTGCTGGTCGACCACCGTGCGGCCGGACGCGCCGTGACGATCCTGTCGGCCGAGGTCGACGACCCGACCGGGTACGGACGCATCGTGCGCGGCGACGACGGGGCCGTGCTGGCGATCCGCGAGCACCGCGACGCGTCCGCCGACGAGCTGGCGGTCCGCGAGATCAACAGCGGCATCCTCGTGGTCGACGGGCCGTTCCTCGACCACGCCGTCGCGGGCCTGCGGTCCGACAACTCGCAGAGCGAGCTGTACCTGACCGACATCGTCGGCATCGCCGTGGCCGAGGGCCGTCCGGTGGGCGCGCACGTGCTCGAGGACGTCTGGCAGACCGAGGGCGTCAACGACCGGGTCCAGCTGGCACGCCTGGGTCACGAGCTCAACCGCCGCATCGTGCGCGGGTGGATGGCCGCCGGCGTCACGGTCGTCGACCCCGCCACCACGTGGATCGACTCGGCGGTCACGCTGGCACCCGACGTGACGCTGCTGCCGGGCACGCAGCTGCTCGGCGCCACCGAGGTGGGCGAGGGAGCGACGATCGGCCCCGACACGACCCTGCGCAACGTCGAGGTGGGCGAGGCCGCCACGATCATCCGCACGCACGGCTCCGACTCCGTCGTCGGCGCCCGCGCGACCGTGGGACCGTTCGCCTACCTGCGTCCTGGCACCGAGCTCGGCGAGGACGGCAAGATCGGCACCTTCGTCGAGGTCAAGAACTCCGTCGTCGGCGCCGGGGCCAAGGTGCCTCACCTGTCGTACGTCGGCGACGCCGACATCGGCGAGGGCGCCAACGTCGGCGCCGGCACGATCTTCGCCAACTACGACGGCGTCACCAAGAACCGCTCCTCGATCGGACGTCACGCCCGCACCGCCTCGAACAACACCTTCGTGGCCCCGGTGACGGTCGGTGACGGAGCCTTCACGGGAGCCGGCGCGACGATCCGCGAGGACGTCCCGCCGGGGGCGCTGGCGGTCAGCGCCGGACCACAGAGGAACATGGATGGCTGGGTCGCGGACAAGCGTCCGGGCACCCCGTCAGACCGAGCCGCGCGCGAGTCCGAGAGCGCCACGACCCTGGAGGAGACCGGTGAGTAGCCTTTCCCGCCGCACCCCGACCCGCAACCTGCTGCTGTTCTCGGGGCGCGCGCACCCGACGCTGGCGCAGGAGGTCGCCGACCTCCTCGAGATCGAGGTCGTCCCGACCACCGCGTACGACTTCGCCAACGGCGAGATCTACGTGCGCTTCGACGAGTCGGTGCGAGGGTGCGACGCCTTCGTGCTGCAGAGCCACGCCGCGCCCATCAACGAGGCGATCATGGAGCAGCTCATCATGATCGATGCCCTCAAGCGGGCGTCCGCCAAGCGGATCACGGTGATCCTGCCCTTCTACGGCTACGCGCGTCAGGACAAGAAGCACCTCGGCCGCGAGCCGATCTCGGCCCGCCTGATGGCCGACCTGTTCCAGACCGCCGGCGCCGACCGGCTCATGACCGTCGACCTGCACACCGCGCAGATCCAGGGGTTCTTCGACGGACCGGTCGACCACCTCCTCGCGATGCCGATCCTCACCCGTCACGTCAAGAAGCACTACGGCAAGAAGGAGCTCGCGGTCGTCTCGCCCGATGCCGGACGCATCAAGGTGGCCGAGCAGTGGGCCGCCGCCCTGGGCGGAGCGCCGCTGGCCTTCATCCACAAGACACGCGATCCTCGACGCCCGAACGAGTCGAAGGCCAACCGCGTCGTCGGCGACGTCACCGGACGCGTGTGCATCCTGGTCGACGACCTGATCGACACTGGCGGCACGATCGTCCAGGCCGCCGAGGCGCTGATGGCCGACGGTGCCGAGGACGTCGTGATCGCCGCGACGCACGCGGTGTTCTCGGGCCCCGCCGTCGACCGGCTCAAGAACTCGCCGGCGCGCGAGGTCATCGTGACCAACACGCTGCCGATCGCCGACGACAAGCGCTTCGACAAGCTCACCGTGCTGTCGATCGCACCGCTGCTGGCGCAGGCCAGCGCAGCGGTGTTCGAAGAGGGCAGCGTCACCAGCCTCTTCAAGTCCTGAGGCTGAGGGCGCCCTGCGCCGAGCGGCGAAGGAGGCTAGCGAAGCTGGGGGCACCTCCCACTTGCGGGGGAGAGCGTGCGGCGACGAAGCCGCCACCGCAGCGAGGCCTCGGTGAGCCTTCAGCCTCGGGCGGGGACGCTCCTCAGCTGCTGGTCGGCGCCGGCACGTCGGTGCGCTGCATCGAGATCACGCCGAGGTCCTGCGCGGTGTTGTTGACCAGGTTGAGGGTCTTGGTGCGGTACGGCGCGTAGCTGCGCTCCTTGATGGGGGCGTAGGCCAGCACCAGCACGGTGACCCCCGGCTGCTGCCGCGCGGTGCCGCCGATGGTGAACGTGCCGTCCTGGTTGGCCGGACGCTCGTCGAGCGTCCGACCCTGCGCGTCCTCGAGCCGCACGCTGATGTTGGGGATGCCGTACGCGGGCTGCGACGACGAGTCGACGACGGTGCCCGAGAAGGTGCCGCCGCGCGTGGCGAGGTTGATGGTCGTGTCGCGCATGCCGCCCGCGCGCACCCGGCCGATCGAGAACGACCCGCCGAACCAGCCGCCGGTGTCGGGCACGTCGAGCCGGTACGGGCCGGGGGTGAGCCCGCGCAGCGACAGGTTGCCGTGGGACACCTTCTGCACCCAGTACTCGCCGGTCTTCTTGTTGACCGCGGTGACGAACACCGTGCCGCGGGCCCGGGCGCCGCCGACGGTGAGGAAGCCGCGGATCGACCCCGGCCGGGTGGTCAGGTTGAACGAGGTCTTGCGGAACGTGCGCAGCTTGACGTTGCGGACGAGCTTGCTCTTGCCGACCCGGCGCTTGCGGGAGTCGTAGGCGTAGACGCGGTAGTCGTCCTTGGCCAGACCGCCCAGGGCGTACTGGCCGCGCTTGTCGGCCGTGACCTCGATGACCTGGCCGCCGTTGCTGACCGCGCGGATGCGCGCCTTCGCCGCGCGAGCCCCCTTGACCTTGACGACGCCGCCGATCGCCCCTCCGCGCTTGAGCCGCACGTTCTTCTGCACCGACGACGAGCCGACGCGGATGGGGACGTCGAGACGGGCGGCGTACGCATTCGTCTTGTACGCGGGACGCCCGTCGACGAACTGCAGGTGGTAGGTGCCCGGTGCGGGCGCCGGCAGCTGGTAGACGCCGCTCGACCCGACCTTGACGCGGCGCAGGAAGGTCCAGTCGGCGCTGAACAGCGACACCCGGACGGACTTGATCGTGGCGCCACCGGCCGCGTCGGTGACCCGGCCGTAGATCTGCGGGCCCGCGGCCTGGGCCGGCGACGAGACGCCGACGAGGGTCGCGGCCGCCACGAGCAGCGCTGTCACGGCGGCGGCGCAAGTGCGTCGTCGGGCGAGCATGGGCATGAGTCTCCATCCGGCACCGTGCCGCGGGAGTCCCGGCACGACGTCATTTTAGCCCGCGCGAGGGTTCAGCGAGTCGTCCTTGAGCGATCCGTGGCCTGCGTCACGCGCAGCCGTTGTCGCAGGCTCGACGGGCGGAGGCCGGTATCATCGAGACCAGATCGACGAGCCGTCCAGAGCCCGGCGTCACGAGGTTGAAGGAGGCTGTCGACCAGCATGTCCGCTGCACGCCGAGGCCAGCGCAAGGCTGCGCTCGTGGTCATCCCGCTCCTGTTGTTCGTCGGGGCGTTCGCGGGCGCGCGCCTGATCGGCGCCGAGGCCGACGACAATCCGTTCGTCGACCGGCCGCCCCTGGCGGTGTCCGACACCGCCGGATCGGCAGCGGCGAGCTCGGCCACCGGCGACGACCAGCGCATCCTCGAGCGCCTGGCCGCGGTGCCGCAGGCCACGTGGTTGACGCCCGAGGCGTACTCGACCAGCCAGGTGGGCGGTGTCGTGGCGAAGGTCGTGGCCCAGGCCGACGCGCAGGGACGCACCGCGGTCTTCGTGGTCTACGGCATCACCGACCGCGACTGCAGCGGTGGCGAGTCGAGCGGAGGCCTGCCGGCGCAGCAGTACGAGCAGTGGGTCGGACGCATCGCCGACGCGACCGGCTCGGACGCCGCGGTGGTCGTCGAGCCCGATGCGCTCGCGACGGCCGCCGAGTGCGGTCAGGTCGAGGTGCGCACCCCGCTGCTGAGGGCGGCCGTCGAGCGCCTCGCGTCGTCGGGGGCGACGGTCTACCTCGACGCCGGCCATGCCAGCTGGACCCCGCCCCAGGACATGGCGCGCATGTTGAAGCAGGCCGGCGTCGAGAAGGCGCGCGGATTCTCCACCAACGTCGCCGGCTACGAGTCGCAGGCCGACGAGAGCGCCTACGCCGCCGCCGTCAGCTCGGCACTCGGAGGAGCGCACTACGTCACCGACACGAGTCGCAACGGTGCCGGCTCCAACGGCGAGTGGTGCAATCCCGACGGCCGCGCGCTGGGTCGTGAGCCGGCAGCGGTCGACGACGGCGGTCTCGACGCCTACCTGTGGATCAAGCCGCCCGGCGAGAGCGACGGCACCTGCGGTGGCGGTCCGCCGGCCGGGACCTTCTGGCCCGAGCGTGCCGTGGCCCTCGCGCGAGCGGCGGGATGGTGAGACGTGGATCTCGCCCCGCTTGTGCGTAGACCCTCCGAACGACTGCGTCCGCCTTTAGGATCATTGTCATGACCGAGGGAACCGACCAGAAGCTGGCCGTGATCATCGAGGACGACGCCGACGTGCGCAACCTCCTCAAGACGGTGCTCACGCAGAGCGGGTTCCAGACGATCCTGACGACCAATGGTGCCGACGGCATCGAGGCGGTGCGCACCCACGATCCGGTGCTGACGACGCTCGACGTCTCGATGCCTGGCATGGACGGCTTCGCGGCGGCCAAGCGCATCCGCGAGTTCAGCACCACCTACATCGTGATGCTGACGGCGCTGGCCGACGAGATCGACATCGTGCAGGGGCTCGACTCCGGCGCGGACGACTACCTCATCAAGCCCTTCCGTCCGCGCGAGCTGCGAGCCCGCATCGAGACGATGCTGCGTCGCCCCCGCGAGCGTGCCGGGGCCGGCCCGTCCGGTCTCGCAGGCCCGTCCGGGCTGGACGAGCAGGCCGCACCCGCGGCGCGGCCCGACGTGTCGGTGCCGCCGCCGGTCGTGCCGCAGCCGAGCGTCGAGATGCCCGCTCCCGCCGCACCGCCTGCGCCCGCTGCACCCCCTGCGCCCGCCGCGCACCCCGCGGCCCCAGTGGCTCCCGTCGCCCCTGCGGCCGAACCGGCGCCCGTCTACGAGCGACCCTTGCGCCAGCCCGTCCAGGAGCCGGCCCCCGTCGAGGCGGCGGCTCCCGCGGCCGACGGATGGCTCCAGCACCGTGGCCTGCAGCTCAACACCCAGACCCGTCTGACGCAGGTCGACGGTCGCGGCGTCGAGCTCACGCGCAGCGAGTTCGACCTGCTGGCCACGCTGCTGGACTCGGGGCGTCGCGTCCGCAGCAAGGCCGACCTGGTGCTGGCGCTGCGCGGCGAGAGCTACGTGACGACCTACTACGTCAACGACGCCGACAAGCGCGCCGTCGAGGTGCACATGGCCAACCTGCGTCGCAAGATCGGCGACTCCACGGCCACCCCGCGGTTCATCGAGACCGTGCGGGGCGTCGGCTACCGGCTGGCGTCCGACCGCGAACCCGCCTGATCCAGGCGGCCGCGGCCGGAGCCGGCCTCAGTTGGCGTCGACGGGGATCTGGGCGGCCTGGGTCGGCTTGTCCGAGGCGAAGATCGCGATCGGCACCTCCTGGCGGATCGTCTCGCGCTCGTACGACGACGACCCGGCCGAGCGCTGGATGCGCACCGACGCACGGAACGTCAGCGTGACGCCCTTGGTGTCGGCGGCGAGGTCGCCGATCGGCTGGTTGCGCAGCTCGAACGCGCCCTTCGGCGAGGTCACGAGCATGCCGTACTTGCCGGCGAGCGGCTCGGGGTCGAAGGTGATGGTCTGGGCCTTCGCGTTGAGCGTGTAAGGACGCTCGACGGTGCCTGACGTCGTGGTCGTCGCCGACTCGACCTCGATGCGGTCGAGGAACACCCTCCGCTTGGTCTTGAACGGGTCGCGCAGGTCGCGGTCGAGGTCGTAGGCCTGGAACGTGAACGAGAAGTACTTGTTGCCCTTCGGGAACCACTCGTTGGTGCGCGGCGTCGACTTGGTCGGGTAGAGCGTGTAGACGAAGTCGACACCGTCGATCTCGACGTGCGACTGGAAGGTCCCGTCGTGGGTGAACTGCGAGTCGAACGTCGGCGTGGGCGACGGGCTGGGCGAGGCCGCCGCAGGCGGCGCCTTCTCCGACGTCGAGAACGAGCCGAGGTTGCAGCCGCTCAGCGCGACCAAGGCGGCGACGCCGACGAGCGAGGCCGACACGCGTCGACGAAGGGGTGATGTCACGGGGATGCTCCTGGAGGTTCTGGCGCTGGGAAGGATGCTGAGGGGGACGCGAGGCACGGTCATGCGGTGAAGCCCTTGTGGCGCTTGAGCAGCTTGATCGCCATCCAGGCGGTCTGCAGCACGGTGACGATGCCGAGCACGGTCCACCCGCCGAGCAGCACGTCGGACTGCATGCCGGTGGGCAGCTGGGCCCAGATCGCGACCGCGCCCGACAGCACGACGGCCACGACGCCGATGGGCAGGAAGTGGGCCAGTCCGGCGCCGCCGCTCTCGGCCTTGGCCTGGAGGGCCCAGTTGTCGGTCTGGGAGCTGCTGGCGAACTTGGTCCATGATCGGGCGAAGTGGCCCAGCCGTACCCACATGTAGAGCTCGGCCGGGAAGAACAGCAGCGCGAACAAGTAGTCGCGCCGGTTGGCGTTGTGCATCGCGTGGGCCGTGCGGAGGTTCAGCAAGGTGGCCATCACGGTGGGCACGATCCACAGCCACACGAACACGAAGGCGTGCAGCAGCAGCGAGGAGACGAGCAGGAACAGGAAGATCAGACGGGTGAACCCGTTGGTCGCCATCGAGATGTTCTCGAACCAGCGCAGGCGCAGGTTGGGGTGCAGCGGCTGGCCCTTGGTGTCGCCGCGCTGGCCGGGCCACATCAGGTCGATCGCGCCGGTGTTCCACTTGACCTGCTGCGCGTCGAGCGACTGCAGCGTCGTCATGCCGCCCACGTTGGCGCGCGCGTGCGCACTGATCTTGGTCAGGTAGCCGGCGCTCTTGATCTCCAGCGACAGCAGCGAGTCCTCGATCTCGCTGTCGCGGACCCACGGGTAGCGCTGGTGCGTCTGCTTGACGACGGCTCGCAGGGCCGTCGTCGAGAAGATCGAGTACTGCCCGCCGAGCACGGCCATGTTGCGTCCGCGCAGCAGGTTCTGCATGTTGAACGCCGCGAACTGGGCGCGCTGCCCGGCGATGAGGAACTTGCTCATCATGGTGTCGAGGCCGCTGTCGTCGATGCTGTAGATCGCCGAGATGCCGCCGATGCGCTCGTCGTCCTGGATCTCCCGGACGAGGTACTCGATCGCATGGGGGTCCGCCGTCGTGTCGCCGTCGACGCCGAGCAGGTAGTCCATGCCCTCCACGAGGGTGTACCCGTAGTTGAGGGCGCCGACCTTCTTGTCGGGGTTCTCGCCGATGTCGTGGACGAAGACCTCGGTCATCTGCTCCTCGGCACCGTGGCCGCGCACGTGCAGGCCGGCGTAGTGGCTCGCGACCTCGACGGTCGCATCGGTCGTGTTGTTGACGATGACGTGGATCGCGTCGGGCAGGCGGGTCTGCGCCAGCAGCGAGTCGAGGACGCCTGCGATGGCGTCCTCCTCGTTGTAGGCCGGGATGACGCAGCCGACGGTCGACCGGTACGTGGGGAGCGCCTCGATGCCGGCCATGAAGTGGTCGGTGTACTCGTCCATCACCGGGTCGAGGTGTGGCGCGACCCCGTGCGCAAGACCGATGCGGTCGTCATCCATGCCGAGCTCCTCGTGAGGCGACGAGGCCCGTGCCGCGTCATGGCTCCAGCCTGGTGCACCGACATCAGGATCGGCTCAGCGACGGCTCAAGATCGGCTCAGTTCTTGCGCACGCGGGCCAGCTCGGCGTCCGCGCGACCCAGCAGCGAGTCGAACGAGGCAGGCGAGTGGACCGTGTGGCTGGTGCCGAAGCTGGCGTTGGTGCGAAGCTCCATGCCCTCGCCGACGGTCGACTCGGTGAGCCCCGTGCGGATCGCGTCGACCACCGTGCGCGGCGTGTCGACGCTCGAGGCCACGACGAGGACGACGAAGCGCCCGGCGCCGAGGTGCCCGAGAAGGGCGTCGGCCGGGACCCGTGAGCGCAGGATGCCCGAGAAGTGCACGAGCGCGTTGTCGCCGGCCTCGCGGCCGAAGGCGGAGTTGAGCTCGTCGAGGTCGTCGATCTCGGCCAGCACGAGCGCGACGTGACCGCCGGCGAGGGTCGCCCGCTGGATGCGGTCGGCCGCGTCCTCACGGAACGCGTCGGCGTTGAGGACGCGCAGCTTGCTGCGGCGACGGGCCTCGGCACTCATCGACCACCAGTTGCCCGCCTGCTCGACCCGCAGGGCCGACAGGCAGATGCCCGAGACGAGGAACAGCGCGGTGAACGGCAGGGCCGTGGCGAACACGGAGGGACGCACGACGCCGCTGAGGCTCAGGGCCGACAGCACGATGTACCAGCCGCCGAAGGCGAAGTAGGCGAGCTGCAGGATGCGCGCGTTGAGGTTGAGCCGCATGGGGCCGCGGAGCAGCTCGGTGGCCGTCAGCCAGGCGAAGGCGCCCGCCGCTCCGGCCCGGAGTGCCGTGCTGAGACCCAGGTCGGGGCCGGTCGGCTGCACCAGCGTCGGCACGGCGACCAGGACGCCCGCGACGACGGCCATCCAGAGATTCGATCGCGCGCGGCTGTGGAGCAGGCGGGCTCCGGACCACATCGCGCCCACCGCGAACACCGTCGAGGCGTCGCCTGCCGCGACCACCACGGCCGGAGCGGCGCCGTCGGCGGCATAGATCGCGTCGAGCCCCGACACGCACAGGGCCGCTGCGAACGCGGCGGTCCAGGCACGGTTGGCCTCGTCGTTGTGGCGCATCGCGGCCGTCGTCGCGAAGATGGCCGACACGATCGCCATCGGCAGGACGCGCACGATCAGCAGGGTCTCGGGGTCCAGCTGCATGGAGGTCACCTCGTTTCGGGGTGGTCGTGTGCCGAGAGCGTCGGCGTGGGGGCGGTCGTGGTGGGGCCGCGGTCCGTGCGGGTCGGGATCGTGACGACGACCTCGGTGCCGCGACCGGCCTCGCTGTCGACCTCGATGGTGCCGCCGTGCAGCACCACGATCTCCCGGGAGATGCTAAGCCCCAGGCCCGTGCCGTGGACGGTCGAGCCGCGCACCGACTCGGCGCGGTAGAACCGCTGGAACAGGCCCTTCTGCTCGTCCAGCGTCATGCCGCGGCCCGTGTCGGCCACCCGGATCGCGATCTTCTCGTCGGCACCGGGCACGACCTCGACGGCGACCTTGACGCGTCCGCCGCTGTGGTTGTACTTGATCGCGTTGGACAGCAGGTTGTCGACGACCTGGCGCAGACGGAAGGCATCGACGACGGCCTCGACGCCTTCGACGATGTCGAGCTGGATCGAGATGAGCCGCTCGGTGGCCATCGGGCGGACGGCGTCGACCGACTCGGACATGAGTCGTGAGACGTCGCACGCCGCCAGTGACAGGGTGATGGCGGTGGACGGGCTCGACGACCGGGCGGCGAGCAGATCGGTGACGAGGGTGTTCAGCCGCTCGGTGTTGCTCAGCGCGATGCGCAGCATGTCGCGGGTCTCGTCGGGCAGGCCCTCGGACTCCAGGGCCAGGTCGACGTAGCCGAGCACCGAGCTGAGCGGGGTGCGCAGCTCGTGCGACATCGACGTCACCAGGTCGTCGCGCGCCGTGATGGCGCGGACCTCGGCCGAGACGTCGCGCAGCACCACGACGACGCGGTCGACCGCGCCCTGCTGGTCGTGCAGGAGGCGGGCGGACACGTCGATCGTGAAGCGGGTGCCGGTGCGGTGGCCGATCCAGTACGTGGCGCTGTCGACGATCTCGCCGGCCAGGGCCCTCACGTGAGGGAACTCCGCGGGCGGGACCGGCGTCACCTTGTCGGCCCGGTAGAGCGGGAACCGGTGCCACGGCGTGGTGGGCGGCAGGCCGAGGTCGCCGAGGAGCGCGCGCGTGGCACGGTTCGAGTCCAAGGTCCGGCCGTCGCGGTCGAGGCTGATGACGGCGAACTCGACGGCGTCGAAGGCCTCGCGGAGCGTCGACCCCTGGATGCGCGCTCGCGCCAGCGCCGCCTCGAGCATCTGCGTCTGGCGTCGCAGGAGCACCCGCTGGGACTCGACGCGCCGCGACGTCGTGTAGACGACGCCTGCCACGAAGACCAGGCTCACCGACAGGCTGATGGCCGCGGTGGGGTTGGTCGTCGGGGCCACGAACGTGACGAAGTCCAGCTGCGCCAGCGTGGTCTGCGTCAGCAGCATGACCGAGGCCAGGCCCGCTCCCGCGATCGCGCCGGATCGCTTGAACGACGTGGCCAGCCAGATGACCGGGAACACCATCAGGATGCCGAAGCCGCTCTCCGGCGCGGCGATACGCAGCATGCCGAGGGCGGCGATGTCGAGCAGCGGGACGACCATCTGCCAGCGCTGCGCGATGCGCAGCCAGGGGATGGTGGCTGCGGCGATCGTGACCCACAGCATCGCGGTCATGCCGATGAAGAACGCGGGGCTGTCATCCAGCGGGCGGTCGGACAGGGCGACGGTCACGCAGACGACGAACCCCACGGCACCGGTGAGGAAGACCTGCGAGCGGAAGACGCTGTCGCCGAAACGTGAGGCCGCAGGGTCGGGGACCCGATCGCGGATCGGGGACCTGTCCATGGACGACACCGTATCGTCCCCGCGGACCCGGCCGGCGGGATTTCCCGGTTCCCCGGGCCTGCGATAGACTCGCCAGGTTGCCTCGGCGAGGGTCTGTGTCAGACCGTGATCGACAGGGCGCTCCACAGGAGTGCTGTGTCGAGCGCCCCCCGCCGGACGACATCCGACCTTTCGCATCGCACGACGTACCCAACAGGAGTTCCCCCGTGGCCGAGATCAAGATCGCCGCCGAAGCACGCACCGAGTTCGGCAAGGGCGCGGCCCGCCGCATCCGTCGCGAGGACAAGGTCCCCGTCGTCCTCTACGGCCACGGCGCCGAGCCCGTCCACCTGACCCTGCCCGGTCACCAGCTCATGCTCGCTCTGAAGGGCGCGGCCAACGCGCTGCTGACGATCGAGGTCGGCTCGGACTCGCACCTCGTCATCCCCAAGCAGGTCCAGCGCGACCCCCTGAAGGGCTTCATCGAGCACGCCGACCTGCTGATCGTCCGCAAGGGCGAGAAGGTCGTCGTCGACGTCCGCATCAACACCGTCGGCGACGCCGTCAGCGGCAACCTGGTCATCCTCGAGAACTCGTCGGTCTCCGTCGAGGCCGAGGCCACGCACATCCCCGAGTCGTTCGAGGTCTCGGTCGAGGGCCTCGTGGCCGGCGACCAGATCCTCGCCAAGGACCTCACGCTGCCCGAGGGCTCGACCCTCGCGGTCGACGACGACATCCTCATCGTCAACGTCACGGGTGCTCCGACCGAGGCCCAGCTCGAGGCCGAGCTCGCCGAGGCCGAGGCCGACCTGGGCATCGAGCACGACCCGACCGACGCCGAAGAGGCCGAGGCTGCCGCCGAGTCGTCCGACGACGAGGCTGCCACCGAGTCGGAGTGACCTGGTTGGTCGTCGGGCTCGGCAATCCGGGCCCGACGTACGCCAGCACGCGCCACAACGTCGGCTACATGGTGGCCGATGCATTGGCGCTGCGCATGGGTGGCACGCCCAAGAACCTCGGCTGGAAGAAGCACAAGTCCGGGCGGGGTGAGGTCGTCGAGGGACACCTCGCCGGGCAGCGCGTCGTCCTGGCGCGTGCCAAGTCGTACATGAACGAGAGCGGCGGGCCGGTCTCGACCCTGGCGAAGTTCTACGACGTCGAGCCCGATCACGTCATCGCGATCCACGACGAGCTCGACATCGACTTCGGCATGCTGCGGGTCAAGCTGGGCGGCGGTGACAACGGTCACAACGGGCTCAAGTCCATCCGCCAGTCGCTGGGCTCCGGTGACTTCTACCGCGTGCGGGTCGGCATCGGGCGTCCTCCGGGTCGCCAGGACGTCCACGACTTCGTGCTCAAGTCGTACAGCTCGACCGAGCGCAAGGACCTGCCCGTGTACGTCGAGGAGGCCGCGGACGCCGTCGAGAGTCTCGTCACGGTGGGACTGGATCAGACCCAGAGTGCGTTCAACCGGTAGATGATGACTCTCTCCCGCCTCGCCTCGATCGTCTCCTCCGAGCCCACCGTCGCGGCCGTCCTGGCCGAGCGGGCCGAGGGCGCCGGCACCCTCGACGTCCAGGCTCCCGAACCGCTGCGACCGTTCCTGACGGCTGCGCTCGCGGAGCAGGCGACGGTCGTCGCGGTCACCGCCACGGCGCGGGAGGGCGAGGACCTCACGGCCCAGCTCGGCGAGCTGCTCGGCGCCGACGCCGTCGCGTACTACCCGGCCTGGGAGACGCTGCCCCACGAGCGGCTGTCGCCGCGCTCCGACACGGTGGGTCGCCGGCTGGCGGTGCTGCGGCGTCTGGTGCACCCCACGCGGGCGGGCGAGCTCGACTCCGACACCGCCACCGGCCCGTTGCGCGTCGTCGTCGCGCCCATCCGCTCGCTGCTGCAGCCCCAGGTGAAGGGGCTGGCCGACCTCGTGCCGGTCGAGCTGCACCGCGGCGACGAGGTCGCCCTCGACCAGGTCGTCGCCGATCTGGCCGGTGCGGCCTACTCGCGGGTCGACCTGGTCGAGCGGCGCGGTGAGTTCGCCGTCCGCGGCGGCATCATCGACGTCTTCCCGCCCACCGAGGACCACCCGCTGCGCATCGAGTTCTTCGGCGACGAGGTCGACGAGATCCGCCGGTTCGCCGTGGCCGACCAGCGGACGCTCGGAGAGATCGACCACGTCTGGGCGCCGCCGTGCCGCGAGCTGCTGCTCACCGACGAGGTGCGTGCGCGCGCCGCACGGCTGGCCGAGGAGCACCCCAGCCTGGCCGAGATCTTCACGAAGCTCTCCGAGGGCCATGCCGTCGAGGGCATGGAGTCGCTGACGCCGGTGCTGACGGACGAGATGGAGTCGTTCGTCAACCTGCTGCCCCAGCGCTCGGCCGTGCTGCTGATGGATCCCGAGCGCATCCGGGCGCGGGCCGCCGACCTGGTGGCCACCAGCGAGGAGTTCCTGCAGGCGTCGTGGGCCGCAGCGGCCGGCGGCGGCGAGTCGCCGATCGATCTCGGCTCGGCAGCCTTCCACTCGCTCGACGACGTGAAGCTCGAGACGCTGGCGCTCGGCCACACCTGGTTCACCCAGACACCCTTCGGCCTCGACCTCGACGAGGGTCAGCGCGCGGTCGAGATGGAGGCCGGGGCGGCCTACCGCGGCGACACGTCCGCGGCGCTCGAGGACGTCCGTCGCTGGGTCGCCGCCGGCATGCGGGTCGTCTTCGTGGCCCCTGCGGCGGGCCAGGCCCAGCGCACGCTCGAGTGGCTCACCGACAGCGACGTGCCGGCGGCGCTCGACGACGAGGTGGCCCCGCCGACCCCCGGCATCGTCCAGGTCGTCATCGGCGAGCTGTCGACCGGTTTCGTGTCGGCTCCGCTGCAGCTCGCGGTCATGACGTACGACGACCTCGTCGGGCAGCGGGCCGCCGATCGCACCGAGCGCAAGATGCCGGCGCGTCGTCGCAAGCAGGTCGACCCGCTCGAGCTCAAGCCGGGCGACTTCGTGGTGCACGAGCAGCACGGCGTCGGCCGCTACGTCGAGCTGATGCAGCGCGTCGTGCAGGGCGCGGCGCGCGAGTACCTCGTGATGGAGTACGCGCCGTCGAAGCGCGGTCAACCGGCCGACCGCCTGTTCGTGCCGATGGACCAGCTCGACCAGATCAGCCGCTACGTCGGTGGCGAGTCGCCGACGCTCGACCGCCTCGGCGGTGCCGACTGGACGACCCGCAAGAACAAGGCGCGCAAGGCCGTCCGCCAGATTGCCGGCGAGCTGATCAAGCTGTACGCCGCCCGTCAGGCCACCAAGGGCCATGCCTTCGGACCCGACACGCCGTGGCAGGCCGAGCTCGAGGACTCGTTCGCCTTCGTCGAGACGCCCGACCAGATGGTCACCATCGACGAGGTCAAGCGCGACATGGAGCGCACCGTGCCGATGGACCGCCTGGTGTGCGGCGACGTCGGCTACGGCAAGACCGAGATCGCGGTGCGCGCGGCGTTCAAGGCCATCCAGGACGGCAAGCAGGTCATCCTGCTGGTGCCGACGACCCTGCTCGTCCAGCAGCACTACGCCACCTTCGCCGAACGCTTCGGGCAGTTCCCGGTGACGATGAAGCCGCTCTCGCGGTTCCAGACCGAGAAGGAGTCCAAGGAGACCCTCGCGGGGCTGGCCGACGGCTCGATCGACATGGTCATCGGCACGCACCGGCTGCTGCAGCCCGGGGTCAAGATCAAGGACCTCGGCCTGGTCATCGTCGACGAGGAGCAGCGCTTCGGCGTCGAGCACAAGGAGGCCATGAAGATGCTGCGTGCGGCCGTCGACGTCCTGTCGATGTCCGCGACGCCCATCCCGCGCACGCTCGAGATGGCGATCACGGGCATCCGCGAGATGTCGACGATCGCGACCCCTCCCGAGGAGCGCCACCCCGTGCTGTCGTTCGTGGGCGCCTACGAGGACCGCCAGGTCGTGGCCGCGATCCGCCGCGAGCTGCTGCGCGAGGGACAGGCCTTCTTCATCCACAACCGGGTGCAGTCGATCGACAAGGCCGTCGCCAAGATCAAGGAGCTCGTGCCCGAGGCGCGCGTCGCGGCGGCCCACGGCCAGATGGGCGAGCACCAGCTCGAGGAGGTCATGGTCGACTTCTGGGAGAAGCGCTACGACGTGCTCGTGTGCACCACGATCGTCGAGTCGGGTCTCGACGTCTCCAACGCCAACACCATGATCATCGAGCGAGCCGACACGCTCGGCCTGTCGCAGCTGCACCAGCTGCGTGGGCGGGTCGGACGCTCGCGCGAGCGCGCCTACGCCTACTTCCTGTACCCGCCCGAGAAGCCGCTCACCGAGACCGCCCACGACCGGCTCGCCACGATCGCGCAGCACTCCGAGCTCGGAGGCGGCATGGCGGTCGCGATGAAGGACCTCGAGATCCGCGGCGCCGGCAACCTGCTGGGCGGCGAGCAGTCGGGTCACATCGCCGACGTCGGCTTCGACCTGTACGTGCGCCTCGTGGGCGAGGCCGTCGCGGAGTTCCGCGGCGACGCCGAGCCCGAGCGCGAGGTCAAGATCGAGCTGCCGATCGAGGCGCACCTGCCGCACGACTACGTCGGCAGCGAGCGGCTGCGGCTCGAGATGTACAAGCGACTCGCCGACGTCCGTGCCCTGTCCGACGTCGACGAGATCCGCGGCGAGCTGGTCGACCGGTACGGCGAGCCGCCCGAGGCCGTCGACGTCCTGCTCGAGGTCGCACGCCTGCGCGTGCGGGTGCGCGAGGCCGGGCTCACCGAGGTGACGGCCGCGGGCCCGAACGTCCGGTTCGCCCCGCTGAGGCTCCCCGACTCGGCGCAGATGCGGCTGCAGCGCGTCTACCCCCGCAGCACCTACAAGGTCGCTGCCGAGGTCGCGCTCATCCCGCGTCCGAAGACGGCGCCGATCGGCGGCAAGCCGCTGGTGGGGCGCGAGCTGCTCGAGTGGACGCGTACCGTGATCGACACCCTGGTACCTGCCCCAGCACCCGCCTGACCACGATGCGAGGAGCGCGATGATCGTCAGCACGGTCGCCGGACTGGTGGCGCTGGCGCTCGCTGCCTCCGGATGGGCCCAGCGCCGGTCGACGTACGGCGCGGGAACGTACGTCGTGGCGGCCGCGGCCGCCACGGTGTGGTGCTGGTCGATCGCGGCCTTCGAGCAGCTCGACCGGCCCGGCCACTACCCGTACGCCGTCGTGGGCCTGTGGCTGGCCGCCGTGTCGACGAGCGTCGCGGCGATCTTCGTGATGGCGCGCCGTGCCGTGCGGTCGCGCTGGTCACCGCCTCGGCTGCTGCTCGCGCTGTTCGTGCTCGAGCCGGTGCTGGTCTTCGCGCTCGAGGTGACCAACCCGCTGCACGGCCTGATGGGCTCCAAGCCCGAGGGCCACCTCGAGTTCGGGATGGCCTACCAGCTGCACGCCGCCTACTGCGCCGCGCTGGTGCTGGCCTCCGTCGTCGCCCTGGCCACCCGGGCGGCGCACGCCGACCAGGCGCACCGCCGGCAGGTCATGGTGCTGCAGGCGCTCGTCGTGGCGGTCGTCGTGGTCGAGATCGCCCGCCTCGACATGACGCAGTACATCGCGGTCGCCGGGCTGGCCGTGCTGCACCACGCGATGTTCGGGCGAGGTCTCAACGACCTGGTGCCGATCGACCGCGCCGCGGCCGTCGACGAGATGGCCGACGTCGTGGTGTTCTTCGACGACTCAGGACGCCTCGTCGACCTCAACGCGTCGGCGCGCCGCACGATCCTGGCCCGCGACGGACGCCTGCCCGACGCAGGTGCGTCGGTCGACGACGTGCTCGGCGCCGGTGTCACGTTGAGCGAGGGCGCCGACCAACCCTTCGTGCTCGGCGACGGGCCCGACGCGTTGCAGCTCGTCGCCCGGTGCACGCCGCTGACCGGGCGCGACGAGGCGGTGGCCGGCTGGATGGTCGTGTGCCGCGAGGCGGCGCCGCGTCGTCGCGACCGGCCGGTGCTGCTCGACCCGGTGACGGGGCTGATGACGCGCGCGCAGCTCGACCACTCCCTGCGTCAGGCCGTGGAGCAGCTGGCCGACGGCATCGGGCCGTTGTCGATCGCGCTGCTCGACGTCGACGGCTTCAAGCAGATCAACGACACGTACGGTCACGTCGCCGGCGACGAGGTGCTGTTGGAGGTCGCGGCGCGCGTCGGTGGCGTCGCGGGAGGCGTCCTGACCGGACGCTTCGGCGGTGACGAGTTCGTCGCGATCCTCGTGGGACGGACGGCTGCCGATGCGAGCCGCGTGGCCGAGGCCATGCGCGCCGCCGTGGCGGCCACACCCGTCCGCACCGACGACGGGCTCGTGCCCGTCACTGTCTCGATCGGGGTGGCCGAGCACCGCGGCGGTGACGTGTCGGATCTGCTGCGAGCCGCCGACGACGCGATGTACGGCGCCAAGCGGGCCGGGCGCAACCGCGTCGGCGTCGCCGCGCGCAAGTCGTGACCCGGACGCCGTCGGGCGCTCAGCCCTCTTCGCGCAGGCGCGGGGGAGTGGCGTTCTTCGGCCGGATGCCGAGCTTGTCGGCGTAGAAGGCGCGCACGACGTCCATGTCGGCGACGACGTCGTCGCTGGCGTGGAAGGTCGGTCCGAAGCCCATCGTCCTGGTCGGGGGGTCGAAGAACGCCAGCGTGATCGGCAGGCCCGTGTCGCGGGACAGCCGCAGGAAGCCGGACTTCCAGTACTCGCCGCGCGATCGGGTGCCCTCGGCGGCGAGGATCAGCCGGAACGGCTTGCCCGTGTCGGCCTCGGCCACGAGGTCGCGCACGACAGTCCCGGCGTTGTCGCGGTCGAGCGGCACTCCGCCGAACGCCCGCAGCAACCAGCCCAAGGGGCCCTTGAACAGCTGCTTCTTGACCAGCACGCGGGGGTGGGCCCCGCCCTGCCACATCACGAGCAGCATCGTGATGAAGTCCCAGTTCGACGTGTGCGGGGCGCCGACGAGGATGCCGGTCTGCGGCACGTCGCCGACCATCCGGTAGCGCATCAACCGGGCGATGGTGCGGGCCAGCCGCTGTCGGATCATGGGACAACCCTAGGCGAGGCGGCGGCCGGCTCCGACGAGCGAACTGTTGCGGTTCGCAACGGTGGCACTAGCGTCGTCCCATGACTTCAGCGGGGACGTGGAAGAAGCTCGTACGCACGAAGGACGTCGACGACGTCATCCACCAGAACGACGCCGACCCCACCGAGGAGAGCCACCACGCCCGCCTCGACCGGCGCCTGACGGTGTGGGACCTGATGGGGTTCGGCATCGGGATCGTCATCGGCACGGGCATCTTCACGCTCACCGGCACCGCGGCCAAGGACAACGCCGGGCCGGCCGTGATGATCTCCTTCCTCGTCGCGGGAGTCGTGGCGATGCTGGCGGCGCTCTGCTACGCCGAGCTCGCCGCGGCGGTGCCGACCGCCGGCAGCTCGTACACGTACGCGTACACGACGATCGGCGAGATCTTCGCGTGGATCATCGCCTGGGACCTGATCCTGGAGTTCGCCCTCGGCGCCGCCGTCGTCGCCCGCGGCTGGTCGGGCTACCTGCAGGGCGTGTTCGACCTGCCGAAGGCGTTCTTCGGCGAGGACGACAGCGTCATCAACCTCGGCGCGGTGTTCATCGTCGTCGTGCTGGGCGTCGTCGCGGCCCTGGGCATCCGCGAGTCGAAGCTCGTGACCAACACCCTCGTCGTCATCAAGGTCTCGATCTGCCTGTTCATCATCGGCGTCGGGCTGTTCTACGTCAGCCTCGACAACCAGAAGCCGTACATCCCGCCGAGCGAGAAGGCCGACTCCGCGAGCGGGCTCAAGCAGCCGCTGTGGCAGTGGATCACCGGCATCGACCAGACCGCCTACGGCGTCACCGGGGTGCTGGTGGCCGCCGCGATCGTGTTCTTCGCCTACTCCGGCTTCGAGGCCGTCGCCAACCTCGGCGAGGAGACCAAGGATCCTGCCAAGGACATGCCGCGTGGCCTGATCGGCACGCTGATCATCTGCACCCTGCTCTACGTCGCGGTGTGCTTCGTGCTGACGGGCATGGTCAAGTACACCAAGCTCAGCACCGGGGAGCCGCTCGCCGACGCATTCGACCAGGTCGGCCTCGGTTGGGCGGGCATCATCATCGGGACGGCCGCGGTCGCGGGACTGACCTCGGTGATCCTCGTCGACATCGTGGCGATGGGACGCATCGGATTCGCCCTGTGCCGCGACGGCCTGCTGCCGCCGGCGATCGGCAGGGTCCACCCGAAGTTCCACACACCCGTCGTCATCACCGTCGGCACGACCGTCGCGGTCGCCGTGCTCGGCGCCTTCGTGCCCCTGTCGGTCCTGGCCGAGATGGTCTCGATCGGCACACTCTTCGCCTTCCTGGTCGTCTCGATCGCCGTCGTCGTGCTGCGTCGGACCAAGCCGAGGATGAAGCGCCCGTTCCGCACGCCCCAGGTGCCGCTGCTGCCGATCGTCTCGGGCGTCGCGTGCATCGCGCTCATGACCAACCTCGCGGTCGAGACGTGGCTGCGGTTCCTGGTGTGGCTGGCCCTCGGACTCGTCGTCTACCTGGTGTACGGACGCAAGCACTCCCGGCTGGCGACGGGCAAGGCGGCCCCGACTAACCTGTGACCATGCTCACTCGAACGCGCGGGGCCGTGCTTGCGATCGCGAGCCTCTCGCTCGCCGCCTGCGGCACCATCCACCCCGGCTCGGCCGCGGTCGTCGACGGTCGCACGATCTCGATGGACACCCTCGACCGCACCGCCGAGGCCTACTGCATCCTCACCGCGAGTGCCGCCAAGCAGCAGGGCATCACGACGGTCAGCAACTCCGAGGTGCGCCGCCAGGCCGTCGTCGGGCTGGTCTCGGTGCGGGTCGCCCGCGACCTCGCGCAGCAGAAGGACGTCAGCGTCCCGCCGTCCGCCTACGAGCTGACGTCCGCGCAGCGCGACGAGCTGGCCAGGTCGTTCCCGGGGGCTGACGTCGACGAGCTGGCCAAGGCCGTCAGCGACAGCCGCGAGGTCGCGGCCATCGCCGTCGGCCTGGCCGAGAAGCAGACCAACCAGCAGGCCACCAGCGAGAACGAGGCGCAGTTCGCCGATCTCGGGCAGAACGCGATCCTCGCCGCATTCGCCGACAGCGACGTCTCGTTCGCGCCCCGCTTCGGGCTCGACGCCAAGGGGCAGCAGCGGGCCGCCACGGGCTCGGTCTCGGTGACGCCCGACGACCTCGAGGCGCCCGTCGACGAGGAGCTCCCGGCGAGTCAGCGCTGCTCGTGACGATGCAGGTGCTGGTGCTCAGCCCCCGCGTCGCTCCCGGGATCCTGACGCTCGCCGCGTGGGACGCGCTGCGCGGCGCCAGCACGGTGCGGGCGGGCGTCGACGACCCGCACGTCCGGGCGATCGCCGACTCGGGCGTCGCCGTAGAGGCCGGCACGGGCTCGCCCACGTACGAGCCTGGCACGGTCTGGATCGCGCCGACCGGCGACGCCACCTGGGCGCGGCGGGTCGCCGACGACCTCATGGGACCCGACGGCGGGGAGAGACCGGTCGAGGTGGTGTTCGGCTCGTACGACCTGCCCGGCTCGGGGCTGCTCGACGTCGTCGACGTCATGGACCGGCTGCGCCGCGAGTGCCCCTGGACGGCCGCGCAGACCCACGAGTCGCTCGCGCGGTACGTCCTCGAAGAGGCCCACGAGGTGCACGAGGCCCTCGAGGAGGGCGACTCCGAGCACGTCCGCGAAGAGCTCGGCGACCTGTTGATGCAGGTCGTGTTCCACGCGCGCATCGCCGCCGAGTCGCGGGGCTGGGACGTCGACGACGTGGCGGCCGGCATCGCGGCCAAGCTGATCCGCCGCAACCCCCACGTCTTCGCCCCCGAGACGCTCGACCACGTCCCGACGACCGCCGACGAGATCGACGCCCAGTGGCAGCGCATCAAGCTGACCGAGCGCGCGTCCGACCCCTACTCCCACCCCCACTGACGTCACCCGGGCGGTGCCGGTGACGTGATCGCCCATCCGCGGCCAGCGCGGTGAGGCAGTCGCCCATCGTGCGGACGTCGGTAGCTGGGTCGCGTGATCGGCGTCCTGACGAACGACCCACCCACCGCCCTGGCCGGCCCGAGCGCGTTCAGGGCTTCTGGCGGATCCGCAGGTCCACGGAGCTTTCGACGTCGCCGGTCCTGCCCCATCGCGAGACCTGCACGATCGGGACGTGGTTGTACCCGTTCAGCACATCGGTTTGACCCGTGAACGCCGAGGCTCGTACCCGCATGTCGAACAGCTGCGTGAAGGATTCACCGCCGGCGATGTCCTCGTCTATGGGGATGACGGCGTCGCCGGTCTCGGGGTCGGTGCCGCTGTCGGCCCGGTTGTACCGGCCACCGTTCTGCGTGACCTCGAAGAGGCCGGACCCCGCAGGCGCTACGCCCATGCCCCAGAACGTCGCGCTCTCGATGTGCACCGTGCTGGAGCCGTCGTTGACGAAGGTCACCTCCAGCTGGCAGGTGCTGCGCGGCCGAATGGTGACGTCGAAACCCATGAACGCCGCGGCATCGGCGTCGTCGTCGGCCGACAGCACGTAGGGCATGTCGTGTACCCCGCAGTGCATCGACCGGGGCAGGACGCGCAGGTCGTCGCGAGCACTGCTCGCTCCCGCGACCCAGATGAACGTCGCGACGACGGCGGCGACCACCGCGCAGGGGATGGCCGCGACGACCCACATCAGGTGGCGCCTGGACGGACGGACAGTCTCGAGCACGGCCTCATGCTTCCATGCGGAGTGGGTCACGTCGGCCGCGCCTGGCCCCGACTCCGCACCACCGCTCCGGGTGCGGCGAGGCGGTGCGGCGGGGGTGGACCGCGGCACTAGGCTGTCCACGCAGGTTCTTTCACTCACGAGGAGCACTCTCTTGGCACGCATCGACGCCGTCGGCGCACGGGAAATTCTGGATTCACGGGGCAACCCGACCGTCGAGGTCGAGGTCGCCCTCGACGACGGGACGATCGGACGCGCGGCGGTCCCGTCGGGCGCATCGACCGGCGCTTTCGAGGCCGTCGAGCTGCGCGACGGCGACAAGAAGCGCTACCTCGGCAAGGGTGTGCTCAAGGCCGTCGCCGGGGTCAACAGCACGATCGGTCCGGCCCTCGTGGGCTTCGAGGCCGACGACCAGCGCGCCATCGACCTGGCCATGCTGGGCCTCGACGGCACCGCCAACAAGGCCACGCTCGGCGCCAACGCGATCCTGGGCGTCTCGCTGGCCGCCGCGCGTGCTGCTGCCGACTCGGCCAAGCTCCCGCTGTTCCGCTACGTCGGCGGACCGAACGCCCACGTGCTGCCGGTGCCGATGATGAACATCCTCAACGGCGGCTCGCACGCCGACTCCAACGTCGACATCCAGGAGTTCATGATCGCGCCCATCGGCGCGCCCACGTTCTCCGAGGCGCTGCGCCAGGGCGCCGAGGTCTACCACGCGCTCAAGTCGGTGCTCAACGAGCGCGGCCTGTCGACCGGCCTCGGCGACGAGGGCGGCTTCGCGCCCAACCTCGACTCCAACCGTGCGGCGCTCGAGCTCATCTCGGTCGCCGTCGAGAAGGCCGGCCTGAAGGTCGGCACCGACATCGCGATGGCGCTCGACGTCGCCGCGTCCGAGTTCTTCGCCGACGGCTCCTACTCGTTCGAGGGCCAGCAGAAGTCGGCCGAGGAGATGTCGGCCTACTACGCGCAGCTGGCCGCCGACTTCCCGATCGTCTCGATCGAGGACCCCCTCGACGAGGACGACTGGAGCGGCTGGACGACGCTGACCGAGACGATCGGCGACGACGTGCAGATCGTCGGCGACGACCTGTTCGTCACCAACGTCGAGCGCCTCACCCGCGGCATCTCCGAGGGCGCGGCCAACGCGCTGCTGGTCAAGGTCAACCAGATCGGCTCGCTGACCGAGACCCTCGACTCGGTCGACCTCGCCCACCGCCACGGCTTCAGCTGCATGATGAGCCACCGCTCGGGCGAGACCGAGGACACCACGATCGCCGACCTCGCCGTCGCGACCAACTGTGGCCAGATCAAGACGGGCGCCCCCGCGCGCTCCGACCGCGTCGCCAAGTACAACCAGCTGCTGCGCATCGAAGAGCTGCTCGGCTCGGCTGCGACGTACGCAGGTGCCTCCGCCTTCCCGCGGCTGGCTCTCTGACGCATGGCATCACGTTCGCCCCGCGGTAGCGGTCGGCCTCCTCACCGGAGACCGACCGCCACCCGGGGCGGACGACGTACGCCCCGTGCCACGCCGTCGCCGGCGTCCCAGCCCGCCACGCCGGCCAAGCCCGCCTCGAGCGGCACGGCCGGCACCGGGCCGCAGCTCACCACGCGCGCCATCGTGCTGCTCGCGGTCGTGCTGCTGCTGATCGCGTCGTACACCTCGACGCTCCACGCCTGGTGGCAGGCGCGCTCGGAGATCCAGGCCACCAAGGCCGAGATCGCGATGCGCAAGCAGTCGATCGTCGACCTCGAGGACCAGATCGCCCGCTGGGACGATCCGGCCTACGTCAAGCAGCAGGCCAAGGAGCGCTTCGGCTGGGTCTCGCCGGGCGAGGTCGGCTACCGCGTGATCGGCAGCGACGGCAAGGTGCAGGGCGCCGACGTCCCGACGCTCGACGCTCCACCGCAGGCCGGCGACCCCGCCTGGTACGACAAGCTGTGGGGCAGCGTCAAGGAGTCGGGCAAGAAGCCCGACCCCGTCCCGACCACCGACCCCGAACCCGACAAGGTGCTGAAGAACCAGTGACAGTCGACCAGTCCGACCTCGACGCCGTCGCCGACCAGCTCGGACGCTCCCCGCGAGGCATCCTCGAGATCATGTCGCGCTGCCCGTCGGGCCACCCCAACGTGGTCAAGACCGAGCCGCGGCTCGACGACGGCACCCCGTTCCCGACGATGTTCTACCTCACGTGCCCGCGCCTGGCCGGCGAGATCGGCACGCTCGAGGCCTCGGGCCTGATGCGCGAGATGAGCGCCCGGCTGCTCGACGACCCGAGCCTCGCCGAGGCGTACCAGCGGGCCCACGACGAGTACCTCGCCGAGCGCGAGGCGCTCGGGCACGTGCCCGAGATCGACGGCATCACCGCGGGCGGCATGCCCACGCGGGTCAAGTGCCTGCACGTGCTGGTCGGTCACTCGCTGGCCAAGGGCCCGGGCGTCAACCCGTTGGGCGACGAAGCCCTCGATCTGCTGGGCGACTGGTGGACCGGCAACTCCTGCAGCGCCGACTGGGTCGAGCCCGTCGAGGAGTGAGCCGGTCGACGGCCGGGCGTGACATGACTCGCACCGCTGGCGACGGTCGCCTCGCTATGCTCGACGGCATGCCTGAGCAGCGTGCCCGTGTCGCCGCGATCGACTGTGGCACCAATTCCATCCGTCTCCTGATCACCGACGTCGGCGACGGGGTGAAGACCGACCTGCTGCGCGAGATGCGCATCGTCCGCCTCGGCCAGGACGTCGACCGCACGGGCCACCTGGCCGCCGACGCGATCGCCCGGACGCTGCAGGCCACCCGCGAGTACGCCGAGCTGATCGCGATGTTCGGCGTCACCGACATGCGGTTCTGCGCGACGTCGGCGATGCGTGACGCCGACAACGGCGTCGAGCTGCAGGACGCCGTCGAGGGCATCCTGGGCGTCCGGCCCGAGGTGCTGGCCGGCGTCGACGAGGCCCGTGCGTCGTTCCTCGGCGCGACCCACGGGCTCGAGCAGGCGCGCACGCTCGTCGTCGACATCGGGGGCGGCTCCACCGAGCTGGTGATCGGCACGGGCGACGAGATCGACTGGTCGGTCTCGCTCGACATCGGGTCGGTCCGCCTGACCGAGCGCTTCCTGCACGGCGACCCGGCCTCCGTGGGCGAGGTCACCGACTGCATGACGTACCTCGACGACGTCATCCGTCCGGTCCTGACCGACGTGGCGCCCATCGGCTCGTTCGTGGGCGTCGCCGGCACCGTGACCACCGTGGCCGCCCACTCGCTGGGGCTGCCGTCGTATGACTCCGAGGTGATCCACGGCGCTCGGCTGTCGCTCGACGACGTGCGGGAGGCGTGCCTGTCACTGGTGCGGATGTCGACCGCCGACCGTCGCGCCCTGCCGTTCATGCACTCGGGGCGCGCCGACGTGATCGGGGCCGGCTCGCTGATCCTCGACCGTCTCGTCGAGCTGCTGCCCCTCGAGTCGGACATGCTCGTGGTCAGCGAGCACGACATCCTCGACGGCATCGCCTGGGACATGACCACCCCCTAGGCCGCCCCGCCCCGTCCCGCGAGTGGCGCAGTCTGGTGTTTCTGGGACGGCGTGTCGGGCGAATCTGCGCCACCCGCGTGCGGGTTTGCGCCACTCGGCATGATCGGACCATGGCTTCCCGCACCCTGCACGTGACCGTCCCGGACGACAGCTGGCTGACCGCGCTCGACGACGTCGACGGGGTCGAGCTCTCGGTCTGGGACATGAGCACGCCCCAGCCCGACCACCACGTCGACCTGGCCGTGCGGCCGTACACGGTGGCCGCCGCCGGGCTGGACGCGCTCGACCCCGACCGGCTCGACGTCATCCAGTCGCAGGCGCTCGGGTTCGACGGCGTGGCCGAGACACTGCCCGACGGCATCACGTACTGCAACGCCGTCGGGGTGCACGAGGAGTCGACGGCCGAGCTCGCCGTCGCGCTGCTGCTCGCCTCGCAGCGCGAGATCGACCGGTACGCGCGCGAGGTCGGCCAGTGGAACCGCGGCTTCACCGCGAGCCTGATCGACCGGCGCATCCTGCTGCTGGGCGCGGGCGGCATCGGCCGCGAGCTCGAGAGGCGGCTGGACGGCTTCGGGGCCGAGCTGGTGCGGGTCGCATCGACGGCACGGCAGGACGATCGCGGGACGATCCACGGCCAGGACGAGCTGCCGGACTTGCTGCCCACCGTCGACGCCGTGCTGCTGGCGGTCCCCCTGACCGACAGCACGACGGGCCTGGTCGATGACGACTTCCTGGCGTCCCTGCCCGACGGCGCGATCGTCGTCAACGTCTCGCGCGGCAAGGTCGTCGACACCGATGCCGTGGTGCGCCAGGGCGGACGCGTGCGGCTGGCCGCCGACGTCACCGACCCCGAGCCGCTGCCGCCGGAGCATCCGCTGTGGACCACGCCCGGCGTGCTGATCTCGCCGCACGTGGGAGGGATGTCGTCCGCGATGCGTCCTCGCATCGAGGCCGTCGTCCGTCGCCAGATCGCCCTGCTGCGCGACGGCCAGCGACCGGCCGACGTCGTCATCGGCTGACCCCGCCCTAGGCTGGGGCGACGCTCCCGTAGCCCAACTGGCAGAGGCAGATGGCTTAAACCCGTCGCAGTGTGGGTTCGACCCCCACCGGGAGCACCGCGTTAGCGGCACGACCAGCCCTCCGGTTCTCCGAGAGGAGCACGGGCCGTGCACGGTTTGGTTCGCCTACGCGGCGGAACGCACGTGGCTCTGGGGATGCGCGCGGGCCAGCTCGACGATCGTCTTCTCGAAGTCGGCGATGGCGAGTGGCAAGCGGTCGAACTGCCTGCGCACCAACAGCATCGAGACCGAGGGCAGGTCGCCGACCAAGGGGCGCGAGGTGATGATGCCGGCCTGCTCCAAGGGGTCGCCGGCGATGCTGTAGTCGGGAAGGACGGACGGTCCAGCACCGTTGGCGACCAGCAGCTTGGCCATCTCGGCCCCGTCGGCCGAGAACGTCTCTGCCGGCTGCGCCGGCCCGAAGAGGCGTTGTGCGAGGCGGTGCATCAGGTAGCCCGGACGGGAGCTGACGAACGGTCGAGCACGGAGGTCGTCGACGGTGATGCGGTCCTTCGCGGCCAGCGGGTCGTCCGTCCGCAGGCACACCGCCGGCCGACCACGAAGGAGGGTCGTCGCCACGAGCGTGCCGGGGATGTCGTCGCCGGGGATCAGGTTGATCAGTCCCAGCTCGAGGCGACCCTCGATGAGCCGGTCGTGGATCTCTGACTGCAGCATGGTGGCGACGTCCACCGTCGTCGTGCGGTGGGCCGCGCCGAACTGGCGGACGGCCGGGACCAGCAGCGCCGAGGTGCCGGCGTGGACGGTTCCGACCCGGATCGTCAGGCTGGCCTGGGTCTGGTCGGCGGCAGCGGCCTTGAGCTGGGCGACGCCGACCAGGATCTCGGTCATGAGCGGCAGGAGGTCGCGTCCCTCCTGGCTGGCCCGCGCCCCGGAGCGGTGGCGCTCCAGGAGGGAGACCCCGAGCTCTCGCTCCAGGCTGCGCACCGCCGTGCTGAGGGCCGACTGGGACACGTGCAGCTGCTCGCTCGCGCGACGCAGCGATCCGTGGTCGACGACCGCGGCCAGGTACTCCAGCTGCTCGATGCGCATGTGCGGGGCCCTCCTCCCGTCGTTGCACGACACGGTATCGGGCGTCTCGCAGATCGGACCTTCCTTCCGTCATGCGAGACGCGGGGCGTGTGACGGCGGTCACCGCGGTGCACGGATTCGGCGATCACCCCCTCTGAAATGCGCTGCGAACGCATGGTGAGACCAGGGGTCCGGCGTCGTGGGCCGTACCTACGTTGGGGCTCGCGGACGAACGACCACGTGCTCGAGGCCGGGTCGTCCGAACCGCCCACCGCCCAGTCCGCACCACCCGCCCCGACCGCCAAGGATGTCATCGCCCCATGTCTCGTCCGCCGATCTACAACGGCTTCCTCCACCTGACCCCCAACCACCACAGCCACGGCTACTGGCGGACGTCCGAGGGGCAGGTCCAGCACGGTTACAAGGACCTCGACCCGTACATCGACGTCGTCAGGACGCTCGAGCGAGGAAAGCTCGACGCGTTGTTCATCGCGGACGTCGTGGGGGTCTACGACCTCGAGTACGGCGACGGCAAGGGCACGATCAGGGCGGGCTCGCAGTTCCCCGAGAACGATCCCGCGACGATCGTGTCGGCCCTGGGCTACGTCACGGAGCACCTCGGACTGGCGATCACCAGCAACATCATCCAGGACCATCCGTTCTCGTTCGCCCGCAAGCTGTCGTCGCTCGACCACTACACGGACGGGCGGATCGCGTGGAACATCGTGACGTCGTACCTCAGCAACGGGTTCCGCAACTTCGGCTACGAGGACATCGTCTCCCACGACGAGCGCTACGCCTGGGCGCAGGAGTACCTGGACGTGACCTACAAGCTGTGGGAGCACTCGTGGGAGGACGGCGCCGTCGTCCGCGACGCCGAGAGCGGCGTGTACTTCGATGCCGACAAGATCCACACGATCGACCACCGCGGCGAGCGCTACTCGGTCCAGGGCCCGCACATCGTCGAGCCGTCGCCCCAGCGCACACCCGTGCTGTTCCAGGCCGGCAACTCGCCGGCGGGTCGAGCGTTCGCCGTCCGCAACGCCGAGGTCACGTTCCTGCCGTCCTTCACGCCTGAGTCCGCCCGCAAGGACATCGCCACCCTGCAGGCGGACGCGCGATCGATCGGTCGCGACCCCAGCACGTTGAAGACGCTCGTCCAGCTGTCCACCGTCATCGGCTCGACCGAGGAGGAGGCGCGGCGCAAGCAGCAGCACCTGCGGGACAACATCGACTTCGGCGGTCTCGTGGGCTTCTACAGCGGCGGGTCCGGCATCGACTTCACGTCGATCGATCCCGAGACACCGCTGTCGGTGCTGCGCGACCAGGTGCAGCTGGGCGAGCACGTGCGCTCGATCTTCCGCTCCATCGTCGACGCGGACCTCGGTCACGGGCGTGAGCTCACCTGGCGCGAGTACCTCATCGACCACGCGCTCCTGCCCGGCAAGCTGGCCGGTACCCCCGAGCAGATCGCCGACCACGTCCAGACCTGGGTCGACGCCGGCGTCGACGGGTTCAACGTCGTGCCGATCACAACGCTGGGCTGGTGGGACGAGTGGGTCGACCACGTCGTGCCCGTGCTCCAGGAACGCGGGCTCGCCCAGACCGAGTACACCGAAGGGACGCTGCGCGAGAAGCTCTTCGGCCGCGGCGACCGCCTGCCTGCCTCGCACCATGCCACCACCGTCGGCTCCGGCATCGGCTGACCTCGTGCCTCGCCGTGACGTCCGCTCCCTCCCATCCACTCGCACCCCCCACCAAGGAATCCTCGTGACCACGCACGCACCCTCCAGGTCCCGCACCCTGCTGATCGTCCTCTCAGCTGCTCTCGCACTCGTCCTGAGCGCCTGCTCGTCGGGAGGCGGATCGTCCTCGGCCGGCGACGGCAAGCGCATCGTCGACCAGACCATCACCTACGCCCACGCACAGGAGCCGCCGTGCCTGTGGGGCGGATGGGTGCAGCAGGCCTACCTCTCGCGCCAGGTCTTCGACTCGCTCGTGAGCTATGACGACGGCAAGATCGTCCCCTGGCTCGCGACGTCGTGGAAGACCTCCGAGGACGGCCGGACCATCACCTTCACCCTGCGGGACGACGTCACGTTCACCGACGGCACGCCCTTCAACGCCGACGCCGTGGTCGCGAACAACGCCAACTGGGCCAAGGGGATCGGCTGGAACAGCTTCACCTACCTGACGGATGCGAAGGCCGTCGACGACCACACGGTCGAGCTGCACCTCTCGCAGCGCAACCCCGAGATCTTCCAGGAGCTGTCCAACGGCCACTACGGCATCCAGTCGCCCACGGCGCTGACGACCCGGTCGGTCGAGGACAACTGCCACAAGCCGGTCGGATCCGGCCCGTGGATCGTCAAGCAGTGGAAGGTCGGCGACGGCATCGACTTCGTCCGCAACGACGACTACAACTCGGCTCCGGCCAACGCCAAGCACAACGGCCCGGCGTACCAGAAGGAGCTGGACTGGAAGTTCGTCCCCGACGCGAACACCCGCTGGTCGGCCCTGACGACGGGACAGGCCGACGTGATCTACGACGTCCCCTCGGTCCAGTGGGCCACCGCGCAGAAGAACTACGAGGTCCTCAACTTCGTGTCGGGCGGCCGCCCGCAGGCCTTCTCGTTCAACGTCCAGCAGGGCCCCACCACCGACAAGCGTGTTCGTCAGGCGTTCCTGTACGCCACCGACCGCAAGAAGATCATCGAGACCGTCTTCAAGGGCTCGGTGCCCTTCGAGGGCAACGGCACCCTCGCCAGCTCGCAGCCCGACTACCTGAACGTCGACAGCGCCTACCCGTACGACGTCGAGAAGGCGAACCAGCTGCTGGACGAGGCCGGGTGGACCGTCAAGAACAAGGACGGCATCCGCACGAAGGACGGCAAGCCGCTCACGATCCGGCTGCCCTTCGGCAACGGCGCCATCGTCACGTCCGACGGGTCGGCAGCCCTGCAGGCGGTCCAGGACCAGGTGAAGTCGGTCGGCATCGACCTGAAGCTGATCCCGCTGACCCAGACACAGACCTTCGCGGGGGAGAAGTCCGCGCCGGACGAGAAGGAGCTCAGCTTCGGGTACTGGGTCTGGGGAGCGCCGAACATCCTCGACATCAACTTCGCGGCCAAGCAGGGGGGAGCGCCGAACGGCAACAACACCACGTTCTTCGACGACCCCGAGGTCGAGCAGAAGATCAAGGCCGCTCAGGTGGAGACCGACCCGGCCAAGCGCACGGCCGCCTACGACGAGCTCCAGCAGTACTTCTCGGACGAGGCGATCGCGGTCGGCTTCTACGGCATGACCTACAACGCGGCGATCTCGCCGAAGCTGAAGGGCGTGTGGCAGGACCAGAACAGCAACGGCCTGCTGAACTTCAACGACGCGTACTTCGTGTCCTGATGTCCGTCGTCCAGACCTCGTCACCGCTCGTGTCGCCGGCTCCGGCCGGCGACACGGCGGGCCGGCGTGCTCGCGTCCTCACCCGTCTCGCCGGCATCAAGCTGCTGTCGTCGCTGTTCGTGCTGTGGGGCACGGCCACCGTCACCTTCGTCGTGCTGGCGATCCTGCCGGGCGACCGCGCGACGATCTTGCTCAACGTCAGGTCGGGCCTGACGGTGCCGCGCTCGCCGGCCGAGCTGGCCCCCGTCAACCGCGAGTTCGGGTTCGACGACTCTTTCGTGACCCAGTACCTCACCTACTTCGGGCGTCTCCTGCACGGCGACCTCGGGCAGTCGTACCAGTCGGGTCGACCCGTCGCGACGATCATCGGCGAGCAGATCGGTCCGACCTTCGTCCTGGCGTTCGCCGCGTTGCTGCTGGCCTGGGTGCTGACCATCGCGTGGACGCTGCTGACCGCCGGTCGCGGGCCTCGTCTGCGGTCCCTCGGCTCGGCCGGCGAGACCGTGACGGCCGGCCTGCCGCAATACTGGGTGGGCATCCTCCTGCTCATCGTGTTCGCTGCGCAGCTCGGATGGTTCCCGGTCATCGGAGGCACGTCGCCGTCCGGGACGATCCTGCCGGTGATCACGCTGGCCGTCCCCCTGGCAGGCTTCCTCGGCCAGGCCACGCGCACCGAGTTCGACCGCGCGATCCGCGAGCCCTTCGTCCTATCGGCGCGGACTCGCGGCATGGGCGACCTCGAGGTGCGGTGGCGTCACGTCCTGCGGCACGCGCTCATCCCCGGCATCACGTTGTCGGGCTGGGCCATCGGCACCCTGCTGTCGGGGGCGGTGCTGGTCGAGACCGTCTTCGCGAGGCCCGGTCTCGGGGCCGTGCTCGTCACGGCGGTGGGCCAGAAGGACCTCGCCGTCGTCTCGGGCATCGTCGTGCTGGTCAGTGCCCTCTACGTCGTGATCAACCTGGTCGTCGACGTCGTCTACGTGGCGGTCGATCCCCGTCTGCGAGGTTCCCTGTGAGCGTCCTGCCCCTCCCCGTCCCACCGGCACCGCGCGCACGGCGGGGCAGGAGCCGAGCGCTCCGCGTCCCGGTGTCCGTCGTGATCTCCGCGGCGGTCGTGGTGCTGTTCGTGGTCGCCGCGGTCTTCCCGGGGCTGCTCGCCACGCACGACCCGCTCAAGACCGATCTCTACGCGACGTTGCAGAAGCCGTCGGGCAGTCACTGGCTCGGGACGGACGACGTCGGGCGCGACCTGTTCAGCCGCATCGTCTGGGGCACGCGGACCTCGTTGCTGATCGGCCTCGGCGTGATGGCGCTGGCCATGGTCGTCGCCGTGGTCATGGGTCTGGCCTCCGGGCTCGGACCCTCATGGGTGTCCGGTCCGGTCAACCGCCTGCTCGAGGTCATGCTCGCCTTCCCGACCCTGCTGCTGGCCCTTCTGCTCGTGGCTCTGCTCGGTCCCTCGGCGGAGAGCCTCATCGTCTCCGTCGGGGTGAGCACCGCCCCGGGGTACGCGCGGCTCATCCGCGCCCAGACCATCAGCGTCAAGCGGTCGGGGTACGTCGAAGCGGCCCGCGCGCTCGGCCACACGACACGCACCGTCGTGAGGCAGCACGTCATCCCCAACGCCTTCAGGCCGCTCGTCGCGCTCATCGCGCTGGGCATCGGCACGTCCGTGGTGTGGGCGTCGGGCCTGTCGTTCCTCGGGCTCGGCGTGGCACCACCCTCGTCCGAGTGGGGACTGCTGCTCAACGCGGGCAAGACCCAGATCACGGTGGCCTGGTGGCTCGAGATCTTCCCAGGACTCGCCATCGTCCTCGTCACCTTGTCGTTCACCCTCATCGGGCGCTACATCCAGGCCGTCGTCGAAGGAGACCACGTCTCATGAACATCCATCTCGGGGAACCCGTCGCCGGGGACCGTGTCGTCCGGGTCAAGAACCTGAACGTCTCGTTCGTCGGCCCGGCGGGTCGGTCCCACCACGTCGTGAAGAACGTGAGCTTCGACCTGCACCGCGGTCAGTGCCTCGCCCTCGTCGGCGAGTCGGGCTCAGGCAAGAGCGTGACGGCCAGGTCCATCCTCGGGCTGTCCGGCGAGACCGCGGTCGTCGAGGCGGACGCCCTCGAGCTGGACGGCGAGAGTCTGCTCGGACGGTCGGACTCGTGGTGGCGCAGGATCCGCGGCTCGCGGATCGGCTACGTCCTGCAGGACGCCCTCGTCTCGCTCGACCCGCTCCGGCCGGTCGGCAAGGAGATCGCCGAGCCCCTTCGGCTCCACCGGCGTGGCACGCGCGCGACCCGTGAGGCGCAGGTGCTCGAGCTGCTCGAGCGCGTCGGCGTGCCCTCGCCGGGCCTGCGAGCACGTCAACGGTCCGGGGAGCTGTCGGGAGGGCTGCGGCAGCGGGCGCTCATCGCCTCGGCCATCGCCCTCGACCCGGGGATCGTCATCGCCGACGAGCCGACGACCGCGCTCGACGTGACGGTCCAGGCTCAGGTGCTCGACGTCCTGAAGGAGATGCTCGAGGCCGGGACCAGCGTCATCGTCATCAGTCACGACCTGGCGGTCGTGGCCAAGCTGGCCGACCACATCCTCGTGATGCAGGACGGACAGATCGTCGAGTCCGGCCGGGCCGAGGACGTCCTGCGCCGGCCCCGGCATCCCTACACGCAGCAGCTGGTCGACGCGGTGCCGAGCGAGCACACCAAGGGCACGCGACTCTCGTTGGACGGTCCAGCCCGCACCCGTGAGCTGTTTCCCGGCACGCGCGACCACACGGCGGACGACGGTCCGCTGCTCGAGGCCCATCACGTCGTCAAGAGCTTCCGGGGGCCTGACAAGGTGCAGCGCACCGCGGTGGACGACGTGTCGTTCCGGCTGGACCGGCGCGAGACCCTCGGGATCGTGGGGGAGTCGGGCTCGGGCAAGAGCACGCTCGCCCGCATCGCGCTGGCCCTCGAGACACCCGACAGCGGACGGGTCGAGTTCCTCGGACGACCGTGGACCGCGGCGCCGCCCCGAGAGCAGCGAGCCGTCCGCAGGCGCATCTCGGTCGTGCAGCAGGATCCGCTCAGCTCGTTCGACCCGAGGTGGCGGGTGTCTCGCATCCTCGTCGACGCCATCCGCCTCGGTGACCCGGTCAACGCGCACCGGGCCGAGGAGCGGGCGCTCGAGCTGCTCGGCGCCGTGAGGCTCGGCGAGCAGCACCTGGACGCCCTGCCGTTGAGGATGTCCGGGGGGCAGCGGCAACGGGTCGCCATCGCGCGCGCGATCGCCACCGACCCGGACGTCATCGTGCTCGACGAGGCCGTGTCGGCCCTCGACGTGTCGGTGCAGGCGCAGATCCTGGACCTGCTGGCCGACCTGCAGGACCAGCTCGGCGTCAGCTACCTGTTCATCTCCCACGACCTGGGCGTGATCCATCACGTCAGCGACCGGGTCATCGTCATGCAGGACGGACACGCCGTCGAGCAGGGGCCGGCCGACCAGATCTTCTCCGATCCGCAGCACCCGTACACCCAGAAGCTGCTCGAGTCGTTGCCCCGCCTCGAGTACGCCACGCTGCGAGAGGCGGTGTCGCGATGACGACGGCAGCATCACTGGACCGTGTCCTGACCGACGTCCGTGCGATCGCGGAGCGTGCGCGTGCCGAGGCGGTGCAGCGTGAGCGCGAGGGAACGGGTCTGGGCGACCTGGTCGCAGACCTGTTGTCCGCCGGGCTGGGACGACTGCGCGTGCCCGCTCGTCTCGGCGGCGTCGAGGCGAGCGTCGCCCAGCTCGGCTCGGTCCTGGTCGACCTGTCCGCTGCGGAGTCCAACCTCACCCAGGTCTTCCGCGGACACCTCGGCTTCGTCGAGCTGCTGCTCCAGCAGGGCCGGGGCGCTGTCGTCGACGAGCTGCTCGGCCTGGCGGGACAGGGTCGGATGTTCGGCCCGGCCGCCTCCTCGCGAGCCGCAGGGGCGACCCCCGGTGGAGCACCGCCGGGACCGGAGCCCGAGCGCCCGTCCGGCATCACGTTGACCGACGGCGTGTGGCTGCACGACGATGGGGACGGCCTGCGGCTGTCGGGGGCGAAGTACTACACGACCGGCAGCCTCTACGCGGACTGGATCAACGTCCTCGTCGTCCAGGAGAGCGGTGTGGTCGAGGTCGTCGTGCCGCGCGACGATCCCGGTGTCGTGATCGTGGACGACTGGAACGGCTTCGGGCAGCGCTTCACGGCCAGTGGCACCGCGACGTTCACGAACGTGCCGGTGCGTGACGGCTTCGTGCTCGCCCACGACGACCCGGACGTCATCGACTACCTCGGCGCCTTCTACCAGCTCGTCCACTCCGCGACCCAGGCCGGGATCGCGCAGCGGGCGACCGAGGACGCGGCGGAGGTCGTGCGACGTCGTCGACGGACGTACCCGTTGGCCGGCGGAGAGCCCCAGCAGGATCCGCACGTGCTCGGAGTCGTCGGGGAGATGGCCAGCCGTGCCTTCGGTGCTCGCGCGTCCGTCGCCCTCCTGTGCGACCGGGCCGACGGGTACCTGTCCTCCGACGGCCACGATCGTCGTCGCGCCCTCGATGGGCTCGTCGCGGACTCGGCAGCCGTCCAGGTCCTGAACTCGCGTCTGTCCGGAGAGGTCGGCTGGCTCCTGTTCGACGCCGCGAGCGCCTCGGCACTGGACGCCGACCTGGCCCTCGACCGTCACTGGCGGAACGCGCGGGCCGTCTCGTCCCACAACCCGTCCGTGTACAAGGCGCGCCTCGTGGGCGACGTCGCGGTCAACGGCACCCTGCCGGCAGCGACGACCGGACCACGCGCATGACGGCGTCGGTCGAGGTGCTGTCCGGTGAGCAGGCCGTGCGGGTGGCGGGCTCGCTCGGAGAGGCGTTCGCAGAAGGCGCGGCCCAGCGGGACCGTGACCGTCTGCTGCCCCACGACCAGGTGGACGAGCTGGCCGCGAGCGGGCTGCTCGCCATCACCGTGCCCGCCGCGTTCGGCGGCGCGGACCTGCCCGTCGAGGTCGTCGCAGAGGTGTTCCGTCTGCTCAGCAAGGGAGATCCCAACCTGGGCCAGATACCGGTCAGCCACTTCGTGTACGTCAACCAGCTGCGCCTGCAGGGCACCCTCGACCAGCAGGAGCGCTTCTTCGCCGAGGTGCTGGCAGGCAGAAAGTTCGGCAACGCCCAGTCGGAGCGCGGGACCGAGCACGCGCGCGACTACCGGACGACGTTGACGCGGAACGGTGACGCGTGGCGGCTGGACGGCACGAAGTTCTACTGCACGGGAGCGATGTTCGCCGACTGGATCCCGGTCCTCGCCCACGCGGGGCCGGACGGCCCGCTGCACGTCGCCTGGGTCGGACGTCACGACGACGGGGTGGAGGTCGTGGACGACTGGGACGCCCTGGGCCAGCGCACGACCGCCAGCGGCACGGTGCGACTCGATGGTGTCGTCGTCACCGACGACCAGGTCACGAGCTATTCGGACACCTTCGACGGCCCCACGACCTTCGGCTCGTTCGCGCAGGTCCTCCACGCGTCGATCGACGCCGGCATCGCCCGGGCCGCGCTCGAGGACGCGGCGGCGTTCGTCACGACGAAGAGCCGGCCGCACCCCGATGCCGACGTGCGCCGTGCAGCTGACGACCCCCTGGTCGTCCAGACCTTCGGCATGCTCGAGCTGCAGGTCAGGGCCGCCGAGGCGCTCCTCGCCGAGGCGGCGCGAGCCGTCGACCGAGCCGATGCGGACCTGGATGCCGCCAGCGCGGGGCACGCGTCCCTGGCCGTCGCCGCCGCGCGTGCGTCCACCAGCCATGCGGCCGTCGACACCTCGAGCCGTCTGTTCGAGGTCGCCGGCACCCGGTCAGCGGCGTCCAAGGAGTCATTGGACCGGCACTGGCGTAACGCCCGGACGCACACGTTGCACGACCCGGCCGCCTGGAAGGTGCAGCACCTGGGCCGGTGGGCGGTCGACAGCACGCTGCCACCCCGTCACGGTCAGCTGTGAGTCCGCACAGACCGCAGGCCCCGATCCTCTTCCGCACCCGATCTGTCCACGAAGGATGTTCATGAGCACGCTCGAGTTCCACTGGTTCCTGCCGACCAACGGAGGGGATGGTCGGTCCGTGGTCGGCGGGGGCCACGGCATCTACGCGGATCCGTCGTCGGCGGGACGGGCCGCATCCATCCCTTACCTCGGCCAGGTCGTCCGATCGGCCGAGCAGCTCGGGTTCGAGGCGGCCCTGGTGCCGACCGGACCGTGGTGCGAGGACGCGTGGGTGACGTCGTCCGCGCTCGCTGCCCAGTCCGAGCGACTGAAGTTCTTGGTCGCGTTCCGCCCCGACGCCGTGAGCCCGTACGCGTCGGCACACATGGCGGCCACGTTCGCCAACCTGACGGGCGGACGGCTCCTGCTCAACGTGGTCACCGGAGGGGAGGACCACGACCAGCGCATGTACGGCGACTTCCTCGGCAAGGACGACCGCTACGCGCGCTGCGACGAGTTCCTGACCATCGTCCGCCGTCTCTGGGCCGGCGAGACGGTGGACTACCGCGGCACCCATCTGTCCGTCGAGGACTCGACGCTGCACATCAGGCCAGAGCGTGTCCCCGCCATCTACTTCGGCGGCTCGTCGGCGGCAGGCATCGAGGTCGCGGCCAAGCACGCCGACGTCTACCTCACCTGGGGCGAGCCCCCGGAGCAGGTGGCCGAGAAGATCGACCGGGTCCGTGAGGCTGCGCGGAAGCACGGGCGCGATCCCAGGTTCGGCATCAGGCTGCACACCATCGCACGCGAGACGTCCGCGGACGCCTGGGCGGAGGCGGATCGGCTGCTCCGGCACATCTCGGAGGAGGAGATCGAGCGGATGCAGGCGGGGCTGCGCCGGTCGGGATCGGAAGGTCAGCGGCGCATGCTCGCGCTGAACGGCGGGTCGAAGGAGGGCCTCGAGATCTACCCGAATTTGTGGGCCGGTGTGGGTCTGGTCAGGGGCGGTGCAGGGACCGCCATGGTGGGGTCCTTCTCCGAGATCGCCGACCTGGTCGAGGCTTACCGGGCCGTCGGGATCGACGAGTTCGTCCTGTCGGGCTACCCGCACCTGGAGGAGGCGTACTGGTTCGGCGAGGGCGTCCTGCCCGAGCTGGAGCGGCGGGGACTGTGGGTCGATCCTCGCGTCCGGACGCGGGAGTCGAGCTCGTGAGGGCCCCGTCGCCGGCCGACCAGGACCTGTCGCCGGCCGTCCTGCGTCACGCCTTCGGGTCGTTCCCGACAGGCGTCGTGGCGGTGGCGGCCCAGGTGGACGGCGCGCTCACCGGTCTCGCGGCGTCGTCGTTCACCACCGTCAGCCTCGAGCCCGCCTTGGTGTCCTTCTCGATCGCCGCTCAGTCGCGGACCTGGCCGGATCTGCGACGCGCAGACCACCTGGGCGTGACGGTCCTGGCCGACCACCACGGCCCGCTCGCACGGCAGCTCGCCGGCGCAGCCGGTCAACGGTTCGCCGACGTCGGCGTCAGCATCACCGACCGAGGAGCCGTGACGGTGGACGACGGCCTGGCCGGGTTCGACACCACGATCCACGGCGAGATCCCTGCTGGCGACCACGTGATCGTCCTCCTTCGTCTCCACGCGATCCTGGGTGCGGAGACGGGCCTCGATCGCGGGCCCCTGCTCTTCCACCGCAGCGGGTTCGGCCGCCTGGCCTGACGGCCGCGGATCCGTGGTTCGTCCGTCTGCACGAATCGCCTGCCGAACGCAGTGACGGTGGGACTAGTGAGGCCTCGGAGCGCGTGCGAGCATGCGGGTGATCGCGTGAGCCGTCCTGGCTGCGCGGGTCCGTGCCACGGAGCCGACGGGAGAGCTGTCATGACGCAGGACGCGAGCACCGAGACGCCTGCGCACGATCGCTGGCAGCACGAGCTCGAGACGGCCGTGCGGGACCTGGGAGTGCCCGGTGCGGTCCTGGGCATCCTGCAGGACGGGGCCGTGTCGACCTACGCGGCCGGGGTGCTCGGACTCGACACGGGCGTCGAGGCGACCCCTGACGCGATCTTCCAGTTCGGATCGATCGGCAAGGTGTGGACCACGACGTTGGTCATGCAGCTCGTCGACGAGGGAGTGCTGCGCCTCGACGACCCGATCGGCGCGGTGCTGCCTGACGTCCGCGTCCTGGATCCCGAGGCGTCCGCGCGGGTGACGATGCGGCAGCTCCTGAGTCACGCCAGCGGGATCGACGGGGACGTGTTCACCGACACGGGCCGCGGCGACGACTGCGTCGAGCGGTACGTCGAGGGCCTCGACGGCGTCGGACAGCTGCACGCGCCGGGTCGGTCGTTCTCCTACTGCAACGCCGGGTTCGTGATCGCCGGACGCGTGGTCGAGGTGCTGACCGGCGGCACGTGGGACGAGGCCGTCCGTACCCGTATCGTCGAGCCGCTGGGCCTGCGCGCGACCGTCACCTTGCCGGAGCAGGCGTTGCTGCACCGGGTGGCGATCGGCCACGTGCCCGACGAGGACGGCGTGCCGCGCCAGGCTGACCGGTGGATGCTGCCGCGATCGATCGGACCTGCGGGCCTGGTGAGCGGCACGGCCGAGGACCTTCTGGTGTTCGTGCAGATGCACCTGAGCGGTGGCGTCACGGCATCAGGTGCTCGTGTGCTGTCGTCCGCGAGCGTGGAGGCGATGTCCGACCACCACAACGCGGTGCCCGAGCAGCGCGACGACGCGGACTCGTGGGGTCTCGGCTGGATGCGCCGGCAGTGGTCGGGCCAGACGGTCATCGGCCACGACGGGGTGACGATCGGCCAGCAGGCCTACCTGCGCGTCGTGCCCTCGCGGTCCACGGCCGTCGTGGTGCTGACCAACGGGGGACGCGCGAACGAGCTCGCGGACCGGCTGATGCGTGGGGTGCTCGGCGAGCTGGCCGGGGTCGACAAGCCCCCGCTGCCGGTCCCGTCGACGGAGCCGGCAGGGGACGTCCGCCGCCTCGTGGGGACGTACGAGCGGCGGGGCACGCGCTTCGAGGTCTCCGAGCACGCCGGCAGCCTGCGGCTGCGCGTGACGCAGCAGGTGCTCTCGGCACCCGATCGCACGGCGACGCACGACCACGTGCTCGAGCCCGTCGCTCCGGATCTGTTCGTCTACCGTTCGCCCCACTCGAGCTGGTGGGTCCCGGTGCGGTTCTTCAGCCTGCCCGGCGGTCCGGACTTCCTGCACACCGACCTGCGCTCGACACCGAGGACCTCATGACGACCGACACCAGTTCCGTCCCTGCTCCGGCGATCCACGACCTCGTCATCACGGGCGGCCGCCTCATCGATCCCGAGACCGGGCTGGACGACATCGGCCAGGTCGGCATCACCGGAGGGACGATCACCGCGGTCACGACCGACGAGGAGCTGGTCGGACGCCGCGTGCTGGACGCGTCGGGAAGGATCGTGGGCCCGGGGTGGATCGACCTGCACAGCCACGCCCAGACCGTCGCGGGGAGCCGGCTGCAGGTGCTCGACGGGGTCACGACGGCGCTGGACCTCGAGGGCGGGGTCACCGACGTGTCGGCGTTCCTCCGAGGTGCCGCGGTGCAAGGACGCGCGACCCACTACGGCAGCTCGGCGTCCTGGCAGCAGGCCAGGCTGATCGAGGTCGGCGGGATCCGGGGCGACGACCCGAGGGACGTCCTGACGTCGCTCGGCGGCGACGAGTGGAAGCGCCCCGCCTCGGACCGCCAGACCGACGCCATGCTGGACCGTCTCGGTCGTGACGTGGCCGCCGGCGCGATCGGGATCGGCCTGCTGCTGGGCTACGCGCCCGCGACCAGGCCCGAGGAGTACCTGGCGGTCTCCCAGCTGGCGGCGGACACCGCGACCGGCACGTTCACGCACGCCCGCGACCTGGTCGAGACCACGCCGAGCGTCGCGATCGACGGCGCCGAGGAGATCGTCCGGGCCGCGCAGCTGACGGGTGCCTCCGCGCACTACTGCCACGTCAACAGCACCTCGCTGTGGCACGTCGACCGGGTGCACCGCCTCATCGAGCAGAGCCCGGCGCCGGTCACGACGGAGGCCTATCCGTACGGTGCAGGCTCGACGACGATCGGTGCCGCGTTCCTCGCTCCGGACCGTCTTGCCGAGCGCCGGCTGACGCCCTCGTCCATCGTCCACACCCCCACGGGGCAGCGCGTGCGCGACCTGGACGAGCTGGCGCGGCTGCGCCGGGACGACCCCGGCGCCATCGTGATCATCCACCTGCTCGACGAGGACGTGCCGGACGACCGGCTGGTGCTGGACCGGGCACTCACCTTCCCGGGCACCGTCATCGCGTCGGACGCGATGCCCCTGGCCTGGGAGGCCGAGGCGGGGGACCCGTTCGCGTGGCCCCCTCCGCGTGACGTCGTCACGCACCCCCGCGGGGCGGGCACGTACTCACGCTTCCTGCGCCAGTACGTCCGTGCCACTGGGACGCTCTCGTGGGTCGAGGCGTTCGAGCGGTGCAGCTTGGGGCCGGCGCGCATCCTCGAGTCGTTCGTGCCGGCGATGCGGCGCAAGGGACGCCTCCGGCCCGGCTCCGACGCCGACATCGTGGTGCTGGACCCCCACCGAGTCACCGATCGGGCCACGTACGCCGAGGGCACCGCGCCGTCGCAGGGCTATGCGTTCGTGATCGTGGCCGGCCAGGTCACCGTCACCGACGACCGGCTCGACCTGGGCGTGCTGGCCGGCACCCCCGTCACGTCGTCGCGATGATCCGGTGGGTCGTGGTGTAGGACGGCCCCGCGGTGAAGCGGTCGGGCTGGAGCTCGACGGGACGCGGATGTCCGTCGGGCACGGCTCGCACGACCAGCTCCTGGACCGCCGCGGGCTCGACCGGGGTCAGGTGGATCATGCAGAGCAGCTCGCCGCGCTCGCCGGCCATGGACCACGTGACGTCGGCGGGTGAGTCGGCGGACACCAGACGAGACGCGCCGGGCGCGTCGAGCAGGGGCCCCACGATCTCGACGAGGCGGGCGATCTCCGCCCGGCGCTCGTCCAGGGGCTGGTCGAAGTCGACGTTGTCGGCGAAGATGCGCACCGCCAGGGCGTCGTCCCAGCGACGGATCAGCGCATCGGTCTGGTGTCGCAGCTCGTGGGTCTCGGGCCACAGGCGCACGACCGACGCGGGCACGTCGTGGTCGGCCAGGACCATGCCGAGCGCGCGATCGCACATCGCGACGAGGTCGCCGCGGTGGCTGTTGGTCAGGGCTACCAGCCCGCGTCCCGACGCCGGGTGCCACGTCATGTAGAGGGTGAATCCGGGCAGCCCGCCCGCGTGTCCGACGATGAGGCCGCGCCGCAGGTCCTGACGCACCTGCACGCCCAGGCCGTACCCGCCGGTGACGACGGCCAGGCCGCCGTCAGGGGCGATCGTCACGGCCGGGGGCGTCATGACGTGGATGCGGTGCAGCTCGCGCCGAGACGCCGTGCTGAGCACCGACTCGTCCGTGGGCGACTCCCGCAGCGCCGAGCCGAGCCACGTGATCCATGTGGCGAGGTCGCGAATGGTGCTGACCAGGCCACCGGCTGCGAGGAAGGCGTCGGAGGTCCGCGGGCCGTACGCGATCCAGTCGCCACGGTCGTCGAGCGAGTATCCGGAGGCTCGTGGCCGGTCGGCCGGCGCGTCCTTGTCGTAGAACGTCGAGGTGAGACCCAGCGGTTCGAGCAGGTTCTGCTGGACGTAGTCGGCGAAGGGCATGCCGACGGCTCGGCCGACCGCGATGCCGACCAAGGCGTAGCCCAGGTTCGAGTACTCGTAGGTGGTACCGGGACGGCTGCTCAGCCGGACGCCGCGGGCCGCCTCGTGGAGCACCCGATCGACGGGGGCGTCGATGAAGGGGTCGACCCACGCATTGTCCTCGGTGAGCCCGCCGCTCATGCTCAGCAGCATGCGGATCGTCGGCACGATCTCGCCCGAGTCGTTCGCAGCGAGCTGGAACTCCGGGACGTGCTTCGTGATGGGGTCCTCGAGGTCGAGCAGCCCCGCGTCACGGGCGACCAAGGTGGCGCAGCAGGCGAAGCTCTTGGTCATCGATGCGATCGGGAAGAGCATGTCGGCGTCGGGAAGCTCGTCCTGATCGTTGGCGGATCCGTGGCCCCTCCAGTGCGACAGTCCCGTCTCGTCACTCAGCCCGACGACCGCTGCGCGGCTGGTGCCGACCCCGACGTACTGCTCGAAGAGGGCATCGATCATCGTCTCGATCGGGACCGCCGTGCTCTCGTCGGACATCGGGTCTCCTCGTGCTGCGAGCCGGGGGCGTGCGTGACGATCTCAACGTAGACCAGGCCCGCTGCGGCGTCTTGTCGCATCCGACAAGAGTTGTCGGCGCCGCCGGGAGGATCCACCATGAGGCCCGCGACGAGCACCGAGACAGGATCGGGGGTGCCCTACACTCCCGGTGTGGGAGGCGATCCGCGGTGACAGGCCTGAGGCTCCACGACGACGCCGCGCACGACCTGTTCGCCGTGGCGGACGCGATCAGCGCGATCATGGACGCGCCCGTCACGATTGAGGACCGGGAGTCCCGGGTGGTCGCGTTCTCGGTGCGGCAGGAGGAGGCGGACGGGCCTCGTGTCGAGTCCATCCTGGGGCGACGCGTGCCGCCGCACATCACCCAGCGCTTCGTCGACGACGGGGTGTTCCGGCGACTCCACGGGTCGGATCGACCGATCTTCGTCCCCACCGGCGACACCGGGGCGGACTGCTCCGAGCTGTCGCGGGTGGCAGTCGCGGTGCGGGCGGGCGACGAGATCCTGGGATCGGTGTGGGTCGCCGTGCGGGACGAGCCGTCGGCCGACCGGATGGAGGCGCTCCGCGAGGCCTCCGGCCCGGTCGCCCTCGCGATGCTGCGGGCACGCACGGGGACGGTGGCCGAGCGGGCGCGTCGGTCCGAGCTCGTGGCCACCGCGGTTTCCGGTTCCTCCGCGGCGGGAGGTGCGCTGGCGGAACTCGGCCTGGCGGGACTGCCGGTCGCGGTGCTCGAGCTCGCCGTGCGGGACGAGCGGGACGAGCAGGACGGTGGGGGCGTCGAGGGCGACCTGACGGGTGCCGAGCGTGGTGCGACGACCGGCGCCGACCGTCTGGCCGAGCAGCTGCGCCTCTCCGACGCCTTCGCCCTCCACCTCGCGGCGACCTCGCCTCGCGCGGCCGTCGCCGTGGTCGGTCCGGTGTGCCTGGGACTCCTGCCGGTCGCGGGTGAGCATCGCGAGGAGACGGCCGCGAGAGTCGCCTCGCGCTTCGTCGACCGCATCGGCTCGGGCAGCTTCGTCGTGGGGATCGGCGCCCCGGCGTCCGACGTCCGCCAGCTCGCCCGGTCACGCGAGGACGCCGCGCGTGCCTCCCGGGTGCTCCGTTCACGCCGGGCGACGCGCCGTGTGGGTCGCCTGGTCGATCTGCAGGCGGATGCGTTCATGACCGAGCTCAGCGACGCCATCGTGCAGCGCGGCGAGGCGCTCGCAGGGCCGGCGGCGCGGCTCGAGGAGCACGACCGGGCTCACGGCACGCGGCTGGTGGAGACCTTCTCCGCCTGGCTCGACCACTTCGGCGACATTACGGCGGCCTCGCGGTCCCTGTTCGTCCACCCCAACACGTTCCGGTACCGCCTGCGCACGGTGGCGCAGGTCGGCGGGATCGATCTCGGCGACAGCGACACCCGTTTCGCGGCCATGCTGCACTTCCGGCTGCGCACGTACGTCGACGACGTCTGACGGGTGGACGGCCGCCGTCGCCGCGCCACGACGGACCTGTCCGATCGGACCGTCCACAGGGGTGCACGATGTGCGCTCGGACCAGCGGCAGGACGGTCGCCCGACCTAGGCTTCGGATGACCCGAGTCACCCGCACCCATGGAGGAACCATGTCCACGTCGTCGACGTCACGTATCGAGGCGGCGCGGGGCGGTGCGACGCGTGCGCTGGACGACCTCGATCTGCCGGTCATGCTGCTGCACGACGAGGCGGTCCGCTCCAACGTCCGTCTGATGGCCGACTACTGCGCGGCGCGCGGAGTGCACCTGGCCCCGCACGCCAAGACGTCCATGACGGCCTACATCACCCACCTGCAGCTCGAGCGCGGAGCCTGGGGACTGACGGCGGCGACGATCCGTCAGGCCCGCGATCTGTGGGGGCTCGGCGTCCGCCGCATCCTGATCGCCAACCTGGTGGTCGAGGAACGGGCCATCGCCTGGGTGGCCGAGACCTTCCTCGCCCATGCCTCCGAGCCCTCTGACGTCCTTGTGTACGTCGATTCGGTCGACAGCCTGGAGATCTTGAGCTCCCGGCTCGACGCGCTGCAGCCGGCCCTGCGTCTGGGCGTCCTGGTCGAGCTGGGGTTCACCGGAGGACGGACCGGCGCACGCAGCGTCCACGAGGCGGTCGAGCTGGCGCGCCGGGTGTCGGAGTCGCCGCGCCTCGAGCTGCGGGGCGTCGCGGGGTTCGAAGGTCTGATGCCCCGAGGCCAGGAAGCCGTGCCGCCCGCCATCGGGACCTTCCTCGACGAGCTGCACGCGCTGACCGAGCGTTGCCAGGCCGAGAACCTCTTCGAGCGCCGGCCCGTCGTGACCGCAGGGGGGAGCTCCTACTTCGACCTCGTCGTGGACGCGGTGGGTCCGGACCGCTTCGGGTTCCCCGTCGACACGATCCTGCGCAGCGGTTGCTACGCGACCCACGACCACGGCGTGTATCGCGAGACGTCGCCCTTCGACGGCCGGTCGGACCAGCCCGGCGGGTCCAGGTTCGCGCCGGCGCTCGAGCTGGTCGCCTCGGTCCTGTCCACCCCGGAGCCGGGGTTGGTGATCGCCGGTTTCGGGCGTCGCGACGTGCCGACGGACGACAGGTTGCCGGTGGTCGTCGGGCAGCGGCACGACGACGGGTCGATCACGCCGGTCGAGGGTGCGCGCGTCGTGGGGGTCAACGACCAGCACGCGTTCGTGTCAGTGGCGGCGACGTGCGCGCTGCGCGCCGGCGACCGGATCAGCCTGGGAGTGAGTCATCCGTGCGGCGCCTTCGACCGGTGGCGGTCGATCCCGGTCGTCGACGCCCGCGGGAGCCTGGTGGACGTGGCTGAGCCGCGGTTGTAGGAGTCATGACTGCCGGAACTGCTCGATCGTCTCGATGCGGCGGCGACCCTGCTCCCCGTACCGGTCCGCCACCGCCGCGACGAGGCTCTCGACGACCGCCATGGCCGCGGTGAGCGAGTCGAACGGCGACGGAGCCTCGACGCGGGCCGGCAGCACCACGGCCGCCACCTCGGACGCCGGCGAGAGCCAGGAGTCGGTCAGCAGGACGATCGAGCTGCCGCGAGATGCCATGTTCTGGACGAAGCGCACGGTCTCCTGGTCGTACCGGCGGTAGTCGAAGGCGATCACGACATCGGCCTTGGAGGCGCTCGCCACGATGCTCAGTCGGGACAGCTCGTCGGCGGGGACCGGGTGGACGTGGTGTCGCACCATCTCGAGGTGCAGCCGCAGGTAGTCGGCCAGGACGTGGCTGAAGCGGCCACCGACGAGGTGGAGTCGCCGACGATCGTCGCACAGCAGATCGGTCGCGGCGGAGAACTCGGGATCGGGCAGCTCGCTGAACGTCGTCTCCACCGACGTGCTGAACGCCTGGGACATGTGACCCAGGAAGTCGTTGGCCGGCAGGGCGGCGGCCTTGCCGTACTGCTGCAGCGGCGAGCCCTGGCTCTCGTGGACCTCGCGCATGAGCGCCTTCTGGAACTCCGCGTGCCCGCTGAACCCGAGGCGCGAGACGAATCGGACGACGGTCGGCGAGCTCACGCTGGCTCGCTTCGCCAGCTCGGCCACGGTCTCGAGGCCCGCCACCGGGTAGCTCGACAGCAGGGCCCGGGCGACCTTCCGCTCGCCGGGGCTGAGGGAGTCCAGGCGGCTGCGGACCCGAGCCGCAACGGTGGCCGAGGGAGGCGTGGCCTCGTCGTGTTCTGTCGCAGTCATGGGGGCCTTCGAGAGGGGCGGGCGGACGGGGACGTCCCGAGCAACGGTGTGGCCGCACCGTCGTGGCAGCTGTGGGCGGTCGATCGAGGCTAGCAGCGCGTATCAGCCGGGTAAAGTACGGTTTGTTTCATCTGCAATTGAAATTCGGTATACAGGAATGAATGTTTCACATACGATTCTCTCAACCACTGCATCGACGAGGTGGCCCCCCGATCGAGGAGCACGGACACACATGAAGCCCTTCCCCCTCCGGCGCGGTGCGATGCTGCTCGTCGTCGCCGGCCTGACGTTGACCGCCTGCGCCGGTTCGAGCGATGGGCCGCAGAAGCCCTCGAACACGACGATCCCGGAGTTTACGTTCTCCTTGCCGACCCTCGCCAAGTCGATGGACATGACCAGCGGTGCCGACGTGGCGACCGCGGGCATCCCGGCCGCCACGACGCAGTTCCTCGAGGCGGCCACGCTGTCGGGGTACAAGCCCGTCCTGGCGGAGAAGACCAGCACTCCTGACCCGACGACGATCGTCTACGACCTGCGACCCGAGGTGAAGTTCTCGGACGGCAGTGATCTCGCACCGGCCGACGTCGTGTGGAGCTTCAAGCACGCCCAGCGCGCGAAGGCGTCGAACGCGAGCCTGATCAAGAGCGTGGAGTCGGTCACCGAGACCGGCCCCATGCAGGTCACCGTCAAGCTGTCGAAGCCCGACCCGTCCGCGCGGTTCAACATCGCCGACACGTCCGTGCCGATCATGCAGGCCACGTTCGGCGAGGCCCACCCCGACGACCTGGGCACCCCCGACGCCGTCCCGATCGGAACCGGGCCGTACGTGGCCACCTCGGTGACTCCCTCCAAGATCAGCATGACCCGCAACCCGCACTACTGGGGCACCAAGCCCGCACCGGACAAGCTCAACTTCGTCGTCATCGGCGACGACACGAAGGCTCAGCTGGCCGTCCGGTCGGGCGAGGTCCAAGGCACGAGGGTCTCCGACCTGAGGACCTTCGACCAGTGGAAGAAGATCACTGGCGCGACGACGTACGCGGCGCCGCAGATGATGATGGACTTCTACGGCTTCGACACCCGCAAGGCTCCGTTCGACGACGTCCACTTCCGCCGCGCGGTCGCCTACTCGATCGATCGCAAGGGACTCGTGCAGGCCGGCTTCGGCGGCCAGGCGTCGCTCCTGCAGTCGTTGGCCCCGCTGGAGACGGTGAGGGGATCGGCCCCGTCGGCCGAGGAGGCCGACACGTTCCTCGACTCACTGCCGCAGTACGACCTCGACCCGGCCAAGGCGAAGGCCGAGCTGGCGCAGTCCAAGTACGCCACGTACGACGGTGAGGTCAAGATCCAGTTCGTCGCCGAGATCCCGTGGTCGAAGCTGGTCGCGCTGAACCTGCAGGAGAACCTGAAGGCCCTCGGCATCCGGTCGTCCGTCGAGACCTACACCTACTCGGACTGGCTTGACGCGTTCTACTCCGGCGAGATGAAGACACCTACGCCGATGTTCTTCACCACGACCCCGGACGCCGGATCGATCTCGTACCCGATCGACCCGTCGAGCGGATACAACTTCTCCCACTTCGCGAGCGAGCGCACCGACGCCGCCCTGGGCGACCTGACGTCGGACAAGAGCTGGGACGCCGCCAAGACGATCCTGACCGAGCTCGCCGACCAGGTGCCGTACGTGCCGCTGTTCCAGGAGAAGACGGTCTTCGTGCTCTCGAAGGGCTACGTCTACACGCAGAAGGTGACGGCCCTGGACTTCCAGACCGGCGCCTACCTGGACTACCTTCGCCCCGCGAAGTGACGTCCGCGAAGTGACGTCCGCGACGGGGCCGGCGACGAGCCGGCCCCCGTCGGCCACCAGATCGGCGACGAGGAGGAGCCCGAGATGGGTCTAGTCGGTTTCATCGCACGGAGGGCGGCCTTCTCGCTCCTTCTGCTGCTGATCGTGAGCTTCCTCGTGTTCGGCCTCACGGCGGCGGCGCCCGGTTCCCAGCTCACGGCGTTGCTGGGCGGCCGGCCGCCGACCCCCGAGCAGGTGGCGGCGCTCAACGAGCAGTACCACCTGAACGATCCGTTCTTCCAGCAGTACGGCCGGTGGCTGATCAACGCCGTGCAGCTCGACTTCGGCACCTCCTCGGTGGCGGGAGTCTCGGTGACGCAGCAGATCGGCCAGTACCTGCCCATCACGGCGCAGCTCGCCGCGATGGCTCTCGTCCTGTCGCTGATCGTTTCGGTCCCCGCCGGCTTGTTCGCCGGTATCGGCCGCGGCGGCAAGCTCGACCGGACCGTCTCGCTGCTCACCGTGGGTGGCATGAGCTCGCCGCCGTACGCGGTCGGCATCCTGCTGATCTTCGTGCTCGGGGTGAAGCTGTCGGTCCTGCCGGTCTACGGTGCCGGCGAGGGCGGGGGTGACCGGTTTGTCCACCTGATCCTGCCGGCCATCACCCTGACGATCGGCCTGGCCGCCATCGTGGCCAGGCAGACCCGGGCCTCGACGCTGACGGTGATGCAGCAGGACTACATCACCTTCGCCCGCGCACGCGGTCTGTCGCCCCGCCGCATCCTCGTGGTCTACGCGCTGCGCAACAGCGCGCTGCCGGTCGTCACCTCGGCGGGCCTGCTGCTCATCTCGCTCATCTCCGGGGCCGTGCTGGTCGAGCAGGTCTTCTCGCTCCCGGGGCTCGGTCAGCTGATCGTCTCGTCGGTCCAGCAGGCGGACCTGCCCGTCATCCAAGGGGTGACGATGGTCCTGGCGCTGGTCGTGATCCTGACCAACTTCGCGGTCGAGCTGCTCTCCCTCCTGATCGATCCACGCACCCGATACGCGGCGAAGGGCTGACACCGTGACCGATCTTGCTCTCGACGTACCCGTGCCGAAGCGTGCCCGTCGTCGTCGCCGTTCGGCGAGCGTCGTGCTCGCCGCGGCCTTCGTGCTGCTGGTCACCGTGCTCGCCGTGGCGGGCCAGCTCTTCACCCCGGCCGATCCGGACAAGCAGAGCCTCCTCGACGCCGCGAAGGGTCCGTCGTCCGGGCACCTGCTCGGCACCGACGACCTCGGACGCGACGTGCTGTCCCGGTTGATGCAAGGCACCTTGAGCGCGGTGTCCGGCCCGGTCTGCGTCGCCCTCGGCACGATGGTCCTGGGCACGGCGCTGGGACTGCTGGCCGGCTACTACGGCGGCCGCGTCGACGCGCTCGTCACGCTGCTCTCGGACGTCCTGTACTCGCTGCCGTTCATGCTCATCGCGATCGTGGTGGTCGGCGTGGTCGGCACGGGCTACTGGCTGACCGTGGCGCTGCTGATCGCCCTGATGTTCCCGTTCGCCCTCCGGCTCGTGCGCAGCGCGACCCGGGTCCAGTCGCGTCTGCCGTACGTCGAGGCGGCCAGGACGCTGGGCGTGCCCGACCGGCGGGTCGTCACGCACCACGTGCTGCCCAACGTCTCGCCCATCATCGTGGCCAACATCCTGCTCGACTTCGTCACGGCCATCATCGCCTTCTCCGCCCTGACCTTCCTGGGTCTTGGGTCGCGGGCCGGCAGCTCCGACTGGGGCACGATGCTGGCCGACGGACAGAAGCTCATCTACGACAACCCGTGGATGGCCATCGTCCCCGCACTGCTGATCGCGCTCACGTGCATCAGCGCGACGGTGCTGGGCGACTGGTTCTACGACCGCCTTTCAGCCCGGAGCGAGGAACGATGAGTGCGATGTCCGTCGAGTCGAGCAAGCCGTCCAAGGGTGCTGCCGAGACCGTGCTCGAGGTCGAGGGACTCCACGTGCACGCCGGCTCGGGCGCCTCGTCGCGGCTGCTGGTCGACGACGTGAGCTTCACGCTCTCGCGCGGGCGCACGCTCGGGATCGTGGGGGAGTCCGGGTCGGGCAAGTCGATGTCGGCCCGCGCACTGGTGGGTCTGCTTCCCGACGGGGTCACCGCCACGGGCAGCGTGCGCTTCCACGGCACCGAGATGATCGGCATGACGGAGCGGGCGCTGAGGTCCATGCGCGGTGCCAAGATCAGCCTGCTCCTGCAGGACCCCTTCACGATGATCAACCCGCTCCAGACCGTGGGTGCCACGCTGGCGGAGTCCTTGCCGGCCGACGTGCGGCGCTCGAAGAAGGTCCGCCGCCAGGAGGTGGCGGCCCGACTGCGCGAGGTGGGTCTCGACGCGGACGTGGCGCGCCGGCACCCGTTCCAGCTCTCGGGAGGCATGCGTCAACGAGTGGCGATCGCCGCGGCGCTGGCCTCCGATCCCGAGGTGCTCCTTGCCGACGAGCCGACCACCGCGCTCGACGTGACGACGCAGGCCGAGGTGCTCGCGCTCCTGGGGCGCCTGCAGCGTGAGCGCAACATGGCCCTTCTCCTGATCACCCACGACCTGCAGGTGGCCTTCGACGTCTGCGACGAGATCCAGGTCGTGTACGCGGGCTCGGTGATCGAGCGGGCCCCGGCCGACGAGCTGTCCAGACGTCCCAGCCATCCCTACAGCCACGGCCTGATGCTGAGCGACCTGGCCGGTGATGCCTACATCGGCCGGCTGGTCTCGATCCCCGGGTCGGTGCCGCCGGCGGACTCCGTCCGCGAGCGGTGCGGCTTCGCCGATCGGTGCGAGTGGGCCCGCGACGAGTGCCGCCAGGAGCGCCCGCCACTTCGTCCGGTCGCCGCCGGGCACCAGTCGGCCTGCCTGCGGATCGAGGAGATCGGCGCCGAGCTCGCCGGTCGCCGCGCCCAGGTGCTGGCCCCCGTGGACCCGCCCGCGGTGCCCGACGCCGGTCCGCTGCTGCGCGTCGAAGGTCTCGGCAAGACGTACAGGACCTCGTCGATGATGGGTCGTGCGACGTCGTCCGTGGCGCTCGGCTCGGTGTCGTTGTCGATCGCTGCCGGCGAGTCGCTGGGCGTGGTGGGCGAGTCGGGATCCGGCAAGACGACGCTCGCCAGGTCGCTGCTCGGACTGGTGACGCCGGATGCGGGCTCGATCGAGCTCGCCGGGCGCCAGATCGCCGACTATCGTCGGCTCTCGCGAGTCGACCTCGCGGCAGTCCGCCACGACGTCCAGGTCGTCTTCCAGGACCCGTACGCGTCGCTCAACCCCATGCGGACCATCGGGTCGGCGCTGTCCGAGGCCTTGCAGTACCGGCGGGACGAGGCGCGGCCCACGTCCGTCCCCGCGCTGCTCGAACGCGTCGGCCTCCCGGGCTCGTACGCGTCGCGGCGACCGTCCGCCCTGTCCGGCGGTGAGCGTCAGCGCGTGGCGATCGCCCGCGCCATGGCCGTGGCGCCACGGCTCCTGATCTGCGACGAGCCGGTAGCGGCGCTCGACGTCTCCGTGCAGGCGCAGATCCTCGAGCTGCTGCGCGAGGTCCGACGGGACGAGGGCGTCGCGCTGTTGTTCATCACGCACGACCTCGCCGTGGTGCGTCAGGTGACGGACCGGGTCGTCGTCCTGTACCGGGGCGACATCGTCGAGCAGGGGCGGACGGCCGACGTCCTCGACGACCCGGAGCACGAGTACACGCGCACGCTCGTGGACTCGACGCCGGGCCGTCACGCGATCGACCCGCGGTAGCCGGTACCGCGGGTCGATCGCTACGTCTCAGACCGGGACGGGGGAGGGCGCCGTCGCGTAGCCGAACAGATCCTTGGGGTCGTCCGGCTGCGCGACGAGGTCGATCGTCGTGGAGAAGTCCGTGTGAGCCGTCGAGTCCCGGACGAACCGCAGAGCGGCGAAGTCCTCGATCGCGAAGCCGACCGAGTCGAACACCGTGATCTGCTCACGGCTCGTGCGCCCCGGGGCGTCGCCGACGAGCACGCGCCAGAACTCCGTCACGGGTGAGTCGGCGGGCAGTGCCTGGATCTCGCCCTCGACACGCGTCTGCGGCTCGTACTCCACGAACACGTCTGCGTGGGTGACGATGCGAGGGTCGAGCTCGGTCTTGCCGGGGCAGTCGCCGCCGATCGTGTTGACGTGCGCCCCTTGCGGGATCATGTCGAGGTCGAGCACCGTGGCACGGGTCTTGTCGGCCGTGCACGTGGTGATGACGTCAGAGCACTGGGCGGCCTCGCGGGCCGAGCCGGCGATCGTCACGTCGAAGCCACGCGGCTCGAGGTTGCGGGCGAGCTTGAGCATCGCCGCCGGATCGGTGTCCCAGATCCTCAGGTCCTCGATCCCCAGCGCGCCACGCATCGCCAGGGCCTGGAACTCGGCCTGGCTGCCCGTTCCGATGAGCGCCATGGTCGCGGACCCCGGTCGGGCCAAGGCCTTGGCGACCATGGCCGAGGTGGCAGCCGTGCGCAGGGCCGTCAGGATGGTCATCTCGGACATGAAGGTCGGGTACCCGTTGTGCACGTCGGCCAGCACGCCGAAGGCCGTCACGGTCTGGAACCCGCGCTCGGGATTGTCCGGGTGCCCGTTGACGTACTTGAAGCCGTAGGTCTCGTGATCGCTGGTCGGCATCAGCTCGATGACGCCGAAGGGGGTGTGGCTCGCGACTCGGGCCACCTTGTCGAAGCGCGGCCAGCGTCGGAAGTCGTCCTCGATGTACGTGCGCAGGCCCTCGAGAACGTTCTCGACCTGCATGCCGGCAACCCACCGGCGCATGCGGTGGACATCGACGAACTGGGTCATGCGGTGACCTCCTCGGCCGTGGCATCGAGTGCCAGCATCTGGATGGAGCCATCGGTGAGGCTGATCGCCATCACGGTGTCGGTAGGCAGGGGCGCCCACGACTCCTCGGACAGCCCGCTCGAGGCGACCAGCACCGTGCCGTCCTCGGTCCGCGACCAGCGCAGCGCGAAGTAGTCCTCGGCGTGCTCGTCGGGCAGCTCGAACTGGGCTGCCTCGACGAGGTCGATCTCGTCGAGGGCGCTGCGGGCGCTCGAGTGCACGACGATCATGTGCTCCGGCGTCAGCAGCATCGCGTTGAGGCTCGCCACGGGGAACTCCTGGCGGATGGTGCGTGCCGCCCGGGCGACCGCGGCGGGCACCGAGGCCTCGTGCGGGACGAGCTCGAGAATCAGTGCGAAGTACATCTCGCTGTCGGTCGCCCCGGTCAGGGCCGCGCGACTGCGGGGGGACAGCAGGGCGCGCATGGTGTCGATCGGCTTGAGGGCGCCATTGTGCTCGAACGTGATGTCGCCGGCCACGAACGGGTGGGTGTTGGTCTGCTCGACGCCGATGCCGACCGTGGCCCATCGCAGGTGGAGCATCGCGGCGTGGCGAGACGAGTCGAGCGCCGCCTGGAACGAGGCGTCCTGCTCGGCCGGCATCATCGACTTGACGACCTCTGGCCGTTCGCCGGGTCGGCCGATGCCGGCCCATCCCCAGCCGTCAGCGTGCAGCTGGGCCAGCGCGTGGAGGTCGGTGAGACCCCGGGCGCCGAGCGAGTCCGCCACACTGGACGCGCCAGGGGAGACAAAACCGAACATCCTGCACACGGACGAGCCGCCTCTCGCTAAGAAACTGTAGTAACACTTTTCGATCTCTGTCACAAAAGTGTAATGTATGTTTCGTTCGTAACCTAGTCCTCACACCCCGGGAGCGCGCGCATGCGGTCATCGCCACCATCAGCCGACCAGCGCGGAAGGACACTCGTCGTCGGCTCGCTGGTCGACTACGCAGGGGTCGCCCGCGCCAAGACGGTCCCGGCGGCCCGCACGGACGTCTTCGCCACGTCGGGGATCGGGGCGTCGCCCACGTGGGTGACCTTCTCGGCCGACAACACCGTCGTGTTCACCGACGACATCGGCGTCGCCGGCGACCTCAGGCTGAGGATCGACCCCGACGACCTGGTCGACATCGGTGACGGTCTGGCCTGGGCGCCGGCCGATCTGTGCGAGCAGGACGGCACGGCATCGCCCTTGTGTCCTCGCCGGGCGTTGCGCGCCGTCGCCGCGCAGGCGAACGAGCGCGGGCTCGAGACCTTGATGGGCACCGAGATCGAGTTCGTCGTCATCGATCCCGACCGGGGACCCTCGGCGGGCGCCGAGTGGGCCGCCTACGGCATGCGGTCGCTGACCCGTCACCGCGCCTTCCTGGCCGATCTCGCCGATGCGCTGACCGACGCAGGACTTGCACCGGAACAGCTGCACGCCGAGTTCGGCCACGACCAGTACGAGGTGTCGCTGCCTCCCGCTGCGCCGATCCGCATGGCCGACGCGGCGGTGCTCGCTCGCACCGTGATCGGTCTGGTGGCGGCGCGTCACTCGCTCGAGGTCTCGTTCTCGCCCCTGCCGTGGGTCGGTGCGGCGGCCAACGGGGCACATCTGCACCTGTCGCTGGCGCGCGACGGGCACAACATCTTCCACGGCGGGGACGGGCCGCACGGGCTCACCCCTGAGGGGGGCGCGGCGATCGGCGGTGTGCTGGGCGGTCTGCGCGACCTGCACGGCGTCTATGCCGGGTCGGTCGTCTCGTCGCAACGGCTGAAGGCAGGGTCCTGGTCAGGTGCCTCGGTCGGCTGGGGACTCGAGAACCGCGAGGCAGCGGTGCGTCTGCTGGCCGGGACCGCGGGCAACCCGCACGGCGCCAACATCGAGCTCAAGATCGTCGACGCGACGGCCAACATCTACCTCGCTGCTGCCGCCCTCCTCGGCTCCGCGCTCCGCGGGGTCGTCGAAGGTGCCCCGTTGCCGGACGAGCTCGCCGCCGATCCTCAGCAGTCGGGAGCGGCCACCTTGTCGCAGGATGCCGGCGAGGTCCTGGACGAGCTCGCCGCATCGACGTTCGCCGAGCAGCTGTTCGGGCCGATGGTGGTTGCCGGCCTGGTGGCCGTGCGCCGCCACGAGGTCGAGGTCTTCTGCGACGCCACGGCAGCCGAGATCGCCGAGACGCTCAAGATGGCGTGGTCATGACCTCCGGCACGGTCGACGTCTTCGCCGGGGTGGAGCACGAGGTGCCGTCGATGCTCCGCGAGGCGCTCACGGGGCTCGAGCTCGTCGACCATCACGTGCACGGCACCTACGCGGACGACATCACGCGCAACGTCTTCGAGCAGTCCATCAACGAGGGCTCGCCGGACCCCGTCCCCGCGTTCATGAGCATGTTCGACTCGCAGCTGGGCTTCGCGATACGTCGTTGGGTCGCTCCTCTGCTCGGCCTGGCACCGCACGCGTCGGCCGACCAGTACTGGACGAGGCGTGCGTCGATGTCGTCCCAGGAGCTCGACTCGCTGCTGCTGCCCGCTGCCCGCGTGACCGGGTGGATCGTCGACGAGAGCATCGGTCTCGACGCCCTGCGGTCGCCCGGCGACCTGGCGTCGGCATCGGGCGCGGACAGCAATCGGCTCGTGCGGTTGGAGAGACTGGCCGAGTCCGTCGCCGCGGAGTGCGCGGATCCTGCCGAGTTCGTCGACCGCGTCCGAGCAGCTGTGGCCGCAGAGTCGGCCGATGCGGCCGGCTTCAAGTCGATCGCCGCCTACCGCTGCGGTCTCGACATCGACTGGTCGCGCCCCTCCGACGACGCGGTCACGGCCGCCGTGTCGGCGTGGCTCCGCACGACGCCGGCCGACCGCCTGAGGACGGTCGATCCCGTCATCATCGCGTTCCTGGTGCACAGTGCCGTGGACCGTGGCCGCCCTCTCCAGCTGCACATCGGACTGGGCGATCGTGACCTGGATCTCGATCGCACCAACCCGCTGCACCTGTTGCCGCTGCTGCGCAGCACCGCCGAGAGCGGTTCGGCGGTGATGCTCCTGCACTGTTGGCCGTTCCACCGAGAGGCGGGTTACCTCGCGCAGGCGTTCGACCACGTGCACTTCGACATCGGGCTCGCCATCAACTTCGTCGGCGCCCAGTCGGCGCAGGTCGTGCGCGAGTCGTTCGAGGTGGCACCTTTCGCCAAGCAGCTGTACTCGTCGGACGCCTACGGGCTCCCCGAGCTGCACCTGCTCGGATCGGTGCTGTGGCGACGCTCGATGGGGCTCGCCCTCGGCGAGTGGGTCCGTCGTGGGGACTGGTCGGCGGACGATGCCGTCCGGGTCGCGCAGATGATCGGCGCCGAGAACGCACGCAGGGTCTACACCCTGAGGTGAGGACCGCCGCAGAAGCGGCCCAGCCGATCTTGTTCCGCACGACGCCCTCCCGATCGCCAGCCACCAAGGACTCGCCATGACTCAGAGCATCTCGCAGCACCTCCCGGACGAGGGGGCGGCCGGTACGGACGTGCTGCGGCAGGTCGCGGAGCGGGTGAGGTGGATCTCGACGGCCATCGTCGACGCGGCGAACCGAGGACGCCCCAACGAGTCGGGTGTCAAGGTGGGTGGGCATCAGGCGTCGAGTGCGTCGATGGTGGAGATCATGGTGTCGTTGTGGTTCTCGGAGCTGACGAGCATCGACCGGGTGTCGGTCAAGCCGCACGCGTCGCCGGTCCTCCACGCCATCAACTACCTGCTGGGCGACCTGGATGAGAAGTACCTGTCGACGTTGCGGGCGAAGGGTGGTCTGCAGTCGTATCCGAGCCGTCGCAAGGATCCGGACACGGTCGACTTCTCGACCGGCTCGGTCGGCATCGGCGCGACGGCGGCGTTGTGGGCGGCGATGTCGCACCGGTACGTGAGCTCGCACTTCCCGACTGCCCCTCCGGCAGGCCGGTTCGTGAGCCTGTTGGGCGACGCCGAGCTGGACGAGGGGGCGATTTGGGAGGCCGTCGCTGATCCGTCCGTCGCCCGGCTCGGCGAGCTGTTGTGGATCGTGGATCTCAACCGTCAGTCGTTGGACCGAGTCGTGCCCGACGTCCAGATCCATCGTCTGATGGGCATGTTCGAGGCGGCCGGATGGCAGGTGATCACCCTGAAGTGGGGTCGCGCGATCGCGGAGCTCTTCGGCCGGGGCGGAGGCGACGAGCTGCGGCGGCGCCTGGAGGACATGCCGAACGAGGAGTACCAGCGGCTGCTGCGCGTGGACTCGTCCGAGATCGCCGACCGCATCGTGGGGCAGCACGGGAGCGACCAGCTGAGGAAGCTGCTCGGTTCGCTGCCGACGGCCGAGCTGGCCCACGCCGTTCGCGACCTCGGTGGCCACGACATCGGGTTGCTGCTGGACACGTACCGGACGGTCGACTCGACCCGCCCGACGATCATCTTCGCCTACACCGTCAAGGGTCGCGGGCTCCCGACCGAGGGGCATCCCAACAACCACTCGGCGCTGCTGACCGGTGAGCAGATGCTGGAGCTGGCACGGGTCACGGGCACCGACCTCGACGATCCGTGGGCCACGTTCGCGGCCGGATCGCCGGCGGCGAGACTGTGCGACGCGCGAGGCTCCGACATGGCGCGCGCCCCTGTCGTCACGCAGCCGACGGGGCAGGTTCCGGTCCGGTTGGGACGTGCTCACAAGGCACCGGTCTCGACGCAAGCCGCTCTAGGTCGCTTCCTGGCGGACTTCAAGCGGTCGGCACCCGAGATCGCGGCCCGCGTCGTGACGTGCAGCCCCGATGTGGCGTCGTCGACGAACCTGGGCGGCTGGATCAACAAGACCGGGGTGTGGTCGGTGCAGGACCGGTTGGACTGGTTCGCCGACGACGCCGAGAGGGTGCTCAAGTGGTCGGAGGTCACCAGTGGCCAGCACATCGAGCTGGGGATCGCCGAGGTCAACCTCGTGAGCCTGTTGGGTGAGCTCGGCGCCACCTGGTCGCGCTGGGGCGAGCGGCTGATCCCCATCGCGACCCTCTACGACCCTTTCGTCTCTCGCGCACTCGAGCCCTGGTCGTACGGCATCTACGCGGGCGGTCAGTCGATCATCGTCGGCACCCCGTCGGGGGTGACGCTGGCCCCCGAGGGTGGGGCGCACCAGTCGATCACCACTCCGTCGATCGGGTTGGAGCAGCCCGAGTGCATCGCCTGGGAACCGGTGTTCGCCCAGGACCTGGAGTGGTGCATGCTCGCCGCGATGGCCCAGGTCGGCATCGAGGGCGGCACGTCGTCGTACTTCCGCCTCTCGACCCGCCCGGTCGACCAGGGGTTGTCGTCGCTGCCCGAGGACGACGTGATGCTGGAGCGCCGTCGCCGGCAGGCCGTCGCCGGTGGGTACCGCATCACGACCCACGACCCGGCCGACGAGCAGGTCACCCTGGTCGGGGTCGGCGCGATCCTTCCGGAGGTCATCGCGGCTGCGGATGCGTTGGCCGACCAGGGGATCACGGCGGGAGTGGTCTGCCTGACGAGCCCTGATCTGGTGTTCCGCTCGTTCAACCAGCGCGGAACCATCGGCCAGACCCGCGGCGACGACATCATCAGCACCCTGTTCCCCGCCGAGCACCCGACACCACTCGTGACCGTCCTGGACGGCCACCCGCACACGCTGTCGTTCCTCGCCGGAGCCCGCGGCGACCGCATCCGCTGCCTCGGAGTCACCGACTTCGGCCAGTCCACCGGCCTGGAGGACGCCTACCGACTCCACGGCATCGACCCCGGCGCGATCGCCGACGCAGCCCTCACCCTGATCGGCCGATGACGCGCGGCGCGGTCGAGCCACCCACCACGTGAGAGGGGTGGTCGCGGCCCGTCCAGGCCACGACCACCCCCATGGATCGACTAGCGGATGCGGATCTTCTTGAGCTTGCTGGTCTTCTTCTTGCCGTAACCCGTCTGCGTCACCTTGATCTTGCGGGTGCCGCTGGACAGGCTCTTGGACCTGATCGACCAGGTGCCGTTCGAGCGCACCTTCGCGCTGCCCAGCTTCTTGCCGGTGGAGCTGCGCAGCACCACCTTGGTCCTCGGGTAGGCGATTCCGGAGATCTTCGGCCGGTGGGTCCTGAACTTCTTGTTCGACCTCGTCGTGATGGCCGGCTTGGCCGACACGACGCGGAACGTCCGGGCGGACGACTGGGGCGACGTGGCCCGACCGGGCGCGGTCTGCGTGGCGGTCACGGTGTACGCGCCACGCTTCAGCGAGCGCGAGGTCACCGTGAAGGCCCCGGTCGAGCTCACGGTGGCCGAACCCAGCACGACGCCCTTGCTGGTGCGCACGGTGACGGACGCGCCGGCTGCGCCGGTGCCTCGGATCGCCGGACGCTTGCTCGTCACGTAGGTCCCCGGCGAGGTGAGCCTGGGGGCGCTGGTGCTGATGGCGTTGTCGACGTTGTTGACCACCGGAGTGGCCGATGCGCCGCCGAGACCGGCCTGCAGGGCCGCCACGATCTGGTTGACGAGGTCGGTCAGGGTGGCGGGGGAGAGCCCCGACCCGCCGGGCAGCGACGTCAGCAGGCTCGACACCTGGGCCTGCAGCGCCGAGGCGTCACCTGCTGCCAGCGCCTTCAGCAGCTGGTCGACCAGCGCTTGCGCCTGCGCCGGGTCCGGGGTCTGTCCGCCGATGCCCAGCAGACCGTTGACCAGGCTCTGGACGGTCGCCAGCAGGTCGGGGACCAGGTCGCCGAGCGGGTTGGAGTCTCCTGCCAGCCCGCTGAGCACCTGGCTCAGGGCTGCAGGGCTCAGCCCTGCGCTCTGCAGCTGCTGCGCGATGGCCGCGGCTGCCTCGGGCCGGTCGCCGGACGGCAGGCCCTGCAGCGCCGCCACGATGGCCGTGGCGAGGTCTTGGGGCGAGCCGGTGTTGCCCAGCAGGGCGTCCAGGGCGTCCTGGACGTCGATCAGCAGGCTGCCTCCGGGCCCGGTGCACAGGGGCAGGAGATCGCAGAGGTCGAGGGGCAGCGGACCCGCTTGCGCGAAGGCTGCTGTCTTGATGTCGGGGCGTGCTTCGGCCGGGCCCGAGGCCAGTCCGAGCCCGCCGACGACGAGTGCTGTTGTCAGTCCGGTGGCAAGGATTTTTTTCATGCCAGACCGTAACTCTGTGGTGTGCGTCACGTCCTCGAATTGAGAAGATAGATGCACCGTGCACCTGTTTCTCCGGGAGTCGTCGTGTGCAGCGGGCCGTGCAGACGAGCTCGAGGGGTGCCGCCCCTCAGCGGTACAGCCGTCCGCTCCCTAGGCTGGTGGTCCACCCCTCAGAAGGAGCACCACCGATGCAGGCACGCACACTCGGACGCACAGGACGAGACGTATCGGTCGTCGGCCTCGGCACCTGGCAGCTGGGCGCCGACTGGGGCGACGTGACGCACGAGGACGCCATCGCGGTGCTCGATGCCGCCGTCGACGAGGGCGTGACGTTCTTCGACACCGCCGATGTCTACGGCGACGGCCGCAGCGAGCAGATCATCGGCGAGTACCTGCGCAGCCGCCCCGAGATCGACGTGTTCGTGGCGACCAAGATGGGTCGCCGCGCCGAGCAGGACCCCGTCCACTTCACGATGGACAACTTCCGCACCTGGACCGACCGCTCGCGGGGCAACCTCGGCGTCGAGACCCTCGACCTGGTGCAGCTGCACTGCCCGCCAACTGCGGTGTTCTCCGACGACCGCGTCTTCGACGACCTCGACACCCTGGTCGACGAGAAGGTCATGGCCGCCTACGGCGTCAGCGTCGAGACGGTCGACGAGGCGCTGACGGCGATCGCCCGCCCGAACGTCGCCAGCGTGCAGATCATCCTCAACGCCTTCCGGCTCAAGCCGCTCGACGAGGTGCTGCCGGCCGCGCGCGAGGCCGGCGTCGGCATCATCGCCCGCGTGCCACTGGCGTCCGGGCTGCTGTCGGGCCGCTACACCGAGCAGACGACGTTCGCCGACGACGACCACCGCACGTACAACCGGTCGGGCGAGGCCTTCGACGTCGGCGAGACGTTCTCGGGCGTCGACTTCACCACGGGCGTCCAGGCCGCCCGCGAGTTCGGGCAGCTGGTGCCGCAGGACGTGCGTCCGGCCGAGGCGGCCATCGCATGGATCCTCGCGCAGGACGGCGTCACCGCCGCCATCCCCGGTGCCCGCAACGTCGAGCAGGCCCGCGGCAATGCGGCCGCTGCGGCGGTCGCGCTGCCCGACGGCTTCGACGCCGGGGTGCGCGACGTCTACGACCGGCTGCTGCGCGGCGACGTCCACCCCCGCTGGTAGCCCTCGTCGGCGGGCCCGGGGGAGGGCCGCGGCGGTACTCTGGCTGCTCCGACGACGAGGGGAGAGCGGTCATGATCCTCTCGTCGCCCGACCCAGCCGCTGACCCGTACGTCGCCTCGATGGTGCTGGCGCTGCAGCGCAGGTCGTACGCCGTCGAGGCCGACCTGATCGGCGACCAGCGCCTGCCCACGCTGCACGAGGACGAGCGTGCGCTCGCGGCCTGGCGCGGTCGCTGGCTGATGGCCTGGGACGGCGTCGAGCTCGTCGGGGCCGCCGCGTGGTCCGAGCACGACGACCACGTCGACATCGCGAAGATGATGGTCGGTCCGCAGACGATGCGTCGCGGCATCGGGTCGTCGCTGCTGCTCGGGGTGCTGGCGGCGTCGGAGGGGCCGGTGGTCGTGGCCACCGGGCGCGACAACGTCCCGGCCGTCAGGCTCTACGCCCAGCACGGCTTCAGCCGCGAGCGCGATGTCGAGGTGCCGCCCGGCATCTGGGTCAGCCAGCTCAGGCTCGAGCGCTAGGCCCCGGGCGCTAGGACTGCTCGATGCGCAGGGCGCCCCACGCGTCGTCGAGCAGGATCGACTCCTCGGCGTACCAGCCGTAGTCGGCGACGAGCTCTTGGATCGAGTCCTCGTCGACGCCGGCGTCGCGCAACGGGAAGGCGATCCACACCACGTCGATCGAGCCCAGCTGCGGCAGCACGTCGTCGAAGCTGTCGGCGAGCTGCGTGCGGTCGTCGGCGAAGACGATCGCCGCGTCGACCGACTCGGGCTCCTCCTCGTCGCGGGCCTCGATCATCTCGGCACCCTCGGGCATCGGGTCGAGCAACGAGGTCTCCTCGACCGTCGTGCCGATGATCCAGACCACGAAACCGTCGGAGATGCGCAGCTTCTCGGCGTTCGTCACGTCGGTGCTCATGCGCACATCCTAGGGGGTCGTGAGGAGGGGTCAGCTGCTCCGGCGGACGGCCGAGAGGTCGCGGATGTCCCGCTCGACCTGCAGGCCCTTGTGCTCGAACCGGGTGAGCGGACGCCCCTCGAACCGGGGGGCCCAGTCGCCGCTGAACGCGAAGTCGGCGCTGCCCGCGAGGACGTCCCGCATCTGGTCGGCGTACTCCTGCCAGTCGGTCGCGAGCCGCCAGGTGCCGCCGGGCTCGACGACGCGCGCCGCGAGCTCGGCGAAGGCCGGTGTCACCAGCCGTCGCTTGTTGTGCCGCTTCTTGTGCCACGGATCGGGGAACCACACCCGCAGCTCGTGCACCGAGGCCGGCGGCAGCATCGTGCCGAGGGCCTCGGCCGCGTTGACGATCATGAGCCGGACGTTCTCGACGCCGCGGTGCCGCATCGTCACCAGGGTCTGGGCGACGCCGGGCACGTAGACCTCGAGACCGAGGAAGTTCAGCTCGGGGTGCTGGTGGGCGGCGTGGACGATCGCCTCGCCGCGCCCGGTGCCGATCTCGACGACGAGAGGCGCGTCGCGGCCGAACAGCGCTGTGGTGTCGAGCACGTAGGACGGGTCGATCGAGGTGGTCGGTCCGTTGTCGGGGGCCTCGGCCACGTACGTCGCCGACAGCGCGTCCCACGCCGCCTGCTGGCGCTCGGAGAGTCGGCCTCCGCGGCGGGTGAACGACACGGGCTCGGTGCGGTAGGGGGCAGGTTCCACCCGCGCTAGCGTAGACGCGTGCAGATCGAGCCCGACACCAAGGACTGGACGTGGGTGCTCGAGCAGCCGTGCCCCGAGTGCGGCTTCGTCGCCGCTGACGTGGTTCCCGACGACGTGGCGGGTCGCGTGCGCGAGACGTTGCCCCGTTGGCGGGCCGTGCTCGAGCGTGGCGACGCGGGCGAGCGTCCCGACCCCGGTACGTGGTCGTCGGCCGAGTACGCGTGCCACGTGCGCGACGTCTTCACGGTGTTCGCGGGCCGGGTCGCCCTGATGCTCGAGCGTGACGATCCGACGTTCGACAACTGGGACCAGGACGCCACCGCCCTCGACGACGACTACGCCTCGCAGGCGCCGTCCGAGATCGCGCCGCAGCTCGACGTCGCCGGACGCCTGGTGGCGTGGACGTTCGAGGCCGTCCCCGCCGACGCCTGGGCACGGACCGGACGCCGCAGCAACGGCTCGGCCTTCACCGTGGTGACGCTCGCGCAGTACTTCCTGCACGACGTCGTCCACCACCTCCACGACGTCCGGGGCTGAGGTCCGCCGCGCCGCCACGTGGCGCGCACCACGCGGTACTGCGTATTGCGTGGTACTGTCCCATACATGGATGCGACCCAGCTGCTGAAGGGAGTCCTCGACGTCGCGGTGCTCGCCGTCGTCGAGGACGAGGACGGATACGGCTACGACGTCGTCCGACGGCTGCGCGCGGCCGGGCTCGAGGACGTCGGCGACGCGTCGGTGTACGGCACGCTGCGGCGGCTGTACTCGGCCGGGGCCCTGACGTCGTACGTCGTGCCGTCCGAGGAGGGGCCGCACCGCAAGTACTACGGCATCAACGCCCAGGGCCGAGCGACGCTCGAGCTGCAGCGCAAGGTCTGGGCCGAGTTCGCCACCACGATGAGCGATCTGCTCGGCACGTCCACCACAGGGGAGGCAGCATGACCACGTCCACCGTCGCGCCGGAGATCGTCGCATTCGCGTCGGAGGTGCGCGCTGCACTGTCCGACCTGTCACGCGAGGAGGTCGACGACCTCACCGACGGCCTCGAGGCAGACCTGGCCGAGTCGCTGGCCGAGGACCTGCGCCGGACCCTGCCCGATCCGGTCGCCTATGCCGCCGAGCTGCGGACGGCTGCCGGGCTGCCCGGGCGTGAGCCCTCTGACGCGAAGCGCGGCCTGCTCGTTGCGATGCAGGAGCTCACGGAGCGGATCGCGTCCGTCAGTGAGCGCAACCCGGCGATCGCATCGCTCGTGGAGTTCGCTGACGCCGTGCGGCCGGTGTGGTGGATCGTCCGGGCCTGGGCCACCACCTGGATGCTGGCCGCGTTCTTCGGCATGGAGCGGGGGTTCGGCTTTGAGGGGGCGTGGTGGGTCGTGATGCTCGGCCTCACGGTGCTCAGCATCCAGTGGGGCCGCGGCCGATGGGGTTTCCCGTCGCAGCGTGAGCTGGTGACCGTCGGCAACATCGTGGTCGCCGTGGTCATCGTGCCGATCTTCGGAGCCGCCTGGTCCTGGGGTGGCAGCGGAGGCGACTACGAAGCCGGCTTCGATGCCGGCAGCGACTCGGGCTACGGAGCCGACAGCCCCCTCTCGATGATGGGCAAGCCCGTCACCAACGTCTACGCCTATGACGCGGCGGGTCAGCCGCTCACCGGCGTCCAGCTGTTCGACCAGGACGGGCGCCCGCTCGATCCCTTCGACGTGTCGTCCGGAGACGGTCGACCGTGCGTCGATCGCGACGAGGTCGACTGCACGTCGCTGTTCGTCCCGGCGCAGCTCGTGACCGGCAAGAGCGTCTACAACGTCTTCCCGCTCGCTGCGATCGCTTCGGCGCTGGACGAGGACGCGCAGAACGCGCCCGCTCCGGGAGCTGTTGCGACTCCGTTGCCTGCGCCTTTCGCGGTGGTGCCGGCCGTGCAGCCGGCGGCTGCGCCGACACCGCAACCGGTTGCACCACTCAACGAGTAAACCGGGATCAAACAGGCTGTCGAATGCGTTGGATAGGGTAGAGCCAACGACTCCATCTCGGAGCCGATCCCACGGAGGGAAACCATGAAGAGCAGCAACCCTGTCTTCGCCCGCAGCGCCGAGTTCAACGGCCGCGGCGGCGCGATCGCCAACGACCCGTCCCAGTGGCAGGTCGACCTGAACGGATCGCCCACGCACACCCAGCCGGGCACCGGACGCATGACGATCGACTCGGTCGTCGAGAAGACCGCGATCACGCTGGGTCTGCTCACCGTGGCCGCCGCGGTCACGTGGTTCGCGATCGGCGACGTCATCGACCCGACCACCGGCGATGCCGTGATGGGCAAGGCCGCGACGTTCGCGATGGTCGGTGCGCTCGTCGGCTTCGTCCTGGCGATGGTCAACTCGTTCAAGAAGGTCGTCAGCCCCGCGCTGGTGCTGGCCTACGCGGTCTTCGAGGGCGTCTTCATCGGCGCCTTCTCGAAGGTCATCGCGGCCTACGTGGGCGAGACCTCGATCGTCTTCCAGGCGGTCCTCGGCACGGTCGTCGCCTTCGGCGGCACCCTCGCGGCCTACAAGTTCTTCAACATCCAGGTCACCGACAAGTTCCGCAAGATCATGATGATCTCGGGCTTCGCGATCGTCGGCGTGCTGCTGATCAACCTGGTGCTGAGCCTCACGGGCGTCTTCGAGTCCGGCGGTCTGCGCGGCTTCAACACCCTCGGCCTGCTGGTCTCCTGCGCGCTCGTCGTCTACGCGACCTTCTGCCTGATCCTCGACTTCGACTACGCCGAGAAGGGCATCGAGGCCGGCCTGCCCGAGCGCGAGTCCTGGCGCGTGGCCTTCGGCCTCACGGTCACGCTGGTCTGGATCTACATCGAGATCCTGCGCATCCTCGCGATCCTGCGTGGCGACTGATCACTCGCACTGCATGACGATGGCCGGTCCCCTCGGGGGCCGGCCATCGGTCGTTTCCGGGACGTCACACGAAGCGTGGCCCCTGGGCCTCGGTTCCTATGACGCAATGGACGGAGAGGCCGACGGTCAGCCGGCGCGGCGGCGGCGCAGCACCGTGGCCCAGCGCCCGCCCTGCCCGGCGTCCTGGACGACCTGGGTGCCGGCGTTCTCGGCCGCCTCGGCCGCGGCGTCGCGCACCGACATGAGGTCGCGCGGACGCTCGCTCGACACGGGGCCCGCATAGGCCAGCGTGCGAGCCTTCTCGCGCAGCGAGGCGGCGACGGCCGGCACCAGCACCGAGACCATGTTGGCGTATCCGGTCTCGGACGGGTGGAAGCGGTCGAGGCCGAACATGATGTCGCGGTTCTCGGTGAACAGGTTGCCCAGCAGGTCGCCCAGCGACACGGCACGGCCGCCAGCACCGACGACGGCCATGGTCTGCTTGCGGGCCAGGTTGCGGCTCCAGCGCTGGGCCACCGAGCGCAGCGGCTGCATGATGGGGCGCACCGATCCGAGGTCGGGAGTGGTGCCGACGACGACCTCGCAGTCGGCCTCGACGAGGTGCCGCACGACGTCGCCCAGCTGCCGTGCGGAGGTGCCAGGCGGCACCTGGTGGGTGACGTCGTTGGTGCCGATGACGATGACCGCCACGTGCGGGTCCCAGCCGTCGACCTCGGCGATCTGCTGCATCAGCTCGGACGTCTGCGCGCCCACGACGGCGCGACTTCGCACCTCGACGGGGGCGTCCATGACGTGCGCGAGCCCGATGCCGAGCATCGCCGGCGGGGTCGCGTCGGCGCGGGTCATCCCGTAGCCGACGGCTGCGGAGTCGCCGATCACGAGCAGACGGATGGGGCGGCCGGGCAGGTCGTCGCCGTAGACGCCGTCGGGCGAGGGCGGACGCTCGTCGGTCGTGCCGATGGCGCGACGTGCCAGCATCGCCTCGCCGATCAAGAATCCGTAGAAACCGGTGATGGTGGCCCCGCTGCCGATGAGTGCAGTGGCGGCAGCTCTGCGGGGACGGACCATAACCCGATTTTACGATGCCGCCGATGGCCGGACGGACGCGGACGCCCCGACGTGACATGTCTCTCCCCGCGCCTAGAGTGGCCCCGTGACCCAGACGACGCCCAATCTTCGCGACATCGGAGGTCGTCCCGCGGCCGACGGACGTCTCGTCGCCACCGGTCGGGTGCTGCGCAGCGCCGTCCCGCACCCCGACGACCAGCACCCCGACGGGCACAGCTGGCCGCCCTCGCTGGTCATCGACCTGCGATCGTCCACCGAGTCGCGGTCGTCCCACCCGCTCGAGGCAGCCGGCTCCCGCGTCGTCAACCTGCCGCTGCTGGCGGCGCTGCGTCCCGGGGTCGCTCCCGCCGAGAGCCTCGCGGTGCTCTACCGCATCGTGCTCGACACCGCGGCCCCCGAGCTGGTCGAGCTGGTGGGCGAGGTCTCCCGCGAGCCCGGCACGACGCTGATCCACTGCGCGGCCGGCAAGGACCGCACCGGCATCGCCATCGCGCTGCTGCTCCGGCTGGTGGGGGTCCCGCGCGACGAGGTGCTGCACGACTACCGCCTCACCGAGCACGCCCTCGCCGAGATCGACCGGCGCCTGCGCCCGCCCGCCTCCGCGGCCCCGCCGCCGGTGCACACCTACCCGCCGGGCTTCGCGCACGTCTCGCCCGAGGCGCTCGATGCGGTGCTCGACGTGTGGGACGCGCACGACGACGGGGTCGAGGGCTGGTTCGTCGCGGCAGGAGGATCGTCAGCGGCGATCGACCAGCTGCGTCGTACCCTCCTTGCATGACCGATGACCTGACGCTCGGCGCCCGCGAGGTGCCCCTCGGGGGTCTGCGCGGCCTCACCGTCCATCGCACGCTGCCGCAGAAGGGGTTCCCGACCGTCGGGGCCTGGTGCTTCGTCGACCACTTCGGTCCCACGGTCCACCCGATGGCGGTGCTGCCCCACCCGCACACGGGGCTGCAGACCGTCACGTGGCCGATCGCCGGCGAGATCCGTCATCGCGACAGCCTCGGCAGCGACGTCGTGCTCAAGCCCGGCGAGCTCAACCTGATGACGTCCGGCGACGGCGTCTCGCACTCGGAGTTCTCGGTGGGTGACCTCGACGCCCCGATGCACGGCATCCAGCTGTGGGTCGCGCTGCCGTCCGGCGTCCGCGAGGGGGCGGCCGGCTTCGAGCACCATCCCGATCTGCCGGTCGCCGAGGGCGACGGATGGACGGCGAAGGTGCTGCTCGGCGAGCTCGGCGGCGCCGTCTCGCCGGCCACGACCTACACGCCCATCGTCGGCGCCGAGCTCAAGGTCGCTGCCGGCCTGTCGACGATCCCGCTGCGGGCCGACTTCGAGCACGCGCTCCTGGCCGTCGACGGGCCCGTCGTGGTCGACGGCATCGAGGTCGACCATCGCGAGCTTCGCTATCTCGCGCCGGGACGCACGCAGGTGGGCGTCCAGGTGCCCACCGGCACGACGCTGCTGCTGATCGGCGGCGAGCCCTTCGACGAGGAGCTCGTCATGTGGTGGAACTTCATCGGCCGATCGCACGACGACATCGTGCTGGCGCGCGACGACTGGCAGGCGGCGGCCGAGCGGTTCGGCCACGTCGAGGGGCACGACGGCAAGGTCATCCCCGCGCCGCCGCTGCCCGACGTGCGGCTCACCCCCCGCCGACGCTCTGTGACGTAGCCCGACGATCTGCTACCGTCGATTTCGGATACCGAGGGTATCTCGGATCGAGAGGATCGGCATGACGCACTTCACCGGCAAGGTCGCCGTGGTCACCGGCGCAGCATCGGGCATCGGACGAGCCCTGGCGCTCGAGCTCGCGCGAAGGGGAGCGCGCCTCGCGATCAGCGACGTCGACGTCGCGGGCCTGGCTGAGACCGAGACGATGGTCGCGCAGCTGGGCGCCCAGGTGCGCGCCGACCACCTCGACGTCTCCCAGCGCGAGCTGGTGCTCGCCTATGCCGACGACGTCGCCGAGCACTTCGGGGTCGTGCACCTGGTGTTCAACAATGCCGGCATCGCCTTCACCGGCAGCATCGAGCAGATGTCCTTCAAGGACATCGACCGGGTCATGGACGTCGACTTCTGGGGCGTCGTCAGCGGCACCAAGGCCTTCCTGCCGCACCTCATCGCATCCGGCGATGGCCACGTGGTCAACATCTCGAGCATCTTCGGGCTCTTCGCCGTCCCCAAGCAGAGCGCCTACAACGCCGCCAAGTTCGCGGTGCGTGGCTTCACCGAGGCCCTGCGGCAGGAGATGGTCAACGACCATCGCCCGGTCAAGGTCACCTGCGTGCACCCCGGCGGCATCAAGACCAACATCGCCCGCAACAGCGAGCAGGTCGAGGGGCTCGACCACGACCGGTTGGCCTCGTCGTTCGACAAGCTGGCGCGCACCTCGCCCGAGAAGGCCGCCGACGTGATCCTGGCCGGCGTCGAGAAGGGCAAGGCGCGAGTGCTCATCGGCACCGACGCCAAGGCGCTCGACCTCCTCGTACGGGTCACGGGGTCGGGATATCAGCGCATCGTGGCGGCGGCCAGCAAGCGCGGCGGGCTCTAGGTCGGTCGGGACACGTCATGCGCAATGACTGGGGAGGCCAGAAGTTCCCCCACCCAGCGGGACGCAAGCCCATCGCCGGCGACGCCCTGGGGGCCGACCCGCTCAAGCCGCTGCAGAGCACGCTGCGACGGTCGGTGGGCCTCGGACCGATCTTCGAGCTCAAGATCTTCGACCAGAAGTTCGTCGTGGTCGCGGGCGCCGAGCTCGCCGCCGAGCTGGCGGACGAGTCGCGGTTCGAGAAGGCGTTGTCGCCGGCGCTCGTGGCCCTGCGCGAGTTCGCCGGGGCCGGCTTGTTCACGGCCTACAACGACGAGACCGACTGGGCCCTCGCGCACGACCTGCTGCGTCCGGCGTTCACCCGTGACGCCATGCGCAGCTACCACCCGATCATGCTGGCGGCCGCTCGCGAGCTGTTCGACCAGTGGGACGCGGCCACCGGGCCGGTCGACGTGTCCGCCGACATGACGAAGCTGACGATGGAGACCATCAGCCGCACGTCCTTCAGCACCGACTTCGGCTCGTTCACCCGCGACGAGCCGCACCCGTTCATCCCCGCGATGATCGCTGCGCTGCGGGCCGGGCAGCGCAAGGGGACGCTGAACTCGATGCCGGGAGCGGCCGTCATGGCCAAGCGCATCGACAAGCGCAACGCCCACCACCTGGCGTACGTCGACAACCTGCTCGACGAGATCATCAGCGCGCGGCGGGCCTCGCCGGACGTCGACGACCACGACCTGCTCGGCATCATGCTGCACACGCCCCACCCCGAGACGGGTGAGCGCCTCGACGACGTCAACATCCGTCACCAGATCCTGACCTTCCTCGTGGCAGGGCACGAGACCACGTCGGGTGCCCTGTCGTTCGCGCTCTACTACCTCTCGCGCGACCCGGCCCTGCTGGCGCGGGCGCACGAGGAGGTCGACACGATCCTCGGGCCCGACCGCGACGTCGAGCCGACCTTCGAGCAGGTGCCCAAGTTCAGGTTCTTGCGCCGCGTGCTCGACGAGGGTCTGCGCCTGTGGCCGACGGCTCCGGCCTACGCGCGCAGCCCGCGCGAGGTGACGACGCTCAGCTCGGGCCACGTCATGCGTCCGCAGGACTGGGCGCTCGTGCTGCTGCCGGCGGTGCACCGCGACCGGACGGTCTGGGGCGACACGGCCGACGAGTTCGACCCCGACCGGTTCCTGCCCGAGAACTCACGCGGACGGCCGACTCACACCTACAAGCCGTTCGGCACGGGGGAGCGGTCGTGCATCGGACGGCAGTTCGCCCTGCACGAGGCCATCTTGGTGCTGGCCCGCATGCTGCACCGCTACGAGCTGACGCACGACCCGTCGTACGAGCTGTCGATCACCGAGCGCCTGACTCTGATGCCCGAGGGCTTCGAGCTGGGGCTGAGGTTGCGCACGCCGTCGGCCGGCGGCGCGGCCAGCGCGCCCGGCGCCGGTGATCAGTCGGAGCCGAGCCGGACGTGCCCGGCATCGTCGAGCGACCAGTCGGGGTTGAACGCGACCTCCCAGGGGTGCCCGTCCGGGTCGGCGACGTACCCCGAGTAGCCGCCCCACACCTGCTCCTCGGCGGGCTTGGTGACGGTGCCGCCGGCGGCCTCGACGGCGGCGAGCACCTCGTCGACCTCGTCGTGCGAGCGGGTGTTGAACGCGATGCTGATGCCGCTGAACGTGGCGCCGGAGTCGGCGACGCGGGCATCGGCGGCCAGCTCGTCGCGCGACCACAGCGCGAGCACCAGGCCGTTGCTGAGCTGGTAGAAGGCCACCTCGTCCTGCGGATTTCCCTTCGTCCACCCGAGGCCGTGCTCGTAGAACCGTCGCGAGCGGTCGAGGTCGGCGACGCCGAGGGTGATCAGGCTGATGCGTTGCTCCATGGCCCGACGGTAGCGGCGGAGCCCGACACCGTCAGGCCCCGCCGAGTCGAACGCTCAGACGGCCGCGCGCAGCGAGTCGGCCAGGGGCGTCGTCGGACGTCCGATCAGGGCGCTGAGGTCGTTGCCCGGGACCTCGAGCTCGCCGTTCTTGATGGAGGCGTCGGTCGCGACCGTGAAGTCGACCCACATCTGCGGGACGCCGGCCTCGGCGAGCGCCGTGGCCTGCTCCTCGGGCGACACCTCCGCCACGGTGACGGCGGTGCCGAGCAGCTCGCTCAGGGTGGCAGCGAGGTCGGCCTGGGACCACGCCACGTCGCCGCCGAGCTCGTAGACGGGCTTGAGCGGCTGGTCGGACGTCAGCACCACGGCCGCCGCCTCGGCGAAGTCGGCGCGCGCGGCACTCGACACCTTGCCGTCGCCGGCGCTGGTCAGCACGGCGCCGGTGTGACGGGCCGCGTCGACGCTCGAGAGGTAGTTCTCGTGGTACCAGCCGTTGCGCAGCACGACGACGTCCAGCTCGGTCGTCGCGAGGTACTGCTCGGTCGCGAGGTGCTCGGGCGCGACGGGCAGCGTCGACGTGTCGACGGCGGGAGCGCTGGTGTAGGCGAGCAGCGAGACGCCCTGGGCCGAGGCCGCGTCGATGACGTTCGTGTGCTGGGCGGTGCGCTTGCCGAACTCGTTGCCCGAGATCAGCAGCAGCTTGTCGACGCCCTGGAGGGCCTCGGCGAGGGCCGCCGGGTCGTCGTAGCTCGCCAGCCGGACGGTCACGCCCTTGTCCTGCAGCGGCTGCGCCTTGGCGCTGTCGCGGACGATGGCGACGATCTCGGAGGCGGGGACGCGGGTCAGCAGCGAGTCGATGACGAGGGTGCCCAGCTGTCCGCTGGCGGCGGTGACGGCGATGGTCATGGGAGGTCCTTTCAGGCGCGGGCGGACGTTCCGCTCGGTCGACGCCAGCATACGCTAACGATTCGTAAGTACCAACTATTAGTTAGTGCTAACCAGGTGATAGCATGGGGGAGTCGTAGGAGGTGCCCGTGTCCAGCGAAGACGACCGCCCGTTCGACGTGATGGCTGGCGCCTGCCCGTCTCGCGCCGTGCTGGAGCACGTCACCAGCAAGTGGGGATCGCTGACGCTCGCGGCGCTGTCTCCCGAGCCGGCCCGCTTCGGCGAGCTGCGCCGCGCCATCGGCGGCATCAGCGAGAAGATGCTCTCGCAGACGCTCAAGTCGCTCGAGAGCGACGGCCTCGTCGACCGTCGGGTGCAGTCGACGCAGCCCCTGCACGTCGACTACGCGCTCACGCCGAGCGGCGAGACGGTCGCTCGCGCTGTCAAGGCACTCGTGCTGGCCGTGTACGACGTCATGCCCGAGGTGCTGCGCACGGCCGAGAGCGCCTGACCCTCCCCGGTCAGACGATGCCCGCCGCCTCGGCCGCGGCCCGGTAGGCGGCCGCCAGCGACGCCACGGTCTCGTGGGCGTTGAGCGCGCTGGGGTTGGGCACCACCCAGACCTGCGCGCCGCTCAGGACCCGCGTCTGGGGTCCTGGCTTCGCCTTCTTCTCGCCGTACGCGATGCGGTACGAGGTGATGCCGGCGAAGGCGACGACGCGCGGACGTCGGTCCTCGACGAGCTCCTCGAGCCTCACGCGTCCGGACAGCAGCTCGTCGTCTTCCAGCTCGTCGGCACGGGCTGACGACCGCGCGACGATGTTGGTGATGCCGACGCCGCGGTCGATCAGCAGCGGGGCGGCCAGCTCGGGCGTGAGGGCATCGTCGGGCAGGATGCCGGCGAGGCGCAGCGCAGGGTAGAAGCGGTTGCCCGGTCGCGCGAAGTGCATCCCGGTGGCCGCGCTCACGAGCCCGGGGTTGATGCCGACGAACAGCAGGCGCAGGTCGCCCGGCAGCAGGTCGGGGATCGTCCGTCCGGCGTACGACTCGAGCTCGGCTCGTGTGAAGGCCATGACCTCGACGCTAGCGGGGCGGGCCGATGAGGGCGATCGGGGAAGCGCGCTGTCACCGGGTGACGGCGAAGTTCCCCGGTCGCTACGATCAGGCGTGATCTTCCTGGTCGATGTGCTGATCGAGGTGGCGATCGCGCTGTTCGAGCCGTTCGATCGGTCGGGCCGTACTAGCTCGTTGTACACCGCGTACCGCGCGGCCTGGCGGCGGCGGATCAAAGATCGGGATCCCGATCTCGGCCTGCTCGTCGCGGAGATGAAGCGCCGTTCGGTGCCGGGTGCCTACGACCCGCTCGACTCGCCGCGCATCGCGCCGGCGGTCGAAGCCTGGCTGAGCGGCACGGAGCCCCGTGAGGCCCGGGCGACACTCGCGAGTACCTCGGGCAAGCGAAAGCGCTGATCGTCGCGTCCGTCGACCGCGATCGGGGACGTTCGTCCGTGGCGGGCGTGGACGAGCTCCGGCAGGGTGGTGCCCGTGGAGTCGACAGCAGGGCAGCCGCTGCCCGACTGGGCCGGCACCGCGCGCGAGACGTTCCTGACCAGCTGGGGGCTGGTCCCGCTGGTCGCGATCCTGAACCAGCTGGACCTGATCGACTCGCGATCAGGCTTCTGGCTGCTGGTGAGCATCGTCCTCGCCTTCGTCTGGACGGTCTCGGGCCTCACGTGGGCCGCCGGTGTCTACCGCAGACGCCGGCGCGATGAATCCTGACCGACCGCCAGCGAGCATGTGGGCACTCTCTGCTGCTTCGACGTAGGTCGACCAGCAGAAAGTGCCCACATGGTGCGGGTAGGGCTCAGACGTCGGCGGGCTCGTACGCGACGCCCGTCGCGTGCAGCGGGCAGTAGCCGAAGGGGTTCTTGACCAGGTACTGCTGGTGGTAGTCCTCGGCGTAGTAGTAGCGCTCGAGCGGCAGGATCGAGGTGGTGATCTCGCCGTAGCCGGCCGCGGTCATCGTGACCTGGTAGGCCTCGCGCGACGCCTCGGCCTCGGCCTGCTGCTCGGGCGTCGTGGTGAGGATGACCGAGCGGTACTGCGTGCCGCGGTCGTTGCCCTGACGCATGCCCTGCGTCGGGTCGTGGTTCTCCCAGAACGTCTTCAGCAGGTCGTGGAAGGTGAGCTTGGCCGGGTCCCAGATCACGCGGACGACCTCGGCGTGACCGGTACGGCCGGAGCAGACCTCGTCGTACGTGGGGTTGGCGGTCTGCCCGCCGGCATAGCCCACGGACGTCGACCAGACGCCGGGCACCTCCCAGAACGTCTTCTCCTCGCCCCAGAAGCAGCCGAGGCCGAAGACGGCGGACTCGTAGCCGTCGGGGACCTGCGTCTCGACGGGGGTGCCGAGCACCAGGTGGGTGCCGCCGACCTGGAACTGACGGCCCTCGCGGCCGGGGAGGGCCGACTCGGGCGTGGGGAGCTCGGACTTGCTGCGGCCGAAGATCATGGTGTTCCGCCTCTCGTGAGATGTGGGGGAGTGCTCAGGATCGTGCACGCTCGAGGGCGTCGGCGATCTCGCCGAAGCCGAGGCGTCGGGCATGCTGCTCAGCGGTGATCCCGTCGCGGTCGGCGATCGACACGTCTGAGCCATGCTGCACGAGAGAGTCAACAATCCGCTGCCAGGGTTCTGTTCCCTTGCCCAGGATCACGGCCTCGAGCAGCGCCGTCCACCCCAGGTCGTTGACGTGGTCGACGGCGATGTCGGTGCGATCGAGGACGAACTCGACGTACGCGTCGTGCCCGCGCTCGCTGGCCGGGATGTGCGACAACCCGCCGAAGCGGTTGCGGATCGTCAGGTCGGGGTCGGCCGCGAGCAGCACCTCGGCCATCGGCACGCTGCCGGTGACGCCCGTGACGAGCCACGGCGTGTCGTGACGGTCGTCGAGCGCGTCGGGGTCGGCACCTGCGGCGACCAGCACGCGGGCCGCGTCGACGTGGTCGCGCGCCGACGCGATGAGCAGTGCGGTGCGCTCGCGCTCGTCGCGGGTCTCGAGGTCGACGCCTGCCTCGACGAGCAGCGAGATCTTGTCGGCGTTGCCGCTTCCGGCCGCGAGCAGCAGCTGACGGTTGCGGAACGCATCGGAGCGATCGGCGTACGGATTCGGGGTGGGCGACGGCTCGGTCGACGGGGTGGCGGCCGGCGTGCTGGTGGCGGTGGCCGCAGACGGCTCGGGGGCCGAGTCGCCGCCGGAGCACGAGGCCAGGACGGCCGCGACCAGCGGCAGGGAGACAGCGGCGAGCAGGCGGGACATCATCACGTCATGACAACTCTCGGCGAGCACGGCGTGTTCCGCTGCGGATAGTGTGACCGTCGAGGAGAGTGGCCCAGTGAGCGAGAGATATCAGGTCCCGCCCGGCGTCGAGATCGCGACGGCGTGGGCATGGCGGCTGCTGGTGATCGCCGCGGCAGGTGCCGTCGGCATCTTCCTCCTGCGGTACTTCTCCGAGATCACGGTGCCCCTCGCGGTCGCGCTGCTCGGCACGGCGCTGACGATCAACGCCGTCAACTTCATCGAGTCCCGCGGGGTCCCGCGGCTGCTTGCGACGTTCGCGGTCGTGATCTTCATGCTCGTGGCCTTCTTCGGCATGCTGACACTCGTGGGTCAGCAGCTGTCGACCCAGGTCACCGATCTTCGTTCCAACGTCGTCGAGGGTATCTCGCAGGTGCAGGACTGGGCCAAGACCGGCCCGCTCAAGCTCACCGACAGCCAGATCCAGGGCTACGTCGACACGGCGAAAGAGTCGATCGCGTCCAGCGACACGTCGGTCGTCACCCGCGTCAGCGAGCTCGGCTCCACGCTGACGCACGTGCTGGCGGGCTTCTTCATCGCCTTGTTCTCGTCGTTCTTCTTCCTCTACGAGGGCGAGCGCATCTGGAGCTGGGTCGTCGCCCTGTTCCCACGCGCCGCCCGCGACCGCGTCGACTCCTCCGGCCACACCGCGTGGGCCTCGCTCGTCGCGTTCGTCCGCGCCACGGTGCTCGTGGCCCTCACGGATGCCATCGGCATCGCCCTCGGCGCCTGGGTGCTGGGCGTGCCGCTGACGCTGGCGATCGGCGTGCTGGTCTTCCTCGGTGCCTTCATCCCCATCATCGGCGCGCTGCTGTCGGGCATGGTGGCGGTGCTCGTGGCCCTGGTGGCGCAGGGCCCGTGGACGGCGCTGTTCATGCTGCTCGTCGTCGTCGCGATCCAGCAGCTCGAGTCGCACGTGCTGCAGCCCTTCTTGATGGGGCGCCTGGTGGCCGTCCACCCGCTGGCCATCATCATCGCGATCGCGGCCGGCGTCACCGTGGCCGGAGTCGTCGGCGCCCTCATCGCGGTGCCGCTCGCGGCCTGCCTCAATGGCGTGGTCAAGCACCTCGTCTCGACCGCGCAGGAGTACCAGGACGAGCCCGAGGACGACGTGCCCTTGGAGCCCGAACCGGCATGACGGACGTCCACGCCCTGTGCGCGGCGATGCCCGGTGCCACGCTGACGTTCCCGTTCAGCGAGGAGACCGCGGTCTACAAGGTCGGGGGCAAGATCTTCGCCCTCACCGGCGTCGACCGGGCGACCAGCATCAACCTCAAGGCCGAGCCGCAGGACGTCACGGGGCTGGTCGAGACGTACGACGCGATCAGCCGCGGCTATCACATGAACAAGAAGCACTGGATCACCGTGCAGCTCGACGGCGGTCTCCCGGAGGGCCTGCTCGAAGAGCTGATCGAGGACTCCTACGACCTGATCGTCGACAAGCTGCCGGCTCGCGACCGTCCCTGACGCAGGCCGCTGTCGAGGGTTGGGTCAGCCGTCGCCGAGGTCGGCGGTCAGGCGCAGGAGGTCGTCGCGCAGGCGCGCGCGGTCGTCCGGCGCCCACCCGGCCATCGCCTCGGTGACGAAGGCGCGGCGCTGGTCGAAGGTCGCCCGCAGGGCCGAGCGGCCCTCGTCGGTGACGTCGACGATGCTGGCCCGGCCGTCGGCAGGGTCCTGGTCGCGGCGGATGAGACCGTGCTCCTGCAGCTGGTGCACGTGGCGGCTGACGGTGGAGGCGTCGAGGCGCATCGACTCGGCCAGGTCGCCCACGCGCACCGCTCCGCGGCACGACAGGGAGTACAGGATCGCCGCCTGGGACGGGTCGACGGTGTCGCCGTCGATGCGCATCCGGAAGCGTCGGCCCATCGCCATCACCAGGCGCAGCACGGCGTCCTCGGCAGTCGTGGACTCCTGGACGGGTACTCGTTGCATGACGCAAGCATATATCAGTTGCGCCGCGCAACCAAATAGACGTCGACACTGACGGTCTAGGCTGGCCGCATGGATCTCAGCGATGTGAGGGCGGCGCGGGGACTGCTCGACGGCGTCATCGAGACGACGCCGATGGCGCACTCCCGGTGGTTGAGCTCGCGCACCGGCCAGGACGTCTTCCTGAAGGCCGAGAACCTGCAGCGCGCCGGGTCGTTCAAGATCCGCGGCGCCTACGTGCGCATCGCCCGGCTGACCCCCGAGGAGCGCGCCAGGGGAGTCGTCGCGGCGAGCGCCGGCAACCATGCGCAGGGCGTCGCGCTGGCCGCCTCGATGCTGGGCGCGAAGGCCACGATCTTCATGCCCGTCGGTGCCGCGCTGCCGAAGGTGGCCGCGACCGAGGGCTACGGCGCCGAGGTGCGGTTCCACGGCGCCGGCGTCACCGAGGCGCTCGTTCCGGCCCGCGAGTTCGCCGAGCGCACGGGTGCCGTGCTGATCCATCCCTTCGACCACGAGGACATCGTCGCCGGGCAGGGGACGCTCGGCCTCGAGGTGCTCGAGCAGTGCCCCGACGTGCGCACCATCCTCGTGCCTCTCGGCGGCGGAGGCCTCGCCGCCGGGGTCGCGCTGCTGCGCACCGAGCGACCCGACCTGCGCATCGTCGGCGTGCAGGCCGAGGACGCTGCGGCCTACCCGGGGTCGATCGCCGCCGGACGGCCCGTCGCCGAGACGATGGGCCCGACGATGGCCGACGGCATCGCCGTGGCCCAGCCCGGCGACATCCCCTTCGAGATCGTGTCATCGCTGCTCGACGAGGTCATCACCGTCAGCGAGGACGCCATGAGCACGGCGCTGGTGCACCTGCTCGAGCGCGCCAAGATGCTGGTCGAGCCGGCGGGGGCAGCAGCGGTCGCGGCCCTGCTCGAGCGCCCGACCGAGTTCGAGGGTCCCGTCGTGGCCGTGCTGTCGGGCGGCAACATCGACGCGCTGGTGCTGCTCGACGTCATCCGGCACGGTCTCATCGCGGCCGGGCGGTTCCTCAGCTTCCGGGCGCGCATCTCCGACCGCCCCGGTGAGCTCATGCGGCTGCTGGGCGACCTCGCGGCCATGCAGGTCAACGTGCTGGACGTCAGCCACGACCGGTCGTCCGAGACCCTGCCGGTACGGCACGTCGACGTCGACGTCCGCGTCGCCACCCGCGGTCCCGCGGCGCGCGCGAACGTCACGCAGAGGCTGGGCGAGCTCGGCTACCAGCTGCTCTGACGCCGCTCAACCGGCGGCGGAGGTCAGAACGGCTTGGCGGCGACGATCTCGACCGTCAGCTTCTTGCCGTTGGGCGTCTCGTAGGCCGCGGAGTCGCCGACCTTCTTGCCCAGGATCGCGGCGCCCAGCGGTGAGGTGGGGGAGTAGACGTCGATCTCGACGCTCGAGTCCATGCTGAGCAGCTCGCGCGACCCGAGCAGGAACTCCTCGGTGTCGGAGTCGCCCTCGAAGCGGATCGTGACGATCATGCCGGCCTCGACCATGCCGTCGTCGGCAGGCTTCTCGCCCACCTCGGCGCGGCGCAGCATGCTCTCGAGCTGGTCGATGCGGGCCTTGGTCTTGCCCTGCTCCTCGCGGGCGGCGTGGTAGCCGCCGTTCTCCTTGAGGTCGCCCTCGTCGCGCGCAGCGGCGATCTTGGTGGTGATGTCGGTCCAGACATCGCCCTTGAGGTGCTCGAGCTCCTGCTTCAGACGGTCGTACGCCTCCTGGGTCACCCAGATGGTGTCGGTATCTGCGGGCTGAGTCATGTGAGCTCTCCTTTACGTGCGGCACCCCGGGAAACCGCCCGGGGTGAACTGACGAGGCTAGCACTCAATCAGCGGGCACACACGTTCTCAGCACACCGTTGACGCCTCTGCGCTCGGTCTCGATCTCGATCGGCACGCGCACCTTCTCGCGGTTCGACGGGGGGATGTCGACGGTCTTCTCGCCGACGATGGAGTGGTCGGCAGCCTGGGAGTAGACGGTGCAGGTCACGGCGATCGGATCGGGACGGATGACATCGAGCTTGACCGTGACCTGGGTGTCGCTGACGACGTCGTAGCCCCACAGCCGTCCGGTGACGGGGTCCTTCTGGAACCCGACCCAGGCGGCGAAGGCGATGCCGAGGGTGATGCCGATCGCTGCGATCGCAGGCCAGAACCATCGGGGACGCTGGCGGGATCCGTAGCGAGAGCTGAGGTCGGTCACGTCGTCCAGTGTCTCAGGCGGCACCCAGGCGTGCCGTGCGGCCTCGGTGGACGGCAGGAACACCCGGACCTCGCGCCGTGTTCGCACAGGTGCAAGGATTTGCGCACGCCTTCGAAGGAGAACCGTGGCCGAGAAGCTCCGCCTCATGCACGTGCACGCCCACCCCGACGACGAGTCGAGCAAGGGTGCCGCGTCGACCGCCAAGTACGTCGCCGAGGGGGTGGACGTGCACGTCGTGACCTGCACCGGCGGCGAGCGGGGCTCGATCCTCAACCCCCAGTTCAAGCACCCGGGCATCGAGGACAACCCCGAGCTGATCACCGAGATCCGTCGCGAGGAGATGGACCGCGCCCGCGAGATCCTCGGCGTGACGCAGGACTGGCTCGGCTTCGTCGACTCCGGCTGGCCCGAGGGCGACCCGAAGCCGCCGCTGCCCGAGGGCTGCTTCGGCCTGGTGCCGGTCGAGGAGGGCGCCGAACCCCTCGTGCGCCTGATCCGTTCGTTCAAGCCGCACGTGCTGACGACGTACGACGAGAACGGCGGCTACCCGCACCCCGACCACATCATGTGCCACAAGGTCAGCGTCGAGGCGTACGAGGCCGCGGCCGACCCGACGCGCTACCCCGACGCCGGCGAGCCGTGGCAGGTCTCCAAGCTCTACTACCACCTGGGCTGGAGCTGGAAGAAGATGGAGGCCATCGCCCGGGCCTGCGAGGAGCACGGCATCGAGAACCCGTACGCCGAGCGGTTCAAGGACTGGGAGCGCAAGCCCGAGGACGAGGAGCGCCTGACGACACAGGTCGAGTGCGCCGAGTACTTCGAGGTGCGCGACGCCGCGCTGCTCGCGCACGCGACCCAGATCGACCCGGACGGGTGGTTCTTCTCGATCCCGCGCGAGATCCAGGCCGAGGCCTGGCCCAGCGAGGACTACCAGCTCGTCGACTCCAAGGTCGAGACGTCCCTGCCCGAGACCGACCTCTTCGCCGGCCTGCGCTGACCGCGTGAACGTCACCGTCGTCCTGGCCTTCGCCGCCAACGCGCTGGTGGCGCTGGCCAAGTCGGTCGCGGCCGTCCTGACGGGCTCGGCATCGATGGTGGCCGAGGCGGCCCACTCGTGGGCCGACACGGGCAACGAGGTCTTCCTGCTCGTCGCCGACCGCCGCTCGAAGCGTCGTCCCGACCGTCAGCACCCGCTGGGCTACGGCCGCGAGGCGTACGTCTGGTCGATGTTCGCGGCGGTCGGACTGTTCGTGGCCGGTGCGGTCGTGTCGATCACGCACGGCGTGCAGCAGCTGACCGCCGACGAGGCGGCCGAGAGCTACACGATCGCCTACGCGGTGCTGGGCATCGCGTTCGTGCTGGAGGGCATCTCGTTCGCCCAGGCCTTGCGGCAGGTGCGCGGCGAGGCCAGCCGGGTCGACGACTCGGTGCTGCAGCACGTCCTCGAGACGTCTGATCCCACGCTGCGGGCTGTCTTCGCCGAGGACGCCGCTGCGTTGACGGGGCTGGTCATCGCCGCCGCCGGCATCGGGTTGCACCAGGCCACCGGCTCGCCGGTGTACGACGCGATCGGCTCGATCCTGGTCGGCGTGCTGCTGGCCGTCGTCGCCTTCGTGCTGATCGACCGCAACCGACGCTTCCTGGTCGGGATGGAGGTCGCCCAGCCGGTGCGCGACGTCGTGCGCGAGCGCATCGCCGCGATGGACGAGGTGTCGAGCGTCGGCTACCTGCACGTGGAGTTCGTCGGCCCGCACCGCGTGTACGTCGTCGCGAGCGTCGACCTGGTCGGGGACGCGGTCGAGTCGAGCGTCGCCGACCGGCTGCGCGAGCTCGAGCACCGGCTCGAGCGCGAGGACGCCGTCGTCGAGGCGGTGCTGACGGTCTCGCGCCCGGGAGCACCGCCGGACGCTGACCTGCCCACTGCCTGACGTGCCGTGGGCGCCGGACGGGGCGCGCGAAGTTGCTTGACAGTGAGTGCCGTCACACTTAATGTACTAACTCGTACGTACACGAGTGAGGACATGACGGCATGACGCAGCGCTCCACCCTCCGCTTCCGCGTGGGGCTCCTGGGCGAGGGGATCGGCCAGTCCTTGACGCCCGCCATGCACGTGATGGAAGGCCGGCGGCTGGGCCTGGACTACTCCTACGAGCTCTTCGACATCGCGGGGGAGACCCTCGACGACCAGGGTCTCGAGTCGTTCGTCCGCGGGCTCGCGGCAGCAGGTTTCGCCGGGCTCAACGTCACTCACCCCTACAAGCAGCGTGTCCTGTCGTTCATCGACGGCCTCAGCCGTGACGCCCGCAGCATCGGGGCAGCGAACCTGCTCGTGTTCGGAGACGACGGCGTGACGGGGCACAACACCGACTGGACCGGCTTCAGCAGCTCGTTCATGAGTCGTCTGCGTCATGCGCCGCGTCGTTCGGTGCTGCAGCTCGGGTCGGGCGGCGCCGGTGCCGCCACGGCCTATGCTCTCCTGCGACTCGGTGTCGAGAGCCTCGTCATCAGCGACCTCGACCCGATGCGTGCCCGCAACCTGGTGGACCGGTACGCCCCCATGTTCCTGGGCCAGACGATCCGCATGGCGTCCGGCGACCTGGACGGCGAATGGTCCGAGTTCGACGGGGTCGTCCACGCCACACCCACCGGCATGGCGATGCATCCTGGCCTTCCCCTCGAGCCGTCGAGGCTGTCGCCGCAGGCATGGATCGCCGAGATCGTCTACCGGCCCGTCGAGACCGAGCTGGTGCGAGCGGGGCGGTCGTCGGGACGGGACGTCATCGACGGCTCCATGATGGCGGTCGGCCAGGCCATCGACAGCCTCCGGATCCTGACCGGCATGGAACCGGACCAGGCTCGCGTGCGCGCCGACCTGCTGGCCCTCCTGGAGGCCGAGGAGGCCGCCGCCACCGAATGACTCGGGACGCACGGGCCGCGGCCGGTGCGACTTTCCTTCGAGGCTCCCGCTCCGAAGGGCAACACTGAGACGACCAGGCGCTCCTGCGCCGGAACGAAGAAGGAACGACATCATGATCCGCTGGAAGACAACGACCGACCGCGCCGACCGTCGGGCGGGACGTTCATGGAAGATCGCCGCGCTCGCGTCGGCAGCCGTGCTCGTGACGGCCATGTCGGGCTGCGCGACGAGCTCGGACGGTGCGGGGTCCGGTGGCGACGGTGATGTCGTCGTCGGCTACTCCGGCTACACCCTGTCCAACCCCTACTTCACGGGACTCATCAAGGGTCTCGAGAAGGGCGCCACGTCGCACGGGTTCAAGCTGTTGCAGACCAACTCCAACGGTGACAACAACACCCAGGTCAACGACATCCAGAACCTGATCACCAAGGGCGCCAAGTACATCGTGATCAGCCCGGCCGACGCCTCGGCGATCGTCCCCGCGGTCAAGGCCGCGAAGGCTGCGGGAGCCACCGTCATCGCGATCAGCGACACGATCAAGTCCGACGACGTCCAGTTCACGGTCGCCATGAATCACGTCACGATCGGCGAGCAGAGCGCCCAGGGCATCGTCGACTTCCTCACGAAGAAGAACGGGTCACCGTCCGGCAAGATCCTCGACATCCAGGGGATCGCGGGAAGCTCGGCGGCGACCGACCGGGAGAAGGGCTTCAACAACATCATCAGCAAGTACCCCGACATCGACGTCGTGGCGCGCCAGGACGGGGGCTTCGACACCGACAAGACGTACCGCGTGATGACCGACCTGCTCCAGGCGCACAAGGGGGTCGAGGCCGTCTTCACGTCGAACGACAGCGAGGCCCAGGGTGCGACCAAGGCCATCGAGGCCGCAGGCCTGCTGACGAAGGTCGGAGAGCCCGGACACATCTTCGTCACGGGCAACGACGCGCCCGCTCCGGCGATCGCGGACATCCGCGCCGGTCGTCAGGACATGACGGTCAGCTCGAACCCCATCAAGCTGTCCGAGCTCGTGATGGACAAGATCGCCGAGATCGAGGCCGGCAAGGACGTCTCGGGATTCATCGAGTGGCCCGGCATGATCATCACGCCGGCCAACATCGACTCGGCGGAGGTCAAGGACTACGGAATCTGGGCTGATCAGGTTGGCTGACATGCCCATCGTCTCGGTCCAGGGAGTCTCGAAGCGATTCGGAGCGGTCACGGTCCTCGACGGCGTCGACTTCGCGTTCCGCGCCGGCGAGGTCACCGGCCTCGTCGGCGAGAACGGTGCCGGCAAGTCGACGCTGATCAAGATCCTCGCCGGTGCAGAGACCCCGACGGCCGGATCCGTCGTGCTGGGTGGCGAGCAGCTGCCCAGCACGACGGGGGACGTGATCGCTGCCGGCCTCAGCGTGATCTACCAGGAGCTGACCGACGTTCCGGACATGACACTGCTCGACAACGTCCTGCTCGGCAACCTGTCGAGCCGCGGGGGCCTCACCCGCAGGGGGGAGAATCGACGTCGCGCGAAGGCCGGCCTGAGCCGCGTGGGGCTGGGCGAGCTCGACCTGCGCACACCGATCCGCGACCTGACGATCTCCCAGCGCCAGCTGGCCGAGATCGCTCGCTGCCTCGTCCGCGACACACGGGTCCTGATCCTCGACGAGCCGACCTCGTCGCTGCCGGAGCGAGACGTCGAGACCCTGCTCTCGGTCGTGCGGACCCTGCGGGACGAGGGGATAGCGATCCTTTACGTGACCCACCACCTCGACGAGCTCTTCGACGTGGCGGATCGGGTCGTGGTGCTGCGCGACGGAAACCTCGTGGGCGATCAACCCATCGGACAGTGGGACGAGCCGTCCCTGGTCCGGTCGATGCTGGCCAAGGAGCTCGAGCAGGCATACCCGTGGCGGCCGCGAGACGTCGGCGAACCGGCGTTGGTCACTCGAGGGCTCGTGGCCCGTGGCGTCAAGGACACGTCGATCCATGCCGATCGCGGCGAGGTCGTCGGTCTGGTGGGCCTCGCCGGGTCGGGTCGAACCGAGCTCATGAAGGCCGTGGGAGGGGTCGCTCACGTCGTCTCGGGCGAGGTGAGCGTCGCGGGTCGCCGCGTGCGCACCGGCAGCATCGCCGCCGCGCGCTCCGCAGGGGTCGTCTACGTCCCGGAGGATCGCAAGGCCGAGGGACTCGTCCTCGACGCCTCCGTCCGGTCCAACATCGCGATGGGCGACTACGCACCGGTCTCGCGGCGCGGTCTGCTGAGGTCGGGCGTCATGACGCGCAGGGCGCAGGAGATCACGTCGAAGTACGACGTCAAGCTCGGTTCGGTCCATCAGGAGATCGGCAAGCTGTCGGGCGGCAACCAGCAGAAGGTCATCGTCGGACGGGTCAGCGAGATGTCGCCGCGGGTGGTGCTGTTCGACGATCCGACGCGCGGTGTCGACATCGGCGCGAAGTCCGGCATCTACGAGCACGTGTTCACGCTGGCCGAGAAGGGGTCGGCCGTGATGGTCTGCAGCTCGGACACCGACGAGGTGCTCGCAGTCGCCGATCGGGTCTACGTCCTGGCTGCCGGCCGGGTCGTCGGGGAGTTCGCCCGCGGCTCGTTCGACCGCGAGAAGATCCTGCACCTCGCGGCGGGCGGCAGCGCCGTGAGCGAGCCTCCCGCATGAGCCGCACCTCCCACCCCCAGCCCACCCCCCAGCCACAGGAGCGTCCCGTGTCCACCGCAACCCAGTCCTCGCCCTGGCGTCACCAGGTCGAGCGAGCCCTCAGCAGCAACATCGCGCCGATCGTGGCCGCGCTGATCATCGTCTCCGTGGCGCTGTCCTTCATGTCGGACGTCTTCCTGACGAGCAGCAACCTGACGAACATCGTCACGCAGAGCGCCGTCGTCGGCATCGCGGCCGTCGGGGCGACGTTCGTCATCATCACGAGCGGCATCGACCTCTCGGTGGGCGCGACGATGGCCCTGGCCGGGTTCCTCGGCGCACAGCTGGCTCACCACAGCGACAGCGGTTGGCTGGGCCTGCTGGCGGTCATGGGCGTGGCAGTCCTGGTGGGAGCCTTCAACGGCTTCTCGGTCGCGTGGCTGGGGCTCGCACCCTTCATCGTGACGCTGGCCGTCATGGGGATGGCACGCGGTCTGACCCTGCAGTTCAGCCAGGGCGAGTCGGTCTACGACCTGCCGTCGACGCTCAACTGGCTCGGCAGCGCCGACCTCGCTGGGCTCAAGGTGTCGGCGATCGTGACGGTGCTCCTGTTCCTCGTCGGCCACCTGCTGCTGTCGCGCACCACCTTCGGGCACCGTGTGTACGCGGTCGGCGGCAATGCCGATGCCGCACGACTCGCGGGCATCAACGTCAAGGGCGTCATCTTCTCGACCTACGTCATCGCCGCGGTCTGTGCGGGGGTCGCGGCCATCGTGCTGGTGGGTCGCCTCGACTCGGCGACGCCCAACGCCGCGACCGGCACGGAGCTGCAGGTCATCGCGGCCGTGGTCATCGGTGGAACGAGCCTGTTCGGCGGCAAGGGCAGCATGATCGGCACACTGGTCGGTGTGCTGCTCATCGGTGTCATCAACAACGGCCTCACGCTGCTCAACGTCTCGTCGTTCTGGGTGCAGTTCGTCCAGGGCGCACTGATCTTCCTCGCCGTGCTGCTCGACTCGTTCAACACCGGCAGGCTCAAGCGAGCTGCCACGTCGTGAGCGACCCGGTGGAGGGCTTTCGCGACTGGGGTGCCCGGCTGTCCAACTGGGGACGCTGGGGTGCGGGCGACGGTCGCGGGACCCTCAACTGGATCACGCCCGAGCGTGTCGCGGCAGCCGCACGACTGATCCAGGTGGGTGAGGTCGTCTCGCTCGGACTTCCCCTGGACGCCGACGGCCCGCAGCCCTCCGACGGCGTGCGTCCCAACCCCGTGCACGTGATGACCCGGACGCCTGACGTCGAGCCGGAGCCAGGTGGGTTCCAGTGGATGGACGACATGCTCACGATGGCGCCGCAGAGCGCGACCCAGCTCGACGCGTTGTCGCACGTGGCGTACGACGGCTTCCTCTACAACGGCGTGCCGGTGGACTCCATCGGCCCGGGAGGGGCCTCGGTGCACGGGGTCGAGGCGCTTCGCGAGGGCGTCCACGGACGAGGGCTCCTGGTCGACCTTCCGCGGCATCTGGGCGTGGACCGTCTGAGCGCCGACCACGCCGTCACGGTCGAGGAGCTCGACGACTGCCTCGCGCGACAGGGGCTCGAGCCGTCGCAGGGCGACACGCTGCTGGTGCGCACCGGGTGGCTCCGGACCCTGCGTGACCAGGGTCGCTCGGCGTACATGAGTCGCGAGCCGGGCCTGTCGCTGCCGGTCACGGCCTGGTTGTCCGAGCACCGCATCGCCTTCGTGGCCAGCGATAACTGGGGACTGGAGATCGCCCCGTCACAGAGCCCCGAGAGCATGCCGGTTCACTGCGTCCTGGTGCGCGACATGGGCATGGCGATCGGGGAGATGTTCGATCTCGAGGGGCTGGCAGATGCGTGCTCCCGGCACCAGCGATGGGAGTTCTTCTTCAGCGCGCACCCCTTGCAGATCACCGGTGGCACCGGGTCGCCCCTCGAGCCGAAGGCGATCTTCTGATGTCCACCGTGCTGCTGGTCAACGGCCCCAACCTCAACCTGCTCGGGGTGCGAGAGCCCGCGATCTACGGGCGCGACACTCTTCAGGACGTCGAGGACCTGGTGCGGAGCACGGCGGGCGAGCTCGGGCTGTCCGTCGACGCGGTGCAGAGCAATCACGAGGGTGTGCTCGTCGACGCCATCCATGCGGCACGCGACACGTGCAGTGCGATCGTCATCAATCCCGGCGCCTTCTCGCACACCTCCGTGGCGATCCGCGACGCCTTGGCCGGTGTCGACCTGCCGGTCGCCGAGGTGCACGTGACGAACATCCACCGTCGGGAGCCGTTCCGCCACCACTCGTACGTCTCCGGCATCGCCGAGCTGGTCGTGGTCGGGGCCGGTGTCCGCGGCTACGAGCTCGCTCTGCGCGGGCTCGCCGACATCATCTCGGCGCGGTGACGAGGGGAGTGGCCACCCAGGCGGCGATGACGTCGCCGATCATCGCGCGGTGATGCGGCCGCATCGACTCGTCGCCCATGTCGCGACCGAACAGGTGCCCGAAGGTGTGCTGGTTGGCGACCTGGAAGACGCAGTACGAGCTGATCATCATGTGGACGTCGATCCGGTCGACGTCGTGACGGATGGATCCGTCGTCCCGTCCCCGCGAGAGGATGTTGTCGATGAGGGCTGCCGCCGGGTTCGCGATCGAACGCAGCGCGTCGATGCGCCGGATGAACTCGCCGCGATGGATGTTCTCGATCGAGACCAGGCGGATGAACTCAGGGTGCTCCACGTGGTAGTCGTAGGTGAGCTCCGCGAGTCGGCGGATGGCCGCCACGGGCTCGAGACCGGTGACGTCAAGACCCTGCTCGGCCGCGCGGATGCCCTGGTAGGCGTTCTCCAGCACGGCGAGGTAAAGACCTTCCTTGCCGCCGAAGTAGTAGTAGATCATCCGCTTGGTCGTGCTCGTGCGCTCGGCGATCTCGTCGACACGAGCGCCTGAGTACCCGTCCTGGGCGAAGACCTCGGTCGCGATCTGGAGCAGCTCGGCCTTGGTGCGCTCGGGATCACGCTGGCGTTCTGGTCGCGAGGAGCCGCTGGGCCGGCTCGTGGTGGTCTTCCCCGTCGTCACGGTGCGAGCGTATCGCGCGGCGCGGTCGCGAGGGGGAGGCGCGACGAGTAAGGTATGAACTAGATAGTTCAAAGGAGGGCGCATGCGTCGGTCGATCGCCACGGTCTGCCTGAGCGGGAGCCTGGTCGACAAGATGCACGCGGCGTCCGCGGCCGGCTTCGACGGTATCGAGATGTTCGAGCCGGACCTGGTCTCCTCGGAGCTGAGCCCCGAGGAGGTCGTCGCGCTGGCGGCCCGTCTCGGTCTGACGCTCGACCTGTACCAGCCGTTTCGCGACTTCGAGGGCGTCGGCGAGGAGGCCCTCGTCGAGAACCTGAGGAGGGCCGAGGCCAAGTTCCGGCTGATGAACCGACTCGGCATCGACACGATGCTCGTGTGCAGCAACGTGGCCACCGCGACGATCGACTCCGACCAGGTGTCGGCGGACCAGCTGCGTCGCATGGGCGAGGTGGCGGCCGAGCATGGCGTCCGCATCGCCTTCGAGGCGCTCGCGTGGGGCCGTTTCGTCGACGACTACCGGCGGTCGTGGCGGATCGTCGAGCTGGCCGACCACCCCAACGTCGGAGTCTGCCTGGACTCGTTCCACATCCTCTCGAGAGGCCACGACCCCGCTGACATCGAGCGCATCCCGGGCGACAAGATCTTCTTCCTGCAGCTCGCGGACGCGCCTGCTCTGTCGATGGACGTGCTGTCGTGGAGCCGTCACCACCGGGTCTTCCCGGGGGAGGGGTCGTTCGACCTGCCGGCCTTCCTGGCCCACGTGCTGCGAGCCGGCTACGACGGGCCGTTGTCGCTCGAGGTCTTCAACGACACCTTCCGGCAGACCGACGTGGACCGCACCGCCGTGCACGCCTTGAGATCGCTGGTGTGGCTGGAGGATCAGTCCCAGCGCATCCTCGACGGGTCCGAGGGACTCCTGCCCTGCGTCGAGCCGCCGACGGGCTTCGACTTCGTCGAGGTCAAGGCGGAGGACACCAGCGACGTCGAGGTGATGCTCGGACAGCTCGGCTTCGCGTTCCGGGGGCGGCATCGGTCCAAGCCCGTCAGTCTCTGGACGTCCGGCGACGCGCGCATCGTGCTCAACGAGCAGCATGCGCGTGACACCGTCGCTCATCTCAGTGCCATCGGCTTCCTCGTGGCGGAGCCGGACGCCGCGGGTCGGCGAGCGCAGGAGCTGATGGCTCCCGTCGTCCATCGCCGCACGTACGCCACGGAGGTGCCGCTCCAAGCGGTCGAGGCGCCCGACGGCACCGAGATCTTCTTCGGCGGACCTCCCACCAGCGCGTGGATCGACGAGTTCCACGGTGGGACCGGGACCCCGGGAGAGCTGGTGACGGCCGTCGACCACGTCAACCTGGCGCAGCCATGGCAGGACTTCGACGAGGCGGTGCTGTTCTTCACCAGCGTCCTCGGTCTGGAAGCCGAGGACGCCGGCGTGGAGCTCGCGGGCCCTCGTGGCCTGGTGCGCAGCCGTGTGATGTCGTCGCCGCTCAGTGACGTGCGGCTACCGCTCAACGTCGTCCCGCCCGCGGACGAGCAGAGCCCGTCGTCACAGCACGTCGCTCTGCTGTGCTCCGACACCCGTGCGGCAGTTCGCAGGGCCCGGGCCGCCGGCCTCTCGATCCTGCCGGTGCCGGCCAACTACTACGACGATCTGCAGGCGCGCCTCGGCCTGGATGACGAGTTCCGCCGCGAGCTGGAAGCGCTGGGGGTCATGTACGAGCGCGACGCCACCGGCGAGTACTTCAACGCGTACACCCGCACGATCGGGCAGGTCTTCTTCGAGCTGGTCGAACGTCGGGACGGCTACTCCGGCTACGGGGCGAGCAACGCACCGGTCCGGATGGCGGCGCAGCGGCGCTGATCCGCGGCGGACCGCACCGTCCTGAGGGGCGGATTCGGTGCAATACCCCGCACATCCGGGGTGGCCCGACCGGCGTACGATGAGGCCATGAGCGCTTATGTCGTCCTGGCGAACCTCGCTGCCGCTGGCACGCGCGACAAGCCGCTCGACCCCAACGACGTCAAGCCCGGCTACGTCGCGCTCGGCATCGTCTGCATCCTCATCGTGGCGACGTTCTTCCTGTGCCGCTCGTTCCTGGTCCACGCCCGCAAGGCGCAGAGGCCGTGGGAGGGCGAGGACGCCGACTCGGGCGTCAAGCGCACCACCCCGCACGACCGCACGCGCTGAGTCACCCGGCGGATGTCGCTCCGGCGGGGCCGGAGCTGCGACAGGTGGGCACAGACGTTTTGGTGGGATCTTCCGATACTGGGACGGAGCACCGGTCGCCGGTGCCGCACCACGTCGTCGAGGAGATCGCATGACCATCACGTTCCGCGCCACCGAGCTCGACTCGGCCACCGACTACGACGAGTCTCTGCTCGCTCCTCCCAGTGCCCAGCCGATCAGCGGCGACATCACGGTGCGGGCCTTCGTGCCATTCACGTCCGACGACGGCCGCATCCTCTCGGGGTCGTGGGAGTCCGAGCCGGGGCAGGCGCGGTGGGAGTTCACCGACCGAGGTGAGTTCATCCAGGTGATCTCGGGACGGATGACGGTCGAGCAGGACGGAGAGGCCCCCGTCGAGCTCACCGCAGGGTCGGCGGCTGTCTTCCCGATCGGCTGGAAGGGCACCTGGACGGTCCACGAGACTCTCCGCAAGGTGTTCGTCGTCTACAACGCCTGAGCGACGGGCTGCGTCGCGGGCATCTGCGCGGCGACCCCTGGCTCCGCCTCCTAGGGTGGGTGGAGGCACATCGCCGGGTTCACCCGGGCGCAGCACCACGTAAGACGCGTCGTTCGGTGGACCGATCCACTCGTCAGGAGCAATCGGTATGCCGAATCGACTCGCGAACGCCACGTCGCCCTACCTGCAGCAGCACGCCGACAACCCCGTCGACTGGTGGGAGTGGAGCCCCGAGGCACTCGAGCTGGCGCGGACGCTCGACCGTCCGATCCTGCTGAGCGTGGGCTACGCGGCCTGCCACTGGTGCCACGTCATGGCGCACGAGTCGTTCGAGGACCCGGCCACGGCCGCCTACATGAACGATCACTTCGTCAACATCAAGGTCGACCGCGAGGAGCGCCCCGACATCGATGCGGTCTACATGCGCGCCACCCAGGCCATGACCGGTCAGGGGGGCTGGCCCATGACCTGCATCCTGACGCCTGCCGGTGAGCCGTTCTTCGCGGGCACGTACTTCCCGCCCGAGCCTCGGCAGGGCACGCCGGCGTTCACCCAGGTACTGCAGGCGCTGGCCGAGGCCTGGACGGACCGCCGCGACGAGGTCATCACCGTCAGCAAGGACGTCATGGCGCACCTCGACACCTCGATAGACCCCTCGGGGGGTGCACTGGCGGCCGACGACCTCGACGCTGCCGTGGCCGAGCTGGCCCGCGGCTACGACGCCGAGGCGGGCGGCTTCGGCACCAGCCCCAAGTTCCCGCCGTCGATGGTGCTGGAGTTCCTGCTGCGCCACCACGCGCGCACCGGCTCGCAGCAGTCGCTCGACCTGGTCGCGGGCACGTGCGAGGCGATGGCCCGTGGCGGCATGTACGACCAGCTGACGGGCGGCTTCGCGCGCTACAGCGTCGACCGCTTCTGGCGCGTGCCGCACTTCGAGAAGATGCTCTACGACAACGCCCAGCTGATGCGCGTCTACCTGCACTGGTGGCGCCAGAGCGGATCGCCGCTGGCCGAGCGCGTCGTGCGCGAGACCGGGCGGTTCCTGCTCGACGAGCTGCGCACCCCCGAGGGAGCCTTCGCCTCCGCGCTCGACGCCGACAGCGACGGTCACGAGGGCACGTTCTACGTCTTCAACCCCAACCAGCTCATGCGCCTGCTGGGCGTCGACGACGGCGCCTGGGCCGCTCAGCTGCTCGGCGTCACCGGGCCGGGGACGTTCGAGCGCGGCTTCTCGACCCTCCAGCTGCGCGCCGACCCCGACGACGCCGATCGGTGGGAGCGCGTGAGAGCCCAGCTCGTCGCCGCTCGCGCCGCTCGCACGCGTCCGGCGCGCGACGACAAGGTGGTCGCCTCGTGGAACGGTCTGGCGATCTCGGCGCTCGCCGAGGCGGGCGTGCTGCTCGACGAGCCCGACTTCACCGCCGCAGCCGTCGCGGCTGCCGAGGTGCTGCACGACGTGCACCTGGCCGACCGCTTCTCGCGCACCTCGCGCGACGGCGTGGCCGGCGCCAACACGGCCGTGCTCGAGGACCACGGCTCGGTCGCCGAGGCCTTCGTGTCCGTGCTGGGCGTCACCGGCGACGCCGTGTGGCTCGACCGCGCACGCACGCTGCTCGACCGGGTCGTCGACCACTTCGCCGACCCCGAGGGCGGCTTCTTCGACACCGCCGACGACGCCGAGGCGCTGGTCGTCCGGCCCAAGGACGCCTCCGACAACGCGTATCCGTCCGGCACGTCCGCCGCGGTGCACGCGCTGCTGGCCGTCGCCGCGATCACAGGTGAGCACCGCTACCGCGCTGCGGCCGAGGCGGGCATCGGGTCGGCTGCGGCCATCGCGACCGGTGCTCCGCGGTTCGCCGGCTGGACGCTCGCTGCCGCCGAGGCCGTGCTGGCCGGGCCCCTCGAGGTCGCCGTGGTGGGCGACGTCGAGCATCGCGCCGACCTGCACCGGGCGGCGCTCGGGCTGGTCTCGCCCGGGGCGGTGGTGGTCGCGGGCGACGTCGGCCTGGACGTCCCGCTGTTCGATCAGCGCGGCCTGGTCGACGGACGTGCCGCGGCCTACGTCTGCGAGGGCTTCGTGTGTCGGCAGCCCGTCACGACCGTCGACGGGCTGGTCGCCGTCGTCAGTGGGTGAGCAGCAGCTTGAGCCCGACGATCGCGACCGCCGTCACGGCGAGCGCCATCGACTCGAACCAGGTGTGCGCCGTGACGGCCCGGCCCTGCAACCGGCTCACCACGAAGGCGGTGCCGCCGAGACGGACCACCACCGACACCTCGGCGATCCGCAGCGCCACCGCCGGTGAGATCCAGCCGATCGCGCCCGCGCCCATCAGCAGCGCTGGGAGCGCAGCCGACGAGATGATCGGGAGGCTGTCGCGCAGCACGACACGCATCCGGGCGTGCTCGCCCTCGCGGACCGCCGACCCGAGGCGTTCGGCGAAGGCGTGCGCCACGAACGTCGAGACAGCCGTCCCGGCGACGATCGCCAGACCGGCGCCGTGATCGATGTCGTCGTTGGTCAGGAGCACCAGGGCCGCGAGCACCAGGATGTTGCCGTAGACGTAGGCCGAGATCCTGTCTGCCGCCTCGTCGGTCGAGGGCGGACGAGGCGTCCGGACCATCAGTGCTGCTGGTAGGCGAGCAGGCTGACGCCGATGTAGTGGACGATGAACGCCGCGATCGTGAAGGCGTGGAAGATCTCGTGGAAGCCGAAGTACGTCGGCGACGGGTTGGGCCACTTGAAGCCGTAGACCACCGCGCCGATCGAGTAGAGCACGCCGCCGGTCACCAGCAGCACGATCACCGCCGTCGACGCGTTGTCGACGAACTCGGGGAAGTAGATGACCGCGGCCCACCCGAGCAACAGGTACAGCGGCACGTAGAGCCAGCGCGGCGCACCGATCCAGAAGATCTTGAACAGGACACCGAGCAGCGCGCCGCCCCACACCAGCGAGAGCATGATCGTCGCGTGCGCCGGCGTCAGCAGCAGCAGCGAGAAGGGGGTGTAGGAGCCGGCGATCAGCAAGAAGATGTTGGCGTGGTCGAAGCGCTTCCAGAAGCCCTTGACCCGGTCGCTCCAGGTGCCGCGGTGGTAGACGGCGCTGACGCCGAACAGCATCATCGCGCTGACCATGAAGATCGCGACGCCGATGCGCACGAGGATGTCGTCGGAGATCACGAGCATCACGATGAAGGCGAAGAAGGCCAGTGGCACCGTGACCGCGTGCAGCCATCCGCGCAGCTTGGGCTTGATCTCGTCGACCGTCTCACGGAGCCTCTCGGTCGCCTCCTGCACGACGCCCTCGTGCTCGTGATTCGTCATGCTCAGAGAGTAGGGCACCGGGTTCAAGGCCCCCGTCGGGCGACCAGGACGACAACGGTCGGCGATACGCTCTCTCCATGGGAGTCAGCGATCTTGCGTACGGCATCTACGAACGCCGCCTCGCCAAGAGCCTCGATCCCGCTCGTCTGCCGCGCCACGTGGGCGCGATCGTCGACGGCAACCGGCGCTGGGCCAAGCGCGGGGGCGCCAAGTACGAGACCGGCTATCGCGCCGGTGCCGACAAGATCATCGAGTTCTCGCAGTGGTGTGACGACCTCGGCGTCGAGATCGTCACGCTGTGGCTGCTGTCGACCGACAACCTTCAACGCCCGGCCGAAGAGGTCGCGAGCATCCTGGCCGCCGTCGAGACCCTGATGCAGCAGATCGCCGACGAGCGACGCTGGCCGCTCGCCGTCATCGGCAACCTCGACATGCTGCCGCCCGAGTCGGCCGCCCGCATGAAGCAGCTCGCCGAGTCGACGCACGACATCGAGCAGATGCGCGTCAACATCTGCGTCGGCTACGGCGGGCGCCAAGAGCTCACCGACGCGATGCGCTCGCTGCTGCTCGACCAGGCCTCGAAGGGGCGCACGCTCGAGGACGTCGCGCAGACGCTCGAGGTCGACCAGATCGCCGAGCACCTCTACACCCGCGGACAGCCCGACCCCGACCTCGTGATCCGCACCTCGGGCGAGCAGCGCCTGTCGGGCTTCCTGCTGTGGCAGAGCGTCCACTCGGAGTTCTACTTCAGCGACGCCCTGTGGCCGTCGTTCCGCCACGTCGACTTCCTGCGCGCCATGCGCTCCTACGCCGCGAGGGAGCGCAGATTCGGCGCGTGAGACGCGCGGCTTCGCCGCTCCAGCGGTTCGTTCCTCACCGCTGCCGGGCTTCGCCCGGGCGCCTGCCTTCGCTCGCTGGCGCTCGCTCGGCTTGTGGTCACCACATCGCTTCCGCGGGTTGTAGCGGGTGCGGCTGGTGGGGTGGATGTTCACGCGGGCGTCATATTTGCTCCGCGTGTCTTCCCATTCTTCGCTGTTCGCGAGTCGTACGTTCGACGTGTGTTGACGCTCGCGCTTGAGCCTGGATCACCTACCCACGAGTAGGGCCGGCGCAGGCGCGCGCGGGCCCGTTGAGGAGACAGCTGTGGCCGCACCGCGCACGTCGTCAGAGTCATCGGACCTGGGCACGACCCCCACCCGCCGCACGTACGTGCTGGACACCAGTGTCCTGCTCGCGGACCCCAACGCCGTCCACCGCTTCCACGAGCACGAGGTGGTCATCCCGGTCGTCGTCATCACCGAGCTGGAGGGCAAGCGGCACGATCCCGAGCTCGGCTACTTCGCCCGCAGCGCCCTGCGCTTCCTCGACGACCTCCGCGTGCTCCACGGGACCCTCGACGTCCCGCTGCCGATCGGCGACGAGGGCGGCTCGATCCGGGTCGAGCTCAACCACACCGACGCCTCGTCGCTGCCGTCGGGCTTCCGGCTCGGCGACAACGACACGCGCATCCTGTCGGTCGCCAAGAACCTGTCCGACGAGGGACTCGACGTCACGATCGTCTCCAAGGACCTGCCGATGCGCGTCAAGGCCTCGGCCGTCGGCCTGGTCGCCGAGGAGTACCGCGCCGAGCTGGCCCTCGAGTCGGGCTGGACGGGCATGCGCGAGCTCGAGATCGACAGCCTCGACCTCGACGACCTCTACGAGGCGGGCACGCTCGACCTCCCGGAGGCCCGAGACCTGCCGTGTCACACGGGCCTGGTGCTGCTGTCCGACAAGGGCAGCGGGCTCGGGCGCGTCACCGCCGACAAGCAGGTGCAGCTGGTGCGCGGCGATCGCGACGCGTTCGGCATCCACGGACGCTCCGCGGAGCAGCGCATCGCCCTCGACCTGCTGCTCGATCCCGACATCGGCATCGTCTCGCTCGGTGGCCGCGCCGGCACCGGCAAGTCGGCGATGGCGCTGTGCGCCGGGCTCGAGGCGACGATGGAGCGCGGTCAGCACAAGAAGGTCGTCATCTTCCGGCCCCTCTACGCCGTGGGCGGCCAGGAGCTCGGCTACCTGCCGGGCAGCGAGTCCGAGAAGATGGGGCCGTGGGGCCAGGCGGTCTTCGACACCCTGGGCGCGGTCGCGTCGCCGGCGGTCATCGAGGAGATCCTTGACCGCGGGATGCTCGAGGTGCTGCCCCTCACGCACATCCGCGGACGCTCGCTGCACGACTCGTTCGTCATCGTCGACGAGGCGCAGTCGCTCGAGCGCAACGTGCTGCTGACGGTGCTGTCGCGCATCGGTGCCAACTCCAAGGTCGTCCTGACCCACGACGTGGCGCAGCGCGACAACCTGCGGGTGGGCCGGCACGACGGTGTCGTCGCGGTGGTCGAGAAGCTGAAGGGGCACCCGCTCTTCGCCCACGTCACGCTGACCCGCTCCGAGCGCTCGCCCGTGGCGGCGCTCGTCACCGAGATGCTCGAGGACGTCTCGCTCTGATCTGAGCCACGACGGACGCGGACCCGGACGCCGGGCCGCGTCCGTCGTCGCGTCGGTGCGGCTACTCCAGGTAGCTCTCGACGACCGCTGCCGGACGCTCGGCAGCGTCGTCGGGCGAGCCGCCCGTCTCGCGCAGGGCGCGACGCTGGCGGAGCAGGTCCCAGGCCTGGTCGAGCTGCACCTCGAGCGCCTTCAGGCGCGCGTGCTCGTCGTCCGGGGTGATCTGCGCGGACGCCAGCTGGTCGCGGAGGGACTTCTCCTCGGCCACCAGCTCGGCGATGTGCTCGTGGATGCCTCGATCGGTCGTCATCTGCGCATTGTACGACCGTATGTCGCGCAGGAAGCGCCCCTGGGCTGTGGCAAAGTTGCGCCCGTGAGGGCACCTGGGAGACCCGCTTCACGGTGGCAGCGCCGCGTGGCGGGTGTGGCCGCCGCCGCGATGACGTGCGCTCCCTTGGCTGCGTGCGGCGCCGCCGACAAGGCCGTTCCCTACCTACCGGTGATCACGTGGCAGGTGGGCCCCGACCGCGTCGACGCCGAGGCGCTCGCCCAGACCTGCAACGACCAGGCCGGCGGTGACTACCGCATCGAGGTCGAGCAGCTGCCGACCGACGTGTCGGAGCGGCACGCGCTGCTGACGCGCCGGCTCCTGGCCCACGACGACTCGATCGACCTGATGAGCCTCGACTCGGCGCTCACCACCGAGTTCGCCGAGGCAGGTTTCCTGGCCCCCATCCCCGCAGCCCAGGCATCGGCGCTGTCCGAGGGCGTCACCCCGGCTGCCCTCGCTGCCGCGAGCCACGACGGCAGGCTCGTCGTCGCGCCGTGGTTCCTCGACCCGCAGGTGCTGTGGTCGAAGGGCAGCACGGCCGAGCGGGCCGGGCTCGACACCACCAAGCCGATCAGCTGGGACGACCTCGTTGCCGGTGCCCAGCGCCTCGGCGTCACGATCGAGATCGAGGACCGCGACGGCAGCGGCCTGCCGGAGTGGGTCAATGGCCTGGTCGCCGGTGGCGGCGGCAGCCTCGTGAGCGGCACGGGTCGCGCGGCCCGCGCCGGTCTCGACTCCGCGGGAGGCCGCGAGGCCGCCTCGATCGTCGAGCTCTACCAGGGCGCAGGGGTCGGTCCTGGCCCCACAGCCGACGCCGTGACGCGCTTCGCGGGGGCCGGCGGCGGGTTCCTGGTCGCCCCGACCTCCGCGATCTCCGATCCGGCGCTGTCGGCGGTGCAGGCCGACATGCGCGTCGCCGGCTACCCGACCGTGGCCGATGCGAGCGTCGCGCCGCTGGCCGGCGTCGGTCTGGCCGTGCCGGCGCACGCCTCCGACCTCGACCAGCAGGCGGCCTTCACCGTGATCGAGTGCCTGACGTCGCCGACGTCGCTGCAGGCGCTGGCCACCGTGTCGCAGCACACCCCCAGTCGCATCGGCCTGCTCGACGACCCCGCCGTCGCCGGGGGCTTCCGCAGCGCCGAGGTGGCGCGGGCGTCGGCCACGACGGGCGTCACCGTGCCGGCCGTCGCCGCGTGGGCGAACGTCGTCGACGCGATCGACGAGACGTGGCGCCCGCTGGCCGGCGTGACCCAGGACGCCACCCCTCGCACGTCGCAGGCCGAGGTCCAGGCCGCCCTCGACGGGACGATCCGATGAGGGGCTGGCGCTGGCTCGCGCCGGCCGTCCTGGTGCTGCTGGTCGTCACGGTCTGGCCGATCGGGCGCGCCGTGTGGCTGTCGCTGACGAGGTCGACGCTGACGGGTGCGGGCGACCAGCGCTTCGTCGGCATCGACAACTACACCGACATCCTCTCGAGCCGCTCCTGGTGGCTCGCGGTCGCCGCGACGCTGGCCATCGTCGCGGTCGCCGTCGTGCTGCAGCTCGTCCTGGGGCTGGCGTTCGCCGTCGCGCTGCGCCGCCTCACCGTGGCGTGGCCCGTCACGCGGGTGCTGGTGCTGCTGCCGTTCGGCCTGCTCGCGATCGTCTCGGCGGTCGTGTGGCGCGATGCCGTCACCTCGGGCTTCGCCGTCGACTGGTTCGGTCTCGACGACGTCGGCCCGACCGGTGCCCTGGTCGCGACGACGGTCGGCGAGGTCTGGCGTGGCACCGGCATCACCGCCGTCATCCTGCTGGCGGGCCTGCTGCGGGTGCCGACGACCCTGATCACGTCCGCGATCGCCGACGGCGCGACCGCCCGTCAGCGCCTCACCCGTGTCGTCCTGCCCGCCATGGCCCCCGCGATCGCCGTCGCGACGACCTACCGTGCCCTCGACGCCCTGCGCATCCTCGAGGGTCCGCTGGTCACCGACGCGCCCGGTGCATCGGTGCGCACGGCCTCGTTCGTCGTGTGGGACACGACGTTCAGCTCGTTCGAGACCGGGCTCGGAGCGGCGATGTCGGTCGTCCTGCTCCTGCTGGCCGGCCTGCTGGCCGCCTTCCTGGTGCCGGTGCTGCGCGTGAGGAGAGTCGTGTGACGCCATCGGTGCGGTCCCGTCTGTGGGCGTCGGCGACCTCGTTCGCGCTCGGCTTCGGCGTGGGCAACTACGGGGTGCTGCAGGTGCCCAGACCCGACCAGTGGGTGTGGATCGCCGTGGCGGTCGTGCTGATGCTGACCGGTGCCGCGGGCGTGCTGTTCGCCGACACCTCGCGGGCCGTCTCGTTCTGGGCGATCCTCGGGGTCGAGGTGTTCGCCGTGTTCACGCTCGTCCCGCTGCTGTGGACCTTCACGGTGGCCACGACCCCCGAGGGCGCCACGGCCCGCACGCTCCTGCCGCAGGACATCAGCTGGTCAGCCTTCGACGGTGCGATCTCGTCTGGCACCCTGCGATCGGCAGCCACGACGTCCCTGCTGGTGGCGCTGGTCGCCACGGTCGTCGCCGTGGCGCTCGCCGTGCCGGCCGCCTACGCGCTGGTCCGCCTGCAGGTGCGAGCGCGACGCCTCGTCTACGGGCTCGTCGTCGCGGCGCTGCTGATGCCGGTGCTCGCCCTCGCTGGCCCGTTCGCCGACCAGCTGGTCTCCCTCGGCGCCTACGGATCGCGCCTGGCCCTGGTCGTCCCGATGCTGGTCGTGACGCTGCCGCTGGCCACCTGGCTGTGCGTCACGGTCATGCGCGACGTCCCGTGGACGCTGCTCGACGCCGTGCGCGCCGACGGGGCGACGCGCCCGCAGCAGCTGCGGCGCTTCGCCGTGCCGCACCTCGGCCCCGGGGTCGTCGCGGCGGCCCTGCTGGTGTTCGTGGCCGCGTGCAACGACTTCGCGCTCGGCGCGGGCCTGGCCCCCGACCGTCCCAGCCTCCCGCTCCCGGCCACGCTGCTGGTCGCCTCGCGCCAGGTCGACGGATCGAGCGCGGTCGCCGCCGCGGGCCTGCTGTGGCTGCTGATCCCGCTGATCGTCCTGCTCGTGCTCCCGCGCCGGATCAACCACCTCCTCGGAAGGTCCTACCGATGACATCCATCGAGCTCCGCCACCTGACGACCGACGGCCCCGGTGAGCGTCCGCTGCTCGACGACATCACCCTCACGGTGCCGTCGGGCTCGACGCTCGCGATCACGGGCCCGGCCGGCGCGGGCAAGAGCCGGCTGCTGCGCACCATCGTCGGGCTCGAGGAGCAGACCTCCGGAGACGTCCTCATCGACGACATCGTCGTCAACGCCGTCGACCCGCGGGGCCGCGACGTCTCGATGGTCTTCGAGGACTACGCGCTGCACCCGCACCTCGACGTCTTCGACAATCTGGCGTTCTCGTCGGTGCTGCGCAAGGGCGTCGACAAGGACGCCGTCTCCGACCGCATCCACGAGGTCGCCGAGCTGCTCGCGCTGACCGACCTGCTCGACCTGCGCCCGGCCGACCTCGACGAGCCGCAGCGGCAGCGAGTCGCCCTGGGACGCTCGCTGGTGCGCGACGCCACCGTGTACCTGTTCGACGCTCCCTTCACGGCCCAGTCCGAGCGCGTGCGTGCGCACGTCCGCTCCGTCACGATGCAGTGGCAGGCCGAGGCGTCCCGCACCTCGATCTTCACCACCAACCACGTCGAGGAGGCGCTCAGCACCGCCGATCGCGTCGCGGTGATGCACCAGGGCTTCATCCACCAGGTCGGCACGCCCCGCGAGCTATACGACCAGCCGGCCAACATGTTCGTCGCCGGCTTCCTCGGCTCGCCGCCGATGAACCTGGTACCGGCGATCCCGATGGGGCAGCAGCTCGTCATGCCGCTGGCCACGATGCTGATCGACGACGACCTGGCCGAGCGCATCGGCGAGCGCAGCGTCGTGGTGGCGGGCATCCGTCCCGAGCACTGCCTCGACGCGACCGGTCCCGGCGGGCCCGCTGTGAGCGACCGGGTCGAGTTCACGACGCGCATCGACGACATCGAGTGGCGGGGCAGCTCGCAGTTCGCCTACCTCGGCTACGACATCGAGCCCGAGATCGAGGCCGTGATGGGCGAGGTCGAGGAGCTGCTCGAGTTCGACCTGTTCCAGAGCTTCCTGGTCGCGCAGCTGCCGGCCGAGAGCGCTCTGCGGCCCGGCATGTCGATCCGCGTCGTCGTGCCCCGGCAGCGCATCCACGTGTTCGACCCCGAGACGGGCGAGAACCTGACGCTTCCCCGATGACGGCGACCCGCACGCAGCACCTCCTGGCCGCCGCGTTGGCGCTGGCCTCGGCCGTCGTCTACGGCGCCGTCTCGCTGGTGCGCTTCGACCGGTTCACGATCGCCTCGTTCGACAACGCGATCTTCGAGCAGGCGGTGAAGAGCTATGCCGGCTGGGGCGCCCCGATCGTCGACATCAAGGGGCCGGGCTTCAACATCCTGGGCGACCACTTCTCGCCCGTCACGGCCCTGATCGCGCCGTTCTACCGGCTGCTCCCGTCGGCGCAGACGATCCTGCTGGCGCAGGTCGTGCTGATCGCGGTGTCCGTCTACGTCATCGCCGTGCTGGCGACACGCACGCTCGGCACCCTCGTGGGCGCCGCGGTCGGCGTCGCGTACGCGCTGTCGTTCGGCATCCAGTCGGCCGTCGAGGCCGACTTCCACGAGGTCGCGTTCGCGGCGCCGCTCCTCGCCCTGGCCGGCGCGGCATACGTCGACCGCCGCTACGGACGCGTCGTCATGTGGTCGGTGCCGCTCCTGCTGGTCAAGGAGGACATGGGCCTGACGGTCGCCGCGATCGGCGTCGTGCTGTGGCTCGCGGGGGAGCGGCGTCGTGGTGCGGCGCTGGCTGCCGGGGCGATCCTGGCGATGGCGCTGGTGCTGCTGGTGATCGTGCCGGGCTTCAACGCCGGCGGCGCGTACGCGTACTCGGGCACGCTCGGGGGCGATCGCGGGGTCGTCGCGACGCTGCTCGACGCGTCCGACCGCAAGCTGGCCACCGCGGTCCTGACCGTCGCGATCACGGGGTTCGCGGCCCTGGCGTCGCCGTGGGTGCTGCTGGTGCTGCCGACGTTCGCGTGGCGGTTCGCGGGGGACGTCCCGTTCTACTGGGGCACCGAGTGGCACTACTCGCTGGTGCTGATGCCGATCGTGTTCGTCGCCATGATCGACGCGATGCACCGCCGCCCCGTGCTGCGGTGGGCCACGCCCGTGGGGCTGGTCGTGGGGGCGTTCATGATGGTGAGCTCGCCGGTGGCTGCACTGGCCGATCCGGCCACCTACGACGATCCGCCGCGCGCCGATGCCGCGCGCATGGCGATGTCGCTGGTGCCGACGGGTGCGTCGGTCGAGACCGACATCGGGCTGATCGGGCACCTGGTGACCGACCACACGGTTTACTGGCTCGGCACGAGCGGATCGGCCACGCCCCAGTACGTCCTGTTCGACGTCGACGCGGGCATCGGCTCGCCGCGCGACGTCGCCGCCTACGCCGAGCAGGCCCATGGCGGCACGTACGACGTCATCTACGACCGTGACGGCTACATCCTCGCCCAGCGCCGCTGACCCTGCCCCACCGCTGACGCGTGGGTTGCGCCCTGCCGACGCGTGGGTTGCGACGGGCGCAACCCACGCGTCAGGGGGGCGAAACCCGCGCGTCAGCGAGGGTGGGTCAGGGGTGGGTCATGCTCATGACGTCGAGCGCGGTGTCGAGATCGGCCTCGGTGACCTCGCCGCGCTCGACGAAGCCCATCTCGACGACGACCTGGCGGATGGTCTTCTTCTCCTTGACCGCCGTCTTGGCGACCTTGGCCGCGTTCTCGTAGCCGATGTAGCGGTTGAGCGGCGTGACGACGGACGGCGACGACTCGGCCAGCTCGAGGCAGCGCTCCTCGTTGGCGGTGATGCCGTCGATGCAGCGGTCGGCCAGCACGCGCGAGGCGTTGCCGAGCAGGCGCATCGACTCGAGGATGTTGCGCCCGATGACGGGCAGCATGACGTTGAGCTCGAACGAGCCCGACGCACCCGCCGTGGCGATCGTCGCGTCGTTGCCGATGACCTGCGCCGCGACCATCAGCGTGGCTTCGGGCAGCACGGGGTTGACCTTGCCGGGCATGATGCTCGAGCCCGGCTGCAGGTCGGGCAGCGCGATCTCGCCGAGACCCGTGCGCGGGCCGGAGCCCATCCAGCGCAGGTCGTTGCAGATCTTGGTGAGGCTGACGGCGATCGTGCGCAGCTGCCCCGACATCTCGACGAGGCCGTCGCGTGCGCTCTGGGCCTCGAAGTGGTCGACGGCCTCGGTGATCGGCAGGCCGGTGTTCTCGGCGAGGATCTCGATGACGCGCTGCGGGAAGCCGATGGGGGTGTTGATGCCCGTGCCCACGGCCGTGCCGCCCAGCGGTACCTCGGCGGTGTGCGGCAGCGCCGACTCGACCCGGGCGATGCCGCGGCGGATCTGGGCCGCGTAGCCGCCGAACTCCTGCCCGAGCGTGACGGGCGTGGCGTCCATGAGGTGCGTGCGTCCGGACTTGACGACGGACGCGAACTCGGTGGCCTTGGCCTCGAGCGACGTCGCGAGGTGGTCGAGCGCGGGGATCAGCTCGTGGGTGGCAGAGGCCGTGGCCGCGACGTGGATCGACGTCGGGAAGACGTCGTTGGACGACTGCGAGGCGTTGACGTGGTCGTTGGGGTGGACGTCCTTGCCGAGGGCCCGGGTGGCGAGGGTCGCGATGACCTCGTTGGTGTTCATGTTGCTGGACGTGCCGGAGCCGGTCTGGAACACGTCGATCGGGAAGTGCGCGTCGTGGGCGCCCGTGGCGACCTCGTCGGCCGCGGCGACGATGGCGTCGGCGACGTCCTGGTCGAGGATGCCGAGCTCGGCATTGGCCTTCGCGCACGCGGCCTTGATCTGGGCCAGCGCACGGATCTGCGCCGACTCGATGGGGGTGCCGGAGATCGGGAAGTTCTCGACGGCTCGCTGGGTCTGGGCCCGCCACAGGGCGTGCGCGGGGACCCGCACCTCACCCATCGTGTCGTGCTCGATGCGCCATTCGCTGCTGTTCTCGGTCATGTCGGCACGATAGCGCGGCCCCGCGGACGTCGACCGCCGAGGATCCAGTAGCGCTCGTCGCGACCTTGCAGGCGGACGTCGACGGGCTCGACGCGCACCTGCTCGAACCGGTCGTCGAGCCGTTGCCGCAGGGCCTCGGAGTCGGCCATCGACCAGATGCTCAGCAGGCCGTCGCCGGCGAGCCGCGAGGCGCACGTCGCGACGAACTCGTCCCGGTAGACGTGTGCGTTGACGTCGTGGACGAGGAAGTCGGGTCCGTTGTCGACGTCGAGCAGGATCGCGTCGAGCGAGCCGGTCGGCTGCGCCACGACGACGTCGCGGACGTCGCCGACCACGACCTCGAGCCGCGAGTCGTCGAGCAGGTCGGCCCCCGGGATCGTCGCGGCGCGCATCAGCTCGACGATCTCGCCGTGCAGCTCGGCCACCACGACCCGCTCGACGTCGGGCGAGTCGAGCAGCTCGCGCGTCGTGAACCCCAGCCCGAGCCCGCCCACGAGGACCGACCGGGCACCGCCGTCGAGGGCCGAGCGGGCCAGCAGCCGCTCGGAGGACGTCTCGAGGTCGTCCATCACGAAGACGCCGTTGACCCGCAGCTCGAGGGCACCGTCGTCGCGCCGCCGCACCACCACCTCGTCCATGCGACCAGCCTAGGTCGGCCGCGCCTCACCCGAACGAGAAGGCGTAGACCTCCAGGTCGCCCTCGTAGCGGATCGTGAGCGTCTCGGGCCCGGACGTCCGTGAGGTGTGCACCGGCAGGAGACGAGCGCGCCCGCGCACCTGGACGCGCCGGGTCAGGCCGGCGGACGTCGTGACGGTCAGCGTGCCGTCGCCCGACACCAGCTGGTACGCCGCGCGACCGCGGTAGGCGACCCGCGCGACGGCGCCCGCGCGGGGCGTCAGCTGCTCGGTGCGAGTGCGCCACACGCCCCCGAGGCTGAAGGTCCCCTCGGGCTGGCCCGAGGGGAGGCGGAAGCGGGTGTCGTCGCCGACGGCCTCGTCCGACTCCCCGTCGACCCGCCGGCCCTTCGCGTCGGCCAGGTCGATCTGCGGGGTCGTGCCGGGCTCGGCGTCCTGCCCGTCGTCCAACGTGCCGACCGGACCGGGCAGGTCGGCCCGCGGATCGCGCTCCCCGAGCAGGGCGCGGACCTGCCGCTCGACCCGCCGGTGGCCACCCTCGCCGAACGAGATGGCCCGCACCGTCCCGCCGGCATCGACGAGGTAGGAGGCCGGCACCACCCGGCTCCGGTAGTCGGTCAGGGTCGCGAACCCCTCGTCCTGCAGCACCGGGAAGGTGATCCCGAGCTCGTCGAGCGTGGCCGCGAGCTGCTGCTCGTCCGTCTCGAACGAGAACTGCGGCGAGTGGACGCCGACGACACGCAGGCCGGCGTCGCGGTAGCGCGTCTGCCACGCCGTGAGGTAGCGGGCGGCGCGACGACAGGCGATGCACGAGGCCGAGAAGATCTCGACGAGCACGACGGAGCCCCGAAGGTCGTCCAGGCTCACGGGCGCGCCGCCCGGAGTGCCCAGCCACGTCCCTCGACCGAGCGGCGGGGCCTGCCCGCACCGCGCCAGCTGCGCGCGTCCGGGGGTGCAGCGGTCGAGCTGCTCGTTGACGGACGTCGTCAGGCTGCTGAGCCCTCCGGCACCGACGGTGGCGGTCGGCGACGGTCGTGCCGTGGGCTCGGCCGGCGCGTAGGAGGGGGCGAGGGCCGAGAGGCGACCGGGGACGTCGGCGACGGTGGCGACGACCATGGCCACGACGACGGCGGCCAGCACGAGGGCGCGGCGAGACCGTCGAAACCTCTCGAGCAGCTCGCGGGGCGTGGGCACGGGGTCAAGCATGACCCCGGGACGGCCATCACGCCGAGTAGATCGCGACCTCGCTGGCCTTCACGGCGAGGAAGACCTCGACACCGGGCGCGAGGCCGAGCTCGGCGACGACCGGTACCGTCACGTCGGCCGCCAGCTCGTCGGTGCGGACGCGCACCTGCGACCCGCGTGGCTCGAGCTCGCGGACCGTGGCCGCGTAGACGTTGCGGGGGCTGCCGCCGGGCCGCTCGAGGTGCACGCTGACAGCAGCCGGCGAGAACACCCCGACCGCGGTGACGCCCTCGTGCACGGTCTCGTCGTCAGGCATGCCGGCCACGAGCAGGCCGCCGGGCGTGCGGACACCGGAGCCCTCGGCACGGCCGCGGACGAGGTTGAGCCCGGCGATGCCGGCGGCGAAGGTGCTGCGCGGACGGGCGAGGATGTCGCGGGTCGCGCCCTGCTCGACGATGCGGCCGCCGTCCATCACCACGACGTGGTCGGCCAGGAGCAGCGCGTCGAGCACGTCGTGGGTGACGATGACGGCAGTGCGGCCGTCGAGCACCCGACGGAGGGTCTGGCGCATCGCGGGGACCACCGTGACGTCGAGCGCGGCCATCGGCTCGTCGAGCAGCATCAGCCGCGGCTCCGCCGCGAGCGCCCGTGCGATCGCCACCCGTTGGGCCTGGCCGCCCGACAGCGCGGACGGTCGACGGTCGGCCAGGTCGGCGGCGTCGACCTGCCGCAGCCAGGTCATGGCCGTGTCGCGGGCGCGGGCGCGACTCGCACCGGTGCTCCGTGGGCCGAAGGCGACGTTGTCGAGCACGTCCAGGTGGGGGAACAGCAGGGCGTCCTGGGCGAGCAGGCCGGTGCCGCGCTGGTGCGGCGGCGTCCACGTGCCGCCGGCGAGGTCGAACAGCGTCGCGCCGTCGAGCGTCGCCCGACCCGCGTCGGGGCGCAGGATGCCGGCCACGACCGACAGCACCGTCGACTTGCCCGAGCCGTTGGGCCCCAGCAGAGCAACGGTGCAGCCGTCGGCGACGTCGAACGAGACGTCGACGTCGCGGTCGGCCACGGTGGCGGTCAGGTGCAGGCTCACAGCGCGTTGCTCCTGCCCCGCACCAGGCCGATGACCAGCACCGCGACGACGACCAGCACCAGCGAGAGGGCCACGGCGGCATCGGGATCGGTCTCGCGCTGCAGGTAGATCTCGAGCGGCAGGGTGCGGGTGACGCCCTCGAGGCTGCCGGCGAAGGTGATCGTGGCGCCGAACTCGCCCAGGGCGCGCGCGAACGACAGCACCGCACCCGCGGCCAGCCCGGGCAGCACGAGGGGGAGGGTGACGCGTCGCAGGACGGTCGTGGGCCGCGCACCCAGCGTCGAGGCGACGACCTCGTACCGCTGCCCGGCGGTGCGCAGCGTGCCCTCCAGGCTGACCACGAGGAACGGCAGCGACACGAACGTCTGCGCGATGACGACGGCGGTGGTCGAGAAGGCGATCTGCAGGCCGAGCACGTCGATCGTCTCGCCGAGCAGCCCCTGGCGGCCGAAGGTGTAGAGCAGTGCGATGCCGCCGACGACGGGCGGCAGCACCAGCGGCAGCAGCACCAGCGAGCGGATGAGCGCCTGCCCGCGAAAGGACGTCCGGGCCAGCACCAGCGCCATCGGCACGCCCAGGACGACGCACAGCACCGTCGCCGTGCCGGACGTCCGCAGGCTCAGCAGCAACGCCTCGCGGGACGAGTCGGACGTGACGAGCGACCAGAAGCTGCCCCACTGCACGCGCGACGCCAGGGCGACGAGCGGCAGGACGATGAACAGCGCGCCTGCCGCCGCTGGGACGAGGACCCAGCGCGGCAGCCCTGACGTGCGCGCGGAGGCCATGACCCGACCCTACGGCGCGCCGAAGCCTGCGGCGGCCAGGACGGCCTGGCCCTGGTCGCCGGCGACGAAGTCGGCGAACGCCTTCGCGACGTCCGGGTGCTTGCTGCCGGTGAGCGCGGCGATCGGGTAGGTGTTGACCACGCGGGACGACTCGGGGAAGGTGACGCCGCGGACCTTGTCGCCCGCGGCCTTGACGTCGGTGACGTACACCAGCCCGGCGTCGGCCTCGCCCGAGACGACCTTGCCCAGCACGTCGGTGACGGACTGCTCCTCGCTGACCGGCGAGATGCTGATGCCTGCCGCCTTCTCCACACCGGCCGCCGCGGCACCGCACGGCACCTCGGGGGCGCACAGCACGACCTTGACATCGGGGTCGGCCAGGTCGTCGATCGAGTCGACGCCGGCGGGGTTGCCCGGTGGGGTCGCGATCTCGAGGGTGTTGGTCGCGACATCGGTGGGAGACCCGGCGACGAGGTCGTCGGCGGTCGCCTTGTCCATGTTCGTGGTGTCGGCGGACGCGAACACGTCGGCCGGTGCGCCCTGCTGGATCTGAGCCACGAGGTCGGAGGAGCCGGCGAAGTTGAAGGTCACGGTGACGCCGGGATTGGCCTTCTCGAAGGCCGAGCCGAGCTCGGTGAACGAGCTCTTGAGCGAAGCCGCGGCGAAGACCGTGATGCTCGTGTCCTGCGGCGCGGACGAGGTGGCGGCGTCATCTGAGCCGTTGTCGTCGGACGTCCCGCACGCCGTCGTGGTCGCGAGCAGAAGGATGGATGCGGCTGACACGACGATACTTCTCATGAGTGGCCCTCCAGGGACTCGACGATGACGTTGGTGGACTTGATGACGGCCACGGCAACGGAACCGGGCTCGAGCCCCAGCTCGTCGACGGCCTCGCTGCTCATCAGCGACACGACGCGGAACGGTCCGCACTGCAGCTCGACCTGCGCCATGACGGTGTCGGTCTTGACCGCGGTGACGAGTCCCACGAAGCGGTTGCGCGCCGAGCTGGAGGTGCCCGACGTGTCGGCGGCGGCGCGGGCCTGCTGCTGCGAGAACGCCGCCAGCTCGCGCCCCTCGACGGCCATGCGGCCGGACGCGTCGGTGGTGGAGGTGAGCGATCCGGCGCTGATCCAACGTCGGACGGTGTCGTCACTGACGCCGAGGAAGCGAGCAGCATCGGAGATCCGGACATGCGTCATGGATCCGACTCTAGATCATCACCTGCGGCACTGCTGAGCCAGTCAGCCCGCAGATGCGTCTTTGATCCGCGTGGTGCGGGCACGCTCCATGTCGTCCGCCAGCTCGGGCTGCCGGTAGGGGCCAGGCGCCCGCAGGTGGTCGATGACGCTCTGCACCGACGCCGGCGGCTTGTCCTGGCTCATCTTGACCTTGCAGGTGAACCGCGCGACCGGGATGCGCAGCCCGACGGTGCCGCGGGCCAGTGGGGCGGCAGCGACGGGGTCGAGCCACATCGGCTCGTCGACGTGCTGCTCGAAGTGCGCCGTGAGCCGGGTCAGGACGGCGAGGTTCTCGTCGGCGTCGAGCACCTGCGGGACGCCCCAGCAGTGGACGGCGGTGAAGTTCCAGGTGGGCGCCACGCTCGTGCCCGGCTCGTACCAGCTCGGCGAGACGTAGCCGTGCGCTCCTTGGAACACCACGAGCACCTCACCGTCCTCGAAGTCGTGCAGCCGGTCGTCGGGTCGCCCGACGTGGGTGACGAGGGCGAGCTCGTCGGTCGAGTCGTCGAGCAGGACCGGGTAGTGCGAGGCCACGGGCACGCCGTCGCGCTGGCTGACCAGCAGGGCCCACGGGTGGTCGGCGATGATGCGCCGGACGGTCTGCTCGTCGGTCGTCGCGTGCTGCGGGTTGTGCCGCACCGTCAGGCGCCGTCGGCCGTGGTGACGCGCGCCGCGGTGCGCACGATGGCATCGATGTAGGTGGAGTAGAGCTGGGCCGGCATGTCGTGGGCCATGCCGGCGATCTCGAGGTGCTCGGCGCCGGGGATCGCGTCGGCCGTCGCCTTGCCGCCCGACTTGTGCACCAGGGGGTCGTTGAGGCCGTGGATCACGAGGGCCGGCAGCTCGAGCTCGCCCAGCGCCTGGGTGCGGTCGCCCTGCGTGAGCACGGCGAGCATCTGCCGGGTCACCCCGCTCGCGGTCCATCCGCGGTCGTAGGTCTCGTAGGCACGGTCGCGGGCCATGACGTCGTCGGACGGGAACGCGGGGGAGCCGATGACCTTCGAGCCCTTGAGCGAGCGGGCGACGTACGAGTCGCGTGTGCGTCCGGCCGACGACAGCATCACCGGCAGCACCTTGGGGTGCTGGAACCCGACCGTGCGGCGTCCGGTCGTCGACATGATCGACGTCAGGCTGAGCGCACGGCCGGGGTGCTCGATCGCGATGGTCTGGGCGATCATGCCGCCCATCGAGACGCCCACGACGTGCGCGCGCTCGATGCCGAGGTGGTCGAGCAGGCCCGTGGCGTCGCCCGCCATGTCGCTCAGCGAGTAGGGCGCCCGCACCCGTCCGACGACCGGCAGGCCGGTGAACGCCCGCACGATCGCGCCGCGGCCGACCTGGTGCTGACGCAGCTTGGTCGACCGGCCGGTGTCGCGGTTGTCGTAGCGGATGACGAAGAAGCCGCGCTCGGCCAGCTGCTCGCAGAACGGCGTCGACCACCAGCCCATGGGCCCGCCGAGCCCCATGATCAGCAGGATCGTGGGATCAGTGGGCTCGCCGAACGTCTGGTGGCAGATGTCGATGCCGGACGGCAGCGAGGCGAAGAGCTCGTCGGAGATCGTGACTGGCATGTCCTCGATCGTACGACCCGGCAGGACCGGTTGCCGCCCGTGCGGGCGTGAGGGGCGTCAGCGCTCGTAGTCGATGGCGGAGTAGGCCTTGAGCTTGCCGAGCTGGTGCTCGCTGGTGATCTTGCGGATCGTGCCGCTGCGCGAGCGCATGACCAGCGACTCGGTGTAGGCCTTGCCGGCGCCGTAGCGCACGCCGTTCATCAGCTCGCCGTCGGTGATGCCGGTCGCCACGAAGAAGCAGTCGTCGGCGTCGACCAGGTCGCCCGTGTGCAGCACGCGGTCGAGGTCGTGACCGGCGTCGATGGCCCGCTGGCGCTCGTCGTCGTCGACGGGCCACAGCTTGCCCTGGATCGTGCCGCCGATGGCCTTGATCGCGCACGCCGTGATGATGCCCTCGGGAGTGCCGCCGATGCCGACCAGCAGGTCGACGCCGGTGTCGGGACGGGCCGCGGTGATGCCGCCGGCGACGTCGCCGTCGATGATGAACTTGATGCGGGCGCCGGCCGCGCGGATCTCGTCGACCAGGCCGGCGTGGCGCGGACGGTCGAGCACGCACACCGTGACGTCGCTGTGCGAGATGCCCTTGGCCTTGGCGACGAGGGCGATGTTCTCGGCGACCGGCAGGCGGATGTCGACCACGTCGGCGGCCTCGGGCCCGGCGATGAGCTTCTCCATGTAGAACACGGCCGACGGGTCGTACATCGAGCCACGCGGCGCGACGGCCATGACCGAGACGGCGTTGGGCAGGCTCTTGGCGGTCAGCGTGGTGCCGTCGATCGGGTCGACCGCGACGTCGCAGGCCGGCCCGGTGCCGTCGCCGACCTCTTCGCCGTTGAACAGCATCGGGGCCTCGTCCTTCTCGCCCTCGCCGATCACGACGACTCCGCTCATCTGCACGGTGTTGATGAGCGAGCGCATGGCGTTGACCGCGACGCCGTCGGCGCCGTTCTTGTCACCGCGACCGACCCACCGGCCGGCGGCCATGGCTCCTGCCTCGGTCACGCGGACCAGGTCGAGGGCGAGGTTGCGGTCGGGCGCCTGGGCGGCGGGCTTGAGGCTGTCCACGGGGTCAGCCTAGCGGTCGGGTGCTGCGGCAGGGACACCCCGAAGGTCGGCACCGTAAAGTGGCCTCGCAGCGTCGCCCGGGCGCCGACGAGGTGAGGACGTACTGGCATGAGCTCGACCGGATCGTCTCGCGGCAATCCCGCGATCGGCGACATCATCCGATCGGTCGTCGTGATCGGGGCCGTCATCGTGGGTCTCTACGGCATCGGTCAGCTGTTCACCGCCAAGCCCGAGGCGACGGTCAAGCCGATCGACTACGCCTCGGTCGTCGCGCAGGCCCGGCCCGCGGCGACGTTCCCGCTGCTGGCTCCCGCCGACCTGCCGAAGGGATGGCGGGCCACGTCCGCCCGCTTCCAGGAGAACGGCTGGCACCTCGGGGTGCTGACCGATTCCGACGACTACGTCGGCCTCGAGCAGCTCAAGTCGACCCCGGCGCGCGCGATCGACCGGTTCGCCGCCGACAGCAAGAGCGCCGGCACCGCCGACGTCGCGGGGCAGACCTGGGACGTCCGCACGGGCCCGGACGGACGACTCACGTACGTCCGCGACGAGGACGGTCTCACGACGCTGCTCAACACCTCGGCGTCGCGCCGGGTGCTCGAGGGCTACATCGCGTCGCTGTCGACGTCCTGACCGGCCGCGGTCGCCGCGGCGAGGCGAGCCCGCGCGCCGTCCAGCCACTGCTGGCAGATGCCGGCCAGGTGCTCGCCGCGCTCCCACAGCGTCAGCGACTCGTCGAGGCTCGTGCCGCCCTGCTCGAGGCGGGCGACGACGGCGATGAGCTCGTCGCGGGCCTGCTCGTAGGGGATCTCGGGTGTCTCGGGGGTGGTCGTGGCGTCAGGCATGGGAGTCCTCGGTGGGGTCGGTGGTCGACGTGGTCTCGGCGGTCGCCGTGGTGACGACCCGGGTGGCGACGGTGCCGTCGGCGACGCGGATGGTCAGCTCGTCGCCGACGGCGACCTGGCGCACCGACGTGACGACGGTGCCGCCGGGCAGCTGGGCGACGCCGTAGCCGCGCTCGAGCGTCGCCAAGGGCGACAGCCCCCGCACGCGGGCCAGGTGGTGGACGATCTCGTCGCCCGCGCGGTCGAGCCGGTGGCCCAACGAGCGACGGGAGCGGTCGCGCCAGTCGTGCACGAGCGACTGCTGGGCGTCGACGAGCGTCGACGGCTGCGACAGCACCGGGCGCGAGCGGATGTCGTCGAGCCCGCGGACCTCACGATCGAGGATCGAGCGGATCGCCACCGAGGCGCGCTCGCGCATCATCGCGACACCGGCGAGCTCTTCGCGGACGTCGGGGACGATGCGCTTGGCGGCGTCGGTCGGGGTGGACGCCCGCAGATCGGCCACCAGGTCGAGGATCGGGGTGTCGGGCTCGTGACCGATGGCACTGACGACCGGCAGCGTGCAGGCGTGGACGGCGCGGACGAGGGCCTCGTCGGAGAACGGCAGCAGGTCCTCGACCGATCCGCCGCCGCGGGCGATGACGATCAGGTCGATCGACCGGTCGGCCGACAGCTCCGCGAGCGCGGTCATGACGTCGCGGGCGGAGTCGTTGCCCTGCATCAGGGCGTGGCGCACGACGAAGCGGACGTCGGGCCAGCGCAGCCGCGCGTTCTCGAGGATGTCGCGCTCGGCAGCGGAGGCGCGTCCGGTGATCAGGCCGATGCCGCGGGGCAGCAGGGGCAACGGCTTCTTGAGGCGGGGGTCGAACAGGCCCTCGGCGGCCAGCAGCTGTCGCCGCCGCTCGAGCTGGGCCAACAGCTCGCCCTCGCCCTGCGGACGGATCTCGCGCAGGTCGAGCGAGAGGCTGCCGCGCGGCGCGTAGAAGGCGGGCTTGGCGTGCACCACGACGCGCGAGCCCTCGGTCACGGGGATCGGCGACGCGTCGAGGATGCTCACGTGGCACTTGGCGTCGATCGAGATCTTGGCGCCGAGGTCGCGCAGGGTCAGGAAGCAGATGCCCTGCCTGCGGGTCAGCTGGGCGATCTCGGCCTCGACCCAGACGGCGCCGAGGCGGCCGATGTAGCCGTCGAGCAGCTGCGAGATCTGTCGCAGTGGTGCGGGGGAGTCCGCACTGGTGTCGAGAGCCATGCCCCCAGCCTAGGGGCCAGGGGCATGGCCCCGGACTAGTTGGCCAGGCCGGCCGTGGCGGTCGAGACCGTCAGCCCACCGGCGGGGCGACGGACGACGTAGCCGTCCGACCAGATGCCGTGCTTGCCGACCGGGACGCCGGTCTTCTGGGCTTCCCACATCTTGCCGTCACCGGCGTAGATCGCCGAGTGGTAGGCGGTGCTGCCGTGCATGAAGATCAAGATGTCGCCGGGCTTCTTCTTGCTCTTCGGGACGCTCTTGCCCGAGAGCTGTGCTCCCGACGTGCGGCCGATCTTCTTGCCGGCTTCCTTGTAGACGTACTGGACGTAGCCGGAGCAGTCGAAGCCGCTGGGCGTCGCGCCGCCGTAGCGGTACGGCTTGCCCTTGAGCTTCTTGGCCTGGTCGATGATCTTGTCCGAGCGATCGACCGTCGTGGTCTTGACCTTGACCGAGTCGTCAGCCAGGGCCGGAGCCGAGAGGCCGGTCAGGACGAGGGCCGAGCCTGCAAAGAGGCTCGCAGAAACGCGTGCGTACATGCGCATAAGAGGGGTTCCTTCGTGCACGCCTGTGAAAGATGACCTGTCGGGTTCAGGCGCGAAGGATGCCTGTCGGTTGGTGCCGATTAACCCCAAGACTCCGTGGGAGTCGCACTGCTGGGTCTTCCATGCCCGTCGCGATTGTTTCGGTGACTGCGGACGTGACGGGCCTCGGCGCGTACGCAGTGCCGGCCTGGTGAGGCCAACGCCGCAGAACGTTACAGACCGATGTCGAATCATGCGCGCCCGGGTGGTGTGAGGTTGATCGCCCTGCGGTCCCAGGACCTTTGGCAGTTTCGGGCCGCCATGGCCCCATCGCCTACCATGGCAACCATGTCCTCCCAGGTCACTCTCGGCATGCCCTCCGTCGGCGGCAGCGTGCTGCTCGCCGACCCGCGCGGCTACTGCGCAGGCGTCGACCGGGCCGTCATCACGGTCGAGAAGGCGCTGGACCTCTACGGGGCGCCGGTCTACGTGCGCAAGCAGATCGTGCACAACAAGCACGTCGTCAACAACCTGGCGGCCCGTGGCGCCGTGTTCGTCGAAGAGCTGGACGAGGTCCCCGAGGGGGCCACCGTCGTGTTCTCGGCCCACGGCGTCTCGCCGATGGTGCATGCCGAGGCCGCCGAGCGCAGCCTCAAGACCATCGACGCCACCTGCCCGCTGGTCACGAAGGTCCATCACGAGGCCAAGCGCTTCGCGAGCGAGGGCAAGCACATCCTGCTGATCGGGCACATCGGCCACGAAGAGGTCGAGGGCACCGCCGGAGAGGCGCCCGACGACATCACGATCGTGCAGACGCCCGACGACGTCGACGACCTCGAGTTCCCCGAGGGCGCGCGGCTGTCGTGGCTGTCGCAGACCACGCTGAGCGTCGACGAGACGATGGAGACCGTCAGGCGCCTGCGCGAGAAGTTTCCCCAGCTCGAGGACCCGCCGAGTGACGACATCTGCTACGCCACCCAGAACCGTCAGGTCGCGGTCAAGGAGATCGCCAAGGACGCCGACCTGGTGATCGTCGTGGGCTCGGCCAACTCGTCCAACTCCGTGCGTCTGGTCGAGGTCGCCCTCGAGGCCGGCGCCAAGGCGTCCTACCGCATCGACGACATCTCCGAGATCGACGAGGCGTGGCTCGTCGGCGTCGAGAAGGTCGGCGTCACGTCGGGCGCCTCGGTGCCCGACGACCTCGTGCAGGACGTGCTGGGGTACCTCAGCGAGCACGGCCACCCCGATGCCGACGCCGTCCGCACGGCCGACGAGAGCCTGATCTTCGCGCTGCCCCCCGAGCTGCGCAAGGACATGAAGGCCGCCGGCGTCCCGTACAAGTAGGCCCTCGCCGATCGAGCAACGGACCGATCGGACGAGCAACGCGCAACGAGCCCCGAGACCTGGTTGGTCTCGGGGCTCGCTCGTGCGTGGCGCGACACGTCAGCCGGCGAGGCGCATTTCGTCGGTCGTCGCGTCCTCGAGGGCGTAGGCCAAGATGTCGGCGACGTCGGCGACCGGACGCACGTCCAGCTCGGCCAGCACCTCGCCCGGCACGTCGGCGAGGTCGACCTCGTTGCGGGCGGGGATGAAGACGGTCTTCAGCCCGGCACGCTGCGCTGCCATGAGCTTCTGCTTGACGCCGCCGATCGGCAGCACCCGGCCGTTGAGGGTCACCTCACCGGTCATGCCCACGTCGGCCCGTACGTTGCGGCCGAGCGCCAGCGACGTGAGTGCCGTGACCATCGTGACGCCCGCGGAGGGGCCGTCCTTGGGCACGGCGCCCGCCGGCACGTGCAGGTGGATCGACCGCTCGAGCGTCGCCGGGTCGATGCCGATCTCGGCGGCGTGCGAGCGGACGTACGTCAGCGCGATGTGTGCCGACTCCTTCATGACGTCGCCGAGCTGCCCCGTGATCGCCAGGTTGCGCTCGCCGTCGTAGGCGCTGGCCTCGATGAACAGCACGTCGCCGCCGAGGCCCGTCACCGCGAGACCCGTCGAGACGCCCGGCACCGCCGTGCGCTCCTCGACCTCGGGGATGAACCGGGGACGTCCGACGAAGTCGACGAGGGTGGACTCGTCCACCACGACGGGCCGGGCGACCTCGGGATCGGCGAGCCTGGTGGTGACCTTGCGGAACACCTTGGCCAGCAGGCGCTCCATCTGCCGCACGCCCGCCTCACGGGTGTACGACGCGGCGATCTGGCGCAGGGCCTCGTCGGTGACCGTGACCTCGTCGGCGGTCAGCGCAGCGCGCTCGAGCTGGCGGGGTGCCAGGTACTTCTTCGCGATCTGCACCTTGTCGTCCTCGGTGTAGCCGTCGAGCTGGACGAGCTCCATGCGGTCGAGCAGGGCCTCGGGGATCTGCTCGACGACGTTGGCCGTCGCGAGGAACAGCACGTCGGACAGGTCGAGGTCGAGATCGAGGTAGTGGTCGCGGAAGGTGTGGTTCTGCGCCGGGTCGAGCACCTCGAGCAGGGCGGCCGCGGGGTCGCCGCGGTAGTCGGCGCCGACCTTGTCGATCTCGTCGAGCAGCACGACCGGGTTCATCGAGCCGGCCTCGCCGATCGCGCGCACCAGGCGTCCGGGCAGCGCGCCGACGTACGTGCGACGGTGGCCGCGGATCTCGGCCTCGTCGCGCACGCCGCCCAGGGCGACGCGGACGAAATTGCGCCCGAGCGCGCGGGCGACGCTCTCGCCGAGCGACGTCTTGCCGACGCCGGGAGGGCCGACCAGGGCCATGACGGCGCCCGATCCACGACCGCCGACGACCTCCATGCCGCGCTCGCTGCGCCGGGCCCGGACGGCCAGGTACTCCACGATGCGGTCCTTGACGTCGTCGAGGCCGTGGTGGTCGGCGTCGAGCACGGCACGGGCGGCCGCGATGTCGGCGCTGTCGTCGGTCGTCACGCCCCACGGCAGCTCGAGCACCGTGTCGAGCCACGTGCGGATGTAGCCCGCCTCGGGGTTCTGGTCGCTGCCGCGCTCGAGCTTGCCGACCTCGCGCAGCGCGGCCTTGCGGACGTCGTCGGGCAGATCGGCCTCCTCGACGCGCTCGCGGTAGTCCTTGGTGTCCTCGGGCTCGTCGTCGCCGAGCTCCTTGCGGATCGCGGCGAGCTGCTGGCGCAGCACGAACTCGCGCTGGTTCTTGTCGATGCTCTCCTGCACCGACTCCGAGATCTTCTCGTTGACGTCGGCCTCGGCGAGGTAGTCGCGGGCCCAGCCGATCAGCAGGGTCAGGCGCTCGCCGACGTCCTCGGTCTCGAGCAGCTGACGCTTCTGCTCGTTCTCGAGGTACGAGGCGTAGCCGGCGGTGTCGGCGAGCTGGCCGGGGTCGGTCAGCCGCTGCACCGAGTCGATGACCTGCCAGGCGTTGCGCTTCTGCAGGATCGTGACGAGCAGGCCCTTGTAGTCGCGTCCGAGGTCGAGGACGTCCTCGGTGGGCTCGACGTCCTGGACGAGCTCGGCCTCGACCCAGAGCGCAGCACCGGGACCCGTGACGCCGCCCTGGATGTGAGCGCGCTGCTCGGCGCGCAGCACGGCCCCGGGCCCGCCGCCGGGGAGCCGGCCGACCTGCTGGATCGTCGCGATGACGCCGTGCGTGGCGTAGCGGTCCTCGAGGCGCGGGGCCACGAGGAGGCGGTCGTCGTTGCTGGTGCGTGCGGCGTCGACGGCGGCGCGTGCGGCGTCGTCGAGCTCGATCGGGACGACCATGCCCGGCAGGACGACGACGTCCTCGAGGGCCAGGACGGGGAACTGCTGCAGTGTGCTCACGATGCTTCCTCCAAGTTGAGTCTGATGGGCTCAACCCGGTGGACGAGGGCCTTGTTCCGCCGGTTGCGTGCTGTTCGCTGAGGGCGGACGAGCGGACGTCAGGCGGTCAGTCGGGCGCGCGCCTGCCGCGGCGTGACGGGGGCGCACCCGTGCGCGACGGCCTCGGCGACGATGCGGGGCTCGTCCTGCATCAGTCGCCAGCCGCGGCGCACCAGCACCCACGGCGACTTGCGTCCCTCGCGCAGGTCGCGGAACAGCCGCAGCCCGAACGTCACGACGCGGTGGCGACGCAGGCAGATGGCCACGTCGAGCAGCCCGGCCTCCCGACAGGCGTCGACGATGACGGGCGCGAACAGGCCCTCGGCGATGAACCGCCCCGACGGGACGTCCAGCACGTGCGACCCCGTGCGCCGGCTCGTCGCGATGTCGTACACGGGCACCTCGGCGGTGCCGGACGCGCACAGCTCGGCGATGGCACCGACCGCGGCCACGGCGTCCCACGAGCCGGGGTGGTCCCAGTCGACGATGCCGAGGCTCGACCGCGGCATGTCGGGGGCGTCGGCGTCGCGATAGAAGTCGTCGAGACGCAGCACCGGCCAGCCGAGGCGCGCGGCGAGGTGGGACTTGCCCGAGCCCGACGGCCCGGCGACGATCACGACTCCCGAGGATGCGGCCACCGGACGAGGATAGTCGTGGCAGAACTTCACCGACTCGTCACATGGTGTCCTCGCGAACGGCATTGACTTCGTCCGGATCACGAGATGTGCTGTGCTCACGACTTCCTGAGAGCTCTCTCAGGTGGCACACCATCGGGGGTGAGCCGTGAGCGGTGCCTCCGACATTCTCGGAGGTAACCTGCGTGAGCTCACCGTCCCGCCGCCTTCTGGCCGTCGCCACCGCGACGCTGCTGGGGGCACCCCTGCTGACCGTCACCCCGGCCGTCGCCGCCGACGACGTCACCGTCAACCTGGTCGGCATCAACGACTTCCACGGTCGCATCGACGAGAACACGGTGCAGTGGGCAGGCACGATCAAGCAGCTCGAGGGCGAGGCGCCGGGCAACTCGTTGCTGGTCTCGGCCGGCGACAACATCGGTGCGTCCCTGTTCACCTCGGCCGTCGACGACGACAACCCCACGATCGACGTGCTCAACTCGGTCGGGCTCGACGCCACCGCGACCGGCAACCACGAGTTCGACAAGGGCTACGACGACCTGGTCGGCCGCGTCATCCCGAGGGCGGACTTCCCGATCCTCGGCGCCAACGTCAAGAAGTCCGACGGGTCAGCCGCGCTCGACGCCTCGGCGACCTTCGACATCGACGGGGTCAAGATCGCTGTGATCGGCGCGGTCACGCAGGAGACGCCGGCGCTGGTCAGCCCCGCCGGTATCGAGGGCCTCACGTTCGGCGACCCCGTCGCGGGCATCAACGCCGAGGCCACCCGCCTCAAGGGCCTGCCCGAGGCCCAACGCCCCGACGTCATGGTCGCCTCGTTCCACGAGGGAGCCCCCGACGGTGCCCTCACCCTGCCGCAGGCCATCGAGGGAAGCATGGTGTTCCGTCACCTCGTCGAGGACACCTCGGCCGACGTCGACGCCATCTTCATGGGCCACACGCACCAGAAGTACGCCTACTCGGCTCCGGTGCCGGGTGCCTCGGGCAAGACCCGGCCGATCATCCAGACCGGCAACTACGGAGAGAACGTCGGCCAGATCAAGCTGAAGGTCAACCCCGACACGGGCGACGTCACGAGCTTCACGCTCAAGAACACCGCACGGCTGACGACGCCCGACGCCGACCTGATCAAGCTCTACCCCGAGCTGGCCGAGGTCAAGACGATCCGCGACGACGCCGTGACCGCCGCCGACAAGGTCGGCAGCGTGCCCAAGGGCACGATCACGGCCGACATCACCAGGGCCTTCGTCGACGGCACCACCGAGGACCGCGCGTCGGAGTCGACCGCCGGCGGACTGGTCGCCGATGCGCTGCTCGAGACGGTGGCGGGCCAGCCCGCCGGTGCCGACCTCGGCATCGTCAACCCCGGAGGCCTGCGTCCGCCGGACCTCACCTACAAGGGCGTGGCGGGCAGCCAGACCAACACCGACGGCGTCGTGACGTTCGCCGAGCTCAACTCGGTGCTCCCGTTCGCCAACAACCTCAACTCGGTGCGGCTGTCGGGTGCGTCGCTCAAGAAGGTGCTCGAGCAGCAGTGGCAGCGTGACGCGTCGGGCAACGTCCCGACACGTCCGTACCTCCAGCTCGGTGTGTCGAAGAACGTCCACGTCACGTACGACGCGACGCGGCCAGAGGGTCGTCGGGTCACCTCGGTGACGATCGACGGCAAGCCGCTGCAGGCCGACCAGCAGTACAAGGTCGCCACGTTCTCGTTCCTGGCCACCGGCGGCGACAACTTCCGCGCGTTCAAGGAGGGCGTCAACACCGACACCGGCCTGGTCGACCGTGACGGGTGGATCACCTACTTCGAGAAGAACAGCCCGATCTCGCCCGACTTCGCACGGCGCACCGTCGAGACCCGAGGCCTCGAGGACGCCTACGAGCAGGGCGAGCGCGTGTCCGCGACGTTCCCGAAGCTCGACCTCACCTCCCTCGGCAGCCCCAAGAACACCACCGTGACCGCGACCCTCACGTCCGGCGGCACGACCACCGCGCTGGGCTCGTTCCCGGTCTCGAACGGGTCGGCGACCGTCGGGTTCGACGTGCCGGCGGGAGCCACGGGCTCGGCGACGCTGTCGGTCACGGCAGCACCGACGGGCACCACGGCGTCGGTGCCCTTCGCGATCAAGATCCCGTCGACTGTCACCGGCACGGTGCCGGCCAAGGCTCGCACCGGCACCTCCTTCACGGTCGACGCCGTGGTCGACTCCGCGGCCGAGGCAGCTCCGTCGGGCACCGTCTCGGTCAAGGACGGCGACACCGTCGTCGGCACCGGCACGCTCTCCGGTGGCACGGCCACCGTCTCGGTCGACGCCAGCAAGCTCACGGTCGGAGAGCGGGCACTCACGCTGTCGTACTCCGGCGACGACGACACCGCGTCGTCCAGCAGCGCGGCCGGCACGATCGAGATCGTCAAGGGCAGCTCGGGCATCGCCGCGTCGCCGGCGTCCGGCACCTACGGCAAGGCCACCACGATCAGGCTGACGGCCGACTCCGAGGCGTCCGGCCTGGTCTACGTCACCCAGGACGGGCGGATGGTCGGTCTGGGCTTCTTGTACGCCGGTGCCGGTGGGGTCACGCTCGACGGCGTGGCGCTGGCACCCGGCTCGTACGGCCTCGAGGTGTACTACGGCGGCGACGAGAAGTTCGATCCGACGACCGTCACCACGTCGGCGACGATCGCCAAGGGCGCCACGTCGCTGCGCAAGGCCTCGGTCAGTCCCGCCAAGATCGTCCGCAACCGCACCAAGCCGTTCGTGACGGTGTCGGTCAGGGGTGACGGATTCACCGTCGACGGCGGCACGGTCACGCTGCGCCAGGGCGGCAAGAGCTACCGCGCGACCGTCAACGACGGCAAGGCCCGTGTGCGTCTCGGCCGGTTCACCAGCTCGGGCGCCAAGAAGAAGGTCACGGCGAGCTACTCCGGCAACAGCGTGGCCAACGGGTCCTCGAGCACCTTCACGGTCAAGGTCCTCAAGAAGTAGGGGCCGGCGATCCGGGGTGACGGCGATCAGCTGATCGCCCCGGGCCTGGCCGCGTCCCGCACGACCTCCAGCACGTCCACCGCACCGCTTCCACCATGAACTCGGGGACCACATGAAGAAGTCGATCGTCATCCGTTGGGCGGCCGCCGCGGCCGTGTCCGCTGCCTCGCTCGTGGCCCTGCCGTCAGGCCCGGCCTCGGCCGCCGCCGGTGGCGTCGTCATCAACGAGGTCTACCTCAACGGCGGCTCGTCGGGCGCCAGCTACACGAACAAGTTCGTCGAGCTGTACAACCCGTCGACCGATCCGGTCGACCTGTCGGGCTGGTCGGTGCAGTACAAGGCGGCCACGAGCACGACGATCACGGCGACCAACATCGCCGAGCTGGGCGACCGGACGATCCAGCCCGGCGGCACGCTGCTCGTCAAGGGCGCCAGCAACGGCGCCGGGGGCCAGCCGCTGCCGGCCTTCGACGTCGAGTCGACGATCAACCCGAGCGGCAGTGCCGGGGGAGTGGTCGCCCTCGCCAGGTCGACCTCCGCGCTCGACAGCGCGAGCCCGACGGCGATGCTCGCCGACACCGACCTGGTCGACCTGGTCGGCTACGGCACGGGCGACACCTTCGAGAAGACGGCCGAGCCCGCCGGCGGGTACGGCCTGACGGCATCGCTCGCGCGCGCAGCCGGTGGCATCGACACCGACGACAACGCCGCAGACTTCGCGCCGCTGTCGCCGCCCACGCCGCTGGCCTGCGGGGAGGCGTGTGCCCTCGACGACACCCCGGCCGACCCGGTGGTCAAGACCATCGCCGAGGTGCAGGGCACCGGCACCACCAGCCCGCTCGTCGGCACGAACGTGACGGTCGAGGGCGTCGTGACGGCCTCCTACGCGTCGGGCGGCTTCGACGGCGCCTACATCCAGACCGAGGGCACGGGCGACGTCGACATCGCCGGCCACACGGCGTCCGACGGGGTCTTCGTGTCGTCGGCGGCCTTCGCGAAGAACGTGACCACGGGCGACTTCGTCTCGGTCACCGGCATCGTGTCGGAGTCGTTCGGGCTGACGCAGATCGCGACGCCCACCGGCGGTTGGTCCGTCATCGACGGACAGCAGCACGACCCTGTCGAGCCGGCGACGGTCACGTTCCCCCTGACAACGGCCCAGCGCGAGTCGCTCGAGGGGATGCTGCTCGACGTGCGGGGCACGTACACCGTCACCAACAACTACACGACCGACCGCTTCGGCGACATCGGTCTGGTCGACGGGACGAAGCCGCTCGACTCGCCCACCAACGTGGTGTCGCCCGGAGCCGAGGCGGCCGCGCTCCAGGCCAGCAACCAGGCCCGGCTGATCACGCTCGACGACGGTGCCGACGTCGACCGCTTCACGGCCGACAAGGACGTCGACCTGCCGTGGCTGACCAAGGACAACCAGGTGCGTGTCGGCGACACGGCGACGGTGACCGAGCCCGTCGTGCTCGACTTCCGCCGCAGCCTGTGGCGCCTGCAGCCGACCGGTCGCATGGTGGCGGGTCAGGAGACCGCGACCTTCTCGGGCTCGAGGCCCGCCCGGCCGGTCGACGTCGGCGGAGGCGTGAAGATCGGCACCTTCAACGTCCTCAACTACTTCACCCTCACGGGCGAGGCCTACGACGCCCAGCCCGGCACGACGTGCGAGTTCTTCCGCGACCGCGCCGGCACCCCGATCGCCGTCGACGACTGCGGTCCCGGGCCGCGCGGGGCCGCCACGGACGCCAGCCTGGCCCGCCAGCAGGCCAAGATCGTCACGGCGATCAACCGGCTCGGGGCCGACGTCGTCTCGCTCGAGGAGGTCGAGAACTCCGCGACCCTGGGGCGTCCGCGCGACACGGCCCTCAGCGCGCTGGTCGAGGCGCTCAACGCTGAGGCCGGAGCAGGCACGTGGGCGTTCGTCCCGAGCCCGGCGCAGGTGCCGACGGGTGAGGACGTCATCCGCACGGCCTTCATCTACCAGCCGGCCGCGGTGCAGACCGTCGGTGCGCCGAAGATCCTGGTCGGCAGCTCGGCGTTCGACAACGCCCGCGAGCCCTTGGCCCAGGCGTTCAAGGTCGCCGGTGGCTCGGGTGCCTCGACGTTCGCGGTCATCGTCAACCACTTCAAGTCCAAGTCGCCCGGCTCGGGCCTCGACGCCGACCAGAAGGACGGGCAGAGCGGCTCCAACGCGTCGCGCAAGGCGCAGGCCACGGCCCTGGTCAGCTTCGCCGACACGTTCGCGCAGGACGCGGGCACCGACCGGCTCTTCCTGACCGGCGACTTCAACTCGTACGACAAGGAGGACCCGGTCGACATCATCGAGAAGGCCGGCTTCGTCAACATCACGGCGCAGAAGACCGACAAGGAGACGTACCAGTTCGAGGGGCAGGTCGGCTCGCTCGACCACGTGTTCGCCTCGCCGGCCGCGTACTCCGACGTCACCGGCGCGGATGTCTGGAACATCAACGCGTACGAGTCGCCGGGGCGCGAGTACAGCCGCTACAACTACAACTCGGTCGACCTGTTCGACGGCACGACGCCGTTCAGGGCCAGCGACCACGATCCCGAGATCATCGGCTTCGACGCCGAGCAGGGTGAGAGCACGTCCACCGCGATCGACACCCGCCGCTCGATCCGCGACGGCGAGGACCTGACCGTGAAGGTCTCGGTGACCGGCGACGGAACGACTCCGACGGGGCCGGTGACGGTGTCGGACGATGGACGGGTGCTCGCCTCGGGCGAGCTGACGGCTGGGGCCGCGACGCTCACGGTGCGGGGCCTCGGCATCGGGACCCACGAGCTGACCGTCGCCTATGCGGGCGATGCGACGCATGCCTCGTCGAGCGCATCGGCGACGACGACCGTGCTGAGGGCCGTCGCGGGTCTGACCGCCTCGGTCACGCCCGGCACCTACGGACGCGGCGCCCTGCTCACCGTGACGGGCGCGCCGGGGGCCGCGGGCGTGGTGTACGTCGAGGCAGGCGGACAGCTGGTCGGGATGGGTCTGATGTCGGCCGGCACGGCCACCATCTCGCTCTCGAGCACGCTCCCGGTCGGCACCACGCCCCTGACGGTGCACTACGCCGGCAGCCAGTCGTTCGACCCGACCTCGACGACGACGTCGGTGACGGTGGGCAAGGCTGCGACCGTGACCAGGAAGATCGCGATCAAGCCGTCGACGATCGTCCGCGGGCGCACCAAGCCGTTCGTGACGGTGTCGGTCAAGGGCAGCGGCTTCGTGGTCGACGGCGGCACCGTGACCGTCCGAGCCGGCGGCAGGACGTCGACCGGGACGGTCAGGGACGGCAAGGCTCGCGTACGTCTCGGCACTTTCTCGACGTCCGGTCCTCGCAAGAAGGTGACGGTGACGTACGCGGGCAACGCCGTCGCGGAGGGCTCGTCGACGTCGTTCACCGTGAAGGTGCGGCGGCGGTAGCGGTTCACGCCGCATCTGGCGGTGAGCCAGCGACGTATCCGGGCCGCTGACAGGTCGCCAGGTCACCGGCCCAGAAGGAGCGGGTCAGCCGGTCGTGGGCCTGCGGCGCAGCGCCGTCACCAGGGCGAGGGTGAACGCGGTCAGCACGAGCAGCACGGCGGTGCCGCCCAGTGCCACGCCGAGCACGACGTAGCGCGTCAGCCGAGGGTTGTCGGCCGTCCCGATCGCGAGCCTCGACTCAGCGGTGCACGAGAGCCGGTGCTTCGATCCGGAGCGCCCCTCGACGACGCCGACCCGCTTCCACGAGCCGCCGCCTGTCGTCACCGACAGCGAGGCCCGTCCCGACGAGAGCGATTCCCGCCCGGAGCCGACCTGCCGCGACGTGCAGTAGGTCGTCGCGGTCGACGGCCGCACCCACACCGCGAGCGGACGGTCGCCGACCGTGACGGACGCGCTGGTGGGGTCGGCGACGGGCGTGATGTCGTAGCCGGCGATCGCGCGCGAGACCACGAGCCCGAAGATCGCGCCGAGCGCCACCGCGACCACCACGAGCCCTCCGGCGAGGACGTAGCGCCGCTGGGACGTGCCCACCCTCAGAGGCCGAGGGTCTCGGCGAGATCGGCCTTGATGCCGGCGAGCTGCTCGTCGGCGGCGTGGCGTGCCACCTCGATCGAGTCGGTCACCTCGATGACGACCTCGATGTAGCACTTCAGCTTGGGCTCGGTGCCCGACGGCCGCGCGATGATGCGGGCCCCACCGTCGAGCCCGAGCCGGATGCCGTCGGTGGGGGGCAGCCCGTGGTAGCCGCTCGCGAGGTCGTCGACCGACGTCACGGCGAGTCCGGCGAGCTCGGTCGGCGGCGACGTGCGCAGGACGTCCATGGCCCGGGCGATGATCGACAGGTCGTCGACCCGCACCGACAGCTGACCGGTGCCGTGCAGGCCGTGCTCGCGGTAGATGTCGTCGAGCCGGTCGAGCAGCGAACGACCCTCGGCCTTGAGCTCGGCGGCCATCTCGAGCACCGTGACGATCGCCGAGACGCCGTCCTTGTCGCGCGCGATGTCGGGCGCGACGCTGTAGCCCAGTGCCTCCTCGTAGCCGAAGACCAGCGTCGGGATCTTGCCGAGCCACTTGAAGCCGGTCAGCGTCTGCTCCCACGGCTGTCCGAAGGCCGCAGCCTGGCGACCGAGCAGGTCGGACGACACGATCGACGATCCGTACGTGCCCTCGACACCGCGGCGCAGCAGGAAGTCGGCCAGCAGTACACCGACCTGGTCGCCCGTCAGCATGCGGTACGACTCGCCCTCGCGGACGCCGACGGCGCACCGGTCGGCGTCGGGGTCGTTGGCGACGATGACGTCGGCCGCGACCTCGGATGCCAGCTTGAGCGCGAGGTCCATCGCGCCGGGCTCCTCGGGGTTGGGGAAGGCGACGGTCGGGAAGTCTGGATCGGGGTCGCCCTGCTCGCGGACGACGTGCAGCGGCGGGAACCCGATGCGCGCCACCGCCTCGACGAGGGTGTCGCGACCCACGCCGTGCATCGGCGTGTAGACCGCCACGACGTCGCGGGGGCCGTCGCCGGGCAGGGCGACGACCGCGTCGACGTAGGCGCGCGCGACGTCGTCGCCCAGCACCTCGTAGGCGTCGCTGCGGGGCATCTGGTCGACCCGGCCGACGGCGTCGATCGCCGCCGAGATGTCGGCGTCGGCGGGCGGCACGATCTGGCTCGAGTCGTCGAGGTAGACCTTGTAGCCGTTGTCCTCCGGCGGGTTGTGCGAGGCCGTGACCATGACGCCGGCGCTGCACCCGAGGTGGCGGATCGCGAAGGCCAGCACGGGCGTCGGCAGGTGGGTCGGCAGAAGGAAGGCGTGCACGCCGGCGGCCTCCATGATCTCGGCCGTGTCACGGGCGAACACGTCGGAGTTGTGGCGGGCGTCGTAGCCGACCACGACGCTCGGCCTGCCGGTGTCGCCGCGCGTGCCGTGCTCGAGCAGGTAGGCGGCCAGCCCGGCCGCGGCCTGCGCGACGATCACGCGGTTCATGCGGTTGGGACCTGCGCCCAGCGCGCCGCGGAGCCCGGCGGTGCCGAACTGCAGACGCTGCGAGAAGCGGTCCTGCAGGGCGTCGGTGTCGCCCGCGTCGATGAGCGCCTGGAGCTCGTCGCGCGTGACCGGGTCGGGGTCCTGGCTCAGCCAGTCCTGCGCTCGGGTGAGGAGGTCGTCGGTCACGGTGGGTCCCTTCAGAAGGCGGATCGGACAAAGTCGGACGTCACGTGCGGACCGCCGACGAAGGCGTTCTCCACGTCGTCCTCGGGGCGGGTCTGGATCGACGTGGCGTAGCCCTCGGCGTCGTCCTGGGGGTCGAAGCCGATCGACCGGCCGGGCGTGAGGTCCCACCAGCCCCGGGTGTTGGCACTGATGCCGTTGACGACCGTGTACCCCGGAGCAGGATGGTTGATCGCGGCGTCGACCATCCGCACCGCGTCGTCGGGCGAGAGCCAGGTCGAGAGCTGTCGGACGGTCTCGGGGGCGTCGGCGAACGTGCCGATGCGCATCGCCACGGCACCGAGGTCGAAGCGGTCGACGTAGAGGCTCAGCAGAGCCTCGGCGGCGACCTTCGCGGTGCCGTAGAACGTGTCGGGCCGAGGCCGGACCGCCGTCGTGAGCTCGCTGCCGCTGGGCGTGCGCCCGACCGCGTGGTTGCTGCTGGCGTAGGCGATGCGCCCGACACCGTGCGCGAGCATCGCCTCGAGCAGACGGGCGGTGGTGTGCACGTGCGACTCGAGGGCCGCGGGCAGCGAGTCCTCGTCGGGATTGCCCGCGAGGTGCACCACCGCGTCGACACCCTGGACGGCGGCATCGGCGGTGCTCGGGTCGAGGCAGTCGCCGACGACCCAGTCGTGCTCGTAGCCCGCCGCGGGCTCGCTCACGAGGTCGAGGCCGCGCAGCTCGTGCCCGAGGCCGGGCAGCCCACGTCCGAGCGCGCGACCGATCGAGCCCGCGGCACCCGTGACGAGCACCTTCATCAGATGCGCGGCAGGATGTCGCCGAGGAGGCTGCCCATGCGGGTGGCCGCCGACCGTCCGGCCTCGAGCACCTCCTCGTGGTTGAGGGGCTCGCCGGTCATGCCGGCCGCGGCGTTGGTGACCAGCGAGATGCCGAGCACCTCCAGGCCCGCGGCGCGGGCGGCGATGGCCTCGAGCGTCGTGGACATGCCGACCAGGTCGCCGCCGATGGCGCGGACCATGCCGATCTCGGCGGGCGTCTCGTAGTGGGGCCCCGGAAGCTGCACGTAGACGCCCTCGTCGAGGCTGGGGTCGGCCTGCTTGCACAGTGCGCGGAGACGGCTGGAGTACAGGTCGGTGAGGTCGACGAAGTGCGCTCCCTCGAGCGGCGAGGTGGCGGTCATGTTGATGTGGTCGCTGATCAGCACCGGGGTGCCGGGCGACCAGGCCGGGTTGAGCCCGCCGCAGCCGTTGGTGAGCACGAGGGTCTTGACGCCGGCAGCGGCGGCGGTGCGCACGCCGTGCACGACGGCGGCCACGCCCTTGCCCTCGTAGAAGTGCGTGCGGCCGAGGAAGATCAGCAGGCGCTTGTCGCCGAGTCGCACCGAGCGGACGGTGCCGCCATGGCCTTGGACGGCGGGGGCGCTGAAGCCGGGCAGCTCGGCGAGGGGGACCTCGTGCTCGGCCGTGCCCAGCGCGTCGGCGGCAGGCAGCCATCCGGACCCCATCACGAGAGCGATGTCGTGATCGCCACCGCCGGTGCGTTCACGGAGGGCGTCGGCGGCCTGTCGGGCAAGTTCGGAGGAGGTCACCTGCCGTACATTACGACAATGCCGAAGATCATTGGTGGCTCGCTCGAGCAGCACCGCGAGCAGACCCGCCGCCGGGTCTTCGACGCCCTCACGTCGCTGCTGGCGGAGCGGTCGTTCGACGCCCTGTCGATGGCCGACCTGGCCGCGCAGGCCGGCATCGGTCGCACCGCGATCTACAACCACTTCGCCGACAAGGACGCCGTCGTCGTCGCGTTCGCGAGCGCCGAGACCGACCGCTACCTCGACCGGCTCGGCCAGGCGCTCGCGGGTGCCACGGGGCCGGCCGACGCGATGCGCATCTACATCCGCGAGCACGTCAGCTCGTCGGACGAGTTCCACTTCGGCTTCGGGCCCGAGCTGTACGCGATGCTGTCGCGCGAGTCGATCGCCGAGATCCGCGAGCACGTCGTGGCGGTCGAGTCGGTGCTCCGCACGATCATCGACGACGGGATCGCGGCGGGGGAGTTCGCGATCGACGACGTCGCCTCGACGATGGCCCTGGTGCACTCGTCGCTGGCCACGCGTCGCGCCACCCCCACCGCGGTCGAGCAGTACGTCCTGCGTGCCCTCGGCGCCTGACCCCGCCCGCCGCCCGCCAGCGCCGCCCACCCCCGCCCGCCCCGCGAGTGGCGCAGTTCCGCGATTCTGGGACGGCGTGTCGCGCAGGACTGCGCCACTCGCGACCCGGTTCGCGCCACTCGGGTGGCCGTCGGACGCACGACGGCCCGACCACGTCGTCGTGGTCGGGCCGCTGCGTGCGTTGGTGTTACTTGATGACGCGGAACGCTCCGGCGTCGACCGTGGCGGTGCGCGCGAAGGCCGCGTTGCCGAGGTACTTGACGGAGACCGTCCACTTGCCCCTGGCGAGCTTCGGGACCGTGAGGACGCGCGTGCCGGCCGACAGGTAGGCGGTCTTCGTCTTGGTCTTCTGGCCCTTCTGCTTGAACGTGACCTTGACCTGGCCGGTGACGGCGGCGCCGGTCGACGACGTCACGGTGACAGTGGTCGTGCCGGTCTTCCTGGTCGTCGGCTTCGTGGTGCTGACGCGCTTGATCGACGCGATCTTGACCGGCTTGGCGGCCGGCTTCGGGGCGATCTTGGCCTCGGCGGTCGCCGTGAACGGCGACGGCGCCTTGGTGTCGTTGGTGTTCGACGTCTGGTAGAAGAACGCGCCTGCTCCGGACGGCTTGAGCAGGGCGACGAAGGCCGGGTCCCAGCTCTTGCCCTCGGTCGGCCGACCGGCGGTGGTGCCGTATCCCGCTGCGTCCGACGCCGCGGTGTCGGTGAACGGCGTCTGCACGCCGGCCCATCGGGGCGTCTTGGTCAGTGAGCGCAGGGCGCCGCTGGTCGTCCAGTCGGCGCCGGCAGCGGCGGTGTCGAACGTCGTGAGGTTGACGCGGGTGGGGCCACCAGCGGTGGGGGTGGGCACGCTGAGCGTCCACGACACGTCGGCGGAGATGGTTCCCTTGCCGGCCGCGTCGACCGACACCGTCGGCTTGGCGATCGTGATGGCGTACTGGTCGTGGCCGCCCATCGTGATGGAGCCGGCGTAGGTCACCGAGGCGATGCCGGTCGTCGGGTCGACCGAGCCGACGCCGTTCGGGAACGTCACGGTGCGGTCCGTCTCGACGGCCCCTCCTGCGACGGAGTGGTCGGCGAGCTGGCCGCGGTCGCCCTCGACGGCGGCATAGCTCGAGATCTTCCAGGTCAGCGACGGTGTGGCGACGTCTGCGGCCTGAGCCGGGGCGGCCAGGGCGAGCCCCGACGTGACGACGGCCGCGGAGACGAGGCCGGCTGCGGCGCGCCGCGCGATGGTGATGGACATGTGGTGCCTTTCAGGAAGCCCGGCGGGTGACCGGGGTGGGGGGAAATCAGGGAGTCGCGACCTAGGAGGACTTGACCTTGTAGGTCTTGGACGTCGCGGGGGCCTGCGTCGTGCTGCCGGCGTAGGCGATGCGCAGCTTCCAGGTCCCCTTCTTGAGCTTGGGAAGCTTGACCGTGGCCTTGCCGTTCTTGATGGTCACCGTGACGGTCTTCTTGCTCTTGCCCTTCGTGATCGTCACCCGGGCCCGACCGGACGGCTTGGTGCCCGATGCCGTGGACCTCACGGTGATCGTCGCCTTGCCTGCCTTCTTGCTCGTCGGGCGCTTCGAGACCTTGACGACGGGCTTGGCTGTGCCGGCCTTGACCGCCGGCGCGGGCGCCGGAGCGGGAGCGGGCGTCGGGGTCGGCGTGGGGGTGACGACGATCGGCGCGGTGTCGGCCGGCAGGGGCTCCGGGGTGCCGAAGGTGACGGAGACCGGGCCTGCCGGCTTGGCTGCGTCACGCGGACCGCCCGAGCTGTACCAGTAGGACGACTGGCCGGTCTGCTTCTGGAAGTCGACGAACTGCTGGGGGAACGAGCCCCAGCCGGAGACGGTCGTGTTCTGCGCGGTGCCGGTGCCGGTCTCGACCGGCACGCCCCGGTAGGCGGTCGTGCCCGTGAAGCCGTTCGCGGTGATGTTGGCCTCGGTGAACGTGGCCAGCGTGACGGTGCGGGGTGCGAGCGTCTCCCATTTGGTGGGGTCGGCGCCCGGGTCCTGGCTGGAGGCGGCGCCGTAGCCGCTCAGGTCGGCCGTCAGCGTCGCGGTGTCGTTCGGAAGGACGACCAGCTTCGGGTTGGTCGCCGTCCAGTAGGTCATGCCGCCGTAGAACGCCGAGGTGAAGGAGCCCGTCCAGCTGATCGTGCCCGATCCGTCCGAAGCGTCGAAGGAGCCCGTTCCGGCGGAGAGACGAACGCGGTTCTCGGTCTTCGATGCGGCGTTCGACGCCGAGACGGCCGTGCCGTTCCTGTCGAGGCACTTGGTTTGCCAGATGGGGGTGACCCACGGGCTCGTCCGTCCGGGCTTCTCGATGCGGACGTTGCCGTCGATGGCCTTGTAGAAGCCGTCGGCGGCGGTCCACATCCGGCTCGACTGGGTGTTGCCGGCCGTGCCGGCCGACAAGAAGTTGCAGCCGCCGGCGAATGCGCCACCGCCCTGCTCGTCGTTGAGGTTCCAGACCAGCGAGGCGTCGGTGACGTCCTGCGGGGCCGCCTGCGAGGGTGAGGCGAGGGCGATGAGACCGCTGGAGGCGAGGACGGTCGCGATCGCGCCAGCGAGCCCGCGACGGGTTCGAGTGGTGAGGGACATGACTACCTTTCGGTTCGGGTGGCGGAGTAGACGAAGGGTGCGACGCCCACGAGGGCGGAGGCGGCGAGCAGAGCACCGCCGAGGATCCAGACGCCGGTGGTGTCGGTCGACCGGTCGGGAGCGGCTCGCAGTCCGTGGACGGCCGAGACGGGCCGGGTCTGGAGCACCGGCGCGGCGCCCAGCACCGCCTCGGGGGCCACCGGGGCAGGCAGCGCAAGCGGCGACGCGGGCGCGGTGGCCGGCTGCACGGGCTGGGCCAGCGGACGGTCGGCGCCGGGGCCCGAGCCGGACGACTTCTTGCGCTGAGTGACCGGCGGCTTGACCGTGAGGGGTGAGCCCGCGGCGTAGCTGACGGTCACCGGCTTGGCGACCTTGTGGGCGTCGGCGGCGCCGCCGCTGGAGTACCAGTACGAGCCGGTGCCGGACGCGTTCTGGAAGGCGACGAACGTCTTCGGGAACGACCCCCAGTCGGGCGAGCTCTTGGTCTGGACGGAGCCTTCAGGGGCGTCGACTCCCCTGTATTCGGGGGTCACCGAGAACCCGAGGTCAGCCGAGAGATCGACTGTGCGGAGGTCGGCGAGGACGACGCCGGGCTGGGGCGCGACCGGTTTCCACTGTGAGAGGTCGTCCATCGACGAGCCGTAGCCGCTGAGCGTGGCGGTGAGGGTGCCGATGCCGTTCGCGACGGTGAGCTGCGGATCGGTCACGTAGAAGAAGCTGTAGCCCGAGTAGTAGAGCACCGTGAACGAGCCGCTCCACCGGATCGTCGCCGACCCCTTCGTCGGATCGACCGTGCCGGTACCGCCGCCGATGACGACCTCGTGACCGCTGAACGGGCCGTTGGTGCTGGTCATGGTCCTGCCCTCGGTGTCGGTCTGCAGCCCCGCCCACGTCGCCGGCGTCCAGGAGCCCTTCAGGTACTTCTTGATGGCGACGTGTCCGTCGGTCTGCTTCCAGCCCGCCGACGTGAGCTTGGTGTTGCCCTTGCCCGGGTCGGCGATCTTGCCGGCCGAGAAGAAGTTGAACGTGCCGGGCGCGAAGGCCTTGTTGTTGGACTCGTCGTTGAGCCCCCAGCGCAGCTGCGCATCGGAGACGGAGAACGCGCCGGTCGGTACCGGTGGGGTGGTCGGCGCAGGAGTCGTCGGCGTGTCTGTCGGCTCGGACGTCGGGGCGTCTGTCGGCTCGGACGATGGCGAGGGCGTCGGCTCGGAGGTAGGGGCCGACGTGGAGGGGCTGGCGGGCTCCGACGCGATCGGGCCGGGCGTACCGGGATCGCCATCGGCGGCCAGCGCCATCGTGGCCGAGCCCAGGAGCACGGCGGAGGTGACGAGCACCGCCAGGGCGGTGCGGATCTCAGACCGCATGGGCTGCTCCTGCCGTCGGTGCGGCGTCGACCGACGACCTGCGCGTGCGGCGGATCGCGCGCACCCGCATCGTCGCGAACGTCACCGCGATCAGCAGGGCGATGACGGCCAGGGCCAGGAAGGCCCAGGGCAGCCAGGCCGCCGGTCCGTCGTCGTCCGAGGCGTCCGCCGCCGCGGCCGGATCGGCGGCGATCGGGAAGTTGACCTTCGGAGTGGCGCCGGAGGCCGCCCCCGTCAGGCGCAGCACGTGGGTGCCCGCCGCGGTGCCGGCCGGCAGCTGCAGGACGCCGGCGATCTCGCCGGACGGGCCCGCGCTGAGGGGGCCGACCGCGGCGCGTCCGTCGTCGAGGGTCGCCACGACCTGCTCGCCCGGGCTGAAGCCGGCTCCGGTGAACGACAGGACACGGCCCACGACCGCGGTGCCGGGGTCGACGGCGGCGGCCGCGTCGGCCGCCTTGGTGACCGGAGCCGTCGGGCTCGGGGCGGGCGCCTGGGCCGAGGGGGCCGCGACGGCACCGCTGCCGGTCGCGGGGGCCGCCGTGCTCGGCTGCGCGGCGGGCGCCTGGCCGGTCGCCGCGGCCTTGAACGACACGGGCGTGAAGGTCTCGTTCCTCGCGTTCTTGACCCCGTGGGCGCCGATCGTCATGACGCCGCAGGTGACCTTGGTGCAGTCGATCGTCACCGACCTGCCCGCGCGGTCGACGGTCTTGAACAGTGCGCCGGGCACGGTCATCTCGGTCGACCACGTGCCGTCGGCCTTGATCGTCCCGCCGTTGGCGGCGTCGGCGGTGTCGCTGCCGGGAAAGGCCACGAACCGCTGGTAGCCCTGGTTGTTCTTGCTCTCGCTGTCAGGCACATAGCTGTAGTTGTTGCCGACCTGGCCGCCCTTGCTGGGCTGCCAGGTGCCCTTGACGGTGCCGAAGAAGACGTAGATGCCGCCATGGCCGCCCTTGATCGACTGGAAGCCCGAGCCGCTGACCCGGATGGTGGTGGCACCGCTCGGGTCGACCGTGGCGGAGCCCTGGGCGTTCGTGACGCTGACGCGTGCCGCGGCCTGGGCGGGCGCGGGGACGAGCAGGGCGCCGGCCGTGAGAGCGGTGATCATCAGGAGCGCGCGGATCCGCATGCTGCCTCCTCGGTGCTGGAGCGGGGACGGGTGTCGATCAGGTGGGGCAGGACGACCAGGCGTCCGTGGTGGTCGATGACGTCGACGGGATGGCCGTAGACCTCGCCGAGGACGTCGGGTGTCAGGACGTCGCGCGGCGCGCCGTCGGCCTGCAGACGGCCGCCGGCGAGCACGCAGACGCGATCGGCGTGGGCGGCGGCGACCGTGAGGTCGTGCAGCACCGCGACCACGGCATGACCCTCGGCGGCCAGCTGCCGGGCCTCGGACAGCACCTGCTCCTGGTGCCGGATGTCGAGGGCGGCGGTGGGCTCGTCGAGCAGCACCAGCGAGGTCTGCTGCGCGAGCACGCGCGCGAACGAGGTGCGTGCCTTCTCGCCGCCCGACAGGGTCGGGAACGAGCGCTCGGCCAGGTCGAGGACGTCGGTGCGCTGCATCGACTCGGCCACCACGACGTCGTCGAGGTCCTCCTCGGGCCGCCGGGCCCAGGGAGCCCGGCCCATGCGCACGACGTCGACGGCACGGAAGCCGAACGCGAGGCGCTGCTCCTGGGGCAGCACGGCCCGGCGTCGAGCGAGCGCGGCCACCTTCCAGCGGTGCAGGTCGATGCCGTCCAGCTCGGCCCGCCCGGACGCGGGCTCGACGTCGCCCGACATGACGCTCAGCAGCGTGGTCTTGCCGGCTCCGTTGGGGCCCACGAGCGCGACGAGCTCGCCGGGCACGACGGTCATGGTGACGTCGTGCAGGATCGGGTGCCCGCCCAGCCGAGCGGACACGCCGGTCAGTCGCAAGCACAGGTCGCCGTGGCTCATGCCCACCCTCCCGCGGTCCGGCGGGTGCGCCGCAGCAGCCAGAAGAAGAACGGCCCGCCGACGAGCGACGTGAGCATGCCGATCGGCAGGTCGGCGCCGGTCATGGCCGTGCGGGCGATGAGGTCGGCGCCCAGCAGGAGCACGGCACCCGCGAGCGCGCTGGCCGGCACGAGCACGCGGTGCCCCGGCCCGACCAGCATCCGGATGAGGTGGGGCACGACGAGGCCCACGAAGGCGATGATGCCTGCGAACGAGACGGCCGCCGCGGTCAGCAGCGCGACCAGCACGATCGCGACCAGGCGCAGCCGCTCGACGTCGATGCCGACGTGGCGGGCCGCCCGGTCGCCCAGGGCGAGCACGTCGAGCCGGCGGGCCATCAGCATCGCCCCGACCAGCCCGACGACGACCAGCGGCGTGACCACGCCGACGTACTCCCAGCGGCTCCCGTTGAGGCTGCCGAGCTGCCAGAACACGATCTGCTCGCGCTCCTGCGTGTCGCCGAGGAAGATCATGAGTGCGAGGCCGGAGGCGCAGACCGCGTTGACCGCGATGCCGGTCAGCACGAGCGTCACGACCTCGGTGCGGCCGTCGGCGCGTGAGAGCGCGTAGACCAGCAGCGTCGTGATGAGGCCGCCGACGAAGGCGAACAGGGCCGTCGTCCACGTGCCGATGAGCTGGATCTGGAAGACGATCACGATGGCGGCGGCGAAGGCCGCTCCGGTCGAGACGCCGACGACGCTGGGCTCGGCCAGGGGGTTGCCGAAGATGCCCTGCATCAGGGCGCCGGCCGTCGACAGTGCTGCCCCCACGACGACGGCCAGGGCGATCCGCGGGAAGCGCACCTGCCACAGGGTGTTGTCGCCCTGCGGATGCGTCGGCATGGTGCCCCAGTCGAGGCCGATGCGGTGCATCAGCGAGCCCCACACCTCGTGGGCGGGGATCGCGAGCTGCCCGCGGCCGGCCGCGTAGAGCGTCAGCAGCACGAGCGTCACGCCCAGCACGGTGAACAGCGCGGTGGCGCGGGCGCCGTGACGGCGGGGGAGTGCGGGCGGCTGCTCGCTGCCTGACGCGGCGCGGGCCGGGAGGGTCGCGGTCACCTCACGGACTCCGGGGCGTAGATGGCCACGGCCAGCGAGTTGAGCACCTCGGCCGTGCGCGGGCCGAAGCTCAGCACCTGGCTGTCCTGCATGTCGACGATGCGGCGGTGCTGGCCCGCGGGGGTGTTGGCGATCGCGGGCAGCCGGTCGAGCAGCCCGTCGACGCCGCCGACCGACTCCAGGCCCTTGGTCATCATGATGATCAGATCGGGCTGCGCGGCGATGATGGCCTCGTCGTTGACCGGCTTCATGCCGTTCCAGCCGATCTCCTTGGTCACGTCGTAGCCGCCCAGGGCGTCGATCAGCCCGTCGGCGCCCGAGCCCTCGCCGAACATGTAGTAGACGCCGGCCTGGCCGCGGACGTACAGGAAGACGGTCCGCAGCTTGTCCTGGACGGTCTTCGGCGCGACCTCGGCGATGGCGGCCCGCGTCGAGTCGGTCTCCTTCTCGATGCGCTGACCCAGCTGCCTGCCCTCGGCCGGCACGCCCAGGGCGTCGGCGACCTGCTGGGTCAGCGACGCCACGTTGTCGAGGCTGCGCTTCGAGTCGGTGACGACGACCGGGATGCCGGAGTCGCGCATCTGCAGGATGACGTCCCACGGCCCGAGCGAGGTGTCGGTGAGGATCACGGTGGGGTCGAGCGCCAGGATCGACTCGGCGTTTAGGTCGTGGCCGTTGCTGGTCACGAGCGGCAGCTTCGTGGCCTCGTCGAACTGGGTCGAGACGTCGCGGCCGACGACCTGGTCGCCGAGCCCGAGCTCGAAGACGGTCTGCGAGAGCGTCCCGTAGATGTCGAGCGCCAGGATGCGGCTGGTGTCGGTGATGGTGACCTTGGTGCCCTGGGCGTCGGTGACGGTGACCGGCAGGGACTGCTTCGGCGACGTGGCGATCGGGTCGATCGCCGTGTCGGCGAGAGAGGCGTGCGTCTCGCCCTCGTACGCCTTGGGGTCGGGGAGGATCTTGGCGGTCGCGAGGTCGACCGCGGCGACGTCCGAGCTGCCGCCGTGACCCGTGCCGCCGGGCGTGGCGCCGCACGCCGCGATCAGGGCGGTCGCGAGGGAGAGGGCGGCGAGGCGGCGGACGGTGGGGAGGGCAGGGCGGCGCACGGGGATCCTTCGGGGTGAGGCGCTGAGCCATTTCCTGCGTCAGCGTGGCAAGGGCAGGCTAACATTAGTGAGGGTTGCCTACCCATAGTGTGATGTATGTCATGACACATTGTCAGATCAAGATGACCATGTGTCATAATCGATCCACCCCTCTCAGTCACCCAGGAGCCGTCATGACCATCACCGCCGAGACGCAGGACGCGTCCCTGTCGGCCCTGCTGCGCTCGGGCTCGCAGGCCGAGCACACCGCGGCCGAGGGGTCGACCTTCATGTCCGAGCTGCTCGCCGGCCGCATCGACGCGGCCGGCTACGCGCACTTCCTCGGTCTCCTCCGCCGTGTGTACGAGGCGCTCGAGGGCACGGCGGCCGAGCTGGCCGCCGATCCTCTCGCGTCCGCGGTGATCGACCCGGCCATCGAGCGGCTCGCCGCGATCGACGCCGACCTCGACCACTGGGGGCGCGTGACGGTCGACAGCCCGGCCGCCGACGCCTACGTCGCGCGCATCCGCGAGTCGGCGTCGTGGGGCGGCCTGTTCGTCGCGCACCACTACACGCGCTACCTCGGTGACCTCTCGGGCGGCCAGGCGATCGGACGCATCATCGCCCGCGAGTTCGGCCTGGTCGACGGGGTCGGCACGGCCTTCTACGCCTTCGAGCACGTCCCCAAGCCCAAGCTCTACAAGGACGCCTACCGTGCCCGGCTCGACGCGCTGCCGCTCGACCACGCCGAGCGCGAGCGGGTGCTCGACGAGGTCAAGACGGTGTTCTCCCTCAACGGCGGCCTCTTCGCCGAGATGACCACCCACCTCGACACCTACCGCCGCCCCTGACGTCGAGGAGGGACTCACGGACCTCTGAGGAGAGACTCCGCGGCGCCGGAGACGCGCCGCCAGTCTCTCCTCGGGCCACCACGAGTCTCTCCTCGGCATCGGGGTCGGCGATTGGCTTCCGGGCCGTGCCGTGCGGGAGGATGGGGCCGTGGCTCATGTGACGATCGTCGGCGGCGGACCCGGAGGCTACGAGGCGGCGCTGGTCGCCTCGCGACTAGGGGCGGAGGTCACGCTGGTCGAGCGTGACGGCATCGGCGGCTCGACCGTCCTGACCGACTGCGTCCCCAGCAAGACGCTGATCGCGACGTCCGACCTGCTCACCGACGTCAGCACGGCCGGCGAGCTCGGAGTCCAGGTGCCGGCGTCGATCCGCGCCGACCTGGCCGCCGTCGACTCGCGCGTGCTGGCTCTGGCGCAGGCGCAGTCCGACGACATCGCCCACCGTCTCGCGCTCAGCGACGTCGTCATGATCGACGGCACCGCGACGATCGAGACCGCCGGATCGGTGCGGGTCGACACCGCCGACGGATCGCAGGTCATCGAGACCGACGCGATCCTCGTCGCCACCGGCGCCCACCCGCGTGTCAGCCCGACCGCCCAGCCCGACGGCGAGCGCATCCTGACCTGGGAGCAGGTCTACTCCCTGCAAGAGCTGCCCGAGCACATGATCGTGGTCGGCTCCGGCGTCACCGGCGCGGAGTTCGCCAGCGCCTACAACGGTCTCGGTGCGGCCGTCACGCTCGTGTCGAGCCGCGACCGGGTGCTGCCGGGCGAGGACGTCGACGCCGCCAACGTCATCGAGGACGTCTTCACGCGGCGCGGCATGACGGTCATGGGCAACTCGCGCATGGCATCGGTCGAGCGCACCGCGTCCGGCGTGCTGGTCACGCTGACCGACGGCCGGACGGTCGAGGGCTCGCACTGCCTGCTGGCGCTGGGCTCGATCCCGAACACGGCAGGTCTCGGGCTCGACGAGGTCGGCGTGCTGCTCGACGATGCCGGCTTCATCAAGGTCGACCGCGTCTCGCGCACCACCGTCCGCGGCATCTACGCCGCCGGCGACTGCACGGGCGTGCTGATGCTGGCCTCGGTCGCGGCGCAGCAGGGACGGATCGCGATGTCGCACCTGCTGGGCGACGCCGTGCACCCGCTCGACCTCAACAAGGTCTCGAGCAACGTCTTCACGTCGCCCGAGATCGCCACGGTCGGCATGTCGCAGAAGCAGGTCGAGGACAGCGACCTGCAGATCGACGTCGCGATGCTGCCGCTCGCGTCCAACGCCCGGGCCAAGATGCAGGGCGTCCACGACGGCTTCGTCAAGATCTTCTGCCGCCGGGGGATGGGTGTCGTCGTGGGCGGAGTCGTCGTCGGGCCTCGGGCCAGCGAGCTCATCCACGCGCTGTCGCTCGCGGTGTCGGCGTCCTTGACGGTCGACCAGGTCGCCGACGCCTTCACGGTCTACCCGTCGATGTCGGGATCGGTCGCCGAGGCGGCACGGCGTCTGCACCGCCTCGACTGACGGTCGTCCGGAGAGTCCGGCGAGGTCCTGGGACGGTCCTGCCTGCAACCGCAGGAATGACACGCTTGTAGTTCGCGCGATTGCCGATTTCCGGTCGCATTTCAAGAAAAACTGTGGGCATAATCGTCCGGCGACCACTCTGGTCACACCAGTCACAACAGTCACAGGAATGGACTTCCCCCATGCTTTCCTGGAGCCCGGCTCGACGCACGTCCGCTGTCGCGATCACGCTCGTGGTCGCGGCCGGCCTGCTCGCGCCCTCGTCGGCGCAGGCCGCCGGCACCGACGTGACGACGTCGCCGGTCGCACCGACCGACGCTGCCGCCGCGACGCCGGCGCCGGACGCCGAGGTCACGTCGACCCCGGTTCCGGGCGTGGTGGGGGTCGCCGAGGCATCGGGCAGCGCGAGCAGCGATCTCGTCGCCGAGCTGCCCAAGACGTCGACGTCCGACTTCCGCATGGTCGGCGTGACGTGGACCGCGGGTCCGACGACGGGCGTCCAGGTCGAGGTGCGCACGCGCACGGCCGGCACCTGGTCGTCCTGGACGCCGCTGGGCCTCGAGGTGCAGGACGGCGAGGGCGGCCGGCCCGGCACCGAGCCCCTGTGGGTCGGTGACGCCGACGGCGTGGCCGCACGGGTCACGAGCACCGGGGGAGCGCTGCAAGGCGTCCGCATCGACACGATCGACCCGGGATCAGACGACGCCGGCACCGGCACCGGTACGACGAGTGCCGCGTCCACGACCGTCGCTTCGTCTCCCTCTGCGGCCACCGCAGCGTTCAGCACGAGCTCGTTGGGCACGGCCGCCTCGCGCACGACCTCGCTGGGCACGGCGTCGCTCGGCGCAGCGGCCACCGCGGCCGACGGCGCCCCGTCGTACACGCCGCAGCCGGCGATCATCTCCCGCAGCGCCTGGGGCGCCGAGCCCGGCACGCCGTGCGACACCCCGGCGGCCGGCGACCGCACTCGCGGCGTCGTGGTGCACCACACCGCGGGTACCAACTCGTACACCGCCGACCAGTCGGCGCAGATCGTCCGTGCGACCCAGGCGTACCACGTGAAGTCGCGCAAGTGGTGCGACCTCGGCTACAACTTCCTGGTCGACAAGTACGGCCAGATCTTCGAGGGCCGCCGCGGCGGCATCGACCGTGCGATCCGCGCCGCCCACTCGGGCAACGCCGAGGTCAACACGTACGCCATGGGCGTCTCGATGATGGGCAACTACGACGAGGTCAAGCCCACGCCGGCTCTCAAGGACGCCATGGTGAGGCTGATCGGCTGGCGCCTCGGCACCAACTACCTCAAGGCCAAGGGCACCTACTCGATCGGCGGCAAGACGCTCAACATGATCGCGGGACACCGCGACGTGCTCAGCACGGCGTGCCCGGGACGCTACGGGTACGCGTGGCTGTCGGAGGCCGGCGGGCTGCGCGACCGGGTCGAGGCGTACATGGCGGGCTACTCCAGCACCGTCAAGTCGCGCTACGCCGCGATCGGCTCGGCCACCGCGGGGCCGATCTTCATCGGCGAGGCGCAGACCTCGACCGGCAGCCGCCTGCGTGCCAAGTACCTCGATCTCTACGCCAAGGGCGCCGCCGGCACGGGGACGGTCTTCGCCATCTCGGGTGCGGCGCGCGACGAGTACGACCGCCTGGGCTCGCGCACCGGCGTGCTCGGCTACCCCGCCGGCGAGGCCGTGGCCGTCACGGGCGGCACCCGCCAGAACTTCGACGGGGGCTACGTCCTCACAGCCGCCGCCACGGGCCGGGCCACCGCGTACAACGCCGCCGGCGCCGTGATCACCGGCAGCGGACAGGCCGCTCCGGCACCGGCCGCCAAGCCGGCCAAGGTCGGACGCATCAGCGTCACGCCGGGCAAGAAGTCGGCCCGCCTGCGCTGGTCGGGCGTGGCCGGGGCGACCTCGTACGAGGTCTGCCTGGTCGCCACCAAGACCAACCGGTCGTGCGACCGCGTCGCACGCGGCGTGACGTCGCCGACCGCGCTGATGTCGAAGCTGAAGCCGACCCGCGACACCGACTGGTACGCCAAGGTCCGCGGCGTCAACGGCAGTGCGAAGGGCGCCTACTCGTCGCTCAAGGGGTTCAACCTGAAGAGCTCGAGCTCGCGCACCAAGCAGTCGTCCGTCTCGTCGGTCTCCACGGCCTCGTTCGCGTCCACGGCGTCGTCGGCGTCCTCGGTCTCGTCGGCCTCGACGACGCCGGCGGCCTCCGACCGCGTCACCGTGCCGGCATCGGGATCCATCACGGTGATGGGTCACGGCTACGGGCACGGCATCGGCATGAGCCAGTACGGCGCCCAGGGCGCCGCCCGCGCCGGCGTGGCGTACGCCGGCATCCTGGCGACCTACTACCCGGGCACGACGCTGGCCACCCGCGGTGGCTCGATCCGGGTGCTGATCTCGCAGGACACCTCGGACGCCGTCGACGTCCGCGCCGCCTCGGGCCTGAAGTTCCGCAAGACCGGCACGTCCTACCGCAAGTCGCTGCCGACCCGCATCGGCGGCCGTGCGGTCAAGAGCTGGCGGATCGTGCGGGTCTCCTCCAAGAAGACCCAGTCGACGCTGCAGTACCGCACCTCGACGAAGTACCGCTCGTACAAGGGCATCCGCTGGACCGGTGACGGCCAGTTCGAGGGTCCGTCCCGCATCGGCCTGATGCTGCCCGGCGGCACGGTCGCGTACCGCGGGGTGATCCGCTCGGCCGTCCCGTCGAAGGGGTCGACGGCGCGCGACACCGTCAACGTGCTGCCGGTCGAGCACTACGTGCGCGGCGTCGTGGCCGCCGAGATGCCCGCCGGCTGGGCCCCCGAGGCGCTGAAGGCACAAGCGGTGGCGGCCCGGACGTACGGCGTGCGCAGCCTCAACCCGTCGCGCTACTACGACATCTGCAGCACCACCGCGTGCCAGGTGTACGGAGGTGCCTCGCGCGAGACGGCGGCGACCGATGCCGCGGTCCGGGCGACGAAGGGCCAGTACGTCTCCTACCAGGGTGCGCCGGCGATGACGCAGTTCTCGTCATCCTCGGGCGGGCGCACCTCGGCAGGATCGCAGCCCTACCTCGTCGCCGGGGACGATCCGTACGACGGCTGGGCGGGCAACCCCAACCACGCCTGGACGATCTCCGTTCCGGCGAGCACGATCCAGAAGGCGTACCCGTCGATCGGGACGCTCAGGTCACTCACCGTCACGCGTCGCACGGGTGGCGGCGACTGGGGTGGCCGCGTCGCCAGCGTGACGCTGCAGGGATCGTCGCGGAGCGTGACGATCAGCGGCAACGACGCCCGGTGGGCATTCGGTCTCAAGTCCAATTGGTTCAGCTTCGGCAGTTAGGTTCTTCACATGCGTTTCATCTCGGGGGCGATCGTCGGGGCCGTGCTGGCCACGTCCATGACGTACGTCGCAACAGGCTCGGCCCAGGCCGACGACATCGTGGCTCCGCCGGCGTCCGCCGGCGCAGCCGACGTGTCGAGCACGACGGTGCCCGCCGCACCGCAGGCACTCTCCGCGGCCAGTGCCGACGGCTCCGACCTGGTGGCCGAGCTGCCCGCCCGGGGCACCGACGACTTCGGTCTCGTGGGCGTGACGTGGGACAGCGGCTTCGACGCCACCGGCATGGTGGTCGAGGTCAGGATGCGCACGAACGGCACCTGGGGCACCTGGCAGGAGCTGCACATCGAGGGCGTCGACGACACCGAGGGCGGTCGTCCCGGCACCGAGCCCCTGTGGGTCGGCACGGCCGACGGCGTGGCGGTCAAGGTGACCAGCCCCACCGGTCTGCGTCCTGCAGGCCTCAAGGTCGACACGATCGACGCGGGCGCGACGCCGAGCGACCCCGCGGCGGCGAGCAACGCGGTCTACCGCACGTCGTCGGCCGGCACGGTGACGGCGGCCGCCGCCACGGCGCAGCCCCCGATCATCCTGCGCTCGGGATGGGGTGCCGCACCCAACACCAAGTGCGACACGCCGACCGTCAGCAGCGGCATCATGGGCGCCGTCGTCCACCACACGGCGGGCACCAACTCGTACACGGCGGCGCAGTCGGCGCAGATCGTGCGCGCCACGCAGGCGTATCACATGAAGTCGCGCAAGTGGTGCGACATCGGCTACAACTTCCTGGTCGACAAGTACGGCCAGATCTTCGAGGGACGCAACGGCGGCATCACCCGCGCCGTCCGGGCCGCTCACTCCGGCAACGCAGCCGTGAACACCTACACGATGGGCGTCTCGATGATGGGGACGTTCGACAAGAGCGCCCCGACGCAGGCCACCAAGGAGGCCGTGGCCAAGCTGATCAGCTGGCGCTTCGGTCTGGCGGGCATCCCGGCCACCGGCACCTACTCGCTCGGCGGCAAGACGCTCAACCGCATCGCGGGACACCGTGACGTCGTCGGCACGGAGTGCCCGGGCGCGGCTGCGTATGCCTGGCTCGGCGAGCCGGGCGGCCTGCGCGCGAGCGTCGCCTCGGGTGCCGGCTCGTCGACGCCGATCACGCAGATGGCGTCGAGGCTGGGCGCCGGGATGACCGGCTCGCTGGTCGCCGCCGAGTACCCGTTCTACACCGCGCCCAAGGGCACGAAGGCCCGCTACCGCAACCTCGACATCATCTCGTCGCGCTTCGGCACGTACGCGGTCAAGGACGTCGTCCGGTCGCGCTACAAGTCGCGCGGCGCCCAGTCGGGCGTCCTCGGCGTGCCCACGACGTCGCAGATGGCGTCGGCGCGTTCGCAGGTGCGCCTGCAGCGCTTCCACCACGGCACGATCTACCGGGTCAAGCGCAAGAACAAGCCGCTCGTCGCCGTCGCCGTCTACGGACGTCTCGAGAACAAGTACATCTCGCGCGGCGAGCTGAGGGGCAAGCTCGGCGTGCCCACCAAGACGCAGCGCAAGATCTCGGGCGGACGTGAGCGCGTCTACTTCAGCAAGGGAACCTTGACCCTCGAGGCGAACGGTCGCATCACGGTGTCCGTGAAGTGATCGCCCTGGCACGGGCCGCCGCGATCTGCGCGGCGGCCAACGCGCTGTCCCTGGCCGTCGCGGCCTGGGTGTTCGACCGCTTCGACGTCCGGCTGGGTTGGTTCGTCGTCGCCGTGGTGCTGTTCACGGTGCTGACGATGGTGCTGCGGGGCGTCGTGGTGAGCACCGTCAACCGCTTCGCGCGCGGCTACACGATCGCCGGCGGCCTGGTGCTGACGCTGCTGGTGCTCGTGCTGACGGAGGTCGCGGTGCCGCGCGACGGCTTCTCGATCGACGGGTGGGGCACCTGGGTGGGCGTGACGCTCATCGTCTGGGCGGCGAGCGTCGCCTTCGGCGAGGTTGACAACGTCGCCCCGGTGGCACAGCGCCGCTGACCGTCCTGGACATGCGGAGAACCGCACCTCTTTCCGACCGGAAAGAGGTGCGGTTCTCCGCATCTCTGGGCTGGTTATTCGGCGGGGGCGTCCTTGATCTCGGCGACGACCTCGCCCGAGCCGATGGGTCCGCCGACCTCGACCGTGAGGCCCGTGACGACGCCGGCCTTGTGGGCGTTGATGGGCTGCTCCATCTTCATGGCCTCGACGACGATGATCTGATCGCCCGCGGCGACGGTCTGACCCTCGGCGGCGGTGACCTTGACGACGGTGCCCTGCATCGGCGCGACGAGCGAGTCGCCCGATGCGGCCGCGCCGGCGGCCTTGCCCGCCTTGCGCTTGGTCTTCTTGGCGCCGCCGGCCGAGGCAGCCGATGCGCCCAGGCCGCCGGGCAGGACGACCTCGACGCGCTTGCCGCCGACCTCGACCACGACGCGCTCGCGCTCGGCGGGCTCGTCGGCATCGGCGGACGCGCCCGAGTAGGGCTCGAGCTGGTTGTCGTAGTCGGTCTCGATCCACGTCGTGTAGACGTCGAACGAACCGCCCTCGGCGGTGAACGCGGGGTCGTCGACGACCGAGCGGTGGAACGGGATGACGGTCGGCATGCCGTCGACGACGAATTCGTCGAGGGCGCGACGCGAGCGGGCCAGCACCTGCTCGCGGCTCGTGCCGGTGATGATGAGCTTGGCGATGAGGGAGTCGAACGCTCCGGGGATCGTCTCGCCCTCCTCGTAGCCGCCGTCGAGACGGACGCCGGGGCCCGACGGGGGAGCCCACTTGGTCAGCGTGCCGGGCGCGGGCAGGAAGCCGCGTCCGCCGTCCTCGGCGTTGATGCGGAACTCCATGGAGTGGCCGCGGATCTCGGGATCGCCGTAGCCGAGCTCCTCGCCCGCGGCGATGCGGAACATCTCGCGCACCAGGTCGAGGCCCGTGACCTCCTCGGAGACGCAGTGCTCGACCTGCAGGCGGGTGTTGACCTCCAGGAAGCTGATCGTGCCGTCTGCGGCGACGAGGAACTCGCACGTGCCGGCGCCGACGTAGCCGGCCTCGGTCAGGATCGCCTTGGACGAGGTGTAGAGGCGCTCGATCTGGTCGTCGGTGAGGTTCGGCGCGGGCGCCTCCTCGACGAGCTTCTGGTGACGACGCTGCAGCGAGCAGTCGCGGGTCGACACCACGACGACGTTGCCGTGGCTGTCGGCCAGGCACTGGGTCTCGACGTGGCGCGGCTTGTCGAGGAACTTCTCGACCAGGCACTCGCCGCGACCGAAGGCGCTGACGGCCTCGCGCACGGCCGACTCGTACAGCTCGGGGATCTCCTCCATCGTGCGGGCGACCTTGAGGCCGCGACCGCCGCCGCCGAAGACGGCCTTGATCGCGACCGGGAGGCCGTTCTCCTGCGCGAACGCAGTGACCTCGCTGGCGTCCTTGACCGCGTCCTTGGTGCCGGGCGCGAGGGGGGCGTTGGCCTTCTGCGCGATGTGCTTGGCCTTGGCCTTGTCGCCGAGGGCCTCGATGGCGTGCGGCGGGGGGCCGATCCAGATCAGTCCGGCGTCGATGACGGCCTGGGCGAACTCGGCGTTCTCGGCCAGGAAGCCGTAGCCGGGGTGCACGCTGTCGGCGCCCGAGCGCTTCGCGACGTCGATGATCTTCTCGATCGACAGGTACGACTCGGCGGGCGTCGAGCCCTCCAGCGAGTAGGCCTCGTCGGCGATGCGCACGAAGACGGCGTCGCGATCGGGCTCGGCGTAGACCGCGACGCTGCCGATGCCGGAGTCCTTGCAGGCTCGGATGACGCGGACGGCGATCTCGCCGCGGTTGGCGATCAGGACCTTGGCCAGGGGCTTGCTCACTGAGTCTTCTCCTTGTGCGACGGAATCCTGCCGCAGTCTAGGGCGTCGATTAGTTGGACGTCATATGAGGTTGCTTACGTCCCGATTGCCGAGAGAGGTTAACGGTTGTTAACATCGGGACATGACCTTCGCCTTGTCGCCCGAGCACGAGACCTTCCGTCGCAGCGTCCGCGAGTTCGCCGAGAGCGAGGTCGCGCCGCACGTCGCCGAGTGGGACAAGGCGCACCACTTCCCGCTCGACGTCGTCCGCTCGATGGGTGACCTCGGTCTGTTCGGCCTGACGGCGCCCGAGGAGTTCGGCGGCTCCGGCGGCGACTTCACGTCGCTGTGCGTGGCGATCGAGGAGCTCGGACGCGTCGACCAGTCGATCGGCATCACGCTGCAGGCCGGGGTGGGCCTCGGCATCACCCCGATCCTCGAGTACGGCACCGACGAGCAGAAGCAGCGCTGGCTGCCCGACCTCGTGGCCGGCCGCGCGCTGGCGGGATTCGGCCTGACCGAGCCGGGGGCCGGATCGGATGCCTCGGCGACCAAGACCAAGGCCGTCCTCGACGGCGACGAGTGGGTCGTCAACGGCTCCAAGCAGTTCATCACCAACTCGGGCAGCGAGATCACGTCGGTCGTGACGGTCACCGCCCGCACCGGCACCCGCGAGAACGGATCGCCCGAGATCTCGGCGATCATGCTGCCGGCCGGCACGCCGGGCTTCGTCGCCGAGGCGCCCTACGACAAGCTCGGCTGGCACATCTCCGACACCCACCCGTTGTCGTTCAGCGACGCCCGGGTGCCGGCCGACCACCTGCTGGGCGAGCGCGGGCGCGGCTACGCCCAGTTCCTGGCGACGCTCGACGACGGACGCGTGGCCATCTCGGCGCTCGGCGTCGGCTGCATGCAGGCCTGCCTCGACCTGTGCGTGCAGTACGCGGGCGAGCGGACGACGTTCGGCAAGCCGATCGGCACCAAGCAGGGCGTCGCCTTCCAGATCGCCGACATCGCCACGATGCTGAGGGCAGGGCGGGCGCTGACCTACCAGGCGGCCGCGCTGAAGGACGCCGGCGCGCCGGCCAAGGAGTTCAAGCAGGCCGCTTCGATCGCGAAGCTGTTCACGTCCGAGTCCGCCGTGACGGCCACGCGCATCGCGACGCAGGTGTTCGGCGGCTACGGCTTCATGGAGGAGTACCCGGTCGCCCGCTTCTACCGCGACGCCAAGATCCTCGAGATCGGCGAGGGCACCTCCGAGGTGCAGCGCATGCTCATCGCCCGCAGCCTCGGCCTGCCGGTCGAGTAGGTCGGCGGCCGACCCGGCGCTACGATCGCCCGATGTCGTTCGTCCGCGCCGTGCGCAGCCCGCTGGTGCTGTCGGTCGTCATCACCGTCCTGCTGGTGGTGACGTCCCTCGGGCTGACCCTGGTGCCGCCCGACGCGAGCGAGCCGGGCACCGACGAGCTGTCCGCGCTGCGACCGACGGGCGGCGAGGTGGCGATCTGGGCCCTCGCGGTCGTGGTGCTCTACGTGCTCGTGCTGGCGGGCGTCATGCTCGTGCGCTGGCTGCGGCGCCCCGGCCGGACGGCCGGCGAGTAGCCGAGGGCGTCGCCCCGCGTCTCGCCTCCCGCGACGGTAGGTCGAGCGACCGGGTCACCGCGCACGACGGGACGGCACACGGTGTTCACCGGAGCCCGCCGTCATAGGAGACGTGGTGCAGCCTCTCGTCTGGTGAGCGGCACCGGATCGCTCGACCAACGAGTGCTCGGAGGCTGTCGTGTCGTGTCGTCTGTGCGGGTCCGCCCGCCTCAGGAGCGTCCTCGACCTCGGGGCCACCCCTCCGTGCGAGCTGTTCCTCACCCAGGACGCCCTCGACCTGCCCGAGCCGACGTACCCCTTGCACCTGCGGCTGTGCGAGGACTGCCTGCTGCTGCAGATCCCCGCGCTGATCCTGCCCGAGGAGACCTTCGTCGACTACGCGTACTACTCCTCGTTCTCCGACTCCTGGGTCGAGCACGCACGGGCCTTCGTCGCCGACGCGATCGAGCGCCTGGGCCTGACGTCCGACAGCTCGGTGATCGAGGTCGCCAGCAACGACGGCTACCTGCTGCAGCACGTCGTCGCGGCCGGCATCCCGTGCCTCGGCATCGAGCCCTCGGTCAACGTCGGCGAGGCGGCGCGCGAGCGCGGCGTGCCGACGCTGACGACGTTCCTCGACGAGAACGTGGCCGACGAGGTCGTCGCCGAGCGGGGTCCAGCGTCGCTGGTCGTGGCCAACAACGTCTACGCCCACATCCCCGACCTGCTCGGCTTCAGCCGGGCGTTGCGGACGCTGACCGCCGACGACGGCTGGGTCAGCATCGAGGTGCACCACGCGCTCAACCTCGTCGCACTGGGTCAGTTCGACACGGTCTACCACGAGCACTTCCAGTACTACACCGTGCTGTCGATCAGCCGTGCGCTCGCGACGGCGGGCCTGACGGTCGTCGACGTCGACCTCGTGCCCACGCACGGCGGCTCCATCCGCGTGTGGGCCCAGCCGGCGGAGGTCGCCGGCGAGCCGAGCCGGGCCGTCGCCGACGCGCTGGCCGAGGAGGAGGCGGCCGGGCTGCACGCCGTCGAGGGCTACCTCGACCTCGAGCCGCGCTCGCAGTCGGTGCGCCAGGAGCTGCTGCGCTACCTGCTCGACGCGAAGGCCGACGGCAAGCGGGTCGTCGGATACGGCGCCCCGGGCAAGGGCAACACCCTGCTCAACTACTGCGGCATCCGGCCCGACCTGCTCGAGTACACGGTCGACCGCAACCCCTACAAGCACGGCCGGTTCACCCCCGGCACGCGCATCCCGATCCACGCGCCCGAGCGCATCGCGGACGACCGTCCCGACGTCGTGCTGGTGCTGCCCTGGAACCTCGAGACCGAGATCGCGGCCCAGCTCTCGTACGTCCGCGAGTGGGGCGGCGAGATCGTCGTGCCCCTGCCGCACGTCCACACGGTCCCGGCCCCTGCGGCCACCACTCCCACGGAGGTCCTGTCATGAAGGTCGTGCTCTTCTGCGGCGGCTACGGCATGCGCATGCGCAACGGCGACGCCGACGTCATCCCCAAGCCGCTCCAGATGGTCGGTCCGCGACCGCTGATCTGGCACGTCATGCGCTACTACGCGCACTTCGGCCACACCGAGTTCGTGCTGTGCCTGGGCTACGGCGCCAAGCAGATCAAGGAGTTCTTCACGACGTACTCCGAGACCGAGTCCAACGACTTCGTGCTGCGCGACGGCAAGGTCGAGCTGTTGTCGACCGACATCAGCGACTGGTCGATCACGTTCGTCGACACAGGCCTCGAGACGCCGATCGGCGAGCGTCTTCGTCGCGTCCGTCCGCACCTGAAGGGTGACGAGTTCTTCCTCGCCAACTACGCCGACGTCCTGTGCGACGCGCCGCTCGACGCGATGATCAAGGAGTTCCACGACTTCGGTGCCGCGGCGTCGATGATCGTCGTGCCGCCGCAGTCGTCGTTCCACATCGTCGACGTCGCCGACGGTGGCGGGGTCACGGGCATCTCGCCCGTCAGCGACCTGCCGCTCGGCGAGAACGGCGGCTACTTCGTGCTGTCGCAGGAGGTGTTCGACCACCTGCCCGAGAACGGCGACCTGGTCGCCGACGCCTGCACGGCGCTCGCGGCGCAGGGCAAGCTCTACGGCTACCGCTACGACGGCTTCTGGAAGCCAGCCGACACGTTCAAGGAGCGGGCCGAGCTCGACGCCGCGTACTCCGACGGAACGCGCCCGTGGGCCGTGTGGGAGGACCGCGGTGTGACCGCATGATCGGTCTCGGCCTGGGCGACGTCCGCGAGGTCGCCCTGCTGGCGGCCCACTGCGACGACCTCGCGATCGGCATGGGCGGCACGCTGCTGACCCTCAAGCAGACCTACCCCGACGTGCGCGTGCGGGCCCTGGTGCTCGGCGGTGCGGGCACGCCGCGCGAGGCCGAGGAGCGCGCCGCCCTGGCCGCCTTGGCCGGCGATGTCGACCTGACGATCCTCGACCTGCCCGACGGCCGGGCGCCCGCCCACTGGGATCGCATCAAGGACGCGATGGGTGAGTTCGCCCGCGCCGGCGACGCCGACCTGGTGTTCGCGCCGCAGCGCAACGACGCCCACCAGGACCACCGGCTCGTCGCCGAGCTGGCACCGACCGAGTTCCGCGACCACCTGATCCTCGGCTACGAGATCCTCAAGTGGGAGACCGACACCCCGCAGCCCGTGCTCATCCACCCGCTCGAGCCCGCCGTCGCCGCCGAGAAGCTGCGCGTGCTGATGTCGTCGTACGCGTCGCAGCAGTCGAAGGACTGGTACGACGAGGCTGCCTTCGCCGCGTTGATGCGCCTGCGCGGCGTGCAGTGCCACCACGAGCACGCCGAGGCGTTCGTCGTCGAGAAGCTCGTCCTCACCCTCACCGATCGTCGTCTCACAGGAGCCAGCTGACATGAAGGTCCTTCTCACCGGACACCAGGGATACCTCGGCACCGTCATGGCGCCGCTGCTCGCCGAGGCGGGGCACGACGTGACGGGCCTCGACACGGGTCTGTTCGCCGACTGCGTCATCGGGCCGGCCCCGCACGACCCCGAGACCCTCGCGGTCGACCTGCGCGACGTCACGCCCCAGCACCTGGCGGGTTTCGACGCCGTGATCCACCTGGCGGCGCTCTCCAACGACCCGCTCGGTGCGCTGGCCCCCGAGATCACCTACGACATCAACCACGCGGCCTCCGTGCGCCTGGCCCGGGCCGCCAAGCAGGCGGGCGTCTCGCGGTTCCTCTACGCGTCGACCTGCTCGGTCTACGGCTCGGCCGGCGACGACCTCGTCACCGAGGACGCCCCGCTGCGTCCGCTGACCCCCTACGCCGAGAGCAAGGTGCGCGTCGAGGCCGACGTCAGCGCGATGGCCGACGACGGCTTCCACCCGTCGTACCTGCGCAACGCGACGGCGTTCGGCTTCTCCCCGCGGCTCCGTGCCGACATCGTGCTCAACAACCTGGTCGGGCACGCGGTGCTCACCGGCGAGGTCAAGGTGCTGTCGGACGGCACGCCGTGGCGTCCGCTGGTGCACGCCCGCGACATCGCCTCGGCCTTCATCCGCACCCTCGACGCGCCGTCCGGCGACGTCCACGACCGTGCCTTCAACGTCGGCACCGAGGCCAACAACGTCACGGTCGCCGAGATCGCACAGGCCGTCGCCGACACGGTGCCCGGCTCACGCCTGTCGATCACCGGCGAGACCGGTGCCGATCCGCGGTCGTACCGCGTCGACTTCTCGCTGATCCGCTCGATCCTGCCGGGGTACGACGCCACCTGGTCGATCGCCGACGGCGCCGCCGAGCTGTTCGAGCACTACACGCGCCACGGCCTCACGCAGGAGTCGTTCGACCAGCGGTTCACGCGGCTCGCCGTGCTCACCCGTCGTCAGGCCGAGGGCACGCTCGACGAGAGCATGAGGCCCACGCTCCCATGAGGGCCGGAGCCACGAGGTCAGACGAGCGTCGCCCGCAGGGTCGCCCACGAACCGGCCGACCGGTCGCGCTGCGACACCACCGTGACCGGGTCGGGCCACGCGATGCCGAGGTCGGGGTCGTCGTGCGCGACCCCGAGGTCCTCGCCGGGCTCGTGCGGGCGGTCGATGCGATAGCAGACGTCGGCCCACTCGCTCGTCACCTGGAACCCGTGCAGGAAGCCGGGCGGGACGTACAGGTGCGCGTGGAGTTCGTCGTCGAGCTCAAACATCGCCTGCTGGCCGAAGGTCGGCGAGCCCGGCCGGATGTCGACCAGCACGTCGACGACCGAGCCGCGGGCACACCGCACGAGCTTGGCCTCACCGCGCCCGCCCCGTCCGTGCATGCCGCGCACGACGCCGCGACGCGACCGCGACTGCGAGTCCTGGGTGAAGTCGCCCGAGCGGACGTCGATGCCGGCGTCGACGGCGGCCTGGTCGAAGATCGCGGTGTCGAAGGTGCGGGTGAACCAGCCGCGGTCGTCGTGGAACGCCTCGGGCGTCATCAGCAGGACCTCGTGCAGGGACGTGCCGTCGACGCGCATGGGGTCATGCTGCCATGACGATGCCTCCCACGTGCTGCGCGTGCGGCTCGCACGAGACCGCGATCGTGCTCGACCTCGGCAGCGTCCCGGCCGCCGACACCTTCCCTCCGGTCACGAGGGCGCCCGAGGGCGATCCCGCGGCCGACGAGCGTCACCCGCTCGCGATGGCGCTGTGCCGTTCCTGCGGCCTGGCGCAGATCGCCCACGACGACACCGCCGCCGAGCAGCCGCTCGGCGTCGAGCCCCGCGCCCTCGTCGAGCAGGCCGAGCGCGCCGTGGCGGTCGCCGCGAGTCGTGGCTGGCTGCCGGGTGCGACGGTGCGCGAGTTCCCGAGCCCCCACGGCGGCACGTGGGTGCCGCTGGTGACGGGGCGCGGGCACGTCGAGACGTCCGGCCGCGCATCGGTGGTGCTCGACAGCTTCGGCGTCATGCACGAGCCCGACCAGCGGGCCGCGTGGCAGGCGCGGGCCGAGGCGACCGAGCCCGACGGCGTCCTGCTCGTGCAGTTCCACTCCCTCGCCGCGATCGTCCGCCTCGAGCAGTGGACGTCGCTGCGGCACGGCCACGCCGCCTACTACTCGCTGACGTCGCTGCAGCGGCTGCTGTCCGACGTCGACATGTCGCTCGCGGGCGTCGAGTCGTTCGACCTCTACGGCGGCACGGTGCTCGCCGCGGCGCGCCACGGCCGGCACGCGGCACCGTCCGACGTCGCGGCGATGCTGGACGACGAGAGCCGGCTCGGCGTCACCGACCCCGACGTGGTCTCCGGCCTGCAGGACGTCGTCGACCGCGACGTCACGGGCCTGCGGCAGTGGCTCGCGTCCCGCAGCGAGGAGGGCCAGCGCGTCATGGGCTACGGCGCCGCCTCCGTCGCCGTCGCACAGCTGGGTCTGGCGCGGGTCGACAGCCGGCTGCTCGAGGCCGTCGCCGACGCCTCGCCCGGCAAGCAGGGGCGCCGGATGCCCGGCACCGACGTGCCGATCATCTCGCCCGACGAGCTGGTCGCCGCATCGCCCGACCTGGTGCTGCTCACGCTGCCCGACCTGCTGCCCGAGCTCGAGACGTCGTACCCGCAGCTCGCGGGACGCTGGGTCGTGCGGGGGCGGTCGTGACGTCGTCCGGTCAGGTGAGCAGCGCCCACTGCCGGTGCGGGCGCCGGTCGCCCACCGGGGGAGCGGCCCAGCCCTCGCAGGTGAAGCCGGCCGCGACCAACGTCGTCTCGAGGGCGGCGTCGCCGACCGGGACGAACCAGGCGACCCGTCGGACGATCTCCCGGACCGACGACACCACGAGGTCGACGACGTCGGCCACGAGGTCGTCGGGCACGTCGCACTCGCACTCGGCCGTCGCCGTGCCCCCGTCGACACGGCACGCCACCCGCCCGACGAGCAGGTCAGCCAGCAGCGCCTGCGCCTGCGCGGGCCTCAGCTCGAGCACCCCGCGTGAGGTGTCGGCCGACCAGACGGGCTCGGGCACGGGGCGCGCGGTGGTGCGACGGCGCGCTCGGCGTACCCAGATGCGGGCCGCGGCCGGCACCATCTCGACCGCGTGCCCGGCTCGTCGCGCAGCCGTCCGTCGCATGGGTCCCATGCTAGGTCGGCGCTCACAAGGGGGGACGAGCCGATGAGCGACCCGCGACCCGTCAAGGTGCTGACGATCGGTCCCGCACCCCTGTCGGCCCACAGCCGCGGGGGGATGGCGTCGGTGCTGACCCTGATGGCGGCCCACCCCGATCCGCGCGTCAGCATCCGCGTCGTGCCGACGTACGCCGACCACGGGAGGTTCCGTCGCACGCTGCTGGGCGTGCGGGGGATGATGCTCGCCTCGGCCCTCATCGTGTGCGGCCGCGTCGACGTGCTGCACGTCCACCTCGCCCACGGGGGCAGCGTGGTGCGCAAGTCGCTGCCGCTGGCGGTCGCCCGGCTGCGTGGCACGGCCACGATCGTCCACGAGCACAGCTACGACTTCGCGGGCTGGTTCGACGGCCTGCCGCGCGTCGTCCAGGCCTTGGTGCGCCGGGCCGTCAGGGCCGACCGCTGGCTCGTGCTCGCGACCCGGCACGTCGACGAGTTCGGCTCGCGGCTGGCGATGGACGTCGAGCGCATCCGGGTGCTGCACAACCCCGTCGTGGCGCCGGCGGTGCCGGCCAGCTCGGTCTCGTCCGACGACGTCGTGCGTGCCGTCTCGCTGGGCAGGCTCGGCCACCGCAAGGGCAGCTACGACGTCGTCGCCGCGGTCGCCCTGCTGGCCGCCGACGTCCGCTCGCACCTGCACGTCGTGCTCGCCGGGGACGGGGAGGTCGACGAGGTGCGGGCGGCCGTGCGCGCCGCCGGCGTCGACGACGTCGTCGAGGTCCGCGGCTGGCAGTCACCCGTCGAGCGCGACCTCCTCATGCGCACGTCGCAGGTGTTCCTGCTGCCCAGCTACGAGGAGGGGCTCCCGATGGCGATGCTCGAGGCGATGGCGCACGGGCTCGCCCCGGTGGTCAGCCCGGTCGGCGGCATCCCGAACGTGGTGGGCGACGGGGTCGAGGGGCTGCTCGTCGCACCCGGCGACGTCGCGGCCCTCAGCGACGCGATGCGGCGGATGGTCGTCGACGTCGAGCTGCGCCGGAGCATCGCGACCGCGGCCCAGGTGCGGTCGCGCGCCTTCGACGTCAGCCACTGGTACGACGACCTGACCGAGCTGTGGCTCAGCCTCGACGCGACGAGACGGCGAGTCCGACAGCGGCGCTGAGCGCCTGGGCGACGTGCGGACGGCTGTGCCGCCGCAGGTAGGCCTCGCGGGCGGCCCGCCCCTGACGCGCGGCGTGCTCGGGATCGGCCAGCGCGTCGATGACGCCGGCGAGCGAGCGGACGTCGTCGACGTCGACGACCGGTCCGCCCAAAGGCTGCAGCTCGGGCAGGGCGCCCTCGGGCGAGACGATCGGCATGACGCCGAGCTGCATCGCGAGCACCTGCACCCCGCTCTGCGTGGCTCGGCGGTAGTGCACCAACGAGGCCTTGGCCCGGGCGAGCGTGTCGAGCTGGTCGGCGTACCTGAACGGCCCACGCTGCCACCGCACGCCGGGCGGCAGGTCGTCCGGCAGCTCGCCGTCGCCGATCAGCACGAGCTCGTCGCCCCGGAAGTGGGGCCCGTCGCGGTGCAGGCGCCACGCCTCGAGGGCCACGGGGATGTTCTTGTAGCCGTTGAGGCGTCCGCTCAGGACGAAGTCGCGGCGGCCGGCGGCATCGACGAGGCCCGGGACGTCGGCGTCGGCGACGTCGCTGCTGAGCGGCACGAGCGCCCGGAGCGGACGGTCGACCTGGTCGGCGACGAACTCGCTGAAGAAGATCGTCAGGTCGGCGCGGGAGCGCCAGCGGTCGAAGAGTGTCCGCTCCCACCGCGGCAGCTGCTCGCCGGCGTCGTGGGGCCGGTCGTCGTGGACCACGTCGATGCGCGGCGCACCGGTGGCCAGCGCGAGCCAGCGCGGGTCGCGCACGAGCTCGGCGACCACGACGTCGGGGGCGTAGGCACGCACCTCGCGCTGCACCCGCCAGAACGGCCGGTACGTCGAGGCCTGCTTGGGCCGGGGGTCGAGCACCCACTCGTCGTCGCGGGCCGGGCCCGACTCGGGGTGCTGGTCGGACGTCACGAGGCGCACCTCGTGGCCGACCGACCGCAACGCGTCGGCGTGGATGCGCGCCAGGGGACGCATCCACGGGGACAACCAGAGCACCCTCATGACAGCACCTCCGTGATCGCCTGCTCGTAGGCATCGGCCATCGACTCGATCGTGTAGTGGTCGCGCATGCGCTCCAGGCCGCGTGAGGCGATGGCGGAGAGGTCGGACGGGTCGTCGAGCACCGTCGCGAGGGCGGCGCGCCAGCCCTCGACCGTGACGTCGTCGACCACGATCCCCGCGCGACCGTGGTCGAGCATGTCGGGCACGGCGCAGGTCGCCGAGGCCATCACGGGCAGGTGGCGGGCCATGGCCTCGAGGATCGTGAGGGGGAAGGCCTCGGAGCGGCTGGGCAGGCACACGAGGTCGGCGTCGGCGAAGGCGTGGTCGGGGCCGGGCGACCAGCCGCGCCACCGGACGCGGTCGCGCAGGTCGGGAGGGGTCAACGCCTCGAGACGAGCGCGATCGGGTCCGTCGCCGAAGATGTCGAGGGTCCAGTCGCGGTCGCGGAGACCGTCGAGGGCCGCCACGAGCAGGTGCGGGTTCTTGAGCTCGACGATGCGCGACATCATGACGAGTCGGAGCGGGCCCTGGTGGGCACGGCGTGCGGGCACGTCGGCCAGCCCGCCGACGTGCGCGACGCCGTTGGGGGCCACGAACCAGCGCCGGGCGACCCGCTGGTGCGCCGACACCTCCTCGCGGTGGCGCGGCGAGAGGGCGACGAATCCGTCGGCCCGCCGCATGGCGCGCGCCAGCCCGGGGGAGTACGTGGCACCGGACGGCTCGGGCGGGACGTGCGCGCCGACGAGCCAGCGCCGGTCGACGCGACGCCGCCGCCACAGGGTGCCGAAGCCGGTCTCGGTGTTGGTGTCTCCCGTGATGACGACGGCAGGCCCCGGGGGCAGGTCGACGGCGGGGGCCCACCACGGCTGGCGGACGACCCTGACGGCGTGCGGCACCTCGGCGATCAACGGGCCGAACCGCTGCATCGCGACGATCGTGACGTCGTAGCCGCGGCGCACGAGCTCGGTCGCCAGGACGACGTGGTGCCGTTCCGCACCGCCGTAGACCAGGCGGTTGATCGTCAGCACGACCGCCGGCCGGTCGCCGGGCGCGGTGGCCGCGCGGGTGCGGCGCTTCGACCGCTGCAGGCGGTCGAGGACCGAGGTGCCGGCCAGGTAGAGGTCGCCGCGGCGGGCGCTCGAGGCCTGCTCGATCTGCAGGGCGACGTTGGTGCGCAGCAGGTCGCGCGACCGTCCGGTGGCGACGGGGTCGGAGGCGACGGTGCCGGCGGCCTCGTGCAGCACCCCGGGCTCGTCGGCCAGCACGAGCCGCCATCCTGCGGCGCGGGCCCGCTGCTGCCACTGGGCCTCCTCGCCGTAGAGGTAGTACTCCTCGTCGAAGGGCCCGAGCGCGTCCCAGGCCTCGCGGCCGATCGCGAGGCAGGCACCCGTGAGGTAGCCGCCGACGTCGCCCGGGCGGTCGGCGTAGAGGTCGGACAGCGGGGTGCGCCGCAGCTGCTCGGCGTAGCCCGCCGCCGACACCAGGGCCCGCACGACCCCGCCGCGACGGTGGGCGACGTCCCACGGACGTCCGTGGGCGGTGGTGGGCGGCGTGAGCGGTGCGGACGCGGCGACGCCGGGCGTGCGGATCGCGGCCAGCGTCGCCGTCAGCGGGCCCTGCAGCACGGCGTCGGGGTTGACCAGCAGCAGGTCGTGCCCCGGTACCTCGGCGGCGAGCGCGTTGACGGCCGCGGCGAAGCCGATGTTCGGACCACCCCGGTTCCAGGTCGCCTCGGGGTGGTCGCGCACGACCTCGTCGAGCTCGGCGGCGTGGGCCGCGGAGTTGTCGTGCACGTGGACGGGGACGTCGGGCAGGTGACGTGCCAGGGACTCGAGGCATGTGCGGAGCGCCTCGGGCGTCCGGTAGGCGACGCAGCACACGGCGAGGGGACGGGTCACGGCACCGGCACCTCGTCGTCGGACGCGTCGTCGGACGCCGCGTCGAGCATGTCGCGGATCGTCCGGACCTTGACAGGGCCGAGGACGACGTTGACCAGCACGTACGCCACTCCGGCCGCGGCGAGAGCGGCCAGCACGGGCGCCGGCCGCAGCAGCGCGGCGACGCCCGCGGCGGCGGCCAGCGACAGCAGCAGGCGGACGGCGAAGGCCCAGGGGGTGCGGTAGGCGCTGTGACGCGAGAGCTTCCACGAGGCGACCAGCTGGCCGATCAGCTCGGTCACCAGCAGGGCAGCGGCCGCGCCGACGGCTCCCCAGAGCGGGATCAGCACCAGGTTGAGACCGATGTTCATCGCGAGGTTCACGACGTTGAGGCGCACGAGGAAGGCCTGCTGGTGCGAGGCGAACAGCGCCTGGCTGACCGTGCCGTTGAGGAACGTGACGCCCACCGCGGCGAACAGCACCGCCAGCGTCGGCGTGCCGTCGGCGACGAACTCCGCCGAGCCGATCACCCGCATGATGGGTTCGGCCAGCACCAAACCGACCACCGCGATCGGCGCGCCGACGAACATCATCGTCTCGACGCTGCGGGCCGTGAACGTCGCGAAGCGGTCGCGGTCGCGGCCCCACAGCCCGGTCATCGTCGACAGCGTCGACGTCGCGAAGAACGTGGGGATGATCGAGAGCGTGAAGGCCAAGGTAGTGGCGAGGTAGTAGGTGCCGACCTGGGCGGGCGTGTCGAGCAGGCTGAGCATCACGCCGTCGATGCGCCAGTACAGCACGCCGATCACCAGCACCGCGGTCTGCGGCAGGCTCTCGCGCAGCAGGTCGAGGCTCTCGCGCAGCGCGAAGACCGGCCGCCAGCTGACGATGCGCGACGCGGCCACGCCCTGCACCACAAGCACCACCAGCGGGGGGACGACCTGCACGACCGCGAACCACACGATGCCCGCCCCCGTCTGCAGCAGCACCAGGGTCACCGCGAGGCTGAGCAGGCGGCTGACGACGTCCGACCAGGCGACGGCCTTGAACCGCACCGTGGCGAGGAACACGGGCTGGACGCACGAGCTGACCGTGGTGAGCGCCAGCCCGGCCGCGACGATCGGCAGCACCATCACGACCTGGCCCTCGCCGGAGTAGACCACGAGGCCGCTGATGGTCGCGATGATCGTGAGCGGGACGCCGTAGACCAGCGACAGGCCCGTGTTGATGCGCACGAGACGCTCGAGGTCGCCCCCGCCCGACGTCACGCGGCGGACCACGACGGCACCGATGCCGAGCTCGGTGAAGCTGGTCCAGAGGCTGATGAACACGATCGCCGTCGTGAGGTGGCCGTACGAGCCGGCACCCAGGTGACGGACCGTCAGGGCGACCGTGACGATCGAGGCCACCATGCCCACGACGCGGAACACGAGCTGGTAGCCGAACGCTTCGGCCATGCGCCGGACGGACGGCAACGAGACCCCTGGATGGCCTGCCGGGGCGGTAGTGTCTGAGCCGGACGACTCTGAGCCGGACGACGACGAGGGGAGCTCGGCTGATGCGCGTGTTCGTGCCGCTGCCCCACGGGACGGTCGCGGCCGACTGGGCTCGTCGCTCGGAGCGGGGCGAGGTTCCCGATCAGTCGCCATACGGACTCCACCACCTCCGGGATCACGGTCTCGACGTCACCTTCGGTGACCATCGTCTGACGGGCCCCGTCGGCCGGGTCGCGCAGTCGTTGCGCTACCGGACGTCAGGGCTCGAGCCGGTCGAAGCGTTGCTGGATCTGCGCCGGATGTCACGTGGCAAGAGTGACGTGGTGCTCGCCTATGACGAGCGCACGGGGGTGCCGGCCGCGTTGGCTGCGCCACAGTCGCGACTGGCGCCGGTGGTCACCGGCATCGGGTGGCTCACGACGCGCGACGCGGCCGATCCGTGGCAGCGCCGGATGGCCGCCCGCGCGCTGCCGCGGGCGGCGGCCGTCTGGACCCAGTGCAGCGCGATGGTGCCCGTGCTGGCGCGGGAGTGGGAGGTTCCGGCCCACCGGGTGCACTACGTCCCGCTCGGCATCGACACCGCGTTCTACCCCGAGCAGCCGTGGCACCTGGCGACCCCGACCGTCGCCAGCGCGGGGGAGGACCGCTACCGCGACCACGACCTGCTGGTCGAGGCGGTGCGCCGCGTGCGCGCCGACGTGCCGGCCGCCCGCCTCGAGCTCGCCACGGGGCTGCCGGTCGACCTGCCGGGCGATCTCGGAACGCTCTACACCGGCCGCATGGGTGGTCGCATGCGCGACCTCTACGGACGCTCGACGGTCGTGGCGGTCGCGCTCAAGCCGACCTCGACGGGCTCGGGCCTGACGGTCGTGCTCGAGGCGATGGCCAGCGGGCGACCCATCGTCGTGACCGACAACCCCGGTATCGACGACTATGTCGAGCACGGCGTCACGGGCCTGCTGGTGCCGCCCGACGACGTCGACGCCTTCGCGGCCGCGCTGCGCAGCCTGCTCGCCGATCCCGACCGGGCCGGCGAGATGGGGCGTGCCGCCGTCGAGCGGGCCCGGCAGCAGTTCACGTCCGCCGGCATGGGCGCGGTGCTCGCCGGCATCCTGCGCACGGCGGCCTAGCGGCGTCGCGCCCCGTCGCTCGGGGGCGACGCCTGGTAGCGGTCGAGCACGCCCCGCAGGTGCGCGCGCGTGCGGGCGGTGTTCTCGAGCCGCCAGACCACGTGATCGGTGGGCTCGCCGTCGTAGAGGCGCAGCCGGCGTGCGGTGGCGCCCGGCTCGAACCCGGCCTCCGCGAGCAGGCGGGCCGGGCCGGGATTGACCGAGGCGACCGGTGCGACCATCCACGGCACGACGGGCGGGTGCTCGAACATGCGCAGGACGCCCTGGGCGGTCGCGGCGGTCGAGACGCTGTGGGGCACGGCGCGACCGGTCCACAGCGACAGCTCGGCGAGTCCCGACCTGGCGTCGATCGAGAAGACGCACTCGCCGAGGAACCGGCCGTCGGTCGTCGCGAACACGAACGGCACCATCGCGCCCGCCCGGGTCGCCTCGCGCAGCGCGTGCACCCGGTCGGCCCAGGCCGTCAGCGAGCTCTGCTCGTCCCAGCCGGCGTCGCCGTGGCCGAAGGCCGGTCTCAGCCGTGACGCGTCGGCGAGGCGGACGCGGCGCCACTCGGGGCCGTCGGTGAGCCTCGGGCGGCGGAGCACGACGTCGATCTCGCCGATCCGCTGGGGGCCGATCGTGTCGAGAGCCACACGGCGCGTCGGACGAAGCCGGCTCGTTCGGCCGTCATGGTTGCGACGCGCGGTACTCATGCAACACGAGGGTAGCCATCGCCGGCGAACGCGGACGGTGGACCGACGTCACGAGTGGAGGACGAGCTGTGAGGGTTGACGAGCTGGTGCGATCGCTCACGAGGCGACCCGTCGCGCTGCTGCTCGTCGCGCTGATCGGTGTGCTCGGGGCGGCCTACGGGTGGTCGTCGGCCTCGACGACGTACGAGAGCCGCGCCGTGGTGCTGATCATCCCGCCCGCCGGCACCGCGGCCGGCGACCAGGGCGGTCCGGCCGCCAACCCGCTGGTCAACCTCGACTACAGCATCAGCCAGCTGGCGCTGACCGTCAGCAGCCAGCTGCAGGGCGACGAGGTGCGCACCGCGGTGGTGGCGGCAGGCGGCGACGGCGTCTACTCGGCCGACACCCTCAGCAGCGACAACGCCGCCGTGGCGCAGCTGACCCCGCTGATCTCGTTGACGGCCTCAGGCCCCAGCGCCGAGGGAGCGCAGCGGGCGGCCGCGGCGCTCGTCGAGCAGTCGTCGACGCAGCTCGCGGCGATCCAGACCGCGGCGAACGTCCCGGCGACCTCGCAGGCCCGGGTCGTCACCTCCGCCGCCCCCACCACGGGCGTCGCCGCGGGCAACGCCCAGGTGCGGGCCGCCGGCGTCACCGGGCTGGCGGCCGGCTTCGTCGCGCTGCTGGCCCTCGTCGCGCTCACCCCGCTGCTCGGCGGTCGTGCAGGCAGCGGCCGCAGTGCTGGCACCGCCCGCGCCCGCAGCGGGGTCTCGCGCGCCGACGTCCGGGCCCTGCTCGAGGACGAGTGGCAGCGCAGCGGCCGCAACGTCCCGCTCACGCGGGCCGAGGCCCGTCAGGCGTGGCGCAGCGCCGAGGCCCGGCTCGAAGCGGCCCAGCGGTCGGGGTCGCGGCAGATCGAGGCCCCTCGCACGGTCCGCCACCAGGGTCGTGGCTGACCCGGCGGCCGTCCGAGCCGCCTCCGTGCTGCGCGACCGGGTCGTCGTCGACGACCGCGTCGGCACCGGCGCGACGATCGTCGCGGTGGTCTGCGGGTGGCTGCTGGCCACGCGCCAGTCGATCGTCGTGCCGTTCACGCTCGGCCTGACGCCGGTCGCGATCGCCTGGTACGCGGGCGGCCTGCTGCTGCTCCTGTGCTGGCTGGGTCGTCAGCAGGTCAGGCGGCCCCACCGGCCGACCGTGCTGCTGGTGATGGGCATGCTCGCGGCGACCCTGGTGTCGTCGGCGGCGCTGATGGTGCGTGGGCCGGCCGGCGACCAGGCGTCGCAGTCGCTGCAGCTGGTCGGCCGCGAGATCGGGCTGCTCGCGGCGGCGCTGCTCGTGATGGTCGTCATCGGCAGCGTCGCCGACCTGGCACGGGTCGTGCAGGGCATCGTCGTCGGCGCCGCCGTCAGCGCCCTGCTCGCGCTCGTGCAGGTCGCCACGGGCGTCGACCTCGCCGGCTCGCTGGTGCTGCCGGGCTTGATCGACCAGGGCACCGCCGCGGCGGGCGAGCTGTTGCGGGCCGGAGCGGTCCGGCCCGCCGGCAGCGCCGGGCACCCCCTCGAGCTCAGTGCCGTGCTGACGGCGGCCTTCCCGCTGGCCGTGGGCCTGACGCTGTCGCGGCGGGCCCGGGGCGAGGCGGCCGGGGTGTGGGTCGCCGCGTCGGCGGTCATCGGCCTCGGTGCCGTCTCGACGATCTCTCGCTCGGCCTTCGTCGGCATCGCCGCGGCCCTGGTCGTCATGGCCTGGCGCTGGCCGGTCAGGCGCGTCGTCGTCGGGGGCGGGGTCGTCGTCGTGGCCGTCCTCGGAGCGGTCGCCGCGGGGGTGCCGCTGGTCTCGCGCCTGGCCGACGTCCTGGTCGAGGGCACGGGTGACAACTCGGTCGGATCGCGGTCGTCGGGCCTGTCGTACGCCCTGCAGCGCCTGCCGCAGCACTGGCTCGTCGGCCAGGGGTCGGGCACGTACGACGTGTCCAAGCAGCCCGTGCTCGACAACTTCTACCTGACGCGACTCGTCGAGTCGGGCATCGTCGGTCTGCTGGCCCTCGTGCTGATGGTCGGCGGTGCGTGGACCATCGCCCTGCGGGCGTCGCGACGCGCCGTCGTGTCGCCCGGCGCCGGCGACTTCGAGCTGGTCAACGGCATCCTGGGGTCGATCACGGCCGTCGCCGTCGTCGCCGTCATCCTCGACCTCGGCGGCTTCGCCCAGATCTCGACCCTCCTCTACGTCCTCGTCGCGCTGGCCGGCGCGGCCGCCCTTGTCACCCTGCCCACCCCGCCCACCCGGAGTGACCCATGACCGAGCCGTTCCTGCCCGTCTCCACGGCCCGCCAGGCACGCCTGCACGAGCTCGTGCCGGGCGGCGCCCACACCTACGCCCGCGGCTCCGACCAGTACCCCGACGGGATGGCTCCCGTGCTGACCCACGGCGAGGGCGCCCGCGTGTGGGACGTCGACGGTCGCGAGTACGTCGAGTACGGCATGGGCCTGCGCTCGGTGACGCTGGGCCACGCCTATGCGCCGGTCGTCGACGCCGTCGCCGCGGCGATCGGCCGGGGCACCAGCTTCAGCCGCCCGACCGAGCTCGAGCTGACGGCCGCCGAGCGCTTCCTCGAGCTCGTGCCCACCGCCGACATGGTCAAGTTCGCCAAGAACGGCTCCGACACGACCACCGCCGCCGTCCGGCTGGCACGCGCGGCCACCGGGCGCCACAAGGTCGCGATCAGCGACCAGCCCTTCTTCTCGGTCGACGACTGGTTCATCGGCACGACCGACATGGCCGCCGGCACCGACCGCCTGGCGCGGCCCCTGACGGTCCGCTTCGCCTACAACGACCTCGACTCGCTCGAGCAGGCACTCGCCGGCGACGACGTGGCCTGCGTGTTCCTCGAGGCCGCCACCGGCTCGGCCGAGCCGGCGCCCGGCTTCCTCGACGGGGTCCGCGCTGCGTGCGACCGGCACGGCACCCTGATGGTGCTCGACGAGATGATCACGGGCTTCCGCTGGTCGGCGCACGGTGCGCAGCACGTCTACGGCGTCCGGCCCGACCTGTCGTGCTGGGGCAAGGCGATGGGCAACGGCTTCGCCGTCTCAGCCCTGGCCGGCCGTCGCGAGGTCATGGAGCTCGGCGGCCTCAACACCGACGCCGACCGGGTCTTCCTGCTGTCGACCACGCACGGCGCCGAGTCGGCAGGGCTCGCAGCCTTCCTCGCCGTCGCCGAGGCCTACACGTCCGGCGACCCCGTGGGGCTGATGGAGCGTGCCGGGCGCGACCTCGCCGCCGGGGTCCGTGCCGCGGCCGAGGCCGCGGGGGTCGGCGAGCACGTGACGGTGTCGGGACGACCGTCGTGCCTGGTCTTCGGGACGCGCGATCCCGAGGGGCGTCCGAGCCAGGCCTGGCGCACCCTGTTCCTGCAGGAGCTGATCCGCCGGGGCGTGCTCGGGCAGTCGTTCGTGACGTCCGCGGCACACACCGAGGCCGATGTCGCGCAGACCGTCGCAGCGGTCGCCGCAGCCTGCGAGGTGTACCGCCGTGCCCTCGACACCGGATCGGTCGACGGATTCCTGGCCGGCCGCCCCGTGGCGCCGGCGCTGCGTCGCACCGCCGCCCCGCGTCGTCTCTGACGGCTGCGGGGCGGCGGGACGCGGTCAGACGGTCGCGGTCAGAGCGCGCTCATCTTGGCGCAGGGCAGCGGGATGTGCTTGGCCCCCTCGCCGAAGTCGACCTGGGCCGACGTGGTGCCTTGCAGGCTGATGATGCGACCCATGCCGTAGGTGTCGTGCGAGACGCGTGCACCGACCTCGTACACCTCGTGCTCAACCTCCGGTCCGGCCTGGAAGGGACTGGATGCGTGGTAGCGGCGCTTGCGCGGTGTGGTTGCCATCGTCCGTCCATCTTCGCACCTTCGGGTGCCAGGCACCAACAATCGGCCTAGTTTGTCTGCCGCCACAGATCGGTCCAGGCGATGCCGAGATCGCCCACGAGCAGGCGCAGCAAGGGCAACGACAGCCCGACGACGTTGTGGTGGTCGCCCTCGATGCCTGAGACGAACGCTCCGCCCAGGCCGTCGATCGTGAACGCCCCGGCCACGTGGAGCGGCTCGCCGGTAGCGACGTAGGCGTCGATCTCTGCGTCGGTGACCTGAGCGAAGTGGACGATCGTGGAGGCCGTCTCGAGGAACTCCTCGCCGCCGCGGCGGACGCAGTGACCCGTGTGCAGCACGCCGCTGCGCCCGCGCATCCGTCGCCACCGCGCGCTGGCGTCGGCGGGCCCGTCGGGCTTGCCCAGGATCTCGCCGTCGAGGGCCAGCACCGAGTCGCAGCCGATGACGAGGGCGTCGTCGTCGCCCAGGCGCTCGGCCACCGCGCGGCACTTCAGCTGCGCCAGCGCGGCCGCGAGGTTGCCGGCGTCGGTCGAGGTGATGAGGTCCTCGTCGACGCCCGACACGATCACCTCGGGCTCGATCCCCGCCGATCGGAGCGTCGCGAGGCGGGCCGGCGACTGCGACGCGAGCACGATCCTCACCGCAGCGCCTGCTCGTCGTAGCGCTGCCGCACGGTCTCCAGACGCCGGTCGTCGAGCAGCGAGGCGATCAGGGCCGCGGAGCCGCCCACGCCCGTCCAGGTGCCCTCGACCCCCGTGGTGACGAACCAGGCGTGATCGGCCGGCCACATCAGGTTGGGGCTGTTGATGTCGCGGGGGGCGCCGCTGCCGTAGCTCGCGGCCCCCCACCGGCCGGCGTCGGCCAGAGCGCCGGCGAACAGGAAGTGGCTCTCGCCGTTGGCCGTGAGCAGCGGACCGTCCATGACGTGGGGCGGGAAGGCCGGCGGCGGGGGAGCGGCGGGCTTCTCGCGGGTGAAGATGCGTCCGGGCCACTTCGGCGAGCCGGAGAACGCCGTCAGGAAGCCGGCCGCCTCACCGCCGTGGATGTCGCCGTAGCCCTCCCACAGCGCGAAGAAGCAGTCGTGCGGCGTCGTGGTGTGGAGGGCGAGGTCGTCGACGAGTGCCGCGAGCAGCGGCGCGTCGAGGTGGCCCTCGAAGCGGTCGCCGTCGGCGCCGGCGGTGTGCAGCACCCGCACGTAGGCCTCGAAGCCCGACGGCCCGAGCCGTGCGCGGAGACCGGCCGGCGCGGGGTCGTCCGCGAACCAGTCGGCCGCCGACACCTCGGCCAGCGGACGCAACGTCATCGCCGCCACCGAGAGCCGGTCAGCGGCCGAAGGAGGAGCGGCGCCACTGGTCGGGGCCGAACGTGTGCGGTGTGCGGACCTGGCGGGCGGGGTGGCCCCACTCCGACCTGAGCCGGGGCGTGGTGCGCGCTGCCGCGTGGGCCGCGGCGGCGTTGCGGGCCGCCACGACGGCCACGAGGGCGGCGAGCTCCTCGGGCGTCAGGTCTCCCTTGACGACCCGCAGCACGGGGGTGGGCGATGCCCCTTCGACAGGCTCAGGAGCCGCTGTGTCGCTCACAGCGGGATGTTCCCGTGCTTCTTGGGGGGCAGCGTCTCGCGCTTGGTGCGCAGCAGGCGCAGCCCCTTGACGATCTCGGCGCGGGTCTGCGAGGGCTCGATGACCGCGTCGACGTAGCCGCGCTCGGCCGCCAGGTACGGGTTGCAGAGCGTGTCCTCGTACTCGGTCATGAGCTGGGCGCGCAGGGCGTCGGGGTCGTCGGCGGCCTTGAGCTCCTTGCGGTACAGGATGCCGACCGCGCCGGACGCGCCCACGACCGCGATCTGGGCCGACGGCCACGCGATGTTGAGGTCGGCGCCGAGGTGCTTGGAGCCCATGACGTCGTACGCGCCGCCGTAGGCCTTGCGGGTGATGACCGTGATGAGCGGCACCGTGGCCTCGGCGTAGGCGTAGATCAGCTTGGCGCCGCGGCGGATGATGCCGTTCCACTCCTGGTCGGTGCCGGGCAGGAAGCCGGGCACGTCGACGAACGTCAGCACCGGGATGTTGAAGGCGTCGCAGGTGCGCACGAAGCGGGCGGCCTTCTCGGAGGCGTCGATGTCGAGGCAGCCGGCAAGCTGCATCGGCTGGTTGGCCACGACGCCGACGCTGCGGCCCTCGACGCGTCCGTAGCCGATGACCAGGTTCTGGGCGAACAGCGGCATGACCTCGAGGAAGTCGCCGTCGTCGAGCACCGACTCGATGACGGTCTTGATGTCGTACGGCTGGTTGGCCGAGTCGGGGATGAGCGTGTCGAGCGCGTAATCGGTCTCGGTGCGCTCGAGGTCGGCGTCCTCGGCGTAGACCGGGGCCTCCTCCATGTTGTTCTGCGGCAGGAACGAGATGAGCGCCTTGGTGTACTCGATCGCGTCCTGCTCGTCGGCACCCATGTAGTGGGCGTTGCCCGACTTGGTGTTGTGCGCGCGGGCGCCGCCGAGGTCCTCCATCGAGACCTCCTCGCCCGTGACGGTCTTGATGATGTCGGGGCCCGTGATGAACATGTTGGACGTCTTGTCGACCATGATCACGAAGTCGGTGACGGCGGGGGAGTACACGTGGCCACCGGCGTTGGCGCCCATGATCAGCGAGATCTGCGGGATGACGCCCGAGGCGTGCACGTTGCGCTTGAAGATCTCGCCGTACAGGCCGAGCGAGACGACGCCCTCCTGGATGCGCGCGCCGGAGCCCTCGTTGATGCCGATGATGGGGCAGCCCGACTTGATCGCGAGGTCCATCACCTTGGTGATCTTCTCGCCGTAGACCTGGCCGAGGCTGCCGCCGAAGACGCTGAAGTCCTGGCTGAACACGCACACCTGACGGCCGTCGATCGTGCCGTAGCCCGTGATGACGCCGTCGCCGAGGGGACGGTTCGCGTCGAGCCCGAAGTCGGTGGCGCGGTGTCGGGCCAGGGCGTCGAGCTCGACGAACGAGCCCTCGTCGAGCAGCTGGTCGATGCGGTCGCGGGCGCTCTGGCGTCCTCGCGCGGACTGCTTCTCGTGGGCTCGCTCAGCCATCTCGACCAGCGCCGTGTCGCGCCGCTCGATGAAGTCTGCGAGCTTGCCGGCGGTGGTGTGGAGCTCGGGCTTCTCGACGATCTCGTGTTCGGTCACGGGGGTCAGCGTAACGATGGTCACGCTGGATGGATATGTGAGTCTGTTCTCATGCCCTTCCGCGACCTCGACCGTCCGCCCCTCGACGCCGCGGCCCTGAGGTCCGCCCTGACGGGGCCCGGACGGTTCTGGACCGAGGTCGTCGTGACGTCCGAGACCGGCAGCACCAACGCCGACGCGGCGGCCGCCGCACGTGCCGGGGCGCCGGAGGGAGCGGTCCACACGACCGACTCGCAGACCGCGGGTCGTGGACGCCTCGACCGCACGTGGAGCTCGCCGGCCGGATCGGGCGTCCACGTCTCGGTGCTGCTGCGCCCCGACGCCGTGCCCGCGGCCCGGTGGGTGTGGCTCCCGCTGCTGGTCGGCCTCGCCGTCGACGCCACCGTGCACGAGTGCGGCGTGGAGTCGGGCCTCAAGTGGCCCAACGACGTCCTGGTCGACGGACGCAAGCTCGCCGGCATCCTGCTCGAGCGCGTCGAGACCGACAGCGGCCCCGCGGCCGTCGTCGGCGTGGGCGTCAACGTCTCGATGCGCCGCGACGAGCTGCCGGCCGAGACGGCCACGTCGCTGGCGCTCGAGGGTGCCACCGAGACCGACCGCACGATCGTCATCCGGTCGCTGCTGCGCAACCTCGAGGCGTTGTACCGGGCCTGGTCGGCGTCCGGCGGCGACCCCGCTGCGGGCATCCGCGACTCGTACGTCCGCCGGTGCGTCACGATCGGCCAGCGCGTGCGCGTCATGCTGCCGCTCGACGAGACCTGGGTGGGCCAGGCGACCGGTATCGACGACCTCGGACGACTGGTCGTCGACGGCCGAGCGATCAGCGCGGGCGATATCACCCACCTGCGTCTGGCGTAGTGACAGAATCAGCCTCATGAGCCTCCCCCGCAAGCTGATGATCGACGGCGAGCAGACCGTCGAGACCACCCGAACCCACGTCAAGCGGCTGTTCCTGCCGTTCGTGGTCCTGCTGGTCGTGTGCGTGGCGGCCGGCTTCCTGATCGCCCAGATCGGTGACAAGGGCGACGGCAAGGCGGGGTGGGTCATCGTCGCGATCGCTGCGGTGCTGGTCGTCTGGGGCTCGCTGATCCCCTTCCTGAGCTGGTACCTCTGGACGTACACGCTGACCAACAAGCGCATCGTCGAGCAGAAGGGCATCCTGACCCGCACGGGCCGGGTCATCCCGCTCAGCCGCATCAACGACGTCGCCTACGAGAAGAACCTGAACGACCGCATCCTCGGCTGCGGCACGCTGATCATCCACGACGCCAGCGAGCAGGCCGGTCTCGAGCTCGACGACATCCCGCGCGTCGAGGCGTTCCACCGCACCGTCACCAACCTCGTGTTCGAGCGGCACGAGTCGCAGAGGAACGATGAGTCCGTCTGATCCCGAGCGCGCCGAGCTGCGCGACACCCTCGCGCGCCTGATCCTGCGCCACGACCTGACCCTGACGAGTGCCGAGGTCACCGAGAAGGGTGGGCTCGACCACGCGCGGGGCCTGCGCCTGTGGCGCGCGCTCGGCTTCCCCGAGACCGGCGACGGGCTCGCGTACGGCGAGCCCGACGTCAAGGCGCTCGCCGCCGTCGCCGAGGCGCTCGACGGTGACCTGCTCGACGAGTCGACCGTCCTGCGCATGACGCGGGGCCTCGGCTCCACGATGGCTCGCCTGGCCGACTGGCAGGTCTCGGCCCTCGTCGACCAGATCGAGCGCGACGTCCAGCAGGGCAAGGCGCGCACCCGGCTCGAGGCCGCTGCCGCGCTGGCGCGGTCGACCGCGCCCGGATTCGAGCACCTGATGGTCTACGCCTGGCGCCGGCACCTCGCCGCGGCGGCGGCACGGGTCGAGGCGCTCGGCGCCGCCGACGCCGAGCTGCTGTCGACGACCATGACGGTCGGGTTCGCCGACCTGTCGCGGTTCACGGCCCTGTCCAACGGCCTCGACGACAACAGCCTGGGCGACCTGGTCGAGAACTTCGAGACCCGTTGCGCCGACGTCATCACGGCGCACGGCGGACGCGTCATCAAGACCCTCGGCGACGCCGTCCTGTTCGTCACGGAGGACCCGCGCGAGGGCACCCGCACGGCGCTCGACCTGGTCAAGCAGATCGCGTCCCGCACCGAGCTGCCCAACATCTGCGTCGGCCTGGCCACGGGCTCGGTCATCAACCGACTGGGCGACGTGTACGGCCCGCCGGTCAACCTCGCCGCCCGTCTGTCGCACGTCGCCCGCAGCAACCGGGTGCTCGTCGATGCCGCGACCGCCGAGGCGCTCGGCGACGAGTTCGACACGCGGACGCTCCCGCCGCGACCGCTGCGCGGCTTCGGCAACCTGTCGCCGATCACGGTGAGCGAACGGCGCGCCTTCCGCTCCCGATAGGCTTCGAGCCGTGCCTTCTCCAGACCTCGCCGTCATCGGCGGTGGACAGCTCGCCCGCATGATGCAGCCGCCCGCGATCGCGTTGGGCCTGCGCATCCGCCTCCTCGCCGAGGGGCCCGACGTCTCGGCGGCCCAGGTCGTGCCCGACCACGTCGTCGGCGACCACACCGACCTCGCGTCGCTGCGCGCCGTCGTCGCCGACGCGCCCGTCGTCACGTTCGACCACGAGCACGTCCCGCCCGAGCACCTGCGTGCCCTCGACGCCGAGGGGCACGCGTGCCGTCCCGGCCCGCACGCACTGCTGTTCGCCCAGGACAAGGCCGCGATGCGTGAGCGGCTGGGCGAGCTGGGCGTGCCGTGCCCCCGCAACGCGCCCATCGCGTCTCGCGACGACCTCGAGGCCTTCGGCTTTCCGGCCGTGCTCAAGACGACGCGCGGCGGCTACGACGGCAAGGGGGTGTGGGTCGTGCGGTCGCAGGCCGACGCCGACGACGCCTTCGCGGCCGATCGTCCGCTGCTGGCCGAGGAGCTCGTCGACTTCCGACGTGAGCTGTCGGCGCTCGTGGCCCGGTCGCCGTCGGGCGAGATGCGCACGTACCCGGTCGTGGAGTCACGGCAGGTCGGCGGCGTGTGTGCCGAGGTCGTCGCCCCGGCCCCCGGGCTCGACCCCCGCCTGGCCGACGAGGGCCGCGCTCTCGCCGAGCGCATCGCGAGCGAGCTCGACGTCACCGGCATCCTGGCCGTCGAGCTGTTCGAGACCGCCGACGGACGCCTGCTCGTCAACGAGCTCGCGATGCGGCCGCACAACACGGGCCACTGGTCCATCGACGGTGCCGAGACGAGCCAGTTCGAGAACCACCTGCGGGCCGTGCTCGACCTCCCGCTCGGCGGCACCCGCGCACGCACGCCGTGGACCGTCATGGTCAACGTGCTCGGCGGTGACGTCGACGACCTCGAGGCGCAGCGCGCGGTCGTGCTCGCGGCCGAGCCCGACGTCAAGGTCCACCTCTACGGCAAGTCGGTCAAGGCCGGTCGCAAGGTCGGGCACGTGACGGCGTACGGCGACGACCTCGACGACGTCCTCGCGCGAGCCCGGCGCGCGGGCGCGCTGCTCACCTCCGGTTAGGGCGCGCGACTCGCTGCGCTCGTCGCTCCGACGGCTCGTTCCTCGCCGTCGCCGGGCTGCGCCCGGGCGCCTGCCATCGCTCGCTGCGCTCGCTCGGCCCATGCTTGCGGTCGGCGCTCGATAGGCTGGGCGCATGACTGAGCAGCCGCGTGTCGGCATCGTGATGGGGTCCGACTCCGACTGGCCGACGATGGAGGCCGCGGCGACGGCCCTCGCCGAGTTCGGCATCGCCTACGAGGCCGACGTCGTGTCGGCCCACCGCATGCCCGACGAGATGCTCGCCTACGGGCGCGACGCGCACGGGCGCGGCCTCGAGGTCATCATCGCGGGCGCCGGCGGCGCGGCCCACCTGCCGGGCATGCTGGCCGCCGTCACGCCGCTGCCGGTCGTGGGCGTCCCCGTGCCCCTGAAGTACCTCGACGGCATGGACTCGCTGCTGTCGATCGTCCAGATGCCCGCAGGCGTGCCGGTCGCAACGGTGTCGATCGGCAACGCGCGCAACGCCGGACTGCTGGCCGTCCGCATCCTGGCCGCCGGTGATCCGGCGCTGACCGAGCGGATCGTCGCCTTCCAGGCCGAGCTGGCCGACGCGGCGCGCGCCAAGGGCGAGAAGGTCCGCAACCCGGCCAAGGGCGTCGCCGGCTTCCGCTGACCCCGTGCCGGAATCCCACGGCCTCGTGGGATTCCGGCACCAGATCGGCCGAGGGACGGCTCAGGCCTCGATGTGGTCGTCGCCGACGAGGCGCAGGGTCTTGTCGGACCAGCGGCGCAGATCGGCCAGCAGCGTGGTGTCCTGCATCAGGTCGGTGCCGTACGACGGCATCATGTCGACCAGGCGGGGGCGCCAGGCGGCGATGCGGTCGGGGAAGCACGTCTCGAGCACGTCGACCATCGCCGCGACGGCCGTCGACGCACCCGGCGAGGCGCCGAGCAGGCCGGCGATGGTGCCGTCGCGGTGGCTGACGGTGCAGGTGCCGAACTCGAGGGTGCCCGACATGCCGTTGCGGCGGATCGTCTGCACGCGCTGGCCGGCCGTGATCAGCTCGAAGTCGTCGCCGTCGATGCTCGGGGCGAACTCGAGCAGGCCCTCGACCCGCTGCTCGCGCGACTTGAGCAGCTCCTTGACCAGGTAGACCGTCAGCGGCATCGAGTTGAGGCCGACTCCGAGCATCGAGAAGAGGTTGTTGGGCTTGACCGACCGGACGAGGTCGGTCAGGTGCCCCTCCTTGAGGAAGCGCGGCGAGAACCCGGCGTAGGGCCCGAACATCAGGCTGTGCTGGCCGTCGACGACACGCGTGTCGAGGTGCGGCACCGACATCGGCGGGGCGCCGACCGGCGGCTTTCCGTAGACCTTGGCGTGGTGGCCCTTGGCCAGGTCGGCGTTGGTCGTGCGCAGGAACTGACCGCTGACGGGGAAGCCGCCGAATCCGCGGATCTCGGGGATGCCCGACTTCTGCAGCAGGTGCAGCGCGCCGCCACCGGCGCCGACGAAGACGAAGCGGGCGTTGACGCGGGTCTTCTGGCCGGTCCGCAGGTCCTTGACCGTGACGGTCCAGGTGGAGTCGCTGTTCTGCTTGAGGTTGCGCACCTCGTGCTCGTAGTTCAGCTCGGCGCCGTGCGACTCGAGGTGCCCGAGCAGCTGGCGCGTGACCGAGCCGAAGTCGACGTCGGTGCCGCCGTCGCTCCAGTTGAGCGCCATCGTCTCGTCGTCGTCGCGCCCGGCCGACATCAGCGGCAGGCGGCGGGCGATCTCGTCGCGGTCGTCGACGTACTCGATGCCCGCGAACAGGGGGTTGTCGACGAGCGCCTCGTGACGGGCCTTGAGGTACGCCGCGTCGTCGGCCCCGCGCACGAAGCTGACGTGCGGCACGGGGTTGATGAACGTGGCCGGGTCGCCGAGCACGCCCTGCGACACGCCGTGGGCCCAGAACTGCCGCGACAGCTGGAACTGCTGGTTGACCGTGATCGCCTTGGAGACGTCGACCGAGCCGTCGGCGCGCTGCGGCGTGTAGTTGAGCTCGCAGAGCGCCGAGTGACCGGTGCCGGCGTTGTTCCACGGGTCGGAGCTCTCGCGAGCCGGGCCGCCGAGGCGCTCGAAGAGGCTGATCGACCAGTCGGGCTCGAGGCTCTTGACCAGCGTGCCGAGCGTGGCGCTCATGATGCCGCCGCCGACCAGCAGGACGTCGGTGTGCACGACCGCCGGGGTGTGGCGGTTCGGGAGGACGAGGGAGGAGCGTTCGGTCACGCGACGATCACCGCAGATTCAAGTCGTAGGTCTGGTGCGGATGGCTCTTGTGAAGCCATGCACAAGCCTTACGCGCCGACGCGGTCGATGCCGCATCCAGACGATGTGATGTTGTCGAAAAGCAGTGTGACGTGCGTCTCGCGCCTACGCCTCGCGGACGTACGACGTCAGCGAGGTGAGCGTCGGCTGGGCCGGCGACGACGCGAACCCGAAGCGGACGGCCGGGGTGACGGGGGCCAGCTCCCCCAGCTCGGCGCCCTCCCACGTGGCCCGGGCGAAGGTGAGGTGTCGGACGTGGCGCGCGGCGTACCACTCGGTGCGCCCTCCGCCCGCGGAGCCATAGGTCTGCACGCCCGGCATGAGCCGGCTCGCGAACGGGTTGCAGATCCGGGCCCAGACCGGCGTGCGGCGCAGCCAGCCCGGGACGAGGCCCAGCACCGGCGACACCCTCAGCGCCTTGCCGGGCGTGAACCTGACCTGCAGCGACCGGGTGTGCACCGACCACTCGTCACCGCGCTCGACCGAGACCGGCTCGATGCGCACCTCGTCGAAGGAGTAGGTCGAGGCGACGAAGTCGGCGACGTCCTGACGCGGCGCGATCAGGATGCGGTGGCCCGACGGCTGCTCGATCATCGTGTCGGCGAACGAGCCGAAAGGGCTGACGTCCCACATGCCCACCACGATGCGGGTGCCCGACGCCGTGCCGATGCCGGCGATGTGACCCTCGAACGAGCTCGTCATCTCGCCAGTGTGTCCGGACGGGTGAAATGGCGGCCTCGGCGCCACCCGGCGGGACGGTCGACGAACCGTGGCAGGCTGGCGGACGTGGCGCTCCTGCCGTTCGACCTCCCCGACGAGCTCGTCGCCCGAGCCTCGTCCGACGAGGTCTGGGCCGCGTGGCTGCGCGGCGTCCCTCGCACGGTCCGCGACCTGCTCGACGAGTGGCAGCTCTCGCCCGACGGCGCCCCGATGCACGGTCGCACCGCCCTGGTCGTGCCGGTCCGGTCGGCCGAGGGGGCAGCGGTGCTCAAGGTCGTCCTGCCCCACGAGGAGGGGCAGCACGAGATCCTCGCCCTGCAGACCTGGCACGGACGCGGAGCGGCCCGGCTGCTGCGGGCCGACCCCCGGCGCGACGCGATGCTGGTCGAGCGCCTCCACGCCCGCGACCTGACCCGAGAGCCTGTCCTCGCGGCCTGCGAGGCCGTGGCGGGCCTCTACGCACGTCTGCACGTCCCCGCACCACCGCAGCTGGTGCCGCTGACGCGCTACGTCGAGCGGTGGACCGACGACCTCGAGCGTCTGCCGCGCGATGCCCCGATCCCTCGTCGTGTCGTCGACCAGGCCGCGCACCTCGGGCGGTCCTTCGTCTCCGATGCCGCCAGCGTGGGCCGGCTGGTCCATGCCGACCTGCACTACGAGAACGTCCTGGCGGCCGATCGCGAGCCGTGGCTGGCGATCGACCCCAAGCCGGTCTCGGGCGACCCGCACTACGAGGTCGCGCCCCTGCTCTCGAACCGTTGGGACGAGGTCGTCGCCACGGGTGACGTGCGCACCGCCGTGCGGCGTCGCTTCCACACCGTCGTCGACGTGGCAGGCCTCGACGAGCAGCGTGCTCGCGACTGGGTCGTGGTGCGGGAGGCGCACCACGCCATGTGGGCGATCGAGGACGACGACCGCGACCGGGTCACGGCGGCGATCGCGATCCTCAAGGCGGTCCACGACTGACCCCTCGCCCGTGTCCGCGGGCGCCGCTAGCGTGGTCCGCATGTCTCTCGTGACCTTCAAGGACCTCTGCCTCGACGCCAACGACGTCTCCGCCCTCGAGGGCTTCTGGGCGCGTGCGCTGCACCTCGACGGCGAGATCTCCGCCGACGACGGCAGCGGCGTGCTGCGTGGCGGGTCGCCGGGCCAGACCGTGTGGATCAACCCGGTGCCGGAGCCCCGCACGGTCAAGAACCGCGTGCACCTCGACCTCGTGGCCACCTCGCTCGACGACTTCGGCGGCCTCGAGCAGGTCACGGCCGACGGTGAGTTCCCCTGGACGACGTTCCTCGACCCCGAGGGCAATCAGTTCTGCGTCTTCGTCGGCGGCAGCCGCCCCCCGGGGCTCAAGGACCTCGTGATCGACTCGGCCGACCCGATCGCCGTCTCGTCGTGGTGGGCCGATGTCTGGGGTGGCACGCTCGCGCACGACGAGAGCGGCTACTCCTACATCGACGACGTACCGGGCGCCCCCGTCGAGTCGTTCGACTTCGTCCCGGTGCCCGAGCCCAAGACCGTCAAGAACCGCCTGCACTGGGACGTCACGCTCCGGCCCGGCGTCACGGTCGGCGACCTGTCGGCCCGCGGCGCCCAGGTGCTGACCCCGCCGTCCGACGACGCCCGGTGGACGGTCATGGCCGATCCCGAGGGCAACGAGTTCTGCGTCTTCGAGCCCTCGGCCGACGTGGCAGAGTGAGCGCGTGGCCACCATCGACCTGACCTCCGACGTCGTCGCGCTGACCGGCGCACTCGTCGACATCGCGTCCGAGAGCCTGTCCGAGCAGGAGATCGCCGACGCCGTCGAGCAGGCGCTCGTGGCGGTGCCGCACCTCGACGTGGTGCGAGACGGTCACACGATCGTCGCCCGCACGTCGCTCGGCCGCGGTGAGCGGGTCGTGATCGCCGGACATCTTGACACCGTGCCGGCCAACGACAACTTCCCGTCACGGCTCGAGGACGGCGTGCTGCACGGGCTGGGGTCTTGCGACATGAAGGGCGGCGTGGCCGTGGCGCTGCTGCTCGCGGCCACGGTGTCCGAGCCGGTCCGCGACGTCACCTATGTGTTCTACGACGCCGAGGAGATCGCCGCCGAGTTCAACGGCCTGGGCCGTCTCGCCCGCGAGCGTCCCGACCTGCTGGCCGGCGACTTCGCGATCCTCATGGAGCCGTCCGACGCCGGCGTCGAGGCCGGGTGCCAGGGCACCATGCGCGTCGACATCCGCACGGCCGGCGAGAGGGCCCACGCAGCACGGTCGTGGATGGGCAGCAACGCCATCCACGCGCTGGCTCCGGTGCTCGACCGTCTCGAAACCTACGTGCCGCGCGAGGTCGACATCGACGGGCTGGTCTACCGCGAGGGCCTCAACGCCGTGGGCATCCGCGGGGGAGTGGCCGGCAACGTCGTGCCCGACGAGGCCGTCGTCACGGTCAACTTCCGGTTCGCCCCCGACCGCTCCGAGGCCGACGCCCACCAGCACCTGCAGGAGGTGTTCGAGGGTTTCGGCCTCACCGTCACCGACTCCGCGCCCGGCGCGCTGCCGGGTCTGTCCCAGCCGGCTGTCGCCGCGTTCGTCGCCACCGTCGCGGCATCGCCTCGGCCCAAGTTCGGCTGGACCGACGTCGCCCAGTTCACCCAGCTCGGCATCCCGGCGCTCAACTACGGGCCCGGCGACCCGATCTACGCCCACAAGGCCGATGAGCACGTCCCCGTCGAGCACCTCCAGCGGGTGCACGCAACCCTCACGAAATGGTTGACCGCATGAGTCCCAGCCGTCCGTCGCACCACAAGGGGCCGGTGCGCCTCAAGGGCCGCCAGCTTCCCGACACCACCACCGACCAGCGTCTGCTCGACTCGCGCGGCGATGCCGACTGGGTGCACACCGACCCGTGGCGGGTGCTGCGCATCCAGGCCGAGTTCGTCGAGGGCTTCGGCGCCCTGGCCGAGCTCGGCCCCGCCGTCAGCGTGTTCGGCTCGGCCCGCACCCGGCCCGACGACCCGATGTACGCCGCGGCCACCGATATCGCGGCCAAGCTGTGCGAAGCGGGCTACGCGGTCATCACCGGCGGCGGCCCCGGAGCCATGGAGGCGGCCAACAAGGGAGCCAGTGAGTGCGGGGGAGTCTCGGTCGGCCTCGGCATCGAGCTGCCGCACGAGCAGGGCATGAACGAGTGGGTCGACCTCGGGGTCAACTTCCGCTACTTCTTCGTCCGCAAGACGATGTTCGTCAAGTACGCCCAGGGCTTCATCGTCCTGCCGGGCGGATTCGGCACGATGGACGAGCTCTTCGAGGCGCTGACGTTGGCCCAGACCGGCAAGGTCACCTCGTTCCCGATCGTCCTGTTCGGCAGCTCCTACTGGGGCGGACTGGTCGACTGGCTCCGCGCGACCATGCAGACCGACGGCAAGATCAGCCCCGGAGACGTCGACATGCTCCACGTCACCGACGACGTCGACGAGGCGATCTCGTACTTCGTCGCGAAGGACCGCTGACACGTGGCCGCCGGTGCAGACGTCGTCCGGTGCCCATGGGGCGACGACCCGGCCATGACGGAGTACCACGACACCGAGTGGGGCCGCGAGCTGCGCGGCGACGCTCCGCTGTTCGAGCGGATGTCGCTCGAGGCGTTCCAGTCCGGCCTGTCGTGGGCGATCGTCCTGCGCAAGCGCGACCGGTTCCGCGAGGTGTTCGCGGGCTTCGACCCCGAGGCGGTCGCCCGGTTCGGCGAGTCCGACGTGCTGCGCCTGCTCGACGACGCGGGCATCATCCGCAACCGGCTCAAGATCGAGGCGACGATCGCCAACGCCCGCAGCCTGCTCGACCTCGACGAGTCGTTCAGCGACCTGCTCTGGTCGTTCGCGCCCGAGCCACGTCCGGCCCCGACGTCGTACGCCGACGTGCCGGCCACGACGGCCGAGTCGGTCGCGATGGCCAAGACGCTGAAGAAGAAGGGCTTCCGCTTCGTCGGTCCCACCACGGCCTACGCGCTGATGCAGGCTACCGGCATGGTCGACGACCACCTGGCCGACTGCATCGCGCGGGGAGCCGCTCGCCGCTGAGGCCCCGGCTCATCGGTTTCGGGCCCCTTCAGGCGTGGCTCCGCAGGATCGGGCCGTTCGCGGCCTACGATCCGAGCATGTCGAACCGGAGAATTCCCCGCTCCCGCCGCGCTGTCTGCTCCGTTGCGCTGCTGCTCAGCGCCGTCGTGGTCGCGCTCGTCGGCATCGTCGTCGGGACGGTGCCCGTGCTCGTGGGCACCACCGTCTACGCCGTCGTGGTGGGCGTGGCCTCGGCGCGCCTGCTGTCCGACGAGATCGCCCAGGTGCGCCGCGACTGGGCCCGGGATCGTGCCCAGCTCGCCGACAGCAACCGCACGGCCGCCGTGGCGCGCTCCCGTGAGCACATCGCCTTCGCCGAGCAGATGGGTCAGCGCGTGAGCCTGCGCGACGCCCAGATCGCGACCCTGCGAGACGCCATCGTCACCGCCGAGATCGAGCTGGCCCAGGCGCGCGAGCGCGTCTACGCCGAGCGGGCACGCAGCGCGGCGCTCGAGGCCGACGCCGACTCGGCCCAGTCCGACCTCGAGTCGGCCCGGGTCGACCTGCTGCGCGCCAACGACGCGCTGGCCGCCAGCGAGAGCGCCGAGCTGCAGGTGCGTGCCGAGCTGCTCGCCTGGGAGGAAGCCGCCACCGAAGAGGCGCGCCGCCAGCACGACCGCAAGCTGGCCTGACGCACCACCCACGCTCGGCCCAGCGTGTTGGGGTCAGCGACCCGTGTAGACGGGCTTCTGCTTGGACAAGAACGCCTCGACCGCGACGACGTGGTCGGACGAGGCCGCCGTCAGCGCCATCTTCTGGCCCTCGTGCTCCAGCGACGTCGGCAGGTCGTGGGTCGCCGAGAAGGCGACGGCCCGCTTGATGGCGCCGTAGGCCAACGTGGGGCCCGTCGCGAGCTCGGACGCCAGGGCGGCGACGGCGTCGTCGAAGTCGTCGTCGTCGACCACAGACGTCGCCAGGCCGATCGCCAAGGCCTCGTCGGCGGAGATCGTGCGGGGCCGCATCAGCAGGTCCATCGCGCGTCCATGGCCGACCAGGCGGGGCAGCGTCCACGACGCGCCGGTGTCGCACGAGAAGGCGATGGCCGCGAAGGCGGTGTTGAAGCCGGCCGACCGCTTCAGCACGCGGAAGTCCGAGGCGAACGCCATCGACGCCCCGGCTCCGGCGGCGATCCCGTTGACGGCCGCGACGACCGGCTTCGGCATCGTCGCGATGGCCGTGGCGATCGGGTTGTAGTGATCGGCGACCGTGGTCGAGCCGCCGAAGTCCTTCTGGCCGGACAGGCCGGACACGTGCTCCTGCAGGTCCTGACCCACGCAGAACGCGCGTCCTGAGCCCGTCAGCACGACCGCCCGGACGGCGCTGTCGGCGGCGGCCTCGTGCAGCGCGTCGCGCAGTGCCACCTTGGCCGAGAGCGTCAGGCTGTTCATCGACTCGGGACGAGCGAGCGCCACGGTGGCGACCCCCTCGGTCACGTCGTAGCTGACGGGTGTGGTGCTCATGGGGGGCTCCTGTGGGACTGAGGTCGAATCCGATCCGGGCATAGGCGATAATGGTAGACACGCTTGCACCGTCGGGTTGAGCGCCAGACCGAGAGGGGAACTGATGGCCGCCATGAAGCCACGGACCGGAGACGGACCGATGGAGGTCACCAAGGAGGGACGCTGCATTGTCATGCGGGTCCCGCTCGAGGGTGGAGGTCGTCTCGTCGTCGAGCTCAACAACGAAGAGGCCACCACGCTCGGCGACGCGCTCAAGGCCGTCTAGGAGCGGCCGGCCGATGTATGGACTGACCGTCCGCTGGTCGCTGGCCGACGCCCCCAAGGGCACGCTGAAGGCTCTGCGGGCCTACGTCGAGGACGAGTCCTACGCCACGTTCGCGGGCCTCGAGGGGCTCCGGGTCAAGACCTGGCGCGCCGTCAAGGGCCAGTGGTTCGAGGGCAGCTACATCTTCGTGTCCGACGAGGCGCGCGCGGCGTTCCAGAAGTCGTTCGAGAAGACCGCCAAGGAGTCGGCCGGCTCGACGATCATCGGCTCCGCGCCCATCCTCATCGAGGCGTGCGAGATCGTGGCCGTCGTGCGCGGACCCTCGGGCTTCCGCTCGTCGAGCCACTTCGAGCACGGACGCAAGGACGACTGACGCCCGCGAGCGGCTCGTGCACTGCTCGAGCGACTCGCGGGCGGTGTGTCAGGGCAGCAGCTGGGCGACGAGCAGGCCGTCGCCCAGCGGCAGCAGCACGCTGCGCAGGCGATCGTCGGTCGCGACGTGCTTGATGACGTCGCGGATCGCGGCGGTCTCGGGATCGCGCTGGGCCGGATCGGCCACGCGGTCGTGCCACAGGGCGTTGTCGAACACGATCAGTCCGCCGGGGCGGACCAGCCGCACGGCCTGCTCGAGGTACTCGCCGTACTCGACCTTGTCGCCGTCGAGGAACACCAGGTCGTAGCCGTCGTCGGTGAGGCGCGGCATGACGTCGAGGCCGGCGCCCGCGATGAGCCGGAAGCGCTGCGGTGCGAGCTCGGCGGACGTGAACGTCTCGCGAGCCAGGCGCTGGTGCTCGGCCTCGAGGTCGACCGACGTCAGCACGCCGCCCGCCTGCATGCCGCGCAGCAGCCACAGGCCCGAGACGCCGGTGCCGGTGCCGATCTCGGCGACCGCCTTCGCGCCGATCGCGGACGCCAGGAACGACAGTGCCGCGCCCGCGCCGGGAGAGATGGGGACGACGCCGACCTCGTCGGCGCGACGCCGTGCAGCGGCGAGGTGCTCGTCCTCGCTCTGGTGGTGCTCGGCGAATGCCAGGCTTGCTGCGGTGGTGATGACGGCTCCTCGGTCGATGGTGTGGTCACAGCCTATCGGCGCGCGGCCGCCAGACCGTGGAGGCCGCGACGAAACCGGGGGAACGGTCAGGCGGTTCTGTGCGTTCTCTCAGGTGAAGGCACAACGATCGACTCATGAAGGTAGATGACGTGGTCACCTCGACGCTCCCGCAGGCCCCGGCCGACACGCCGCTGCCCGACTGGGAGGGCATCGTCGCCGAGCACTCGGCCCGGGTGTACCGGCTGGCCTACCGGCTCACCGGCAACCGCCCCGACGCCGAGGACCTGACGCAGGACGTGTTCATCCGGGTGTTCCGCTCGCTCGACACGTACGAGCCGGGCAACTTCCCGGGCTGGCTGCACCGCATCACCACCAACCTGTTCCTCGACCGCGTCCGTCGCAAGTCGCGGCTCCGCATGGACGGCTTCGGCGAGGGCGCCGAGGAGCGCCTGCTGAGCGCCGAGGTGCTGCCCGAGTCGGCGGTGCACGACGCCAACTTCGACCCCGACATCGAGGCCGCGCTGGCGTCGCTCTCCGACGAGTTCCGCGTCGCTGTCGTGCTGTGCGACATCGAGGGCCTGTCGTACGAGGAGATCTCCGACGTCCTGGGCATCAAGCTGGGCACCGTCCGCTCGCGCATCCACCGCGGACGCACGCAGCTGCGCGAGACGCTGGCCCACCGCGCCCCGACCAAGGGTCGCACCAGGTTCGTGGGTCCGGTCGGCATCTGATGCCGCACCTGGGTGCCGACGTCGCCGCGTACGTGGACGGACAGCTGTCCGGCGCCGCGCAGCGTGACGCGTCCGCGCACCTGGAGTCGTGCGAGTCGTGCGAGAAGGCGGTCCGTCAGCAGCGGCTGCTGAAGTCGCGGATGTCGACCGTGGCGACGCCCGAGCCCCCTGCCGCCCTGCTGGCCTCGCTGGCCGGTCTGGCGGCCGATCCGCCGAGGCGCGAGACGTGGTGGGTGCGGCTCGGACGGTCGGTGCCGCTGCGCGCGGGCATCGTGCTGGCCAGTGCCTCGTTGGCGGTCGTGGCGACCGCCTACGCCGTCGGCGGGTCCGAGCAGTCCGCCGACGCGGTCGAGCCGCCGTTCAACGCCTACGCCGCCGACTTCACGGCACCGTCGCCGCCGTCGTCGACCAGCGCGGGCACGATCATCACGGCAGCGGCGATGGACGACCTGAACGACTTCGGCTGGCCGTGCCACGACACCCTGGCCGGCGACCTGCACCGCGTGTCGGGCGCCTACACCGGCGACGGCGACACGATCGCCCTCGAGTACACCGACGGCACCTCACGGCTCAACCTCTTCGAGCAGACCGGGGTGCTCGAGCAGGCGCACCTCGACGGCTTCCGGTCGGAGAAGATCGCCGGCACCACCGTGTGGGTGCGGCCCGGCACCCCGACCGTCGTCACGTGGGACGACGACTGGACGGTCTTCACGATCGTGACCGACGTCGACCGGCCGCGGCTCGAGCAGGCGGTGGCGCAGCTGCCGACCGGCGCCTACGAGCCGGGTGTCGCCGAGCGGGTGGGCGACGGCCTCGGACGCATGTCGTCGTGGATCGGCGCGGCCTGACCCGTCAGGTCGCCTCGCTGTCGAACGGCGGACGCTCTCCGGGACGCAGGATGCGCGTCTCCTTGGTGGCGGCAGGCGTGGTGTCGTCGTCGAGGAAGTTGCGCCGCACGATCTCGCGCGGATCGAGATCGCGCAGGTTGAGGTCGGAGAAGTCCTCGCCCATCTCGCGGCCGAGGTCGTTCTTGGCGTTGTCGGCCATCCGCCGGACCGTGCGGACGAAGCCGGCGGCCTGCTTGGCGAGCTCGGGCAGCTTCTCCGGGCCGAACAGCAACAGGGCGACCACGAGGATCAGTCCGATCTCGGGGACGCCCATGCCAAGCACGGTGCGACTCTACAGTCGTCCGGCGGGAGCCAGCCCCAGCTGCATGCCCACCAGACCGCGCGAGCGGCCGCTGAGCTGGTCGGCGACGCCCTGGAGGATCTTGGCCGACTCGGAGTCGGGATCGGACTCGACGATCGGGTCGCCGGCGTCGCCGCCCTCGCGCAGCTTCTGGTCGAGGGGGATCTGGCCGAGCATCGGGACGTCGTAGCCGAAGCGTCCGCTGAGGGTCTCGGCGACCCTGGCGGCGCCGCCGGACCCGAAGATCTCCATGCGCTCGCCGCCGGGGACCTGCAGGTACGACATGTTCTCGATGACGCCCGCGACGCGCTGGTGCATCATCGAGGCCATCGTGCCGGCGCGCTCGGCCACGTCGGCGGCGGCGGGCTGCGGCGTCGTGACGACCACGATCTCGGCGTTGGGCAGGTGCTGACCGAGGCTGATGGCCATGTCGCCGGTGCCGGGGGGCAGGTCGAGCAGCAGCGCGTCGAGGTCGCCCCAGTAGACGTCGCTGAGCATCTGCACGAGGGCGCGGTCGAGCATGGGGCCGCGCCACGCGACGACCTGGTCCTTGCGGGGCTTGAGCATGCCGATGCTGATGACCTTCAGGCCCTTGATCGGGACCGGCATGATCATGTCCTCGACCTGGGTCGGACGGATGTCGCCGACGCCCAGCATGTCGGGGATCGAGTGGCCGTAGATGTCGGCGTCGACGATGCCGACCTTGAGCCCGCGCTTGACCATCGCGAGCGCCAGGTTGACCGTGACGGTCGACTTGCCGACGCCGCCCTTGCCCGAGGCGATCGCGAACACCTTGGTGAGCGAGCCCGGCTGGGCGAAGGGCACCTCGCGGTCGGCGCGACCGCCGCGCAGCATCGTCTGCATGTCCTTGCGCTGCTCGTCGGACATGACGCCCATGTCGACGACGACCGCCGCCGCGGGAGCCACGGTGCCGACCGCCGCGGTGACGTCGCGGGTGAGCGTGTCCTTGAGCGGGCAGCCGGAGACCGTCAGCAGGATGCGCACCGTGATCTGGTGGTCGTCGATCGTGATCGTGTCGACCATGCCGAGCTCGGTGATGGGCCGCTTGATCTCGGGGTCGTTGACGCCTTCGAGGGCTGTGCGGATCTGCTCTTCGGTCACTGCTGCCATGGTCCCATCGTACGGGGAGGGCGGGCAGGACGAGCCTGAGTGTGACCTAACCACGGGCGGGCCGGGGGACGCGGCACCCTGAGAGGATGGTCGCGTGGGACACCTCGACCTCAACTCCGTGAGCTACACCCTGTCGGACGGACGTCCCCTGCTCGACGACGTCAGCCTGCGCGTCGGCGAGGGGGCCAAGGTCGCGCTGATCGGTCCCAATGGCACGGGCAAGACCACCCTGACCCGCATCGCCACCGGCGATCTCGCCCCGCACGCGGGTGCCGTGACGGTCACGGGCGGGCTGGGCGTCATGCGCCAGTTCGTCGGCTCGGTGCGCGACGACACCTCGGTGCGCGACCTGCTGGTCTCGGTGGCACCCGCGGCCGTGCGCGAGGCGGCCCTCGAGGTCGATCGCACCGAGCTGCTGATGATCGAGCGCGACGAGCAGGACGACCAGATGGCCTATGCCCAGGCGATCGCCGACTGGGGCGACGCCGGGGGCTACGAGCACGAGACCGTGTGGGACGCCTGCACGATGGCGGCCCTCGGCATCCCGTTCCAGCAGGCGCAGCACCGCCAGGTCTCGACGTTGTCGGGCGGCGAGCAGAAGCGCCTCGTGCTCGAGGCGCTGCTGCGCGGACCCGAGCAGGTGCTGCTGCTCGACGAGCCCGACAACTACCTCGACGTCCCGGCCAAGCGGTGGCTCGAGCAGCAGCTGGTCGAGTCGCCCAAGACGGTGCTGTTCGTCAGCCACGACCGCGAGCTGATCGAGCGGGTCGCCGAGCGCATCGCGACGCTCGAGCCGGCCGCCGCGGGCAGCACGCTGTGGGTGCACCCCGGACGCTTCTCGACGTACCTGCAGGCGCGCATCGACCGCAACGCCAAGCTGGAGGAGCGCCGGCTGCGATGGGACGAGGAGCGGGCCAAGCTCAAGGCGCTGGTGATCATGTACCGGCAGAAGTCGGCGTTCAACTCCGACATGGCCTCACGCCTGCAGGCCGCCGAGACCCGGCTCGAGCGCTTCGAGCGCCAGGGCCCGCCCGAGGCCGTCCCGATCGCGCAGAACCTGCGGATGCGGCTCGAGGGCGGACGCACGGCCAAGCGCGCCGTCGTCGCCGAGCAGGTCGAGCTGACCGGGCTGATGCGGCCCTTCGACCTCGAGATCTGGTTCGGCGAGCGGGTCGCGGTGCTGGGCAGCAACGGATCGGGCAAGTCGCACTTCCTGCGTCTGCTGGCCGCCGGCGGGTCGCGTCCCGACATCGAGCACGAGCCGGTGGGCGACGTCGTCCCGCCGCCGGTCGAGCACACCGGCGTGGCCCGGCTCGGGTCGCGCGTGCGGCCCGGGTGGTTCGCGCAGACGCACGAGCACCCGTCGCTGATGGGGCGCACGCTGCTCGAGGTGCTGCACCACGGCGACGGCCACCGCAAGGGCATGGGGCACGAGGGATCGGCCAAGGCGCTCGACCGGTACGGCCTGGCCAAGGCCGGCGACCAGGTGTTCGAGCAGCTGTCGGGTGGTCAGCAGGCGCGGTTCCAGATCCTGCTGCTCGAGCTGGCCCACGCCACGATGCTGCTGCTCGACGAGCCGACCGACAACCTCGACCTCGAGTCGGCCGAGGCGCTCGAGGCGGCGCTGTCGACGTTCGAGGGCACCGTGGTGGCCGTGACGCACGACCGCTGGTTCGCCCGCGGATTCGACCGGTTCGTCGTGTTCGGGGCCGACGGCCTACTGTACGAGTCCGACGAGCCGGTGTGGGACGAAGGACGGGTGGATCGGGTGGCCAGGGTGGAGAGGGGACGGTCATGAGCGAGGACGTGTTCAGCGAGGGGTTCTGGGACGAGCGCTACGGCGCCGACGACCGCATCTGGAGCGGGCAGCCCAATCCGCAGCTCGTCGACCGGGTTGCCGGCATGACCCCCGGCCGGGCGCTCGAGGTCGGTGCCGGCGAGGGCGCCGACGCCGTCTGGCTCGCCCGCCAGGGCTGGGAGGTGACGGCGTTCGACGTCTCGCAGGTCGCGCTCGACAAGGGCGCCCGGCACGCCGTCGAGGCAGGCGTCGCCGATCGCATCACGTGGGAGCGGGTCGACCTGTCGACGTGGGTGGGCCGGCCGGGCGCGTTCGACCTGGTGTCGGCGCAGTTCATGTACCTCGACCAGCCCGGCCTGGCGACGCTGTACCGCCAGCTGGGCGACGCGGTCGCGCCCGGTGGCACCTTGCTGCTCGTGGGTCACCACCCCGTCGACGAGCGGCACGGCGGTCACGACTTCCCCGACGTCCGGTGGACGCCCGAGCAGGCCGCGGGCTGGCTCGACCCGGGCGACTGGACGTCGATCGAGCTCGCGACCGTCCAGCGTCAGGGACATGCCGGCAGCCCCCACAGCGGCACCGTGCACGACGGCATCGTTCAGGCGACCCGCGACGTGTGACGCTCACGGCGTCACGACCGGGTGGTGACGCCGCAGGCGTCACAGACCGTGGTCAGTCGTCCTGGGGCTGGTCCTCGTCGTCGCGGCGTTCGAGGTCCTGCACGAGGTTGCGCAGCTCGCCGCGGATGAAGTCGCGGGTCGCGACCTCGCCGATGCCGAGGCGCAGGCTCGCGACCTCGCGGGCCAGGAACTCCATGTCGGCCGTGGTCTGGGCCGCCGCTGCGCGGTCCTGCTCCTGCGTGACGCGGTCGCGGGCCTCCTGCCGGTTCTGCGCCAGCAGGATGAGCGGGGCCGCGTACGACGCCTGCAGCGACAGGATCAGCGTCAGGAAGATGTACGGGTAGTCGTCCCAGCGAGGACGGTCGGGACCGTACGGCATGTTCCAGCCGATCCAGACCGTCACGAAGACCGTCATCCAGGCGATGAACGTCGCCGTGCCGAGGAAGCGCGCGGTCGACTCGGCGAAGCGGCCGAAGCGCTCGGGGTCGACCTCGCCCCGCCGCGGCCGGAAGGAGCGACGGACCTCGCGAGGCTGGTCGAGACGTGCGCGCTCAGCCACGGGCGACCACCTCCGCCTCGTCGGGGTCGCTCTCGCGCCACCCCTCGGGCAGCAGGTGATCGAGGACGTCGTCGATGGTCACCGCCCCGAGCAGGTGGGCGTTCTCGTCGACGACCGGCAGCGCCACCATGTTGTAGGCGGCGAGCAGGTTGGCCACGTGCTGGAGCGAGGCGGTGGGACGAGGCCAGTCGATGTCGTTGTCGACGATCGTGCCGACCAGCGTCGACGGGGGCTCGCGCAGCAGCGCCTGGAAGTGCACGATGCCGAGGAACCGCCCGGTCGGCGTCTCGAGCGGCGAGCGGCACACGTAGACCATCGAGGCCAGCGCCGGGATCAGGTCGGCGTTGCGTACGCGGGCGAGCGCCTCGGCGATCGTGGCGTCGGCGGGCAGCACGACCGGCTCGGTCGTCATCATGCCGCCGGCGGTGCGCTCCTCGTACGACAGCAGGCGGCGCACGTCATCGGCGTCCTCGGGCTCCATCTGCGTCAGCAGCTGCTCGGCCGTGGCGGGCGGCAGCTCGCCCAGCAGGTCGGCGGCGTCGTCGGGGTCCATCTCGGTGAGGACGTCGACGGCACGGCCCGGGTCGAGCACCCCGAGGATCTCGATCTGGTAGCGCTCGGGCAGCTCTTCGAGGACGTCGGCGAGCCGCTCGTCGTCGAGCTCGGAGACGACCTCCATGCGCCGCTTGGGCGGCAGGTCGCGCAGGGCGTTGGCGACGTCGGCCGCGCGCATCTCGTCCATCGTGGCCAGCAGGTGGGTCGCACCCTGGGTGGTCTCGGCGCCGGTGAGGCCCTTGACCTCGTCCCACTCCAGCACCTGGTGCGGGCCGCGGCGGCCGAAGCGCTTGCCGGCGGCCTGCACCGCGAGGGTCGAGATGTACCAGTCGCGACGAGGGTCCTGCTCCATCGCGAGGTCGTAGACCGTGCCGGGGGTGCCGTCGGGCAGCGTGACCGTGCGGTCGAGCAGCTGGTGGATCGCGAGGGTCTCGGTGCTGCGCTGCTCGAAGCGGCGGACGTTGAGCACGCCGGTCGTGATGATCTGGCCCGACCCCAGCGACGTCACGCGGGTGATCGGCAGGAAGACCCTGCGGCGGCCCAGCACCTCGACGACGATGCCCAGCACGCGCGGACGCTGGGTGGCCGATCGCACGGCGACCACGACGTCGCGCAGCTTGCCCACCTGATCGCCCGCGGGGTCGAAGACCGCCTGCCCGACGATGCGGGACAGGAAGATCCGACCGGGGGTTGCACTCACATCTCGAACCCTACCGGGGGCGCCGACGTGCGCGCCGCGGACGACCGACCTACGGTGAGACGCAGTCGTTGAGACGCGCATCACGTGCGCCACGAGGGGGACCGATGTCACTTGCCATGCTCGACCGTCAGAGGACGGTAGCCAAGCCCGGCTTCAACCGCTGGCTGATCCCACCGGCCGCGCTGGCGGTGCACCTGTGCATCGGCCAGGCGTACGCGACCAGCGTCTACAAGGCCTCGCTGGTCAAGAACTTCGACGCGAGCCTGACGCAGGTCGGCATCGTGTTCTCGATCGCGATCGTCATGCTCGGCGTCTCGGCCGCGGTGTTCGGCACCTGGGTCGACACCGGTGGTCCCCGACGGGCGATGTTCACCGCGGCGCTGTTCTGGTCGGGCGGCTTCCTGATCGGCTCGGCCGGTATCGCGACCGACCAGCTGTGGCTGCTGTACCTCGGCTACGGCTTCATCGGCGGCATCGGCCTGGGCATCGGCTACATCTCACCCGTCTCGACGCTGATCAAGTGGTTCCCCGACCGTCCGGGCCTCGCCACCGGCATGGCGATCATGGGCTTCGGCGGCGGCGCGATGATCGCGAGCCCGCTGTCGGCCAAGCTGCTCGGCATCTACGACGACTCGTTCGACACCGCGACCGGCATCGCGTCGGGGTCGGCCGTCGCGAAGCTGTTCGTGACCCTCGGCGTGCTCTACCTCGTGCTGATGCTGTTCGGCGCCTGGCTCATCCGTGTGCCGGCCGACGGCTGGAAGCCCGAGGGGTTCGACCCCTCGACGGTGAAGTCGAAGGCCTTGGTCACGACCGACAACGTCTCGGCGGCCAACGCGATCCGCACGCCGCAGTTCTGGCTGCTGTGGATCGTGCTGTTCTGCAACGTGACGGCGGGCATCGGCATCCTCGAGCAGGCCGCGCCGATGATCCAGGACTTCTTCCGCGAGGGGGAGACGTCGACCGTCGCCGCAGCGTCGGCCGCCGGGTTCGTCGGCCTGCTGTCGCTGTTCAACCTGACGGGACGCTTCGTCTGGTCGTCGACGTCCGACCTCGTCGGTCGCAAGAACATCTACGTCGGCTACCTGGGTCTCGGCATCCTGCTGTACGGGTTCCTGGCGTTCCAGGGCTCGTCGTCGACGATCCTGTTCGCGCTGGTCGCCGGCGTCATCATCAGCTTCTACGGCGGCGGGTTCGCGACCGCCCCGGCGTACCTGCGCGACCTCTTCGGCACCTATCAGGTCGGCGCGATCCACGGACGGCTGCTGACCGCGTGGGCCGCTGCGGGAGTCGTCGGACCCCTGATCATCAACGGGTTCCTGGACGCTCGTGGCGAGCCGGGGCAGCTCAACGCCGGTGACTACCGCCCGGCGCTGCTGACGATGGTCGGCATCCTCGCGGTCGGCTTCGTGGCCAACCTGGCGATCCGTCCCGTCGCCGCGAAGTTCCACGAGGAGAAGAAGCCCGTGACCGATGACCAGTCGTCCCGCAGTGCCGAGGTCGGCCACGACGTGGCGGTCGACAAGGCCGGACCGCTGCTGGTCGTCGCCTGGATCGTGGTGCTGGTGCCGTTGCTCTACGGCATCTACGAGACCGTGGTGAAGGCCGCCGACCTGTTCTGAGTCCCGCCCGTGGCGGTGGACGTGCAACCTTCTGGAGCCGTTTGTGGTTGCCGATCCACCGCCCCGGACTCGGGAGGCGTCAGCCGCGCCCGATGACGTCGAGGAGCGCGGCACCGGGGTCGAGGACTCCCTGCACCTCGCTGACGAGAAGGAGCGTCAGCGCGACGGCCGAGACCGCCGCGACGACACCTGTCGTCGTCAGCATCGTCCGTCGCTCCCTCGACGCGGTGCCTGCCCGCCGGTGCCGCCACGTGTGAGCCGCGGTCGCCGCCGATGCGACGACCACGGCTCCCACCACGACCACCATCACCAGGTGGTAGACGCGCACGTCGTGCGCCAGGTGCTGCACCGGTCGTGACCAGCCGGCCGAGTCCGGTGACGCTAGGACCTGGCGCTGCACCTCGGTGAGCGCAGTGCCGAGTGCTCCGCCCGCGTCGCGCGGCACCAGCTGCAGGAGGGCGACCGACGGCGCGGCCGTGGACTGGATGTTGGCTGCCAGCGCGACCGCGACCAGCGGCACGAGGACGGTCACTCCGGTGGCGGCCCAGCGCACCGACGCCACGGCCGTCCCGTGCTCGTACCGTCTCCACAGGTCGCGGGCCAGCATCGCCAGTGCCATGAGCGCGAGCGCGCAGATGACGATCTTCGACGCGTGCCAGGCTCGCCAGTAACCAGTCAGCTCGGCGAGATCGGCACCGAAGGACGAGCGACCGGCACGGGTGTACGCGACCAGGTCGTCGCCGAGTGCCGTCTTCAGGGAGGAGATGTCGCGCGAGCCGTGGAGGGCTCCTGCGACGAGGGCGGGCACCGTGGTGAACGCGAGCACCAGGCCCGCCAGCACGGCCGTGAGCAGCGCGGGCCGCCGACGAGACGGCGGGTCGAGGGGGCGAGGTGTGCCGGATGAGGCCACGGTCGATGTCCTTCCGTAGGGCCGTCGGGGTGTCGGCCGCGAGGAAGATCGTCCCGCCCCGGACCGGTGCGTGTCATCGGGGTGGCCACCCCGTCCGACCCCGGGGCAGGTGAGCGCGGTGACGGGGGTTCCCCCTGACGCCGCCGCCAGGACTCGCCTCGTTCGCGGCCCTCGCCCGCATGCGGCTAGGTGACGATTCGGTGACGGTCGACGTCGTTACCACCCGGAAATGATGGGGGAGCCGAAAAGTTACACGGTCTGCATAGAACGAGGGCGCAGATTCCCCCCACCAGAAAGCGGTCCCCCCACCCATGAGCTCCGCCTCGTCCGGACGCCGTCTCGCGCGTCTCGTCTCCCTCCCCCTCGCCTCGGCGCTGGGTGTCGGCCTGCTGGCCTGCACACCCTCGGCGCAGGCCCTCACCAGCGTCACCACCGGCAACGGTGCGACCGTCAACATCAACGACGCCCGCAGGCCGGGCATCGACACCGGCTCGATCCGCAACGTCTCCGGATCGCGGATGGAAGGCTTCGGCAACATCTTCGTCCACGTCGACACGCCTGCCGGTGACGCTCCCCGCATGAACGACCAGATGATGAGGGGGTTCGGCCTGACGGCGTCCGCGCCCGGCACCTACACCTCGACCAAGTCCGTCCGGCTCGACGACCTGCTGATGACCCGCAAGGTCCAGGTACAGGCCTCGACCAGCACGACGAGCTTCTTCGACACCTTCACGAACACGTCGGACAAGCCCCTGACCTTCAAGGTCTCGTTCGGTGGGTCGCTCGGTTCGGGGTTCACCACCACCGGCTCGAACCCCAGCCCGAACAAGGCCACGGTCACGGCGACGAGCAGCGGTGACGCGACGGTCGACACCGCCGACACGTGGATCGCCGCGACGACTCCGGGCAGCACCCGTCCCACGGGCGTCGTCGTCGGCTCCGGTGTCGACGCGCTGGCCGACCAGCAGTCGGACCCGTTCACGACCGCGTACGTGCCGACCGGCAGCCGCGCCAACGACCTCGGGTTCGTGCGCACGCTCACGGTCGACCCGGGCGAGACGACGTCCCTGATGCAGTACGTCGTGGTCGGCGCCGTCAGCGACGCTCAGATCGCCGCGACGACCGCGAGCGCGGCCGCAGCCCCCGACTTCGGCGGTCTGACGCTCGACGAGCTGTGCACGGTGTCGAACTGGAAGCTGTCCGACTCGACCCTGGCGGCCTGCGCCGGTGCGCAGCCGCTGGCGGTGCCCGCGGCCGACGCCGACGTCGCGCCCACCACCGCCGTCGGCTACGACGTGACGGGCAAGACCATCGCCCAGCTGCAGGCCGACATGGTCGACGGCACGGTCACGTCGGTGCAGGTCACGAAGGCCTACCTCGACCGCATCGAGGCCTACGACGGGGGTGCACTGGGCTTCAAGGCGTTCATCACCGTCGCGAAGGACGCCGTCGCCCAGGCGCTCGCCGCCGACAAGGCTCGGGCGTCCGGCGCGAAGGGCGACCTGCTCGGCGTCCCGATCGCGCTCAAGGACCTGTACGAGACCAAGGACATGCCGACCTCGGGCGGCACGCTCGCGCTGAAGGACTGGATGCCCGGCGTCGACGCCTGGCAGGTGCAGAAGCTGCGTGCGGCCGGCGCCGTCATCATCGGCAAGACCAACCTGTCCGAGTTCGCCAACTCGGGATCGTTCAGCGAGAGCGGCTTCAAGCAGACGTGGAACGCGCTGTACCCGTCCAAGACGTCGTTCGGCTCCAGCGGTGGATCGGCCACGGCCGTCGCGACCGACATGGCCGCGGCAGCGATGGGCACGCAGACTGGTGTCTCGCTGTACGCGCCGTCGACCGGTGCCGGCCTGACCTCGTTCCGCGGCACGGACGGCCTGACGAGCACCAACGGCGTCATGCCGCTGACGTGGGCGACCGACTACGCAGGCCCCATCGCCAAGTCGGTCACCGATGTCGCCTCGATGCTCGACGCCACCGCCACGCAGGCCACCGGCAACAACCCGGACGACCTGCTGACGTCCCGCGTCGACAACGCCAAGCGGCCGGTCGAGTGGAAGTCCGCGTTGAAGGCCGACGCGCTGCAGGGCAAGCGGATCGGCTACGTGCCGGCCGCGTTCGAGTCGACCGCCATCGCCGACGACAAGGCCGGTCTGGCGGCACTCGCCCAGCTGAAGAAGGCGGTCGAGGCCGCCGGAGGCACGCTGGTCCCGCTGCTGACCGGTGCCGCGTCGGCGCCGACGAACCCGCCCGCGAGCGGCTACACGTCCACCGGCGGCAGCGTCGGCGGAGAAGGATGGGAGCGGTACATCGCCGAGAAGCGGCCGAATCCGTTTCCGTTCTCGACGGCGACCGAGCTGCTGCGCAGCCCGCTCAACCTGCCGTACAACCAGTCCGGCAGCGGCGGGACCGGCATGGACGACACCAGCCTCGACAACCAGCTGCGTCGACGGGACGACTACAAGACCAACGCGGCCTCGTGGATGGACTCGTCGTTCGGCGCGACGGCCGAGACGGTCGCCCCGGTCGACGCGGTCGTCTACCCGGGCTTCCTGACCAGCGTCGGCAACAACGACGCGTCGTCGCCGATCTTCAGCTCCGACCGGGCGTCCGGTGTCATCACCCAGAGCATCGGACTGCCCACGGCGATCCTGCCGATCGGCTCCAACGACGAGGGCCAGTCCAACAACGTCCAGATCGTCGGACGGGCGTGGGACGACGCGAAGGTGCTGGGGCTCGGCTACGCGCTGGAGCAGCAGGCGAAGGCGAAGGTGCACACGGCGTTCGCGCCGGCACTGGCCTGGAGCGGTCCGGCGGCGTCCGCGACGTCCCTGCAGCTGAGCGACACCGCCGCGGTCTTCGGGCGGTCGGTCTCGGCGACGGTGTCGGTGGAGTCCGATCCGGCTGCGACGGGTGACGTCGAGGTCGAGGTCGCGGGCACCACGGTCCGGGGCACGCTGACGGGTGGGCGTGCGACGGTGACGCTGCCGTCAGACGTCCCGGTGGGCAGCCACCTGGTGACGGCGACGTACCAGGGATCCAAGACCGTGGCCGGCAGCAGGGCGACGGCCATGCTGAAGGTGGCCAAGAGGGGCACCACGGCTCGTATCCGTCTGGCCAAGACGACCGTGCGCAAGGGACAGCGAGCGCTCCTGCGCGTCGACGTCGATGCCCCGGCGCGCAGCACCGTGCTGATCTACGACGGGTCGAAGATCATCCGCACCGTCTCGGTCGGCAGCGGGAAGTCGTTGCGTCTGCCGAAGCTGTCCCCGGGACGTCACACGATCCGCGCCTACGTCGTGGCGGGGGAGCAGTACACGCCAGTGTGGACCTCGAAGGTGAAGCTGCGGGTGTCCAAGAAGAAGTAGTCCGGCGACCCGCCCCCTGGCGGTGGATCGTCCACGTTCTCGGTTCTTGTCAGGCCGGATCCCGTGGACGATCCACCGCTGCGGCTCGCAGCGGGGGTGGGTCAGATGAGCGCGAGCGTGGCTCGGCCGGACCTCAGACCAGCGAGAGCGTGGCTGGATCGGGACGACCGTCGAAGTGGCGCGTCAGCAGCATCTCGAACGTCGCCGTCTGGGGTACCGCGGCGCTGAACAGCGTCAGCGACGAGTGCAGCTTCTGGACGTCGATCGTTCCGAGCACGTCGGTCATCGAAACGTCGCCGAGGTCGAGCAGCGCCCGGCAGCACTGCTCGTAGCGCGGACCGAGCACGGGGTGCGCCCAGTAGGCGGCTGCCTCGTCGACGCCCGACAGCGCGTAGAGCACCGACATCTCGCTGCGCCCCAGTCCGCCGACCTGCGGGAACACGAACCACATCCAGTGGCTCGTCTTCGCCCCTGTGGTCAGCTCTCCGAGCGCCTGCTCGTACGTGCCGCCGGCCTGGGCGTCGACGAACCGCTGCAGGCCGTAGGGGTCTGCGGGATCGGCGGCGTCTGCGTCGGTCACGACAGGTGGGCGGGCTGCGGGTGCTTCTTGTGCCCCTCGTCCGACCCCTCCGCGTCCTGTCCGTCGTCGGTGTCGTCGGGCTGCTGCGTGTCGTACGACCCGTGCCGGGTGCGGGACGTGTCGGCTGCGGCCATCGAGATGATGACGGCCTTCGACGTCGGCGTGTTGCTGCCCTCGGCCGTCGAGTCGAGCGGCACCAAGGGATTGGTCTCGGGGTAGTACGCCGCTGCCGTGCCACGCGGCGTGTCGTACGAGACGATGCGGAAGTCGGGAGCCATGCGGACGATGTCGTCATCGTCCCACCGGGCCGTGAGGTCGACGAGGTCGCCGTCGGAGAAGCCCAGGTGGGCGATGTCGTCGGGGTGGACGAACACGACGCGACGCCCGCCCTCGATGCCGCGGTAGCGGTCGCTCTTGCCGTAGATGGTGGTGTTGTACTGGTCGTGGCTGCGCAGCGTCTGCAGCAGCAGGTGACCCTCGGGCACCTCGAGCACGTTGATCGGCGACGCCACGAACTCGGCCAGACCCGACTCGGTCTGGAAGGTGCGGGTGTCGCGAGGCGGGTGCGGCAGCACGAAGCCGCCCGGACGGTCGACCTTGGCCGTGTACTCCTCGCAGCCGACGACGACCCGCGAGATGTGGTCGCGGATGACGTCGTAGTCGTCGCGCATGGCGGCCCAGCGGATGCCGTAGCGGTCGCCCAGGGTGGCCTCGGCGAATCCGCACACGATCGCTGTCTCCGAGCGCAGGTGCGGGCTGGCCGGGTCGAGCACGCCGCGCGACGCGTGGACCGCGCACACCGAGTCCTCGACGCTGATGAACTGCTCCTTGCCGCCCCGGATGTCCTTCTCGGTGCGCCCGAGGGTCGGCAGGATCAGCGCCGTCTCGCCGCAGCGCAGGTGCGACCGGTTGAGCTTGGTCGAGATCTGCACCGTCAGGCGCGTCTTGGTCATCGCCTCGGCGGTGACCGCCGTGTCGGGCGAGGCGTGGACGAAGTTGCCGCCCAGCCCGATGAAGACATGGGCCTTCCCGTCGCGCATCGCGCGGATCGAGTCGACCGTGTCGAGCCCGTGCTCGCGCGGCGGGTCGAAGCCGAACTCGGTCTGCAGCGAGTCGAGGAACGCCTGCGGCGGACGCTCCCAGATGCCCATCGTGCGGTCGCCCTGCACGTTGGAGTGGCCGCGCACGGGGAACAGGCCCGCACCGGGCTTGCCGATGTCGCCGCGCGCGAAGGCGACGTTGCAGACCTCCTTGATCGTGGCGACGGCGTTGCGGTGCTGCGTCAGGCCCATCGCCCAGCAGTAGATCGTCTTGCTCGACGCGCGGATCATCTCGGCGGCCTGGGTGATCAGCTCGCGCGACAGACCCGTCGCGTGCTCGACCGTCGCCCAGTCGACCGACCGGACGTGCTCGGCCCACTGCTCGAAGCCCGTCGTGTGACGGTCGATGAAGTCGTGGTCGAGCGCGTCCCACTCGACGAGCAGCGAGCCGACCGCCTGGAAGAAGGCCAGGTCGCCGTTGATCTTGATCGGCAGGTGCAGGTCGGCGATGTCGGTGCCCTTGCCCACGATGCCGCGCGGCACCTGGGGGTTGCGGAAGTTGTGCAGGCCGGCCTCGCGGAGCGGGTTGACGGCGATGATCTTGGCGCCGCGGCGCTTGGCGATCTCGAGCGCCGACAGCATGCGGGGGTGGTTGGTGCCGGGGTTCTGACCGGCGATCAGGATCACGTCGGCCTGGTAGACGTCGTTCATCGAGACGCTGGCCTTGCCGATGCCGATCGACTCGGCCAGCGCGATGCTGGTCGACTCGTGGCACATGTTCGAGCAGTCGGGCATGTTGTTGGTGCCGAGCGCGCGGACGAACAGCTGGTACGCGAAGGCGGCCTCGTTCGAGGCGCGTCCGGACGTGTAGAAGATCGCCTCGTCGGGGGAGTCGAGCGCCGTGAGGTGCTCGGCGATGATCGCGTTGGCCTCGTCCCACTGGATCGGCTCGTAGTGGGTTCCGCCGGGACGCTTGACCATGGGGTGCGTGATGCGTCCCTGCTGGCCGAGCCAGTACTCGTCGTGGGCGTCGAGCTCGGCGATGCTGTAGCGGGCGAAGAGCTCGGGGGTGGCGCGGTCCTTCGTGGCCTCCTCGGCCACGGCCTTGGCGCCGTTCTCGCAGAACTCGGCGGCGTGGCGGTTCTCCGGGTCGGGGTCGGGCCAGGCGCAGCTCATGCAGTCGAAGCCGTCGGCCTGGTTGAGCTTGAGCAGGGTCTTGGCGGTGTTCTTGACCCCCATGTGCCCCACGGCGCGCTTCATGGAGACAGCGACGGCGGTGACGCCTGCCGCGTGATCCTCCGGTCCGTGAACCCTCAGGTCTGCCTCGTCGATGCTGTCCTTGCCCATGATGGCCTCCTGCCGTCGATGTCCAGTCTCTCCCGGGCACCGCCGCGCCGCACGCCGCGGGGGTCTCAGCGCGCGAGTCGCGGTGAGGTGTGGCCGATGTCGTCCGAGATGGCGGCCGGCGTTGACGCCGGGGCGTCGGGCACGAGCCGGACCACGACCGACTCGGCCGCCCACCGCTCGACGGCGGTGGCGCTGTCGGCCAGGTTGAGCCGCCCGGCCCGCAGTGCCGAGGTGACGGTCTCCCAGTGCTCGGAGCCCGGGGCGACGACCTCGACGCGAGCCTCGACACGTGCGGCGAGTGCCCGGGTCGACTTGCTGCGCAGGCTGATGGTGACGGCCCGCTGCTCCGCGATGCCGGGCAGCGACTGCTCGGCGCCCCCGCTGACGACGCACACGGCGTCGCCGACCCACTCGTGCCAGACGGCGTGGTCGCGGCCGGCGTAGGTGACCCAGACGAGCCCGGACTTCTTGGCCAGGTCGGCGACGAGGTCGGTGGTGCTCACCTGGTCAGGACATCACACGTCAGAGCTGCGCCGCACGCGCGGTGCGCAGCGTCGTCACGGGAGCGGACGTGACGACCGCGGCCGGGACGCTCGACGGCATCTCGCGCTCGGCGAGGCCGCGCACGAAGGAACCGATCTCGTCGATCGCGAGCCGGGCCTCGGGGACCCACGACGCCGCGGCCTGGAAGACGTGCACCTGCTTCTCCCACACCTGCAGGTCGCAGGGCACGCCCGCCGAGACCAGCCGGTTGGCCATCAGCTCGGCATCGGCCATCAGCACCTCGCGCGATCCGACGTGGATGAGCGCGGGCGGCATGTCGGCCAGGGGCATGTTGACGGGGTCGACCCGGCGGGCCGTGACGCCCCGGCGGGTGTCGACGCGCAGCGAGACGTCGCTGAGCCGCGCGACCGCGCGGACCGGGAACGTCTGGCAGCGGTTGGCGTTGCGGTGCGCCTGCTTGCCCGTGGGGTCGAAGTCGAGCAGCGGCGACAGGGCGACGACGCCGGACGGACGTCCCCACCCGCGGTCGATGACGGCGCGGGCGACGCTGAACGCGAGGTAGCCGCCGGCCGAGTCGCCGGCGATCGTGATGTTCTCGGCGCGGTAGCCCTGGTCGAGCAGCCAGCGGAAGCCGTCGACCCCGTCGGCGACCGACTCGTTGATCGGCTCGTAGGGCATCTGCCGGTAGCCGACGTTGAGCACGGGCTGCCGCGCGGCGTACGAGATGCGCGACACGAGCCGGCGGTGGGTGTTGAGCCCGCACGTCAGGAAGGCGCCGCCGTGGAAGTACAGGATCGCTCGCTCGTTGCCGCCGCCCAGGTCGCTGACGCCCTTGGCCTGCAACCACTCGCTGGTGGTGGTCGGCAGGTCGACCGGACGCCACATCGTGCCCTCGTGCACGGGCAGCAGCTTGGCCGCGTGCTCGACGACGTTGGGCGGGAAGACGTCGAACGGCAGGTGCGTCCAGAGGCCGAGCAGCGGTCGGACCGTGTGCCGCAGGGTGAGTCCGAGAGCCTTCGACCGCAGGCTGGAGCCGCGGAAGTACTGCGGCTCGGCGGCCAGCGACAGGTGCGCCATGGTTGCTCCTCGGACGGCTCGGCGGTGCTCGCGATGCGTTCACCGAAGTTTCACATAGAGTGACCTGCGCCACACGTGGATGTCAGCGTACTGCCGGTACGTCCACTGCGCAGCCGCAGGACCACTCCCGCAGAGAGACCGCCCATGTCATTCATGCCGCCCACCGACTCGATGTTCCTCCTGGCGGAGTCGCGCGAGCACCCGATGCACGTCGGCGGGCTCCAGCTGTTCACCCCGCCGGAGGGGGCCGGCCCCGACTTCGTCCGCGAGCTCATCGAGTCGTTCCGGGCGCACGAGGTGTCGCCGCTGTTCCGCAAGCGGCCGGCCGAGCCGGTGGGCTCGGTCGGCAACACGTGGTGGAAGGTCGACTCCGAGATCGACCTCGAGTACCACGTGCGTCACTCGGCGGTGCCGCAGCCCGGACGCATCCGCGAGCTGCTGCAGCTCACGTCGCGCTGGCACGGATCGCTGCTCGACCGCCACCGTCCCCTGTGGGAGGCGCACGTCGTCGAAGGTCTTGCCGACGGCCGGTTCGCGGTCTACAGCAAGGTGCACCACTCGATGCTCGACGGCGTCGGGGCGCTCGGTCTCATGAAGCGATCGCTGAGCGTCGACCCCGACGCCCGTGACTGCGTGCCCCCGTGGTCGCTCCCGTCGCGCGGCGGGTCGGGGGCGGCCTCGCGCAAGGACCGCGACCCGAGGTCGATGCTGCGAGCGGGCGCCGACGTCGTCGGCGACCTCGCGGGGCTGGTGCCGGCGACCCTGCGCATCGCCAACCAGGTCATCCGGGACGGCGACGTGACCCTGCCGCGCGCACCGAAGACCATCCTCAACGGACCCGTGGGCGGTGCGCGGCGGTTCGCGGCTCAGTCGTGGGAGATCGAGCGCATCCAGCGTGTCGCCAAGTCGTCCGCCACGACGCTCAACGACGTGGTGCTCGCGATGGTCTCGGGCGCTCTGCGCCAGTACCTGCTCGACCAGCACGCGCTGCCCGACGACCCCATGACCGCGATGGTGCCGATCTCGCTGGCGCTGCGGGCCGACTCGGCCGGAGGCTCCGACGGGGGCAACTCGGTCGGCGCGATCGTCGTCAACCTGGCGACCGACCGCGAGCACGGGGCCACCCGTCTGGAGGAGATCGCGTACTCGTCGCGGTCGGCCAAGAAGATCATGGGCGATCTGACGCCGACGCAGATCCTGGCGTTCTCGGCCGTCCAGATGCTGCCGCTGGCCATGACGCCGATCCCGGGCTTCGTGCGCTACACGCACCCGCCGTTCAACGTCATCATCTCGAACGTCCCGGGGCCCAAGGAGCAGATGTACTTCAACGGAGCCAAGCTCGAGGGGATGTACCCCGTCTCGATCGTGCTCGACGGGCAGGCGCTCAACATCACGCTGACGAGCCGCGACAAGTACCTCGACTTCGGGCTCATCGGCTGCCGCCGGTCGGTGCCGTCGCTGCAGCGGCTGCTGACCCACCTCGAGGCGGCTCTCGCCGAGCTCGAGCAGAGCTGGGGCTGACGCCGACCCGGACGTCGTCACGTGTGTACGTGGAGGAGCCCACTCGTGGTGACGTCCGAGGTGGGGTGGGTCAGAGGACGAGCATCAGGATGCCGGCGACGGCCACCAGGTCGGCGATCGCGATGAGCACGAACACCTGCGTCAGGGGAGTGGCGGTGCGGGCCGTCGAGGGGCTCTTCGGGTCGTAGCGCACCTGGACCGTCCCGCCGACGCCGTCGCCCGTCGAGGTCGCGTCGGGCGACCAGACGGTGTGCTCGGTGCCGTCGCCGGACGTGTACGTGAACGAGGCGCCTCGGTGGGGAGCCCACGGCGGGGCGCTGCTCGACAGGCCGACGATCGTGCCCGTCGTGCGGGCCCACCCGGTCGGACGGACGATCAGCGACGTCGCGAAGAGGCTGAGGGCGGCGCCCACGACGATGAGGGCGATGGCGACGAGGGTCATGCGCGCATCGTTTCACGGCCGAGCAGAACCCTCTGACGACCACCTAGTTGAACATGTTCAAATAATCGTCCAGGTTGAAATTGAACACGTTCAACAAAGGAGTCGACATGCAGGACCACAGCGCGCGGACCGCCGTCGTCGCGGGGGCGTCGGGCTACATCGGTCGACACGTCGTGGAGGCGCTGAGCGGTCGGGGCATGCGGGTGCTCACCATCGGTCGGGACGCGCCGGCCGACGCCACGTGGGACGACCCGGCATCCCTCGACCGCGTGCTCGCCGATGCCGATCTGTTGGTCAACCTCGCGGGCCGCTCGGTCAGCTGCCGCTACGGCAAGCGCAACGCCGACGAGATCCTGGCGTCGCGGATCGGCACGACCGCCGCCCTGGGGCGGGCTCTGCAGCGCGTGGCGTCGCCGAGCCTGCTGTGGATCAACGCCAGCACGGGCACGATCTATCGCGACGCCCGCGACCGGCCGATGGGCGAGGCCGACGGCGAGATCGGGTCGGGCTTCTCGGTCGAGGTCGCCCGTGCCTGGGAGCGCGAGCTCTTCGACGCCCCGGCGGACGTCCGCAAGGTCGCGCTGAGGATGTCGATCGTGCTGGGCTCCGGTGGAGGCGCCATCAACCCGATCATCAACCTGGCGCGCCTCGGATTCGGCGGTCGGATGGGCGACGGCGGGCAGAAGGTGAGCTGGGTGCACGTGGACGATGTCGTCGGCGCGGTGCTGCACCTGGTCGACCATCCCGAGATCTCCGGGCCGGTCAACGTGGCGGCGCCCGAGGTCGTGACCAACTCCGAGCTGATGGCCGGGGTGCGCGCCGCGATGGGACGACGAGTGGGCCTGCCGGAGCCTGCCTGGGTCCTCGAGGCCGGCGCGAGGATCATCCGCACCGAGGCCGAGCTGGTGCTCAAGAGCCGGTGGGTCGCGTCGGACGTCCTGATGGCGTCGGGGTACTCGTTCGTCCACGAGACGTTGGAGTCCGCGCTCGACGAGATCGCGGCCCGCACGCCGCGCGGGTTGCTGCCGGTCGCCCTCGGATGACTGTGAGGCCTCGTCGGGTGGGCGTCCGGCGTCGTCGCGGAGCTGGTCCGACGGAGGCTGAGCACGCGCCGCTCCATGGGGAGGCCACACTGATCCGGTGAACGTCTTCCTCGTCGTCGTGGCGATCCTCGGAGTCTCGGCGTCCGGCCCGCTCATGGCAGGGGCGTCCGCACCGGCGCTGGCGATCGCGTTCTGGCGCAACGCACTCGGCACCATCGCCATCGCGCCCGTGGTGGCGCCCCGCGCGCGCCACGAGCTCGCCACGCTGGGACGGGACGGGTGGCGCACCACGGTGTTCGCGGCCGTCATGCTCGCGCTGCACTTCGGCACGTGGGTCAGCGCGCTCAAGATGACGTCGGTCGCCGCCGCCACGGCGATGGTCAGCATGCAGGTCGTCTTCGTCGTCCTGATCGACCGCTTCCGCGGCGAGCGCACGCCCCGGTCGGTCGTCGGCGGCATCTCGCTGGCGATCGTCGGTGTCCTCGTCATCACGGGGGTCGACTTCTCGCTGTCGGCCCGTGCACTCACCGGCGACCTGCTGGCGCTGGTCGGCGGTCTGACGGCCGCCCTCTACATGATCGCGGGCAGCCAGGTGCGCGAGCGCGTCTCGACCGGCTCCTACACCGTCGCCTGCTACGGCATCTGCGCCGCGACCCTGCTGGTGGCGTGCGTCGTCGCGCAGGTCGAGCTGGTCGACTTCAGCGGACGCACGTGGCTCGCGATCGTCGGCGTCACGATCTGCGCCCAGCTGCTGGGGCACTCGGTCCTCAACCACCTGCTGGCCGTCATGAGCCCGGGCCTCATCTCCCTGCTGCTCCTGCTGGAGGTGCCGGGGGCGGCCATCCTGGCCGGCCTCTTCCTCGACCAGACGCCGCCCGCGGGCGTCTACGCGGGCCTCGCGCTGATCCTCGCGGGGCTCGTCGTGGTGGTGCTCCGCCGGCCGCCGTCAGCACCCGCCCTCGCCGACTGAGAGTCGCGCCAGGTTAACGTCTTGTAACGCAGGTCACCTGGCGCTCGTGGGGACGGGCCCGTTTCTTGTCGGTACATTCAGCAAGTCGTCGAAGGCCGCACGCCAACCGTTGGAGGATCACGATGGGTCGTCTTGTCAGCACCGAAGGTCTCACCGAGGATCAGCAGGAGATCCTGAAGCTGGTGCGGCAGTTCGTGGAGAAGGAGATCATCCCGGTAGCGACCGAGCTGGAGCACAAGGACGAGTACCCGACCGACATCGTCGAGGGCCTCAAGGAGCTCGGCATCTTCGGCCTGATGATCCCCGAGGAGTTCGGCGGTCTGGGCGAGTCGCTGCTGACCTACGCCCTGGTGGTCGAGGAGATCGCCCGCGGATGGATGAGCGTGTCCGGCGTCATCAACACGCACTTCATCGTCGCCTACCTGCTGATGCAGCACGGCACCGACGAGCAGAAGCAGAAGTACCTGCCCAAGATGGCCACGGGCGAGGTCCGTGGTGCGTTCAGCATGAGCGAGCCCAGCCTCGGCTCGGACGTCTCGGCCATCAGCACCAAGGCCACCAAGACCGACGACGGCTCGTACGAGATCACGGGCCAGAAGATGTGGCTGACCAACGGCGGCTCGTCCACGCTGGTCGCGGTCCTGGTCAAGACCGACGAGGGCGACGACAGCGTCTACAAGAACATGACGACCTTCCTCATCGAGAAGGAGGCCGGCTTCGGCGAGACGGCCCAGGGCATCACGATCCCGGGCAAGATCGACAAGATGGGCTACAAGGGCATCGACACCACCGAGATGATCCTCGAGAAGCACAAGAGCTCGGCCGACCAGATCCTCGGCGGCAAGCCCGGCCAGGGCTTCTACCAGATGATGGACGGCGTCGAGGTCGGCCGCGTCAACGTCGGCGCCCGCGCCGTCGGCATCGCCAACCGCGCCTTCGAGCTCGGCATCGCCTACGCGCAGCAGCGCGAGACGTTCGGCAAGCCGATCGCCCAGCACCAGGCGATCTTGTTCCGCCTGGCCGAGATGGCCACCAAGGTCGAGACGGCGCACGCGATGGTCGTCAAGGCCGCCCGCCTCAAGGACGCCGGCAAGCGCAACGACGTCGAGGCCGGCATGGCCAAGATGATCGCCAGCGAGTACTGCAACGAGGTGGTGCAGGACTCGTTCCGCATCCACGGTGGCTACGGTTACTCCAAGGAGTACGAGATCGAGCGGCTCTACCGCGAGGCGGCGTTCATGCTCATCGGTGAAGGCACGTCCGACATCCAGAAGATGATCATCGGCCGCGCACTCCTCAAGGACTACAAGCTCTAAGACCGATCCACCGAGCACCCACCGAGCAAGGGGCAGACATGGCCGAGATCTTCTCACTCGAGTACCCGCAGTCGCTGGGGGTGTTCGACAAGTACGCCGACGCGCAGAAGGCCGTCGACTTCCTGTCCGACCACGAGTTCCCGGTCCAGAACGTGCTGATCGTCGGCACCGAGCTCAAGCAGGTCGAGCGGGTCACCGGACGCCTCACCTGGGGCAAGGTGCTGTCGGCCGGCGCGTCATCGGGCTTCATGCTCGGGCTGCTGATCGGATTGGTCGTCAGCCTGTTCACCGACGGCAGCTCGGCCGTCTCGACGATCCTCGGCGGCATCCTGCTCGGCCTGGCCTTCGGCATGATCTCCGGCGCACTCGGCTACGCGGCGACGCGGGGACAGCGAGACTTCAGCTCGGTGCAGAAGGTCGTCGCGACGAAGTACGAGGTGCTCGTCGAGCACAAGTTCCTGGCCGACGGCACGGCGCTTCTCGCCACCATGCCCGGCTCGCCCTCGGCCAACCCGTTCGCATGACCAAGACCGATCCCGGCAACTTCTTCGAGGACTTCTCGATCGGCCAGGTGCTCGAGCACGCGACGCCGCGCACCGTCACCGAGGGCGACCGGGCGCTCTACCAGGCGCTGTACCCGACGCGGTTCGCGGTGCCGTCGTCGGCCGAGTTCGCCGCCTCGGTGGGCCTGTCGCCCGCTCCGGTCGAGGAGCTCGTCGCCTTCCACATCGCGTTCGGCAAGACCGTCCCCGACGTCTCGCTCAACGCGGTGGCCAACCTCGGCTACGCCGAGTGCCGCTTCCATCGTCCGGTCGTGCCGGGCGACACCCTGCGCACGTCGTCGGAGGTCATCGGACTCAAGCAGAACTCCAACGGCAGGACCGGTGTCGTGTACGTCCGCTCGACGGCCACCAACCAGCGCGGCGAGGTCGTGATCGACTGGGCTCGCTGGGTCATGGTGCACAAGCGCGACGCCGCCGCGCCCGCGCCCGAGACGGTCGTCCCCGACCTGGCCTCCGCCGTCGCCGCCGACGAGCTGGTGCTGCCCGAGGGCCTCGACTTCACCGGCTACGACGTCGGGGCGGCGGGCGAGCCGCACCGCTTCGACGACTACGAGATCGGCGAGACGATCGACCACGTCGACGGCGTCACGCTCACCGATCCCGAGCACATGCTCGCGACGCGGCTGTGGCAGAACACCGCCAAGGTCCACTTCAGCACCGATGCGCGTCCCGACGGCAGTCGCCTGGTGTACGGCGGGCACATCATCTCGATGGCTCGTGCGCTGTCGTTCAACGGCTTGGCCAACGCCCAGCTGATCGCTGCGATCAACGCCGGCGCCCACGTCGCCCCGGCCTTCGCCGGCGACACGGTCTACGCGTGGTCCGAGGTGCTCGACAAGGCCGAGACACCGGCGCCCGGCGTGGGCGCCCTGCGGCTGCGCCTCGTGGCCACCAAGGGGCGCGACGAGACGACCACTCTGCGCGGCGACGACGGGAAGTACCGGGACGGCGTGCTGCTCGACCTCGACTACTGGGCGCTCGTCCCCCGATGAGCGGCGATGCGACGCCCACCGAGCTGTGGCTGGTGCGTCACGGTGAGACGGAGTGGAGCCGTTCGGGCCAGCACACGTCCGTCACCGACCTCGGGCTGACGCCCGACGGCGAGTCCGTCGCGACGCGGCTGACGCACCCCTTGGCCGAGTGCTCGTTCGCCCAGGTGCTGACGAGCCCGCGCCGACGGGCCAGGCGGACCGCCGAGCTCGCCGGCTTCGCGCACGCCGAGCCCGACGCCGACCTGGCCGAGTGGGCCTACGGCGACTACGAGGGCCTCACGACGCCGCAGATCCACGAGTCCGATCCCGGCTGGTCGATCTGGACGGGCTCGACGCCCGGCGGCGAGACCGCCGCGCAGGTGGGAGAGCGGCTCGACCGCGTCGTCGCCCGCGCGCGTGCCGTCGACGGACGCACGCTGGTCTTCGCGCACGGTCACTCGCTGCGAGTGCTGGCCGCCCGCTGGCTGGGGCTCGAGGTGTCGGAGGGACGTATCTTCGACCTCGACACGGCGACGGTCTCGGTGCTCGGCGACGACCGCGGCACCCCGGTCGTCCGCCGCTGGAACGTGGCGCCTCGATAGCCTGACCCCGTGCGCATCGACCTCCACACCCACTCGAACCGCTCGGACGGCACCGACTCACCCGCCGAGCTGGTCGAGAAGGCTGCGGCCCAGGGCCTCGACGTCGTCGCCCTGACCGATCACGACTCGACGGCGGGCTGGGACGAGGCGCGGGAGGCCGGCGAGCGGGCCGGCATCGAGGTGATCGGCGGCATCGAGATCTCGACGATGCTCGACGGCGTCAGCATCCACCTGCTGGGCTACGGCTTCGACCCCGACGACCCGGCGCTGCTGGCCGAGCTGGGACGCGTCCTGGGTGGGCGCGACGACCGTCTGCCCGCGCTGCTCGAGCAGCTGGCGTCGCACGACATGCCGCTCACGGTCGCCGACGTCGTGGCGCAGTCCGGTGCCGCCGCCGCGTCAGGGCGTCCCCACGTGGCCGACGCCATGGTCGCGGCGGGCTACGTGCGCGACCGGGACGAGGCGTTCCGGCACTGGCTGTACGACGACGGGCCGGTCTACGTCGCGCGCTACGGCACGCCGCTGACCGACGCGATCGACCTCGTGGCGCAGGCCGGTGGCGTCTCGGTCGTCGCACATCCCTGGGCGCGCAAGGCCCGCCGCGTGCTGACCCCCGAGGTGATCGCGGGTCTCGCCGAGAAGGGGCTCGGCGGCATCGAGGTCGACCACCTCAACCACTCGGACGAGACGCGCGCCGAGCTGCGGGCGCTGGCGCGCGACCTCGATCTCGTCGTGACGGGCTCGAGCGACTACCACGGCGCCGGCAAGGGCCCCGAGTTCCACCTCGGCGCCCACACCACGGCCCCGGCCGAGTTCGAACGGCTGCTGAACCGCTGAGCACCCCGCCCCACCGCCCCCACGCTCTGGCGGTTGGAGCCCGCCAGATGTCGCGGGTCGTGCGGTGTGGCGGGCTCTACCCGCCGAAACTCGGGGGGCGGGTCAGCCCGTCGGGCCGAACTGCTCGACGCGGACGGCGTCGCTGCGCACGCCCGCCTCGCCCAGGATGCGTCCGACGAAGCTCACGAAGCCGACCGACCCGCACACGTACGCGCGCTCGATGCCCTCCGACAGCGGCACCAGCTCGTCGGGGTAGATGTGCGCGGCGACGCGCTCGGAGCCGTCGGCCTGCGGCTGGTTCTCGCGGGTCAGCGCGATGAACGCGCCGTACGCCTCGAGCTCGTCGGCGTACGGCAGCCGGTCGCGGGTCTGGGCCGACGCCGCGATGCGCAGCAGCGGCTCGGTGCCGGTGCGCCGCGCGTACCGCAGCATCGACACGAACGGGACGACCCCCGATCCGCCGGCGACGCACAACGACGGCGTGGTGCCGCCCCAGACGAACCAGCGCCCGATCGGACCGCGCACCTCGAGCTCGTCACCGACCTCGACGACGTCGTGCAGGAAGCCCGAGACCTCGCCGCGCGGCAGGCACTCGATCATGATCTCGACCAACGGGTCGGCCGGGTCGGACGCGATCGAGTACGACCGCTGGGCCGTGTAGCCGTCGGGCGCGCGAAGCCGCACGACGTAGTGCTGGCCCGGCACGTGGTCGTGCCGGTCGGCGACCTCCATGCGCAGCTTCACGAACGAGTCGCCGAGGTGCTCGACCTCGCGCACCGTCGCGGTCGTCCACGAGCTCGCGACGGGCTCGGGCAGGACCTCGTCGGGGGAGGACGTCATGCGTCGCCCTGGTAGCGCTGCTCCAGCCACGGGTCGCCGCGGTCGTGGTAGCCGTTGCGCTCCCAGAAGCCCTGCTCGTCGTGGTCGCGCAGCTCGATGCGGGTGATCCACTTGGCGGACTTCCAGAAGTACAGGTGCGGCACGAGCAGGCGCACCGGTCCGCCGTGCTCGGGCGTCAGCGGCTTGCCGTCGAACTCCCACACGAGCCACGCCTTGCCGCCCGTGATGTCGGCCAGCGGCAGGTTGGTCGTGTAGCCCGTGGTCGCCGTCGCGAACACGTGCGTCGCCTCGGGACGCACACCGGTGGTCTCGAGCAGCGTGTCGACGCTGACCCCCGTGAACGTCGTGTCGAACTTGGTCCACGTCGTGACGCAGTGGATGTCGCCGAAGTACGACGAGCCGGGCAGGGCGTGGATGCCGCGCCAGTCCCACGTGGTGGGGGTGTCGACGAGCCCGTCGACCGTCATCGTCCACGTGTCGACGTCGACCTGCGGGGTCAGCTCGGCGGTGAGCGTGGGCCAGCCGGCACCCGTGTCGTACTGGCCGGGCGGCAGGCGGTCGTCGCCGCCGCGTCGCGGGCGTCCGGTGAATCCTCGGGTGACGGCCATCAGCGCAGCTCCTCGTGGTGGTCTTGCAGGAAGGGGACCCAGGCGTCCATCAGGCCTGCGGGGTTCTCGACGGCGGGGGAGTGCGCGGAGTCGGCGACGACGTGCACCTGCGTGCCGAGCCGCTCGGCCATGCGCGCCTGCACGTCGTGGGGCCAGGCGTCGTCGTCAGCGCCCCGGCCGACCCAGGTGGGCACGTGCGTGGCCAGCACGTCGTCGACGATGTCGGGGGCGTCGATCAGGTGCTGCGTCATCGCCTTGAGCGACCTCGGGTCGTTGGACGTGAAGCGCCGGGCGAGGAATCCGGTGATCTGGGCCGGACGCTTGACGCCCTGCTCGCGGATCTCGTGCAGCTGCAGCAGCGGCACCTTGCCGATCGCCGTGACGAGCTTCTTGAGCGGACGGACGTCGGAGTCGCCGAGGGCCCCCGGTCCGGTGCACAGCAGGCTGAGGGTGCGCACCTGGCCGGGGGCCAGGACGGTGGCGTGCTGTGCGACGAGCCCGCCGAAGGAGTGACCCATGAGGTGGGTGCGGGCACCGGTCTGTTCTGCCAGGTGCAGGGCGTCGCGGGCGAAGCCCTCGAGCGAGTAGTCGCCGCCGCCGTCGCTCTCGTACTGGCCTGCGTGGTCGTAGGCCCGCGCGTCGTAGCCGGACGCCGCCAGCAGCGGGAGCAACGGGAGGAAGTCCTCCTTGCTGCCGGTCCAGCCCGGCAGCAGCAGCACCTGCCCCTTCGCGGTGCCGACCGCATCGGCCGACAGCATCGCGAGCCGGCCGTGCAGGCCGTCCTCGAACGAGGAGACCACGCCGGGCGGCAGGTCGAGGAACTTCGGGACGCTCATGCCGCGGACTCCCGGACCTCAGCGGCCACGCTTGGCCATCCGGGTGACGAAGGGGGCCGGCAGGTGGCGTGCCAGGGCCGCGAGCACCTTGTAGCGCGCGGACGGCACCGAGACGGCCTTGTCGCGGGCCAGGTCGGCCAGCGACGCGGTGACGACCTTGTCGGCCTTGAGCCACATCCAGCGCGGCACGCCGGACACGTCCATCTCGCCCCGCTGGTGGAACTCGGTGCGGACGAATCCGGGGCACAGGGCCTGCACCGAGATGTTGACGTCGTCGTAGTGCACGTCGGCCCAGCGCGAGAGGTTGACGAGCCACGCCTTGTGGGCCGAGTAGACCCCGCGGGGGGTGAAGGCCGCGACGCTCGCGACGTTGATGATCTGACCGCCGCCGCGCCCGGCCATCGTCTTGATCGCTGCGTCCATCAGGTGCATCGGTGCGCGCACCAGCAGGTCGAGCTGACGGTCCTCGTCGGCGATGTCGGTCGTGCCGAACCAGCCGGCCAGCGAGGCGCCTGCGTTGTTGACCAGCAGGTCGACCGGGCGGGTCGTGTCGGTCAGGGCGTTCGACGCCACCTGCATGCCCTGGTCGGTCGACAGGTCGGCGGTGACGACGTCGACCTCGACGCCGCTGCGGTCGCGGATGTCGGCCGCGACGGACTCCAGCCGGTCGGTGGTGCGGGCCACGATCACCAGGTCGTAGCCGCGCTTTCCGAGCTCCTGGGCGAAGGCGAGGCCGATGCCCGATGTCGCTCCGGTGACCAGTGCTCGATGTGTCATGGAGCAAGCATGCCAAACGGCCGCCGCAGCGGCCCCCCGGCCGTCGACATCGGTGACACAATGGCCGGGTGACGACGACGATCGCTGTGGCCAACCAGAAGGGCGGGGTCGCCAAGACCACCACGGTGGTGTCCCTCGGGGCAGCCCTCGCCGAGCTCGGCCAACGTGTGCTGCTGGTCGACATCGACCCTCAAGGCAGCCTGACGTTCTCGCTCGGCATCGACCCAGAAGACCTCGAGACGACCATCGCCCAGGTGCTGCTCGGCACCAAGCAGGCCGACGACGCGATCGTCGTCACCGACGACGGCATGCACCTGCTGCCGGCCAACATCACGCTGACGCAGGCCGAGGAGGGGCTCGTCTCGCGCACGGGCCGCGAGCAGCGGCTCAGGGTGGCGCTCGACAAGGTCGCCGACGACTACGACTGGATCCTGATCGACTGCCCGCCCACCCTCGGCGTGCTGACCGTCGGTGCCCTGTCGGCGGCGCAGCAGGTGCTGATCCCCCTGCAGGCCGAGACGCTGTCGCACCGCGGGGTCGGCCAGCTGCTCGACACGATCCACGACGTCCGGCAGTTCATCAACCCGCGGCTCGAGATCCTGGGCGTCCTGCCGACGATGTACGACGGCCGCACCACGCACGCCCGCAACGTCCTGCAGGCCATCGAGGAGACGTACGGCCTGCCGGTCGTGCTGCCGGCCATCCCCAAGACCATCCGGTTCGCCGAGGCCCCGGCGATCGGACGGTCGGTGCTGTCGACGGCCAAGAACCACAAGGGCGCCGACGCCTACCGCGAGGTGGCCGCCGGTCTGCTGGCCTCTGCCGCCACGAGCTGACGCCCCCGTCGTCCGGCTACGATGACCGGGTGTCCAAGCATCGTGCGCCCCGGCGGAAGGCCCTCCCGGCCACCCGCGTGGCCTTCGCGGCGCTCGCCCTGGGCCTGACGGTCGTCGTCGGCGGCACGGCCGCGGCGGTCCTGCCCCAGCTGGTGACGGGCTCGGCCAGTGCCGACCAGTCGGCCGCGACGCGCGACGCGACGCCGTCCGCGCTCGAGACGGCGACGATCGAGCCGCCGGCGCCGGCCGCGACCCCCGACGCTCCTGCTCTCCAGGCTGATGTCAGCAGCCAGCCCGACCCGGCCGTGCCGGCCGCATCGGGCGAAGGACGTCGCATCGTGTTCTCGCAGAGCGACCAGCGGGTCTGGCTCGTCGCCGGCGACGGCACGGTCGAGCGCACCTACCTGGTGTCGGGCAGCCGGTTCGACAACCTCGACCCCGGCTCGTACCGCGTCCAGTCCAAGACCCGCGACGCGACGGCCTTCGACGCCAGCGGGACGATGGAGTACTTCGTGCGCTTCGCGACGGGCTACAGCGAGCCGATCGGCTTCCACTCGGTGCCTCGCGACAATGCGGGCAGGCTCGAGCAGACCAAGGCGCAGCTGGGCACGCCGCTGTCGGCCGGCTGCGTGCGGCAGTGGAAGAACGATGCCGTCGCGCTGTGGGAGTTCGCCCCCGTCGGCACCCCCGTCGTCGTCACCGCCTGACGCGACACCCCGGAACGCGAAAGATCCGCCCCGGTAGGGACGGATCTCTCGACGGTGCCTGGTTACTCGGGGTTGGACGCCGCCTGGTCGCCGCGGGCCCGCGTGCGGGTACGGGTGCGCTTGCGGATGCGCGGGGCGTCCTCGCCGGTCGGCAGGGGAGCCGGTGCGTCGGGTGCGGCCTGCTGCTTGGCTCCGCCGGACGACGAGGGACGTCCGCCGCGATCGCCGCCGCCACGCTTGCTCTCGCCCCGGTTGCCGTCGCGCCCGCCGCCGCTGCGCCCACCACCGTCGCGTCCGCCGCCGTCGCGACCGCCACGGCCGCCGCCGCTGCGTCCGCCGCGGTCGTCGTCCTTCTTGGGCTCGCGCGGGGCCGCCGGCTTGAGGCGTCCCTTGACGTTCGGGTCGATGCCGAGGTCGTGGAAGAGGTGCTCGGACGTCGAGTACGTCTCCTGCGGCTCGTCGAACGGCAGGCCGAGGGCCTTGTTGATGAGCTTCCAGCGCGTGATGTCGGCCCAGTCGACGAACGTCACCGCGATGCCCGAGGCACCAGCGCGACCCGTGCGGCCGATGCGGTGCACGTACGTCTTGTCGTCCTCGGGGCAGTTGTAGTTGATGACGTGCGTGATGCCGGCGACGTCGATGCCGCGGGCGGCGACGTCGGTGGCCACGAGGATGTCGATCTTGCCCTCGCGGAACCGGGCCAGCGCCTTCTCACGCGCCGGCTGCGCCATGTCGCCGTGCAGGGGCGAGGCCGGGAAGCCGCGGTCGATCAGGTCGTCGGCGACGCGCTGCGCCGTGCGCTTGGTGCGCGTGAAGACGATGACGCGTCCGACGTCCTCGGCCTGCAGGATGCGGCCGACGATCTCGGGCTTGTCCATGTCGTGCGCCTGCCAGACGAACTGCGCCGTGGCGGGCACCATCTGGCTGTCGTCGTCGCCGGACTCGGCACGGATGTTCATGGGGTGGCGCATGTGCTTGCGCGCCAGGCCGACGATCGCGCCCGGCATGGTCGCCGAGAACAGCATGGTCTGGCGCGACTCGGGCGTCTTGGCCAGCAGCGACTCGACGTCGGGCAGGAAGCCCAGGTCGAGCATCTCGTCGGCCTCGTCGAGCACCAGGGTGCGGATGTGCGACAGGTCGAGCGCGCCGCGGTTGGCCAGGTCGAGCAGGCGTCCGGGCGTGCCGACGACGATGTCGACGCCGGCGGTCAGCTGGTCGAGCTGCGACTCGTAGGGCACGCCGCCGTAGATCGTCAGGTTGCGGGTGCCGCGTCCCTTCGAGGCCACGGCGACGTCGCTGGCGACCTGGATGGCGAGCTCACGGGTCGGGGCGACGATGAGGGCCTGCGGCTTGCCGGCGAGCTCCTCGTCGTAGTCGGCGTCGGCGGGCAGCGAGATGCGCTGGATGACCGGGATGCTGAAGGCCAGCGTCTTGCCGGTTCCGGTGCGTGCCTGGCCGATGAGATCGGTGCCCTGGAGTGCGACGCCGAGCGTCATCTCCTGGATCGGGAAAGCTTCTTCGATGCCGACGGCGATGAGCGCATCGGCGATCTCGGGCATGACGCCCAGATCTTTGAACGTAGTCAGGGTCTTCTCGAATTCTTCAGATTCGTGGGATTTCCACTGTCAGTCTAACGTCTGCGGGCCCTGCGGTTCGTGAGCCCGCCGATGCGGGCGCACGCTACGCTCCAACGTCATGGCCTCTCTCGACGATCCGACCCCCTCGACCATGGACGATCCGGTCTACCGGACCGGCGTGCTCGAGCTGCTGGGGCTGCTGGCCTACGGCGAGATCAGCGCCTGCGAGCGACTGGCCGAGGACGCCAAGATGGCCCCCGACCTGCGCAACAAGGTCGAGATCGCGGCGATGGCCACGGCCGAGTTCGGGCACTTCGAGAAGCTGCGCGACCACCTCGTCGCCATGGGGGAGGACCCGTTCGAGGTGATGCTTCCGTTCGCCGCCACCTTCGAGCGCTTCCACCGGCAGACCAGCCCGTCCGACTGGCTCGAGGGCCTGGTCAAGGCCTACGTGGGCGACGGCCTCGCGGCCGACTTCTACCGCGAGATCGCGGCGTACCTCGACGCCGACACGCGCGAGCTCGTGCTCGACACCCTCAGCGGCACGGGTCACTCCGACTTCGTGATCGACGCGATCCGCAGCGCGATCGAGCAGGACCACCGGGTGGGCGGACGCCTGGCGCTGTGGGGTCGTCGCCTGATGGGCGAGGCGCTGAGCCAGGCGCAGATGGTCGTGGCCGAGCGCGACGCGCTCAGCACCGTGCTGGTGGGTGGCGTCGACCACCCGGGCATGGACCTCGCCGGCATCGGACGCATGTTCACCCGCCTCACCGAGGCCCACGCCGCCCGCATGGAGAAGCTGGGCCTGGCTGCCTGACCCAACGCTGACGCGCGGGTTGCGACCTACCCATGCGCGACGACAAGCCGCGCGTCACGAGGACGCAACCCGCGCGTCAGTGGACGTCAGGCGGTGGCGGTGACGGCTTCGCTGGCCGCCAGCCCGAAGCCGACCTTGCGTCCGGCGTCGGAGGTGAAGTCGAGGTAGGCGACCTTCGAGGCCGGCACCGCGACGGTGCGTCCCTTGTCGTCGGTCAGCGTGAACACGCTGTCGTTCTTGAGCGCCTCGTCGAGCTGGGCGAGGACGTCCTTGGGCGCGTCCTCGGTCGACACGGACAGCTCGCGGGGCGCGTACTGCACGCCGATCTTGACCTCCACGGTCACTCAACTCCTTGGTTCTGTTGGTCGGGGACGGTGTCGTCCTCGTTGCGGGGAAAGGCTCCGATGCCGCGCCACGCGAGGGCGGCGACGAGCTGGACGGCCTCGTCGCGCGACAGGCTCGAGTCGTGCGACAGCCAGTTGCGCGCGCCGACGTGGCCCATGCCGACGAGGCTGACGGCCAGCAGGTGCGAGGCAGCGGGCGGCAGGCCCGTGTCGTCGCTGATGACCTCGGCCACGAGGGCCGCGGACTCCTCGACCACGCGGTCGACCTGCTCGCGGACGGCGGGATCGCTGGTAAGGTCGGACTCGAACACGAGCCGGAACGCGGCGCCCTGGTCGGCGACGTAGTCGTACCAGAGCTCCATCGTGGCCTTGACGCGTCGGCGGTTGTCCTGCGTCGAGGCGAGCGCGTCCTTGACGCCCTCGATCACGGTGTCGCAGGACGTCTCGAGCAGGGCGAGGTAGAGATCGAGCTTGCCCGGGAAGTGCTGGTAGAGCACGGGCTTGGAGACCCCGGCGCGCTCGGCGATCTCGTCCATCGAGGCCGCGTGGTAGCCCTGCTCGACGAAGACCTCGAGCGCGACCTGCAGCAGCTGGGCTCGCCGCGCCGTGCGCGGGAGTCGGCTGGTGCGCTGACGCATCGGCATGGCTTCGGTCACCGGGCCAGCCTACTGGGGGCGCCCACGATCCGGACGGGCGGAGCACGGGCTCGGCGTGCCGGGAACAATGGGAGCAGGACACGGCGTTGTGCCTGTCGACGCCGCACGTGCCATCAAAGGAGAACCCGTGGTCGCCCCACTCGTCGAACCAGCAAGTGAGCTCACGATCGACGAGGTGCGCCGGTACAGCCGCCACCTCATCATCCCGGACGTCGGCATGACCGGCCAGAAGCGGCTGAAGAACGCCAAGGTGCTGGTCATCGGCGCCGGCGGCCTCGGCAGCCCCGCGCTGCTCTACCTGGCCGCGGCGGGCGTCGGCACCCTCGGCATCATCGACGACGACGTCGTCGACGAGTCGAACCTGCAGCGCCAGATCATCCACGGTCAGTCCGACATCGACAAGCCCAAGGCCGAGTCGGCCGCGGCATCGGTCGCCGAGACCAACCCGTACGTCACGACCATCGTGCACAACGAGCGGCTCGACAACGACAACGTCCTGGAGATCTTCAGCCAGTACGACCTGATCGTCGACGGCACCGACAACTTCGCGACGCGCTACCTCGTCAACGACGCGGCGGTCATCCTCGGCAAGCCGTACGTGTGGGGCTCCATCTACCGCTTCGAGGGCCAGGTCAGCGTCTTCTGGGCGCAGGAGGGCCCGCAGTATCGCGACCTCTACCCCGAGCCGCCGCCGCCGGGCATGGTCCCGTCGTGCGCCGAGGGCGGCGTGCTGGGCGTCCTGTGCGCCTCGATCGGCTCGATCATGGTGACCGAGGCGATCAAGCTCATCACCGGTATCGGTGACCCGCTGATCGGACGCCTGATGGTCTACGACGCGCTCGAGATGAGGTACTCGACGCTCAAGATCCGGCGCGATCCCGACGGCGTCCTGCCGACCGAGCTCATGAGTGACTACGAGGCGTTCTGCGGCGCGATCAGCGAGGAGGCCGCCGACGCGGCCGCCGACTCGACGATCTCGGTCACGACGCTCGACGGCTGGCTCAAGGAGCGCAACGACGGCGGTCGCGACTTCGTCCTGGTGGACGTGCGCGAGCCGGGCGAGTACGAGATCAACAAGATCCCGGGCTCGATCCTGATCCCGAAGGGCGAGTTCCTGAACGGCAAGGCCCTCGAGCAGCTGCCCAGCGACCGGCAGATCGTGCTGCACTGCAAGTCGGGCGTGCGCTCGGCCGAGGCGCTGGCGGTGCTGAAGGGCGCCGGATACAAGGACTCCGTCCACGTGGGTGGCGGTGTCGTGGCGTGGGTCAACCAGATCGACCCCAGCCAGCCGACGTACTGAGCGACAGACGATGAGCCCCGACTTCGGTGATCGGGTCCTGGACCTGGTCGAGCGGATCCCGCCCGGCCAGGTCCTGTCGTATGGCGCGATCGCCGAGATCCTGGGTGAGGGCGGCCCGCGACAGGTGGGTCGCGTCATGGCCATGGACGGTGGCGCGGTCGCCTGGTGGCGCGTCGTGCGCGCCGACGGCAGCCTGACGGCCGCCCACGGCATCGGCGCCCAGGAGCACTACGCCGAGGAGGGCACGCCGATGCGCCCGAGCGGCGCCGCCGTCGACATCCGACGAGCACTCTGGCAGTTCGACGACTGACTGTCGGCGGCGTCTGGTGGGATGGGCTCATGCCGATCGAGTACGTGCTGCAGACGCCCGACGTCCAGCCGCCGCGCGTGCCCGAGCTCGACGACGAGCAGCGGGCGGTCGTCGACCACCCGGGTGGTCCGCTGCTGGTGCTGGCCGGCCCCGGCGCGGGCAAGACGTCGACGCTGGTCGAGGTGGTGGCCCGGCGGGTCGACGAGGGCTTGGCGCCCGAGCAGATCCTGGTGCTGACGTTCAGCCGCAAGGCCGCCGACGAGCTCAAGTCGCGCATCGCCCGCCGGCTGGCCCGCACCACGGCGTCCACGCCGGCGATGACGTTCCACTCCTACTGCTACGCCCTGGTGCGCCAGCAGCAGGACCCCAGCGACTTCGTGCGTCCGCTCCAGCTGCTCAGCGCCCCCGAGCAGGACGCCATGATCCAGCGCCTGCTGGGCGAGGGCGACGCCGAGGAGTGGCCGCCGCTGCTGCGTCCGTCGCTGCGCACCAGGGGCCTGGCCGACGAGATGCAACGCTTCTTGTCCACCGCACGGTCGCGCAACCTCGACGCCGTCGACATCCTGCGCCTCGGCGAGCAGCACGGCCGCGACGAGTGGACGGCCGCGGCCCGCTTCTTCGACGACTACACGGCGGTCGCGGCCTTCGACAACACGATCGACTACTCCGACCTGGTGTTCCAGGCCGTCCAGCTGCTGCGCGACCCCGCCCGGCGCGACCGGGTCCGCTCGGCCTACCGGCTGGTCGTCGTCGACGAGTACCAGGACACCGACCCGCTCCAGGTCGAGCTGCTGCAGGCTCTGGCCGGTGACGGCAACGACGTGATCGTCGTCGGCGACCCCTACCAGTCGATCTACGGCTTCCGGGGGGCCGACGTGCGCGGCATCCTCGACTTCCGCACGCAGTTCCCGAAGGCCGACGGACGTCCGGCCGACCTCGTCGTGCTGAGTCGCACGAGCCGGTACGGGGCCACCATCTCGGCCGCGGCAGCATCGATCGTCACCAACAAGGGGGTGCTCGGGGCGCTCGACGGCCGCGAGCACGACCGGCTCCGGCACCTCACCCCGCGCCGCCGGCGCGACGGCGACGTGCACGTCGAGACCTTCGCCACGCCCACCGCCGAGGCCGAGCACATCGCGCTGATCCTGCGCGAGCAGCGGCTCGCCCGCGAGGTGCCGTGGGGCGACATGGCGGTGCTGGTGCGCACGGCCGCCGACATCGCGCGCTACCAGCGCTCGCTCAGCGCCGCCGGGGTGCCGGTGGTGGTGGCCGGTGACGAGCTGCCGCTGGCCGCCGAGCCGTCCGTCCGGGCCCTGCTCGCGGCGCTGCGGGCCGCCGACGACCTCGCCCACGACCGAGCGCTCGACCCTGCGGCGGCCGACGCGCTGCTGTCCGGGCCGTTGTGCGGCCTCGACGCGCCCGCGCTGCGGCGCGTGGGTCGGGCGCTCCGCGAGGCCGACCGCAGCGACGAGAGCGGCCCCCGCCCGTCCCGCCTGCTGCTGGCCGAGGCGCTCTCGCAGCCGGCGGTGCTGCGCACGCTGGCGCGCCCCGACCAGCCGCTCGGGCAGTCGGCCGCTCGAGCCTCGCGCCTGGCCTCGCTGCTGCGGCGCGCCGCCGACCAGGTCACGGCGGGCGAGCCGGCCGAGCGGGTGCTCTGGACGTTGTGGTCGGGCACCCCGTGGCCCGAGCGGCTGCGCGCCGAGGCGCTCGGCGACGGCGAGGGAGCGGCCCGGGCCGATCACGACCTCGACGTCATGTGCGCCCTCTTCGCCCAGGCAGCCCGCGCCGAGGAGGAGCAGCAGCGCCGCGGCCTGACGACCTTCGTCGCCGAGCTCGAGGCCCAGCAGATCCCGGCCGACACCCTGGCGCAGGGAGCCATCGCCCCCGACGCCGTCCAGCTCATGACGGCGCACCGCTCCAAGGGGCTCGAGTGGCGCACCGTCGTCGTCGCGGGCGTGCAGGACGGCACGTGGCCCGACGTCCGGCACCGCGGCAGCTTCCTGCGCACCGAGCGGCTCGGCCCCGGCGGCGAGATCACGCCGCCCACGGCCAAGGAGGCGCTCCGCGAGGAGCGGCGGCTGTTCTACGTGGCGTGCACGCGGGCCGAGGAGCACCTCGTCGTCACCGCGGTCGAGAGCGGCCGCGAGGACGGCGACCAGCCGTCGGTGTTCGTCACCGAGCTGTGGGACCACCTGCACCCGCCCGTCGACGGGCCGGTCGAGCGGGCCCCCAAGCGCCGTCCCGACCGGCCGCTGTCGCTGCGCGGGTCCATCGCGGCCTTGCGCCGGCTGGGCGAGACGACGCAGAGCGACGTCGTGCGCGACCGGGTGGCCCGCTCGCTGGCGATGCTCGCCGAGCGTCCCGGCGCCGCCACGCGACCGGCGCGGCCCGAGCGCTGGTGGGGCATGAGTGGCGTCACCCGCAACGAGACGCCCATGGTCGCGCCCGACGCCACCATCCGGCTGTCCGGCAGCTCGGTCAGCTCGATCGTCGAGTGCCCGCTCAAGTGGTTCTACGACCACGAGGTCAAGGCCTCCACCGGCACCACGACGGCCCAGGGGTTCGGGTCCGTCGTGCACGCCGTCGCCGCCGAGGTCGCCGAGCAGCGGCTGCCCGCCGACGCCGACGCACTCGGGGCGTACGTCGACTCGGTGTGGGACCAGCTGGCGTTCGCCGCCGACTGGATCGGCCAGCGCGAGCGGGCCGAGGCCCGCGACGCCCTCGTGCGATTCGTGCAGTGGCACCTGCAGCACGGGCGCACGACCCTGGCGGCCGAGCACGAGTTCCTCGTCACCACCGCGATCGAGGGGCGCACCGTCGCCCTCGGCGGCTCGATGGACCGCGTCGAGCTCGACGACGACGGCGTCCACGTGGTCGACCTCAAGACCAGCAAGTCCGTCGCCGAGCGCAAGGACCTCGCCGAGCACCCGCAGCTGGGCTTCTACCAGCTCGCGGTCGACCTCGGTGCCACCGACGACCTGGCCCCCGGTGCGCGGGCGGCCGGTGCCGAGCTGGTGCAGCTGCGCAACGGCGAGAAGAAGCTCCCCGACTACCCGGTCGTGCAGCCGCAGGACGCCCCACCGGCCGACCTGCCGTTCTTCGCGCTCGAGCAGCTCACGCGCTCGGTGCGCGTCATCGCCGACGAGCAGCTCGCCGCCACGCCCAGCGAGAAGTCGTGCCGGCACTGCGAGTTCCGCCGGGCGTGCCCCGCGGTGCCCGAGGGTGCGACGATCCTCGGGGGAGGCCAGGCATGACCGAGCTGCGCACGACCGACGACCTCGACCACGTCTTCCAGGGCATGTTCCCGGCGCCGCCGGGGCGTGAGCCCTTCCGGTTCTCGCCGCCCCAGCTGGCGGCCATCACGGCCCCCGTCGACCGTCCCAGCGTCATCATCGCCGGTGCCGGATCGGGCAAGACCACGGTCATGGCCGCCCGTGTCGTGTGGCTCGTGGGCCACCACGGCATCGCCCCCGAGCGCATCCTCGGCCTGACGTTCACCAACAAGGCCGCCGCCGAGCTCGGCGTCCGCATCCGCCGGTCGCTCACGGCTCTCGACGTCGAGGCCGACGGCGAGCCCACCACGTCGACCTACCACGCCTTCGCCGGCACCCTCATCGCCGAGCACGGGCTGCGCCTCGGCATCGAGCCCGATCTGCGCATCCTCTCCGACGCCTCGCGCTTCCAGCGGGTCGCGCAGGCCATCGAGTCGTACGACCGGCCGCTGCTCGAGGTCACCACCAGCGTGCCCCGCCTGGTCGGCGACGTCATGGCGCTCGACGGCCAGCTGTCCGAGCACCTGGTCACGACCGACGAGCTGCGCGCCTTCGACACCGCCCTCGTCGCGTCGCTGCAGGGTGCCGACAAGCACTACGCGGTGCAGGACGCCGGCATCGCCGCCGCGCGCAAGCGCACCGAGCTCAGTCACCTCGTCGACCGCTACCGCAGGGCCAAGGCCGTTGCCGGCGTCATGGACTTCTCCGACCAGATGGCCTGGGGAGCCGAGCTGTCGGCCGTCGCCGAGGTGGCCGACTCGCTGCGCGAGCGCTTCGACGTCGTCCTGCTCGACGAGTACCAAGACACGTCCGTCGCCCAGCGCGACCTGCTCAAGAACCTGTTCTCGGGCCCCGACGCCGACCACGGGCGCGGCCACCCCGTCATGGCGGTGGGCGATCCGGCGCAGGGCATCTACGGGTGGCGCGGGGCAGCAGCGGGCAACCTGATCGAGTTCCTCGACCAGTTCCCGACGTCCGACGGGGGCCGTGGCGCCCAGTTCTCGCTGGTCGAGACCCGCCGGTGCGGCAAGAGCATCATCGGCGCGGCCAACGAGCTCGCCGCCGAGTTCTACGCCACGTCGGCCGACGTCCAGCCGCTGCAGGCGCACCCCGAGAACGCCGAGGGCGAGGTCGAGGTAGCACTGCACCCGACCGTGGCCGACGAGGTCGCGGCGGTCGTCTCCGGCGTCCGCGCGGCGATCGAGGCAGGTCACCCGCTGTCGGAGATCGCCGTCCTCGTGCGCGTGGGCGGCGAGAACGGCGAGATCGTCGCAGGTCTTCGCGAGGCCGGCATCCCGTTCGAGGTCGTCGGGCTCACCGGGTTGCTGGCGCAGCCCGAGGTGCAGGACCTGGTCTCGGTGCTCGAGGTCGTCGACGACGTCACGGCCAATCCCGCGATGCTGCGACTGCTCACGGGCCCGCGCTGGAACATCGGCGCCCGTGACCTGGCGCTGCTCGGGCGCCGGGCCGCGGCCCTCAGCGGACGCGTGTTCGGGCGCGAGGGCGACCTCAGCCTCGACCAGCAGCTCGCCAAGGCCGTCGAGGGGGCCGACCCCACCGAGATCGTGTCGTTGGCCGACGCCGTCGAGGACCCGGGCGACCTGCCCTACTCGCCCGAGGCTCGCGTGCGGTTCCAGTCGCTGTCCGCCCTGCTGTCGGGCCTGCGCTCGCACGTCGGCGAGCCGCTCTACGACTTCGCCCGCCGCGTCATGCACGCCCTCGACCTCGACGTCGAGCTCGAGGCGTCCGGCTCACCCTCGGGCCTCGACAACATCGCCCTGCTGCTCGACGCGATCGCCGCGTACTCGGCCGACGACGCCTACGCCTCCCTGGCGGGCCTGCTGGCCTATCTCGAGGCCGAGGAGCGCTACAACGACGGCATGGAGGTCTCCACCCCGTCCGACGCCGACTCGGTCAAGCTGCTGACGGCGCACAAGGCCAAGGGCCTGGAGTGGCGGGTCGTCTTCGTGCCGTTCATGGCCAAGGGCGTGTTCCCGCACGCTCGCGGCCGCTCGCGATGGGTCGGCAGCGCCACGACGCTGCCGGTGGCGCTGCGCGGAGACGCCGACCAGCTGCCCGACATCGAGGAGTGGACCTTCGCCGGCGACAAGGAGTACCGCGCGCTCAACTCCGCCGATGCCCTGCAGGAGGAGCGACGGCTCGGCTACGTCGCCTTCACGCGCGCCAAGCTCGAGCTGCACGTGTCGGGCCACTGGTGGGGACGCACCGCGACCCGTCCGCGCGGTCCGTCCCCGTTCCTGGTCACGACCCGCGACTGGTTGGCGGCACGCGGCGTCGAGCCGCGTGTGTGGGCCGACGAGCCCGCCGCCGACGACCGCAACCCGCTCGCCGAGCAGCGTCTCGCGGTGTCGTGGCCGGCGTCCCCGGCCGACCTGACGGCCCGGCACCGGCTGGCCGCTCTGGTCGACGCCCACATCGACGACCCCGGGTCGCCGGCACTGCCCGAGTTCGGCGCCCCCGACGAGCAGGCCGAGCTCGCGATCGTCCAGCAGATCGAGGACGAGCTCGAGCTGCTGGTCGCCGAGGCCGACCGGGCGGCCGACCCCGTCCGCACCATCAGCCTGCCGCCGACCCTGTCGGCCACCACGGCGCTGCGCCTGGGCGGCGAGCGCGACGACCTGCTGGCCGAGCTGGCCCGTCCCATGCCGCGCGAGCCGGTGGCGGGCGCCCGGTTCGGCACCCGCTTCCACGCCTGGGTCGAGGCGCAGCTCGAGGGAGGCCAGCAGACGCTGCTCGACCCCGCCGACCTGCCGGGGCGCGGCGACACCGACATCGGCAGCGACGCCGAGCTCGACGAGATGACCGCGAAGTTCCTGGCCGGTCCCTACGGCGGCACCACGCCGTACGCGATCGAGGCCCCGTTCTCGATCATGCTGGGCGGGCAGCAGGTCATCGGACGCATCGACGCGGTCTACCGCACCGACCGGGGCTTCGACGTCGTCGACTGGAAGACCAACCGGCAGCCGACCTCCGATCCGCTGCAGCTGGCCATCTACCGGCTCGCGTGGGCCGAGCTGCAGGGCATCGACCCCGCGACGGTCGACGGCGTCTTCTACTACGTGCGTCTCGACGACGTCCGGCGCTACACCGACCTGCCCGACCGCGCCCAGCTCGAGGAGCAGCTCGGGCTAACGTGAGGGAGTGGACTTCGCCTTCGATCACGCCCAGCACGACCGAGCAGGACACCTCCGCAAGGACGATGCGTGGCGCACGCTCCCGCCCGGCGCCCCCGAGATCCAGGTGCTCGTCATCGGCGGTGAGCACGTCCCCACGACCGGTGGATCCGGCCTGCGGTGGGTCTCGCTCGACGAGGCGCCCGACGGCGAGTGGCTCTTCCTCGGCCTGAAGGGCGATCAGCGCTACGCCGCCGTGATGGTCGACCGCGTCCCCGACGAGCTCGAGCCCGCCAGCCTGCGGATGCTGGGCCCCAGCATCGACCCGGGTGAGGCGTCGCTGGCCGTGCACGCCGTCGGCATCGCCCGCTGGCACCAGACGCACCGCTTCTGCGCGCGCTGCGGCGCGGCGACCGACGTCGCCGCCGCCGGGCACGTCCGCATCTGCCCGGTGTGCACGGCGCACCACTTCCCGCGCACCGATCCGGCCGTCATCATGCTGATCACCGACGACCAGGACCGCGCCCTGCTCGGTCGTCAGCCGGTCTGGCCCGAGGGCCGCTTCTCGACGCTCGCGGGCTTCGTCGAGCCGGGGGAGACCCTCGGCGACGCCGTGCGACGCGAGGTGATGGAGGAGGTCGGCGTGCCGGTCGGCGACGTGACCTACGCGGCCAGCCAGCCGTGGCCGTTCCCGTCCAGCCTGATGCTGGGCTTCTTCGGCCGTGCGCTGTCGTACGACATCCGGGTCGATCAGGACGAGATCGCCGAGGCGCGCTGGTTCACCCGCGACGAGGTGACCGAGCTGACGGGCTCGGGCGAGCTGCTGCTGCCGCCGAACGTCTCGATCTCCCGGTGGCTGCTCGAGCAGTGGCACCAGGGGCCGCTGACGGGTAGCTGGTGAGTCAGCTCACGTCAGCCCGATGCCCGTCAGCGGCACGCGCTCGTCCCTCGCGCTCCACCGCGCTCCGCGCGGCCTGCTCGGCTCGCTGACGCTCGCCGCAGGGTCAGGAGGCGAGCTGGGCCTTGATCTGCGCCAGGCTCGGGTTCGTCAGCGCCGTGCCGTCGGCGAAGACGAGCGTCGGGACGGTCTGGTTGCCGTTGTTGGCCTTCTCGACGATCAGCGCGGCATCGGGCTGCTGCTCGATGTCGACCTCGTCGAAGGCGATGCCCTCGCGCTTGAGCTGACCCTTCAGGCGGTGGCAGTAGCCACACCACGGGGTCGAGTACATCGTGAATGTCTCGGACATGAGGCGCCCTCTCTGACGACGGTTGCTGGGGTGTCAACCGATCGTGCGGATCGTACATTCCCGGCCACGGGCGCCTGTGGCCGCACGGCTCGGGCTGTCGGACCGGACGACTAGGGTTGGGGTGTTCGCCCACGACCTGCCGTGATCTTCTCGAGGAGCCTGAGTGCCTGATGCCGACGACCTGCTGATCGGCCTCGACCCCGAGCAGCGTGAGGTCGCCCTGGCCCTGCGCGGGCCGGTCAGCGTCGTCGCGGGAGCCGGCACCGGCAAGACCCGCGCCATCACGCACCGCATGGCGTACGGGGTGGCCACGGGCGTCTACAAGCCCACCGAGGTGCTGGCCGTCACGTTCACGACCAAGGCCGCCAACGAGATGCGGGTGCGCCTGCGCGCCCTGGGCGCCGAGGGGGTGCAGGCCCGCACGTTCCACTCCGCCGCGCTGCGACAGGCGCGCTACTTCTGGCCGCACGTCTACGGGGGCGAGTTCCCCGAGGTCACGCAGTCCAAGTTCTCGCTGGTCGCCGAGGCGATGCGACGCCTCGGGCAGCGTGCCGACACCCCGTTGCTGCGTGACCTGTCGTCCGAGATCGAGTGGGCCAAGGTCTCCAACATCGTGCCCACGGCCTATGCGGCGGCCGCCGGACCGGCCCGCCGCGAGGTCGCCGACCTCGACCCGGGCCAGGTCGCCAACGTCCTCGCGGCCTACGAGGAGGTCAAGCGCGAGCGGGGCCGCATCGACATGGAGGACATCCTGCTCGTCACGGCCGCCATCCTGGCCGACGACGAGCGCATCGCGGCCACCGTCCGCCAGCAGTACCGCTGGTTCGTGGTCGACGAGTTCCAGGACGTCAACCCGCTCCAGTCCACGCTGCTCGACCTGTGGCTCGGCGGACGCAACGACATCTGCGTCGTCGGCGACCCGCGGCAGACGATCTACTCCTTCGCCGGGGCGTCGCCGCGCATCCTGGCCTCGTTCGCACGGCGCCACGAGGGCGCGCAGCGCATCGAGCTGGTGCGCAACTACCGGTCGACCCCGCAGATCGTCGCCGCTGCCAATGCCGTGTTCGCCCGGGCGGCCACGACCGACGACATCCGGCTGCAGTCGCAGCAGGAGCCCGGCGACCCGGTCAGCTACATCGGCTACCCCGACGAGCCGGCCGAGGCCAGCGCCGTCGCCAGCGAGATCGCCCTGCTGCACCGGCGCGGCATGCCGTACCGCGAGATGGCGATCCTGTTTCGCATCAACGCCCAGTCCGAGGCCTTCGAGGAGGCCCTCGGCGAGCACGGCATCCCGTACGTCATGCGCGGTGCCACCGGCTTCTTCAACCGGGCCGAGGTGCGCCAGGCCGTGACGCTGCTGCGCGGCTCGGCCCGTGGCGGAGAGGCCGAGGGGCAGCACCTCGTCGACGACGTCCGGGCGATCCTGTCGGCGATGGGCCACACCGACGAGCCGCCCAGCGGAGCGGGAGCCGTCCGCGACCGGTGGGAGTCGCTGCACGCGATCGTCTCGATGGCCACCGACCTGGCCGAGAGCGATCCCGACGCTGGCATGACGACCCTGGTCGCCGACCTCGACCGCCGCATCGAGCAGGCCCACGCGCCCGAGGCCGACGGCGTCACCCTCGCCACGCTGCACTCGGCCAAGGGCCTGGAGTGGGACGCCGTGTTCTGCGTCGGCATGCACGAGGGCATGATGCCCAGCGTCCACGCCGACACCCCCGAGATGGTCGAGGAGGAGCGGCGGCTGTTCTACGTCGGCATCACCCGGGCCCGCCACGACCTGATGATCTCGTGGGCGGCCACCCGCAAGGCCGGCGGTCGCGGCAACCGGCAGCCCACCCGCTTCCTCGACACGCTGCTGCCGTCCGGCCACGCGGCACGTCAGGTGTCGTCGCAGGCCAGGCAGCGCAAGGTCGCCAAGTGCCGCGTGTGCAACACCGTGCTCGCCGTCGCCGACCGCAAGCTCGGCCGCTGCGCCGACTGCCCGGCCACGTACGACGAGACGCTCTACGAGGCGCTGCGGACGTGGCGCAAGGAGCAGTCGACCGAGCAGGGCAAGCCGGCGTACGTCGTGTTCACCGACGCGACGCTGCAGGCCATCGCCGAGTCGAAGCCGGCCGATGTCGAGTCGCTGGCCAAGGTGCCGGGCGTCGGGCCGGCCAAGATCGACCAGTACGGCGAGGCCGTGCTCGAGCTGGTCACCGCCTCCGCGAGCTGACCCGCCCCGACACCCGCGCGGTGGACAGGCTGTCGGCGACTGCGCTACGTTGCTTCGACTGCTCGACCCATCAAGGAGGTGGACCCATGAACCCGTTCTTCGCTTCGCTCACCCACGTGACGCGCCGTGATGCCGTCTCGTTCTTCGCCGGTCACACCTCCGGAGCAGCGCACCTGAAGTAGCCCACGTCTGTTGGCACTTCTGCCGCTCCGGATCACCGATCCGGGGCGGTTTTTCGTTGTCCCGATCCATCTACCCGAACCTCACGAAAGGAGGCGCGCCATGAACACCACGCTCGACACATCTCTCATGCCCGCTACGCAGAACCCCACCCCGCCCTTCCACCACGTCACTAAGACTCACGGAACACACGGAGAGGGGGTGAACGAAGTGGCACTCTTCGAGCCCCGCAACGACCGCGTGGCGCGCGCCTGGGACGAGCTGTCCGAGATCGACCGTCAGGTGCTCCTGGAGTCGGTGCGTCAGCGCCGCGCGTACCAGGCGCACAAGTCCAGGATCTACACCGAGCTGTACGGCATGCGCGTCAACAAGTAACCCGCTGGACGTCGTCCCCGGCGGAGCCCGTGGCTCCGCCGGGGACGACCCGCGTCCGGCTCAGCGGGCGGCGATGGCCTCGGCGAAGGCGAGGATGCGCCGGGCGTCGCGCACGTGGAGCTCTTCGACCATGCGGCCGTTGAACGTCACGACGCCCTGACCGGCGGCCTTGGCCTCCTCGAACGCGCTGATCATGTCGTGGGCGTGGGCGATGTCGTCGTCGGACGGTGCGAAGGCCACGTTGGCCGGCTCGACCTGGGACGGATGGATCAGCGTCTTGCCGTCGAAGCCCATCTCGCGCCCCTGCCGCGCCTCGGCCTCGAAGCCCTCGAGGTTCTTCACGTCGTTGTAGACGCCGTCGATGATGACCTTGCCGCTCGCGCGGGCGGCCAGCAGCGACAGCGACAGCGCCGTGAGCACCACCGGGTTGCGCCCCGGCACGTGCAGGCCGAACGTCTCGTTGACGACGTCGTTGGTGCCCATCACGATGACCGTGAGCCGCTCGTGGGCGGCGCAGATCTCCTCGGCGTGCAGCAGCGCGCCGGGCGTCTCGATCATGGCCCACAGCTGGGTCTTCTCGGGTGCGCCGGCGGACTCGAGGGCCGCCACGAGCTGCATCACCTCGTCGGCAGAGCCGACCTTCGGCACCAGCACGGCATCGGGCCCCGCCGCGGCTGCGGCCGCGATGTCGTCGTCGTGCCACTGCGTGCCGATGCCGTTGACGCGGATCGCGAGCTCGCGGTGCCCGTACTCGCCCGACCTGACCGCGGCGCACACGCGCTCGCGTGCCTCGGGCTTGCTGTCGGGCGCCACGGCGTCCTCGAGGTCGAGGATCAAGGCGTCGGCGTCGATGCCCTTGGCCTTCTCGAGCGCGCGCTCGTTGGCCCCGGGCATGTAGAGGACGGAGCGGCGGGGGCGGAGGATTGCGTCAGTCATGTGCGTCCTTCGGGGGTCTGGTCTCAGAGGTCGTAGGCGGCGGCGAGCTCGGGATCGCGCTCGGCCAGGGCCTTGGCGAGGTCGAGCATCACGATGCACTGCTTGCAGGACGCGTCGTCCTCCATCTTGCCGTTGATCATGACGGCGCCGGAGCCGTCGCCCATGGCCTCGACGACCTGCTTGGCGTGCGCGACGTCGGCGGGGTCGGGGGAGAAGACCTTCTTGGCGATGTCGATCTGCACGGGGTGCAGGCTCCACGCGCCGACGCAGCCGAGCAGGAACGCGTTGCGGAACTGGTCCTCGCACGCCACGACGTCCTTGATGTCGCCGAACGGTCCGTAGAACGGGAGGATGTCGTTGCCCGCACAGGCGTCGACCATGCGGGCGATCGTGTAGTGCCACAGGTCCTGCTGGTACGTGGTGCGGCCCTGCGTGAGGTCGTCGCCGGTGGGGTCCTGGCGCACGAGGTAGCCGGGGTGCCCGCCGCCCACGCGGGTGGTCTTCATGCGGCGGCTGGCCGCGAGGTCGGCCGGGCCGAGCGAGATGCCCTGCATGCGCGGGCTGGCGGCGGCGATCTCCTCGACGTTGGTCATGCCCTCGGCGGTCTCGAGGATCGCGTGCACGAGGATCGGGCGGGTGATGCCGGCGCGGGCCTCGAGCTGGGCGAGGAGACGGTCGACGTAGTGGATGTCCTGCGCGCCCTCGACCTTGGGCACCATGACGACGTCGAGCTTGTCGCCGATCTCGGTGACCAGCGTGATGAGGTCGTCGAGCGCCCAGGGCGAGTCGAGGCTGTTGATGCGGGTCCAGAGCTGCGTGTCTCCGAAGGTGGTCGCCTTCGCGATGTCGACCAGGCCCTGACGGGCGGCTTCCTTGTTCTCGATCTTGATGGCGTCCTCGAGGTTGCCGAGGATGATGTCGACCTTCTTCGCGATGTCCGGCACCTTCGCGGCCATCTTCGGGTTGCTCGGGTCGAAGAAGTGGATCATCCGGCTCGGACGGAACGGGATGTCGGCGACGGGCGTGGGAGCGCCGACGGCGAGGGGACGGAGGAAGGCTCGGGGATTGCGCACGCGGGGGCATCTCTCGATCGGGAACAGTCGTCGGACGACAAAACTACCGGCCAGTATGTCTGTCGCCACCTGCAGCGTCGGCAAAGCGTGGCGCACGTCTCACCGGGCGTATGGATCGCGTCAAGACGTGTCAGCGTCCCGTCAAGGACGTCGAACGGCGGTCGCGGCGGGTGTGGTGTGGTCACATGACCTTCGAATCCGTCCTCCTGCTCGTGATCGTGGCGGCGCTGTTGACCTATCTGGTCGCGGCCCTCGTCCGTCCCGAGAAGTTCTGAGCCGCCATGTCAGACACAACCTCCGGCCTGCTCACCATTCTCACCCTCGTCGTGGTGCTCGCCGCCGTGTACGTGCCGTTCGGCGACTACATGGCCCGCACCTTCACCTCGACCTCCCACACGCGGGTCGAGTCGCGGCTCTACCGCCTCGTCGGGGTCGACCCCGACTCCCCGCAGACCGCCCGGTCCTACACCGTCAGCGTCCTCGGGTTCTCCGTCGTGAGCATCGTCGCGCTGTACGCGATCCTGGTCGGCCAGCAGGCGCTGCCGTTCGGGCGCGACCTGCCCGGCATGCCGTGGGACATGGGCATCAACACGGCCGTCTCGTTCGTGACCAACACCAACTGGCAGTCGTACGCCGGTGAGTCGACGCTCGGCTTCGCCGCCCAGGCCGGTGGCCTCGCGGTGCAGAACTTCCTGTCGGCGGCGGTCGGCATGGCCGTCGCCGTCGCGCTGCTGCGCGGCTTCATGCGCACCCGGTCGGACGACCTCGGCAACTTCTGGGTCGATCTCGTGCGCACGACGTTCCGCATCCTGCTGCCCGTCGCCTTCGTCGCGGCGATCCTGCTGGTGTCGTTCGGTGCGATCCAGAACTTCGCCGACCACACGGTCAACGCGGTCGCCGGCGGGACGCAGGTCGTCCCCGGAGGCCCCGTCGCCAGCCAGGAGGTCATCAAGGAGCTCGGCACCAACGGCGGCGGCTTCTTCAACGCCAACTCGGCACACCCCTTCGAGAACCCCAACCCGCTCAGCAACCTCCTGGAGATGTTCCTGATCCTCGTCATCCCCATCAGCCTGACCCGCACGGTCGGGACGATGCTGGGCCGCCGCAAGCAGGGCCTGGCCGTGCTGGGCGCCATGACGGTGATGATCGGCGCGGCGCTGGCCGTCGCCACGTGGGCCGAGGCCGGGGGCCACTCGCAGGCCGCCCGTCTGGCCGGCGGTGCGATGGAGGGCAAGGAGACGCAGCTCGGCACCTGGGCGTCGGCGATGTTCGGCGTCTTCACGACCGGCACCTCCACGGGCGCGGTCAACGCCGCCCACGACTCCTTCACCCCCGCCGGTGGCGGCACCGTCCTGGTCAACATGATGCTCGGCGAGGTCTCGCCGGGCGGTGTCGGAGCCGGCATCTACGGGATCTTGATCATGGCGATCCTGACGGTGTTCATCGCCGGGCTCATGGTCGGCCGGACGCCGGAGATCCTCGGCAAGAAGATCGGCACCAAGGAGATGACGTACGTCGCGCTCTACACGCTGAGCGTCCCGGCGATCATCCTCGTCGGCGTCGGAACGGCGATCGCGCTGGGCAGCACCCCGGACGCCATGGGCAACCCGGGCGGCCACGGCTTCAGCGAGGTCGTCTACGCCTTCACGTCGGCCGCCAACAACAACGGCAGCGCGTTCGGCGGCATCACGGTGACGTCGCACTTCTTCCAGATCGCCCTGGCGCTCGCGATGCTGCTGGGCCGGTTCGTCCCGATCGTCCTGGTGCTGGCCCTGGCCGGCTCGCTCGCCAGGCAGGGCAAGGTGCCGACGACCGCCGGCACGCTGCCCACCCACACCCCCTTGTTCACCGGCCTGCTCGTCGGCGTGATCCTCCTGATCACCGGCCTGACGTTCTTCCCGGCGCTTGCTCTCGGACCCCTCGCGGAGGCACTCGCATGACGCTCACCACCCTGCTCGCCCAGCTGCCCTCGGCCCTGAGGAAGCTCGACCCCCGCCACCTGTGGCGCAGCCCGGTCATGTTCATCGTCTGGATCGGCTCGGTCATGACGACCGTCATCGCGATCGCCGACCCGTCGGCGTTCGCGTGGACGATCACCGTGTGGCTGTGGCTCACGGTCGTCTTCGGCAACCTCGCCGAAGCCGTCGCCGAAGGCCGCGGCAAGGCGCAGGCCGCGTCGCTGCGCGCGGCCCGCACCGACGTCTCGGCGCTCCGGCTGCTGCCCGACGGCACGGAGGAGACCGTCGCCGGCACCGAGCTGCGCGTCGGCGACCTGGTGATCGTGCAGGCCGGCGAGGTCGTGCCGGGCGACGGCGACGTCGTCGAGGGCGTCGCGTCGGTCGACGAGTCCGCGATCACGGGCGAGTCCGCGCCCGTCATCCGCGAGGCCGGTGGTGACCGGTCGGCGGTCACGGGCGGGACCAAGGTCCTGTCGGACCAGATCACGGTCAAGATCACGTCCGCTCCGGGTGAGACCTTCCTCGACCGGATGATCGCCCTCGTCGAGGGCGCGTCGCGCCGCAAGACGCCGAACGAGATCGCCCTGTCGATCCTGCTGGTCAGCCTCACGATCGTGTTCGTGCTGGCTGTCGTGACGCTCAAGCCCATGGCCGACTACGCCGGGGCCCCCCAGGACACGCTGGTGCTGATCGCGCTGCTGGTCTGCCTCATCCCGACGACGATCGGAGCGCTGCTCAGCGCGATCGGCATCGCCGGCATGGACCGGCTCGTGCGCGTCAACGTCCTCGCGATGTCGGGTCGTGCGGTCGAGGCCGCCGGTGACGTCAGCACCCTGCTGCTCGACAAGACCGGGACGATCACGTACGGCAACCGCCGCGCGTCCCGCCTCGTGCCCGCCGCCGGCGTGACGCAGGACGAGATGCGCGACGCCGCCCGGCTCTCGAGCCTGGCCGACCTGACCCCCGAGGGACGCTCGATCGTCGAGCTGGCCCTGGCCGAGGGCGCGCCCGCCGAGGTCGCCACCGACGGCGCCACGTTCGTCGAGTTCACGGCGCAGACCCGCATGTCGGGCGTCGACCTGGCGAGCGGGCGGGCCGTGCGCAAGGGCGCCGGCGGCTCGATCGCCGCGTGGGGCGGTGGAGTCCCGGACGACGTCCGGGCCACGATCGACGAGATCAGCGGCTCCGGTGGCACCCCGCTGGTCGTCGCCGAGCAGACCGACGGAGTCACGCGTGTGCTGGGCACCGTCCACCTCAAGGACGTCGTCAAGGAAGGCATGGTCGAGCGCTTCGCCGAGCTGCGGCGCATGGGCATCCGCACCGTCATGATCACGGGAGACAACCCCTTGACCGCCGCGGCGATCGCGAAGGAGGCGGGCGTCGACGACTTCCTCGCCGAGGCCACCCCCGAGGACAAGATGCGGCTGATCCACCAGGAGCAGGAGGGCGGACGCCTCGTCGCGATGACCGGCGACGGCACCAACGACGCACCGGCCCTCGCCGCCGCCGACGTGGGCGTCGCGATGAACTCGGGGACGTCCGCGGCCAAGGAGGCCGGCAACATGGTCGACCTCGACTCCGACCCGACCAAGCTGATCGACATCGTCGGCATCGGCAAGCAGCTGCTCATCACCCGCGGCGCCCTCACGACGTTCTCGATCGCCAACGACGTCGCGAAGTACTTCGCGATCATCCCGGCGATGTTCCTGGTCGCCTACCCGTCGCTCGACCGGCTCAACGTCATGCACCTGGCGACACCGCAGTCGGCGATCCTCTCGGCGGTGATCTTCAACGCCCTCGTCATCGTGGCGCTCATCCCGCTGGCGCTCAAGGGGGTCGCGTACCGGGCCGCCTCGGCGGCGGCGATCCTGCGGCGCAACATCCTCGTCTACGGCGTCGGCGGAGTCGTCGCACCGTTCGTCGGCATCAAGCTCATCGACCTGATCGTCTCCACCATCCCAGGGATCGGATAACCATGAACCGTCTCCACCTCTCGAGCGGCTTCGTCCGCCAGAGCCTCGTCGGGCTCAAGCTGCTCGTCGTCATGACCGTCGTGCTCGGCGTCGTCTACCCGGCCGCCGTCTGGGGCATCTCCCAGACCGCGTTCCACGAGAAGGCCAACGGCCAGATCGTGTCGGTCGACGGCAAGGACGTCGGCTCGAAGCTGATCGGCCAGAACTTCGCCACGAAGGACGACGACCTGTTCCACGGTCGACCGTCGGCGGGGGACTACGACGGCCTGGCGTCGGCGCCGTCGAACCTCGGCCCGTCCAACCCGGACCTGCTGTCGGCCATCAAGAAACGGCAGGCGACGATCGCCGCGATCGAGGGCGTCGACGTGGCCGACATCCCCGCCGATGCTGTGACGGCGTCCGGCTCGGGCCTCGACCCGTACATCTCACCGGAGTACGCGCGGCTGCAGGTGCCGCGCGTCGCGAAGGCCCGCGGTCTCACGACGGGTGCGATCGAGAAGCTCGTGGCCGACCACACCGACGGCCGTCAGCTGGGCTTCCTGGGCGAGCCGAAGGTCAACGTGCTCGAGCTCAACCTGGCGCTCCCGGACCGGTAGGACGGGCCCGGGGTGCAGACTGAGGACGTGCAGGGCGACGAGGACCGGCGGCGACAGCGCGGCGTGCTGCGCGTCTACCTCGGTGCCTCGCCCGGCGTCGGCAAGACGTACGCGATGCTCGACGAGGGACGCCGGCGGGCCGAGCGGGGCACCGACGTCGTCGTCGGCTTCGTCGAGACCCACGGACGCGTCCACACCGCGGCCCAGGTCGAGGGCCTCGAGGTCGTGCCGCGGCTCGTGGTCGACCACCGCGGCACGCGCCAGGAGGAGCTCGACGTGCAGGCCGTCCTCGCCCGGATGCCCGAGGTCGTGCTGGTCGACGAGCTGGCGCACACCAACGTGCCGGGCGTCGGCCACGAGAAGCGCTGGCAGGACGTCGAGGACCTCCTCGCCGCCGGCATCTGCGTCATCACGACGGTCAACATCCAGCACCTGGAGTCGCTCAACGACGTCGTCGAGTCGATCACCGGCATCCGTCAGCGCGAGACCGTCCCCGACAAGATCGTGCGCGGTGCCGATGCGATCGAGCTGGTCGACATGAGCCCGCAGTCGTTGCGCCGGCGGATGGCGCACGGCAACGTCTACGCCCCCGACAAGGTCGACGCCGCGCTGTCGCGGTTCTTCCGCGAGGGCAACCTGACGGCGCTGCGCGAGCTGGCGCTGCTCTGGCTGGCCGACCGGGTCGAGGAGGGGCTCGACCGCTACCGCGACCAGCACGAGATCGACTCCACCTGGGCGACGCGCGAGCGCATCGTCGTGGCCGTCACCGGCGGCCCGGAGTCGGAGGTGCTGATGCGGCGGGCCGCCCGCATCGCCTCGCGCACCGGCGGGGGCGAGTGGCTCGGGCTCTACGTCACCCGAGGCGACGGCCTCGTGCAGATGGACCCCGCACGGCTGCACCGGCTGCACGTCATGACCGAGGACATGGGCGGCACCTTCCACTCCGTCGTCGGCGACGACACGGCCACCGCGATCCTCGACTTCGCGAAGGCCGAGAACGCCACGCAGGTGCTGATCGGGGCCAGCCGGCGCGGTCGCCTGTCGACGCTCGCCAACCCCGGCGTCGGCGAGATCGTCATCGCCGAGTCGGGCGACATCGACGTCCACATCGTCACGCACGACCAGGCACGGCGTACCAAGACCAACGTGCGGGCCACGCCCGAGCTGAGCCGTCGGCGCCGTCTGTACGGCTACCTGCTCGGGGTGCTGGGACCGTTCGTGCTGTCGGGCCTGCTGCTCGTGACGCCCGACTTCCACGGCCTGCCGACCGAGGCGATGTTCTTCATGGCCCTGGTCGTCGGGACGGCCATCGCGGGGGGACGCTGGCCGGCGGTGGCGTGCTCCCTGATCAGCGGCTTCGCGCTCAACTTCTTCTTCACGCCGCCGCTGCGCACCGTCACGATCGCCAGCGGCGACAACGCCTTCGCCGTCGTGCTGTTCGTCGTGGTGGGTGTCGCGGTGTCGTCCGTCGTCGGGCTGGCAGCGCGTCGCACGGCGCAGGCCGAGAAGGCCAGCGCCGAGGCGGACGCCCTGACCGTGCTGTCGCACAGCCTGCTGCACGCCGGCGACTTCCAGACCCTGCTCTCGAACGCCTGCGAGCTGTTCGGCATGGCCGGGGCGGCCGTCGTCACCGGCGACGGAGAGGTCCTCCACGCCTACGGCCGGCCGATCGAGAGCACCGATGCCGCCGACGTCGTGATGCCCATCGACGCCGACTCGAGCCTGGCCCTGGTCGGCCGTGCGCTCCCGGCCGCCGACCAGCGGCTGCTCAAGGCGTACGCGGCGCACGCGTCGGTGCTGGGCGAGCGGCGTCGCGCGGCTCAGGAGCGCAGCGAGCGTCGGGTGCTGGCCGAGACCGATCGCACCCGTACGGCGCTGCTCGCCGCTGTCTCCCACGACCTGCGCTCGCCCCTGTCGGCCGTGAAGGCTGCCGTCAGCAGCCTGCGCAACACCGAGATCCGCTGGTCGCCCGAGGACGAGCAGGCGCTGCTCGAGACGGTCGAGGAGGGCGCCGACCGGCTCGATGCCCTCGTGGCCAACCTGCTCGACATGAGTCGCATCCAGATGGGTGCGGTGACGGCCCACGTCGACGAGGTCGAGGTCGAGGCCGTCGTGCACGTCGCCCTGTCGCCGCTGACCGGGGCCGACCGCGTCGACGTCGAGGTCGACGACGCCGCGGCACTCGTCGTCGCGGACGCCGGCCTGCTCGAGCGTGTCGTGGCCAACCTCGTCGGCAACGCCCTGGCCTACGCGCCGGCACCGACGCGCGTGCGCGTCGACGCGACGGCATCTGCCGGCCGGGTCGTCGTGCGGGTCGTCGACACGGGCCCCGGCGTCCCCGCCGAGCAGCAGGAGCGGTTGTTCGAGGCCTTCCAGCGGCTCGGCGACGTCCCCCAGGGCGAGGGCATCGGTCTTGGCCTGGCGGTGGCCCGGGGGTTGACCGAGGCGATGGGCGGTACGTTGACGGCCGAGGACACGCCCGGTGGCGGGCTGACGTTCGTCCTCGACCTGCCGGGGACGGGAGCGCCGCGATGACCTTCGTGCTGGCGGTCGACGACGACCCGGCCATCCTGCGCACCCTCTCGATCAACCTGCGGGCCCGCGGGTACGACGTCGAGACCGCCGGCGACGGCCGCTCGGCGCTGCAGGTCGTCGACGAGCGCATGCCCGACGCCGTGATCCTCGACCTCGGCCTGCCCGACCTCGACGGCGTGGCGGTGCTCAAGCGGCTGCGGAGCTTCACACAGGTGCCGGTCGTGGTGCTGTCCGCCCGCCACGAGTCGGACGACAAGGTCGAGGCACTCGACGAGGGGGCTGACGACTACGTGACCAAGCCCTTCGACATGGAGGAGCTGCTGGCCCGGGTCCGCTCAGCGATCAGGCGGGCCGGGGCGGCAGAGGCGTCGCTGGTGGTCGTGGCGGGCGACGTGCGGCTCGACGTCACCGAGCGCCGCGCCACGCGGGCCGGTGACGAGGTGCGGCTGACGCCCACGGAGTGGCACATCGTCGAGGTGCTGGCGCGGCGCCAGGGGCGGCTGGTGCGTCAGGCCGAGCTGCTGCACGAGGTGTGGGGCCCGGGGTACGACCGCGAGACCAACTACCTGCGCGTCTACCTCGCGCAGATCCGTCGCAAGCTCGAGTCCGATCCGTCCCGGCCCACGATGTTCATCACCGACCCGGGCATCGGCTACCGGCTCGTGACGCCGGGCTGAGCTCGCCCGGGGCCCGAGGCGGCGCACCGCAGACGCCGTGCGGTGGGTCAGCGACCTGTCAGAGTCGCTGACCCACCGCCTCGCCGACTCACTCGGCGGTGGAGTAGCCCTTCGAGAGCAGCTCGACGAGCGTCGGACGCGTCGGGCTCCACCCGAGCTCGGACTTCGCGCGCTGGCCGTCGGCCTGCTGGTCGAGCAGCAGCGCCTCGCCGAACCCGCCCAGGCGGGCCACGGTGGCCTCGTCGGACTCGGGGACGACGGTCTCGGCGATCGCCTCGCCCAGCTCGCGCACCGTCGGGTTGACGCCCGAGACGCCGATGTAGGCCTTGCCGCCGGGTGCCTGGGTCAGCACGCGGACGTACAGATCGGCGAGGTCGTCGACGTGCACCGTCGTCCAGTGCTGCTCGCCGCTGCCGATGAGCGTGAGCCGGCCGTCCTCGACGCCGTCGACCAGCATGGCCGGGATGCCCGCTCCGCGGCCGTAGACGATGCCCGGCTGCACGACCGATGCCTTGACGTCGGACTCCAGCACGCGCTGCTCGCCGGCGGGACGCCAGGAGGTGATGGACGGCGGGTTCGGCGCATCGGTCTCGACGAACGAGTCGCCGGATCCGTAGGTCCAGATGCCGCCCGTGTGGACGAACGGCTTGTCGGTGCCCGCGAAGGCGTCGAGTGCCGCGGTGATGACGGCGTCGTTGAGGGCGGGGTCGCGCTCGTCGCTGCCGGCAGCGGCGTGCACGAGGCCGTCGTGGTGGCGCAGCTCGGAGGCGAGCCACGAGGCGTCGAACAGGTCGCCGATGACGCCGGTGGCGCCGAGATCGCTGGCCTTGAGCGACGACTGCTGGCTGCGGACGACGGCCGTCACCTGGTGCCCCTGCGCGACGAGCGCGGAGGTGACGGCTGACCCGATGAGACCGGTGGACCCGGTGAGCAGAATCTTCATGTCGTGGTCAACCCGTGCCATACCGGCGGTATTCCGGCCAGCGAGGCTCCGCCCGGCTCAGTCGAACAGCTCGGAGAGCCAGTGCTCCTTCTTCTTCTTGCGGTACGGCTGCTGCCCGTAGCCGCCCGAGCGGCTGTCGTGGCGGGGCTCCTCGTACCGGCGCTCCTCGCGCCGAGGCGCGTCGTACCGCGGCTCGGCGTACTGCTGCGGAGGGACGGGGGCGGGAGCCGGAGGGATCTCGGCGGTCGCCCGCTCCAGGATCTTGTCGAGCTCGCCGCGGTCGAGCCAGACACCGCGGCACTCGGGGCAGTAGTCGATCTCGATGCCTGACCGCTCGCTCATCACGAGGGTGGCGCTGTCGGTAGGACACTTCATACCTGACCAACTCGTGCGCCCCGGCCAGAGTTCCCACGCCCGTCGTGGTCGCCGTCAGTGCGGCAGGTGCCGGCGACCGACCTCGACGAGCTTCTCGACGGCCGACGCCACCAGCATGGCCCCGGTCGAGACGACCAGCATCCACGCGGCACCGTCGATCATGACGTGGGTCCATCGTGGGGAGCCCGGTCGGTACAGCGCGACGGCGAGCAGGGTCAGGACGCCCAGGCCGACGGCCAGCACGGCGACGGCCTCGCGGGCGCGTGACTCCGGCGACCGACGACTCGACATGTGACCCACGTTACGTCCGCGCGGATGTGCCGGCCACCCGTCACGAGCACGCCACGCAGGTGCGGGCGACGGGGCGGGCCTCGAGGCGTCCCTCGGGGATCGGCCTGCCACAGCGCTCGCACAGGCCGTAGGTTCCCTGCTCGACGCGCTCGAGGGCGTCGTCGACGTCGGCGAGCCGGGCACGCGTCTGCTCGACCATCGTGCTGACCTGCGAGCGCTCGAACGCGATCGTCGAGCCCTCGGGGTCGTGCTCGTCGTCGGCGTTGGAGTCGGCCGACGCCTCGACGATGCCGTCGAAGTCACGGGTCAGCGAGGCGAGCAGGAGCGTGGCGCGCTCCCGCTCGTCGGTCAGTCGATCTCGGGCATGCTCGGTGTCGGTCACGGCGTCAGTCGCGCAGCCGCACCCGGCGCCCGGCGATCTCGTCGGGCTCGACGGCCAGCACGATGGTGCGCTCGCCCGCCGCCCAGGCCTGGGGGCGGCGGATCGTCTGGAGGTGGGCGAGCACGGCCGGGTCATCGACGCGGCGGATGGCGCCGTGCACCGTCACCGACCAGCCCCACCGGAAGACGTCGTCGTGGTAGTCGACCTCGAAGACGACGTCGGTGCCCTGGGCGAGCTTCGAGAAGGACGTCCCGTCAGCCGTGCGTACGTGCACGACCGAGTCGTGGACGACGTAGTTGATGGGAAGCAGGTGCTGCCGGCCCTCGATGACGAAGGCCATCCGCCCGACGGAGGCGGTGTCGAGCAGCTCGAGGCACTCCGCCTCGTCGAGCCGAGCGGCACCGTCGGAGAAGAAGGCGTTCATCGGGCCAGGGTAGCGCCACGGACGGCTGGCACAGCACGCTCGGAGGTGGCCGGGAAGAAGCAAAGGCCCCATTCGGCGAGGAATGGGGCCTTCACAGTGCGGCATCAGGGACTCGAACCCCGAACCCGCTGATTAAGAGTCAGCTGCTCTGCCAATTGAGCTAATGCCGCCGAGTGGCCGAGCCACGAAGCGAGAGAAACGTTAGCAGGGGGTCACGCGCCCCCCAAATCCAGGTCTGCCTCGAGCAGTGCATGGGCCGCGTTGTGCCCTGCAATGCCGCTGACGGCGCCCCCTCGACGGGCGCCGCTGCCGCACATCAGCACGCGGGGGTGCGACGTCTGGACGCCCCAGCGCTCGGCGGCGGAGCGGGGCTTCTCGCCCTCCTCGAGCCACGGCCACTGCAGGTCGCCGTGGAAGATGTGCCCGCCCGGCATCGCGAGCGCCTGCTCGATCTGCGCGGGCGTCTTGTGCTCGACGCCGAGGATCAACGGCTCGAGGGGCTCGGCCAGGTGCTCGTCGAGCGCGGCCAGCACCTGGGCGTACGCGCGCTCGGCTGCCTCGGCGTCGGGCAGGACCTCGTACGGCGTGTGCAGGCCGAAGTAGGTCAGGGTCTGCGCCTCGGTGTCGACGAGGTCGGGACCGAGGATCGACCGGTCGGTCAGGGTGTGGCAGTACAGCTCGCCGGCAGCGCGGTCGGGGAGGGCGCCGCCGGCGGCCTGGCGCCACGCCTGCTCGAGCTCGCTCATCGACTCGCCCAGGTGGAAGGTGCCGGCGAATGCGATCGCCGGGTCGACCCCCGACCTGAGGTGCGGCAGCCGCGAGACCAGCAGGTTGACCTTGAACTGCGAGCCGGACGGCCTGGGCGGGGTCGGGCGCCCCATCAGCCCGGCGAGCGCGTGGGGCGCGATTCCGCTCAGCACGTGAGCGGCCTCGATGACGAAGCCGTCGCCGCTCACCGTGACGCCGTCGTCGCGCGCTGCCACGGAGGTCACGGTGCTGTCGGTGCGGATCGTCGCGCCGGCCTCGCGCGCGACCCGTTCGAGCTCGGCGGTCACCGCGCCCATGCCGCCGACCGGCACGCGCCACTCGCCCGTCCCGTTGCCGACGAGGTGGTAGAGGAAGCAGCGGTTCTGCACCAGGCTCGGGTCGTGCAGCGAGGCGAAGGTGCCGATCAACGCATCGGTGCCGACGATGCCGCGGACGAGGTCGTGCGCGAAGCGTCGCTCGATCGCCGACCCCAGGGGCTCGTCGACGACATCGGTCCAGATCGCCATCTCGCTGAGGTCGCGCAGGTTGCCGATGTGGGGGAGCGGCGAGAGCAGGGTCGGGGCCACGACGTCGGCCAGGGCCGCGACCTCGGCGTAGAACTGACGCCACGCCGCGAGCTCGTCGTCGGCGCCGGTGAGTGCACGGAACGACTCGCGGGTGGCTTCGCCCTCGACGGTCTCGACGAGCAGGCCACCGCCCGGGTACGGCGTGTACGAGGCCGTCTCGCGTGAGCGCAGCTCGACACCGAGGCCGAGGTCGTCGATCAGCTGCTGGGGCATCAGGCTCACGAGGTACGAGTAGCGCGACAGGCGGGCGTCGTGGCCCTCGAACGTCTGCGCGCTGATCGCCGCCCCGCCCACGTGGGGCAGCCGCTCGAGGACGACGACGTGCCGGCCGGCGCGTGCCAGGTAGGTCGCCGCGACGAGGGCGTTGTGCCCGCCGCCGACGATGACGACGTCTGCGTGCTCGTCCGCCGAGGAGGTCTGCGTCATGCCGACCAGCGTAGGGCCGTGGGAGGGGCGGGCCGGGGAATGCTTGACGTTAGTTGAATATTGAACTAAATTGAGAGATCTACTGAGGAGAAGTCAGATGCCTGCTGTGACCGTTGCCGACTGGACCGTCCTTCCCCGCGTGATCGCCGCGCCGACCCAGACCGAGGACCGTGCGCCGATCAGCGTCACCACGGCGCCGACCGGCTACGAGGGCGAGGGGTTCCCGGTGCACCGGGCCTTCGCCGGCGTCGACGCCCGCCAGCTCGACCCCTTCATCCACATGGACCAGATGGGTGAGGTCGAGTACCAGCCCGGCGAGCCCAAGGGCACGCCCTGGCACCCGCACCGCGGCTTCGAGACCGTGACCTACATGATCGACGGCGTCATGGACCACCAGGACACGCACGGCGGCGGCGGTTCGATCACCGACGGCGACACCCAGTGGATGACCGCGGGCTCGGGCCTGCTGCACATCGAGACGCCGCCGGAGTGGCTGGTCGTCAAGGGTGGGGTCTTCCACGGCCTGCAGCTGTGGGTCAACCTGCCGAAGGCCAGCAAGTGGCTGCCGCCGCACTACCAGGACATCCGCGGCACCGACGTCGGCCTGGCCTCGACACCCGACGCCGGAGCGCTGCTGCGCGTCATCGCCGGCGAGGTCGACGGCGTCAAGGGGCCGGGCTCCACCCACACGCCGATGGCCATGGTGCACGCGACCGTGCTGCCGGGCGCGGAGATGACGGTGCCGTGGCGCACCGACTTCAACGCGCTCGTCTACGTGATGGGCGGAGCGGGCTACGTCGCGCGCGACCGGCGTCCTCTGCGGGCCGGTCAGCTGGCGGTGCTGGGCCACGGCGAGACCATCACGGTGGGCGCCGACCAGCGCCAGGCGGCCAAGGACCCGGCGCTCGAGGTCGTGCTGCTGGGCGGTCTGCCCATCCGCGAGCCGATCGCGTGGGCCGGCCCGTTCGTCATGAACTCCAAGGCCGAGGTCGCGCAGGCGTTCGAGGACTTCCAGAAGGGTCGCCTCGGCACGATCCCGACCGTCCCGCACGCCGACGTCCACGGCGAGATGCTGCCCGACTAGCGGCCGGGTCCGGTCGGTGAGGCCGCGAGGCCCGTGCGGTCAGCCCTGGCAGAACAGCTGATCGTGCGGGCCCGACGTGGTGCGCGTCTCGGTGACGCGTCCGTTGACCGTGATCGTGCACGTGACGGGCACCCCCGCGGGGCCGGCCAGCGAGAACAGCTGCGCGTAGTCGGGCGGTCCGTAGGCGGTGGTGGTGAGCGACCACGAGGTGCCCGGCGAGGTGACCGTGCCGGTGGAGTGGTCGAGGCTCGTCGGGACGATGTAGCCGACGTAGGCGATCGGCGCGGCCGACGTCATGGTGAGCACGACCTTCTCGCGGGGGAGGCCGAGGATGCCGCCCTCGCCGCGGAGTCCCTTCAGATCGGGGACGCCGGCTCCGGGGAACGTCGTGCCCGGCCGAGCCGGTGCGGTGGCGGGACGATCGACGTCCTGGTCGGCCAGTCCGAGGTCGTCGGTGGCCGAGTACTCGGGCGGCTCGGTCGACGGGACGGCGACACGGACGTCGTCCTTGGGCGTCGAGCCGCCGTGGCCCAGCAGCAGCGACGCGGCGACGCCGGCGATGACCAGCAGGCCGACGACCACCGCTGCTGCTGCCGCCGACCTCGTCCTGTCGCGCTTGACCCGTCGCATGGACTCTCCAACGACCGGTCCGGCGGTTGGTTAGTCGTCGAGGGGCTCCGAGGCGGGACTGTGATCGCCCGAGACGCCCCGGACGGCGGCCTCGGCGACCCCCTCACCGAGCCACGACGTGACGGTCCACCCGTCGGCGGACGAGCCGTCCACGACGACGACGCCGGTGTTGGTCACGTAGTGGTCGGTGACGAAGTCGAGGTCGATGTTGTCGGTGCGCACCGCGCACCAGGCGCGGATGACGGCGCCGTGGCTGACGAGCGCGACGTCGTCGTGGCCGGAGGCCTCGACCTCCGCGACCACCTCGTCGAAGCGGGCGATGACCTCGCGGCCGTCCTGCGCGCCCGGCATGCGGACATCGAGGTCGCCGCCACACCACGCGAAGAGCGTCGACACGTACTGGTGCACGGCCGCCTCGTCGCGGCGTCCCTCGACGTCGCCGGCGGCGATCTCGCGCAGGCCTGCTCGCTCGACCGGCGTGATGCCACGAGCGCCGGCCAGCGGCGCGGCCGTGAGGTGCGTGCGCACCATCGTCGACACGTAGATCGCGTCGATCGGCTGGTCGCTGAGTGCATGGACGAGCTGCTCGGCCTGCTGCGAGCCCAACGTCGTGAGCCCGGGGCCGGGCACGGTCGACTCGAGGACGCCCTCGACGTTGGCGGGGGTCTGGCCGTGGCGGATCAGGATGAGGCGCATGCGCCGAGCCTACGGACGACGACGGGCCGGCGTCGGGTCGGTCACATCGGACTGCGGGCGTTCGCCGCGTTGCACGGGTACTGATTGACTGGGAGCATGCGTCCCGTCGCCCTCTCGCCCGAGAACCGCCAAGCCGCACTCGATGCGATGGCCTCCACCCCGCTCGACGTCCTGGTCATCGGTGGTGGCGTCGTCGGTGGAGGCGCCGCGCTCGACGCCGCGACCCGCGGGTTGACGGTCGGGCTGGTCGAGGCGCGTGACTTCGCCTCGGGCACGTCGAGCCGCTCCAGCAAGCTGATGCACGGCGGCCTGCGCTACCTCGAGATGCTCGACTTCCGCCTGGTCGCCGAGGCGCTCAAGGAGCGCGGCCTGAGCCTGCAGCGGCTCGCCCCGCACCTCGTTCGCGAGGTCGGCTTCATCTACCCGCTGACGCACCGGGTGTGGGAGCGGTTCTACGCCGGCTCCGGCGTCGCGCTGTACGACGCGATGAGCAAGGCGTCCGGCTACGGCCAGAACGTCCCCCTGCACCGTCACCTGACGCGCCGGGGCGCGCGCAAGCTCATGCCCGCCCTCAAGAAGGACGCCCTGGTCGGCGCGCTGCACTACTACGACGGCCAGGTCGACGACGCCCGCCACACGATGTTCCTGTCGCGCACCGCCGCGGCCTACGGCGCGCACGTCGCGAGCCGTACCCGCGTGATCGACCTGCTGCGCGACGGCGACCGGGTCGTGGGTGCGCGCGTCAAGGACCTCGAGTCGGGCGCCGAGTTCGACGTCTCGGCCAAGCAGGTGGTCAACGCCAGCGGCGTCTGGACCGACGAGACCCAGTCGTTCGCCGGCGAGCGCGGCCAGTTCCACGTCCGGGCCAGCAAGGGCGTGCACCTGGTGGTGCCTCGCGACCGCATCCGGGGCACGTCGGGCCTGATCCTGCGCACCGAGAAGTCGGTGCTGTTCGTCATCCCGTGGGGTCGCCACTGGATCATCGGCACCACCGACACCGACTGGTCGCTCTCCAAGGACCACCCGGCCGCCAGCCGCAGCGACATCGACTACCTGCTCGACCACGTCAACACCGTGCTCGAGCAGCCGCTCACCCACGCCGACGTCGAGGGCGTCTACGCCGGGCTGCGTCCGCTGCTGGCCGGTGAGGACGAGGCCACCAGCAAGCTCTCGCGCGAGCACGCGGTCGGCACGAGCGTCAAGGGCCTGGTCGTCATCGCGGGCGGCAAGTACACGACCTACCGCATCATGGCCAAGGACGCCGTCGACGCCGCCGTCCACGGCATGGAGACGCAGCTCGACCGCCACGCCCCGCCCTCGGTCACCGAGAACGTCCCGCTGCTCGGTGCCGACGGCTACGACGCGCTGTGGAACCAGCGTCACCAGATCGCCCGCACCAGTGGCCTCGGGGTCGGACGCGTCGAGCACCTGCTGCACCGCTACGGCTCGCTGGTCTCGGAGGTGCTCGACCTCGTCGAGGCCCAGCCCGACCTCGCCGACCCGCTCACAGGCGCCGACGACTACCTGCGCGCCGAGATCGTCTACGCCGCGTCCCACGAGGGCGCGCGCCACCTCGACGACGCCATCGCCCGGCGCACCCGCATCTCGATCGAGACCTTCGACCGCGGGGTGGCGGTCGCGGCCGAGGTCGCCGAGCTGATGGGCGAGGTGCTGGGCTGGACCACCGAGCAGCGTGCCAACGAGGTCGACCACTACCTCAAGCGCGTCGAGGCCGAGCGCGAGAGCCAGACCATGCCCGACGACGAGACGGCCGACGCAGCCCGCATGGGCGCGGCCGACGTCGTCCCGGTCACCACCGGCGAGGGCTCCGCCGGTGAGAGGCGGGGCGGGGCATGAGCGCCGACGACGAGACCATCGCCAACGGCCAGGCGCTGACCGACGACGAGATCATCGCCGACTACGACGTGCGGTCGCCAGCCTCTCGCACCCTGCTGACGGTCGTCGGGACGATCCTCGTGGTGACGGTGCTGGCCGGCCTGGTGCTGGGGGTCTCGATCCTCAAGCGCAGCACCTCGGTGTCGACCAGCGACATCCAGCTCGGGCAGTCGACGCAGATCGACATCGACGCCGGCGCGTCCGACCTGCACATCGTGCAGGGCGACGCCGACGTCGTCCGGGTCAAGGCCAGGATCACCAGCGGGCTGCGCGACACGCAGTTCGACATCGGCCGGCGCGGCGACCAGATCAAGATCGTCTCGGGCTGCAAGGAGTGGCTCAACCCGGGGTGCGGGGTCGACACGACCCTCGAGCTGCCCAAGGGCTTCCCGGTCGTCGTCCGCACGACCTCGGGCAACATCTCGGTCGACGACCTCGCCGAGGGCGTCCTGACGATCGAGAGCGGCAGCGGCGACGTCACCGGCAAGGGCCTGCGGCTCGACGAGCTCGACGTGCGCACCGGCTCCGGCAACGTCGCCGCGACCTTCGCCAAGCAGCCGTTCGGCTTCAAGGCGACCACGCGCGACGGCGACATCCGGGCCACCCTGGGCGAGGGCAAGCGCAAGTACGCCGTCACGGCGACGTCCACCTCGGGCGACGTCTCGTCCACGATCGACTCCCAGCAGGGCGGCTCGGGCTTCATCCGCGCCAGGAGCGACACCGGCGACATCACGCTGGCGCGCTGAGCGCGTCCGCCACGACGACAAGACCCCCGGACCGAGGTCCGGGGGTCTTGTGCATCTGGGTGAGTGACGGGACTCGAACCCGCGACCACCGCCACCACAAGGCGGTGCTCTACCAGCTGAGCTACACCCACCACGCGTGCCGGGCATGCGCCCGACACGGCGAGAAATAGTCTAACGCAGGCTTCGGGCGAGCTACGACCGGCCCGTCACCGAACCGGCGACCTCGGCCGCGATGGCCTTCGCCGAGTCGGAGTCGATGCCGGGATCCGGGGTGAACACCGACCGCCGGTAGTAGCGCAGCTCCTCGATGGACTCCTGGATGTCGACCAGCGCACGATGCTCGCCGCCCTTGGCCGGAGCGGCGAAGTACGCCCGCGGGAACCACTGTCGCGAGAGCTCCTTGATCGACGAGACGTCGATCACGCGGTAGTGCAGCCAGCCCTCGAGCTCGGCCATGTCACGGGCCAGGAAGGCGCGGTCGGTGCCGATCGTGTTGCCGGCCATGGGGGCCTTGCGCGGCTCCTTGACGAACTCGCGGACGTACTCGAGCACCTGCTCCTCCGCCTCGCGCAGGCCGAGGCCCGCCTCGAGCTCGGTGATCAGCCCGGACGTCGTGTGCATCTGGGTGACGAAGTCGTTCATCTGGTCGAGCGCGGCCTGGGGAGGCTTGATCACCAGGTCGACGCCGTCGCCGAGGACGTTGAGGTCGTAGTCGGTGACGAGGGCCGCCACCTCGACGAGGGCGTCCGCCTCGAGGGAGAGCCCGGTCATCTCGCAGTCGATCCACACCAGCTTGTCATTCACCCACCGCACACTAGTCCAGCCGGGCGGTCGGGCTCGGACGGTGGTGAGGGGGCGGCTGCGGACCGGCCGCTACCCTCGTCAGGAACCTTCGTGGACGGCGCAGCGTTGGTCCAGGTGGCGACCACCCCGAACCAGGAGACAGCAGTGAGCAACGACCGACAGAACCGAGCAGCCCGCGCAGAGCAGATGCGCAAGGAGCGTGAGAAGGCCGATCGCAAGCAGCGCAACCTCATCACGGTGGGCATCGTCGTCGTGGTCATCGCGCTGATCGCGGTCGGCGGCTACGGCATCAACGCCGCCAGCAAGGCCAACGAGAAGGAAGACAAGGTCGTCCAGCCGGCCAACGCGACCAAGGACTTCGGCATCGTCTACGACGCGGCCGCCGCCGGGGCCACCCCGCCCGCGGACGCCAAGCCGGTGTCGGTCGAGGTCTACGAAGACTTCCAGTGCCCGATCTGCCGCAGCTTCGAGGAGCAGAGCGGTGACTTCCTCCGGCAGCAGGTCGCCAGCGGCGCCGTCACCGTCACGTACCGGCCGTTCTCGTTCCTCGACGACACCGGCGGAAGCCCGAACGACTACTCCAAGCGGTCGACGAGCGCCGCGCTGTGTGCGCTCGACAAGGGCGGTGTCGCCGACTACATCAAGGTGCACGACTACCTCTACGCCAACCAGCCCGACGAAGGCACGCCCGGCCCGGAGAACGCCGCGCTGGCCAAGGCCATCGACGGTCTCGGCATCTCGGGCGTCGACTCGTGCGTCAAGACCGAGAAGTTCGTGCCGTGGGTCAAGAAGGCCCGCACGACGGCGTCCGACTCCGATCGCAAGGTCGACTCCACCCCGACGGTCTACGTCGGCGGCAAGGCGGTCGAGAACCCGTCGCCGCAGGGCCTGCAGGCTGCGATCGACGCTGCCAAGGCCGCCTAGCGCGCCACCGCGTATCCGCAGGCAGCCGCCGCGACGCTCACGGTCAGCATGACCAGGGCGTTGACGGCGGCTGCTGCGTATCGGCGGTCGAGCACCAGGTGGGCGGTCTCGACGCTCGCCGTGCTGAACGTCGTGTACCCGCCCAGGAAGCCGGTACCGAGGACGGCGTGCGAGGTGGCGCCTGCGCCCGCCCCCACGAGCAGGCCCAGCGCGAACGAGCCGGTGACGTTGATGAGCAGCGTCGACCAGGGCAGGCGGGACGACACGCGGGGGCGCACCCACAGGTCGACGACGTACCGGGTGCCGGCGCCGAGACCGCCGGCCAGGGCCAGCGACAGCGGTGTCATCGCGTGACCGCCCGTCCGGCGGCGACGCCCGTCAGCGCCGCGACGAGGCCGAGAGCCACGCTGCCGATCGCGTAGGCGGCGCCCAGCGCGACGTGGCCGTCGCGCAGCAAGGTGTCGGTCTCGACGGCCAGCGAGCTGTAGGTGGTGTAGCCGCCGAGGAAGCCCGTGCCCAGGAGCAGGCGCACCTGCCGGTGACGCCCCGAGTCGTCGCTGCGCAGCGCGAGCGCCGCCAGGAGGGCGCCGAGGACGAACGCCCCTGTCACGTTGACCAGCAGCGTGCCGACCGGCAGCTCGTGCCCGGGGTTGAGCCACTCGCCGATGCCGTAGCGGACCAACGAACCGGCCGCTCCGCCCGCGACCACCACGAGGAACGACTTCACCCCTCCATCAGACCACGCCCCGAGGCGACGTCATCACCTCTGTACCCGGGTCGCCGCATCGGTGATGACGTCGTGGGGACGTCATCACATCGGTACCTGGGTCGCCGCATCGGTGATGACGTCCGCGAGGGATCAGGGGGTCAGACCACGCAGGAGCGTCGCGGCGATGACGACCATGACGGCGGCGATGACGGCGTCGAGCACGCGCCACGCCGACGGCTTGACGAACACCGGCTGCAGCAGGCGGGCCCCGAAGCCGAGGGCCGTGAACCACACGACGCTGGCGGCGACCGCGCCGGCGCCGAACCACCACCGCTCGTCGCCGTGCGTGCCGGCGACGGAGCCGAGCAGCACGACGGTGTCGAGGTAGACGTGCGGGTTGAGCCACGTCAGGGCCACGGCGGTGCTGACGGCGGGCCACAGGGCCGATCCGGACGCGTCTGCGCGAGCGTCGATGGATCCTGGCCGCCAGGCACGCCGAGCAGCCAGGGCGGCGTAGGTCAGCAGGAAGGCGGCACCTGCGACGCGCATGACGTCCACGAGCCACGGTGCGAGGTCGAGCAGCGAACCCAGGCCGGCGATGCCCGCGACGATCAGCACGGCGTCCGAGACGGCACACACCGCCACCACCGGCAGCACGTGCTCGCGCAGCAGCCCTTGACGCAGCACGAAGGCGTTCTGGGCGCCGATGGCCACGATCAACGACAGGCCGAAGCCCAGCCCGGATGCCACGGCCACGGCCGTCTCGTGCGTCATGGTCCGACCGTAGGATCGAGCCTCGGTGAAGTCCAACGAATGTTCTTGACGGCGCATTAGCATTGCTTCACATGGACCTGGCTCAGCTGGTGGCCCTCGCCGCCGTCGTCGACGAGGGCTCGTTCGATGCCGCGGCCACGTCCCTGCACGTCACGCCGTCGGCCGTCAGCCAGCGCATCAAGGCGCTGGAGCAGTCCGCGGGCCAGGTGCTGGTGCGGCGCACGAAGCCGACGGCGGTCACCGCGGCGGGGGAGTCGTACCTGCGGCTCGCGCGGCAGATCGACGTGCTCGTGCGCGACGCGGCCGCCGAGACCAGTGCCGGTCGTCCGGGTCCTGTGACGGTGCCCATCGCGGTCAGTGCCGACTCGATGGCGACGTGGGTGCTGCCGGCGCTCGCGACGGTCGGTCCGGGCGTGTGCTTCGACCTGCACCGCGACGACCAGTCGCGCACGGCCGAGCTGTTGCGCTCGGGCACCGTCATGGCGGCCATCACCTCGGTCGACGAGCCGGTGCAGGGCTGCCGCTCGACCCGCCTCGGCACGACCCGCTACCGGCCGATGGCGACGCCGGCGTTCGTGGACCGATGGTTCGCCGGCGGGGTGAGTGTCGATGCCCTCGCGGTCGCGCCGATGGTCGTGTTCGACCGACACGACGACCTGCAGGAGCGCTACCTGCGTCGCCGCACGCGGCGCCGGCTCGACCCGCCCCGGCACTACGTGCCCGCGTCGGCCGACTTCGCCGAGGCGGTGGCACTCGGTCTCGGCTGGGCCGTCCTGCCGCACGAGCAGTCGGACGAGCCCGAGCGCCTGGGCCGGCTGGTCGAGATCGACCCTGGCCAGCACGTCGACGTCGTCCTGCACTGGCAGCAGTGGACGTTGCAGACCCCGGCGCTGGAACGGGTCGCCGCCGCGATCAGGGGAGCGGCGGCCGACCACCTGCTCTAGGCCCTTCCTTTATGGCATTGCGTGCCATTATGGTGAGACGCAGGACACATCAGACAGAAGCGAGGGGTTTCCATGGCACGGCTGAGCGGCAAGGTCGCATTCATCACCGGCGCAGCGCGGGGGCAGGGGCGCGCTCATGCGATCCGGCTCGCGTCCGAGGGGGCCGACATCCTCATGCTCGACCTCGCGGGCCCGCTCCCGGGCGTCCCCTACGACTCCGCGACGCCGGACGACCTGGCCGAGACGGTGAGGCTGGTCGAGGCCACGGGCCGGCGCGTCGTGTCGACCGTCGGCGACGTGCGAGATCTCGAGAGCATGCGCGACTTCGTGACCCGCGGGGTCGAGCAGCTCGGCGGCCTGGACATCGTGGTGGCCAACGCGGGCATCTGCATCCCGGCGACGTGGGACCAGGTGACGCCACAGATCTTCAAGGACACGATGGACATCAACGTCACCGGCGTGTGGAACACCGTCATGGTGTCGGCCGACCACCTCATCGCGCGTGGGGGCGGCTCCGTCGTGCTGATCAGCTCGTACGCGGGCAAGAAGGTCCAGCCCTTCATGGTCAACTACACGACCAGCAAGCACGCCGTCACCGGCATGACGCGAGCCTTCGCCGCCGAGCTGGGCCGGCACAAGATCCGCGTGAACAGCGTCCACCCCGGCGCTGTCGACACGCCGATGGGCTCAGGCGACATGCAAGGCTCGCTGGCCCGGGCTGGCGAGTCCAACCCGGCCCTCAACGCGATGGGGACGCCGTTCCTGCCGCAGTTCGCGGCCTCGGCCGACGAGATCTCGTCCACCGTGCTGTTCCTGGCGTCCGACGACTCCAGCTTCATGACGTCCGAGCACATCAGCGTCGACGGAGGCGCGCAGTACTTCTGAGTGTCGCGGCGTCGTCAGCCCTGGCGCCCCTTCATGCGGGGGTTCTGCTTGTTGATGACGAACGTGCGGCCGCGCCGCCGGACGACCTGGGCGCCGGGCTGCTTCTTGAGCGACCTCAGGGAGTTGCGGACCTTCATGACGTGCTCCTGGTGGACGAGCTGGGATCGACGAGTCCGCGCTGGACCGCGCGGACCAGGCGACGCGGCACCCGGTGGGTGGTGCCGTCGACGGTGACGGGCACGAGGGCGACGGGGGTCGCCTTCCAGCTCGACCGGCGGTGGCGGGTGTTGCTGCGCGACGTCTTGCGCTTCGGGACGGCCATGGTTCTCCTTCAGGCAGGTGGACGAATGGGTGGACGGGGTCAGGCGGGTTGACGCGTGGGGCCCAGCCAGGGCTCGAAGCCGTCCTCGTGGCACTCCCAGATCGAGCCGCGCTCGGCGAGCTCGGCATCGGTCAGCAGGCACGCGCGGAAGGTGGCGACGAGCTCGTCGCGGCCGTCGTCGATGCCCGTGACCAGCAGCCGGGTGTGCGGCTCGGTGCTGCCGTGCTGGCAGGGTCCGACGCTCAGCTGGCCGCCGGCGCCGTCCCACTCGCAGACCTGGCCGTGGCGGGTGGGCAGCCAGAAGCAGCCGCGCGAGCGACGCGCGCCACCGCCGAGGGCCTCGAGGTTGGACATCAGCCGCTCGGGGTGGAACGGCCGGTCCGACCGCAGCTCGATGCTCCACGCGTCGCCCGCCTCGAGCAGCCCGACGTGGGCGCCGTGGCCGGGGTCGACCCAGGCCTCGGCGTCGGCGTGGGGGCGACGGCCCCCGACGATCGCGGCGGTGTCGATCGCGAGGTGGTCGATCACCTCACGGGTACCGGGACGCATCAGCATCCGCAGCACGTCGCGGTCGGTCTCGTCGATGTCGCCGACGACCACCACGGCGTCGGCGTACTCGACGAGAGCGGCCTGCACCTCGGCGACGCCGCGCGTGTCCTCGACCGACGTGTGCAGCGCGCGCTCGCGCAGCAGGTCGTCGCCCAGGACGTCGTCGCGGGCCGACGGTCCGTCGACGACGGCCAGCACCGAGGCGACGTGCAGCTTCGCCGACAGCACCTGGTCGTGCGTCAGGATCGCGCAGACCTGCTCGGCGCCCGACGCGATCGGCAGGTGGGCGATGATCGTGCCCCAGCGGCCGTCGTCGGCGAGGCGCTCGAGCGTCGGCATGATGTCCTCGCGCAGGGCGCACCCCACGCACGCGTGGTCGAGGTCGACGTGCACGTGCTCGACCACGCCGTCGACGTCGCTCACGAGACGGGTGAGGCGTTGCGCCTCGACGTCGATCGTGTGCCGCACGGTCACGGCGCGCGGGGCGTCCCACTGCAGGGCGATCATCGCGTGGGCCATCGCGTCGGCGTCGAGGCCGGCCAGCAGCACCAGGGGAGTGGTCGTCATCGGCCCGTGCCGTAGCGCCGGTTGAACTTCTCGACCCGGCCCTCGGTGTCGAGCACGCGGCCCCGGCCGGTCCAGAAGGGGTGGCTCGCGGTCGACACGTCGACGTCGACCACGGGGTAGGTCGCGCCGTCGATCTCGACCGTCTGGCCCGAGCCGGTCAGGGTCGACGACGAGACGAAGACGAGGTCGCCGGACCGGTCCCTGAACGCGACCGGGGCGTAGGTCGGGTGGATGCCCTTCTTCATGCGGTCCTCCTGTGGGTAGACTTAATGACAATGATTGTCATTCTACACCACACGGAACAGGAGCTCACATGTCACGGGTCTGCCAGGTCACGGGCGCCGAGGTGGCGTTCGGCCGCAACGTCTCGCACTCGCACCGCCGCACCAACAGGCGGTTCGACGTCAACATCCAGAAGAAGCGCTACTGGGCGCCGAGCCTGGGGCGCCACGTCACGCTGCGGCTCAGCGCGCGCGGCATCAAGACCGTCGACGTCCGCGGGATCGACGCCGTGGTCGCCGACATCCGAGCCCGAGGGGGGCGGCTCTGATGGCGTCGAGGAGCAGTGACATCAGGCCGATCGTGAAGCTGCGGTCGACCGCCGGCACGGGATTCACGTACGTCACGCGCAAGAACCGGCGCAACGATCCCGACCGCATCGTGCTGCGCAAGTTCGACCCCGTGGTGCGTCGGCACGTCGACTTCAGGGAGGAGCGCTGATGGCCAAGCGCAGCAAGATCGTGGCCAACGATCGGCGCAGGGCCACCGTCGAGCGCCTGGCCGACCGGCGTGGCGAGCTGCGGGCCGCGGCCAAGGACGTCCGCCTGCCGATGGCCGACCGGATGGCGGCAGGACGAGCGCTGGCCGCGCTGCCGAGGGACTCCTCGCCCGTGCGGGTGCGCAACCGCGACCAGGTCGACGGGCGCCCCCGCGGCTTCGTCGGCCTGGCCGGGCTCTCGCGCATCCGGTTCCGGCAGGCCGCCCACCGAGGGGAGCTGCCCGGCATCACCACGTCCAGCTGGTGACCCCTGGCCCGCGTGCGTTGCGTCATGGGAACGGTGGCGTCCGACCCTCGGTTCGCATGACGCAACCTCGCGAGGTGGCGCGCCCGGCAGGATTCGAACCTGCGACCTAGAGATTAGAAGGCTCTTGCTCTATCCAGCTGAGCTACGGGCGCCAGTGACCCCAGCGTATCGGCGTGGCTCGGCGCGGTGGCGGGGCCGCTGCCATCCCCTACGATGTGGCGGGTGACAGACGCTGCTGCCGCCTCGTACCGGCCCGCCTCGATGCTGGCCCGAGAGCCCGTCCAGCAGTCCGGGCGCACGGCCCTCGTCGTGCTGTTCGCGCTCGTCGCGATCGGAGGAGTCGTCGGCGGCGTCGTGATCTCGCTGAGCGCCGGCGACTCCGAGGGGGCCGGTCTTTCGGTCTTCTACGCCATGATCCCGCTGCCGTTCCTGTGGTTCTGCTTCTGGTGGCTCGACCGGTACGAGCCCGAGCCGCTGCGCTACAAGCTGGCCGCCTTCGTGTGGGGCGGCGTCGTCGCGGTCGCGATCGCGCTGGTCGTCGAGGTCTGGGCGCAGAAGGCCTTCGACCTCAGCGACGAGGCGACGGCCTCGTTCGTGGCACCGCTGGCCGAGGAGCCGGCCAAGTGCCTCTTCCTGCTGCTGACGTTCGTGCGGTGGCGCCGGGTGATCGACGGCGTGCTCGACGGCCTGATCTACGCCGGGATCGTCGGCATCGGCTTCGCCTTCGTCGAGAACATCGGCTACTACGCGAGCAGCTACCTGGGCTCGCCCGACATCGCCCTCGCCGGCTCGCAGGGCGCCACCACGACGTTCGTCGTCCGCGGCATCTTCAGCCCGTTCGCGCACCCGTTGTTCACGTCGGCGTTCGGCATCGCGATCGGGCTCGCCGTCACGCGCAAGAGCACGATCGCCCGCATCCTGATCGGCACCGTCGGTCTGGCGGCCAGCGTCGGCCTCCACGGTCTCTGGAACGGGTCGTTGAGCTACGGCCCGTCCGACGGCACCGGGTTTCTGCTCGCCTACCTGGTGCTGGCCTGCCTGCTGGCGGTCATCGCCGCCGTGGCCATCGTGGTGCGGGTGCGTCAGGTGCGGGTGCTCGAGCGCTCGTTGTCGTACGTCGCCGAACGCGGGTGGATCCACCCCGCCGAGATCCCGTACCTGTCGCGCTTCGGCTACCGCAAGGCCGCGCGACGCTTCGCCCGCGGCAACCACGGCAAGGACGCCGCCAAGGTCGTCACGCGGTACCAGCGGCTGGCGACCGAGATGGCGTTCCTGCACGACTCCTTGATGAGCGGTCACAGCAGGCCCCAGGGCGTCGAGCGCACCTACGCGCTGCTCGACTCGATGTACGCGCTGCGGCCCGACCTGCGACTGCCGCCGGCGCTGCACAGCACCCGCCGTCACTACTGACCCACCCGTTGCAGGTCCGGTGGACGCGAGGAGGCCTCAGGTCGACTAATCTGTGCGTACCACCCGCCCGCTGCATGTCTTCGTCGACGAGAGGAGCTCACCGTGCCCGGCGACCACGCTTCGGCCGAGCTCCTGGCGGCCATGAGCTCGCTGCTGCTCAGCGTCCGCGACGTCCCGCTCGTGCTCGACGCCGAGGGTGCGGGCCGCGCGCGCTCGATCAAGTCCGACGTCGTCGACCAGCTGTCCGACTACATCCTGCCGCGGCTGGTGCAGCTCGACGCGCCGCTGCTCGCCGTCGTCGGAGGCTCGACGGGTGCGGGCAAGTCGACGCTGGTCAACTCGATCGTGGGGGAGCGGGTCACCGAGTCCGGTGTGCTGCGCCCCACCACCCGCTCGCCGGTGCTGGTGCACCACCCCGACGACGCCGAGTGGTTCCAGCCCGACCGCATCCTGCCCGACCTGCCGCGCACGTCCGAGACCGGCAACGGCACCTACGCGCTGCGGCTCGCCTCGACCACGCGCATCCCCCAGGGGCTGGCGATCCTCGACGCCCCCGACGTCGACTCCATCGACAAGGGCAACCGCGAGCTGGCGGCGCAGCTGCTGGCCGCGGCCGATCTGTGGCTGTTCGTCACCTCGGCCGCCCGCTACGCCGACCAGGTGCCGTGGGACTACCTGCGCCAGGCCGCCGAGCGCAGCACGTCCGTCGCCGTCGTCCTCGATCGCACCAGCGACGAGGCGCTCATCGAGGTGCGGGGCCACCTGGCCCGCATGATGACGTCGCGCGGCCTGTCCGACTCGCCGTTGTTCACGGTGCCCGAGTCGGGTCTCGACACCGACGGCCTGCTGCCGCCCGAGTCCGTCGCCCCCATGGTCGGCTGGCTGCACGAGCTGGCCGCCGACCCGGTGGCCCGGCAGATGGTCGTGCACCGCACCCTCGACGGAGCCGTGCGCCACCTCGTGCTGCGCGCGCACGACGTCGCCGACGCCATGGACGCCCAGGTCGAGCTCGCCGAGACGCTGTTCGGCACGGCCGACGACGCCTATCGCGAGGCGCTCGACAGCATCACCCGGCAGACCGCCGACGGCACCTTGCTGCGCGGCGACGTGCTGGCCACCTGGCAGGAGTTCGTCGGCACCGGCGAGCTGCTCAGCTCGGTCGAGGAGAAGGTCAGCCGCATCCGCGACCGCTTCGTCGGCGGCCTGACCGGCAAGCGCACCCGCTCCACCGAGATCGTCGACGCGATCGAGACGAGCGTCCGCGTGCTGCTGGTCGAGCACGCCGAGGCGACGGCCGAGACGGTCGCGCGCACGTGGGGCACGTCGCCTGCCGGGCGCGGGCTGGTCGACGGCGCGGCGGGGCTCGACCGCGCCTCCTCCGACTTCCGCATCCGCGCCGAGCGGGCCGTGCACGACTGGCGCCAGGGCGTCATCGAGCTCGTCCGCGTCGAGGGCGCCGACAAGCGCATGACCGCCAAGTTCCTCGCGTTCGGGGTCAACGGCATCGCCGTCGCGCTCATGGTCACGATGTTGTCGCGGGCGACCGCGTCCGACGAGGCCGGCGCGGCGGCCATCGGCCGCAAGCTGCTCGACGCGATCTTCGGAGCGGCGGAGGTCGACGCTCTGGTCGCCCGCGCCCACGACGACCTCGTGACCCGGGCGGCGTCGCTGCTCGAGACCGAGGTCGCGCGATTCCACCAGCTGCTCGAGGCACCCGCTAGTCTCAGGGCCCACCAGACGGCGCTGCGCGAGGCCGCCCGCAAGGCCGAGTACTCCCGCCACGCCGACTTCCTGAACGGAGAGGTGACGTCATGACGACCTCCGCGCCGGTCACCGACGCCGTCTACGGCGGCGACCGCAACGACGTGGCCCACCGTCTCGACGGCCTGACCAGCGCAGTCGCGGCGGCCCAGGGTCGCATCGACGCCGAGATCCTGGCCCCGGCCGAGATGCTCACCGAGCGCGCCACCGAACGTCTCACCCTGTCGGGCGAGCACACGATCGTCGCGCTGGCCGGGGCGACCGGGTCGGGCAAGTCGTCGCTGTTCAACGCCCTCACCGACCTCGAGCTCGCCGGCGTCGGCGTCCGCCGTCCCACCACGTCGTGGGCGCTGGCCTGCGCGTGGGGTCCTGACGGCGCGCAGGGCCTGCTCGAGTGGATGGGCATCCCGGCGCGTCACCAGGTCTCCCGCATGAGCATGCTCGACCAGTCGTCCGAGGACACCAAGCTCGACGGCCTGGTGCTTCTCGACCTGCCCGACCACGACTCCACCGAGGTGTCGCACCACGTCGAGATGGACCGGCTCGTCACGCACGCCGACCTGCTGGTGTGGGTGCTCGACCCCCAGAAGTACGCCGACGCCGCGATCCACGACCGCTACATCCGGCCCATGGCCGCCTACAGCGACGTGACGCTGGTGGTGCTCAACCAGATCGACCGCATCCCGTTCGAGCAGCGCACCCGCGCGCTCACCGACGTCCGCCGCATCCTGGCCGACGAGGGACTTCCCGACGTCCCCGTCATCGGGGTGTCGGCCACGCGCGGCGACGGCGTCGACGAGCTCAAGCGCGAGCTGGCCGCCCGCATCCGCGCCAAGTCGTCGGCCAAGGCCCGTCTGGCGTCCGACATCGCCGCTGCGGCGGGTGTCATCGAGCAGGTGGGTGGCTCGCGCAAGGCAGCCGGTGTCACCGACGAGGCCCGACGCTCGCTCGACGAGGCACTGGTCGACTGTGCCGGCGTGCCGCAGCTGGTCGAGGCCGTCGAGGCGTCCACGCGCCGGCGCGCCGCGCACCACACGAGCTGGCCGATCGCACGGTGGGTGGGGCGTCTCGGCGCCGATCCGCTCGACGAGCTCGAGCTCGACACCGACGTGTCGCTGACCGCGATGGCCAGGTCGACCGCCCCCGAGGCAGGGCGGGTGCAGCGTGCCCGGGCCGAGCTCGCGGTGCGCGAGGTGGCCGAGCGTGCCTCCGAGGGCCTCGAGCGCCCGTGGCGCGATGCCGTGCGCGACGCGGCGAGCCCCCAGGACGCCGACGTCGTCGACGAGCTCGACACCGCCATCCGCGCCACGAGCAGCGACATCGCGCGTCCGGCGCCGTGGTGGAGGCTCGTCCACGCCGTCCAGCTGCTGGCCGTCGTGGCCGCGGTCGCGGGTCTGCTGTGGCTGGTGGCGCAGGGCATCGACGCCGCAGCGTCGTTCGGCCTGCCCGACCTCGGCTCCGTGGGTCCCGTCCCGCTCGCCGCCGTGGTCGTGGTCGGCGCGCTGCTCGGCGGCCTCGTGCTGGCCGCCGTGTCGGGCCTGGCCGCCGGTGCCGGAGCCCGCCGCAAGGCCCGCACCACCGACGAGGCGCTGCGCAGCACCATCGCGACGATCGCCGCCGACCGGGTCGTCGGTCCGGTCGAGCGCGAGCTCGGGCGCTACGAGACCTATCGCTCCGGCATCGCCGCCGCGCTCGCCTGACGGCGGCCTGCCGGCCTCTCGCACGCTGACCGCCGTGGGGTCGGTGCGGTCTGCTCGATAGTCTTGTCGGCATGGCTGAATACGTCCTCGCACTGCAGAACATCCGCAAGGCCCACGGCGACAAGGTGGTGCTCGACAACGTCACCTTGTCCTTCCTCCACGGTGCGAAGATCGGCGTCGTCGGTCCCAACGGCATGGGCAAGTCGTCGCTGCTCAAGCTCATGGCGGGGCTCGACCACCCCAACAACGGCGACATCGTCCGCGACCCCGACGCCACTGTCGGCATGCTGCAGCAGGAGCCCCCGCTCACCGAGGGCAAGACCGTCCTCGAGAACGTCGAGGAGGCCGTCGCCGAGATCAAGGGCAAGCTCGACCGCTACAACAAGATCAGCGAAGAGCTCGGCGAGCCCGACGCCGACTACGACACGCTGCTCGCCGAGATGGGCGACCTGCAGACCGATCTCGACACCCACAACGCGTGGGAGCTCGACTCGCGTCTCGACCAGGCCATGGACGCCCTGCGCTGCCCGCCCGCCGACGAGCTCGTCGACCACCTGTCGGGTGGTGAGCGTCGCCGCGTGGCGCTGTGCAAGCTGCTGCTGCAGCAGCCCGACCTGCTGCTGCTCGACGAGCCCACCAACCACCTGGACGCCGAGAGCGTGCAGTGGCTCGAGGGTCACCTCAAGAACTATCCCGGCGCGGTCCTGGCCGTGACCCACGACCGGTACTTCCTCGACAACGTCGCCGAGTGGATCGCCGAGGTCGACCGCGGCCAGATCCACGGCTACGAGGGCAACTACACGACGTACCTCGAGAGCAAGAAGGAACGCCTCAAGATCGAGGGCCAGAAGGACGCCAAGCGCGCCAAGATGCTCGAGCGCGAGCTCGACTGGGTGCGGTCCAACGCCAAGGGCCGCCAGACCAAGAGCAAGTCGCGTCTGGCGCGCTACGAGGAGCTCGCGGCCGAGGCCGAGAAGTCGCGCAAGGTCGACACCAGCGAGATCAACATCCCCGCGGGTCCGCGTCTCGGCGATGTCGTGCTGGACGCCAAGGGGCTCACCAAGGGCTACGACGGTCGGCTGCTGTGGGACGACATCAGCTTCACGCTGCCGCGCGCCGGCATCGTCGGCGTCGTCGGCCCCAACGGCGTCGGCAAGACCACGCTGTTCCGGATGATCACCGGCGAGGAAACGCCCGACTCCGGCACGCTCGAGGTCGGCAAGACCGTCAAGATCAGCTACGCCGACCAGAGCCGCGGCGAGATCGCCGGCGACAAGAACGTCTGGGAGGTCGTCTCCGAGGGGCTCGACTTCATCAAGGTGGCCAACTTCGAGATGAACAGCCGCGCGTACGTAGCGTCGTTCGGCTTCAAGGGTCCCGACCAGCAGAAGAAGGCCGGCGTGCTGTCGGGCGGTGAGCGCAACCGTCTCAACCTGGCGCTGACGCTCAAGCAGGGCGGAAACCTGCTGCTGCTCGACGAGCCCACCAACGACCTCGACGTCGAGACGTTGTCGTCGCTCGAGGACGCCCTGCTCGACTTCCCGGGCTGCGCCGTGGTCACGTCGCACGATCGCTGGTTCCTCGATCGCATCGCGACGCACATCCTCGCCTGGGAGGGCGATGACGAGAACCCGGCCAACTGGTTCTGGTTCGAGGGCAACTTCCAGTCGTACGAGGACAACAAGATCGAGCGCCTCGGCGCCGACGCCGCCCGTCCCCACCGCGTCACGCACCGCCGCCTGACCAGGGACTGAGCCTGGTGGCGGTCGACGTCGTCCGCTGGGCCGAGCGGCTTGGTGTCCCGGCGTCGCAGGTGGCGTCCCTGCTCGGGGCGTACCACCTGCAGACCGAGGCAGAGAAGGGTCTGTCCGTCGGCTCGTGGGCCGAGCTCCCCGGTCGATACCGTGCCGAGGTCGACGAGCCCTGGGCGATCTTCGGCGACGATCTGCTGCTGGCCATCCTCGCCGGCGACCCGGTCGGGTGTGTCGCGCTCGACGAGTCGGCGTCCGAGCCGCAGGTCAAGCGCCTCTGGGTCGACCCCGGGTCGCGCGGCAGCGGCGCCGGAACGGCCTTGATGGCGGGGGCGATGCGTCTCGCGTCCGATCGCGGTCACCGCTCTCTCGGCCTGTCGGTGTGGTCGTGGCGCGCGGATGCGATCGCCGTGTACCGCAGGATCGGCTTCGAGGTCGTCGACTCGTGGGAGGAGCGTGACGAGCTCGTCTGCCTCCGCGCTCGGCTGTGAGGGCGTGCGCATCGCCGTGGGCCCGCCCCACGGCGCCAGGGGCCCAGCGCTCGTGCCGATGGGATCTGGAGGCCGGAACCTCAGAAGTTCTTGCCGTGGAGGGTCTGCATGACGCGGGTCATGATGTGGCCGAGGGCCTGCAGCTCGTCGGCGTCGGCGTTGGCGATCAGGTAGTCGTGGACGCCCGTGACGTGGGTGTGGGCGGCCGACTCGAGCACGCTGAACCCGTGGTCGGTCAGCACGGCGGAGACGCCGCGGCCGTCGTCGGAGCACTGGCCCCGCATGACGATGCCCTCGCGCTCGAGCCGGGCGATGGTGTGGGTGACGCGGCTGCGCGAGTGCGAGACGGCATCGGCGAGCTCGGCCATGCGAATCGCTCGCCCCGGCGCCTCTGAGAGCCGGACGAGGATCTCGTACTCGGGCATCGAGATGCCGTGCTGCGTGCGGAGATCACGATCGAGACGGTCCATCAGCACCGTGGTGCCCCCGAGGAAGACCCGCCAGATGCGCTGCTGCTCGGCGTCGAGCCATGGGGTGTCGGTCGCTTTCTCCATGTGATCCATCCTACGTCGAGTCGGGGCTGGTTGAATCTTGAACGGCATGCTAGATTCCTGCTTGTTGAAATATCAACTATAGCCTTCCAAGGAGCAGTCATGAGCAGCACCGCAGTCACCACGGGCACCTGGGCCCTCGACCCCAGCCACACCGAGATCGGTTTCACGGTCCGCCACCTCGTCAGCAAGGTCCGCGGCAAGTTCGAGACGTTCGAGGGCACCATCACCAGTGCCGACGACGTCACCGCCTCGTCGGTCAACGTCTCGATCGACCTGGCCTCGGTCAACACCGGCACGGCCGACCGTGACGCGCACCTGCGCTCCGGCGACTTCTTCAATGCCGAGGAGAACCCCAAGATGACGTTCGTCTCGACGAGCATCGTCGAGAAGGGCGAGGGCGAGTTCGTCGTCACCGGCGACCTGACGATCAAGGGCGTCACCAAGTCGGTCGACCTCGCGACCGAGTTCCTCGGCGAGGGCGGCGACCCGTGGGGCGGCACGCGCGTCGGCCTCGAGGCCTCGACGACCATCAGCCGCAAGGAGTTCGGCATCGACTTCAACATCCCCGTCGACGGCGCCGACAAGCTCATGATCGGCGACAAGATCACGATCAACATCGTCGCCGAGGCCGTGCTCCAGGCCTGATCCACCGCGTCCGCTCGCCGGCGCGAGCGGTTCACGGGCGTCCGGTCACCCCCCCCGAGGCCGGACGCCCTTGTGCCGCTCGCGTCAGCGGGCGACGACCATGCGCACCGCCAGATCGGCGTGCAGGCTGGCGAGCTCGTCGCCCGAGCGCGACCCGCCTGGCTCGAACCATCGCACCAGGTCGACACCGAGCGACAGCAGCGAGAACGCCGTGCCCGGCACATCCGTGACGTCCAGGACGCCCTGACCGACCCCGTCGGTCAGGGCGTCCTGCATCGTCCGCTCGATGCTGCGGCGGATCGCGCCGACCTCGGCCCGGTGCTCGGGGGTGAGGGCGTGGTACTCCCACTGGACGATGCGGCCCACGCGGCTGTGGACGGCGTGCCAGAGGCTGAACTCGTAGACCATCGTGCGGATGCGCGCGACCGGCTCGTCGTGGGTCAGGGCGGCTCGGTTGATGACGTCGAGGGCGGCGCGGTGCCCCTGCAGGCTGACCGTGTAGAGCAGGCTCTCCTTCGAGTCGTGGTGGACGTAGACGGCCGCGGGGCTCATGCCGGCGCGGGACGCGATGTCGCGCGTCGTCGTCGCGGCGAAGCCCTTCTCGGCGAATGCCTCGACGGCGGCGTTGATCAGCCGTTCGCGAGCCGTGATCGTCGTCATGTCACTCCTTCGTCGGTTGACAGCATGACGGACTGCTTGCATGCTAAGCAAGCGCTTAGTGCGTGAGACGGCTGGCGGATGTTCGAGCACGAGGTGGCATGGCATGAAGCGGATGATCTTCGACGACGACCACGACGCGTTCCGCGACTCGTGCGCGGCCTTCCTGGCCAAGCACGTCACGCCGAACCTCGAGACCTACCTCGAGCAGAAGGCCCTGCCGCGCGAGTTCTGGCGCGCCGCCGGCGACGAGGGCTTCCTGGGCCTCGAGATCCCCGAGGCCTTCGGCGGTTCCGAGGCCGGTGACTTCCGCTTCAACGCGGTCTGGGCCGAAGAGCTGAGCAAGCTCAACGCCGCCCTGGCCTCGTGCGCGGCGATCCACTCCGACATCGCGGTGCCGTACATCATCGACCTCGGCACCGACGAGCAGAAGCAGCGCTGGCTCCCCGGGTGCGCCACGGGCGAGATCGTCACGGCGATCGGCATGACCGAGCCCGGCGGCGGTTCCGACCTGGCGGCCCTCAAGACCACCGCGGTCCGCGACGGCGACGCCTGGGTCGTCAACGGATCGAAGACCTTCATCACCAACGGCTTCTCCGCCGACCTGGTGCTGACGGCCGTGCGCACCTCGCCCGAGAAGGGCGCGAAGGGCATCACGCTGTTCGCCCTCGAGGCGACCGATCCAGGCTTCAGCCGCGGGCGCAAGCTCGACAAGGTCGGCCAGGCCGAGGCCGACACGTCCGAGCTGTTCTTCGAGGACGTGCGCGTCGGCGACGACCGCGTCATCGGCGAGGTCGACCGCGGCTTCATCTACATGATGGAGCGTCTGCCGCAGGAGCGGCTCTCGTGCGCGGTCTCGAACGTCGCCCACGCCAAGCAGATCCTGGCCGAGACGATCCAGTACGCCCACGACCGCCAGGCGTTCGGCCAGTCGATCGGCAGCCTGCAGCACAACAAGTTCCTGCTGGCCGAGCTGGTCACCAAGATCGAGGTCGCCGAGGCGTACGTCGACCAGGCCGTCCTGGCCCACACCCAGGGCCAGGCGACGGCGACCGACGCGGCGAAGGCCAAGTGGTGGTCGTCGGAGATCCAGAACGACGTGCTCGACCACTGCGTGCAGGTGCACGGAGGCTACGGCTTCATGAACGAGTACCGCGTCGCGCGCGCCTGGCGCGACGCCCGCGTGAGCAAGATCTGGGCCGGATCCAACGAGATCATGAAAGAGCTCATCGGCCGCGACCTCGGCTTCTGAGCCGCCCCCACGACATCGTCACGACCCCATCCGAAAGGCACGATCATGCCCGAAGCAGTCATCGTCTCCACCGCCCGTTCTCCGATCGGCCGCGCCGGCAAGGGTTCGCTCAAGGACATGCGTCCTGACGACCTGTCGGTGCAGATGCTCCAGGCCGCGCTGGCCAAGGTGCCCGGACTCGACCCGCGCGACATCACCGACCTGCACCTCGGCGTGGGTCAGCCGGCGGGGGAGTCGGGCCACAACCTGGCTCGTGTCGTGGCGGTGCTGGCCGGCATGGACCACCTCCCGGGCGTGACGGTCAACCGCTACTGCTCGTCGTCGCTGCAGACCACGCGCATGGCCTTCCACGCGATCAAGGCCGGCGAGGGCGACGTCTACATCTCGGCCGGCGTCGAGACCGTCAGCCGTTTCGGCAACGGCTTCGCCGACGTGCCCGGCTCGGAGAACCCGTTGTTCGCCGACGCCGTGGCGCGTACCGCCCAGCGCGCCGAGGGCGGAGCCGACACCTGGACCGATCCGCGCGAGGCGGGCCACCTGCCCGACCAGTACATCGCGATGGGCCAGACCGCCGAGAACGTCGCGCAGCACCTGGGCATGAGCCGCCTGGAGCAGGACGAGTTCGCGGTCCGCAGCCAGAACCTGACCGAGCAGGGCATCGCCGACGGCTTCTGGGCCAAGGACATCACGCCGGTGACCCTGCCCGACGGCACGGTGGTCAGCGCCGACGACGGTCCGCGCGCCGGCACGACGCTGGAGGGCATCAGCGGCCTCAAGCCGGTCTTCCGCCCCGACGGCACGGTCACGGCCGGCAACGCGTGCCCGCTCAACGACGGCGCCGCGTCCGTGGTGATCATGAGCGACACCAAGGCCAAGGAGCTGGGCCTGACGCCGCTGGCCCGCATCGTGTCGACCGCGGTGACGGGCCTGTCGCCCGAGATCATGGGCCTCGGCCCGGTCGAGGCGATCCCCGCCGCGCTGCGCAACGCCGGCATGGGCCTGGACGACATCGACCTGTTCGAGATCAACGAGGCCTTCGCCGTCCAGGCGTGGGGCTCGGCCAAGGTGCTGGGCATCCCGCTCGACAAGCTGAACGTCAACGGTGGCGCGATCGCCGTCGGTCACCCGTTCGGCATGACCGGTGCGCGCATCACCAGCACCCTGATCAACTCCCTGCAGCACCACGACAAGCAGTTCGGCGTCGAGTCGATGTGCGTCGGTGGCGGCATGGGCATGGCCATGGTCCTCGAGCGGCTCTCCTGATGACCGCCGCCATGCTGCCGGCCGAGGACACCGGCCGCTTCACCGGCAAGGTCGCCGTCGTGACGGGCGCGAGCCGCGGCATCGGACTGGCGATCGCCGAGCGCATCGTGGCCGACGGCGGACGCGTGTGCATCACGGCCCGCAAGGCCGATGCGCTCGCCGAGGGGGTCGAGTCGCTGGGCGGGCCCGAGCACGCGATGTTCGTCGCCGGGGCCGCCGACGACGGCGCCCACCAGGACGAGGTGATCGCCGCGACGACCGACGCGTTCGGGCCGATCGACTTCCTCGTCAACAACACGGGCATCAATCCTGCGTACGGACGCACGATCGACATCGACCTGGAGGCCGCCGACAAGATCTTCCGCGTCAACGTGGTCGCCGCGATCGCATGGGCGCAGAAGGTCTACCGCTCGTCGATGGCCGAGCGCGGGGGAGCGATCGTCAACGTCGCGTCCGTCGCGGGTCAGCGCCCGGCCCCGGGCATCGGCGTCTACGGCGCGTCCAAGGCCGCGCTGATCCACGTGACCGAGGAGCTCGCGGTCGAGCTGGGCCCCGACATCCGGGTCAACGCGGTGGCCCCGGCGGTCGTCAAGACCAACTTCGCCAAGGCGCTCTACGAGGGGCGCGAGGACGAGGTCGCCGCGCCCTACCCGCTCAAGCGCCTCGGCGTCCCGTCCGACATCGGCTCGGTCGTCGCGTTCCTGCTGTCGCAGGACGCGGCGTGGATGACGGGTCAGACGCTGACGGTCGACGGCGGCGTCCTGCTCACCGGCGGCGTCTGACCGGCTCGCCCTCCTACGCTCACCCCTTGCGCTTGTCGACAGGACCTTTCGACACGCTCAAGGGGCGGAGCAGCTCGGGGGGCGGGGTGGCCGAGGGTGGGCGACGTGACCCGGGTCTCAGCAGAAACATGAGGAAACCCTCGCATAAAAGTTGAGGAAGTCCTCATGTTTTGCGAGAATAGTGGGACCGCCCGTCGATCCAGCGACGGCAGTACCCCGAGGGATACCACGTGACCACGTTCGACACCCCGCTCGTCTCCAGCCCCACCTCCGAGCGCCGCGGAGCGCTCGTCGACCGCTTGGTCGGTGGCTCGCCGTACGCGATCGCCTTCGGCGGCCAGGGTGCGGCCTGGTTGGAGCCGTTGTCCGGACTCATCCGTGACTTCGCCCTCGAGGCCGACCTGGAGGCCCTCGTCGAGCGAGCCGAGTCGATGCTGGCGCCCGTCGCCCCCGAGCTGGCCCGCGTCGGCGTGACCTTCACGCCGCTCGCCTGGGCCGACGTCCTCGCCTCGTCGGAGTCCGCCGACGACGAGGACGCCCCCGAGCTGCCGACCTCCGAGGTGCTGGATACACCCGGAGCGTCGGTGCCCGGCATCCTGCTGGCCCAGCTGGCCGGCATCCGCGCGCTGCGCCGCCAGGGACTCGACCCGCAGACCGTCGCGCCGAGCGCCGTCGTCGGTCACTCGCAGGGCTACCTGGCCACCCAGTCGTTGGCGGGCGTGCCCGACGACGAGCTGCTCGCCGTCGCTCGCCTGATCGGTGCCGCCGCCCAGCTCGTGGGACGCCGCCGGGGTCTCCTCGGCCAGACCATGCTCAGCGTCTCGAACGTCGTCCCCAGCCGCATCGACGAGATCCTGGCCGAGCTGCCGTCCTCGCTGCGCGTCGTGTCGCGCCTGCGCAACGGACGTCGCAGCGTCGTGCTGTCCGGCCCGGCCGAGAGCCTGCGCATCGTCGAGGCCCGCTTCGACGAGATCGCCGCGGCCGAGAAGGCCGATCGCGACCGCAAGGTGTCCGGCGGCTCGCCGTTCGCGCCCGTGCTGGAGCCGCTGCCGGCGCAGCTCGCCTTCCACCACCCCGACCTGGCCGAGGCCGCTGATCTCGTCGCCACCTGGGCCGGTGCCTGCGGCCTCGACGCCGAGACGGCCCGCTCGCTGACGATGCGCTCGATCGTCGACCCCGTCGACTGGATCGCGTCGCTCGAGCAGGCGATGGACTCCGGCGCGAGCTGGGTGCTCGACCTCGGCCCCGGCGACCTCGCCGCGCGCCTGTCGTCGCGCGAGCTGGACGTCCGCGGCGCCCGCGTGATCGCGACGACCACGCGCCGCGGCCACCGCGAGCTGACCGCCGCCGGTGCCGCTCCGCACCCGTCCACCCCGTGGTCGGCGTACGAGCCCACGGTCGTGACGCTGCCCGACGGATCGGTGCACGTCGAGACCCGCTTCACGCGGCTGACCGGCAAGTCGCCCGTGCTGCTGGCCGGCATGACGCCGACGACGGTCGACCCCGCGATCGTCGCGGCCGCCGCCAACGCCGGCTTCTGGGCCGAGCTCGCCGGTGGCGGTCAGGTGACCGAGCAGATCTTCGCCGAGAACGTCGAGCGGCTGGGCGAGCTGATGACGCCCGGCAGCACGTACCAGTTCAACTCGCTGTTCCTCGACCCGTACCTCTGGAAGCTGCAGCTGGGGCAGAAGCGCCTCGTGCAGCGGGCCCGGGCCGCGGGCTCGCCGGTCGACGGCGTCATCGTGACGGCCGGCATCCCCGAGCTCGACGAGGCTGTCGCGCTGGTCGAGGAGCTCGGCGAGGTCGGCATCACCCACGTCGTGTTCAAGCCCGGCACCGTCAAGCAGATCCGCCAGGTCGTCGCGATCGCCAAGGCCGTCGCCCCGATCGCCGTCCACGTGCAGATCGAGGGCGGCCGCGCCGGCGGCCACCACTCGTGGGAGGACCTCGACGAGCTGCTCATCGCGACGTACGGCGAGCTGCGCGCGCTCGACAACGTCGTCGTGTGCGTCGGCGGCGGCATCGGCACGCCCGAGGTCGCCGCGGCGTACCTGACGGGCGACTGGGCCGCGCGCCACGGATTCCCGCGGATGCCGCTCGACGGCGTCCTGATCGGCACGGCCGCGATGGCCACGCTCGAGGCCACGACGTCGCCGGCCGTCAAGCAGCTGCTGGTCGAGACCAGCGGGACGAGCACCTGGGTCGGTGCCGGCACCGCCAAGGGCGGGATGGCGTCGGGTCGCAGCCAGCTCGGCGCCGACATCCACGAGATCGACAACGCGGCCTCCCGCACCGGACGCCTGCTCGACGAGGTGGCAGGCGACGCCGAGGCGGTCGCCGCGCGTCGCGACGAGATCGTCGAGGCGCTGAACCGGACCGCCAAGCCCTACTTCGGCGACGTCGAGACCATGACGTACGGCCGGTGGCTCGCCCGCTTCCTCGAGCTGTCGGGCACGCCTGAGTGGCTCGACGTCACGCTGCGCAACCGCTTCGTCGCGATGCTGCAGCGCGCCGAGGCCCGCCTCAACCCCGCTGACCGCGGACCCATCGAGACGCTCTTCGCCGACGCCTCCGCGGCCGACGACGGCGCCTCCGCGCTGCAGCGTCTGCGCGACGCCTACCCGGCCGTCGACGACGTCACGCTCCACCCGGCCGACGTCCTGTTCTTCGTCGACCAGTGCCGCACCCCCGGCAAGCCCGTCAACTTCGTGCCCGTGCTCGACCAGGACGTCCGTCGCTGGTGGCGCTCCGACTCGCTGTGGCAGGCGCACGACGCCCGCTACACCGCCGACGAGGTCTGCATCATCCCCGGCACGCTCGCGGTCGCCGGCATCGACCGGGTCGACGAGCCCGTCGCCGAGCTGCTGCGCCGGTTCGAGGACGCCACGATCGACGGCCTGCTCGCGTCCGGACGCTCGCCGCAGCGGGTCGCCGGACGCCGCCGCGTCGACGACGACGCCGGTGAGGCGCTCTCGCTCGTGCTGGCCGCCCCCGACCTGGTCTGGGCCGGCCGCACGGTGCGCAACCCCGTCCACCGTCTCGGTGCCGGCTGGGTCGTGGTCGACCCGCAGCGTGCCGAGCACCCCGAGACCGGCGCGACCCTCGTTCAGGTGTCGGCCGATGCCGCCGAGCTGACGGTCCCGATGGCGCGCCCGCTGACCCTGCGCATCACGGTCGACCGCTCCACCTACGTCGGCGCCGCGCCGGTCGTCACGACCGATGCCGCCGCCGAGGCCATGAGCGCGCTCGTCGTCGGCGCTGCCGGCGGCACCGTCCCGACCGTCGCCGACGGACGGGCCACCGTGACGGCTGCGTGGGACCCCGACCTGGTCGCCGACCACGCGGGCGTGACCGGTGCCTCCGTGCCGGTCCACCCCGTCCCCGACGTGCTCGTCGGACTCGCGTGGCCGTCGGTGTTCGCCGTGCTGGGCGACGCCTCCACCGCCGACGGCACCCCCGTCATCGAGGGGATGCTCGACCTGGTGCACCTCGACCACGCGATCCGGCTGACCGGCACGGTGCCGGCGACGCCGACCGATCTCGAGATCACCTCCGTGATCGACTCGATCGAGGACACCGACTTCGGCCGCGTCGTCGCCGTCGACGTCACGATCACCACGACGTCCGGCGAGGTCGCCGTCCTGCGCGAGCGCTTCGCGATCCGCGGACGCACGGGAGCCGGCCAGCTGGCCGACCCCGATCGCGCCGGCGGCTCGCTCGGTGCCGACGTCCGCGACACGCCCCGCAAGGCGCGCGGCTCGGCGTCGCTCGTCGCACCGTCCGACCTGCGCGCGTTCGCCGCGGTCACGGGCGACCACAACCCCATCCACACCAGCGTCGCCGCCGCCCGCCTGGCCGGCCTCGGCGACCCGATCGTGCACGGCATGTGGATCTCCGCCGCGGCCCAGCAGACGGTCAGCGACCGCCGCATCACGGGGTGGACGACGCGCTTCATGTCGCCCCTGGCACCCGGTGCACCCGTCTCGATCCAGGCCGACCGGGTCGGCCTCGACGCCGGCGCCGAGGTCGTCGACGTCACGGTGCGCTCCGGCGGAGACGTCGTCATGTCGGCGACCGCGCGCCTCGAGGCGCCCCGCACGGCCTATGCGTTCCCGGGCCAGGGCATCCAGCACCCCGGCATGGGCATGGCCGCCTACCAGCGGTCGAAGGCCGCACGCGAGATCTGGGACCGCGCCGACGCCCACACCCGCGAGGCCCTCGGCTTCTCGATCCTGACCGTCGTGCGCGACAACCCGACGACGCTCGTCACCCGCGGCGTCACCCACAAGCACCCCGACGGCGTGCTGTTCCTGACGCAGTTCACCCAGGTCGCGATGGCCGTGCTCGGCGCCGCCCAGATGGCCGAGCTGCGCGAGTCGGGCTCGTTCGTCGAGGGCTCGATCCTGGCCGGCCACTCCGTCGGCGAGTACAACGCGCTCGCCGCGGTGTCGGGCGTCATCCCGCTCGAGGCCGTCGTCGAGGTCGTGTTCCAGCGCGGTTCGGTCATGCACGGCCTGGTGCCTCGTGACGCGGCCGGACGCAGCGACTACCGCCTCGCCGCGATCCGTCCCTCGCAGATCGGGCTGACCGACGACGACGTCACGGCGTTCGTCGACGGCATCGCCGACCGCACGGGCGAGTTCCTGCAGATCGTCAACTACAACCTCAAGGACTCGCAGTACGCGATCGCCGGCACGGTCGCCGGCCTCGAGGTGCTGGAGACCGAGGTCAACCGTCGCCGCGCCGAGTTCGGCGGCAAGGCCGCGTTCATCCTGGTGCCGGGCATCGACGTCCCGTTCCACTCCACGGTGCTGCACGGCGGCGTGCCCGACTTCCGCGCGCGTCTGCAGGAGCTGCTGCCGGCGACGATCGACCCGACGATCCTGGAGGGCCGCTACGTGCCCAACCTGGTGCCGCGGCCGTTCACGCTCGACCGCGCCTTCCTGCAGGAGATCGCCGACCTGGTGCCGTCGCAGCCCCTCGACGAGGTGCTGGCCGACTACGACGCGTGGACCACGCGCCCGGGCGAGCTGTGCCGGATCGTGCTGATCGAGCTGCTGGCCTGGCAGTTCGCCAGCCCCGTGCGCTGGATCGAGACGCAGGACCTGTTCTTCACCTCGGTCGCCGACGGCGGACTGGGTGTCGAGCGCTTCATCGAGATCGGCGTCGGCCAGTCGCCGACCGTCGCCAACCTGGCGTCGTCGACCCTCAAGCTGCCGGGACGCTTCGGACCGGCCGTGCAGGTGCTCAACTTCGAGCGCGACAACGCCGCCGTCTTCTCGACCGACGAGGAGCAGGTCGTCGTCGAGGACGAGGCGCCGGCGACGCCGACCGAGCCCGTCGAGGCCTCCGCCGCCCCGGCTGCGGCCCCGTCGACAGGCTCGGGGAGCAGCGGTGGCCCCCGTCCGGCCGACCTGACGTACGACGCGGCCGACGCCACCCAGCTGCTGATCGCCTGGTGGACCAAGATGCGTCTCGACCAGATCGGTGCCGCCGACTCGATCGAGTCGCTGTGCGACGGAGCCTCGTCGCGTCGCAACCAGCTGCTCGTCGACCTGGGCGGTGAGCTGGGGCTCGGTGCCATCGACGGTGCCGCCGACGCCGACATCCCGTCGCTGTCGACGCAGGTCAAGGGCCTGGCACGCGGCTACAAGCCGTTCGGCCCGGTGCTGACCGAGGCCGTCGGCGACCACCTCAAGAAGGTGCTCGGTCCCACGGGCAAGCGCCAGGCGGCCATCGCCGAGCGCGTCACCGACGTGTGGCAGCTCGGCAGCGGCTGGGCGAGCCACGTGCTCGCCGAGCTCGCGATGTCGAGCCGCGACGGATCGAGCGTCCGCGGCGGCGAGTTCGGGTCGCTGACCGCGATCTCGTCGGCGGCCGACGTCGACGCCGCGGTCGACGCGAGCGTCCAGGCCGTCGCCGCCCGCCACGGCGTCAGCGTCTCGCTGCCGGCGAGCGGCGGGGGGGAGGCCACGATCGACGCGGCCGCCCTCGGCGAGTTCACCGCGCAGATCACCGGCCCCGACGGCGTCCTGGCCTCGTCGGCGCGGCTCGTGCTCGACCAGCTGGGCCTCACCCCGGTGCCGACGGTCGTCGAGCCCGACGCCGCGGACGCCGAGGTGCTGGCGCGCGTCGAGTCCGAGCTGGGCAGCGACTGGGCCCGCCTGACGGCTCCCGCCTTCGACCCGCTCAAGGCCGTCGTGTTCGACGACCGCTGGGCGTCGGCGCGCGAGGACCTCGCACGCCTCGCCGTCGGCCAGACCGTCGACGCGACCTTCGTGGGAGCCGGCGCGGTCGTCTCCGCGCAGGCCACGTGGTGGTCCGAGCACGTCGACGACGCCGAGCTCGCGGCCCGCTTCCGTCAGATCGCGTCCGACGCGCTCGCCACGACCGCCGGCCAGTGGGCCGACGACCTCGCGGTGGTGACGGGTGCCAGCAAGGGCTCGATCGCCGCCGGCGTCACGGCGCAGCTGCTCGCGGGCGGTGCGACGGTCGTCGCCACGACCTCGGGCCTCGACGCCCGCAAGCTGGCCTTCTTCAAGGACCTGTACCGGACGCACGCCGTCCACGGTGCCGCCCTGTGGGTCGTGCCGGCCAACATGGCCTCGTTCGCCGACGTCGACGCGCTGGCAGGCTGGGTCAACAGCGAGCAGACGCAGACCCGGGCCGGTGCCACCACGGTGCTGAAGCCGGCCATGACGCCGACGCTGCTCTTCCCGTTCGCGGCCGGTCGTGTCGCCGGTGACCTCACCGACGCGGGCAGCCGCACCGAGGTCGACATGCGCATCCTGCTGTGGTCGGTCGAGCGCCTCATCGGCGCGCTGTCGGCGCACGGACAGGACCACGACATCGACGCCAAGCTGCACGTCGTGCTGCCGGGCTCGCCCAACCGCGGCATGTTCGGCGGCGACGGCGGCTACGGCGAGGCCAAGGCGTCGCTCGACGCCCTGGTGTCGCGCTGGTCGGCCGAGCGCACGTGGGGCGAGCGCGTGACGCTGGCCCACGCCATCATCGGCTGGGTGCGCGGCACCGGGCTCATGGGCGCCAACGACCCGCTGGTCGAGGCCGTCGAGGCGGCGGGCGTCCGCACGTGGACGCCGTCCGACATGGCAGCGGCCCTGCTCGCGACGTGCGAGCCGGCTGCTCGGGTCGCGGCTCTCGACGAGCCCCTCACGGTGGATCTGACCGGCGGGCTCGGCGGCACCAAGATCGACATGGCCGCGCTGGCCGAGGGCATCGAGCGTCCGGTCACGGTCGCGCAGGACGACACCGGCACCATCACGGCGCTGGCGCCGTCGCCGGCCCAGCTCGACCGCGTCGAGCAGCTCGACTGGGCACCCGTCGACACGCGTCCGGAGGACCTCGTGGTCATCGTGGGCGCCGGCGAGCTCGGGCCCTACGGCTCGGCACGCACCCGCTTCGAGGTCGAGGTGAGCGACGAGCTGTCGGCCGCCGGCGTCCTCGAGCTGGCCTGGTCGACCGGGCTGGTCAGCTGGGACACGCAGGGTGGCGGCTGGTTCGACACCGCGACGCAGGAGAAGGTCGACGAGGCCGATCTCGTCGAGCGGTACGAGGAGACGGTCCGCGAGGCCGTCGGCATCCGCCGCTACGTCGACGAGGGCGCGATGGTCGACAACACCGCGCCGCTGCTGACGTCGGTCTACCTCGACGACGACCTGTCGTTCTCGGTGGGCAACGAGGCCGAGGCCCGCGCGCTGCGCGACGCCGACCCCGAGCGGACCGTCATCGCGGCGTCCGCCGACGGAGACTGGACCGTGACGCGCAAGGCCGGCACCGAGATCCGCGTGCCGCGCCGCATGAAGCTGACCCGCACGGTCGGCGGCCAGATCCCGACGGGCTTCGACCCGACGGTCTGGGGCGTCCCGGCCGAGATGGTCGAGTCGATCGACCGCGTCGCGCTCTGGAACCTCATCTGCACGGTCGACGCCTTCCTCTCCAGCGGCTTCACGCCGTCCGAGCTGATGCGCTGGGTGCACCCCGCGCTGGTCGCCAACACCCAGGGCACCGGCATGGGCGGCATGCAGTCGATGCAGTCGCTCTACATCGACACGCTGCTCGGCGAGAGCAAGGCCAACGACATCCTGCAGGAGGCTCTGCCGAACGTCATCGCGGCGCACGTCGTGCAGTCGTACGTCGGCTCGTACGGTGCGATGGTGCACCCCGTCGCGGCCTGCGCCACGACCGCCGTCTCGGTCGAGGAGGGCGTCGACAAGATCCGTCTCGGCAAGGCGGAGTTCGTGGTCTCGGGCGGCTTCGACGACCTGAGCATCGAGGGCATCGTCGGCTTCGCGGACATGTCGGCCACCGCCGACTCGGGCGCGATGAAGGCCAAGGGCATCGAGGACCGCTACTTCAGCCGCGGCAACGACCGTCGCTACGGCGGCTTCGTCGAGTCGCAGGGCGGCGGCACGATCCTGCTGGCCCGCGGCGACGTCGCGGCCCGCATGGGCCTGCCCGTGCTGGGTGTCGTGGCCTACGCCGGCTCGTTCGCCGACGGCGTCCACACGTCGATCCCGGCTCCGGGCATCGGTGCACTGGCCGCCGGTCTGGGCGGACGTCGCTCGGCGCTGGCGCGCGGTCTGGCGTCGGTGGGCCTGACGGCCGACGACGTCGCGGTGCTGTCGAAGCACGACACGTCGACGGGCGTCAACGAGCGCAACGAGTCCGAGCTGCACGAGCGGCTGGCGGCGGCGATCGGTCGCAGCGACGGCAACCCGTTGTTCGTGGTGTCGCAGAAGACGTTGACGGGTCACGCCAAGGGTGGTGCGGCGGCGTTCCAGATCATCGGCCTGTGCCAGGTGCTGACGGGCGGTGTCGTGCCGCCCAACCGCAGCCTCGACTGCGTCATGGACGACCTGGCCGAGCACGAGCACCTGGTGTGGCTGCGTGAGCCGCTGCGCACGGGCCAGCTCAAGGCCGGTCTGGTCACGAGCCTCGGCTTCGGACACGTCGCGGGCCTGCTCGCGATCGTCCACCCGCAGGGCTTCGTGGCGACGCTGTCGGACGACGAGCGCGACGCGTACCTGGCGCGGGCCGAGGAGCGGCAGATCGAGGGCCGCATGCGCCTGGTGCGCGCGATGTACGGCGGTGCGCCGCTGTACTCGCGTCCCGGCGACCGCCGGCTCGGCACCGACGGCGTCCGCACGCGGGAGGCGGGCATGCTGCTCGACCCCGCCGCGCGGCTGGGCGACGACGGCGCCTACTTCGGGGCTGCCTGCGAGTGACGGTCGTCGGGGTCGGGGTCGACCTGGTCCACGTGCCGTCGTTCGTGGACCAGCTCGACCTGCCCGGCACGCGGTTCGAGGGCGCCTTCCTGCCCGGTGAGCTGCGCGACGCCCGGGGTCGCACGACCGACCCCGGGCGTCACCTCGCGGCCCGCTGGGCGGCGAAGGAGGCGGTCGTGAAGGCCTGGTCGGCGTCGATGCACGGCGAGGCGCCGGTGATGTCCGAGCACGTCCACCACCTGATCGAGCTCGTCGCCGACGCTTGGGGGCGTCCGCGCATCCGCCTGCACGGCGAGGTGGCGCGTCACCTTGCAGGTCACGCGATCGAGGTCTCGCTGAGCCACGACGGCGACTACGCCGTCGCCTACGTGATCCTCACCCGCCCCTAGGCCCACCCGACGGCCCTCGCGGTTTACCACGCCGGCAGGGCAAACCGATTTCGCGGTTCACCACGCCGGCAGGGCAAACCGGGCGGGGGCACGGCAGGCTTGCCACGCCCGGACACGGGTTGCCGCGTCCGGGCGCCTTGTCGTACGTCAGCTCAACGGGATGTGGACGGCGTTGCGGGTGTACAGCGTGCGAGACCGCTCGATACCGCGCTGGATCATGCCCGCGGTCTCGGGCTGGACGTGATCGTCGAGGCCGTGCCAACTCCAGCGCGACATGCCGAACAGCTGCTCGCGCACGGCGTCCTCGCGCACCTTCTCTGCGACGACGGTCGCGCCGGGGTCGCTGCGGTCGGGGTTGAGGCGTCCGTACTTGGAGAGGCCGTCGAACTCGCCGGTGTGACGCGCAGCCAGCCACGTGAAGTCGGTGCGCGCCACGAAGCGTCCGTCGGCGTCCTCGATGACGTGCTGGAGCTCGGGGCGGGGGATCGCATGGCGCCACATCATGTGCAGCGACCTCACCTCGCCGACGGTCTCGAGGCGGCCGTCCGAGAGGCGGATGGCAAGGCGCGCCCGCCGCGAGCCGAGCCAGTGGGCGAACTGTTGGCCCGCCTCGAGCATCGTCTCGGCGTCGATGCCGTGGTCGCGCATGGCGGAGCTGGCCACCACCATGCCCGCCTCGACGGAGGACTGGCTGCACGTCTCGAAGACCGCACGGATCGGCGCGACGACGAGCAGACCGCCCACCGTCCGCACGTCCTCGTCGGGCACGACGGTGCCGCGATGGAAGACGACCCCAGCCTCCCTGCGCCCCGACCGCCCGTCCAGGCGCGTCACGTGCACGGTCGCGAGGTCGGCGCCGTAGACGTCCAGCCCGAGGAGCGCGGCTGCGGTGTGGTGGCTCGCGACGTATCCCGGTCCTAGCTTGTCGAGCACCGAGCGGGCCAGGACGCAGTGCCGCTGGGTCGGAGACAGGTGGGACCACGCTGCCTCGAGCACGTACGTGCCGTGCCGGATGCGGCGAAGGATGCCGGCACGCATCGCCCGGCGGATCGTCGCGTCGTCGTGCCCGATGTCGTTCAGCTGGTGTCGCATGACGTAGCCGCTGTTGATCTCGATCACGAGGCGCAGGTCATCCACCCATCGACCATCTCGACTGGTCGGGGCGGGGGCTATCGGCATCCGGAGCGCTGTGGACAACCGGACGGCGGCAGAGCGCTGTGGACAGCCTCGTCAGGGCGCGGCAACCGTCGTCCGGACGAGGCAGGCTTGCCCCGCCGGGACCCGGTTTGCCCTGCCGGCGTGGTAAACCGCAGCGGGCGGGGCGGGGCTAGCTGTGCTCGGCGCTGAGGAGGTAGGACGCGAGCAGGCGCTTGAGCTCGATGATCGACTCGCTGTGCTCCTGGCCGTCGCGGATCGAGAAGTTGAGCATCGAGTAGGCGACGTGCACGAGCACCTCGGCCATGATGGTGCGGCGCTCGCGGGGCGTGCCGGGGGTCAGGGGCGCGAGGGCGCGCGAGACCTCGGCAGCCAGCTCGCGCTCGGTGACGGCGGCCGTCGCCCGCGTGGCCGGCGTCGACTGCACGGCGAGCCACACGGCCCGCCGCGACGGGTGGCTGACCCACAACGCCGCCATGTGGTCGATCAACCGGTCGAGGAACTTGAGCCAGTCGAGCGTGGGGATCGCCTCGGCGAACGTGCGCAGCTCGCTGCGCACCGCGACGGCGTCGACGCGGTCGAGCTCGCACACGATGACGTACTTGTTCTGGAAGAACTGGTACAGCGTGCCGATCGGCAGGTTGGCGCGGCTGGCGACCTCTTCGCACGTGAACGACTCGAAGCCGACCTCGAGCAACAGCTCACGCGACACCTGGAGCAGGTGGTCGAACTTCTTCTGGCTCCGCTCCTGCGTCGGGCGGCGCCGGGGTTCGAGGATCTCGGCCGTCACCCGCGCCACCCTAGCGTGAAGCGGCGATACCCGCCTCGATCAACGGTGCGATGGCGTCGCCGATGCCGTCGAAGCCCGTGCCCACGGTCTGCCCGTGCGCGTGCCGGTAGTGGATGCCCTCGAGGATCACCGCGAGCTTGAAGTACGCGAGCGACAGGTGGTACCCCATGTCGCTGACGTCGCGTCCCGAGCCCGCCGAGTAGCGCTCGATGACGGCGTCGCGGTCGAGGTAGCCGGGTGCGTTGGCGGCATCGGTGACGAGCGCGCCGGAGCCGGGGTTGAGCTCGGCCAGCCCTTGGTAGGCCAGCATGAGGGCGACGTCGCTGAGCGGGTCGCCGAGCGTGCTCATCTCCCAGTCGAGGACGGCCGTGATGCGGTCGTCCTGCACCAGCGCGTTGTCGAGCCGGTAGTCGCCGTGGACGATCGTGCCCTCGCCGCTGTCGGGCACGCCGGCGTCGAGGTGGGCCACCAGCTGGTCCATGCCGGGCAGCTCGCGGCTCGTGGACGCGGCGAGCTGCTTCTTCCAGCGCGACACCTGACGTCCGATGTAGCCGTCGGGCCGGCCGAACTCGCCCAGCCCCACCGCGCGGTAGTCGACGGCGTGCAGCTCGACCAGCGTGTCGACGAGCCGCTCGCTGATCAGGCGCGTGCGCTCGGGCCCGAGGGGCTCGAGCTGGGACGCACGGCTGTACGGGGTGCCGGCGACGCGCTCCATGACGTAGAACGGTGCGCCGATGACCTCCACGTCGTCGCACAGGGCGACCATCGCCGGCACCGGCACGGGGGTGGTCGCCAGCGCCGCCATGACGCGGTACTCGCGCGACATGTCGTGCGCCGTGGCCAGCACGTGCCCCAGGGGAGGACGCCGCACGACGTACTCGTGGTCGCCGTCGGTGACCAGGTAGGTCAGGTTCGACTTGCCGCCCGTGATGAGTGACGCCTCGAAGGTGCCGCTCACGGCGTCGGGGGAGACGCCGGCCAGCCAGTCGGCGACGGCGCGGGTGTCCAGCCCCTGGGGATCGGTGCTCATGGGCGTGTCAGTCCTTCGGTCCGCCGGCGACGTAGATGACCTGGCCGGAGACGAAGCCCGCGCCCTCGCTGACCAGGAACGACGCCGTGTGGGCGATGTCCTCGGGCTGACCGACGCGCTGCACCGGGATCTGCTCGGCGCTGAACTTGATGAAGTCGTCGAAGTCGACCTTCATGCGGGCCGCGGTCGCTGCGGTCATGTCGGTCTGGATGAAGCCGGGCGCGATGGCGTTGGCGGTGATGCCGAACTTGCCCAGCTCGATGGCCAGCGTCTTGGTGAACCCCTGCAGGCCGGCCTTGGCGGCCGAGTAGTTGGCCTGGCCGCGGTTGCCGAGAGCGGACGTGCTCGAGAGGTTGACGACGCGGCCGTAACCCGCCTCGGTCATGTGCTTCTGGGCGTACTTGGTCATCAGGAACGAGCCGCGCAGGTGCACGCCCATGACGAGGTCCCAGTCCTCGACCGTCATCTTGAACAGCAGGTTGTCGCGCAGTATGCCGGCGTTGTTGACGAGGATCGTCGGGGCGCCGAGCTCGTCGGCGATGCGGGTGACCGCTGCTGACACCTGCGCCTCGTCGCTCACGTCGGCGCCGACGGCCAGGGCGGTGCCACCGGCGGCGGTGATGGCGTCGACGGTGCCCGCGCAGGCGGCCTCGTCGAGATCGACGACGGCGATGCGGTGGCCGTCGGCGGCCAGGCGCTGGGCGACGGCTGCGCCGATGCCGCGGGCGGCTCCGGTCACGATCGCGGTACGGGATTCGGTCACGGTGTGCTCCTCAGGGCCAGGTGGTTCTAAGCGCTTGCTTAGTCCGGACGTCAGCACGTTATCGCACCGACGGTCGGGTGCGCGAGATCACCGGCCGACACGGTGCGCAAAGATGAGGGGTTCCTCATCTTTGTGTATAGTTGAGGAAAACCTCATGTTTAGGAGCCGATGTGCCGAAGCTCGATCGTCCGGCGGTCGCCGACGCCACGGTGTCGACCGATCCGCACGAGCTGCCCGATCAGCGCGCCATCCTCGCCGAGCGCCGCACCAGCCGGTTCGCCCGCGTCGAGCCCAAGGGCAAGCGGGTCTACACGGCGCGTGAGCGCGCCGAGATGCTGGTGGACCCAGGATCCTTCGTCGAGATGACGCCGATGCGCTCGGCGTCCCCCGGCGCGGGCAGTGGTGTCGTCTCCGGCTGGGGCACGACCGACGGGCACTCGGTCGTCGTCGTCTCGCACGATGCAGCCGTCGCCTCGGGTGCGATCGGCGCCGTGATGGCCGAGGCCATCCAGAAGGCCCAGCGGTTCGCCATCGACAAGGGCTACCCGATCGTCTACATCAACGACTCGGGTGGAGCCCGCATCCACGACGGCATCTTCGCGCTGCACGGCTGCGGCGGCATCTTCGCGCTCAACATCGAGGCCCAGAGCCGCATCCCGCAGATCTCGCTGATCCTCGGACCCTGCGCCGGAGCGGCCGCCTACTCGCCGGCGCTGACCGACTGGACGATCATGGTCAAGGAGCAGGGGCAGATGTTCCTGACCGGCCCCGACATCGTCAAGGCCGCCACCGGCGAGGACGCGTCCGCCGAGGACATCGGCGGCTCGCAGCTGCACACGAAGGTCAGCGGGGTCGCACACCTCGAGGTCGACAGCGAGGAAGAGGCCTTCCACGCCACCCGCCTGCTGCTGTCGTTCCTGCCGACGCACAAGGGTGGCGCGCAGAAGCGCCACGACCCCGTGCCGGCCAACCCGCACTCCGTCGAGGCGCTGCCGACCCTCGTGCCCGAGAAGTCGAGCATCGTGTTCGACATGAACAAGCTGCTCGACGGCGTGCTCGACAACGGCGCCCGCCTCGAGCTCATGCCGGAGCACGCCCCCAGCATCCTGACGCTGTTCGCCCGCATCGACGGGCACGCCGTCGGCGTCCTGGCCAACCAGCCCAACGCGCGCGGCGGCATCCTCGACTCGAAGGCGTCGGTCAAGGCCGCCCGCTTCGTCGAGTTCTGCGGACGGTTCGACCTTCCCGTCCTCACGTTCGTCGACGTGCCCGGCTTCCTGCCCGGCACCGTCGAGGAGGGGCGAGGCGTCATCACGCATGGCGCCAAGCTCCTCAAGGCCTACGTCGACACCAAGAGCCCCAAGCTCACGGTCGTCGTCCGCAAGTCGTACGGCGGCGCCTACATCGCGATGGGCTCGGCCTCGCTCGGCGCCCACGCCAACTGGGCCTGGGCCAATTCCGAGATCGCCGTCATGGGGCCCGGCGGCGCCGTGGCGCTGCTGCACCGCCGCGCGCTCAAGGAGGCCGAGGAGCCGACGGTCCTGCGCGACGAGCTCGCCGCCGTCTACCGCGAGGAGGTCGCCCGTCCGTACCTGGCGGCCGAGGCCGGCATCGTCGACGACGTGATCCTGCCCGAGGAGACCCGCGACCGCATGATCGCCGCGCTCCGCATGCTGACGCACGGACAGGGGTCGTGATGCACCTCGCACGCGCAGAGATCGTCTCGAACGTCTGGAAGATCGAGGTCCGCGAGGGCGACCAGGTCGGGCCGGGCGACGTGCTGGCCGTGCTCGAGTCGATGAAGATGGAGATCCCTCTCGTCGCCTCGGTCCACGGGCACGTCGGCAAGATCCTGGTCGAGCTGGGCCAGATCGTGCAGGAGGGCGACCCCGTCATCGAGATCGACGAGACCGCCGGCGCCTGACGCCGCGCAGGTGCGGGCCGGCTGACATCATCGAGGACGTGCACGAACACCACATCCCGATGCGCTGGGCCGACATCGACTCGCTCGACCACGTCAACAACGTCGTCTACCTCACGTACGCCGCCGAGGCGCGCGCCGCGATGGTCGCCGCCGACGAGCTCGCGGACGGTCTGACCGCCGTCACGATGACGGTGCGCTTCGTGCGTCCCCTTCGCCTCGGGCGCCGACCCGTGGTGGTCGTCGGCGAGGTCGACGGCGACGACGTCGTGCAACGCATAGCGCTCGACGGCGAGGCCGGCCGCACGGTCTTCGCCGAGGTCACGACCCGCATGGGGGAGCGCAGTCCCGCGGCACTGCGCGACGACGTGCCGACCACCCCGCTGAGCCTGCGCCGCGACGACCTGGGCCCCGGCGGCCACGCGTCGTCGGCGAAGGTGTTCGAGCTGTTCCAGGAGACCCGCGTGCTGCACATCTCGACGGCTCTGTCGTCGATGCGTCCGGGACGGTTCGTCGTCGGCACGTCGGCCGTGACGTTCCGCGACGACATCGGCTGGAGGCCCGAGCCCCTGCGCGCGTCAGCCTGGATCAGCCGCGTCGGCAACGGGTCGTTCGAGATGCGCTCCGAGCTGTCGGACGGCCGTGCCGTGCTCGCGGAGTCGACGACCACGTTGGTCGGCTTCGATCCGGCCACGCAGACGTCGAAGTCGTTCGACGACGCCGAGCGTCAGCAGCTGCGCGACCTCGTCCCCGTCTCCGCCTCGTAGGCGGTGGGTCCGCCACCGTCTGGGACGTCAGAAGGGTGCGGATGCACCTCCCGCGGGGTCTACAAGGAGTTCACCATGCTCGCCTGTCGGTTCATGGTCGAACTCCGCCGCTGCGGTCAGCCGGCACGCTTCAGGCTCTACGCGGAGTTCACCATGCTCGCGTGTCGGTTCATGGTCGAACTCCGCCGCTGCGGTCAGCCGGCACGCTTCAGGCTCTACGCGGAGTTCACCATGCTCGTCTGTCGGTTCATGGTCGAACTCCGCCGCTGCGGTCAGCCGGCACGCTTCAGGCTCTACGCGGAGTTCACCATGAACTGCGCGGCGTGCTGGGCGTAGGCCCAGAACTGGGCATCGTGCTCGGGGGAGAGGGCGGCCCGGTCGAGCCCGGCGCGGAAGTGCACCAGCCAGCGGTCGCGGGCCTCGGGGGTCACCTCGAACGGCGCGTGCCGCATGCGCAGACGAGGGTGGCCCCGCTGCTCGGAGTAGGTGGTGGGGCCACCCCAGTACTGCTCGAGGAACATGCGGAACCGGTCGCTGGCCGGCCCGAGGTCCTCCTCGGGGTACATCGGACGCAGCAGGTCGTCGCCGGCCACCCCGGCGTAGAAGGTGTCGACGACCAGCTTGATGGTGTCGTGGCCGCCGATCGCCTCGTAGAAGGTCTGCTCGGTCGTGGGCTGCTCGGTCATCCCTGCTCCTGGTGGATCGTGGCGACGGGGAAGGTCGTCGGCATCGTGATGCCGGCCCGGTCGAACTCGGCCTTGATGCGCTGACGCATCGCGCGGGCGACGAGCCACTGCTGTGCGGGCGCCGTCTTGAGCACCACGCGCACCACGACGCCGTCCTTGTCGAAGCGCTCGACGCCCCACACCTCGGGAGCCTCGATGATGACGTCGTGGAACTGCTCGTTCTCGTACGTCGTGGTGGCCACCTCCTGCAGGATGCGCTGCACCTGGTCGAGGTCCGCGTTGTACGAGACCGTCACGTCGAGCACCGTCCGGGCCCAGTTCTGGCTCTGGTTGCCGACGCGCAGGATCTCGCCGTTGCGGACGTACCAGACGGTGCCGTTGACGTCGCGCAGGCGGGTGATGCGCAGGCTGACGGCCTCGACGGTGCCGGTGGCCTCGCCCAGGTCGACGGTGTCGCCGACGCCGTACTGGTCCTCGAGGATCATGAAGATGCCGGACAGGAAGTCCTTGACCAGGTTCTGCGCGCCGAAGCCGAGCGCGACGCCGACGATGCCGGCGCTCGCGATGATCGGCGCGATGTCGATGTGGACGGTCGACAGGGACGTGACGACCACGACCGCCAGGATCATCCCGGTCGAGACGCTCTTGAGCAGCGAGCCCATGGTCTCGGTGCGTTGCTGCCGCCGCGCGTGGTTGGCCGGTTTGAGCCCGTCGAGGAACTCGCCGGCGCGGCTGTCGGCGATGAAGCCCGGCATGTTGCCTCGCGCGGCACGGTGGACCAGGCGGTCGACGGCGCGGTTGATGAACCAGCGGAACGCCAGACCGATGACGATGATGAGCAGGATCCTGCCGGGCACGGCGACCAACGAGTCGTAGGCGAAGCCGTCCGGCAGCTTCCAGTCGATGTCGAGGTGAGGCATTGCTCCAGCCTACGGGTGGATACGATGGGGCCCATGAAGACTCCTGCTCGCGTGCTCGGTCTCGTGCTCGCCACCGTCGTGACGTTCATCGCCGGCTCGGGTGCGGCCTTCGCCGACGCCCCCACGGGCGGAGCCTGGCCCGAGGGCGAGGGGCGCAGCGTCCTCGACACGATCATCCTGTTCGGCGGCGGCACGGCCGGCCTGTTCATCGTGGTGGCGCTGTTCGGACTGCTCACGGCCCGCAACAACTACGTGCCCCCGTCCCCGGGCACCGAGATCGAGACGACGTCGAGCGACAACAGCCCCGCGCACCACTGAGGCGCACGGGGCCGCTCGGCTTCAGCAGGTCTCAGCGCGGCGCCATGCGCAGCGCACCGTCCATGCGGATCGTCTCGCCGTTGAGGTAGTCGTGGTCGACGATCATCGTCACGAGCTTGGCGTACTCGGCCGGCTCGCACAGCCGCTGCGGGAACGGGACGCCGGCGGCCAGACCGGCCCTGAACTCCTCGCTGACCGTCGCGAGCATCGGCGTGTTGACGATGCCGGGCGCGATCGTGCACACGCGGATGCCGTACTGGGCGAGGTCGCGAGCGGCCGGCAGGGTCATGCCGACGATGCCGCCCTTCGACGAGGCATAGGCGACCTGGCCGATCTGGCCGTCGTACGCGGCGATCGAGGCGGTGTTGACGATGACGCCGCGCTGGCCGTTCTCGTCGGGCTCGGTCTGCGCGATCGCCTCGGCGGCCAGCGCCAGCACCGTGAAGCTGCCGACCAGGTTGATCTGGACGATCTTGGCGTACAGGCCGAGATCGTGGACGCCCTTGCGGCCGAGGATGCGCGCCGACGGCCCGATGCCGGCGCAGTTGACGACGGTGCGCAGGGGCAGGGTCTCGGACGCCGTCGCGACTGCGGCCCGCACCTGCTCCTCGTCGGTGACGTCGGCGGCGAGGTAGGTGACCCCGGCGACCTCGGGTGCCGCCTCGATCGACGAGGCCAGGTCGATCGCGTAGACGGACGCACCCAGGTCGGCCAGGTGGGCCGCGGTCGCGGCGCCGAGTCCGGACGCGCCGCCGGTGACGATGGCCGCGGTGTCGTTGATCTGCATGGTTCTCCTTCTGGGAATGTCTCGATGGTGGGGGTCAGGCGCCGAGGTTGCGGCTGATGACGAGTCGTTGGATCTGGTTGGTGCCCTCGAAGATCTGCATGACCTTGGCCTCGCGCATGAACCGCTCGACCGGGAAGTCCTTGGTGTAGCCGGCGCCGCCGAGCACCTGCACGGCGTCGGTGGTGACCTTCATGGCGTTGTCGGTGCAGACCAGCTTGGCGATCGACGCCTGGCGCGTGTACGGGCGACCGGCATCCTTGAGCCTCGCCGCGGCGAGGTAGGTGGCACGGGCCGACTCGACGGCTGCGGCCATGTCGGCGAGGACGAAGGCGAGGCCCTGGTGGTCGATGATCGCCTTGCCGAACGCCTCGCGCTCGCGGGCGTAGGCGGTGGCGACGTCGAGCGCCTCCTGGGCCAGGCCGGTCGCGACGGCGGCGATGCCGAGCCGTCCGGCATCGAGCCCGGCCAGCGCGATCGAGAGTCCCTGCCCCTCGGCGCCCAGGCGGTGCGACTCCGGGACGCGGACGCCGTCGAACAGCATCGTCGCCGTCGTGGACGACATGAGGCCCATCTTCTGCTCGGGGTTGTCGGCGGTCAGGCCAGGCGTGTCCGCCGGGACGAGGAAGCAGGAGATCCCGCGACCTCCGTCGTCGCTGGTGCGCGCCATGACCTTGTAGAAGTCGGCCTGGCCGCCGTGCGTCGTCCAGGCCTTCGCGCCGTCGATGACGTACTCGTCGCCCTCGCGGACGGCCCTGGTGCGCATCGCGGCGGGGTCGGAGCCGGCATGGGCCTCCGACAGGCAGTACGCGCCCAGCTGCTCGCCCGACAGCATCCGGGGCAGCCACTCCTGCTTCTGCTGCTCGGTGCCGGCCGTGAACAGGCCGAAGCACGACAGGGCGTGCACGCTCACGCCGACGCCGACGCTGGCCGACGCCGACGCGATCTCCTCGAGTGCCTGCAGGTACACCTCGTACGACTGATTGCCGCCGCCGACGTCCTCGGGGTACGGCAGGCTCAGCAGGCCTGCGCGACCCAGCGTGCGGAACACGTCGCGCGGGAACTCGGCCCGCGCGTCGAGGTCGGCGATGACGGGTCGCAGCTCCTTGGCGACGATCGAGCGCGTCAGGTCGATCAGGTCGGCCGACTCCTCGGTGGGCATGAGTCTCTGGGCGGGCATGGTCCTCCTCGTGGCTGTACGCATTACAGTACCCCAGGCTCAACCCTGGTACAGTCGCCCCATGCAGGAGGGTGGCGAGGTGACCGGACGCGCGGCCGACCTGCGCGACGCCCTGATCGACATCGTGCTCACCGAGGGGTTCGCCGACCTGCAGATGTCCGACCTCGCGGCGCGGCTCAGCTGCTCGAAGTCGACCCTGTACGCGATCGCTCCCAGCAAGGAGCAGCTGATCGTCTCGATCGTGCGGACGTTCTTCCGGCGGGCCACCGAGCGGGTCGAGGCCGCCGTCGACCCCGCCGCGTCCGCCAACGACCGCATCCACGCCTACCTGACGGCCGTCGCGACCGAGCTGGCCCCGGCCTCGGCCCGCTTCTTCGCCGATCTCGAGCGCTTCGCCCCGGCCGGCGACATCTACCGGCAGAACACGCAGCTCGCCGCCGCCCGGGTGCAGGAGCTCGTGGTCGAGGCGGCGCCCGGCACCGACGCGGCCTTCCTCGCCGCGGTGGCCCGGCTGGTCATGGAGTCGATCCACCGGGGAGACGTGTCCCGCGCGACGGGCCTCGACGACTCGGCGGCGTACCGCTCGCTGGCCGACCTCGTCCTCGCCGGCCTGTCGGCACCGACCACCTAGACCGCCGACAGCGCTCAGGCCCGCAGGACGTCGTCCATCGGCGGACGCTGCACCGTCGTGGTGGTGCGCTCGACCAGCCGCATCTGCTCTCCGTCGCGGCGAAACAGCGTGGCTGTGCTGACGACCTCGTCGGTGCCACCGGGCCCCACGCGCAGGTCGAAGGCCGCACGCACGTGCTGCGTCATGGCGCTGAGGGCCGCGAGGTCCTGGTGGCGGTGCAGGCGCAGGCCGAGATCGACCTGCGCCATGGCCGACAGCCCGTGGTCGCGCAGCACGTCGATCATCAGCCCGATGTCGACGCCGTAGTCGGAGACGAACGGGATCGACCTCAGCGCCTCGACGCGGAAGGCGCACTCGCCGGCCAGCGGCTGCACGAAGCCCGAGAGCAGCGGTGCCCGTTCGAGGATCAGGGGCCGGGCCACCAGCTCGGTGACCCTCCCGCCGCCGGACGAGCGGGTGGTGCCCGCCGACCACGGACGGTCGTAGAACGCCTTGACGAACACCAGCCGGTGGTCGGTCAGCAGCGGTCCGAGCAGGCCGACGACGAAGTCGGCCGTGAACTCCTGCACGTCGGCGTCGAGGTAGACGCCGATGTCGCCGGTCATCACGGCGAGGGCCTTCCACATCGCCTCGCCCTTGCCGGTGCGGCTGCCGACCTCGGGCACGACGTCGTCGACGTGGACGACGCGGGCCCCCGCGGCGCGGGCGACGTCGGCCGTGGCGTCGGTGGAGTGGGAGTCGACCACGACGATCTCGTCGACGAGCGGGACGCGCTCGACCAGCTCGGCGCAGATCGTGGCGACGATGGCGCCGAGGGTGGCCTCCTCGTCGCGAGCGGGGATCAGCACGCTCACGCGACGGCCTGCCTTGGCCGCAGCCAGTGCGACCGCGTCGAACTGCTGTGCGCGGTAGGTGTGGGTGTCGAACCAGAGCGGGACCGGCGAGACCTCAGGCAAGGCCGCGCACCACCCTGGTCGGCGGCCGGTCGCCGCGGATGCTCGCCGTCATCTCGAGCACGCGTCGCGTGGCCACGACGTCGTGCGCGCGGAAGACCGCGGCGCCGGCTGAGGCCGCGAGCGCCGTGGCCGCCAAGGTGCCCTCGTGACGCTGGTCGACGGGCTGACCGAGGGTCTCGCCGATGAAGTCCTTGTTCGACAGCGCCATCAGCACGGGCCAACCGGTGGTGACGAGCTCGTCCACGCGGCGCAGCAGCTCGAGGCCGTGCCACGTGTTCTTGCCGAAGTCGTGCGTGGGGTCGATCAGGATGCCGGCTCGGGGCACCCCACGGGCGACGAGGTCGTCCGCAGCGGCGACGGTCTGCTCGACGACGTCGCGCACGACGTCGTCGTAGTGCACGCGATGAGGACGCGTGCGAGGTACGGCACCGCCGGTGTGCGAGCACACGTATCCGCAGCCGAACTCGGCCGCGACGTCGCCGAGGCCCGGATCGGCACCGGCCCAGGTGTCGTTGATGATGTCGGCGCCGGCGTCGGCACAGTGCCGTCCGACCTCGGCCCGCCACGTGTCGATGCTCAAGAACGCGTCGGGGAACTCCTCGCGGACGGCGGCCACGAACGGCACGGTCCGGCGGATCTCCTCGTCGACGTCGACGGCGTCGCCGGGGCCGGCCTTGACGCCACCGATGTCGACGATGTCGGCCCCTGCGGCGATCGCCCGGCGGACCGCGTCGCGAGCCGCCCCGTCGGCGTAGGTCGCACCGCGGTCGAAGAACGAGTCGGGCGTCCGGTTGACGATGGCCATGACGAGGGCGCGGTCCCGCTGGACGGGTCGACCCCGAAAGGTCAGGTCGACCGTCATCGCGCACCTCCCACGTGGCCTGGGGGTCAGGTCCTCGACGATTCTCCTATGCCCGGACAAGCCCTGCCCGGCGGGGCGACCGCGTGTGCGGCCGCCCCGCCGGGCAGGTGACCGTCTGGATCAGGACGCGGCCTGGGCCCGCAAGGCGCGTGCGAGGTCGTCGCGCCCCTCGGAGACGTAGCGCTTGGCCGCCGGGTTGGCCGAGGTGGACGCCAACCACGCATCGACCTTGTCGAGGGTCTGCTGCGAGGGGTTGGCCAGCGGGAACAGGTAGACCAGCGCGACCTGACCGATCCAGACGCCCATGTCGTCGATGATCGTGCCGGCCATGTCGAGGTAGCGGTCGACGAACGGCTCGAGCACGTCGGCCTGACCCGACACCTGGAACGCGAGAGCCGTCGACCGACGGGTCTCGTTGGGCGTGGACGGGTCGACCGCGGCGGTCTGCCACGCCGCTTCCTTGGCCTCGGTGGTCGGACGGATCGCCCGCGCGGCCGAGGCGTGCTCCTGACCGGAGATCGTGTTGTCGCGCTCGAGCTCGGCGGCGATCTCGGCCTCGTCGGCGTCGCCGATGCGTGCCAGCGCCGTCACGATCGTCCAGCGCAGGTCGGCGTCGAGGGTGAGGCCCTCGAGGTCGCCGGCGAGGATCGAGCGCAGCCGCTGCGGCTGGGACGATGCCGAAGCGAGGGCGCGCACGAGCGCCAGCTGGTGGTCGCTGCCCGGCTGGGCGGCGTCGACCAGCTGGTTGAGCCCGGCCTCCCAGCGCTCGGCGAGCGCCGGCCGCTGGTCGGGAGCGGTGTAGAGGTTGACGGCGCTGTTGCCCTGACGCAGGAGCGAGCCGACCGCGGTGAGGTCGGTCTCGGAGCCGACGCCTGCGAGCACCAAGGTGACGAAGTCGGCCCCGGACAGCTCGGCGTCGCGGGTCATGTCCCATGCCGATCCCCAGCTGAGCGCACGGGGCAGCGACTCCTCGAACGTCGCGATGCTCTCGGTGAGCGTGGCGAACGAGCGCTCGTCGAGCCGGATCTTGGCGTAGGTCAGGTCGTCGTCGTTGAGCAGGATCAGGTCGGGCTGCACCTTGCCGACCAGCTCGTCGATCGACGTCGACGCACCGCGGATGTCGGTCTCGACACGGTCGGTGCGCACGAGCTTGCCGTCGACGCGGTTGTACAGGCCGATCGCGATGCGGTGGCGCCGCAGCGTCGGGTAGGCCTCGATGGCGCTCTGCTCGACCGAGAACGCGGTGAAGGCACCCGACGCATCCGCCTCGAAGGACGCACGGAGCGTGTTGACGCCGGACGTCTGCAACCACTCGGCGGCCCAGTCGCCCAGCTCACGGCCGGATGCCGCCTCCAGCTCGACGAGCAGGTCGGACAGCTGCGTGTTGCCGAAGGCGTGCTTGCCGAAGTAGGCGCGCAGCCCCGCGAAGAAGTCCTTCTCGCCGACCCAGGCGACGAGCTGCTTGAGCGCCGAGGCGCCCTTGGCGTAGGTGATGCCGTCGAAGTTGGCCTCGACCGCGTGCAGGTCGTAGTTGTCGGCGGCGATGGGGTGCGTCGAGGGCAGCTGGTCCTGGCGGTAGGCCCAGTTCTTGCGCGCGTTGGTGAAGCTGGTCCAGGCCTCGGTGTACTGCGTCGCGTGCGTGGAGGCGTGCGAGGCGGCGAACTCGGCGAACGACTCGTTGAGCCACAGGTCGTCCCACCACTTCATGGTGACGAGGTCGCCGAACCACATGTGGGCCATCTCGTGCAGGATCGTGTTGGCGCGGCTCTCGTAGGCCGCGACGGTCTGGCGGCTGCGGAAGATCATCTCGTCGCGGAACGTGACCGCGCCGGCGTTCTCCATCGCGCCCATGTTGTACTCCGGCACGAACAGCTGGTCGTACTTGCCGAACGGGTAGCCCATCTCGAAGGCGCCCTCGAAGAAGGCGAAGCCCTGCTTGGTGACGGTGAAGATGTCGTCGGCGTCGAGGTGCGCGACAACCGACTGGCGGCAGAAGATGGCGAGCGGGATCTCGTCGTACGAGCCCTGGTAGGAGTCGGTGACCGACACGTACTCGCCGGCGACCAGCGCCGTGATGTAGGTCGACATCGTCTTGGTCTCGGCGAAGTGCCACGTGCTGCTCGGCTGACCGTCAGGGGCGTCGCCGGCGGGCACGGGCTCGGGGGTGGGGGAGTTGGACACCACGGCCCAGTGCGACGGGGCGGTCACGTGGAAGACGAAGGTCGCCTTGAGGTCGGGCTGCTCGAAGGTCGCGAACACGCGGCGGGCGTCGGGCACCTCGAACTGCGTGTAGAGGTAGACCCTGCCGTCGACCGGGTCGACGAAGCGGTGCAGGCCCTCGCCCGAGTGCGAGTAGGGCAGCGTCGCGCGGACGACCAGCTCGTTGGACTCGGCCAGGCCGGTCAGCGCGATGCGGCTGTCGGCGTAGGCCGAGAGGTCGACGGTCTCGCCGTTGAGGGTGATCTCGGAGACGTCGCCATCGACGAGGTCGACGAACGTCGAGGCGCCGGGCGTGGAGGTGAAACGGAGGGTCGTGACCGACCCGAACCGCCCAGGACCGTCGGGGGCTGCGGTGTCGTGGGTGAGGTCGAGCTGGACGTCGTAGGTCTGGGTGGAGACGACGGACGCGCGCTCGCTGGCTTCTTCGCGGGTGAGGTTGGTACCAGGCATGTTCGCCATGCTGTCACGTGCCCACGACACGGTCGAGGCGGGTGACGCGCGCGATCTCGGGCAGGATGGAGGCATGGCCTTGATCCCCTTCGCGACGTCCGAGCGCTCGACCGTCGGCATCGAGTGGGAGCTGGCGCTGGTCGACTCCGACTCCGGCGACCTGCGACAGGTCGCCCAGACGGTCCTCGACGCGGTGCAGCCCGAGGGGCTCGAGCAGCACCCGCACATCCGTCAGGAGCTGCTGCTCAACACCGTCGAGGTCGTCTCCGGCGTCTGCAAGACGGTCGGGCAGGCCGGCGCCGACCTGCAGCGCGCGATCGACGAGATCCGTGAGGTCACCGACCCGCTGCGGGTCGAGCTGATGTGCGCCGGCACGCACCCGTTCGCGAACTGGACGCACCAGAAGGTCACCGACAAGGAGCGCTACGCGACGCTGATCGACCGCACGCAGTGGTGGGGCCGCCAGATGCTGATCTACGGGGTCCACGTGCACGTCGGCATCGAGGACCGCGACAAGGTGCTGCCGATCAGCCGGGCGATGCTGGCCTACTACGGCCACCTGCAGGCGCTCAGCGCGTCGTCGCCGTTCTGGGGCGGCAAGGAGACCGGCTACGCGTCCAACCGCGCGCTGATGTTCCAGCAGCTGCCGACGGCCGGTCTTCCGTTCCAGTTCGAGCAGTGGAGCCAGCTCGAGGGCTACGTCGACGACATGCTGCACACCGGCGTCATCGACGTCTTCGACGAGATCCGGTGGGACCTGCGGCCGTCGCCGAAGTTCGGCACCCTCGAGGTGCGGGTGTGCGACGGCATCCCGACGATGGCCGAGCTCATGAGCGTCTCCGCGCTGACGCACTGCCTCGTCGAGCACTTCTCGTCCGAGCTCGACGCGGGACGCGAGCTGCCGACGATCCCGCCGTGGTTCGCCCAGGAGAACAAGTGGCGGTCGGCCCGCTACGGCATGGACGCGATCCTGATCCTCGACAAGAACGGCCACGAGGACCTCATCACGACCGATCTGCACCGCCTGCTCGAGCGCCTCGAGCCCGTCGCCGAGCGGCTCGGCTGCGTCGACGAGCTCGGCGGCATCCACGACATCATCGCCGGGGGAGCGTCGTACCAGCGCCAGCGCCGGGTCGCCGCCCTCAACGGCGGCGAGCTCGACGCCGTCGTCGGTTCGCTGGTCGAGGAAATGCGCGCGGGTCGTCCGGTGTTGACCCCGTCATGACTTCTACCGAGACCGTCGACTTCTGGTTCGACCCCCTGTGCCCGTTCGCCTGGATCACCTCCCGCTGGATGCTGGAGGTCGAGAAGGTGCGCGACGTCAAGACCGAGTTCCACGTCATGAGCCTGTCGGTGCTCAACGACGGCAAGGACGTCCCCGACGAGTACAAGGAGATGCTGGAGCGCGGCTGGGGCCCCGTCCGGCTGGCGATCGCGATCGAGCAGCAGCACGGACAGCAGGCGCTGCGCGACTACTACACCGCGATCGGCACCAAGCGGCACAACGAGCAGCAGGACTTCACCGCCGAGCTCTACGCCACGGTGCTCGACGAGATCGGGCTGCCGGCCGAGCTGGCGAAGGCCGCCGACGACACGTCGCTCGACGACGCCGTGCGCGCGTCCCACCAGGTCGGCATCGACAAGGTCGGCGAGGACGTCGGCACGCCGGTCATCGAGATCGCCGGCATCGCCTTCTTCGGCCCCGTGCTGCAGAGCATCCCCAAGGGCGAGCAGGCCGGATCGGTCTTCGACGGCGCGCGGCTGCTCGCCGGGTTCCCCGACTTCTTCGAGCTCAAGCGCACCCGCAAGGGCGAGCTGTCGTTCGACTGAGGTCGGCGACCTCGTCCTAGGCTGGGTCGCATGACGCTGCACCCCCAGTCACGTGCTCTGCTCGACGCGATGGGCGACGACCCGGCGCCCATGACGCCCGAGCAGGTCGCGGTGGTCCGTGCCGCGGCCCGGACGGCTGCCCTCGAGGGCACCCGCATCGGCCTCGACCACGTCGCCGACGTGACCGCCGACGGCGTGCCCTGCCGGCTCTACCGGCCCCGGCAGGGCGCACCCGTCGCGCTCTACGTGCACGGCGGCGGCTGGGTGCTGCACGACCTCGAGACCCACGACGCCTTCTGCCGCTACCTCGCCCACGTGACGGGCTGGGCCCTGCTCGCCGTCGACTACCGGCGAGCTCCCGAGCACCCGTACCCGGCACCGCTCGACGACGTCCAGACGGCCGCGGCGTGGCTGCGCGCCCACGACCGCGAGCACCGGGTCGACGCCTCGTTCCTGCCGGGCATCGGCGACTCGGCCGGCGCCAACCTCGTCGCGGGCCTGTGCGTGCGCGACGCCGCCGCACTCGACTTCCAGGTGCTGCTCTACCCGCCGGTCGACCGCCGGGCCGTCCTGCCCGCCGAGCTGCACAACGCGGCGCTGGGCGTGGACGGCATGGAGTGGTTCTGGGACGCCTACGCGCCCGGCGAGCTCGGCGACCACCCCGAGGTGTCGCCGGTGAGGGCCACCGACCTGGCCTCCCACCCGCCGGCGTACGTGGTGACCAACGAGCACGACGTGCTGCGCGACCAGGCCGAGGCGTACGCGGCGCAGCTGGGCGAGGCGGGGGTCGAGGTGCTGGCGCACCGCGTGCTCGGCACGGTCCACTCCTTCTGGCGTCAGCCCGAGCTGTTCGACGCCTCGCGGTCGACCGTCACCGTGGTCGGCGCGCTGCTCGACGCGCACCGGTCGCGCGGTCGCTGACTGGCATACTGTCCGCGTGCCTGACGAGTCCCTCCGCGAACGCTACGAGCGACGTCGGCTCCTCTTCGTCCACAGCCACCGCACCAGCCTGCGGGCCCGGCGCAAGGCCGCCACGATCGTGTGGGGCGCCGCGGCCGCACTGGTGGTGGTCGCGCTCGCCGTGCGCACCCTCGTCGACGGGCTGCCCGGCGTCGACGTCGTGCTGGCCTCCGTCCTCGCCTCGGCGCTCACCGCGGCGGCGCTGCGCAGGCCGGCCGTCGCCCCTCACGCGCACGGTCTCCCGGGCGTCCCCGACGGGCCGTGCCCGGCCACCGCGCCGGTTCTCGGCCCTTGGGTCGTCGGCAGCAGGTTCGCCGGACCCCTGACGCTGCTGGCGGTCGCAGCAGGCCTCTCCGCGCTCGTCGTCGCGGTCCCGCTCGTCGCCACGGTGGTGCTCGCGGGCCGCGTGCTGGTCTACGCCGCGGGCGTCCGGCTCCGCACGCGTGCCATCGCCAAGGCGCTGGTGGCGCACCAGCCGCGGTTCGCCATCGCCTACGCCGGCTACGGCGGAGGCCCCACCCACCTCACGATGTGGGAGGAGCCGCTGCTGAGCGCGGGGTTCCCGGGGGTCGTGCTCAACTTCCGCGAGCAGTACTGCGAGTACCTGAGGGCCAACACCGACCTGCGATCGCCGTTCGTGCAGCTGAGCCCCGACGCGGTCCGCGACCTGAAGGTCCTCACCGTGCCGAGCCTGAAGTGGTTCTTCTACCTGCACAACGCCAAGTCCAACGCGCGGTTCATGGCGATGCCCCACGTCACGCACGTCTGGCTGGGCCACGGCGACTCCGACAAGCCGGCGAGCGTGTTCGCCCGCCACGCCGACTACGACCTGCTCGTCGTGTCGGGCACGGCGGCGATCGAGCGCTACGAGAACGCCGGCGTGGTCATCCCGCGCGAGAAGTTCGTCGTCCTCGGACGGCCTCAGGTGCACGAGATCGAGGCACCGACCCGCAGCATCGCCGACGTCGACCGCCCAGTCGTGCTCTACGCCCCCACCTGGCAGGGCAAGCGTCGCCGGGTCAACTTCTCGTCGCTGCGGCAGGGCGGCGCGATCGTGGAGACGCTCATCGCCGCCGGCGCCGACGTGATCTTCCGCCCGCACCCGCTCTCGAAGCGCCACCACCGGCTCGAGAACTTCGTGCGCCACATCGACCGCGTCCTGGCCATCGACACCGAGAACCCCGAGACCCCAGGTCAGCACCACTACGGCGAGCTGCCCACCCAGGTCTGGACCCTCAACGACTGCATGAACCGGTCGGACGCCCTGGTGTCCGACGTGTCGAGCGTCGTCTCCGACTGGCTGCAGTCGGGCAAGCCCTACGCGATGGTGAGCACCCGCTGGCCCGCCGACGAGTTCCGCGAGCTGTTCCCGGTCGCCCGCGGCGCCTACGTCCTCCCGGGCGACATGCAGGGGGCCGACGAGATCCTGGCCGACATGCTCGGCGACGACTCCATGGCGCCCGCCCGAGAAGAGCTGCGCAGAGCGGTGCTCGGCGGCTTCTCGGGACGGGAGTCGGCCGAGGCGTTCGCGGCATACTTCCACGATCGCTTTGCCGGGGTCGCGCCCTGACGGTGGGGGCTGGAAGACTGGTGCCATGCGCATCCACATCGCCGCCGACCACGCCGGCTTCGAGCTCAAGACCCACCTCATCGCCTGGCTGACCGACCACGGCTACGAGCCGGTCGACCACGGGGCCCACGCCTACGACGCCGAGGACGACTACCCGCCGTTCTGCGTCGCAGCCGCCGCGGCCGCCGTCGCCGAGCCGGGCTCGCTGGCCGTCGTGATCGGCGGATCGGGCAATGGCGAGCAGATCGCCGCCAACAAGGTGCAGGGTGCCCGCGCCGCGCTGGCATGGAGCACCGAGACCGCGTCGCTGGCCCGTCAGCACAACAATGCGCAGATCGTGTCGATCGGCGCGCGCATGCACACCGCCGACGAGGCCATGGCGATCGTCGAGACCTTCCTGACCACCGCCTGGAGCGAGGCGGCGCGCCACCAGCGCCGCATCGACATGCTGCTCGACTACGAGAAGACCGGCCAGTTTGCCTGAGGGGCACACGCTCCATCGCCTGGCCCGCGACCTCGAGGCGGCGTTCGCCGGGCGACGGGTGCGATCGGCCAGCCCGCAGGGCCGGTTCGCGGCCGAGGCGGCACGGCTCGACGGCCGGGTGCTCGAGAGCGCCGAGGCGTTCGGCAAGCACCTGTTCGTGGCCTTCGCCGACGTGCCCGAGCAGGTGCACGTCCACCTCGGCCTCTACGGGTCGTTCGTCATCAGCCCGGGGGTCGGTCACCCCGTCGTCGGGCAGGTCCGGTGGCGTCTCGAGGCGCAGGCGTCGGCCGATCTCCGCGGTCCCAATGCCTGCGAGCTGCTGACGCCGCCCGAGGTCGATGCGGTGCTCGGCCGTCTGGGTCCCGACCCCCTGCGGGCCGATGCCGATCCCGACCGGGCCTGGCACCGCATCCACCGCTCGCAGGTGCCGATCGCGGCGCTGCTGATGGACCAGAGCGTGCTGGCGGGCGTGGGCAACGTCTACCGGGCCGAGGTGCTGTTCCGGCACCGGGTGGCCCCCATGACGGCCGGACGGCGTCTGCCGCGGGTGCGCTGGAACGCGATGTGGGACGACCTGCGCGAGCTCATGCAGGTCGGCGTCGAGCGGGGACGCATCGACACCGTCCGCCCCGAGCACGAGCCCGAGGCCATGGGGCGCGACCCGCGCGCCGACGACCACGGCGGCGAGGTCTACGTCTACCGCCGCGACGGCCAGCCGTGCCTGGTGTGCGCGACCCCGATCCGCCGCCGACTCGTCGCCGGGCGAAACCTGTTTTGGTGTCCGTCGTGCCAGCAACGCGGATAGGCTCGGACAGGTGACGTCCCCTCTGCGCCGAGCGCTGCCCTCCGTGGCGGACTACCTCGATCAGCGCATCGTGCGGTGGCGCACGGGCACGTCCGAGGGGCAGGTGGCGGTCGTCGTGGCGCTGGTGGCCCTGTCGGCGGTCATTCTGGCGGCGTCCCTCGTCTCGTACTCGACCTTCCCGGCGCCCACCTTCGTCGTCCCGCTGCTGCTGGGCACGATGCTGCTGCGCTACCGGCCGCTGCTCACGCTGGTGCTGCTCATCGCCGTGTGCGTCGCGGTGACGGTCACTGCCGAGTACGTGCGGGCCGTCGACGCGGGTCTTCCGGGCTTCACGCCCGGACGTGTCAGCACGCTCGTGACGATGGCGGTCGTCGCGATCCTCGTGCTGTTCGAGTCGAGCCGTCACCGCAGCGGGCTGCCGGGTCCGCTCGGCGAGGCCATGCTGGTCGACCTGCGCGACCGCCTTCAAGCGCAGGGGGTCGTGCCGCCGCTGCCCGACGGCTGGACGTCCCAGTCGGCGATGGTGTCGTCGGGGGGCACCAAGTTCGCCGGCGACTTCCTGGTGGCCAACCTGTCCGACGACGAGACCAGGCTCGAGATGGTCATGGTCGACGTGTGCGGCAAGGGCGTCGCCGCCGGCACCCAGTCGCTGCAGTTCGCCGGAGCGCTCGGCGGGCTGATCGGGGCCCTGCCGCCGCTGGGGCTGTTCGCGGCCGGCAACGACTTCCTGCTGCGCCAGAGCTGGGACGAGGGCTTCGCCACCGCGGTGCACGTCCTGATCGACCTGCGCACGGGCGACTACTCGATCATCAACGCGGGTCACCCGCCGGCGCTGCGGTGGGACGTCGCGACCGGCGAGTGGATCATCGACGGTGCCAGGGGCACGGCGCTCGGCATCACCAAGCGTCCCGACTTCCACCAGACCACCGGCCGGCTCGACGTCGGCGACGCCTTGATGTTCTACACCGACGGCGTCGTCGAGAGCCGCACACAGGACTTCACGTCGGGCATCGAGTGGCTGCGCACGACGGCCGCCGACATCGTCTCGAAGGGCTTCGACCAGGCCTCCCGCAAGATCATCAAGCAGGTCACCGCCGGCGACGACGATCGCGCGGTGCTGATCCTCAACCGCACGGTCGTCGCGGTCGAGACCGCGGTCGGCACGCCCGACGACGCGAGCAGCCCGCGCCAGAGCGTCTGACGCCCCGCCGCACGATCCGGGCGGGAACGACGAAGGGCCCCTCGGTGAGGGGCCCTTCAGCGGAGCGGACGACGAGACTCGAACTCGCAACATTCTGCTTGGAAGGCAGAGACTCTAGCCAATTGAGTTACGTCCGCAGGTGCTGCCGAAGCAGCGGGACCATGATGCCACATCGGTGCCCGGTGGCACCCATCCGGTGCCGGCGCCTACGTGCGGACGACGAGATCGGCGTGGTGCCGGGTCTGCTCGGCCGCGAAGTGCTCGGCCTCCTGGGCGGCCCACACGTCCCAGTAGGGCGCGTAGGTGTCGCCGTCGCGGGCCAGGGCGCGCTGCTTGCGGACGTCGGCGGGTGCCTCCACCCAGATCAGCAGGCTCAGGAACGGACGCAGCACCGAGGCGCCGCTGCCCACGCCGTCGAGCACGAGCAACCGGGACGGACGCACCCGCAGCTCGGCACCCGCGACCCCGCGCTGCCAGTCCCACCGGCGTGCCGAGCCGGTGTCGCCGACCGCGACGGACGCGAGGACGTCCGCGACGACCGGCGGCGTCAGGGCCAGACCGTGCCACCCGGGGTAGAGGTCCTCGAGGTGCAGCACGTCGGCCCCCGTCGCGTCGGCCAGTCCGCCGGCGAAGCCGGTCTTGCCCGCGCCGCTCGGACCGTCGACCGCGACGACCGTGGTCGTGCCGCACGCCGGGAGCCTGGCATCGAGGTGCGCGACGACGGAGTCGTACCGGTGGGCGTCCACGGCCCCAGTGTCCCCTAGACTGACGCGGCTACGGGATGTAGCGCAGCTTGGTAGCGCGCGCCGTTTGGGGCGGTGAGGTCGCAGGTTCGAATCCTGTCATCCCGACTCGGTCCAGATCCGCGGACCAGTGCACCGGATCGGGCCGGTGATCCGGTTCGTTCCTCCGCAGATCTGGGTCGGAGTGGACGGTTGCCCGACGCGTGACGTTCACCCTCTCCTGACGTTGCGGATGCGCTGACCTGCGGCACTGAGGTACGTGAGCATCGCACCGGTCGACGATCTCGGCCGCCGCAGGTTCCTGATGGGTGGGTTGGGCGTCGCCGCGGGGCTGGGGGTGCTCGGCCCGGCCGCCCTCGCCACCCCCGCCTCGTCGTCGCAGCCCCGCGTCTTCGCCCACGGCGTCGCATCGGGTGATCCCCTCCCGGATGCCGTCGTGCTGTGGACGCGGGTCACGCCGAGCCCCGAGTGCCTGCCGGGGGCGGGTCGAGGACCCGACGTCGACGTCACCTGGCAGGTCGCCCGCGACGACGACTTCGAGGACGTCGTCGCGAGCGGTGTCGTCCGCACCGGCCCGCGCCAGGACCACACGGTCAAGGTGGACGCCGCGGGGCTCCGGCCCGCCACCGACTACCGCTACCGCTTCGTGCTGGCCGGCCAGGCGTCGCCGGTCGGACGCACGCGCACCGCGCCGTCGCCGGGCGACTCGCCGGCGCAGCTGCGGTTCGGCGTGGTCTCGTGCGCCAACTGGCAGGCGGGGTGGTTCACGTCGTACCGGCACCTGGCCGAGCGCGGCGACCTGGACGCCGTCATCCACCTCGGCGACTACCTGTACGAGTACCAGCCCGGCAAGTACTCGTACGGCCACGACCAGGTCGACATCCGTCTGCACGACCCCCAGCGCGAGATCGTCAGCCTGCGCGACTACCGCCGGCGCCACGCGCAGTACAAGACCGATCCCGACCTGCAGGCGCTGCACGCAGCCGTCCCGTTCATCGTCACCTGGGACGACCACGAGGTCGCGGACGGCAACTGGTCGGGCGGCGCGTTCGAGCACCAGCCCGCGACCGAGGGTCCGTGGAAGAAGCGGGTGCGGGCCGCGCACCGCGCGTACGACGAGTGGATGCCGGTGCGCATCTCGGGAACGGCCGTGACCGGTGACGGCGACCGCATCTACCGCCGGCTGCAGTTCGGGCAGCTCGCCGACCTGTCGATGCTCGACCTGCGCAGCTACCGCAGCGAGCGGGTACAGCCGGGCGACCCCGCGATCGACGACGTGCAGCGCACGATCGCCGGCGGACCGCAGCTGGCCTGGCTCTCGGACAACCTCAGCACGTCGCCGTGCCGCTGGAAGCTCGTCGGCAACCCCGTGATGGTGGCGCCCGTGCTGATGCCGCCGCGTCCGCAGCGGGAGCAGGACGCCCTGAGCCAGCACGTCGCCACCTCGACCCGCCGCACCTCCGAGCCCAACACCGACACCTGGAACGGCTACACCTCCGACCGCGACCGGCTGCTCGGACGCCTCGAGGACGACGGCGTCACCGGCGCGGTGTTCCTCACCGGAGACGTGCACACCGCCTGGGCCACGGAGGTCCCGTCGCCGAGGACCGGTCGACCGATCGCCGCCGAGCTGGTGTGCAACTCGCTGACCAGCAACAACGTCGACGACTTCATGGGCACCCGGCCGCGCACGACGTCCCTGACCTTGGAGGCCGCGATCCAGCAGGAGAACCCCCACGTGAAGTGGGTCAACCTGGACGACCACGGCTACGCGGTGCTGCACGTCACCGCCGACGGCGTGCAGATGGACTGGCACGCCATCAGCGACCGGCGCGACCCGGACGCGACGTCGCGCGTGCTGGCGTCGTGGGCCGTGGCCGCCGGGAGCGCACGGGTGCGACCCGTGCGCGACCCGGTGACGGCCTGACGGACGACTACTTCGACGCGCTGGGCGCCGGGGCGTCCTGAGGGGCGGGCGGGGCCTGGCCGTCCTTCGGCGGCTTCGGTGCCTGGCCGTCCTTCGGCGGCTTGGGGGCAGTGGGCTTCTCCCCGTCCACCGGCGGGACGGGACGCTCGCCGCTCGCTGCGCCGGGCCCGCCCGGCCCGGGGCCCTTCGCGTCCGGTCCACAGCCCTCGGGAGCGGTCGGAGCCTTGCCGTCGGTGGGCGGGGCGGGGAGCGCCGCGCCGTCCTTGCCGCCGGCGCCGCCACCCTGGGTGCCGGGTGTCGCCGCCGATCCGCCGGCCCCCTCGCCGGACGTCCGCGGAGAAGCCGTCGGGGCGGGGTCCGACGAGCTGGCGACGGCGGCCGTGACGCCCAGCGCGGTGATGCCGACGGCGGCGGCCGCGCCGACCAGCAGCATCGTGCGGCGGCGTGGGGCGGCCTTCTTCGCGGCCGGCTGGTGCTGTTCGCCCGGCTGCACGGGCTCGAGCGGTGCGGTGTCGTTCATGTCGTGGTCGTTCATGGTGTCCTTCCGGCGGCACCCCGGTGGTGCCTCGTGAACGACGATGCGGAGCCAGCCTGAAGCCGACCTGAAGCACAGGGTGCTGACAGGTCATCTTCAGCGGGACTTCAGCCCGCCTGCGCATGATGGGTCCATGGTCAATCCCGCGCGCGTCCTGGTGGTCGAGGACGACGACACGATCCGCACCGCCCTCGTCGCGGCGGTCGAGTCGCGCGGGTGGGTCGCCTCGGCGATGGCCGACGGCGACGGCCTCGAAGGCGTGCTCGGCACGTTCCGCCCCGACCTCGTCCTGCTCGACTGGATGCTGCCCGGACGCTCCGGGATCGAGCTGGCGAAGGTCGTCTCGGCCACCGGCGACGCCGGGATGATCCTGCTGACGGCGCGCGACGGCGTCGACGACAAGCTGCAGGGCTTCGGTGTCGGCGTCGACGACTACCTGGCCAAGCCGTTCGTCATGGCCGAGCTCGTCGCCCGGATGACCGCGATCCTGCGACGCCGGGGCCGCGCGCCCGGCGTCCTCGAGATCGGGGACCTGCTGGTCGACCTCGATGCCGGGGCGGTCGTGCGGGCGGGGCAGGCCGTCGTCCTGACCGGCACCGAGCTGCGGCTGCTGGCGTTCCTGGCGGGCGAGCGCGGGCGGACGCTGTCGAAGACGCAGATCCTCACCCAGGTCTGGGGGTACGACAGCTACGACCCCAACCTGGTCGAGGTGCACGTCAGCTCGCTGAGGCGCAAGCTCGAGGAGAGCGGGGGGTCGCGGCTCATCCAGACCGTGCGGGGCATCGGCTACGTGCTGCGGGCCGCATGAGGTCGCGCGACCGCTCGGACGGCGTCCGCACCCGCTCGCTGCGCACCCGTACCGTCGCCTCGGTCCTCGTGGTGCTCACGGGCCTGCTGGTGGTGCTGGGCGTCACGGTCGACGCCGCACTCGGCTCACGCCTGCGCGGCGAGATCGAGCAGCGTCTGCAGGACCGCATCGAGACGGCCCAGGCCTTGAGCGGGTCGGTCGACGACGATGCGCTGGTCGACCGCCTGTCGGGGCAGGGCGTCTCGGCGTTCCTGCGGACGTCCGACGGGACGGTCCACACCTCGGGCCCGTCGCCCGAGGAGATCTCCGCCGAGCCCGGTCCGCCTCCGGGCGGCAAGGGACGACCCGCGCCGCGTCCGCCGGAGCCGACCGCCGCGAGCGGCCGGATCACCGAGATGGGCTCGGTGCTGACGCTGGACGCCGAGCTGGCCGACGGCTCGATCGTGCGCGTCGCGGCCGACTCGAGCCAGGTCGAGGCGACCCTGGCCCAGCTGCGGACGGTCCTGGTCGTGGCCTCGGTCGCGACGGTGCTGCTGGCCGCCGCCGTGCTGCTCGTGGTGGTGAGGCGGTCGCTGTCGCCCCTGGACGACATGACCCGGGTCGCCCGGTCCATCACGTCGGGCGACCGCGGGCGGCGCCTGCGCCCCGACCGTCCGCGCACCGACATCGGCCGCACCGCCCTGGCGTTCGATGCCATGCTCGACGAGGTCGAGGGTGCCGAGCGGTCGGCGCTGCGGGCCGAGCAGGGGCTCCGGGACTTCCTGTCGGACGCCGCTCACGAGCTGCGCACGCCGGTCGCGGGCATGCAGGCCGCGGCGGAGAGCCTGCTGCGCAACCAGGCGTCGCGGGCCGAGCGCGAGCAGCTGGCCGTGCAGGTGGTGCGCGAGGCGCGGCACGCGGCGCGACTCGTCGACGACATGCTGCTGATGTCGCGTGTCGACCAAGGGCTCGAGCTCGTGCTCGAGCCGCTCGACCTGGTCGCTGCGGCCCGCAACGCCGCGGACCGGCCGCTGCCGGGCAGCGCCGCGACGGTCGACGTGTCGGGCGAGGCGGTGTGGGTGCTGGCCGACGCCGATCGCGTCGCCCAGGTGCTGGGCAACCTGCTCGCCAACGCCGGCCGGGTCGCGGGCACGGTGCACATCGACGTCCGCGCGGTCGGCGGGCGGGCGGTGGTGGACGTGACCGACGACGGTCCCGGCGTACCGCCGGCCGACCGCGAGCGCATCTTCGAGCGTCTGGTGCGCCTCGACCAAGGACGCGACCGTCACGCCGGGGGAGTGGGGCTCGGCCTGGCCGTCGCCCGCGGCATCGCCGAGGCCCACGGTGGGAGCCTCACGTGCGAGCCGTCGGACGTCGGCGCGCGGTTCCGGCTCGTGCTGCCGGCGACCTCCGCCGCGGACGAGGTCGACGCAGGTGCATTCGGCGTCAATTCGCTCGCATGAGAGACTGGAGGGACGCTTTGACGGCCGACCGCGGCCGCAGCGGGTCAAGCAGACCCCCCACCGAGATCATGCAGGAGTCACCCACGTGAAAAGCACCACCGAGACACTGAGCCCGACACGGGTCAAGCTCACCATCGAGGTGCCGTTCGAGGAGTTCAAGCCCAGTCTTGACGCCGCCTACAAGACCATCGGCTCGCAGATCACCATCCCCGGATTCCGCAAGGGCAAGGTCCCCGCGGCGATCGTCGACCAGCGCGTCGGCCGCGGCCCGGTGCTCGACGAGGCCATCAACGCAGCGCTCCCCGGCTGGTACAGCCAGGCGTTGCAGGACACCAACCTCCAGCCGCTGAGCCAGCCCGAGATCGACCTGTCGAAGTTCGAGGACGGCGAGCCCATCGAGATCACCGCCGAGCTCGACGTGCGTCCTGAGCTGACGCTGCCCGACCTGTCCACGATCGAGGTCACGGTAGAGGACGCCGAGGTCTCCGACGACGACGTCGCCGAGCAGCTCACCGCCCTGCAGGAGCGTTTCGCGACGTTCGCCGAGGTCGACCGCGCGGTCGCCGAGGGCGACTTCCTGACGATCGACCTGTCCGCCGCGCAGAACGGCGAGGAGATCCCCGAGGCCCAGGCCAAGGGCATGCCCTACACGGTCGGCAAGGCCACGATGCTCGAGGGCCTCGACGAGGCCGTCATCGGCCTGTCGGCCGGCGAGACCAAGACCTTCACGACGCAGCTCGTAGGCGGCGAGCTCGCCGGCCAGGACGTCGACGTGACCGTCACGGTCGGCGACGTCAAGGAGCAGCAGCTGCCCGAGCTCGACGAGGAGTTCGCGCAGACCGCCTCGGAGTTCGACACGATCGACGAGCTCAAGGCCGACCTGACCGAGCGCGTCACCCGCGGCAAGCGCATGGAGCAGGCCAACGAGGCCCGCGACCTGGTGCTCGACGAGATCGTCAGCAAGATCGACGCCCCGCTGCCCGAGACCCTCGTCACCGAGGAGCTCACGAGCCGCCGTCAGCAGATCGAGCAGCAGCTCGCGATGGCCGGCGTGCCGTTCCAGCAGTACCTCGACGACGAGGAGCAGACCGTCGACGAGTTCGAGGCCGAGCTCGAGAAGCGCGTCCGCGACTCGCTGGTCGCGCAGTTCGTGCTCGACCAGATCGTCGCCGAGCAGGAGTTCGGCATCGACGACAACGAGCTCTCGCAGCACATCATGCGGCGTGCGCAGCAGTCGGGCGAGGACCCCAACTCGTACATCCAGCACATCATGGAGCACAACCACGTGCCCGAGATGGTCAGCGAGGTGCTCCGGGGCAAGGCGCTGGCATCGCTGGTCGAGGGCGCCAAGGTCACCGACAAGTCGGGCAACGTCATCGAGCTGTCGAAGCTGCGCGCCGACGGCACGATCGGCTCGGACGACGACGAGGCCGCCGACGACGCCGAGGGCGACGACAGCAAGTAGCAGGCAGTCCTCCGGTCCGGCCGGGGTGATCGACGCCTCCCCTCGGGGAGGTTCACATCCCGGCCGGATACCGGCAGTATGTAGAACATGTCCGCCGAGCCCGCACGTACCACCGACGTCGCGGCGCTGGCGCTCGACTACGGCGACCGGCTGATCGTCGGCACGGCCCGTGAGATGCACCAGGCCGTCGCCAGGCGGGTCTTCCGCGCCACCCGCCTGGTGGGCGGACGTGTGCCCGAGCCGCTGCACGATGCGGTCGTCACCTCGGTCTACGGGGCCGTCTCCGGCGTCCTGCGGGTCTCGAGCGGGTCCGTGCGCGCGCTGGCGTCACGAGGCGTCGGACGTCCGGTCGAGTCGAGCCACCGCGGGCGCCTCGTGGTCGCCGCGATCAACGGGCTGATCGGCGACGAGCTGCGCATGCTCGACGATCCCCAGGCCATCACGATGGCGATCCGCGCCGAGGGCGCCGACGTGCCCGCGAGCGGCTGGCCGCTGGCCGAGGCGTTCCGCGGTGCCACCAGCCACCCGGTGATCTTCCTGCACGGCCTGTGCGAGAACGACGAGTCGTGGTCCAACGGGGCCAGGACGATCGGCACGACGTACGCCGAGCGCATCGCCGCCGAGACCGACGGCACGCCCGTCATGGTCCGCTACAACACGGGCCTGCACATCTCCGAGAACGGCAAGCACCTCGACGCTCTGGTCCAGCAGCTCGTCGCCAGCTGGCCCGTCGACGTGACCCGCATCACGCTGGTCGGCCACTCGATGGGCGGCCTCGTGGCGCGGGCGGCCACCAACCACGCGACGGCGGCCGGCGAGACCTGGCAGCACCTGGTGCGCGACGTCATCTGCCTCGGCACGCCGCACGCCGGTGCCAACCTCGAGAAGGTCGCGCACCTCGGCTCGAGGCTGCTGCGGTTCTGGCCCGAGTCGCGTCCGTTCGGCTCGATCCTCGACGCCCGCTCGGCCGGCATCGTCGACCTGAGGCACGGCTACATCACGCGCGACGAGTGGGAGGGCCAGGACCTCACCGGGCAGTGGGGGCTCGACCGCATCGCCGCGGCCCCGCTGCCGCACGCCGAGTACCACTTCGTGGCGGCCACCTTGGGCGCGTCGCAGCGGCACCCGCTCAGCTCGGTGCTGGGCGACCTGCTGGTGCACTTCTCGTCGGCCACCGGCGTCGGACGCAACGGCCCCATCGTCGACGGCGCCCGGTTCGAGTACCTGTCGAGTGCGCACCACTTCGCCCTGCTCAACCACCCGCAGGTCGGCGACTGGATCGTCGAGTGGCTCACCGCGCGCACCCGCGACCCGCTGGCCATCGCGGCTCCCCGCCAGGCTTGACACCGTCCCCGTGCCTCGACAGGCTCGGGCCACCGACCGCAGGAGCAGCATGTCGAACCAACCGCTCATCCAGCACAGCATCGAGATCGCCGCACCGCCCGCCGCGGTGTGGGCCATCGTGTCCGACCTGCGCCGCATGGGGGAGTGGAGCCCGCAGTGCGTCCGCATGACCGTGCTGGGACGCGAGGTCGGGGTGGGCACCCGCACGATCAACCTCAACCGCGACGGCTGGAAGCGTTGGCCCACGAGCTCGCGCGTCGTGGTGTTCGAGCCCGAGCAGACGCTGGCCTTCCGCGTGCCGATCAACCGAACGGTCTGGACGTACGAGCTCGAGCCCAGCGCCTCGGGCACGGTGCTGACCGAGAGTCGTCGGGCGCCGTCGGGCGTCTCGAGGTTGTCGAACATCGCGGTCGGTGCCGCGCTCGGCGGCACCGAGGCGTTCGAGGCGTCGCTGTCCGACGGCATCCGTCGCACGCTCGAGCGCATCAAGGCCGAGGCGGAGGCGTCCTGATGGCAGGTCAGCCGCCCCTCGAGGCATCGCTCGAGATCGCCGCGCCGCCCGAGCGGGTGTGGGCTGCGCTGTCCGACCTCTCGGCGATGCGCCGGCGCAGCCCCGAGCTGGTCGGGACGCTCATGCGCGGCGCACCGCGGGTCGGACGCCGGGCCGTGCACCTCAACCGGCGCAAGGCCGTGGTCTGGCCGACGTCCAGCCGCATCACGCGCTGGAAGGACCCCGCCCACGACGGCGGCCACGGGGCGCTGGCCTTCCGCGTCTGGCCCACCGACGTCGAGTGGTCCTACGAGCTCGAGCCGTCGGCGGCGGGCACCCTGGTCACCGAGCGGCGCACGGCCATGCCCCGCCCGTCGCTGCTGGTGCGCGTCATGGCGCGCTACGCGATGGGCGGCGCCGACCAGCACGACGTCGAGCTGCTCGACGGCATGCACCGCACCCTCGCCGCCCTCCGCACCGACGCCCAACGTTGACGCGTGGGTTACGCCCCGTCGACGCGTGGGTTGTGCCCTGTCGACGCGTGGGTTTCGCCCCGCCCACGCGTGGGTTGCGTCGGCGCAACCCACGCGTCAAAGGTCCGGAACCCACGCGTCAAGGGTCCGGAACCCGCGCGTCAGGGGGGCGGAACCCACGCGTCAAGGGTCCGGAACCCGCGCGTCAGGGGGGCGGAACCCGCGCGTCAGCGGTCGACGAGGGTGAGCTCGAAGGCGTAGAGATCGGGACGGTAGGCGTGGCGGCCGTACTCGACGGCGCGACCGGCGTTGTCGTACGCCGTGCGCTGCATCGTCAGGAGGGGCGCGCCCTTGCGCTCGCCGAGCAGGCGGGCCTCGTCGACGGACGCCCCGCGGGCCCCGATGCGCTGGCGCGCCACCCGCATGACGATGCCGGACGCGCGCAGGTGCGCGTAGAGGCCGGTCTCGGACAGGTCGAACGAGTCGAGGTCGACGACGTCGATCGGGATGTAGTTGTGCATGTGCGCGAGCGGCTGGCGGTCGACAAACCGCAGCCGCTCGAGCGACCAGACGTCGGCACCCTTGGCGAGCTGCAGCTCGCGGGCCACGTCGTCGTCGGCAGCGATCTTGCCGACCGCGATGACCTCGGTACGCGGCTTCTGCCCGGCCGCGCTGAGGTCGTCGAACAGGCTCGTGAGCTCGACCGAGCGACGGATCTTGCCGTGGACGACCTGCGTGCCCACCCCGCGCTTGCGCACGAGCATCCCCTTGTCGACGAGCACCTGGATGGCCTGGCGCATCGTCGGGCGCGAGAGCCCCAGCCGCTGCGCGAGGGCCACCTCGTTGTCGATGCGTTCGCCGGGGGCGATCGTCCCCTCGAGGATGGCGCGCTCGAACTGCTCGGCGATCTGGAAGTACAAGGGCACCGGGCTCGAGCGGTCGAGGGTGAAGGTGGGGCCAGGCATGGCGACAATCTAGCGGCTATGTCCGCTTTGTCCATATGTCATGACAAAGGCTTGACAGTCTCCTGTGTCGTGAGACACACTCGCTCGAGACGAGTTTGTCACGACATATACACAGCACAGAAACGCGAGGACCCCGTGTCGACGACCCTTGAGCCCCAGGGCCAGGCCCCCCTCCGCATCGCCGGTGCACCCATCTCGTGGGGCGTCTGCGAGGTGCCCGGCTGGGGTTACCAGATGCCGGCCGACCGGGTCCTCACCGAGATGCAGTCGCTCGGCCTCGGTGCCACGGAGTTCGGTCCCGACGGCTTCCTGCCCACCGACCCCGCCGAGAAGGCCGCCTTCCTCGAGGGCTTCGGCCTCCAGGCCGTCGGCGGCTTCCTGCCCGTCGTGCTGCACGACCCGGCCCACGACCCCCTGACCGACGTCGACCCGTTCATCGACGCCTGCCTCGCGTCGGGCGCCGGCGTCGTCGTCCTGGCCGCCTCGACCGGCGCCGACGGCTACGACGCCCGTCCGGTGCTCGACGAGCTGCAGTGGAAGACGCTGCTCGCCAACCTCGACCGCATCGCCGACCACGCCGAGTCGCGTGGCGTCGTCGCCGCGATCCACCCGCACATCGGGACGCTCGTCGAGAACGCCGACGACGTCCAGCGCGTCCTCGAGGGCTCGCACGTCGGACTGTGCGTCGACACCGGCCACCTGGCCGCCGCCGGCGCCGACCCCGTCGCGATCACCTTGGCCAACCTCGACCGCGTCAAGCACGTCCACCTCAAGGACGTCGACGCTGCCGCCGCGGCCAAGGTCGTCTCGGGCGAGGTAGCCTTCGCCGACGCCGTCGCGGCCGGCATGTGGCAGGTGCTGGGACAGGGCGACGTCGACATCCGCGCCATGATCGACGCGCTGCGCAGCCACGGCTACGACGGCTGGTACGTCCTGGAGCAGGACGTCATGTTCAAGGACGGCGCGCCCCAGGGCGAAGGACCCGTCGCCGACGTACGCTCGTGCCTCGACTTCGTGAAGGATGCACTGGCGTGACGACTGCCCACCACGAGCTCATCACGATGGGCCGCGTCGGTGTCGACATCTACCCCGAGCAGATCGGCGTCGGCCTCGAGGAGGTCTCGTCGTTCGGCAAGTTCCTCGGCGGCAGCGCGACCAACGTCGCGGTGGCCGCCGCACGCTTGGGGCACCGCTCGGCCGTCGTCACCCGCACGGGCGACGACCCGTTCGGCCGCTTCATCCACCAGGCGCTGCAGGGATTCGGTGTCGACGACCAGTACGTCACGTCGGTGCCCGGCGTGCCGACACCGGTCGTGTTCTGCGAGATCTTCCCGCCGGACGACTTCCCGCTGTACTTCTACCGCGGCCCGAAGGCGCCCGACCTGCACATCAGCGCCGACGAGCTCGACTACGACGCGATCCGCGCCGCCGACATCTTCTGGGTCACCGTCACGGGCCTGTCGCAGGAGCCCAGCCGCGAGGCGCACCTGGCCGCTCTCGAGGCCCGCGCGGGTCATGGCACGACGGTCATCGACCTCGACTACCGCCCGATGTTCTGGGAGTCGCCCGAGGCCGCGACCGCAGAGATCGCCAAGGTGCTGCCCTTCGCGACCGTGGCGGTCGGCAACAAGGAGGAGTGCCAGGTCGCGATCGGCGAGACCGATCCGCAGGCCGCCGCCACGGCGCTGCAGGCCGCGGGCATCGAGCTCGCGATCGTCAAGCAGGGCCCGCTCGGCGTGCTGGGCGTGCGGGGCGACGAGTCCGTCGTCGTGCCGCCCGTCCCCGTCCAGGTCGTCAACGGCCTCGGCGCGGGCGACGCGTTCGGCGGCGCCCTCGTCCACGGGCTGCTGACCGGCGCCAGCCTCACCGACACCCTGTCCGGCGCCAACGCCGCCGGATCGTTCGTCGCCGGACAGCTGTCCTGCGCCGACGCGATGCCGACCGTGGCCCAGCTCGAGACCTATCTGCAGGAGAACGGCCGATGACCGCACCCACCACCGTGACCGCCGCCGACGTGCAGGCGATCACCACGACGCGCGCCACCGACCCGGGTCGCATCGCGCGTCTCTGGGCCGAGCGCCGTCAGCCCGCGCGCGGCCTGGTCGGCCAGAACCCCGACGGACGGCTCATGCTGATCGCCGCCGACCACCCCGCCCGCGGCGCGCTCCGCGCCGGCGACGACGCCCTGGCGATGGGCGACCGGTCCGAGCTGCTCGACCGCATGGTCCGTGCGCTGTCGCGCCCCGGCGTCGACGGCGTGCTCGGCACCGCCGACGTCATCGAGGACCTCCTCCTGCTCGGGGCGCTCGACGACAAGGTCGTCATCGGCTCGATGAACCGCGGTGGCCTCGCGGGGACGGTCTTCGAGATCGACGACCGCTTCACGGGCCACGACGCCGCGACGATCGCGTCGTTCGGGTTCCAGGGCGGCAAGATGCTGTTCCGCATCGACCCCAACGACGCCTCGACGGTGCGCACGATGGAGGCCACGGCCAACGCCGTCGCCGATCTCGCGTCGCGCGGCCTCATGGCGATGGTCGAGCCCTTCATCTCGGGACGCGGCGACGACGGCAAGGTGCGCAACGACCTGTCGACCGAGGCCGTCATCCGGTCGGCCACGGTCGCCGCCGGCCTGGCGCCGACCAGCGCCTACACGTGGCTCAAGCTGCCGGTCATCGACGACATGGACGCCGTGCTGGCCGCGACGACCCTGCCGGTGCTGCTGCTCGGCGGCGAGGTCTCCGCCGACCAGGGCGCCCAGCTCGCCACCTGGTCGAAGGCGCTGGCCAACCCTGTCGTGCGCGGCATGATCGTGGGCCGCAGCCTGCTGTTCCCGCCCACCGGCACCGTCGAAGAAGCCGTCGACGCGACCGTGGGGCTGATGCAGCGATGACGACGAACGTGCTGCGATCGGGCGAGGCGGCCAGTGGGCCGTTCGCGCTCGAGATCACCCCCGAGGTCGCGGGCTGGCAGTTCAGCGGCCTGCGCGTGCTCGAGCTCGCGGCCGGCCAGGCCGAGCAGCTCGACACCGGCGACTCCGAGGTCATGGTGCTGTCGCTGGGCGGCGCTGCCGACGTGAGCGTCGACGGTCAGGCCTTCGCGCTCGAGGGTCGCGCCACCGTCTTCGCCGGCCCCAGCGACGTCGTGTACGCGCCCCGTGACGCGAGCCTGACGATCGCCAGCACGGACGGCGGACGCTTCGCGCTGGCCTCGGCGGTCTGCCACGAGCGCCTCGAGCCGGCCTACCTGCCCAAGGCCGACGTGCCGGTCGAGATGCGAGGGGCCGGCCAGTCGAGCCGTCAGGTCAACAACTTCGGCGTCCCCGGCGTGCTCGACGCGGTCAACATGATCGCGTGCGAGGTGCTGACGCCCGGCGGCAACTGGTCGTCGTACCCGCCGCACAAGCACGACGAGGAGCGCGACGGCGAGACTGCGCTCGAGGAGATCTACTACTTCGAGGTCGCCGACGGGCCTGCGGGGCCGGGCATCGGCTTCCAGCGCGTCTACGGCCACGAGAACGCCGACATCGACGTCTCGGCCGAGGTGCGCACGGGCGACGCGGTGCTGATCCCGCACGGCTGGCACGGTCCGTCGATCGCGGCCCCGGGCTACGACCTCTACTACCTCAACGTCATGGCCGGCCCGGGCGACGAGCGGGCCTGGCTGATCTGCGACGACCCGGCCCACACGTGGATCCGCGACACCTGGGCCGACCAGCCCGTCGACCCCCGCCTGCCGTTCGGAACGACCGGATCACCCGGAAAGGGCGACCTCTGATGACCATCCTCACCGTCGCACAGGCGACCGTCCGCTTCCTCGAGGCCCAGTACACCGAGCGCGACGGCGTCGAGCGCCCGTTCTTCGCCGGCTGCTGGGGCATCTTCGGCCATGGCAACGTCGCCGGCGTGGGCCAGGCACTGCTCGAGCGCGAGCTCTCGGACGATCCGTCGCATCTGCGCTTCTTCCACGGCCGCAACGAGCAGGCGATGGTGCACGCCGCCGTCGCGTACGCCCGTCAGCGCGATCGCCTCGTGGCGATGGCCGTCACGGCATCCGTCGGCCCCGGCGCCACCAACATGCTCACGGGCGCGGCCCTGGCCACGATCAACCGCCTGCCCGTCCTGCTGCTGCCCGGTGACACCTTCGCCACCCGGGTCGCCAGCCCCGTGCTGCAGGAGCTCGAGAACACCCAGCAGGGTGATATCTCTGTCAACGACGCCTTCCGTCCCGTCTCGGCCTACTTCGACCGGGTCAACCGTCCCGAGCAGCTCGCGTCCGCGCTGCTGCACGCGACCCGCATCCTGACCGATCCGGCCGAGACCGGCGCCGTGACGCTCGCGCTGCCGCAGGACGTCCAGGCCGAGTCGTACGACTTCCCCGACGAGCTGTTCGCCAAGCGCGTGTGGCACGTCGCGCGCCCGGTGCCCGAGCCGTCCGCCCTCGACCGGGCCGTCGCGGCGATCCGCTCCGCCCGCAAGCCCTTGGTCGTGGCCGGCGGAGGCGTGACCTACTCGCAGGCCAACGACGCGCTGCGCACCTTCGTCGAGGCCACCGGCATCCCGGTCGGCGAGTCGCAGGCCGGCAAGGGCGCGCTGCCCTACGACCACCCGCTGTCGGTCGGCGCGATCGGTGCCACCGGCACGACCGCCGCCAACGCGCTCGCCGCAGAGGCGGACGTCGTGATCGGCATCGGCACGCGCTACAGCGACTTCACGACGGCGTCGCGGACGGTCTTCGAGAACCCCGACGTGCGGTTCGTCAACCTCAACGTGTCGGCCTTCGACACGCACAAGCACTCCGCCACCGGTCTGGTCGCCGACGCCCGCGAGGGCCTGACCGCGCTCACCGCGGCACTCGACGGCTGGACGGCCGACGCCGCCCACGGCGAGCGCGCCACGGCCCTGGCGGCCGAGTGGGACCAGATCGTGCAGCGGGCCTACGACGGCGAGGGCGCACCCGCCGTCGCCGAGGGCCTGGCCATCCAGTCGCAGGTCATCGGCGCGGTCAACGAGCTGTCCGACCCCCGCGACGTCGTGCTGTGCGCGGCCGGCTCGATGCCCGGTGACCTGCACAAGCTGTGGCGCACCCGCGACCGCAAGGGCTACCACGTCGAGTACGGCTTCAGCTGCATGGGCTACGAGATCGCCGGCGGCCTCGGGGTCAAGATGGCGGCGCTCGACCAGGCGCACGACGGCGACGACGCCGACCGCGACGTGTTCGTCATGGTCGGCGACGGCTCGTACCTGATGATGAACACCGAGCTCGTCACGGCCGTGGCCGAGGGCGTCAAGGTCATCGTCGTGCTGGTGCAGAACCACGGCTACGCCTCGATCGGCGCGCTGTCGCAGTCGCTGGGCTCGCAGCGCTTCGGCACCGCCTACCGCTACCGGGCCGCCGACGGCAGGCTCGACGGCGCGAAGCTGCCGGTCGACCTGGCCGCCAACGCCGCCAGTCTCGGCGCCGACGTGCTGGCGGTCCACGGCATCGACGAGTTCCGCGCCGCGGTGCTCACGGCCAAGGCGTCCACCCGCACCACCGTCATCCACGTCGAGACCGATCCGTTGGTCCCGGCCCCCGACAGCCCCGCGTGGTGGGACGTGCCGGTCTCCGAGGTCTCGGTGCTCGAGTCGACCCAGCAGGCCCGCGCCGTCTACGACGACCACAAGACCCGCCAGCGTCCGTACCTGACGCCGGCCCCCGACCAGACCGCCTCCACCGTGAAGACGGCCACTCCAGAGGAACTCTCATGACTCAGTACGACCACTACGTCGACGGCGCACCGTTCCAGGGCGAGAGCGACCGCTTCGGCGACGTCTACGACCCCGCCCGCGGCATCGCGAAGTCCCAGGTGCGGCTCGCGACCTCCGCCGACGTCGACGCCGTCGTCGTCTCGTCGGCGAAGGCCTTCGAGACGTGGAGCGAGACCTCGGTGACGGCGCGCTCGCGCATCATGTTCGACTTCCGCCAGCTGCTGGTCGAGCACGAGGACGAGCTCGCCGCGATCATCAGCTCCGAGCACGGCAAGACGATCGACGACGCCAAGGGCGAGGTCGTCCGCGGCCGCGAGGTCGTCGAGTTCGCCGCGGGCATCCCGCAGCTGCTCAAGGGCGAGTACAGCGACCAGGTCTCGGGCAACATCGACTCGCACACCTTCCGCCAGCCGATCGGCGTCGTCGTGGGCATCACGCCGTTCAACTTCCCGATCATGGTGCCGCTGTGGATGCACCCCGTCGCGATCGCCTGCGGCAACACCTTCGTGCTCAAGCCGTCCGAGCGGGTGCCCGGTGCGTCCGACCTGGTCGCGCGCCTCTACACCGAGGCCGGCCTGCCCGACGGCGTGTTCAACGTCGTCCACGGCGACAAGGTCGCGGTCGACGCGATCCTCGAGCACCGCGACGTCGCCGGCGTCTCGTTCGTCGGCTCCACGCCGATCGCCAAGTACGTGCACGAGAACGCGAGCCGCACCGGCAAGCGCGTGCAGGCCCTCGGCGGCGCCAAGAACCACGCCGTCGTGATGCCCGACGCCGACCTCGACTTCGCCGCCGACCACATCGTGGCCGCGGGCTACGGCTCGGCCGGGCAGCGCTGCATGGCCATCTCGGCCGTCGTCGCGGTCGGTCCGACCGCCGACACCCTCGTCGAGAAGATCCGCGAGCGCTCGACCGACCTGAAGGTCAGCGTCGGCACCGACCCGGACGCCGAGATGGGCCCGGTCGTGACCAAGGCCTCGCGCGACCGCATCGTCGACTACATCGGCCAGGGCGAGGCGGCCGGCGCGACCGTGGTCGTCGACGGCCGCGACCTGGTGGTCGACGACTACGAGGAGGGCTTCTTCGTGGGCCCCTCGCTGCTCGACCAGGTCACCCCTGACATGTCGGTCTACACCGACGAGATCTTCGGACCCGTGCTCACCGTGCTGCGGGTTCCGACGCTGGACGCCGCGATCGAGCTCATCAACTCGAATCCGTACGGCAACGGCACAGCAGTGTTCACTTCCTCGGGTGAGGTGGCACGGACTTTCCAGCGGAAGGTCCATGTGGGCATGATCGGCATCAACGTGCCGGTCCCGGTCCCCATGGCCTTCCACTCCTTCGGGGGCTGGAAGGACTCACTGTTCGGCGATCATCACATCCATGGTCCCGAAGGCGTGAGGTTCTACACGCAGGCGAAGGTCGTCACCACCCGGTGGCCCCACGTCAGCGAGGAATCGCTCGCCCAGCTCAACTTCCCGACGGCCCAATAGCCCTACTCCTTCCGGCGCCGGGAACAACCCAAGAGAACAGGAACACACCCACCATGAAGAAGATCAAGATCGTCGGTGCGATCCTCGCTGCCGGCACCCTGCTGGCCGCGTGCAGCGGCACGGGCAGCGACAGCGGAACGGCCGACACGGCCAAGAAGGACTACACGTACGCCGTCATCACGCACGGCGCGCCCGGCGACGCGTTCTGGGACCGGGTCAAGTCCGGTGCCGAGCAGGCCGGCAAGGACTACGGCGTCAAGGTCGAGTACAGCTCGGACGCCGACCCGGCCAAGCAGTCCCAGCTCATCGACGGCGCGGTCGCCGACAAGGTCGACGGCATCGTCGTCTCGATGGCCAACCCCGACGGCCTCGAGGCCAGCGTCAAGAAGGCCGTCGCGGCGGGCGTCCCGGTCATCACGATCAACTCCGGTGTCGACAAGTTCAAGGACTTCGGCGCGATCACGCACATCGGTCAGACCGAGACGATCGCCGGGCAGGCCGTGGGCGAGAAGCTCAAGGCCGACGGCTCGAAGAACGCCATCTGCGTCATCCAGGAGGCCGGCAACGTCGGTCTGGAGGAGCGGTGCAAGGCCGTCGCCGAGACGATGGGCGGCAAGGTCGAGAACCTGCAGGTCGACGGCACCGACGACAACGCCGTCTCGGCCACGATCACCTCGAAGCTGCAGTCCGAGACCGGCATCGACACCGTCGTGACACTCGGTGGCCAGTACGCCATCGACGCCGTCTCGGCGGTCAAGGACTCCGGCAGCAAGGCCAAGGTCGCGACGTTCGACCTGTCCGAGGACGTCATCAAGGACATCCAGGCCGGGACGATCCTGTTCGCGGTCGACCAGCAGCCCTACGTCCAAGGCTTCATGGGCGTCACGGGCCTGTACCTCAAGTCGATCAACGGCAACGACATCGGCGGCGGCCAGCCCATCAACTCGGGTCCGGCCTTCATCACCAAGGAGAACGCCGACGCGGTCCTGAAGTTCGCCGCGAACGGAACCCGCTGACCTGATCCGTGGGGCCCGGCACGTCCGGGCCCCGCGGCTCACCAGCCACCCCCTACATCCACGAGCTCTTCAGCCCACCCAGGGAGCACCCATCATGACCACAGCAACCGTGACCGACGAGCGCATCGCGCGCACGTCGACGGTCACCAAGCTCTTGAAACGACCGGAGATCGGCGCGCTCGTCGCGGCCATCGTGATCTTCGTGTTCTTCGCCGCCACCACGAGCGTGTTCGCCACCGCTCCGGGAGCCAGCACCTGGCTGCGCGGCGCCTCGACGATCGGCATCATGGCCGTCGCCGTCGCCCTGCTGATGATCGGCGGCGAGTTCGATCTCTCGGCCGGCGCCATGACGGGCTTCACCGGCCTCATCGTCGGCGTGCTGACGACCGAGTACGGCCTCAACATCTGGGCCGCGATCCTCGTGTCGCTGGCGCTGGCGCTGCTGGTCGGGTTCATCAACGGGGTGCTCGTGATGAAGACGGGGCTACCGAGCTTCATCGTCACCCTCGGCACCTTCTTCGTGCTGCAGGGCATCGACCTGGCCGGCACCAAGGCGCTCATCGGGCAGGTCGCGATCCAGGGCATGTCCAACGTCCCGTACTACGACTCGGCCAAGAAGGTCTTCGGCTCGGCGGCCGACATCGGCGGCGGGCTCGTGTACGCCTCGGTCTTCTGGTGGCTGGCCGTCACGGCGATCGCGACGTGGGTCCTGCTGCGCACGCGCACCGGCAACTGGATCTTCTCGGTCGGCGGTCAGCAGACCGCTGCACGGCAGATCGGCGTCCCGGTCTTCAAGACCAAGGTCGGCCTGTTCATGACGACCGCGGGTGCCGGCTGGCTCGTCGGCATGCTGCTGCTGTTCACGACGTCGACCGTCCAGAGCAACACGGGCGTCGGCCAGGAGTTCATCTACATCATCTGTGCCGTGGTCGGGGGCTGCCTCATGACCGGCGGCTACGGATCGGCGATCGGCGCCGCCCTCGGCGCGCTGATCTACGGCATGGTCAACCAGGGCATCGTCTACTCGGGCTGGGACAACAACTGGCTCAAGGCCTTCCTGGGAGTCATGCTCCTGGGCGCGGTGCTCCTCAACGAGTGGGTTCGCAAGCGAGCGGAGACGGCACGATGAGCGACAAGAAGACCGAGCAGGCGACCAACGTCGCGGCCCCCGCCGCGGCCGGCACGGCCGTGATCGAGGTCAAGGACATCGGCAAGCGCTACGGCAACATCATCGCCCTGAGCGACGTGTCGACGTCGGTGCGCGCGGGTGAGGTCACCTGCGTGCTGGGCGACAACGGTGCCGGCAAGTCGACGTTCATCAAGATCCTCGCGGGTGCTCACGAGCACAGCGACGGCGACCTGCTGATCGACGGGCAGGCCACGACGCTCTCGAGCCCGCGTGCGGCACTCGAGCTCGGCATCGCGACGGTCTACCAGGACCTCGCGGTCGTCCCGCTGATGCCGGTGTGGCGCAACTTCTTCCTCGGCAGCGAGATCACGAAGGGCTTCGGCCCGTTCAAGAAGCTCGACGTCGACGAGATGAAGCGCATCACCAAGGACGAGCTCGCCGCCATGGGCATCGACCTGCGCGACGTCGAGCAGCCCATCGGCACGCTCTCGGGTGGTGAGCGGCAGTGCGTCGCGATCGCCCGGGCCGTGTACTTCGGTGCCCGCGTGCTGATCCTCGACGAGCCCACCGCCGCGCTCGGCGTCAAGCAGTCGGGCGTCGTGCTCAAGTACATCGCCAAGGCCCGTGACCGCGGGCTCGGCGTCGTGTTCATCACCCACAACCCGCACCACGCATATCCCGTGGGCGACCGGTTCATGCTGCTGCGTCGCGGCAAGAGCATGGGTGACTTCCCGAAGGCCGAGATGACCCTCGAGGAGCTGACGTCGATGATGGCGGGCGGCGCCGAGCTGGAGTCGCTCGCGCACGAGCTCGAGAAGACGATGGGCGCCGACTCCGAGATCGCGCAGACCATGAAGGCCGACGTCACGTGAGCGCACGCCCTGTGACGGGCACGCCCGCGCTCCGCGTCGGGATCGTCGGCTTCGGCTGGATGGGCCAGGTGCACGCCCGTGCCCTGTCCCGTCTGCTGCAGCACTATCCCGATGCCCCGCTCGCGCCGCGACTGGTCGCTGTGGCCGACAACGCGCCCGACGACCGCACGAAGCGGGCGGCCGACGCCTACGGCTTCGAGCACCTGCTGACCGACTGGCGCGAGCTCGTCACGCACGACGAGATCGACCTGGTGTGCGTCACCGGGCCCAACTTCATCCACCGCGACGTGGCGGTGGCTGCGGCCGAGGCCGGCAAGCACCTGTGGGTCGAGAAGCCCGCCGGTCGCAACGCCGCCGAGACCGCCGAGATCGTGGCGGCCGTCGAGGCCGCCGGCGTCCAGGCGGCCACGGGCTTCAACTACCGCAACGTCCCCGCCGTCGACCGTGCCCGCGAGATCGTGGCGTCGGGACGCATCGGCACCGTCGAGCACACCGTCGTGCGGTTCCTGGCCGACTACTCGGCCGATCCGGACGCCGCGCTGTCGTGGCGCTTCCAGAACGAGTACTCCGGCTCCGGCGTGCTCGGCGACCTGGTGAGCCACGCGGCCGACCTGGTGCAGCACGTGGTGGGTCCGATCGCCGAGCTGGTCGTCGACCGCGCGACGTTCATCCCGCAGCGGCGGGCCGCGCTGCCCGGTGCGATGCACTACGAGAAGGGTGCCGGCGACCTCGGTGCGGTCGAGAACGAGGACTACGTCAACGCCCTCTTCCGGCTCCAGGACGGCTCGCGAGGCATCCTCGAGTCGAGCCGCACCGCCGTCGGCGAGCAGAACACGTACGGCTTCGAGGTGCACGGCACCCAGGGCGCCGTGCAGTGGGACTTCCGCCGCATGAACGAGCTGCGCGTGTCGAGCGTCGACCCGTCGGCCGGCCAGCCCTACCTCAACAGCTTCTACACGACCGAGTACGCCGGTCCGGGCGACGGCGAGCTCAGCGTCTTCCAGCCGGGCACCAACAACCCGATCGGCTTCGACGACCTCAAGGTCGTCGAGGCGCGCCGGCTCGTCGAGTCGATCGCGACCGGCCGTCCGGTGGGTGCCACCATCCACGACGCGTTGACCGCCGCCCAGGTGCTCGACGCGATGATCACCTCCTCCGACGAACGAAAGTGGGTCAGCCTGTGAGCCTTCGCGTAGGCGTGATCGGTGCGGGTGCCATGGGTGCCGATCACATCCGGACCATCTCGAGGAGCGTGCCGTCGGCCCGCGTCTCAGCGGTGTACGACTTCAACACCGACACGGCCAGGGCGGCAGCCTCGCCGGTGGGTGCCGACGTCGTCAGCTCGGCCGAGCAGCTCATCGACTCGGCCTCGGTCGACGCGGTCATCATCGCCTCGCCCGACCGCACGCACGCCGACCTGGTGCGCGCCTGCCTCGCGGCGGGCAAGCAGGTGCTGTGCGAGAAGCCTTTGGCCGTCACGGCCGACGAGGCCTACGGGGTCGTCGAGGCCGAGGTGGTCGGCGGACGCCGCCTGCTGCAGGTGGGCTTCATGCGCCGGTACGACCCGGGCTTCGTCTCGCTCAAGCGCACGATCACCGACGGGACGGTCGGCGAGGTGCGGATCGTCCACGCGATCCACCGCAACGCGTCCAGCAGCACCAGCACCGACGATGCCGGGCTGATCACGGGATCGATGATCCACGAGCTCGACACGATCCCGTGGCTGCTCGACGACGAGATCACCGATATCCGGGTCGAGTCGCCCGTCGTGGACGGCTTCCGTGACCCGCAGCTCGCGACGATCTGGACGAAGGGCGGTGTCATGGTCACGGCCGAGGTGTTCGTCAACGCCGCCTACGGCTACGACGTCCGGTGCGAGGTCGTCGGCTCGCGGGGCACCGCCTCGCTGGCACCGGCGGAAGCCGTCAGCACCCGGGTCGCCGGGGTAGACGGCGTCCCCGTGCGTGACGACTTCGTGGCGCACTTCGCCGACGCCTATCGCATCGAGCTGTCGACGTGGGCCGACGAGGCCCTCGCGGGTCGCACCACGGGCCCGAGCGCATGGGATGGCTACGTCGCCAACGCGGTGGCCGAGGCGGGAGTGGCCTCTCTGGCGTCCGGCGCCCGCGAGCGAGTCACGCTGAAGGACCGCCCCGCCCTCTACGCCTGACGTCGGCGCGGCGAGCGCCCGAGTGGTGCAGAGCTGTCGGCCGAGGACTCTCAGTCCAACAGCTCTGTGCCACTCGCAGGGCCGGAGGTGCTGCGGGCGACGAGGTGGGGTGCCAGGACGACCTCGCGCGGATCGCCTCCGTCGAGCAGGTCGAGGGCCCCGTCGATCGCGGCCTCGGCCATCTCGGCGGCATTCTGCGAGATCGTCGACATCTGGGCGTGCGGCCCGACGGCCAGCCGCGAGTCGTCGTAGCCGACGACGGACACGTCGCCGGGGACGTCTACCTGCCGGCGCACCAGCAGGTCGAGCACGCCCGCGGCGCAGCGGTCGTTGAAGGCGACGACGGCGGAGGGACGCGCGGGGGCGTAGAGCAGGGCCTCGGCGGCACGTGAGCCGTCGTGCTCGGTGGGCCCGCCTGGGACGATCTGCGCCTGCGACGTGAGCCCGTGGCGCTCGACGGCGAGCGCGAAGCCGCGCCGGCGGTCGTCCGCACCGGGAGCATCGGCGCCGTCGACGTGCACGAGGCGGCGGTGGCCCAGCGACACGAGGTGGTCGACGGCCAGTCCCACCCCGCCGGCGTCGTCGCTGTGCACCGACGACACGCCGTCGACCTCGCTGCGCCGGGCCACCAGCAGCAGCGGGACGCGCTGCGCCGTGCTGGCGAGCACGGCGTCGTCCAGCGCGGAGCCCAGCAGCACCGCGACCTCGCACCGCTCGCGCAGCAGGGCCTGGATCGCGACGTCCTCGTCGCGCGTCGGCGCGACGGCGCTGATGGCGAGATCGTAGCCACGAGCGGCCGCAGCGCCGTAGAGGTGCTCGACGAGATCTCCGTGGAAGGCCTGCTGAAGGTCGAACGTGACGCCGATGAGTCGTGAGCTGGACTGGCGCAGCTTGCGGGCCCGCTCGTCCCGGACGTACCCCATGCCGTCGGCGACGGCCTGCACACGGGCGCGGGTGGCATCGCTGGCACCCGGCACCCCGCGCATCACGATCGAGACCAGGGCCGTCGAGACGCCGGCCTCACGGGCGACGTCGGCGAGGGTCGGCCGGGCCGTTCCCGCCCGCCTGCCGCCGGGTTGGGTCATGCGTCGTCCTCGTGTCGTGGTGGCGCATCGTGCTGGTTGACGACGCTCGTCGGGGAGTCTATCGTCGTCGATCTAGAACGTTCTAGTCGAGAGAAGTCCCATGATTCCCACCTCCGTCCGCATCGGCCTGATCGGTGCCGGCCGCATCGGCACCTCGCACGCCAACGTCATCGCCCGGCGCGTGCCCGAGGCGACCCTCGTCGCCGTGGCCGATCCACGCCCCGGCGTCGCCGCAGACCTCGCCGAGCCCTTGGGCGCCCGCGCCGAGACCTCCGTCGAGGCCGTCCTCGCTGCCGATGACGTCGACGCCGTGGTCATCGCAGCCTCGTCGGTCGCCCATGCCGACCTCATCGTCGCCGCGGCCGCAGCCGGCAAGCACGTCTTCAGCGAGAAGCCCGCCGGCATGACGCTCGACGAGATCGACGGCGCCCGTCGCGCCACGGCCGACGCGGGCGTCGCGTTCCAGGTCGGCTTCAACCGTCGCTTCGCCCGCGAGTTCGTCGAGGCGCACGACGCGATCGTCGCCGGCCGGCTCGGTACCGTCCGCCAGCTGCGCTCGCTGACCCGCGACCCGGGCCGGGGGCCGTCCGACCCCGACGTCGTCCCACCGTGGACGATCTTCACCCAGACCCTGATCCACGACTTCGACACGCTGAACTGGCTCAACCCCGGGGCGCAGGCGGTCGACGTCGTCGCGACGGCCGGCTCGCTGACGGCACCGGGCCACCCGACGCTGCTCGACCACGCCACGGTCGTCATCCGCTACGACAACGGCGCCATCGCGACCGCCGAGGCGAGCTTCGCCGCGACGTACGGCTACGACGTGCGCGGCGAGGTGCTGGGCTCGGAGGGCATGGTCACGATGGGTGACGGTGCGCAGTCGTCCCTGCGCCTGCACAACGCCGACGGGCGGCTCGCGGCGACGTCGCACAGCGACACCGATCTGCTGATCGACGCCTACACGGGCGAGCTCGCCGAGTTCGCGCAAGCCGTGCGCGACGGGCGCGCGCCGGCGGTGACGGGCGACGACGCCTTCGGTGCGTTCGCGATCGCCCAGGCGTGCATCGACTCGATGACGTCAGGCGCTCGCGCCTCTGTCGCGCAGGGAGTCTGACATGGCCTTCGACCTCGCGATCTGCTCCGAGATGGTCTACACCGACCTGCCGCACCTCGAGCGGGTCGAGCGCATCCATGCCGCCGGCTTCGCCAACGAGATCTGGGACTGGACCGCCAAGGACGCCGCCGCGCTCGTCGCGACCGGCGCCCGGTTCACGTCGATGACGGGCTACGTCAGCGGCGACCTGGTCACACCCCAGGGCGCCGACGACCTGCTGCGCACGGCCGAGCAGTCGATCCCCTTCGCGCAGGCGATCGGGTGCCCGTCGCTCAACCTGCACGGCACGGGCCTCGGCGAGGGCGGCATCCCCGTCCGTCCGGTCGAGGTCGTGACGGGGGACATGTGGCTGGCGGCGGCGCGCACCCTGTCGCGCGTCGCCGAGCTGGGTGCTCGGCACGGCGTGACCTTCGTGCTCGAGAACCTCAACACCGAGGTCGACCATCCCGGCACGCCGTTCGCGAGGGCCGCCGACACGCTCGCGCTGGTCGCAGCGGTCGACAGCCCGCACCTGAAGATGAACCTCGACCTCTACCACGCGCAGATCGGCGAGGGGAACCTCGTCGACCTGATCCGGCGGGCCGCTCCGCACATCGGCGAGGTGCAGGTCGCGGACGTCCCCGGACGCTGCGAGCCCGGCACGGGCGAGGTCAGGTGGCCGTTCGTGGCCCAGGCGCTGGCCGATGCGGGCTACGACGGTGTCGTGGCGATGGAGGCCTTCGCGATCGACCCCTCGGTCGAGGGCAGCGATCGCGCGCTTGAGGCCTTCCGCGCCGCCTTCACCCTCTGACGCTTCTCCTCAGCGGTGCCCGCGGGTTTCCCACGGCCTCGTGGGAGCCCGGATCGGGGCCTCAGCGGTGGGGGAGGAAGGCGCTGGGCTCGTTGTAGGGCGTGACGACCTGGATGTGCGACGGCAGCGAGTGGACGGGCCCGGGCAGCGCGCCGTGGGCCTGCATCACGACCCGGCACGCCCGCCGCATGTCGTCGCGCAGGTCGTGGTGCAGCACGGCCGACAGTCGGCGCGAGCGCAGGAGCCCCGCGTTGTCGGCGTCGAGGTCGTGCGCCACGAACGCCCGGCAGGTCCGTCCCGCGCGCCTGAACGCCTCGAGCGTCGCGACGTTGCCCCCGCCGATCGAGTAGACCGTGTCGATCGTCGCGTCGGCCTCGAGCGCCGCGGCGACGGAGTCGAGCATCGTCTCGTCCAGCCCGTCGGTCTCGGCGACCTCGTGCACGCGGCGGCCGGGAGCGAGCTCGGCCCAGGCGTCGCGGAAGCCCGCCCCCCGGTCGTCCTCGCCGCGGAACGCCGCACTGCTCAGGGTCGTGAGGGCCGCCCCGTGGCCGTCCGGCGTCCACTGCGACAGCAGGTAGGCGGCCGTCGCCCCCGCAGCGCGGTTGTCGATGCCGACGTAGGCGATGCGCCGACTGCTCGGCACGTCGGTCACGAGCGTCACGACCGGGATGCCGGCCTGCACCAGGTCGTCGACGGCTGCCACGACCGCGGGGTGGTCGGGTGCCTTCAGCACGACTCCCTGCGAGCCCCGCCGCGCGATGGTCGCGAGCGTCCGAACGACCTGGTCGGGGGAGCTGGCCTCCTGCAGGTGGAACCGCGCCCGGATCACGGCGGGTCGCAGGTGCGGCAGCTCGGCCTCGAGCGCCGACCGCACCGCCGACGAGAACCGTGCGGGCGCCTGCATCACGAGATCGACCAGGAACGTCCGTCCCGCCACCCGCACCTGGGACGCCTGACGGTCGAGCTCGGCGATCGCCTGCTCGACCTCCGCGACCGTCCCGGCGCGCACCCCGGGGCGCCGGTTGAGCACGCGGTCGATCGTCGCGAGGCTGAGCCCGGACTGCTGCGCGATCTCACGCATCCGGTAGGGGTGTGCCATACGTGCTCCGTGTCACGATGAGGTGTTCTTGAGGTGTTCGAGGTACCCGTCGAGCATACGTCTGGCACTAGCGTCGAGGCATGACCGCAACCCAGGAGGATGCATGACCGCCACGATCCACGGCACCGCCGGCCGGCCAGCGCGACTGCGCGAGTCCGACTGCCGCCTCGACGACTTCGAGTCCGTCGTGCAGACGTCCACCGACGTCGACGACTACCCGCACGCCGACCGTGTCGAGCAGGGCGTGCTGGTCTACGACTCGGCCGTCCTGCGCGCCGCCGCGTCGACGCCGGAGGAGGAGGTCGAGGTCGAGGGCGAGCTGGCACGGGCTCTCAGCGACGGGCCCGGCATCGTCGTGCTGAAGGGCGCCTTCGACGACACCTCGGTCGTCGACCGGGTCACCTCCGCCTTCGACGCGATCATCGACGACGAGCGGACGGCCGGCACCGCGCCGGGCGACCACTTCGCCAAGCCCGGCGCCAACAGCCGCGTCTGGAACGCGCTCGAGAAGCTCGCGGTGCGTGATCCGGAGGCCTTCGTCGACTACTACGCCAACGACGTCCTCGCGCTGGTCTCGCGGGCATGGCTCGGCCCCGGCTACCAGGTCACGTCGCAGGTCAACGTCGTGCGTCCTGGAGGCGTGGCCCAGGACCCTCACCGCGACTACCACCTGGGCTTCCTGTCCAACGAGGTCGTCGAGCGCTACCCGGCGCACGTCCACGTGCTGTCGCCGGTGCTGACGCTGCAGGGCGCCGTCGCGCACTCCGACATGCCGGTCGAGAGCGGACCCACGCTCTACCTGCCCCACTCGCACAAGTACGTCCCCGGCTACCTCGCGTGGCGCCTGCCGCAGTTCCGCGAGTACTTCGCCGAGCACCGCGTGCAGCTGCCGCTGGCGAAGGGCGATGCGGCGTTCTTCAACCCCGCCGTGTTCCACGGGGCGGGCGACAACGTCTCGACCGACGTCCAGCGCATGGCCAACCTGCTGCAGGTCTCGTCGGGCTTCGGGCGGGCCATGGAGTCGGTCGACCGGGCACGGATGGTCACCGCCGTCTACCCGGCGCTCGCCGCCCGCGCCGCTGCCGGCTGGACCGCCGAGGCGCTGGCCTGCGCCGTCGCCGCGACGGCGGAGGGCTACCCGTTCCCGACCAACCTCGACCGCGACCAGCCGATCGGCGGTCTCACACCGCTTTCGCAGGCCGACATCGTGCACCAGGCCCTGGCCGGAGCCTGGTCTCCCTCGCAGCTCGACGACGCGATCGACGCGTACGCGGGTCGGAGGAGCACCGATGGCTGAGCCGATGCTGGCCGGCAAGGTCGTGCTCGTCAGCGGAGGCACCCAAGGCGTGGGCGGCGCGGTCGCGCGGGCTGCCGTCGCCGAGGGCGCGACGGTCGTGGTGACCGGACGACGCGCGGACGTCGGCGAGGCCTTCGTCGGTGCGCTCGGGCCCGCCGCGAGCTTCGTTCCGTGCGACGTCGCCGACGTCGAGCAGGCGCGGGCCGCGGTCGCCACGACGATCCAGCGGCACGGACGCATCGACTGCCTGGTCAACGCCGCCGGCCTCACCAGCCGCGGCACGCTGCTCGACACGACGCCCGAGCTGTTCGACGAGCACGTCGCGGTCAACCTGCGGGGCCCGTTCTTCCTGATGCAGGCGGCCGTCGCCGACATGGTGGCTCGGGGTGCGGGCGGCACGATCGTCAACGTCCTGACGATGTCGTCGCACGGGGGACAGCCCTACCTCGCGCCCTACGTGGCGAGCAAGGCCGGCCTGGCGGGCCTGACCCGCAACGCGGCGCACGCCCACCGATGGGACCGCATCCGCATCAACGGGATCAACATCGGCTGGACCCAGACGGAGGGCGAGGACGCCGTGCAGCGCGAGTTCCACGACGCCGACGACTCATGGCTGGCGGAGGCCTCGGCGTCCCAGCCGATGGGACGGCTCGGCCAGGTCGACGACATGGCGGCGCTGGCCGTGCTGCTGCTGTCCAATCGCAGCGGCGTCGTGACGGGCTCGGTCATCGACTGGGACCAGCACGTCGTCGGCGCCTCCGACTGAGCAGGTCGGGCACGACGCGCGTATGCCATCAGCGAACAGCCGTGTTTTCGCGTGTGTTCGTCCCCGGTGCCGTCTAGGTTTGTGGACGTGAACACATCTGACAGCTCCAGCCCACTGTCGCCGAGGATGGCCGGCGAGGCCGGCCCCTCGGATCTCGACGGCCACATCTACCAGCGCCTGCTCAAGGAGCGCATCGTGTTCCTCGGGTCCGAGGTCCGCGACTCCAACTCCAACGCGATCGCCGCGCAGATGCTCCTGCTCAACGCCGAGGATCCGCAGGCCGACATCTACCTCTACATCAACTCGCCCGGCGGTTCCGTCGACGCCGGCATGGCGATCTACGACACGATGCAGTTCATCTCCAACGACGTCGCGACGTTCGGCATGGGCCTGGCAGCCTCCATGGGCCAGTTCCTGCTGGCGGCCGGCACGGCGGGCAAGCGCTACGCCCTGCCGCACGCGCGCATCATGATGCACCAGCCGTCCGGCGGCATCGGCGGCTCCGCCTCCGACATCAAGATCCAGGCCGAGCAGAGCATCCTGCTCAAGAAGCAGCTCAACCAGCTGCAGTCGTTTCACAGCGGCCAGACCGTCGAGCAGATCGAGCTCGACTCCGACCGCGACCGCTGGTTCACGCCCGACCAGGCCAAGGAGTACGGCCTGATCGACCACGTCGTCCGCAGCGCAGGAGAGGTTGTCCGATGAGCTACTACATCCCGCAGTGGGAAGAGCGCACGAGCTACGGCTTCCGTCGCATCGACCCCTACACCAAGCTCTTCGAGGACCGCATCATCATGCTGGGCACCCCGATCAGCGACGACGTCGCCAACGCGGTCATGGCGCAGCTCATGTCGCTGCAGGCCATGGACCCCGATCGCGACATCAGCATCTACATCAACAGCCCCGGTGGCTCGTTCACCGCGCTGACGGCGATCTACGACACGATCCGCTACATCAAGCCCGACGTGCAGACCCTGTGCCTGGGTCAGGCCGCCTCGGCCGCAGCGATCCTGCTGGCCGCCGGCACGCCCGGCAAGCGCCTGGCTCTGCCCAACAGCCGCATCCTGATCCACCAGCCCTACACCGAGGGCACCGGCGGACAGATCTCCGACCTCGAGATCCAGGCCAACGAGATCTTCCGCATGCGTGAGCTGATGGAGAAGATGATCTCCGACGCCACCGGCAAGCCGATCGAAGAGGTCAGCAAGGACGTCGACCGCGACAAGATCCTGACGGCCCAGCAGGCCGTCGAGTACGGACTCGTCGACGAGGTGCTCGACACGCTGAAGACCCCCGCCATCTGATCGCTCGGCAGGCAAGTTGCCGTCCGACATACGGCCGGTGACCGAGACGACGACGCTATTCGCCGCTACGGTGGAAGCACGTCATCTCGGTCACCCAGGCCCCGTCACCACAGCACTCCGGTAGCAGCTACCGGCACGAAAGGGACCCCCATGGCACGTATTGGTGAGACAGCCGATCTGCTCAAGTGCTCCTTCTGCGGCAAGAGCCAGAAGCAGGTCAAGAAGCTGATCGCCGGTCCCGGGGTCTACATCTGCGACGAGTGCATCGACCTGTGCAACGAGATCATCGAGGAAGAGCTCGCCGAGGGTGCCGAGCTGAGCCTGGGCGAGCTGCCCAAGCCGCACGAGATCTACGACTTCCTCAACGGCTACGTCATCGGTCAGGACGGCGCCAAGAAGTCGCTGGCCGTGGCGGTCTACAACCACTACAAGCGCGTCCAGGCCCAGGCGTCCAGCGGGCGCGGCAAGGACGACCAGGTCGAGCTGGCCAAGTCCAACATCCTCATGGTCGGCCCCACGGGCTGCGGCAAGACGTACCTCGCCCAGACGCTGGCGCGCATGCTCAACGTCCCGTTCGCGATCGCCGACGCCACGGCCCTGACCGAGGCCGGCTACGTCGGCGAGGACGTCGAGAACATCCTCCTCAAGCTCATCCAGGCCGCCGACTACGACGTCAAGAAGGCCGAGACGGGCATCATCTACATCGACGAGGTCGACAAGATCTCGCGCAAGAGCGAGAACCCGTCGATCACCCGCGACGTCTCCGGCGAGGGCGTGCAGCAGGCGCTCCTGAAGATCCTCGAGGGCACGACGGCCTCGGTGCCTCCGCAGGGCGGGCGCAAGCACCCGCACCAGGAGTTCATCCAGATCGACACCACCAACGTGCTGTTCATCGTCGGCGGCGCGTTCGCCGGTCTCGACCAGATCATCGAGCAGCGCAGCGGCAAGATGGCGCTGGGCTTCAGTGCGGCGCAGCAAGACATCGGGGCCAAGGCCGAGCCGCACAAGCTCTACTCCAAGGTGCTGCCCGAAGACCTGCTCAAGTTCGGCCTGATCCCTGAGTTCATCGGTCGTCTGCCGGTCATCGCCGCCGTCGACAACCTCGACAAGGACGCCCTCGTGGCGATCCTCACGCAGCCCCGCAACGCCCTCACCAAGCAGTACGTCCGCCTGTTCGAGATCGACGGTGTCGAGCTCGAGTTCAGCACGGACGCCAGCGAGGCGATGGCCGACCTGGCGCTGGCTCGCGGCACCGGCGCGCGCGGCCTCCGCTCGATCATCGAGTCGGTGCTCGAGCCCGTGATGTACGAGATCCCGAGCCGCGACGACGTGGCCAAGGTCATCGTCAACGCCGCGACCGTCGCCGGTCACGAGGGTCCGCAGATCCTGACCCACGACGAAGCGGCCAAGAAGGCGTCGTAGCCAGCCCGGCAACCGCCCTCGTCTGGGCAGCTTCGACAACCATGCGGCGGCCCGTGTCGGGCTGCGCATCATGGGCTACCGGCCCGGCCGGCGTCTCCGCCGGGCGCGGGTACCCGTCTTCGCCGGAATCTGCCTCCACGACACCGTCGCGCCGCCTCGCACGGCTCAGCGTCAGGTGCGACGTGCCCCCGACGCCGAGGTCGTCACCTACGCGACAGGCCACTTCGCGATCTACCGAGACCCGTGGTTCGAGCCGGCGGTGGCCGACCAGGTCGACTTCCTGAGGCGACGGGTGCTCGACCCGGGCTGATACTGGTCGCGCGCCGCCGTCGTTACCTGCCGGTAGGTTGGAGACATGACTTCCGTCGACATCGCCCTGCTCGGAGCCACCGGATTCACCGGTGGGCTCACCGCCGACTACCTCGGCACCCATCTGCCCGACGGGGCGACGTGGGCGATCGCCGGTCGCAACCAGGCCAAGCTCGAGGCCGTGGCCGAGCGCATCGACGCCCTCGGTGGCGTGCGCCCCGAGATCATCTCGGCCGAGACCGACAACGCCGACTCGATGGCGGCCCTCGCGGGCAGCACCCGTGTGCTCATCACGACGGTCGGGCCCTACGTGCAGCTCGGCGAGCCGGCGGTCAAGGCGGCCGCCGAGGCCGGCATCGCGTACGTCGACCTCACCGGCGAGCCGGAGTTCGTCGACGCGATGTGGCTCAAGTACCACGAGACCGCCCAGCGCACCGGCGCGCGTCTGGTCCACGCCTGCGGATTCGACTCGATCCCGTACGACCTGGGCGTGCTCTACACGGTCGAGCAGCTGCCGGCCGGCGTGCCGATCGACGTCAAGGGCTACATCCGCGCCGGCGGCACCGCGTCGGGCGGCACCTACCACTCGGCGATCGGTGCGTTCTCGCGACTTCGTCAGTCGGCCCGCACCGCCGCCGAGCGCAAGAAGCTCGAAGGGCGTCCCGAGGGGCGTCGCGTGCGGGGCGGCGGCTCGATCGGTCGGGGCGCGCAGGGCCGGGGCTGGGCGCTGCCGCTGCCCACGATCGATCCCCAGATCGTGCTGCGGTCGGCGCGCGCCCTCGAGCGCTACGGCCCCGATTTCAGCTACTCGCACTTCGCCCAGTTCAAGAAGCTGCCGATGCTGGCCGGCACGGTCGTCGGGGGAGCGGTGCTGATGGCCGGCGCGCAGCTGCCGCCCACGCGCTCGCTGCTGCTCAAGCTCAAGTCGCAGGGTGACGGCCCCGACGAGCAGAAGCGGGCGAAGTCGTGGTTCTCGCTGCGCCTGATCGGGGAGGCAGGTGGCACGACGGTCGTCACCGAGGTCGCGGGCGGCGATCCGGGCTACACCGAGACGGCCAAGATGCTCAGCGAGTCGGCCCTGTGCCTGGCCTTCGACGACCTGCCCGACGTCTCGGGTCAGACCACCACCGCGGTCGCGATGGGCGACGCCCTCATCACGCGGTTGCAGGCTGCCGGCATCACGTTCCGCACCCTCTGACCCCGCAAGGTCAGCTCGTCCGCCGGCGTCACCCTGTCGCCGAGTGGCGCAACCTCGTCGCCGAGTGGCGCAACCCCGTCGCCGACTGGCGCAACCCCGCCGCCGAGTGGCGCAACCCCGCGGGACACGCCGTCCCACTTTCGCAGGATTGCGCCACTCGCGGGTTGTGGGGGCAGGGCCCGGTGAGGGTCAGGCCGGTGGTGCGGGAGTCGCGACGACCGTGAAGCCGGTCGCGGCCTCGTCGGTCGTCAGGGTGGGCTCGGCGGCGACGCGTCCGGCGGCGCGGACGTCGTCGAAGGCCAGCGACAGCAGCGCCAGGTCGGCCGCGGTGCCGGTGATCGACAGCTCGCCGATCTCGGTCTTCTGGCTGACCTTGGCGACCGACTTGGCCCCGCGGATGTCGGCGAGAACGGTCGCCGCAGCAGCCAGCACACCGGGATCCTGCTCCGAGGTCGTCAGGTCGGTCGAGCCGCTGGGCCACGTGGCTCGGTGGATCGAGCCCTCCTGCCACCACGACCAGACCTCTTCGGTCACGTACGGCAGGAACGGCGCCAGCAGGCGCAGCTGCACCGACAGCGCCAGCACGAAGGTCGCCTTCGCCGACGCTCCACCGGCGTCGTCACGGCGCGCGCGCTCCTTGACCAGCTCGAGGTAGTCGTCGCAGAAGTCCCAGAAGAACTTCTCGGTCACCTCGAGGGCCGTCGCGTAGTCGTACGCCTCGAAGGCGGTGGTCGCCTCGTCGACGACGCCCCGCAGGCGGCTCAGCAGGGCCAGGTCGATCGCCTCGGTGACGCGGGCGGGGTCGAGGTGCGACGCGTCGGCGCCGAGCCCGTACTGCTCCTCGGCGGCGAGCACGAACTTGCTCGCGTTGAGCACCTTCATCGCGAGGCGGCGACCGACCTTCATCTGCGCCTCGTCGAACGGGGAGTCGGCACCAGGTCGGGCGCCGGCAGCACGCCAGCGGACGGCGTCGGCACCGTACGACTGCAGGATCTCGTCGGGGACGACGACATTGCCCTTGCTCTTGCTCATCTTCTTGCGGTCGGGGTCGACGACGAAGCCCGACAGCGCGGTGTGCGACCACGGGACGCTGCCGTGCTCGAGGTGGGAGCGGACGATCGTGGAGAACAGCCAGGTGCGGATGATGTCGTGACCCTGCGGTCGCAGGTCCATCGGGAAGGTCTTGGCGAACAGCTCGGGATCGCGCTCCCAGCCGCACACGATCTGCGGGGTCAGCGACGACGTGGCCCAGGTGTCGAGCACGTCGGGATCGGCCATGAACCCGCCGGGCTCACCGCGCTGCGAGTCGTCGAAGCCCGGAGGGGCCTGCGACGCGGGGTCGACCGGCAGGCTGGCCTCGTCGGCCAGGATCGGGTCGTCGTACACCGGCTCGCCGGCCTCGTCGAGGCGGTACCAGACCGGGAACGGGATGCCGAAGAAGCGCTGGCGTGAGACCAGCCAGTCGCCGTTGAGGCCGCCGATCCAGTTGGTCAGGCGCGACTGCATGTACGTCGGGACCCACTCGATCTCGTCGCCGCGCGCGATCAGCTCGGTGCGCAGGTCGGCGGAGCGTCCACCGTTGGCGATGTACCACTGGCGGGTCGAGACGATCTCGAGCGGCTTGTCGCCGCGCTCGTAGAAGTTGGCCATGCGCTGCGTCGGCTTGGGGTCGCCGTCGAGGTCTCCGGACTCCTTGAGCGCCGCGACGGTGAGCTCGCGGGCGGTGAACGTCGTCTTGCCGGCCAGGCTCGCGTACAGCTCGCGACCGGACTCGGTGGCGATCCACTCGGGGGCGTCGGGCAGGATGCGGCCGTCGCGACCGATGATCGTGCGGTTGGGCAGTTGCAGCTCACGCCACCAGATGACGTCGGTGAGGTCGCCGAAGGTGCAGCACATCACGATGCCCGAGCCCTTGTCGGGCTCGGCGGACGCGTGCGCGACGACCGGCACCTCGACCCCGAACAGCGGGGAGGTGACGGTCGAGCCGAACAGCGGCTGGTAGCGCTCGTCGTCGGGGTGGGCGATGAGGGCGACGCAGGCACCGATCAGCTCGGGGCGGGTCGTCTCGATGAAGATGGGCCCGTCGGCACCGTGGAAGGCCACCCGGTGGTAGGCGCCGGGGTACTCGCGCGCCTCGAGCTCGGCCTGCGCGACGGCGGTCTGGTACGTCACGTCCCAGAGCGTGGGGGCGTCCTGCTGGTACGCCTCGCCGCGGGCGACGTTGCGCAGGAACGCGCGCTGCGACACGACCTGCGAGTCGTCGCCGATCGTCGTGTACTGCTGCGACCAGTCGACGCTGAGGCCGAGCGTGCGCCACAGCTGCTCGAAGACCTTCTCGTCCTCCTCGACCAGCTGGTTGCACAGCTCGATGAAGTTGCGGCGGCTGATCGGCACCTGACGCTTGGCGTCGGGCTCGGCCGGCGGCGTGTAGTCGGCCTCGTACGGCAGGGTCGGGTCGCAGCGGACGCCGAAGAAGTTCTGCACGCGGCGCTCGGTCGGCAGGCCGTTGTCGTCCCAGCCCATCGGGTAGAAGACCTCCTTGCCGCGCATGCGCTGGTAGCGCGCGACGAGGTCGGTGTGGGTGTACGAGAACACGTGGCCGACGTGCAGCGAGCCCGAGACGGTCGGCGGCGGCGTGTCGATCGAGTAGATCTCGTCGCGCGACTTCGAGCGGTCGAAGGCGTATGTGCCCTGCTCGGCCCACCGGGCGGACCAGGTGGCCTCGAGACCTTCGAGGACGGGCTTTTCGGGGACGCCGCGCAGTTCGTTGCTCACGACAGTCAAGTCTATGGGGGCGACGCCTCGCCGCCCCCATAGCCCTGCAACCTCGGTGCAGCTACGCCTTGTGCGCCGGCTCGCCGGACACGTCGACCGGCTCGGCCGGGTGGGCGTCATCGGCGAGGTGCTCCGGCCCGTCGGTGCGCCACAGGGCGCTCGGCCACCAGATGTGTCGTCCGATGTCGAGGTTGAGCGCGGTCACGAGCACGGAGCGGACGATGATCGTGTCGAGCAGGACGCCCACCGCGACCACGAAGCCGAGCTCGGCGAGGAACACGATCGGCAGCGTCGCCAGCGCCGTGAACGTGCCGGCGAGGACGAAGCCGGCCGAGGTGATGACGCCGCCCGTCGCGGCCAGCCCGATCAGCGCGCCCCTGCGGGTGCCGTGCTTGAGCGACTCCTCGCGCACCCTCGTCATCAAGAAAATGTTGTAGTCGATGCCGAGGGCGACGAGGAACACGAAGGCGAACAGCGGGAACGACGAGTCGGCACCCTCGAAGCCGAACACGTGGCGGAACACCAGGGCGCTGATGCCGACCGCCGCCGCGAACGACACCACGACCGTCACGAGCAGGACCAGCGGTGCCGCGATCGAGCGCAGCAGCAGGCCGAGGATCAGCAGCACCACCACGAGGATCACCGGGATGATGAGCTTGTTGTCGGCGCTGGACGCGGCCTGGACGTCCTTGTTGACCGCCGTGTTGCCGCCGACGATCGCATCGGCTCCGTCGACGGCGTGCACGGCGTCGCGTACCCGGTCGATCGTGTCGAACGCCGCGTCGGAGTCGGGCGCCGAGGTCAACGTGCCCTCGAGGTAGGCCACCGGGCTGCCGGCCGGGCTCTTGACCGCCACGGATGCGGGGTCGATGCCCCCGGCGGAAGCGAACGCCTTCTGCACCTCGGGGGCCTTGTCGCCCTTCGCGATGATCGCGACGGGCGAGCCGGCGCCGCCGGGGAAGTGCGCGGCGAGCTTCTTCTCGGCCACGACCGACGGCTGCTCCTTGGTGAAGCTGTCCTCGTTGGACAGGCCGGTCGCATTGAGCTGCAGGATGCCGAACGACAGACCCACCAGGACGAGCGTCGTGACGACCCAGACGGCGCGTGGGGCCCTCGTGATGCGCTGGCCGACCTTGGCCCACACACCGGTGTCGCTCTTGATCGGGTCGCCGAACCGCGGCACGAACGGCCAGAAGATCCAGCGGCCGAAGATCACGAGCAGAGCGGGAAGCGTGACCAGCATCGTCAGCAGTGCGACCGCGATCCCGGCGGCGCCGACTGGGCCGAGACTGCTGGTCGAGTTCATCTGTGCGAGCGTCAGGCACAGCAGGCCGATGATCACGGTCGCTCCGCTGGCCAGGATCGCGGGAGCGGCGCGGTGAAGCGCGTGAGCCATGGCCTCGTGCCGATCCTCGTACCGGTGCAGCTCCTCTCGGTAGCGCGCCACGAGGAGGAGGGCGTAGTCCACGCCGGCCCCCAGCACCAGGACGCTGAGGATGCCGGCGCTCTGGCCGTTGACCGTGAGGTCGGCGTACTTGGCCAACAGGTAGACGATCCCCTGCGCTGGCAGCACGGCGCCGAGCACGCCGGCCAGGAGGAACAGGATGGCCAGCTGCAGGCTGCGGTAGGTGATCAAGAGGATCACGAACACGATGCCGACGGCCGAGAACAGCAGGATGCCGTCGATGCCCGAGAACGCCTCGGCCTGGTCGGCGCCCAGGGCGGCCGGGCCGGCCAGGCTGACCTCCAGGCCGTCGTTGCCGCGATCGGCGATCTTGGTGATGTCGTCGACCCGGTCGGGCAGCGCCTCCCACCCGTCGCTGTTGATCGTGATGGTGGCGATGACCTGCAGAGCCTCGCCGTCCTTCGACGGGAACGGCCCGAGGACGGTGGAAACGTCCTTGACCCCCTTGAGGTCGGCGGCGTCGGCGGTGGCCTTGGCCCGGTCGGCCGGCGTCGTGCCCCCGTCGCGCTCGTACAGCACGACGGCCGGGATGTCGTCGGGGTTGGCGAAGGCCTTCGACTGCTGGATGACCTTGGTCGACTCGGCATCGCCGGGAAGCCACGAGGCGACGTCGTTGTCCTGCACGCTGGTGAGCTTGGAGCCCAGCATGATGCCCACGCCCACGATGAAGACCAGCGAGAGCAGGAGCACGACCCACTTGGCCCAGCGGTGGGCGATCCACCCTGCGATGCTGCGGTTCACGGTGTCTCCTCGGGGGGTGTGTTCTAGTTAGGAACACTATGGCGGAACCAGGCGACGTTGAGAACAGGTGGCGACCCTGACTCGTCCCTGACCTGCTGCGATACTGGGACGGATGACACCCACGTACGCGGAGGTCGAGCGCGCGCTCCTCGGCCGCTGGCCCGAGTCCCGCCTCGAGCCCTCCCTCGACCGGATCGCCGCGATCTGCCGGCTCCTCGGCGACCCGCAGGACGCCTATGCGGTCGTCCACCTGACCGGCACCAACGGCAAGACGTCGACGAGCCGCATGATCGACACCTTGCTGCGGGCCCTCGACCTGCGCACCGGACGGTTCACCAGCCCGCACCTGCAGTCGATGACCGAGCGCATCTCGCTCGACGGCGTCCCGCTCACCGAGGCGCAGTTCGTCGACGCCTTCGCCGACGTCGCGGCCTACGCCCAGATCGTCGACGACTCGTCGCAGCACCCGCTGTCGTACTTCGAGATGATGGTCGCGATGGCCTACGCGGCCTTCGCCGACGCCCCGATCGACGTCGCCGTGGTCGAGGTCGGCATGGGTGGCTCGTGGGACGCGACCAACGTCGCCACCGGCCAGGTCGCGGTCGTCACGCCGATCGGCGTCGACCACGCGGCCTACCTGGGCGACCAGCCCGAGATCATCGCGGTCGAGAAGTCCGGCATCATCAAGCCCGGCTCGCACGCCGTGCTGGCCGAGCAGTCGCCCGAGGTCATGGACGTGCTGATGCGTCGCACGGTCGACGTCGGCGCGATCGCGCTGCGCGAGGGCATCGACTTCGGCGTCAACGACCGCGTCACGGCGCTCGGCGGTCAGCAGATCAGCCTGCAGGGCCTCTCCGGCGCGTACGACGAGATCTTCCTGCCGCTGCACGGCGCCCACCAGGCACACAACGCCGCGTACGCGCTGGCCGCGGTCGAGGCGTTCACCGGCAGCAAGCAGCTCGACCCCGACCTCGTCCGCGGCGCCTTCGCGCAGGTCACGTCGCCCGGCCGGCTCGAGGTCGTCCGGCGCAGCCCCACGGTGCTGCTCGACGCGGCGCACAACCCGCACGGTGCCGAGGCCACGATCCAGGCCGTGCAGGACGCCTTCTCGTTCAGCCCCCTGATCGGCGTCGTCGGCGTCATGGCCGACAAGGACGTCGAGGAGATGCTGCGCATCTTCGAGCCCGTCATGGCCGAGATCGTCATCACCCAGAACAGCACCGACCGCGCGATGCCGGCCGACGAGCTGGCCGAGATCGCCGGCGACATCTTCGGCGACGAGCGTGTCGTCCTGGTGCCGCGGCTCGACGACGCGCTCGAGCGGGCTGTCGCGATGGCCGATGGTGGCGAGGGCGGCGACGACGCGATCGGCAGCGGCGGCGTGCTCGTCACCGGCTCGGTCGTCACGGTCGGCGAGGCGCGCGTGCTGTTGGGCGGCACCGTCGCATGAGGGGGCTCGCATGAGGGGCATGTGCGCGGCGATGCTCACGCTGCAGGCCATCATCCTCGGCCTGTCCGTGCCGGTGCTGATCTCCGTCGAGGACGTCGACAAGACGCTGGCGCTGACCCTGGGTCTCGGGCTGGCCGTGCTGTGCGTCGTGGTCGCCGGCTCGCTGCGCCGTCCCCAGGCCTACTGGATCGGACACGCGATCCAGGTCGCCACGATCGCCCTGGGCCTGCTGGCGCCCGCGATGTTCTTCGTCGGCGCGATGTTCGCTGCCCTGTGGTTCGGAGCCTTCTTCCTGGGGCGCCGCATCGAGGACGACAAGGCCCGGTGGGCTCGTGAGGCTGCCGAGGCCGAGCAGGCCGGCACCGACGACGTCTGATCAGTCACTCGCGAGGGGTGTCGCCGCCGGCCGCCGACGGTAGTGTCGGTCGCATGGTCAGGGTGCTGGCGGTCGCGGACGAAGAGGTCGCCGCGATGCCCGCACGGGCGCGAGACCTCCAGGTCGACCTCGTGCTGGCGGCGGGCGACCTGCCGTGGGACTACCTCGAGACCCTCGGCGACCTGATCGGTGCGCCCGCGGCGTTCGTCCCGGGCAACCACGACCCGCGCATCTCGCGGACGTCCACGGGTCCGCGAGGTTTCGTCGCCGCCGACGAGCACGCGGTCACCGTCGGCGGTCTGCGAGTCGCGGGCCTCGGAGGATGCGTCCGCTACAACGGTGGCGACCACCAGTACACGCAGAAGCAGTACGACCGGCGGGCGCGGACGTTGCTCAAGCGGGCGGCCGACCAGCCGGTCGACGTGCTGCTCACGCACGCCCCTCCGCTGGGCCTCGGCGACGACGACGATCCCAGCCACCTCGGCATCTCGGCCCTGCACGGCGTCCTCGAGGCGTTGCGTCCCACGTGGCACCTGCACGGCCACATCCACCCGTTCGGGATGCACAAGGCCGACCGCCAGGTGGGTCCCACCACGGTGCGCAACGTGATCCCGTGGCAGGTCATCGACATCGAGCCCCGCGCGTCCGTCGTGACCGCGGCCGCGCACGAGGAAGTCTGAGATGGTCAGCAGCTCGGGTTCGCCCCGCGTCGACGCCGAGAGCGACTTCATGCGTGCCAGGCGTCACCAGGTGCTGTCGAGCCTGGCAGCCCGCCTCACCGGCGGCACCGAGGACGTCGTGCAGTCGATGTCGTTCGACGAGGTCGTCGACGCCCTCGGCCGACGTGGCGAGCACTACGTCGGCACCAAGGTCATCCCGCTCGACGCCATCGTGGGCTCGGTCGACAAGGTGCGCGACTTCGACCGCCGGTTCAGGCCCACCTCGGCCGTCAGCCGGCAGCGGTGGGAGCGGCTGGCCCGCGCCAGCCGCACCGGCGAGGTCATCCCGCCGATCGACGTCTACCAGATCGGTGACTACTACTTCGTGCGCGACGGGCACCACCGCGTCTCGGTGGCCCGCAGCCTGCGGGTGACCCTCATCGAGGCGCGGGTGACGGCCATCGAGACCTTCCTCGCGCCCGTCGGCATCGAGGCGCGTGCTGCGCTCGAGCTCAAGTTCTGGCGCCGGCTGATGCTGCAGCGCGTCCCGTTCACGGGCGAGGCGCGGGCCGCGGTGGCTGTCGACGAGCCGTCGATGTACGGCGAGATCGCCGAGGCGGCCGAGGCCTGGGCGACGCGCACGATGCACGCCGAGGGTGCCTACATGGACCGCGACACCATGGCGGCGCGCTGGTACGCCGAGGAGTTCCGCCCGGTGGTCGACATGATCGAGGAGGCCGGTGTCCGCGGCGACGACGAGCGTCCTGCCGAGGCCTACGTGCGGGTCGCCTGCGAGCGCTACCGACTGATCCGCGAGCACGAGTGGAACGCCGAGGTGCTCGAAGCCGTCAAGAAGGGCAAGAAGAAGCGCACCTAGCCCAGAGATGCGGAGAAGCGGACCGAACCCCGGTGAGGATTCGGTCCGCTTCTCCGCATCTGTGGGCGGGTCTAGAGCCCGACGGTCAGGTTGTCGCCGCTGGCCGGGTCGAACAGGTGCATCTTGTCGGTGTCGATGAACAGCGTCGTGTCGCTGTCCTCGGCGGCCGAGCTGGCGGCGTCGAGCGAGACGACCAGCTGCGTGCGCAGCGAGTCGCTGTCGGACTCGCGGGCCAGCTCCTTGAGCTGGTCCTGCACCTTGGCCTCGGCCTCGTAGGGCACGTAGGCGTACTGCTGGTCGCCGAGCCACTCGCGGACGTCGATGTGCGCCGCGAACGTGCGCGTGGAGTCGAGCTTGCCCTCCTCGATGACCGAGACGTCCTCGAAGTGCTCGGGACGGATGCCGGCCATGAGCAGGCCCTTGCCCTCGGTCTTGGCGGCCTTGTCGGCCGGCAGCGGGAACGTGCCGAACGGCAGCGTGACCTCGCCGTTCTCGACCGTCGCAGGTAGGAAGTTCATGGGCGGCGAACCGATGAAGCCGGCGACGAAGAGGTTGACGGGCTGCTCGTAGAGCTCGCGCGGGGTGGCCAGCTGCTGCAGGATGCCGCGCTTCATGACGGCGACGCGGTCACCGAGGGTCATGGCCTCGGTCTGGTCGTGCGTGACGTAGACCGTCGTGATGCCGAGCTTCTTCTGCAGGCGGGCGATCTCGGTGCGCATCTGGCCGCGCAGCTTGGCGTCGAGGTTGGACAGCGGCTCGTCGAACAAGAAGGCCTTGGCGTCGCGGACGATCGCGCGTCCCATCGCGACGCGCTGGCGCTGGCCGCCCGAGAGGTTGGCCGGCTTGCGCTCGAGGTGCTCGTCGAGGTCGAGCGTCTTGCTCGCCTCGCGCACCTTGGCGTCGATGTCCTTGTCCTTCCACTTGGCCAGGCGCAGCGGGAACGCGATGTTCTCGTAGACCGTCAGGTGCGGGTAGAGGGCGTAGTTCTGGAAGACCATCGACAGGTTGCGGTCGCGGGGAGCCAGGTCGTTGACCCGCTCGCCGCCGATCAGCATGTCGCCCGAGGTGATGTCCTCGAGGCCGACGATCATGCGCAGGAGCGTGGACTTCCCGCAGCCCGAGGGTCCGACGAGGATCAGGAACTCCCCGTCGGCGACGTCGATGCTGACGTCGTTGACGGCCGGGAACCCGTCGCCGTACTTCTTGACGATGTTCTTCATCTCGATGGTGGCCATGTGATCAACCCTTCACTGCACCGGCGGTCAGGCCGGCGACGATCTTGCGCTGGAAGAACAGGACGAGGACGACGATCGGGATCGTCGCGACGACGGCGCCCGCCGCCAGGACCGATGCCGGTCGGCTGAACGGGTCGTCGCCCACGAAGAACGACAGCGCCGCCGGGATGGGACGAGCTTTGTCGGTCGACGTCAGGGAGATGCCGAAGACGAAGTCGTTCCAGGCGAAGAAGAACGTCAGGATCGCCGCGGTGAAGACGCCGGGGGCCGCGAGCGGCACGATGACCTTGCGGAACGCCTGCCACGACGTGGCGCCGTCGACCTGCGCGGCCTGCTCCATCTCCCACGGGATCTCGCGGAAGAAGGCCGAGAGCGTCCAGATCGCGAGCGGCAGCGTGAACGACATGTACGGGATGATCAGACCGGGCCAGGTGTTGTAGATGCCGAGCGTGCGCCACATGTCGAACAACGGGCCGACCAGCGAGACGACGGGGAACATCGCGATCACCAGGGCCGTCGTGAGCACGAACTTCTTGCCCCTGAACTCCAGCCGCGCGATGGCATAGGCCGCGAGCGTCGCGAGGATGACCGAGAGCAGCGTCGCGATCAACGAGATGCCGATGGAGTTGATGATCGACTGGCGGAACTGGTCGTCCTTGAGCACCTTGGTGTAGTTGGCCCACCCCGCGCCGCCCCCGCTGGACGGGAAGAAGCCGGGAGAGCCGTTGGTGACGGCCTCCTGCGACTTGAACGACAGCGAGACGATCCACGCGACCGGCAGGAGGCACCAGATCAGGATCAGGGCGCAGCCGAGGATGGTGCCGAGATTGCCCTTGAGGTTCTTCATGTCAGCCCTCCTGCCGTGCGTCGGCCAGATTGACCCTGAACAGCTTGACGATGATGAAGGCCACCACCAGCACCGACAGGAACAGCAGCACCGAGAGTGCCGAGCCGATGCCCAGCTGGAACTGCTCGATGACCTGCCGGTAGGTCAGGAACGAGATTGACTCGGTGCCGTTGGCGCCTGCGGTCATCACGAAGATGTTGTCGAAGATGCGGTAGGCGTCGAGCGCGCGGAACAGCACCGCGACCATGATCGCCGCCCGCATGTTGGGCAGGATCACCTTGTAGAGCCGCTGCCACCACGTTGCGCCGTCGACCTTGGCGGCCTCGAGCATGTCTTCCGACACCTGGGCCAGACCGGCGAGTAGCAGCAGCGACATGAACGGGGTGGTCTTCCAGATCTCGGAGGCCATGATCGCGATCATCGACGAGTGGTACTGGCCGAACCAGTTGAAGTCGTCGCCCACGAACGGCAGCCAGCTGTTGACGAAGCCGTTGGTGTTGGAGAACGCGAACTGCCATGCGAAGCCCGAGACCACGGTGATGACGCCGTAGGGGATCAGGATCGAGGTGCGGATGACACCGCGGGCGAAGATCACCTTGTGCATGACCATCGCGAAGGCGAAGCCGATGACGAGCTCGAACGCGACCGTGATGATCATGATCATCACGGTGTTGCCGGTGTCCTTCCAGAACAGTGAGTCGGTCAACGCCGTGACGTAGTTGTCGAGCCCGATGAACTTGCGGTCGTCCGGAGCGGTCAGCGAGTAGCTGAACAGCGACAGGTAGAGCGCACGCAGCATCGGGAACGCGGTGACCAGAAGCATCAGCGCCAGCGGCAGCGCGACCAGCTTGAGTGCCAGACGGTTCTCGGAGCGGGACCGGTCGGAGGTCGGCGCCTTGGCCTTCTTGCCCTTGCCGGCCTTGGCCTCGTTGGCGATCGCGGATGTCATAGCAGGGCCTTTCCGCTCAGGACAGCCTTGAGGAAGGCGGCCGACTTGGCGGGCGTCGACGGCCCGACGGACGTCGGCGAGTGCCAGCGGGACTGGATGGCGCTGGATATCTGGCTGTAGAACGCGCTCTTGGGGCGGGGGCCGCCGGAGTCGACGCTGTCGCTCCACAGGGCGAGCAGGTCGGCCGGGTAGGCCTTCTTGAGCTCGTCCGAGTCGTACACCGACTTGCGTGACGGCATCAGGCCCTCGTTGACGGCCAGGTCGCTCTGGGCCTTCGCGCTCGTCACGCAGACCGCGGCCTGCTTGGCGAAGTCAGGGTGCTTGGAGTACGCGCCGACGCCGATGTCGATGCCGCCGATCGGGGGCTTGGACTCCTCGCCCTGGACGGTCTGCGGGTAGCGCGCGTAGCCGAGGTCTTCGAGGCCTGCCTTGTCGGCGGGACCGCCGGGCTTGCCGACCAGACCCTCGTAGTTCTTGTAGACGAAGGTCCAGTTGGTCATGAACTCGCCGGCGCCCTTGTCCGGGAACATCTGCCCGAGGCTCGTGCCCTCGTTGGACGTGGTGAAGTCGGCCTGCTTGGCGCCGGACTTCGCCAGCTTCTCGATGACCGCGGCGGCGTCCTCGCCGGCCTTGGAGTCGATCGTGACCTTCGCGTCGCGGCCGGACTCGACGGTGTCGGGGTCGAGGATGTTGCCGCCGGCGCCCTGGATGAGCGAGTTGATCCACACGACGTAGGCCTCGTACTTGTTGGCCTGCACGCCGACGGTGCCGTCGTTGTCGGCCGCGGCGTCGATGACCTGGTCCCACGTGACGGGCTGGGTCATGTCGAGACCTGCCGCCTGGGCCAGCGACTTGCGGTACCAGAGCACCTGCGTGTTGGCCCACTGCGGCGCGGCGACGACCTTGTCGTCCCAGGTGACCGTCTCGGCTGAACCCTTGAGCACGTCGTCGTCGAGCACCTTGTCCTTGAGCTCGCCCTCGAACGGCAGCAGCCACTTGGCGTTGGCGAACTCGGGCACGAACACCGGGTCGAGGCTCATGAGGTCGGTCGAGCTGTCCTTGGCCGCCAGGCGCCGCGCGAGCTGCGTGCGCTGGTCGGTCGCGCTGGACGGCAGCAGCTGGATCTTGATCGTGTAGTCGTCGGTGCTGCAGCTCTTGGCCAGCGCGTTGAGCGTGTCCTGCCCGTCCGGGTTGATGTACCAGTTGAGCGTCGGCTTGCCGCCGTCACCGCCACAGGCTGTCAGGACGCCCAAGGACAACGCTGCCGCTGCCAGGCCGGCGGCGGCCCTACGGGCACGTCGTGCGGTCATGTCTCCCCCTACCGGACCCTGGCGCACGGCGTCTGGGGTGATGCCGGTCACAGGGTCGACACGAACCTAGTCTCGGGCCGAAGGCTCCGCAACAGCGGGTCGCGCCACGAGCCAGACGGCCTCGTCCGAGCCCAGCAGGCGCACCGGCTCGATCTCGCTGCTGGCGACGACGATGACGGCGTCGGCGGGCAGCTCGACGGGTGTGGCGCCGAGGTTGGCCAGCACCGTGACCGCGCCCGCAGGGGAGGAGACCGTGAACGCCAGGACGTCGTCGGGCTGACCGTCGAGCCACGTCAGCTCGCCGCGGCCGAGGCGGTGGTCGCGGCGCAGCCGCAGCAACGTCGTGTAGAGGTCGAGCGTCGAGCCCGAGACGCCGCGCTGCCGGTCGGGCGCGAGCTCGCCGTACTCGGCGGGCTGGGGAAGCCAGGAGCGGTCGGACGGCCCGAAGCCGAAGGACGGCTCGCCCGCCTGCCACGGGACGGGCACGCGGCAGCCGTCGCGTCCGATCGACGCGCCGCTGGTGCGCGCGAACGTCGGGTCCTGCCGGGAGTCGTCGGGCAGGCGGGTGGCCTCGGGGAGCCCCAGCTCCTCGCCTTGGTAGACGTAGGCCGACCCGGGCAGCGCGAGCATCACGGTGGTGGCGGCACGGGCGCGGCGCAGCCCGACGACGGCGTCGGGCTGGGGGCTCTCCGGCCCGATGCCGGCGATCTTCTGCAGCCCCGGCCGCTGGGGGTACCCGAGCCGCGAGGCGTGCCGCACGACGTCGTGGTTCGACAGCACCCACGTCTGCGGCGCCCCCACGGCCGCGGCCTGCGCCAGCGAGTGGGTGATGGTCTCGCGCAGGTCGGCCGCCAGCCACGGGGTCATCAGGTACTCGAAGTTGAACGACTGGTGCAGCTCGTCGGCGCGGACGTAACGGGCGAGAGCCTCGCCCGGCAGCACCCAGGCCTCGGCGCACAGGATGCGATCGGCGTCCTCGCCCTCGATGGCGTACGAGTCGGCGATCCGGCGCCAGTCGCGGTAGATGTCGTGGACGCCCGGCTGGTCCCACATGGGCAGGCGCGACGTCGGGTCGGCGGAGTCGTCGTCGGCGAGGTCGGCCTCGATGTCGGGCAGCCCCTCGGCCTTGATCATCCCGTGCGCGACGTCGATGCGGAAGCCGTCGACGCCGCGGTCGAGCCAGAAGCGCAGGACGTCCTGCATCTCGTCGCGCACCTCGGGGTTGGTCCAGTCGAGGTCGGGCTGGCTGGTGTCGAACATGTGCAGGTACCACTCGCCCGGGCGTCCGTCGGCCTCGGTGACGCGGGTCCAGGCGCGTCCGCCGAACTTGCTCTGCCAGTTGTTGGGCGGCAGCTCGCCGGACTCGCCCCGGCCCTCGCGGAACAGGTAGCGGGCGCGCTCGGGGCTGCCCGGCGGCGACGCGATCGCGGCGCGGAACCACGGGTGCTCGCTGGAGGTGTGGTTGGGCACGATGTCGACGATGACGCGCAACCCGAGGTCGTGGGCCCGGGCCGTCAGCGCGTCGAAGTCGTCGAGGGTGCCGAAGACGGGGTCGACGTCGCGGTAGTCGGCGACGTCGTAGCCCGCGTCGTTCTGGGGCGAGGTGTAGAACGGCGACAGCCACACGGCGTCGACGCCCAGATCGGCGAGGTACGGCAGGCGGGCCGTGATGCCGGGCAGGTCGCCGATGCCGTCGCCGTCTGCGTCGGCCCACGACCGCGGGTAGATCTGGTAGATCACGGCGTCTCGCCACCAGGGCGTGATGGTCATGGTCGGTCACGCTACGTTACTGGTCATGTCGCAACGCACCCTCGTCCTGATCAAGCCCGATGCCGTGCGTCGGGGCCTGGTCGGGCAGATCCTCTCCCGGTTCGAGTCCAAGGGCCTGACCCTGGTGGCGCTCGAGCAGCGCACCATCGACGCGGCACAGGCCGACGCGCACTACGCCGAGCACGTCGAGCAGCCGTGGTACCCGCCGCTGCGCGAGTTCGCGATCTCCGGCCCGCTCGTCGCGCTGGTGCTCGAGGGCGACGAGGCCATCTCGGTCGTCCGCCTGCTGAACGGCGTGACGGACGGCCGCGCCGCGGCGCCCGGCACGATCCGCGGCGACCTGTCGCTGTCGAACCGCGAGAACCTCGTGCACGCGTCCGACTCCGAGGAGTCGTCCGCCCGCGAGATCGCCCTCTGGTTCCCGCACCTCTGACCCCTCGGCAAGCGCACCTGGCCGCGAGCGGCGCAGTCTCGCGCTTCTGAGACGGCGCGCCGCGCAGAACTGCGCCACTCGCGACCGGGTTCGCGCCACTCGCGCGTCCGGGCGTCGCTCAGACGAAGGTGGGGGGCACGAGGCAGTGGACGACGTCATGGAACTGGCCGCGGACGTCCTCGGGCAGCCAGATCACGTGGTTCGACTGCGACGCCATGTCGACGTCCTCCTGCAGCGTCACGACGTCGACGACCTGCCGCGGGTTGTCGCGGTCGCGCGGCTCCAGCTGCAGAAGGGAGACGCGCATCGTCACGCCGAACGGGTTGGGGTTGACCATGCCGATGCCCCAGAAGTCGGCCGGCTCGTCGGTGGCCTTCTGCTCGAGGTCGATCATGACCGTGCGGGTGGGGTTCTCGAGCGCCGGGTGGTCGATCTCCTCGGCCGAGACCAGCTCGATGTCGACGCCCCGCACCTGACGTGAGCCCTGCCCGTCGAAGCGCAGCACCTCGGTGAGGGTCCCGTTGGCCGGCAGCACGGCGCGTCCGAGGTGCGAGCCGTTGACGGTGACCGTCGTGACGTGCGGCAGCTCCATCCCGTACATGCTGCGGGGCGTGAAGCGGAGCGTCGGCTGCACCGACACGTCGGTGTTGTTGGTGATCGACAGCGTCTGGTCGAGCGAGCCGTCGGCGGCCACCGGGACGTACCTGACGGTGAACGGCTGGGGCTTGCGCTGGCGTCTCACGCCGACCACCCTAGCGAGCCGTCGGCGGCACGGTTTCGGCCTGGTGGCGCTCACCGCCTACCCTGGGTGACATGCCTGTCGAGTCGCTGTTCCCCCGCCTGGAGCCCCTCCTGCCGTCCGTCGGCAAGCCCATCCAGTACGTCGGGGGCGAGCTCAACGCGACCAACAAGGACTGGGACGCAGCAGAGGTGCGGTGGGCGCTGATGTACCCGGACGCGTACGAGGTGGGCCTGCCCAACCAGGGCGTCCAGATCCTGTACGAGGTGCTCAACGAGCGCGACTGGATCCTCGCCGAGCGCACCTACGCGGTCTTCGCCGACATGGAGAAGGTGATGCGCGACAACGACATCCCGCAGTTCACGGTCGACGCGCACCGACCCGTGCGGGCCTTCGACCTGATGGGCATCTCGTTCTCGACCGAGCTCGGCTACACCAACTTCCTCACCGCGATCGACCTGGCCGGTATGCCGCTGCACGCCGTCGACCGCGGCGACGACGACCCCATCGTGATCGCCGGTGGACACTCGGCCTTCAACCCCGAGCCCATCGCCGACTTCATCGACGCCGCGGTGCTCGGCGACGGCGAGGAGATCGTGCTGGCGATCAGCGCGGTCGTGCGCGAGTGGAAGGCCGAGGGGCGGCCGGGCGGACGCGACGAGGTGCTGCTGCGCCTGGCCAAGTCGGGCGGCGTCTACGTGCCCAAGTTCTACGACGTCACCTACCTGCCCGACGGACGCATCCAGCGCGTCGTGCCCAACCGTCCGGGCGTCCCGTGGCGCATCGCCAAGCACACGCTGATGGACCTCGACGCGTGGCCGTACCCCAAGAACCCTCTCGTGCCGCTGGCCGAGACGGTGCACGAGCGCTTCAGCGTCGAGATCTTCCGCGGCTGCACGCGCGGCTGCCGCTTCTGCCAGGCCGGGATGATCACGCGCCCGGTGCGTGAGCGCTCGATCGAGGGCATCGGTGCGATGGTGCAGAACGGCCTCGACAAGACCGGCTTCGAGGAGGTCGGTCTGCTGTCGCTGTCGAGCGCCGACCACACCGAGATCGGCGAGGTCGCCAAGCAGCTCGGCGACCGCTACGAGGGCTCCAACACCTCGCTGTCGCTGCCGTCCACGCGCGTCGACGCCTTCAACATCACCCTGGCCAACGAGTTCAGCCGCAACGGCCGCCGCTCGGGCCTGACGTTCGCGCCCGAGGGCGGCAGCGACCGCCTGCGCAAGGTCATCAACAAGATGGTCTCCGAGGACGACATCATCGCGACCGTCGCCGCGGCCTACTCGCACGGCTGGCGACAGGTCAAGCTCTACTTCATGTGCGGCCTGCCCACCGAGACCGACGACGACGTCATGCAGATCGGCGAGCTCGCGAAGCGGATCATCCAGACCGGGCGCGAGGTCAGCGGTCGTCACGACATCCGCTGCACCGTCTCGATCGGCGGCTTCGTGCCCAAGCCGCACACGCCGTTCCAGTGGGCGTCGCAGCTCGACCACGAGACGACCGACGCCCGTCTGCAGAAGCTGCGCGACGCCGTCCGGGCCGACAAGAAGTACGGCAAGGCCATCGGCTTCCGCTACCACGACGGCAAGCCCGGCACGATCGAGGGACTGCTGTCGCGCGGCGACCGTCGTGTCGGCCGGGTCATCGAGGCGGTGTGGCGCGACGGCGGACGCTTCGACGGCTGGAGCGAGCACTTCTCGTACGACCGCTGGGCCGGCAAGGCCGAGGAGGCGCTGGCCGACGAGCCCGTCGACCTCGACTGGTACACCGTCCGCGAGCGCGAGTACGCCGAGGTGCTGCCGTGGGACCACCTCGACGCGGGCCTCGACCGCGACTGGCTGTGGGAGGACTGGCAGGACGCCATCGACCCCGACGGCGCGCTCGAGGTCGAGGACTGCCGCTGGACGCCGTGCTTCGACTGCGGCGTGTGCCCGCAGATGGACACCGAGATCCAGATCGGCCCGACGGGCAAGAACCTCCTGCCGCTCACGGTCGTCTGACCGAGCAGACCGGGCCGGATTCCCACGAGACCGTGGTATCCCGGCACGGGTCTGAGGTAGGCGGGGCGCGTCTGAGGTAGGAGAGGTGTGCGCAGGTCAGGGCATTCGCCCGATGTGGAGGGGCTGCCTCAGCGACGAGTGTGAGTGGTGTCGAGAGGAGACATCATGATCACCGAATTCACCGCCCAGTCCATCGCTCACCAGCAGGAGCACGAGCTCGTCCGGACGCTCGAGCGCCGCCGCCTCGCCGCCGAGCGCGCCGTCAACGAGCACGGGGGAGACCGTCTCGCCCTGATCGCCCACCTGGCCCGCGAGAGCCGCCGGGCCGCGGCGCCGCGGGCGACCTCCCCGCACCCGGCAGGCTGAACCGTCGGCCCGTCAGTCGCGGTGCTCGAGGCCCAGCGTGTCCTCGAGCATCACGGGACGGGCGACGATCGTCCCGGTCACCGCGATGACGCCCGCCAGCGCGATCAGGCACACCAGCGGCGCCGTCCACGACCCGGTCGCGTCGTGGAGGGCGCCGACGCCGAACGGCCCGAGCCCTGCCAGGAGGTAGCCGAAGCCCTGCGTGGTCACCGAGAGCGACGCGGTGCCGGCCGTCGTGCGGGTGCGGCGGGCGATCATCGTGAGCGACCACGTGAAGGCGCCGCCGCCGGCACCGAGCAGGGCGGCCCAGAGCCACGGCATGGTCGTGGGCGCCAGCAGGACGCCGAGCCAGCCCGTCGCCGTCAGCACCGCGAACCCCCATGCCAGGTACGGCCGGTCGCCCGTCAGGCGCATCAACCACGGCAGGCTGAGGGTCAGCGGGATGCCGACGGCGCTGATGAGGGCCAGCAGGGCCCCCGCCGCGCCGTCCGAGATGCCGGCGTCGGTCATGATCTCGGCGAACCACCCGAACTGCGCATAGGCGGCGGCCGACTGGGCCGCGAAGAGCAGCAGCATGGCCCACGCGAGCGGGGACCGCAGCACCAGCGCCAGCGGCAGGCGCTGGTGCGGTGAGGGTGCCGCGTGGACGTCCTGACGCAGCATCACGAGCCATGGCAGCAGCGCGACGACCGCGAGGACGGCCCACGCCGCGAGCCCCTGCCGCCAGCCGCCGAGGGCATCGGCGAGGGGGACGGTCGCGACCGACGTGGTCGACGCGCCCGCCATCAGGGCCGCTCCGTACAGCGAGCTGACGAGCGGCACGCGATCGGGGAAGTGCGCCTTGACCAGTGGCGGCAGGATGACGTTGCCGACGGCGGCGCCGGCGAGTGCCACGACGCTGCACAGCAGGAAGACGAGCTTGTCGTCGACGAGCGAGCGGGTGGCGATGCCGGTCGCGGCGAGCACCAGCACGGCGGCCGCGGCCCGGTGCAGGCCGGCTCGGCGCACCAGGCCTGCGGTGCCGACGCCGAACACCGCGAAGCACACGACGGGCAGCGTCGTCAGGACGCCGGCGACGGTCGCGCTCATCGTGAGGTCGTCGCGGACGCTGCCGAGCACCACGCCGATGCTTCCGACCGCTGCGCGCAGGTTGACGGCCAGCAGGATGATCGCGGTGCCGACGAGCCACCTGCCGCCGGCGGTGGGAGCGGTGGGGGAGGGGGAGCTCGATGTCACCGGTCCATCGTCCACGGTCGCCCCGCGGGTAGCCTCGACGGGTGACGACCCTCCAGGGAACCCCCAATCCCGAAGCGCCGAACCCGCAGCTGCCGATCGTGCAGAAGCTGCGCATCCGCTACGCCAAGCGCGGGCGGCTGCGCTTCACGAGCCACCGCGACTTCGCGCGGGCGTTCGAGCGTGCGGTGCGCCGAGCCGGCATCCCGATCGCGTTCTCGTCCGGCTTCACGCCCCACCCGAAGATCTCCTACGCGAACGCCTCGCCGACGGGCGCGGCGAGCGAGGCCGAGTACCTCGAGATCGGCATGACCCGCGCGTGCGACGCCGACGAGGTCCGCGGGCTGCTCGACTCCGCGCTGCCGCCGGGCCTCGACATCGTCGACGTCGTGGTGGCCAAGCCGGGCGCGCTGGCCGACCGGTTGCAGGGCAGTGCGTGGCAGATCGCGCTGCCGGGTGTCGCCGTCGATCACGCCCGTTCGGCGGTCGACGGATTCCTCGCCGCCGACGAGGTCCTGATCGAGCGGATGATGAAGCGGGGCTTGCGCACGCTCGACTGCCGGGCCGCCGTGCTGCGCCTCGTGGCGCGTTCAGACGACGCCTCGGCCGGACCGTGTGCGATACTGGACGTGGTTGTGCGACACGACACACCGTCGATACGACCAGACGACGTTCTTGCCGGACTCCGTTCCAGCGGGGGCCTCGAGCTCGAGCAGACGCCTATCGCGACTCGCTTGGCCCAGGGCCCTCTCGACACGGACGAAGGCACGGTAGGCGATCCACTTGCCTTCGACCGCGACGCGCCCTGACCGGGTGCCGACCGCGGCGGCAGGTGCGGGAGTCGATGTGACAGACCGGGGCGCGCCGTCGCACCCAGGCGCGTGGCGCAGGGGTTGACCGAACTTCAGGTCCGCAGGCCGGACCGCAGACGAGCCAGGGGCCGATCCCGATCGGCGCAGGGCGAAGGAGAGCGCATGCTCGACGAGAACGAGACACCCACCGACAGCACCACCCCCGCACCGCAGACCCGCCGCCGCGCGGCCGGCCGGCCGGCAGGTCCCCCGGCCGCGGTCAGCTTCTCCGCCCCGGCCGCGCCCGTGACGCCCGCCAAGGCGCCGAAGGTCGACGAGCCCGTCGAGGACGAGCCCGAGGCCGTCGTCGAGGAGCCGGTCGCCCCGGTCAAGAAGGCCGCCCGCCGGCGTCCCGCCAAGAAGGCTGCCGCGCCCGAGCCGGCACCCGAGACCGCCGACGCCGACGTCGACGACGATGCCGACCAGTCCTCGGCCGCCGCCGAGCCTGCTGCCCCCGCCGCACCTGTCGTGATGGCGATGTTCCAGGCCCCCGAGCCTGGTCTGGCGCCCGCGCGTCCCAACCGGCGCGAGGTCGAGCCCGACGCCGACACCGACGACCGCGACGACAACGACCAGGACGACGATCCCGACGCGCCGCGCAGACGTCGTCGCAGCCGTGGAGGGCGTCGCCGCCGCAAGGGCGAGAGCGACTCCGACGACTCGACCGACGAGTCCGGCGAGTCCGACGACGACACCGAGGACGACGGCAACGGCGGCACGCGTCGCCGCCGGCGTCGTGCCCGGGCCGGCGAGGGCGCCGACGTGCACCCCGACGACCCCGAGAACACGGTGGTCCGCGTCCGCAACGGCCGCAGCGCCGAGGACGAGATCACCGGCGTCCAGGGATCGACGCGCCTCGAGGCCAAGAAGCAGCGCCGCCGCGAGGGTCGCGAGGCCGGACGCCGCCGCGCCCCGATCGTCTCCGAGGCCGAGTTCCTGGCCCGTCGCGAGTCGGTCAAGCGCGAGATGGTCGTGCGTCAGCGCGACGACTACACGCAGATCGCCGTCATCGAGGACAACGTGCTCGTCGAGCACTACGTGGCCCGCGAGTCGCAGGTCTCGATCATCGGCAACGTCTACCTGGGCAAGGTCCAGAACGTGCTGCCGAGCATGGAGGCGGCCTTCGTCGACATCGGCGCCGGCCGCAACGCCGTGCTCTACGCGGGCGAGGTCGACTGGACCACGCTCGGCAACGGCAAGGCGCGCAAGATCGAGGACGCGCTGACGCCCGGCCAGACCATCCTGGTGCAGGTCAGCAAGGACCCGATCGGCCAGAAGGGCGCGCGCCTGACGAGCCAGATCAGCCTGCCCGGGCGCTTCCTCGTGCTGGTGCCCGGTGGCCAGACCAGCGGCATCTCGCGCAAGCTGCCCGAGAACGAGCGCACCCGCCTCAAGACGCTGCTCAAGGAGGTGCTGCCCGACAACACCGGTGTCATCGTGCGCACCGCCGCCGAGGGCGCCACCGAGGACCAGCTGACCCGCGACGTCACCGCGCTGTCGGCGCGGTGGGAGGTCATCGAGGGCAAGGTGGCGGCCGGCAAGGCGCCCGAGCTGCTCTACTCCGAGCCCGACCTGATGATCAAGGTCGTCCGCGACCTGTTCAACGAGGACTTCCACGGCCTGGTCGTCGAGGGCGACGACGCCTGGGACATGGTCAAGGGCTACATCGACCACGTGGCACCCGACCTGACCGACCGCGTCAAGCGCTGGGACAACCCCGAGGTCGACGCGTTCACGTCGTACCGTCTCGACGAGCAGATCCACAAGGCGCTCGACCGCAAGGTGTTCCTGCCCTCCGGCGGGTCGCTGGTCATCGACCGCACCGAGGCCATGACGGTCGTCGACGTCAACACCGGCAAGTACACCGGCTCCGGGGGCAACCTCGAGGAGACCGTCACCAAGAACAACCTCGAGGCCGCCGAGGAGGTCGTGCGCCAGCTGCGGCTGCGCGACATCGGCGGCATCATCGTCGTCGACTTCATCGACATGGTGCTCGAGAGCAACCGCGACCTCGTGCTCCGACGCCTCGTCGAGTGCCTGGGCCGCGATCGCACGCGGCACCAGGTCGCCGAGGTGACGTCGCTCGGACTCGTGCAGATGACGCGCAAGCGCATCGGCACGGGCCTGCTCGAGTCGTTCAGCCACGAGTGTGACCACTGCCACGGCCGTGGCGTCCTGATCCAGGACGCGCCCGTCGAGCCCAAGCGTGACGAGCCCCGTCGCGGCCAGCGCGGCGGCCGGGGCAATGGCGGCGGCAACGGCAACGGTGGTGGCGGCCGGGGCAACGGCGGCCAGCAGAACCAGGGCGGTCCGTCGAACGGCAACCGCGGCGGTGGCCCCAAGCCCGCCGAGCCCAAGCCCGAGGCGCACAGGCCAGACGCCCCCAAGACGTCCCCCGCACCCGTCCCGGACGCCCTGAGGCCCGTCGTGCCCGCTCAGGACGTCCCCGACGCCCGGAGCCCCGAGACTGCCACGGCGGCAGCCCCGGCAGCCCCGGCGGCGACCGAGACCGCGGCACCTGCGGCTCCTGAGGCGCCTGCCACCGACTCCTCGGCACCCACGGTTGCCGAGACCCCCGACAAGCCCGTCACGGTCCGTCGCACCACGCGCAAGCGTGGGTCGGCGAGCAAGCCCGCCGGTCCGCCGGCACCTGCCGAGCCGCTCCCTTTCGGTGGTGGCGGCGACGGGGGAGATGACCCCGTTTTGACCCGCGAGGGTCCGGCTACGTAAACTAGTCCTTCGGTGCGCTCAGCGCCCCGTCTTTCGCGCGTCCTGCTTCCTTGTGGGCGTGCCCCAGCGTTGAAATGAGTGAGGATTCCGTGGTGTACGCAATCGTGCGCAGTGGCGGCAACCAGCAGAAGGTTGCTGTCGGCGACGTCATCGAGATCGACAAGGTCGTCCAGGCCGAGGGCGAGACGGTGTCGCTTCCCGCCGTTCTCTTCGTCGACGGCGAGACAGTGACGGCCGATGCCGACTCGCTGGCCAAGATCACCGTCACGGCCGAGGTTCTCGGCCTGGCCAAGGGTCCCAAGATCGTGATCCAGAAGTACAAGAACAAGACCGGTTACAAGAAGCGCCAGGGTCACCGTCAGAAGTACACCCAGGTCAAGATCACCGAGATCAAGAAGTAGAGGACTGAGCACATGGCACACAAGAAGGGCGCAGCCTCCACCAAGAACGGCCGCGACTCCAACGCGCAACGCCTCGGCGTGAAGCGCTTCGGCGGTCAGCTCGTCAACGCCGGCGAGATCATCGTTCGCCAGCGCGGCACCCACTTCCACCCCGGCACCAACGTGGGCCGTGGCGGCGACGACACGCTGTTCGCGCTGTCGGCGGGTGCGGTCGAGTTCGGCCGTCGTCGTGGACGCAAGGTCGTCAACATCGTTCCGGACGCTCCGGTCGCGTAACGCCCGGAGCTCCACCAGCACCACCAGTAGCAAGCAGTACAACCAGTCGTTGGGGCGGTCCGCAGCTGCGGACCGCCCCACCGTTGTTTCACCGGTCCACCCCGTCCTGAGGTGCCCGGGCAATCGACGCCCCCCTCGGGGCCCGTACGGAAGGAGCGGCCGATGGCTGTCCCCAGCTTCGTCGACAAGGTGACGCTCCACGTCGCGGGCGGGTCCGGTGGCGACGGTGTGGCCTCGGTCCACCGCGAGAAGTTCAAGCCCCTCGGCGGCCCGGACGGTGGCAACGGTGGCAACGGCGGCAGCGTCATCCTGCAGGTCGGCGCCGATGTCACGACGCTGATCGACTACCACCACGAGCCGCACCGTCGCGGCACCAACGGGGCTCCCGGGGCGGGCAACAACCGCAGCGGCAGCAACGGCGACGACCTCGTGCTGCGGGTGCCCGACGGAACGGTGCTCAAGGACGCGTCGGGCGAGATCCTGGCCGACCTCGTCGGTCCCGGCACCGAGCTGGTCATCGCGGCCGGCGGTCGCGGCGGGCTGGGCAACGCCGCGCTGGCATCGTCCAAGCGCAAGGCCCCTGGCTTCGCGCTGAAGGGTGAGCCGGGCGACGAGCTGACCATCACGATGGAGCTCAAGGTCGTGGCCGACATCGGCCTGATCGGCTTCCCGAGCGCCGGCAAGTCCAGCCTCATCGCCTCGCTGTCGAGGGCCCGACCGAAGATCGCCGACTACCCGTTCACGACCCTGGCGCCCAACCTGGGCGTCGTGACGGCCGGCTCCACGACCTTCACCGTCGCCGACGTCCCGGGGCTGATCGAGGGCGCCAGCGAAGGACGCGGCCTCGGTCACGACTTCCTGCGGCACGTCGAGCGCTGCGCTGCGCTGATCCACGTCATCGACTGCGCGACCGTCGACCCCGGTCGCGACCCGCTGACCGACCTCGACGTCATCGAGGCCGAGCTCAAGGCCTACTCCGAGGCCACCGGAAGCGACCTGCTCGACCGTCCGCGCCTCGTGGCCCTCAACAAGACCGACGTGCCGGATGCCAAGGAGATCGCCGGCTTCGTCCGCGGCGAGCTCGAGGCACGCGGTCTCGACGTGTTCGACGTGTCGGCCGCCAGCCACGCCGGTCTGCGCGAGCTGTCGTTCGCGATGGCCGAGATCGTCGCGTCGCGCCGCGCGGCCACCCCGGTGGCCGAGGTCACGCGCATCGTGCTGCGGCCCAAGGCCGAGGCCGGTGTCGGGCGCGAGTTCACCATCGACCAGGTTAACGGCCAGTGGGTCGTGCGCGGCGAGAAGCCCAAGCGGTGGGTGCGCCAGACCGACTTCGCCAACGACGAGGCCGTCGGCTTCCTCGCCGACCGGCTCAACCGTCTCGGTGTCGAGGACGAGCTGCTCAAGCAGGGCGCCCAGGCCGGCGACGACGTCGTCATCGGCGACGAGGACAACGCCGTCGTGTTCGACTTCGACCCGCAGGTCAGCGCCGGCGCCGAGGTGCTCGGACGCCGCGGCGAGGACCTGCGCATCGACCAGTCCGACCGCCGCACCAACGCGCAGCGCCGCGAGGAGCTCGCGGCCAAGCGCGCCTTCGAGGCCGAGCGCCGCGAGGCCCGCGGCGAGAGCCGCGAGCCCGACTGGACCTTCCCCGAGGACGAGGATGACCTCGAGGGTGGCGCTCTCGAGGGCGGCGAGGGCGAGGACGTCCGCTAGTGGCGCGCGTCGTCGTCAAGGTCGGCTCGTCGTCGCTCAGCTCGGCCGGTGGCGGCCTCGACGGTGAGCGCGTCGACGCGCTGGTCGACGCGCTGGCGGCGGCCCGCTCCAGGGGCGACGAGATCGTCCTGGTCAGCTCGGGCGCCATCGCCGCCGGCCTGGCCCCGCTGGGGCTGGCGCGACGCCCGCGCGACCTGGCCACCCAGCAGGCCGCGGCCAGCGTGGGGCAGGGGGCTCTGATCGCGAGGTACGCCGAGCGGTTCTCGCACCACGGCCTCGTGGTGGGCCAGGTGCTGCTGACCGCCGACGACGTCACCCGCCGCAGTCACTACCGCAACGCCTTCCAGACCTTCGCCCGGCTGCTCGACCTGGGCGTCGTGCCGATCGTCAACGAGAACGACACCGTCGCCACGAGCGAGATCCGCTTCGGCGACAACGACCGTCTCGCGGCCCTCGTCTCGCACCTCGTCCACGCCGACCGCCTGGTGCTGCTGTCGGACGTCGACGGTCTCTACGACGGCGACCCGTCGGCCGAGGGCACCACGCTGATCGACGACGTCCACGGCGAGGACGATCTCGCGTCGCTCGACATCGTCCGCCCGAGCGCGTCGGCGATCGGCACCGGGGGGATGGTCACCAAGGTCGAGGCCGCCCGCATCGCCACGGGCGCCGGCATCCCCGTGCTGCTGACGTCGGCGGCGCAGGCCGGTTCGGCGCTGGCGGGTGGACGCGTCGGCACGACGTTCCACGCCACGGGTCGGCGCCGTCCCACGCGGCTGCTGTGGCTCGCACACGCCAGCACCACCAAGGGCCGCGTGCACCTCGACGCGGGCGCGGTGCGCGCCCTCACGCAGCGCAAGGCCTCGCTGCTGCCCGCCGGCATCACGGCGGTCGGCGGCACCTTCTCGGCCGGCGACCCGATCGACCTGCTGGGCCCCGACGACGTCGTGATCGCGCGCGGCATCGTCAACTACGACAGCGCCGAGCTGCCCGCGCTGCTCGGACGGTCGACGCACGATCTGGCCGCCGAGCTCGGAGCCGAGTACGAGCGCGAGGTCGTCCACCGCGACGACCTGATGCTGGTCTGAGCCTGCCGGGCGGTGCGCCGGCGTCCATCTCGGCGACCGCGGTGGACGCTGGCGCACCGCCCCGGAGGTCAGGGGCCCACTAGGATCTGGGGCGTGAGAGAACTGGTCCACGCCGCCGCACGGCGCGCCCGCACCGCCGCCGCGACCCTCGCCGTCACCACCCGTGCCGATAAGGACGCCGCCCTGCACGCCATGGCCGACGCCCTGGTGGCAGGCACGGCGTCGATCGTGGCCGCCAACGACGTCGACGTCCGGCTCGCCCGCGAGGCCGGCACGGGCGAGAACGTCGTCGACCGCCTGCGTCTCGACGCCGATCGCGTGGCGGCCTTCGCCCAAGGGCTGCGTGACGTCGCCGCCCTGCCCGACCCGGTCGGCGAGGTCGTGCGCGGGTCCACGCTGCCCAACGGTCTGCGCATGCAGCAGGTGCGCGTGCCGATGGGCGTCATCGGCATGATCTACGAGGGGCGCCCCAACGTCACGGCCGACGCCGCGGCGATCTGCCTCAAGGCCGGCAGCGCGGTGCTGCTGCGCGGCTCGTCGTCGGCGGCCCGGTCGAATGCGGCGATCATCGAGATCATGCGCGAGGCCCTCGCCGCCACGGGTCTGCCCGTCGACGCGATCCAGCAGGTGCCGGCCGACGACCGGTCGTCGGCCACCCACCTCATGCAGGCCAGGGGCCTGGTCGACCTGGTCATCCCGCGCGGCGGTGCCGGCCTGATCCAGGCGGTGGTCGAGCAGTCGACCGTGCCGGTCATCGAGACCGGCGTGGGCAACTGCCACGTCTACGTCGACGCCGACGCCGATCTCGACATGGCGCTTGACATCGTCCTCAACGCCAAGACCCACCGCACCAGCGTCTGCAACGCGGCCGAGTCCCTGCTGGTGCACCAGGCCGTCGCCGACACGTTCGTGCCGCGCGTCGTCGCGGCGTTGCACGAGGCGGGGGTCACGGTCCACGGCGACGCGACGTTCGTCGGTGCCCACCACGACGTCGTGCCGGCGACCGACGACGACTACGCCGCCGAGTACCTCTCGCTCGACATCTCGGCCCGGGTCGTCGCGTCGATCGACGAGGCCGTCGAGCACATCCGCCGCTTCTCGTCGGGGCACACCGAGGCGATCGTGACGTCGTCCCTGGCGTCGTCGACCCGGTTCACCACGGGTGTCGACTCGGCCGCGGTCATGGTCAACGCCTCCACCCGCTTCACCGACGGCGGAGAGCTGGGATTCGGGGCCGAGATCGGCATCTCCACCCAGAAGCTGCACGCCCGGGGTCCCATGGGGCTCACCGAGATGACCACCACGACGTTCGTCGTGACCGGCGACGGCCACGTGCGCTGACGGCGCACGCGGCTGTCGTCGTCGCTGATGACTCGCCGCCGCGACTGCACTGATATCCTCGCGTCATGCATTCGTTCCTCGTCGCCGCCGAAGAGTCCGAGCACCAGCTGCGCGACATCGGGATCAACCCGTACGGTGTCGGCGCCATCGCGCTGACCATCCTGGTGGTCCTCGTCCTGGCCCTGCTGGCGTTCGGCAAGGGTCGCGAGCACTCCTGATCCGCATGGACACCGCCCGTCGACGCGTCGGGGTCATGGGCGGCACGTTCGACCCCATCCACCACGGCCACCTGGTCGCCGCGAGCGAGGTCCAGTCGTGGTTCGACCTCGACGAGGTCGTCTTCGTACCCACCGGTCAGCCGTGGCAGAAGGCCGACCGCACGGTCTCGCCGGCCGAGGACCGCTACCTGATGACCGTCATCGCGACGGCCGCCAACCCGCGCTTCAACGTCAGCCGCGTCGACATCGACCGGCACGGCCCCACCTACACGATCGACACGCTGCGCGACCTGTCGGCGCTGCACCCCGACGCCGACCTGTACTTCATCACCGGAGCCGACGCGATGGCCGCCCTGCTCACGTGGCGCGACCACGACGAGCTGTTCGACCTGGCGCAGTTCGTCGGCGTCACCCGTCCGGGGCACGAGATGGACGAGGCGACGCTCGACGGCCTGCCGGCCGACCGCATCACCCTCGTCGAGATCCCGGCCCTCGCCATCTCGTCGACCGACTGCCGCGACCGGGTCGAGCGCGACGAGCCCGTCTGGTACCTCGTCCCCGACGGCGTCGTGCAGTACATCGGCAAGCACGAGCTCTACCGGGCGTCCACACCGCCCGCCGCGACCACCAGAAGAGGCACCACCACATGACAGCCACCGACCGCGCCGTCGAGCTGACGCGCGCCGCCGCCGACGCCGCCGACGACAAGCTCGCCACCGACATCATCGCCTTCGACGTCTCCGACCAGCTCGCGCTGACCGACGTGTTCCTGCTGTGCTCGGCCTCGAGCCAGCGCCAGGTCAAGGCCGTGCAGGACGCCATCGAGGAGCGGATGATCGCCCTCGGCGTCAAGGCGGTCAGGCGAGAGGGCGAGCGCGAGGGGCGCTGGGTGCTGCTCGACTTCCAGGACATCGTCGTGCACGTGCAGCACCAGGAGGAGCGGGTCTTCTACGCCCTCGAGCGGCTGTGGAGCGACTGCCCGACCGTTCCCGTGGCATGACGCTCGCATCCCACCAGCGACGCGTCGTCCTGTGGCGCCACGGGCGCACCGAGTGGAACGTCGCCGGTCGCGTGCAGGGCCAGACCGACACCCAGCTCGACGACGTCGGGCGTCAGCAGGCCCGCTCGGCCGCGGCGCGGCTGGCCGCCCTGCGCCCCGAGCGCATCGTCAGCTCCGATCTGGTGCGCGCCCACCACACCGCACTGCGGCTCGCCGAGCTGACGGGGCAGGAGGTCGAGCTCGACCCGCGGCTGCGCGAGATGAACTTCGGCGAGCGCGAGGGCATGACGTGGCGCCAGGCGTGGGCGGAGTTCCCCGACGGCATGCGGGCCTGGGTCGAGGGCGACCAGACCCAGATCCCCGGCAGCGAGACGTACCGGGGTGCGGGGGAGCGGCTGGCCGAGGCGCTCACCGACCACCTGACCCGGCTGTCGGCCGGCGGCACGCTGGTCGTGGTGGCCCACGGGGCCGTCCTGCGCACGGGAGCCTGCGCGTTCCTGCAGATCCCGGAGTCGCACTGGTCGAGCTTCGGCGGCCTGAGCAACTGCTCGTGGGCCGTCATGGAGGAGAACCGCAACGGCGACTGGTCCAAGTGGCGGCTCACGGAGTGGAACGCCGGGACCCTCCCCGAGCCCGTCATGTCGGACGAGGAGTGACCCCCGGTTTGGGCCATCCGGAGGCGGCACGCTAAGATTGGCGAGGCCCTGCTGAAGGGGCCAACGCGGGGCATTGGCGCAGTTGGTAGCGCGCTTCCATGGCATGGAAGAGGTCAGGAGTTCGAATCTCCTATGCTCCACAGACACCATCAGCTCGACGACACCGCCCGCCAGGTCCTCCTGGCGGGCGGTGTCGTTCGTGGTGGTCCCAGGCGGTGTCGCGGACGACTATCCGCGCACGACCTCGGGTGACGTGCGGTGCGAGCTCGCGAAGATCCACGACCGCATCAGGACGAAGCGCATGACCGTCACGAACAGGTTCGCGGCGGTGAGTGCCACGACCTCGACGAGCGGGTGCCCGTCCCCCTCGACGGCGCGCAGCGCCCAGATCGTGCCGCTGGTGACCAGCAGCCCGCAGGCGAACACGAGCAGTCCTTGGAGGTGGTGGCGGAGCGCTCGGTCGGGCCCGCGCAGACCGAAGGTGAACCGGCGGTTGGCCGCCGTGTTGGCCACCGCGGTGAGGGCGAGAGCGGCCGCATTGGCCTCGAGGGCTCCCAGGGCGCCCCGCAGCAGCAGGTAGAGCAGCCCGTACGCCGCGGTCGACAGCACGCCGATGATCGCGAAGACGACCATCTGCGCGCTGAGGCGACCTCTGGCACTGTCGGACGTGGCGCGGCCCAGCGCCTGTGCCACTTCGGCCAGCGGGATGCGTCCGCGCACCAACGACCACCCGAGCCGTCCCATGCCGCGCAGGTCGGCCAGCGCGGTGCGGACGACGTCGACCCGGCTGTCCGGGTCGTCCACCCAGTCGACGGGCACCTCGTGGATGCGCAGCCCGGCACGCTCGGCGACGATCAGCAGCTCGGTGTCGAAGAACCACTCGTCGTCCTCGACGAGCGGCAGCAGCTGGGCGGCGACGTCGCGGCGGATGGCCTTGAACCCGCACTGCGCGTCGGAGAACCGGGCACGCAGGGCACTGCGCAGCAGCACGTTGTAACCGCGGGAGATGACCTCGCGCCGCGGGCCCCTGGTCGTGCGCGACGTCCGGGCCAGGCGCGAGCCGATCGCCAGGTCGGAGTGCCGTGACAACAGGGGCGCGACCAGCGGCAGGAGCGCGTTGAGATCGGTCGACAGGTCGACGTCCATGTAGACGAGCACCTCGGCGTCGGAGCGCGACCAGGCCTCCTTGAGCGCACGACCGCGGCCCTTGCGGGTCAGGCTGACGACCCGCACGTCGTCGAAGCGGGCGGCGAGCTCGCGCGCGAGCCGGTCGGTCGCGTCGGTGCTCGCGTTGTCGGCGATCGTGATGCGGTGCTCGAAGGGCAGGCCCCGCAGGTGGGCTCGCACCTTCTCGACCGAGGCCACGAGGGCCTTCTCCTCGTTGTGGACGGGGATGACGACGTCGAGCGCGGGTGCGGGGCGAGGGGAGGTGCGGGCAGCGGGCGCCTCGACGGTGGCGGTCATCGGAGGCCTCCGCTCAGGTCGTAGATCGTCACGCCGTCGACGGTCTGGGCCGTGAAGTTCGCGGCCACCCAGGCGGCGATCTCCGAGCTGGAGCTGGACCCGCCGTTCGCCCGGCCGCCCATGCCCCCTCCACCGATGAAGTAGTGGATCTCGCCGTCGGCGACCCGCTGCTCGAACTGGGCCAGCGTGGGGCTCGGATCGGATCCGTTGAAGCCACCGATCGCCATGACGGGCAGCCCCGTGGCGAGCTGGTAGCCGGCCGCGGTGTTGGAGCCCACGGCGGCCGCGACCCAGGTGTACGAGTCGGCGTCGGTCGCCAGGAGGGCATCGATGGCGTCGGTCGACTGCGAGCCGTTGAGCAGGCCTCCGGCGCCTCCGCCCCGGCCACCGGGCACCTGCACCTGGCCGCCCGCCTGGTTCGGCAGCTGCCGTCCCTGCGTCATCCCGGGCGGCGGACCTCCCATGCCGCGGCCGCCGAAGCCGCCCGCGCCGCCGGCGCTGGGACCGGCCGACGGGATCGAGCCGGTGTGCGGCGTCGCGGCGGTGTCGACGGCATAGGCGGCCGGCCCGGCGATCACGGCGGCCAGGGCCGTGGCGATCACCGCGATCACCGCACGTCGGGTCAGCAGGCGGTGCAGCACCAGCAGGAAGGCCGACGACATCCCGACCGCGACCACGGCGTACCTGAGCCACGGCACGAAGTCGTCCGAGCGGTCGAGCAGGACGAAGCTCACGACCGAGGTCATGGCGACCACGAAGCAGGCACCCAGGGTGGCCACGACCGTCCGGCGCTCGTCCCACAGGATGCCGGCGCCGATGCCGACCAGCGCGGCGATCGCCGGTGCGAGCGCCACCGTGTAGTAGGCGTGGAAGATGCCGGCCATCAGGCTGAAGGTCAGGCCCGTGACCAGCAGCCACCCGCCCCACACGACGAGGCCGACGAGCTGCCGGTCGGAGCGTCCGGCGTGCCGGCGGAACCACAGGCCCAGCCCGAGGAGGACGAGCGCCGCAGGCAGCAGCCACGCCACCTGTCCGCCGATCTCGGACGTGAAGAGCCGGAGCAGACCCGTCTCGCCCCAGCCTCCGCCGCCGCCCACCGAGCCGGTCTCGTTGCCGTTGAGGCGTCCGACGCCGTTGTAGCCCAGCGTCAGCTCGAGGATCGAGTTGTTCTGCGAACCGCCGATGTAGGGACGGCTCGAGGCCGGCCACAGCTCGACGATCGCGATCCACCAGCCGCCGGCGACGACCATCGATCCGAAGGCGATCAGCAGGTGCTTGAGCCGCGTGCCGACCGTGACGCGCGCGGCGAGCAGGTACACCAGCGCGAGCGGCGGAAGCACGAGGAACGCCTGCAGCATCTTGGTCAGGAAGGCGAGGCCGACGAGCGCGCCGCCGAGGGCCAGCCACCGCACGTCCCGCGCCGGGTTCTCGATCGCGCGCACCGTGGCGTGCACCGAGCCGATCAGCAGCAGGGTCAGCAGGGCGTCGGGGTTGTTGAAGCGGAACATCAGCACGGCCACGGGCGTCACCGCGAGGACGGCTCCGGCGAGCAGCGACGCCCAGGCGCTGTGCGTCGTCCGGCGCACGGTGGCGTACAGCAGCCCGACGGACGCCACGCCCATCAGCGCCTGAGGCACGAGGATCGCCCACGACGACAGCCCGAACAGGCGCACCGACAGCGACATCGGCCACAGCGACAACGGGGTCTTGTCGACCGTGATCGAGCTGGCCGCGTCCGACGAGCCGAAGAAGAACGCCTTCCACGACTCCGAGCCCGCCTGGACGGCCGCGGAGTAGAACGAGTTGGCCCAGCCCGACGAGCCGAGCCCCCACAGGTACAGCAGCGCCGTGCCCAGCAGCAGACCGAGGAGGGCGGGCCGGACGTACGGGGAGTCGTCGTCGCGTCCGCGCCACAGGCGGTGGGCTCGAGATGGCATCGGCGACGCGGTGTCGTGGGCCGCGGGGGACTGGTCGGCCGGTCGTGGGGGCGAGATCGTGGTCTGGGTCATGGCATCCACGATGTGGCCGGGTGCTGGGGCGGCGGTGTGGTGAGTCTGTGCCCTCCCTGTGACCGTCCGCCCGCCGGGGTGCGGTCAGTCGGCGGGCAGCGTCAGCGAGAACGTCGTGTCGCCCGGGACGCTGCGCACCGTCGCTTGGCCGCCGTGCGCGTGCATGATCGCCTCGACCAGCGACATGCCGAGGCCCGCGCCACCGGAGGCGCGGGTGCGCGAGGAATCGCCGCGGGTGAACCGCTCGAAGACCGTCGGCAGCAGCTCGGGGTCGATGCCGGGGCCGTCGTCGTGGACGTCGATGCGCACCTGCTCGGCTCGGACCAGGCGGACCGACACGGTCGTGCCCGGGGGCGTGTGCCGCGTCGCGTTGGTGACGAGGTTGGTCACCGCCTGGTGCAGCCGCTGCTCGTCGCCCGTGACGGTGACGGGCTCGGTGGGGACGTCGAACGTCCAGCGTCGCTCGGGGTCGCGCACGCGCGCGTCGTCGACGGCCTCGACGACGAGGCGGGTCAGGTCGACCGGTCGACGCTCGACGTCGCGACCGGCGTCCAGCCGGGCCAGCAGCAGCATGTCCTCGACGAGGGTCGACATGCGCGCGGCCTCGGACTCGACCTTGGCGAGGATCTGGTCGGGGTCGTCGCGCCCGGTGCGGCGGCTCAGCTCGGCGTACCCCTTGATGGTCGACAGGGGGGTGCGCAGCTCGTGAGAGGCGTCGGCCAGGAAGCGCCGGACCTGCTGCTCGCTCTCGTGGCGGGCGTCGAGCGCCTGCTCGACGTGGCCGAGCAGCTGGTTGAGGGCCCCGCCGACCTGACCGACCTCGGTGCCGGGATCGGTCAGGCCGGCGGGCACGCGAACGGTCTGGCCCACCTCGCCGGACGACAGCGGCAGGGCGGTGACCTGGTGGGCCGTCGCGGCGACGTCGCGCAGCGGTCGCAGCTGGCGTCGCACCAGCAGGCGTCCGATGAACGCCGCCGCGACGGTGGCAGCGAGGGCGAGGAGCACCTCCCACCACACAAGGCTCGAGATCGTCCCGTCGACGTCGTCGCGGGGGAGCCCGACCACGAACGTCGAGCCGTCGGGCGCCGTGTCGGCCAGCACGCGGTACGAGCCGTACGCGGGCAGGTCGACGTCGTGCGCCGTCCCGTCGGCGGCGATGTCGGCCAAGGCGTCTCGAGCGGCGGTGGAGATGCGGGGTGCGTCGCCGCTCTGCGTGACGATCGAGCCCGGACGTCCCGGCACCACCGTGATGAGCCCGACGTCCTGCCCCCGGCCGGGATTGGGCCGGCCCTCGCCGGGACGCCCGTCGTCGAACACGAACATCGGTGCGCGCTCGGCGCGGGCGAGGGAGTCCGACAGCTTCTCGTCGAGCCGGTCGGTGAGGTAGGTCCCCATCACGAGGGTGACGGCCGCCGCGACCAGCAGGCTGGCCACGGCGACCAGGGCGACGACCGTGACGACGAGGCGTCCGGTCAGCGACGACGGCACGATCGACCGCACGGGTCAGCCGACCGGCTTGAGGACATAGCCGGCGCCTCGCTTGGTGTGGATCATCGGCTCGTGCCCCGCGTCGACCTTCTTGCGGAGGTAGGAGATGTAGAGCTCGACGACGTTGTCCTGTCCGCCGAAGTCGTAGTCCCACACCCGGTCGAGGATCTGGGCCTTCGAGAGCACCCGCCGCGGATTGCGCATCAAGAAGCGCAGCAGCTCGAACTCGGTGGCCGTCAGGTCGATCTCGCGTCCGGCCCGGACGACCTCGTGGCTGTCCTCGTCGAGGGCCAGGTCGCCGACCTGGATGACCGAGCTGGGCCGGGCGTCCATCGCACCGGCACGACGCATCAACCCGCGCAGCCGGGCGATGACCTCCTCCAGGCTGAACGGCTTGGTGACGTAGTCGTCGCCGCCGGCGGTCAGGCCCGCCACGCGGTCCTCGACGGAGTCGCGGGCGGTCAGGAACAGCACGGGGACGTCCGGCGCGAAGGCGCGGACCTTGCGCAGCACCTCCATGCCGTCGTAGTCGGGCAGCATCATGTCGAGCACGATCGCATCGGGGACGAGCTCGCGCGCCGCGGCGACCGCCTTGCGCCCGGTGCCGGCGGTACGGACGTCCCAGCCCTCGTAGCGCAGCGCCATCTGGAGCAGCTCGGCGATGTTGGGCTCGTCGTCGACGACGAGGACGCGGAGGGACGAGCCGTCGGCACGGGTCAAGGAGCTGGTCACGGCCCCAGTCTGGTGCTCGTGCTGGAACGTTGCCTAGGAGTCGGCTGTGACTCACCTGTGAGGCGCCGACCCAGGTGATGATGGGCTGCGTCACAGGTGAGTGACAGGGACGGCCGCGATCCTGGCGGCATGAGAGACATGGCAGACAAGCAGAGCATCGACGAGTCCGCGGGCACGGCCCGGTCGACGCGCACGATGGTCGTCGCGGCCCTCGTCACCGTGGCGCTCGGCGCCGGGGCCGGGGCCGCCATCGGCAGTGCGAGCGGTGGAGCGGACGGGTCCGGCAGGGGCTTCGCGGGCCGACCACCCGGACAGGCGCCGGCCGGCGGGCCGGCAGGGCAGATGGGCCAGGTGCCCGACCCGGCGAGCCTCCCGGGCCGTGGAGGAGCCGGCACGGGCGGGATGCCGTCGATGCCGTCGCCGCCGTCGACGGGGACCGACGGTGTCTCCGCCGACGGCACCACGGCCGTGATCTAGCCGGGGTCAGACCACCAGGGCGATCGCGATCACGGCCGGCAGCGACACGAGCGACGCGATGCTCGTGACGACGGTCATGGTCTTGAGCGCGCCCTGGGTCGTCAGGTTGAGCAACGACTTGAACATCCAGAAGAAGTTGCTGTTGACCTGCAGCGCGAACATCGAGCCCGAGGCGATCGCCAGACCGATGGCGATCGGCGCGACGCCCGTGGAGGCGACGACCGGCGCGATGATGCCCGCGGCGGTGATGGCCGCGACCGAGACCGACCCGATCGCCAGGTGGAGCAGTGCCGCGATGAACCACGCCAGCAGCACGCTCACGATGATCGGCGCGCCCGCGTCGGCCGAGAACAGGTCGGACAGCGTCTTGTCGAGACCGGTCGACGTGATGACCTCGCCGAGCGAGCCGCCGATGCCCGTGATGAGCAGGATCTCGCCGGTGGTGCTGAACCCGGACGAGAGTGCGGTGTCGGTGGACTCGCGGCCCGCCGTCGAGCGCGACAGCAGGTAGGCCCCGACGAGCCCGACGAACAGGGCGATGTTGGCGTCGCCCAGGAACGCGATCGCCGGGCTCGAGACGTCGAGCACGTCGGCGAAGGCCCCGAAGGCGATCATCGCCAGTGGCACCAGGATCGGCAGCAGCAGGACGACCAGCGGCAGGCCCCGCTCGTCGGACGTCGTCGCGCGCGAGCGCTCGTCGGCGGCCTCGGCCGATGCCGTCTCGCGCTCGGCGGCCGCACCGTCCTCCTCGTCCTGCTCGGGCCTCCAGTAGCGCGTGCGCAGGAGCAGCGAGAACAAGAACGTCGTCACGAGCGCCGTGAGGGGCCCGAGCACGATGCCGTAGACCAGCCAGGTGCCCAGGGGGATGTCGAGCAGGCCGGCGATCGAGACCGCCGCCAGGCCGGGGATCACGAAGACGTAGCCGGCGAAGATGCCGGTGCCGATGGCGCCGGCGAGCAGCGGCAGGCCCCGTCGGCCGATGTGCGGCGCGGACGACCGGGCCAGCGGTGCCGCGAGCACGACCTGGACGTCGACGTAGATCGACGGGAAGATCGTCGACAGCGCGCCGGCCAGGGCGTACGGGAGGCGGCCCGGCCCGACGAGCCGCAGCAGGGCGTGCACGAGCCGGGTGAACGTGCTCATCGAGTGGAGCAGGGCCCCGATCAGCACGCCGAAGCCGATCAGGAGACCGACCTCGGCCATGATCGAGCCGAATCCTGTGGTGATGGCCTCGACCGTGCCGGCGAAGCCGACGCCCGCCGCCAGTCCGAGGTACAGCGAGGCGATGATCAGCGAGATCACCGGATCGACCTTGAGAGCGATGATCAGGCCGACGGCCAGAACGATCGCGACAGCAGTGTGCAAGACCTCCACGGCAGGTTCCCCCCGGTACGACAGCTAGGTGCGTCGCACTCTACTGCGACCCACGTCACGCAACGACCGCCCGCGCCCGCGATGTCGCTGTAGCGTGTGGCCGTGCCTCGACCGTCGTTGCGAACCGCCTTCATCGGCGTGGTCGTGGCGCTGGTGGGGCTCCACCTGGCCTCGGTGACGCTGGCGGCCCTGCCGCCCAACCGCTACTCCGACGCGGTGCGGAGCCAGACGTCCTACCTCGATCCGTACTTCACCCAGAACTGGCGGCTCTTCGCGCCGAGCCCCATCTCGGAGGACCGCAACCTGCTCGTTCAAGCCGCCTACCTCGACGCCGGCGGGAGAGCGCGTCGGACGGCCTGGATCGACTGGACGGCGGTCGAGCTCGACCTCGTCCGCCACCGACTGGTCGGCGGGCGTGCCGGCTACGTGACCAACAAGCTGGTGTCCCCGCTGCTGAGCCGGTCCGAGGCGCTGGACGACTCGCAGCGCATCGTCGCCACCAGCTCGCCCCAGGCCGACCCGCTCAGCTGGACGGAGCTCGCGGAGGCCCTGGAGGCCGCGGACACCCCGGCCACGGTGCGGATCGGGTACCTCCGCTACGACCGGACCGCCACGCGACTGGCGACGGACGTCCTGACGGCGCGGTACCCGCGGCTCGAGCTGACGGCGGTGCGCTACGCGATCCGTCGCCAGTCGGTCGTCCCGTACGCCGCCCGCGACGGCTCGGCCGCCGAGCGCCGGGCCGCTCGCCCGCCGGCGGTGCGCGACGTCGGCGGCTGGCGCCGTCCGACCCCCGGGTCGCCGGCCGAGCTGGCCGCCGTCCGCGACTTCGACCGGCGGCACCGATGATCGCGCGCGCCGTGGGCTGGCTGACCGACACCAAGCACTCCACGTACGGGTTGTCGGTGACCCGCATGATCCTGGGGTTCATCGTCGCGAGCCAGCTGGTCGTCAACTGGCCCGACCGGCGCTACACGTGGGGCGACGGCTCGCGCTGGACCGAGCAGGTGCAGTCCGGACGCGGGTGGCCGTCGTTCCTCGGGCTCTTCTCGCAGACCGGGGGAGCCTGGTTCGACCTGGCCTACCTCGCCACGATCGTGTTCGGGGTGCTGATGATGCTGGGGCTCTACACGCGAGCGTCGTCGTTCATGACGCTGCTGCTGTGGGTCTCGCTGTACGTCAGCAACCCGTTCGTCGGATCGGGCGGCGACGCGATCTTGCGCATGGTGCTGCTCTACATGTGCTTCACCGATGCGGGCCGTCACTGGTCGCTCGATGCTCGCAACCGCACCAGGCGGGGCGAGGTCGCGAGCATCGTCCCGGCCTGGATGAGCAACACGCTGCACAACCTGGCGATGATCCTGATCGTCCACCAGGTCGTGATGGTCTACCTGGGCTCGTCGTTCTGGAAGGTCCAGAGCCCGGTCTGGAAGGACGGCACAGCGGTCTACTACCCGCTGCAGACCGACGCCTACTCGCCGTGGAACGACCTCCTGCACCCGCTGTACGCGAACTCGACGTTCATCGCGGCGGCGACGTACTCGGCGGTCCTCGTCCAGATGTTCTTCCCGGTGTTCCTCATCTACCGGCCGACGCGCTTCCTCGCACTCGTGGCGATCACCGGGATGCACCTCGGCATCGGCCTGCTGATGGGCATCATGTACTTCTCTCTCGTGATGATCGCCGTCGACATGATCCTGGTCAGCGACGGCTCGTGGGTGCGGGCATTCCAGTGGATTCGCGGGCGTCTCGAGACCCGGCGATCGAGGCGTGCAAGCGGGAGTGCGACGCACGTCACATAACCTGGGTCACACCGGGCTCGTTGAGAGTGATGAGAAGTCAGTAAGAGTTGTGAGTACAGTACTCAGCAGTAACGTGGCGGTCGTCACATCTGCGGTACCAAAGCTCGTGCTCGTCACCGGCCCACATGACTCAAGGGAGCGCTCGTCCAGATGAACAAGCTTGCCAGGAACACCTTGGCCCTCGGAACGGCGACGATGATCGTCACCGCCGGAATTTCATTCTCCGCCTCGGGCGCGGATGCGACGAAGTCGTACTCGACGGGACGGTTCCTCACCGGCTCGATCGGCGGCACCAACCTCGACGCCCTGGCGCAGCTGCGCGGCGTCACGGCCGCCAACCCGGGCAACCCGGGTGCCAACAAGAATCCGCTCGACGTCACGGCACTGTCCACGCTGCCCATCAACATCCCCGGCGGCGTCGACCTCGACCTGCCCAAGTTCCTCAGCCCCAGTGGTGCGGCCGGTGCCATCAACCAGTACGCCTCGGCCGAGTCGACCTCCAAGGCCGTCGGTGCCTCCGGCGCGATCAACGACTCGGGTGCGGCGGTGACCACCAACGGAGGCGTGCCGGCGGACGCCAAGATCTCCCTGGCCGGCGGCCCGCTGTCGAGCATCAACAAGAACCTCGCCAGCATCGATCTGGGCCTGGGAGCGTTGTCGTCCAACACCACCGTCGACAAGGGCAACCCGACCCGCAGCTACAAGATCGCGGGCCTCAACCTGCAGGCCGGGGTTCCGCTGATCGCCGGTCTGGTCGGCGACATCAGCACGGCCGTCGCGCCCCTCGACGCGCTCGACGACATCACGCTGTCACCGGAGCAGCTGTGCGCCGTCTCGGGCACCACCCTCAACGTCGCTTCGACGACGATCCTCGAGCTCATCCCCGCAGGCGTCGCGCGCGATACGATCGACGCGCTCCTGAACCCGCTGGTGGGCGACGACATCACCCAGGTCGACCTGTGTGACAGCGACAGCGGGCTGGTCGGTCAGATCCTGGCCGCCATCAACCAGACGGCCTTGGCCGACCTGGTCGAGGTCCAGGTGACCGGTCTGAACAACCTCACCACCGGGCTCGACGACCTCACCGGCGGTGGCGTCTCCCTCGACCTGAGCGAAGGCAAGATCACCCTCGACCTCGCGGCGATCCTCTCGGCGGCCGGGCTGAACATCAACCAGCTCCCGCCCAACACCAACCTGCTGAACTACATCACCACCGACCTCATCAACGGCAAGATCACGACGGTCCTGGACTCGGCGATCAACAACGTCGTCACGAACCTCGGCAAGGTCGACATCGCGGTCACGATCGCCGGCAACCCCGTCCCGGTCAAGCTGAGCCAGCTGACGGGCCAGGCTGTTCCGCCGCTGGTCGCCGGGCTGACGCAGGCCAGCAACCTGGTCAAGGACCTCGGCACCCCCATCGACCAGGCCCTGGGGCAGCTGGCTCCGGGCCTCAACCAGGTGCTGAAGGTGACGGCGAACAACCAGTCGTCGTCCAAGTCGCCGACGCTCAACACCGGCACCGTGACCGCGGGCAGCACGTCGAAGTCGAGCAACATCAGCACGGCCGCGGTGGGCGACTACTACCGCACCTCGGCCCTCAAGATCGACGTGCTGACCAGCTCGGTCACGCTCGACATCGCCGCCTCCGAGGCGGCGACGCTGGCGGCCGACCGGCCCGCCGACCAGGCCGCTGCCGGCCCGGGCGACGATCGCAACGCCGACACGCCGAACAACGACCGTGACAGCGACACCGTCTCCGACGGTGCGCAGGCCGATGCCGACAACGGCGACGACTCCGACACGGTGGCCGACTCCGACGCGCAGGCCGATGCCGACGTGACGACGACGCTGCCGTCCACGGGCGCGCCGAACCTGCTCCCGTTCTGGCTGCTGGGCATCGCCCTGCTGCTGTTCGGTGGCGCGGTGCTGCTCAACGAGAAGCGTCGACTGAACCAGGTCTAGCCCGACTGTCACGACTGCCGGCCACCCGGGTGGCCGGCAGTCGTGCGTCCAGGCCCCGACCCGACCACGACCTAGGATGGCCCGCATGCCGCCAACCCCACCGGAGGACGTCGCTGCACGTCCCCGGCACCGGTGGATCGTCGAGGTGCTGCTCGCGGTGGTCGTCGTGCACTCGGTCGTGCTGGCCCTGTGGTTGGCACCGTCGAGCCCGCTGCGGGACGCGGTCGGCGACGAGCGCCTGGCCAGCTACGTCGACCCGTACTTCCAGCAGGGGCGTGACGCCGTCGGGGTCGGCACCCAGCAGGTCGACGAGTCGTTCAGCGTCCGTGCCTTCGTGGCTCCCGACGGCGGGGGCAAGGGGTCCGTCACGTCGTGGGTCGACCTGACCCGCCTCGACAACCGGGCCAACGCGCACGCGCTGGCTCCGCGGCGCGTCCACCTGATCGCCCGGCGGCTGGCGACGAACCTCAACCTGGCGATGTTCAACCTCACGGCGACCCAGCGCAAGGTCGTCCGCAAGCTCACCGCCGACGACCTGCCGAGCGCGGTCACGGTCTCGCTCGACAAGGCCGGCGGCCGGCCCGCCGCCGTCCGCTTCTTCCAGGCCTACGACCAGATGGCGACGCAGTTCGCGTCGCTGTACGCCCAGTCTCGGTGGGCCGGCGAGGGACGGGTGGTGCAGGTGCAGTTCCGGGTGGGCCGTCGCACGGTGCCGCCGTACGCGCAGCGGGCCAGCGCGTCGCTCGACGACCAGCCCTTCCTCGACTTCTCGTTCGGGTGGCGGCGCGTCTTCCGTGGCTCGCTCGAGGCGCGCGAGACCTTCGACTCCTTCGTGGGGGAGCGATGACGACCACGTGGCGCAACCTGGTGCAGTCCGTGGCGGAGGCGCGGGGCCGCGTCGACGACTGGCTCGTCGGCAGCCGGCACGCGACCTACGCGGCGGCGGTGTGCCGCATCGGTACCGCCCTGGCCGTGCTCGGCCTGCTGGTGTCGAACTTCTCGACCCGTGACCTGTGGGTCGGTCAGGCCTCGGTCTGGGCCGAGCCTGCGCGGGCCATCAGCCGGTTCCCCGAGCTGCGGCTGCTCGACGGCGTCAGCTCGGACGTCCTGGCGTTCATCTACGTCCTCACCATGGCCGCCAGCCTGGCCCTGGCGCTCGGCTGGCACGCCAAGGCCGCCACGGTCGTGACCTTCGTGGGATTCATCGCGATCGTCGGCCAGAACCCCGTGGTCGGCTCACCGGGAGACAACCTCGTCCGGCTGACCCTGCTGTGGCTGCTGCTGATGCGCTCGGCCGACCACTGGTCGCTCGACGCGCTCCGCCGGAGCCGCCGGCTCGCGGCGGGCAAGGAGGCGTCACGCGAGGAGGACGCCCTGCCGCCGTGGCTGTCGTCGGGTCTGCACAACGTCGGTCTCGTCGCCCTGTGCGCCCAGACGGTGCTCGCCGCGATGGCGGCAGGGCTCGACAAGGTCGCCGACCGGGGGTGGCAGCACGGGACGGCTCTGTACTCGACGATGCAGCTGCCGGAGTCGCGGCCGTTCCCGGCCCTCTCCGACCTGCTGAGCCGCAACGAGGTGCTGCTGGCCGTGCTGACGTACGGGGTGCTGCTCTCGCAGCTGTTCTTCGGGCCGTTGCTGCTCAACCGGTTCACCCGTCGCTTCGTCATCGTCCTGGCGGTGCTCGTCAACGTGGTGCTGGCTGTCGTGTTCGCGCAGCCCTGGAGCGCGCTCAGCACGATTGCCGTCACCGCCCTGTTCGTCTCGGACGAGACGTGGCAACGCGTCGAGGACGTCGTGCTGACGACGACGCAGCCGGCGGCCGACTGGGTGCTCGACCGCGGCTACGACCTGCTCGACGTCGCCGACGCTGCGCGCTACCGCGTCTTGCTGCCGGTCGTGGACTGGGTGCGCTTCACCGTGCTGCGTCGCTAGCTGCCGGGTCGCCGGTGCGGGCGGCGACCCGTCGGCCCGACAGCACGAGCACCACGACCGGCACCGTCAGCACGGCAGCGGCGGCGTTGAGCGTGCCGAAGCCGCTGAGCGCCACGACGAGCCCGGCCAGGAGGCCCCCGGACGCCCCCGCCAGGTTCATGGCGAGGTCGGAGAATCCTTGGACCAGTGGTCGCGCACCAGCCTCGACCGAGGTGGTCAGCGCCGCAGCGCCGGCGATGACCGAGGCCGACCAGCCGATGCCGAGCAGGGTCAGGCCCACCGTGATCTGCACCTGCGAGTCGCCGGAGGTGCCGGCGACGCCCGCGGCGAGCAGCAGGACCGCCTGCCCGAGCAGGATCGTGCGGTCCTGGCCCCATGCGTCGGCGAGCCAGCCCATGACGGGGGAGAGGGCGTACATGCCGGCGATGTGCAGGCTGATGGTGAGGCCGATGACCTCGAGCGAGGCGCCGTGGTCCTCCATGTGCACCGGGGTCAGCGCCATGACCGACACCATGACGGCGTGGGACGAGGCGACCACCCAGATCGCCGTCAAGGTGCGCCCGCGGACGTACGGCAGCGCCGCGCGGGCACCGCGCGGCGCCGGCTGCGAGCCGGCGGGGCGCCCGATGAGGGGATCGGGACGCAGCAGCACGACGGTGAGCAGCCCGGAGGTCGCGAACGCGGTCGCGGAGAACAGCATCGGGCCTGACAGGTCGGGCAGGCCGAGGACCCCCGCGACCGCCGCGCCGGGCCCGGTCAGGTTGGGCCCGATCACCGCGCCCACGGTCGTCGACCAGACGACCACCGACAGCGAGCGGCCGACCTGTGCGGGCGCGGCCCGGTCGACGGCAGCGAAGCGTGACTGCAGGTTGGCGGCCGTGCTGCCGCCGAACAGCAGCAGGCCGACCAGCGCGACCGGCAGCGACCGTGTCTCGGCGCCGACGACCGTGACGGCGGCTCCGGACGCTCCGGCGAGCCAGCCGAGCGTGAGGGCGGGCCGGCGTCCGCTGCGGGCGGCCAGGGACGACAGCGGGATCGTGAACGCCGCAGCGCCCAGCGTCAGCATCACGACGGCCATGCCCGACCAGCCCGACGAGCCCGTGATGTCCTTGACCAGCAGACCACCGACGGCCAGGCCTGAGCCGTTGCCGATGCCGCCGACGACCTGCACCAGCACCAGCACCGACACGATCCGCTTCTGTGGCGCACGGCTCGTTCCTCGCCGTTCCAGCGGCTCGTTCCTCACCGCTGCCGGGCTCCGCCCGGGCGCCTGCCTCGCTTCGCTCGGCCCGTGGTCACCATGCGGCGCACGTTGCTACGACCAGACGGCGATGCGTTCGGCGGGGTCGAGCCAGAGCTCGTCGTCGGGGGTGACGTCGAACGCGGCGTAGAAGGCGTCGATGTTGCGGACGACCTGGTTGCAGCGGAACTCCGGCGGCGAGTGCGGGTCGAGGGTGAGGCGCCGCACGGTCTCGGCGGGGCGCACCTTCGACTGCCAGGCCTGGGCCCACGAGACGAAGAAGCGCTGGTCGGGGGTGAGACCGTCGATGGGGTCCGCGGCGGGCTCGGTCAGCCGGAAGGCGCGGTAGGCGATGCCCAGCCCACCGAGGTCCCCGATGTTCTCGCCGATCGTGAGCGAGCCGTTGACGGTCTTGCCGTCGGCGCCCATCGGGCTGAGGGCGTCGTACTGCGCGACGAGGGCCGAGGTGAGCTTCTCGAAGGCCGCCCGGTCGTCGTCGGTCCACCAGTTGCTCAGCGCGCCGGTGCCGTCGTACTGCGATCCCTGGTCGTCGAAGCCGTGGCCGATCTCGTGCCCGATGACGGCCCCGATGGCCCCGTAGTTGACGGCGTCGTCGGCGTCGGCGTGGAAGAACGGCGGCTGCAGGATGGCCGCGGGGAACACGATCTCGTTCATCGTCGGGTTGTAGTACGCGTTGACGGTCTGCGGCGTCATGTACCACTCGTCGCGGTCGATCGGCGAGCCGATCTTGGCCAGCTCGCGGTCGGTGGCCACGGCGATGGCGCGGCGGACGTTGCCGAGCAGGTCGTCGGGTGCGGTCTCGAGGGCGGAGTAGTCGCGGAACTCGTCGGGGTGGCCGATCTTGGGGTTGAACGAGTCGAGCTTGTCGTGGGCGCGCTTCTTGGTGTCCTCGCTCATCCACGGCAGGCCGGCGATGCTCTCGCGGTAGGCCTCGATCAGGTTGCCGATCAGCTCGGTCATGCGCTCCTTGGACGCCGGCGGGAACTCGGTGCGCACGTAGATCTTGCCGACCGCCTCGCCCATCGCCCCCTCGACGAATCCGACACCGCGCTTCCAGCGGGGGCGCAGCTCGTCGGTGCCGCTGAGCGTGCGTCCGTAGAACTCGAAGTTGGCGGCGACGAAGGCCGACGACAGGTAGGGCGACGCGCTGTGGACGACCTGCCAGCGCAGCCAGTCCTTCCAGGCCTCGAGCTCGTCGGCCACCAGCAGGGTCTCGAGGCCCTCGAGGAAGGACGGCTGGGAGACGACGACCTCGGCGATGACGGCCGAGGGGACCTGCGCCCCGCGCGACCACGACGTCCAGTCGAACGACGGCGACAACGCCTGCAGGCCGTCGGCGTCGAGCAGGTTGTAGGTCTTCTGGGCGTCGCGGCACGACACGCGGTCCCAGTGGAACGAGGCCAGGCGGGTCTCGAGGTCCATGATGCGCGCGGCCCGTCCGGCCGCGTCGTCGAGCCCGGCGAGGTCGAGCATCGTGGTGAGGTGGACGACGTAGGCGTCGCGGATCTCGGCGGACTCGTCGTCGCGGTAGTACGACTCGTCGGGCAGGCCGATGCCGCCCTGGCCGAGGTGGGTGACGTAGCGGTCGGGGTTGCCGCGGTCGGGGCCGATGTACATGCCGAACACGCTGCCGACGCCCTGGCGGTCGAGCTCGCCGAGCGTCGTCACGAACGAGGCGATGTCGGTGACGGCGTCGACCTGTGCGAGCTCGGCGGCCAACGGCTCGGCTCCGAGCTGCTCGACGCGCTCCTCGTCCATGAAGCTGGCGTAGAGGTCGCCGATCTTGCGCTGCTCGTCGTCGGCGGGCGACTGGCTCGCGGTCTCGATGATCGTGCGGACCGTGGCCTCGGCCTCGTCGACCAACGTCACGAACGAGCCGGCGGTGGCGCGGTCGGGCTTGATCTCGGTGCGGTCGAGCCACGGTCCGTTGACGTGCCGGAAGAGGTCGTCCTGCACGCGGACGGCGGGGTCGAACTGGGTCATGTCGATGCCGTGGTTCACGCCGTTAGGCTACACAGGTGAGGGTAGCCAGATGAGCGCGAATCGTCCCGTCCGACTGACAGTCGTCCGCACCGAGCAGCTCGCGCCGTCGATGCGCCGGCTCGTGCTCGGCGGCGACGAGTTCGAGACGTTCGCCGACCGGGTGCGGGCGCTGCCGCAGCGCTACACCGATCTCTACGTCAAGCTCGTCTTCCTCGCCGACGGCTTCGAGTACCCCGTGCCGCTCGACCTGGGGGTCGTCAAGGAGACGATGCCGCAGGAGGCGTGGCCCGTGCTGCGCACCTACACGGTCAGCGAGGTCGACGAGCAGGAGCGCCTGGTGACGATCGACTTCGTCGTCCACGGCGACGAGGGGGTCGCGGGGCCGTGGGCAGCCGCTGCACAGCCCGGCGACACGATCCACCTGCGCGGTCCCAACGGGGGCTACGCGCCCGATCCCTCCGCCGACTGGCACCTGATCGTCGGCGACGAGTCAGCACTGCCGGCCATCGCCGCATCGATCGCCGCGCTCGACGACGAAGCGACGGCGGTCGCGTTCGTCGAGGTCGACGGCCCCGCCGACGAGCGTGACCTGGGGGGCCCGGCGGGTCTCGAGCTGCACTGGCTGCACCGCGGGGAGGAGGCACCCGGCACCACGACGCTGCTCGACGACGCCGTGCGGGCGATGCCGTGGCGCGAGGGCCGGGTGCAGGCCTTCGTGCACGGCGAGTCGGCGCTGCTCAAGAGCGTCCGGGCCTACCTGCTGCGCGAGCGGCGGGTCGCGCGCGCCGACGTCTCGGTCTCGGCCTACTGGCGCCGCGGCACGACGGAGGAGGGCTTCCGGGTCTGGAAGTCGCAGCAGACCGACGCCGTCATGCGTCCGTCGACCTGATCCGACCCGCGCCGCACGCTCGCGAGTGGCGCCAGCCGGTGCGCGAGTGGCGCAGACGCGCGGGAATCGCCGTCCCAGAAACGCAGAACTGCGCCACTCGCGGTGCTGGGGTGCGGGGCGCGGGCGACGGGACCGGTAGCCTCGTCGGGTGACTGAACTGCGCAACGTGGCCGTCATCCTCGCAGGTGGCACCGGTACGAGGGTCGGCCTGTCGATCCCCAAACAGCTCATCAAGATCGCCGGCAAGACGATCATCGAGCACACGATCGCTGCCTTCGAGGCGTCGCCGCTGATCGACGAGATCGTGATCCTGATGACGCCGGGTCACCTCGACCCCGTCCGGGCGATCGTGCAGAACGGCGGCTACGACAAGGTCTCCCAGATCGTCGAGGGCGGCCAGACGCGCAACGAGTCGACCAGCCGGGCCCTCGAGGCGCTGGGCACCGACGAGTGCAACGTGCTGTTCCACGACGCCGTCCGCCCGCTCGTGTCGCAGACCATCATCGGCGACGTCGTCGCGGCGCTCGCGACGCACCAGGCCGTCGACACGGCGATCCCGTCGGCCGACACCGTCGTCCAGGTGCACGAGACGCCGGTCGACGACACCGGAGCCGAGACCATCGAGGACGTCCTGCAGCGCTCGCTGCTGCGTCGCGGCCAGACCCCCCAGGCCTTCCGGCTGTCGGTCATCCGCCGCGCCTACGAGCTGGCGTGGAAGGATCCCGACTTCACCGCGACCGACGACTGCACCGTCGTGCTGCGCTACCTGCCCGAGGTGCCCATCGCGGTCGTCACGGGCCACGACCGCAACATGAAGGTCACCGAGCCGATCGACGTCTACATCGCCGACAAGCTCTTCCAGCTGCACTCGGCCGACGTGCCCGACCAGCTCACCGACGAGCAGTACCGCGAGGCCCTGGCCGGCAAGACCATGGTGGTCTTCGGCGGGTCGTACGGCATCGGCGGCGACATCGCCGAGCTCGCACGCGGCTTCGGCGCGACGGTCCACACCTTCTCGCGATCGTCCACCAACACCCACGTCGACCGCCGTGAGGACATCGCGGCCGCGGCCAAGACCGTGCTCGAGTCCTCCGGATCGATCGACTTCGTCGTCAACACCGCGGGCGTGCTGGTCATCGAGGACCTCGCAGACACGTCCGAGGAGACGATCTTCGCCGCGACCGAGATCAACTACCTCGCCCCGATCTTCATCGCCCAGGAGTTCTACCCGCACCTGGCGTCCGCCGCAGGCTCGCTGCTGCTGTTCACGTCGTCGTCGTACACGCGTGGCCGCGGCGGATACTCGCTGTACTCGTCGGCCAAGGCGGCCGTGGTCAACCTGACCCAGGCGCTCGCCGACGAGTGGGCCGGCGAGGTGCGCGTCAACTGCGTCAACCCCGAGCGCACGGGCACCCCGATGCGGACCAAGGCCTTCGGCGAGGAGCCCGAGGGCACCCTGCTCAGCTCGAAGGTCGTGGCCCGTCAGTCGCTCGACGTGCTGCTGTCGCAGCAGACCGGCCACATCATCGACATCCGGCGCGAGGACGGCCCCGCGGCGATCGGTGGCGGCAGCTGAGCAGCCGGTCTGCCGGGCGTCAGTGCTTGGCGTTCTTGCGCAGTGCCCGCCGCAGCTGACCGATGCGGACGGCGCCCGGCACGGCCGCCACGAGGGCGCCGATGACCGCCGACAGCAGCAGGGCGATGGCCAGCGACAGCCGTCCCTCGAAGCCGAGGAACTTGATCGAGACCTTCTCGTAGTTCTGGACGATGAAGACCAGGAAGCCGATCGCCAGCACGGCGGCCGTGATGAGGCCCACCCACAGCCCGCTGGCCCGCGTGCGCTTGACCCGTCCGTGACGGTCGAGACCCGCGGCGGACGCCTCGGGCCTGTCGGGGGTGGCTGCGTCGGGGCGTGCGGCAGCGGGCTCGGGACGGGCGGATGCCGGCTCGGCCGATGCGTCCTCGGGGGGAAGGGGGCTGGTCATGCGCCCATCGTGCCAGCATCGCGCGTCCCGCGCCCGTCGTGCGTCGTCCGGGTCACGACCGGCGGACGCCGATAGGATCCGAGCCGTGAAGACCTTCATCAACGTCATGCTCGGCATCGTGGTGATCGCGCTGATCGCCGCTGTCTACTTCATGATCACGACGACGGGCGGGGGCGACGACGAGCCGAAGGCGACCCCCGCGCCGCAGAAGATCGTCTACATGTCCACCAGCGGGGTGGTCGACAACATCGAGCGACGCCTCGAGCGGCGCGCCGGCCGCGACCTGCGGATCCGCTGCCCGAAGAAGGTCGACAAGGCCGTCGGCACCACGTTCCGGTGCAGCGTCCGCACCGCCACGGGCACCGAGCGGATCGCGTTGGCGACCGTCACGATCGACGGGCCCGACGGCGACTTCACCTGGACGTCCAGCTCGAAGGCGCTGCGCAGCACGGAAGCCGGCAGCACGACACCGGCCCCCGCTCCCACGCCTGGTTCGTAGCGCGGGACCCGGGGGCCGGTGTCGTGGCCTCGGAGAGGCCGGTCGGTCAGAGGCAGTTCTGCGCGTAGTAGACGCCGATGCGCTGAGCGGCCTGGATGTACTCGTCCATGCCGCTCGCCGCCTTGCCGGACCCCGGGTTCATCATCGAGGTCAGGAACGACGACATGATGCCGATGTCGCCCTTGACGTCGGCGGGGGCGATCTTCTCGAGATCCTGGTACGACTTGACCAGGTCACGAGCGGTGTCCTGCAGCTGGCTGGGATCGGACGTGCCGTTGCCCAGCACGTTCATGCTCTTCTCCTGGATGTCGGTCAGCTCGCTGCAGAACGCGCCGGCCGGCTTGGACCCGCCGGCATCGGGGCTCGGGAACGTCGGGGTGGTGGGCGACGGCAGCGTGGCCGCCGAGGGTGACGGCGTCGGGTCGTCGTCGGAGTCGTCGGGCTCGGGAGCGTCGGTCGTCTTGCTGTCGCCACCGGTGATGGTCGGCTTGTCGTCGTCGCCCCCGAAGACCTTGGTCGCGCCGAAGGCGGCGCCGCCGATCAGCAGCAGGATGACCGCGACCATGGCGATCACGATGCCGAGCGGCTTGCCCGTGCCGCTGCCACCGCCCTCGGTCGCCGCGCCCTGCGGCGGGGCGCCGCTGGGCGGGACCGCGCCGAAGGCGGCCGTCGTGGCCGCGGGTGCCTCGTAGGCGGGCTGGTGCGGGAACACGGGCGCCGGCTGCGGGGCCGACGGCTGCACCGCGGTGGGCTCGGGTGCCCACGACTGCTGGGGGATCTCGGCCGTGGGCTCGGGGGCCGAGGACTGCTGCGGGATCGACACCGTGGGCTCGGGGGCCTGCTCGGCGGCGGGCGGCGTGACGGGCTGCTCGGCGACCGGGACGACAGGCTCGGCGACCGGCGAGACGGGCTCGGCGGGTGCGACGGGCTCCTCGGCGACCGGCGGGGTGACGGGCGCCGCGGCCTCGGCGGGAGCAACCGGCTCGACCGGCGCCACGGGTGCCACCGGCGCGACGGGAGCGGCTGGGGCCGGCGGTGCTGCCGGAGCGGGCGGGGCCTGGGGAGCCTGGGCCGCCGCGTACGACGCGCGGGCCGCGAGGGCGGCGTTGACGGTGGGATCGCCGCGCTCGCCGAGCCACTGCAGCAGCCCGTCGTACGCCGACGGGTTGAACACGATGGCGGCCCACGTGGCGCGATCGGCCTGTGCGAGCTCGGCCAGGCGAGCGGGGGGCGTGGACGGATCCTGCGCCTCGCGGACGAGATCTTCAGATGACATGTGGGTTCCTTCCCCCGGAGGTGTCCGCCAACCCGGCGAACGTGCACGAAGACTATCTGTCTTGGCGCGCTTCGTCGCGTCAGCCCCGTCGGGACGTGATCCGTCGAGCGGGCACCACCACGGCGGGTGGCAGCAGGAGCGTGGCGCCGTACGCGAGGGTCCCGCGCACCGTCCCGTGGGTATCGACGCGGCGGGCCCACGCACGAGTCATCCAGCGGGGGTTGCCGGGGTGCTCGTCGTGCTGGGCCGAGTCGGCCACCTCGGCCGTCGTCCTGGTCGCGCTGCGGAAGTAGGCGCTCTCCCAGACATCGCGCGACGGCCGGCACCCGGACGCGAGTAGCTGCTCGACGCGGTCGGCGATAGCGGCCGGGGCGGGCCGGTCGCGGTCGCCGAACCAGCTGTGCAGAAAGGCGTCGGACGGCGTGCCGAGGTCGTCGGCATCGATCTGGTCGAAGGTCCTCAGCAACCCGCTGTCGAGGAAGACGTGGTTGCCGTGCCGCTCGTGCACGCCGAGGTCGAGCACGAGGGCCACCCGTGTCCCGCGGTCGATCGCCTCGAGGCAGGCGGTCGACGACATCGTCACGAGCAGGTCGACGCGCTCGAGGAGCTCGGGCACGGGGGTGTGGTCGATCCGGAAGTTGGCGGGCAGGTCACCGGGGGGCAGCAGGTCCTCGGGCGCGTGCGACATGCGGTGGAAGGTGTCCTCGCCGGGACGGTGACGGGGCTTCAGCAGCACCTCGCGGCCCGGATGACGCCGGGCGTGCTCGACCAGGCGCCGGTAGACGTAGGCGCGCTCGGCCGCCGGCGCCGGCACGGTCGGCTGGTCGGCGTACAGGACCGTCGACACCGCTCCGCTCCGCGGAGGTCGGGGCGCGGCCGACAGGAACGGCAGCCCCGAGAGCACCAGGTTGTCGGTCGGGATGCCCAGCGTCTCGCCGGTGCGGCGGAAGTGCGCCAGGTCGTCGGTCGAGTTGACCGCGACGACGTCGGTGCCGGAGCGGTCGAGGTACCCGGCCGTGATCTTCTCGATGATGATGCCGACCCATCCCGACACCAGCACGGGGCCGGGGCCGACCCCGCCGGCGAGCGCGTCGGCCACGGCGAGGCTGAGCCGGTGCGTGGACGGGCCGGCCAGGGCGCTGACCACGACGTCGCTGCCCAGGCAGGCCGCCACCAGGTCGTCCCACGGCACCCGGTCGACCCGGTCGAATCCCGCGTCACGCACCTGCTGCGCCGACAGCGCCGAGCGGGTGTCGGGCACGACGACGCGCGTGGCGAAGTCTCGCGCCTCGAGCTCGTCGCGGATGCCGGCGCACCACTTCAGCTGCGAGTCGAAGGCGGCGACGAGCAGGGCCGTGCGCGGTGTCGGGGCGTCCACTCCCGCACGGTATCCGCGGCGCGGGGCCTGCAGACGGGCTGCGCCGACGATTCACCGACTGTTGGGCGCCGGTTGTCCGCGTCGTCGCCGGCCGGGCGCGCCGGCGACGACGGGCGTCCGCACGCCCCGTGACGTTCGCGGCGCGGTGACGTCGCGTTCACCCGCAGGTCGCCGGTGCTTCCTAGCGTCCGGAGGACACCCGGCCACGTGGCCGGCCCCGCACCACGACCGCCCAGGAGGTGACCCGCATGGTCCACGACCAGGTGTGCGCCGTCATCCCCGCCCGCGGCGGCTCCAAGGGGGTCCACCGCAAGAACCTGCGTCCGCTCGGCGGCGAGCCCCTGGTGGCCCGAGCCGTCCGGACGCTGTCGGACGCCTCGTCGATCGGATCGGTCGTCGTCTCGACCGACGACCCGCAGATCGCTGTCGTCGCGAGTCGCTCCGGCGCGCGGGTCGTCGAGCGTCCCGCCGGGCTCTCGGGCGACGAGGCGTCGTCGGAGTCGGCCGTCGAGCACGCGCTCGCCCACCTGGCCTCGCTCGGGATCGAGCCCGAGGTGACGGTCTTCGTGCAGGCGACCAGCCCCTTCATCCGCCCGGCGGACGTCGACCGGGCCGTCGCCCTCGTGCTGACGGGCGAGTGCGACGTCGCCTTCAGCGCGGCGCCGGCCGACGTCCACCTGTGGCGTCATGGCGTCGACGGCCCCGAGGGGGTCAACCACGACGCGGCGGTGCGGCTGCGGCGCCAGGACCGCGACCGCGAGCACGTCGAGACCGGCGCCTTCTACGCGATGCGCACGAGCGGGTTCCTCGCGCACGGGCACCGGTTCTTCGGACGGCTGCGGATCGTCGAGGTCGCTCCCGACGACGCGCTCGAGATCGACACCGAGCACGACCTGGCGCTCGCTGAGCTGCTGCACGCCGGCCGGGAGACCGCGTCCGAGGCGCGGCTCTGCCCGATCCCGGCCCGTGCGGTCGTGACGGACTTCGACGGCGTCCACACGGCCGACCGCGTGGTCGTCGACGAGCACGGGGTCGAGTCGGTCGAGGTCAACCGCTCCGACGGCATGGGCGTGGCACGCCTGCGCCGGGCCGGCATCCCGTTCCTGATCCTGTCGTCCGAGACCAACCCGGTGGTGGAGGCGCGGGCGGCCAAGCTCGGCGTCGAGGCCGTCACCGGCTGCCACGACAAGCTGAGCGCGCTCTGCGGCTGGGCCCGCCGGCACGGCATCGACGTGGCCGACATCGCCTTCCTCGGCAACGACGTCAACGACCTGGCGTGCCTGCGGGCCGTCGGGTGGCCCGTCGTCGTGGCCGGCGCCCACCGAGACGTCCACGTGGCGTCCCCCATCGTGCTGCGTCGCCATGGTGGCGACGGAGCGGTCCGGGAGCTCGCCGACCGCGTGCTCGCCGGTCACGAGGAGCGGCCGTCCGACGGCCGCGCCACCACAACAGAAGGGCAATGACCATGACCGAATGGGTTCAGATCGGCGACGAGATCGTCGGCCACGGACGTCCCACGTACGTGATCGGCGAGATCGGCATCAACCACAACGGTGACGTCGCCGTGGCCAAGAAGCTCATCGACGTCGCGGCGCTCGCCGGGGCGCAGGCGGTCAAGTTCCAGAAGCGGACGCCCGCGATCTCGACGCCGGCCGACATGAAGGCGACGCGCCGCGAGACGCCGTGGGGCGAGATGAGCTATCTCGACTACCGCTACCGGGTCGAGTTCGAGCGCGAGCAGTACAGCGAGATCGCCGCCCACGCGATGGCCCAGGGCGTCGACTGGTTCGCCTCGCCCTGGGACGTGCCGTCGGTCGAGTTCCTCGAGGAGATGGGCGTGGCGACGCACAAGGTCGCCTCGGCCTCGGTCACCGACCTGCCGCTGCTGCGCGCGCTGGCCGCGACCGGCAAGCCGATCATCCTGTCGACCGGCATGAGCACGATCGAGCAGATCGACGCCGCCGTCGAGATCCTCGGCACCGACCGTCTGGTCATGCTGCACGCCACGTCGACCTACCCGCTGCCCCCGGACGAGGCCAACCTGCACATGATCCCGGTGCTCTCGGCGCGCTACCGCGTGCCGATCGGCTACTCGGGCCACGAGCGGGGTCAGCAGATCTCCGTGGCGGCCGTGGCGCTGGGGGCCACCGCCGTCGAGCGCCACATCACGCTCGACCGGTCGATGTGGGGCTCCGACCAGGCTGCCAGCCTCGAGCCGCACGCCTTCATGGACCTGGTGCGCGACATCCGCGTGGTCGAGAAGGCGCTCGGAGACGGCGTCAAGCGGGTCATGCCCGGTGAGCACGCCCAGCTGAAGCGCCTGCGGCGGGTCGACGTCGCCGCGGCAGCGGTGTGACGCAGGCGCTCGTCGTCACGGACTCCGACTCGTACGTCAAGTGGGGGGCCGCACTGGCCGGGCAGCTTCCGGCTGCCTGGCCGGTGCGGCTCGTGGTGCTGCGGGGCAACGCCGAGCCCAGCGCGCGGCAGGTGGCCGAGGCGCTGGCCGGCACCCGGTTCGCGCCGGCGGACGTCGAGCGGGTCGGCCGGGCCGGGCTGGTCGAGGTGCTGGAGACGTGGCAGCCGGACGTCGTGGTCGCAGCGGCGCGAGGGATGGCCGTCGAGGCGCTCGGCTCGTTGCTGGCGGAGACGGGCGTCCGGCCGGTCGTGGTGTCGGGCCTGGCCGGCATCTCGATCCCCGTGCTCACTCCGGGGCTGCGGTACCGGCGCTGCGCCGACGTGTTCGTGCTGCAGAGCCGGCGCGAGCTGCGGGAGTTCGCCGCGGTCGACCGGCGGCACCGCTTCGAGCTCACGACCATCCCGTACCTCGACGTCGACCACCGGGCCAGCGAGGTGTCGCGCGACCGCATCGTGTTCGCGGCGCAGGCCATGGTGCCGGCCTCCCGGCGTGACCGTCTGTGGATGCTGCAGCGACTCGTCGAGACGGCCGAGGCGCACCCGCACCTGACGGTCGTCGTCAAGGTGCGGGCCCGAGGTGGCGAGCCGCAGACGCACGTCGAGGAGCTCCCGTACGAGGACCTGCTGGCCGAGCTGGCCGGATCGGGCAGGTCGCTGCCGCCCAACCTCGTGGTCGAGGGCGGTGCGATGAGCCTGCACCTGCGTCGTGCGGTCGGTCTCGCGACGATCAGCTCGACGGCGCTGCTGGAGGCCGTCGCCCATGGCGTGCCCTGCCTCGCGATCGACGACTTCGGGGTGGGCGAGCGGCAGATCAACACCGTGCTCGTCGGCAGCGGCCTGCTGGGGTCGACCGACCGGCTCGTCGCCGGGGCGTTCCGGCACCCCGCGCCCGAGTGGCTCGACGACAACTACCTGCACGACCCGGCCGCCAACACGTGGGTCGCCGCCGTCGAGGAGCTGCTCGTCCGTCGCGGCCGGGGCGACCTGCCCCCGCTCCCGGGCGCGTCGCGCTCACCGCTGCGGCGGGTGCGCACCGCGGTGCTGGCCCAGCTGTCGTTCGTGCCACCGCGCGACCGTGCCTCGGGGCTGCATCGTGCCTTCGTGCTCGCCGGCTTCTGGGAGCACCGACGACGGTGGGCCGTCAGGCGGGACGGCCGGCGGTCCCGGCCCGGGCCTCGGCGGACGGACGACGCTCCCACCAGCGGCAGCCGATCATGACCGCGGCGGCGAGCGTCCAGCCAGCCAGGATGTCGACGACGTAGTGCTCGGCGTAGTACACCAGCGCCGTCGCCATCAGCAGCGGGTAGACCAGCAGGAGCCAGCGCCACGCGCCGCGCAGGCGGGTGATGCCGTAAAGGGCGATCAGCATCGCCAGGCCGGCGTGCAGGGACGGCATCGCGGCCACCGGGTTGCCGACCTTCGCGAGCGCGACGTGGAAGCCGCCGAGGCCGAGGTCGTCCCATCCGCGCCCCGTCAGGCGGGGGAGCGGCCGGCCGACGTAGCCCTCCTTGGACGCCAGCCACGGCGGCGCCATCGGGTAGAGCACGTAGACGACCAGCGCGGCGAAGTTGATCACGATGTAGCGGCGCATCCACGGCAGCCAGGTGACCCGGTCGCGCAGCCACAGCACCACGGCGAGAGTCAGCCCGGCGACGAAGTGCGTGAAGTACACCGTCGTGAAGACCTCGTCGTACCAGCGGGGCGGGCTGGAGGCCGAGCACGGCGAGGCGCACAGGGCGTCCTGCAGACGGGCCGTCGGCAGCTCGCCGCCGCCGATCCACTCGTCGAAGCGGATCGGCATCGTCCAGTGGATCGGCATCGAGACGATCTCGTCGGACAGCCCGCGGCTGTACAGGTACAGCACCAGCAGCGCGAACGCCGGCCACCAGTCCCGCGGGAACCGCAGGTGCGAGCGCAGCGGCGCCTTGACGTCGTACGCGATCGTCGCGAGCCAGAGCCAGAAGAACAGCTGGAACGGATCGGTCGGCACGCCGATCAGCACGACGCCGGCGGCGAAGGCGATCGCGAACACCGCCAGCGCGGGCCCGCGCCAGCTCCACGGGGTCGACCGCTCGCGGTCGGCGGACGTCGTCACGAGCAGCTCCTCGCGGGTGCCAGCGATCGCGGGTGCGAGCGGTCGAGCCACACCGTGCGGCCGCACACCTCGGCCACGACGCGATAGCGCTTGGCGAGCACGGGCCGCAGCGCGGTGGGGTCGATGCCCCACGAGTCGATGCCCGACCAGTCGACGAACCACACGGGTCTCGACGGGCCCGACATGACGGCGGTGAGCTCGGCGAGATCGGGGTCGAGGGTGCGCACGGGCAGGCTCCACAGGTACGGGTACGGACTGGACATGCGCGCCGCGGCGAGGACGTTCGGCTGGCCGTAGGCGACCACGGCGGTGTCGCCGGTGATGCTCGACGCCTTGAGCCAGCGCCCCACCTCCTGCGCCTCGACGCCGTCGGTGGACGGGGATACCAGCGACCACATCAGGTTGCCCGCGGTGACCGCGACCACGAACACCACGAGCGCGCGCAGCAGCCTCGGCCCGATGCGCTCGGCCAGCAGGCCGACCGCGAGCGCCGAGGCCGGCACGAGCTGCAGCAGGTAGTGGCTCCAGTAGCTGCCGCCGAGAACGGCAGCCGCGGAGACGACGAGGATGACGGCCCACGTGGCCAGCAGCACCGGCTCGCGCCGGCGCAGCGCGTGGCCGGTCGTGAGCACCGCGACGAACGCCAGCCCGCTGACGGCCCACGTGGCCACGAGCACCACCAGGCGATCGGTCGTCGCCGAGGACGCCGACGTGCGGATGACCTCGCCGGCATCGGCCCGGAAGGTCACCAGGGCGTCGAACAGCTCGCTCGGCGAGGTGCCCCGCGCCTGGGCGGCGACCAGGCCGACGACGATCGTGAGGGCGAAGCCCGCCGCACCGGCCAGCAGCACCCGGACGGCCGTGCTGCGACGGCGCTTGTCCGAGCCGACCAGCACGGCCAGCACCACGGCGAACACGAGGCCGTCGACGATGGTCTGCTTGACCAGCATCGCCGCGGCCGCCAGGGCGCCAGCCCCGGCTGCGTAGCACCACGACCGGCGCGACGGCCGCAGCAGCGCCTGGGCCGTGAGGGCGAAGCCCCACGCGGCGAACGCCCCCGCGAGCATCTCGCCGTTGGTGCGCGGGACGCCGAACCAGTGCGCAGCGCTGAACAGGGCGGCCGCGCCGGTCGCCCACCGGGCGGCCCGGTCGCCGGCCGCGACCTGGGCGGCTCGGCCGACGCCGAGCACCATGAGCACCGATGCCGCGAGCCCGATGAGGCGCAGACCGGTGAGCGAGCCGGCCAGCTGCATGATCCAGATCAGCAGGGGCGGACGATCGACCCAGTACGAGCCGTAGAGCGAGCTGCCGTGGTCCCAGCCGGCCCCCACGAGGAGGAAGCCGGCCTCGTCGCGACCGGCGGCCTCGCCGAGGAACAGCAGCCGGACGACGACCAGAGCCACCAGGACGCCCGCGACGTAGGCCGGCAGAGGTGTGCGCGGCTCGCGGGCGCGGGGCCGGCGAGTGCGAGGTGCCGCCATCAAGGACCCGTGGCGCCGGTGGCGCGTCGTGCGGCCCACTCGCGGTCGCGCAGCAGCATGGCGTCGCGGCAGGCCTCGATGAACCGGCGGGTCGCCACGCCCGGCGCCGGATCGCCCAGGTAGTGCTCGACGAGCGCCGCGCGTGCCGCCGCGGTGGGATCGCTCGACAGGTGCGTGGCCACGATCTCGGCGAACGGGTCGCCGGGGGCGAGCTGCGGGACGACGTCCATCAGCGTGCTCGGGGGGTAGGGGACGGCCGGGGTCGTCACGAGCAGCGGCTTGCCGGTCGGCAGCCAGGTGAGGGCGACCGCCGAGACGTCGGTGACCAGCAGGTCGGCGTCGGCGAACGACTGCTCGAGGGGGACGTCGGTGTCGACCCGGTCGGCCAGCCGGCGGACGGCGTCGTCGGCGACGGCGTACGACGGACGGATGACGCCGTTGAGCGGGTGGGGACGGTAGACGACGCGGTAGCGCCCCGACAGCGCCCGTACGAGCGCGGCGCCGTGGGTCTCGAGCGAGCCGTACGACACCGAGGGCTGCGACGCCTCCCAGGTCGGGGCGTACAGCACCGTGGGGCGGGTGGCGTCGGGGTGCGCCTCGACCGGCGGGGCGCCGTCGAGCTGGGGCTGGCCGATCAGGACGCTGCGCGCCGCGGCGTCGTAGAGCATGACGGCCGAGGCCGTGCGGTCGACGGCCGCCTGCCCGGCCAGGAAGCACAGGTCGTACGCCTTGACCTGGTTCGACACCGAGACGCCCTTGTCGCTGTCGCCGTGTCCGAGGTAGACGTGCACCATCGACGTGAACCGCAGGCTCTCGAAGTTGATGGGGTCGTGGTTGACGTACAGGGCGAGCTTGACGTCGGACAGCGACAGGATCTCGTCGAGCTGGCCGTAGCGGGCCAGGGTCACGCAGTCGAGACCGGTCTCGGCGCGGACGACGCGGGCGGTGCGGGAGTCCTTGAAGACGCACACGACGGGGTGCTCGACGTCGAGCGCCGTGAGGGCGTGGAACCACGGCCGGAGCTGGTAGAGGCTGTCGAGGGTCGTCGGGAAGTACAGCATCACCGGCTGCTCGAACCGCTGCCCCAGACGCGACTCGTCGGTCTGCTTGTCGGGCATGCCGGTGGGCAGCAGGCGCGAGCGCCGGAGGCGGCCGATCGCCCACACGCGGAGCCGGTGGACCAGACCGACGCGTGCCTCAGCCGCCATGGCCGTCGTGGCGGACGCCGGCCAGCGGCGTGCCGCTGGTGAAGTGCGGCGCGACCAGGTTGTCGAACATGCTGAGTGCCGAGCCGATCGCCATGTGCATGTCGAGGTACTGGTACGTGCCGAGACGCCCGCCGAACAGCACGTCGGTCTCGCCCTTGGCCAGCTCGCGGTAGGCCAGCAGCCGCTCGCGGTCCTGCGGCGTGTTGACGGGGTAGTACGGCTCGTCGTCGGCCTCCGCGAAGCGGCTGAACTCTCGCATGACGACGGTGCGGTCGGCGGGGTAGTCGCGCTCGGGGTGGAAGTGCCGGAACTCGTGCACCCGCGTGTGCGGCACGTCGGTGTCGGCGTAGTTCATGACGGTGGTGCCCTGGAAGTCCCCGGTGGGCAGCACCTCGGTCTCGAAGTCGAGGGTGCGCCACGACAGGTCGCCGTGGGCGCCGTCGAAGTAGCGGTCGACGGGGCCGGTGTAGACGACGGGGGTCACCCCCACGCATGCCTTCTTGTTGAACGGCTGGGTCTCGTCGAAGAAGTCGGTGTCGAGGGTGACGGTGATGTTGGGGTGGTCAGCCATCCGCTCGATCCAGGCCGTGTACCCGTCGACGGGGAGTCCCTCGTAGGTGTCGGAGAAGTAGCGGTTGTCGTAGGTGTAGCGCACGGGCAGGCGGCTGATGATGTCGGCGCCGAGCTCGCGGGGGTCGGTCTGCCACTGCTTGGCGGTGTAGCCCTTGATGAAGGCCTCGTAGAGGGGTTCGCCGATCAGCGAGATCGCCTTCTCCTCGAGGTTGGCCGGCTCGTGCGTGAGTCGTGAGGCCTGCTCGGCGACCCAGGCGCGGGCCTCGTCGGGGCTGTACGCGGCGCGCTGGAACTGGTTGATCGTGCCGAGGTTGATCGGCAGGGGGTACACCTCGCCGCGGTACGTCGTGTAGACCCGGTGCTGGTAGGGGGTGAAGTCGGTGAAGCGGTTGACGTAGTCCCACACCCGCTGGTTGGACGTGTGGAACAGGTGGGCGCCGTACCGGTGCACCTCGATGCCGGTCTCGGGGTCGGCCTCGCTGTAGGCGTTGCCGCCGATGTGGGGGCGGCGGTCGATGACCTGCACCGTCAGGTCGAGCTCGGTGGCGCAGCGCTCGGCGATCGTCAGGCCGAAGAAGCCGGACCCGACGACGAGCAGATCGGCCGTCACGACGGTCCGCCGGAGGAGTGGCCCAGTGCCGGCACGTCGGCGGGGTCCATCGGGCGCCACGAGTCGTCGCGCCAGAGCGCGCGGTTGGCGCGGAAGCCGCGCGCGAGGTCGCCGAGGCCCTTGAGGGTGTGCTGCACGACCACGAGGCGGAAGACCTCCTTGGCCAGCGTCAGCGCCGTCCCGAGCCCGAAGCCGACACGGTTCAGCTTGCCGTACTCGGCGAAGTACTTGCCGACGTACGCACGGTTGCGGATGACGTGGAAGCGGAACAGCGGGCTGCCGTCGTTGAGGTGACGGATGCCGAGGTTGACCTGCTTCTGCTCTCGCTTGCGCTTGAGCACGAAGGCGTCGACGTAGACCACCTCGGTGTGCTGGGCGGCCAGCCAGGCGTAGGCGGCGTCGTCCCACGAGATGAAGAAGCGCGGATCGGGCAGGCCGATCGTGCGGACGACGTCGGCGTGGATCAGCATGCCCTCGAAGGTGCCGGAGTTGGTGACCGCGTAGCCCTCGCGACCGAACTGCTTGCCGCTGTAGGGCAGGGGGACGCCGAGGAACTCGTTGAACTTGGCCTGCCAGTAGAACGGGGTGCCGTCGAAGTCGTAGCGGCGTCCGTGGATGACCTTGAACCGCTGCATCCACGGCGTGAAGCTGGCGATCGCGTCGGGCAGGATCTCGACGTCGTCGTCCATCAGCCAGACCCAGTCGGCGCCCAGCTCGAGCGCGACGCGGGTGCCCTCGCTGAAGCCGCCGGACCCGCCGGTGTTGGTCGTCAAGCGGTGGTTGACCAGGACGCCGTCGGGGAAGTCGGCGGTCGCGGCGGCGATGACGTCCTGCGTGTCGTCGGTGCTGGCGTTGTCGACCACGACGATGCGGAACGGCTGCGTGTCCATCGCGGCGGCGCTGGCGAGCAGCTCCTTGAGGAAGGTCGACCGGTTGTACGTCACGATCGCGATGGCGATGTTGCCGGCAGCCCAAGTCACCGGATCACCTTATCTGGTCGTCATCGGCGGCCCGGCCATGCGCGCCGCAGCGCGCTAGAGCAGGTCGCTCTCGTCGGTCACGGGCATCTCGCTGGTCGACGTGCCGTCGCGGTAGGCCGCCCGATCGGTCTCCGAGCGCGCGATCATCGCGTCGATCGCGGCCTGGAACGACTCGAGCGACCGGTGCTGCGGCGGCCCGAGCAGGTACGTAGCCAGCTCGGCGCGGCGCTCGGCGTGCAGGTCGGGGGCGGCGCGGGTGACGACGTCGATGAACTCGGCGATGCCGTGGCCGTCGCGCCCGATCGTCGTGCCGGCCCCGGTCGACGGGAACTCGGCCCGGAACGCCTCGTCGTCGAGATCGGTGTGGTTGAACACCGCGTACGGCTTCTCGCTGGCCAGGAAGTCGCTGACGACGCTCGAGATGTCCGTCACCAGCGCGGTGGCGCGGTTGAACCACTCGTTGATCGAGCCGCCCTTGACCACGCGGTGGTCGATGCCGGTGCGGGCCGCCGCGTCGTCGATCAGCCCGGCGATGCGCGCCAGGACGAAGCGGTACTTGGCATCGCGCTGGCCCGTGAACGGGTGCGACTTGAAGACGACCCGCACGGGCGGGTCGGCGGCCAGCAGGGCCTCGACGACCCGCACGCCGATGGCCGAGACCGACGAGTACTCCTGCTCGAGGTTGACCCCCTCCCAGGTGGGGGCGTAGAGCACCGTCGGGACCTCGTCGACGCCCAGGGCCGGCTCGCGCGAGATGGCGTGCACCTGCGGACGTCCGACGTAGCGGTACTGGCCCTCGTGGGTGCCGAGCCCCGACCGGCGGTAGCGGTCGGCGCCGGCCTCGCCGGCGACCCACAGCTCGTCGTACGCCCGTGAGAACGGGTTGTTCGAGGCGCTCTTGTCGCTGTCGCCGTGACCGATGAACGCGCTCATGAGGGTGGGCAGGCGCAGCAGGTGGATGTTGTTGCCGGTGTTGGACGGGTAGAGCGCGATGCGGGCGGCGCTGAAGTCGAGCATCAGGAGCTCGCCGGGATCGCGAAGCTCGAGCGTCGGGATCGACGTGGCACCCATGCGGCCGAACAGGGGAGGGTCGCGCAGCACGATGAAGACCCGCCGGTCGAGCGACTCGAGGGCCTCGAGCCAGGTGTTGATCTGGTAGGCCGCCGTGTCGGGACCGCTGAGGTGCACGACCACCTCGGGGCGGTACTCGTCGAGGAAGTCCTGCACCTGACGCAGTGGTCCGGTGAAGCCGGTGGCGCGCTTCTGCTGCCGCATGCGCCACGATGCCAGCATGTCGGGCACGGACGTCCGCACCAGCACGGCGACGCCGGCGGCGGCGAGCGGCAGCACGAGCCACCAGGCCGCGCCGAGCAGCGCGGGCGCCAGCACCAGCACCTGGCTGGCGACGACCTCGACGACGCGGGCCGGGGGAGTCTCGTGGATGCGCGTCTCGCCGGGGATGTTGCGGGTGCGCATGGGCTTGAGCGGCCCGATCTCGCGGTAGGTGCCGTGCAGCGCCCGGGCGCACAGCACCAGGGTCTCGACGACGCCGACGGCCGCCAGCGTCCGCCACGCGCCGATCGAGTCGATGTGCTCGGTGGCCACGAGCCCGACGACGAGCCTCAGCACGAAGCGCATCGGGACGCCGAACGCGGCGTGCCGCAGCAGCAGCCCGGCCGCGGTGGGCCTCTTCTCGAAGAACAGCTCGCCGGCGACGGACACGAGCAGCAGCACCAGCGTCGCGATCTCGAGGCCGGCGACGGCGCACACCACGGCGAGCGCGAGACCTCCCACGGTGGCGGCGAAGGCCGGCAGCTCGTTCGATCTGCCCAGTCGGGAGGCGGCCACCTGGGCGGCGCGGACGGGCGAGAGCATATCGACGAAATTATCACGGCGGTCTCGGCCCGCCCCTGGGGTAACGTCGTGCCGTGCTCCGACCTCGGAGGCTCTCGCTCCCGGCCTCGATCGCCCACCCGGTGCGTCTGCTGCCGCTGACGTTCTTCGCGTTGATCGTCGTCGGCACCCTGCTCCTGCTGCTGCCGTGGGCCCGGTCGGGCGAGTACTCGCCGGGGTTCATGCCGGCGTTCTTCACGTCCACCTCGGCCGTCACGGTGACGGGGCTCGCGACCGTCGACACGTCGACGTACTGGTCGCCGGCCGGCCAGGGCATCATCCTGGTCCTGGTCGAGATCGGTGGCCTCGGCATCATCGCGCTCGCCACGGTGCTGGGCCTGTTCATCGGCGGGCGGCTGGGCCTGCGCACGCGACTGGTCGCCCAGGCCGACATGCACGTCGTCAACATCGGCGAGGTCCGGCCGCTGTTCAAGCGCGTCGCCCTGACAATGATCTTCTTCCAGACCGTCACCGCGCTCGTGCTGACGGCCCGCTACCGCGCCTCGTACTTCGACGACCTGCCGACGGCCCTGTGGCACGGCGTGTTCGACGCCGTGATGGCCTTCAACAACGCCGGGTTCTCGCTCAACGGCGACAGCATCGTGCGCTACGCGGGCGACGGGCTGATCATCATCCCGATCTCGATGGCGGTGTTCTTCGGGGCCGTGGGGTTCCCGGTGCTGGCCGAGCTGTTCAGCGGCTGGCGCACCCCTGCGCGGTGGACGATCCACACGCGGCTGACGGTGTGGGGCTCGATCGGCCTGCTCGTGTTCGGCGCGGTGACGTTCCTGCTGCTCGAGTGGAACAACCCGGCGACGCTCGGCGGCAACGGGTTCGGGCACAAGCTGGTCACGGGCATCGAGGGCGGCATCATGCCCCGGTCCGGCGGGCTCAACAGCTTCGACTGGGGCCAGGTGCGACCCGAGACCCTCAACATCGGCGTCATCTTGATGTTCATCGGCGGCGGCAGCGCCAGCACGGCCGGCGGCATCAAGATCACCACCTTCCTGCTGCTCGCCTACGTCATCTGGGCCGAGCTGCGGGGCGACCCGGACGTCACGATCGGGGCCCGCCGCGTCGGCCCGCGGGTCGTCCGCACGGCCATCGCGATCGCGCTGCTGGCCGTGATGCTCGTGACGGTCACGACCTTCCTCGTGATGCTCATGACCGACTTCGACTTCGACGAGGTGCTGTTCGAGTGCACCTCTGCCTTCGCAACGGTCGGCCTCAGCACGGGCATCACGCCGAAGCTGCCGGTGGACGCCCAGTGCGTCATCATCGTGCTGATGTTCCTCGGACGCGTCGGCACGATCGCCGCGGCGGGGGCCCTGGTCCTGCGGCGTAGGATGCCGCGGTACCACCTTCCCGAGGAGCAACCGATCATTGGCTAAGGACCGCAACACCTCTCCGACCGCCCCGGTCATCGTGCTCGGGCTGGGTCGCTTCGGCACGGCGGTCGCCCGCTCGCTCGTGCAGCTGGGCCACGACGTCCTGGCGGTCGACGAGCGTGCCGACATCGTGCAGAAGTACGCCAGCGACTTCACCCACGTCGTCGCCGCCGACACCACCGACACCGAGGCGCTGCGCCAGATCGGCGCCGAGCAGTTCCAGGTCGCCGTCGTGGGCATCGGCACCGACATCGAGGCCAGCGTCCTGACGGTGCTGGGGCTGCTCGACCTGGGCGTCAAGGAGGTCTGGGCCAAGGCCATCAGCGGCAAGCACGCCGCGATCCTCGAGCGGGTCGGCGCCACCCACGTCATCCGGCCCGAGTCGCAGATGGGCAAGCGCGTCGCGCACATGGTCACCGGCACGATGACCGACTTCATCGAGTTCGACGAGAGCTTCGCGATCGCGCGCACGCGCTCTCCCTCGCGCGCCTGCGGCAAGACGCTGCAGGAGGCTCGCCTGCGCGCCGACTACGGCGTGACGATCGTGGCGGTCAAGTCGCGCGGCCACGACTTCACGTACGCCCAGGCCGACACCCAGGTCTTCGACGGCGACGAGCTGGTGGTCTCCGGTCCGACCAGCAAGGTCGAGGCCTTCTGCGCGCTGTCGTGACGGCGCCGGCACCAAGGACAGGCTGTGCTGCCAAGCCTTAGGTCAGCCTGCTCTTCGTTGAAACGGCAACCGATTGTGGGCAGGGTGGAGGCATGACCTCCACACACATCCAGGCCCCGTCCGAGCTCGCCACGACGTCCGAGATCGCTGCCGGCGTCGCCCAGTTCCTCAGCCCCGTCGTCCGCGACCTCGAGGCGCTCGTCGTCAACGGCAAGCAGGCCCACTGGCACGTGCGCGGCGGCAGCTTCGTCGGCGTCCACGAGACCCTCGACCAGGTCGTCGAGCACGCGCAGGACTACGCCGACACCGCCGCCGAGCGCGTCGTCGCCCTCGGCCTGCCGCTGGACTCCCGCATCCAGACCGTCGCCGCCCAGTCGACGCTGCCCACCCTGCCCGACGGCTTCCAGTCGTGGCAGGACACCTGCGCCACCGTCGTCGGCCAGATCGACGCAGCGCTCGTGACGGTGCGCGCCGCGGTCAACGGCCTCGACGACATCGACCTCAGCAGCCAGGACGTCGCGATCGAGATCGAGCGCGGCCTGACCAAGGACCGCTGGTTCCTCCAGGCGCACCTCGCCTCCTGATCCGGGTGCGAGATGGGTCACCCTGCTTGAAGTGAGGTTAGGCATACCTCTACTCTGAGCAGGTGAGATCCCACCGACGCCGCATGCCGACCGAGCACGTGCTCCTGGCCGGCGACATCGGTGACCTTCCTGGCATCGTGGCCGCCCTCGCGTGGCTCCCGGCCGACGCGTACGGCCAGGTGCTGGTCGAGGTCGGTATCGACGACGAGCTGCCGCTGCTCGCGGCGCCGCTGCGCGTGACGGTGCATCGCGTCGAGCGCTCGCCGTTGGGTGAGGGCATCGCCGCGGGTCGCGCCGTCGCCGCGTGGGTCGAGGAGTGGATCCCCGACGAGATCGACGAGCGGCGCACCGTCAGCATCTGGGTCGGCCAGCGGGTCGCCCCGGCGTGCCCCCAGATCAGCGGCCTGGTCGAGCTGCTCTGACCCGGGCCCCGCGGCGGCCTCAGTCGTCGTCGGCGGTGCTGCGGACGGCGTCGACCAGCTCGCGCCACGGTCCGTCGAGCTCGCGCTCGGCCACGACCGCCGTGTGGTCGGCGACGCGCAGGTCGTAGACGAAGCCGTCGGGCGTCGCCGAGGTGTCGTCCGTCGCGTCCCACGGGCACGCCTCGACGATGGGTCGCCATCGCTCGGCGTCCTGCGGCGCGGACACCTCGACCGTCCACTCGCGGCGCATCCCCGCGAAGCCACCCGTCCGGGCGACCGTGATGACGAAGGGAAGCTCGTCCATCTCGACCTCCAGCCCGACGGCCGCGGGTCAGCCGTCGCTGCCAGTGTCGCCGATCGGCAGGCCGACCGTCGACCACGCGTCGACCACGGCCCGCTGCTCGCGCGACTGGCGTCCGAAGCGTGCGGCAGCCGCGGCCGACGTCGCCGCGGCGAAGTCGGAGAACGTCGCGGCCGGTGGCAGGTCGCCGGTGATGGTGTCGTACCAGATCGGGCCGGCGGCGTCCCAGGCGTTGCCGCCGAGCGCCGTGGCCACGAGGTGGAACGCGCGGTTGGGGATGCCGGAGTTGAGGTGGACGCCGCCGTTGTCGTCGGTGGTGTCGACGTAGTCGGCCATCGTGGCGGGCTGCGGGTCCTTGCCGAGCACGTCGTCGTCGTAGGCCGTGCCGGGTGCGCTCATCGACCTGAGCGCACGGCCCTCGACCTGGTCGGTGAACAGTCCCTCGCCGATGAGCCAGCTGGCCTCGGCGGCCGACTGCCCGCGCGAGTACTGCTCGACGAGCGCGCCGAAGACGTCCGAGACCGACTCGTTGAGCGCGCCCGACTGGCCGGCGTAGACGAGGTCGGCGGTGTACTGGGTGACGCCGTGCGACAGCTCGTGCCCGATGACGGACAGCGAGGCCGTGAAGCGCCCGAAGACCTGCCCGTCGCCGTCGCCGAACACCATCTGGGTGCCGTCCCAGAACGCGTTGTCGTACTGGCGCCCGTAGTGGACGGTCGCGCGCAGGGGGAGGCCGGCGCCGTCGATCGAGGCGCGGCCGAAGACGTCGGCGAACAGCGCGTACGTCGCGCCGAGCCCGTCGTAGGCCTCGTCGGCCGCGACGTCGCCGGTGCTGTCGTCGCCCTCGCGACGGACCACGTCGCCGGGCAGCGTCTCGGCCCCCGCGGCGTCGCTGATGGTGCGATCGGGCCCGCTCGGTGGCACGGGCGCCGGCACCCGCTCGGCCAGGACGCCCGGACCCGCCGGCCGGGGACGCAGGTCTGACCGCAGGGAGCGCTGCGCGGCCTCAGCGGCGGGCCGCAGGTCGTCGCGGTCGAGCTGGGCGAGGTGGCTCAGCAGGTAGGGCGGGACGATGCCGTGGCGCATCCCTCCACGGTAGGCGTCCGGTGCGACAGGCGCGAGACCCTTCGGCGTCTCACGGCCGCCAGGGCGGCAGGCTGCCCAGCCAGCACTCCGCCGAGCACGAGCGTCACGCCCAGCGCCTGGGTCGGACCGAAGGCCTCGTGCATCACGAGGACGCCGAGCAGCGTGCCGACCACGGGATTGACGAGGCCGACGAGGGCCGTGGCGCCGGCGGTCATCCGCGTGAGTCCGTGGAACCAGCAGACGTAGGCCAGACCGGTGCCGACCACGCCGATCCACGCGTAGCCGACGACGTTCCTCGTTCCGAGGGCCGGAGGTGCGCCCTCGACCACCAGCGCCACGGGTGCCAGGACGAGGCCGGCGGCCGTGAGCTGCCAGCCGGTCAGCGTCAGCAGGTCGGTGGGCGGGTCCCAGCGCTTCAGCAGGACGAAGCCGAGCGCCGACGTGCCGACCGCGCCGGCCGCCGCCAGCACTCCGACGAGGTCGACCGCGGCGTCGGACCTCAGGACGAGCAGAGCCACGCCCAGAACGCCGACGACCGCCCCGACGACGCCCGCGCGGGTGGGGGGCTCGCCGGCCAGCACCGCGGCGAGCGCCATGACCACCAGCGGAGACATCGCGGTCATGGTGGAGGCGAGCCCGCCCGGCAACCGGTAGGCGGCGAGGAACAGCAGGCAGAAGAACAGCCCCATCGTGCACGTCCCGAGCACGAGCGACCTCCACCACCACACGCCGCGGGGGAGTCGCCGACGCAGCGCGACGATCGCGAGGCCGACCGGGAGGGCGCGGACGGCTGCCGAGAACAGCGGCCTGTCGTCGGGCAGGAGACCCTCGGTCGTGACGTACGTCGTGCCCCAGGCCACGGGGGCGACGAGCGTGATCACGACGGTGCGCCAGGTCCACGTATCTTCCATGGAAGACATCATACCTTCCGTGGAAGATATGATGTGGCGATGGACGACATCGGGACCGATCATGTCGACGAGATCGTCGAGCAGTGGGCCGTCGAGCGGCCCGAGCTCGACAGCACGCCGCTGCACGTCATCGGACGCATCTCGCGCCTGTCGGACGTCATCGACGAGCAGCTTCGCCCCGTGTTCGCGGCCTTCGGGCTGGGTGACGGCGACTTCGACGTGCTGGCGACGCTGCGACGCAACGGCCCGCCGTTCGAGCTCACGCCCACCGAGCTCGCCGCCCGCACGATGGTCACGTCCGGAGCGGTCTCCAAGCGGGTCGACCGCCTGGTCGGGGCAGGTCTCGTCGATCGGCGGGTCAGCGACGCGGACGGACGGGGCCGGCACGTCCGGCTGACCGGACGCGGGCAGGCCCTCATCGACGAGGCCTACCCGGTGCACCTGCGCAACGAGGCGCGCCTGCTGGCCGGTCTGAGCGCTGTGGAGCGCGACCAGCTCGCCGCTCTCCTGCGCAAGGCCGGGGCCTCCGTCGACGAGGCCCGGGTGCCTGACATGCGCACATGACCCGGCGGGAGTAACGTCCGTCGATGGGTCCGGCCGGGGGGTCGTGACCTGGACAGACGGGAGTCCCGATGCTTCGGGCAGCAGACGACACGTTCAGGCTCAACGCCGACTTCTTCGACTACACGATCATCGCGCTGTACTTCGCCGTCGTGATCGGCATCGGGGTGCTGGCCCGCAGGCAGGTGTCGTCCAGCCTCGACTTCTTCCTGTCGGGACGCTCGCTGCCCGCATGGGTCACGGGGCTCGCCTTCATCTCGGCCAACCTCGGCGCCGTCGAGATCATGGGCATGTCGGCCAACGGCGCCGAGTTCGGCGTCGCGACGTTCCACTACTTCTGGATCGGCGCCGTCCCGGCGATGCTGTTCCTCGGCATCGTGATGATGCCCTTCTACTACGGGTCGGGCGTGCGCAGCGTCCCGGAGTTCATGCGGCGACGCTTCGGCACCGGCGCCCACCTGGTCAACGCGCTGAGCTTCTCGATCGCCCAGCTGCTGATCGCCGGCATCAACCTCTACCTGCTGGCCACGATCGTCAACCGGCTGCTGGGCTGGCCGCTGTGGGTCTCGCTGATCGTCGCGGCGCTGGTCGTGCTCAGCTACATCACCCTCGGCGGACTGTCGGCCGCGATCTACAACGAGGTGCTGCAGTTCTTCGTGATCGTGGCCGCGCTGACCCCGCTGACGATCATCGCCCTGCACAAGGTCGGCGGCTGGCAGGGCATCAAGGACAAGGTGCAGCCCGGGCCCGAGCAGCTGTCGTCGTGGCCCGGCACCGACCTGACCGGCATCGACAACCCCCTGCTGTCGACGATCGGCATCGTCTTCGGCCTCGGCTTCGTGCTGTCGTTCGGCTACTGGACGACCAACTTCGTCGAGGTGCAGCGCGCGATGGCCTCCGACTCGCTGTCGTCGGCCCGTCGCGCCCCCATCATCGGCGCGTTCCCGAAGATGTTCATCCCGTTCATCGTGATCATCCCGGGCATGGCGGCGGCGATCATCATCCCCGAGATCTCCAACCTCAAGTCGGGCCAGGGCGACTCGGGGGGAGCCACGTACAACGACGCCATCTTGCTGCTGATGCGCGACCTGCTGCCCAACGGCATGCTCGGCATCGCGATCGCCGGCCTGCTGGCGTCGTTCATGGCCGGCATGGCCGCCAACATCTCGGCCTTCAACACGGTGTTCTCGTACGACCTGTGGCAGCAGTACGTGCAGAAGGACAAGCCCGACGGCTACTACACGGGCGTCGGACGCATCGCGACCGTCGCAGCGACGGTCATCGCGATCGGCACGGCCTACTTCGCGTCCAACTACGACAACCTGATGAACTACCTGCAGACGCTGTTCGGCTTCTTCAACGCACCGCTGTTCGCGACGTTCATCCTCGGCATGTTCTGGAAGCGGATGACCGCCACCGCCGGCTGGACGGGCCTGGTCTCGGGCACCGCGGCCGCCGTCGCGGTCGCCTTCCTCAGCGAGGACGCCTTCGGCGGCGCCAGCACGGGCGTCCTGTCGCTGTCGGGCCAGGGCGCGAGCTTCGCCGCGGCGGGCGCCGCCTTCGTGGTCGACATCGTGGTCAGCGTGGTCGTGACCTCGATGACCAAGCCGCGCGACCCCAAGGAGCTCGAGGGCCTCGTGTACTCGCTGACGCCCAAGGAGTCGCTGGTCGACCCCGACGAGGGCTCCCTGCCCTGGTACCAGTCACCGACCAAGCTCGCGGGCATCGGTCTGGTGCTGGTGATCATCCTCAACCTGCTGTTCCGATAGGGGAGTGCCATGAGTGAGAAGAAGCAGAAAGCCGGCATCTTCGACATCCGCTTCGTCATCGGCGGTCTGCTGGGTGTCTACGGCGTCATCCTGATCCTGCTGGGCCTGTTCAACGCGACCGACGAGGAGCTGGCCCGCGGCGACGGGCTCAACATCAACCTGTGGGGCGGCCTCGGCATGCTCGCCGTGGCGATCGCCTTCGGCGTGTGGGCCAGGCTGCGGCCCGTCGTGGTGCCGGTCGAGCAGGAGCCCGTCGATCAGGAGTAGGTGCTCACACCGGTAGCATTGGGCGGTGACCACGCATGACGAGACGCCCGCCTCCTACCGCTACACCAGTGAGCTGGCCGGTGACATCGAGCGCCGCTGGCAGGACCGGTGGGACGCCGAGGGCACGTTCGAAGCCCCCAACCCCACGGGCGACCTGGCGGTCGACGGGGCGGACGGTCAGCCGCTCGGCGACAAGTACTTCATCATGGACATGTTCCCGTACCCCTCCGGGGCGGGGCTCCACGTCGGGCACCCCCTGGGCTACATCGCCACCGACGTCGTCGGGCGCTACCGCCGCATGCAGGGCGACAACGTGCTGCACTCGCTCGGGTACGACGCCTTCGGGCTGCCGGCCGAGATCCACGCCGTGCAAACCGGTGAGCACCCGCGCACCAACACCTTGGCCAACATCGCCAACATGCGCCGTCAGCTGCGCCGTCTGGGCCTCGCGCACGACCCACGCCGCAGCTTCGCCACGATCGACCCCGACTTCGTCCGCTGGACGCAGTGGATCTTCATCCAGATCTTCGAGTCCTGGTACGACGACGAGCAGCAGCGCGCCCGGCCCATCAGCGAGCTGCGGGCCGAGTACGAGTCGGGTGCGCGCACGGCGCCCGACGGTGCCGGCTGGGCCGATCTCGAGCCGCTCGAGCGTCGCCTGCTGATCGACTCGCGACGTCTCGCGTACGTCGACGAGTCGCCGGTCAACTGGTGCCCCGGCCTGGGCACGGTGCTGGCCAACGAGGAGGTCACCGCCGACGGACGCAGCGAGCGCGGCAACTTCCCGGTGTTCACGCGCAACCTGCGCCAGTGGAAGATGCGCATCACGGCCTACTCCGACCGCCTGATCGACGACCTCGAGCGGGTCGACTGGCCCGAGTCGGTCAAGAACATGCAGCGCAACTGGATCGGACGCTCGCACGGCGCGAGGGTCCGGTTCCAGGTCGAGGCCGCCTCGACGTCGTTCGACGTGTTCACGACCCGCCCCGACACCCTGTTCGGTGCCACCTACGCCGTGCTGGCGCCCGAGCACGAGCTGGTCCCAGCACTCGTGACCGACGCGTGGCCCGCCGGCACCCCCCGCAGCTGGACCAACGGACTCGAGACCCCGGCCGAGGCGGTCGCGGCCTACCGCGCCGTCGCCGCCGCCAAGACCGACCTCGAACGCCAGGAGAACAAGGACAAGACGGGCGTCTTCACCGGCTCGTACGCGACCAACCCCGTCAACGGCGAGCAGGTCCCCGTCTTCATCGCCGACTACGTGCTGACGGGCTACGGCACCGGCGCGATCATGGCCGTCCCCGGCGGCGACCAGCGCGACTTCGAGTTCGCCGAGGCGTACGGGCTGCCGATCGTGCACACGGTCCAGCCGCCCGAGGGGCACGAGGGTGCCTACGTGGGCGACGGGCCGGCGGTCAACTCCGCCCAGACGGGCGAAGGCGCGACGCTCGACGTCAACGGCCTGAACATCGCCGAGGCCAAGGAGGCCGTCGTCGCGTGGCTCGAGGCGCACGGCGCGGGCGAGGGCACCACGACGTACCGCCTGCGCGACTGGCTGTTCAGCCGCCAGCGCTACTGGGGCGAGCCGTTCCCGATCGTCTACGACGAGTCCGACCAGCCGATCGCCGTGCCCGACCACCTGCTGCCGGTCGAGCTGCCCGAGGTGCCCGACTACTCGCCCAAGACCTACGAGCCCGACGACGCCGACAGCACGCCCGAGCCGCCGCTGGCGCGCGCCGACGACTGGGTGCACGTGACGCTCGACCTGGGCGACGGCCCCCGGCCCTACCGCCGCGAGACCAACACGATGCCCAACTGGGCCGGTTCGTCCTGGTACGAGCTGCGCTACACCGACCCGCACAACCCCGACGCGGTCACCGATCCCGCCAACGAGCGCTACTGGCTGGGCCCCAAGACGCCCGGCGGCACCGGCGGCGTCGACCTGTACGTCGGCGGCGTCGAGCACGCCGTGCTGCACCTGCTCTACGCCCGCTTCTGGCACAAGGTGCTGTTCGACCTCGGCCACGTGTCGAGCGAGGAGCCCTTCCACCGCCTGTTCAACCAGGGCTACATCCAGGCCTACGCCTTCGTCGACGAGCGGGGCGTCTACGTCGAGGCCTCGCAGGTCGAGGAACGCGACGGCGGGTTCTGGTACGACGGCCGCCCCGTCACCCGCGAGTACGGGAAGATGGGCAAGAGCCTCAAGAACGTCGTCACCCCCGACGAGATGTACGAGGCCTACGGCGCCGACACCTTCCGCGTCTACGAGATGTCGATGGGCCCGCTCGACGTCTCCCGTCCGTGGGAGACCCGTGCCGTCGTCGGCGCACAGCGGTTCCTGCAGCGGGTGTGGCGCCTGCTGGTCGACGAGCACACGGGCGAGTCGCTGATCGACGACGCCGAGCTCGACGTCGCGACCCTCCACGCGCTGCACACCACGATCGACGGCGTCCGCGGCGACATGGAGAACCTGCGCTTCAACACCGCCGTCGCCAAGCTGATCGAGCTGACCAACCACCTGACCAAGGTCGGCGTCAGCAGCCGCGCCGCCGTCGAGCCCCTGGTGCTCATGCTGGCACCGCTCGCGCCGCACCTGGCCGAAGAGCTGTGGTCGCGCCTCGGGCACGACGACTCGCTGACGCACGCGCCGTTCCCCGTCGCCGATCCCGCGCACCTGACATCGGCGTCCGTGACGTGCGTCGTGCAGGTGCTCGGCAAGGTGCGCGGCAAGATCGAGGTCTCGCCCGACATCTCCGACGACGACCTGACGGCGCTCGCGCTGGCCGAGCCCAACGTGGTCAAGACGATCGACGGCCGCGAGGTGCGCAAGGTCATCGTCAAGGCGCCCAAGCTGGTCAGCATCGTCGTCTGAACCGCCGGGCTCGCTCGGCCTGTGGTCGCGACGTGACGTGGCGCACACAGCGATAGGCTTCGGGCATGCAGATCGGCATCGTCACGGACTCGACGTCCTCCCTCGACCCGGACGACGCGCTCCGCGAGCACATCGAGGTCGTGCCGTTGCAGGTCATCATCGGCGCCGAGACGTACACCGAGGGCGATGACGTCACGGCCGACATGATCGCCGAGGCGCTCGCCGCCTTCGTGCCGGTCAGCACGTCACGACCGACCCCCGACGACTTCCTGGCCGTGTACGAGCGGCTCGCGGCCGACGGTGCCGAGGCGATCGTCTCGGTCCACCTCAGTGCGCGCATGTCGGGCACGCTCGAGTCGGCGCAGCTGGCGTCCAAGCAGGCGTCGGTGCCCGTCACGTGCATCGACTCGGCCCAGGTCGGCCTCGCCACGGGATTCGCGGCCGGCCGGGCCGCGCTCGCCAGGGACGCGGGCGAGGACGCCGCCGGGGTGGCCGATGCCGCTCGTCAGGCGGGCGAGAGCTCGTCGGTGCTGATCTACGTCGACACGCTCGAGTACCTGCGCCGGGGCGGACGGGTCGGTGCGGCCGCCGCCCTGATCGGCTCGGCTCTCGCCGTCAAGCCCATCCTCACGATCGAGGACGGTGCGGTCGTCCCGCTCGAGCGCGTCCGCACCAAGGCCAAGGCCCTGGCACGGCTCGAGGCGCTCGCGGTCGAGAAGGCCGAGGCGTGCGACGACGGGTTCGACATCGGCGTGCAGCACCTGGCCAGCCTCGACACCGCGACGGCCGTGGCCGGCCGCCTGGCGACGGCGCTGGGCCGCGAGGAGGTCTCGGTCGACGAGGTGGGTGCCGCGATCGGCGCCCACGTCGGTCCCGGCATGATCTCGGTGACGATCACCCCCCGCTGACCGAGGCGGTGCACCAGCGTCCACCTGGCGTCCGGTCTTGGACGCCAGCGCACCGCTCACGCGCGGCCATCCACGGGTCGGTCGACGGGTGCGGTTGTCCACAGGCCGTGACCCGCTGCCTGTCGGACGCCGACCCGCGTGCCTAGGTTCGGCGTGTGAAGCCGCTGCACCGAGACGATCCGCTCGACGAGACCCGCGCCGACATCGCGCGACGTCGTCTCGCGCGGCTGGCGGCGTCGTTCGACGCCGAGCTGCCGCCGGCCGACGAGCCCGAGCCGGCAGCTGCGCGACGCCGGCTCGACATCCCGCATGCCCGGGCGCTGGCCGCGGTCGCCGTCGCGGCGTCGGTGCTGCTCGTGTGGTGGCTGCTGGCCGGCCGGCCCCAGACCAGCGAGCCGGTGGAGCCGCTCGCCCTCGCGTCGACGTCCTCGCCGTCGGTGCCGGGAGCCCCCGCGTCCGCGGCGCCCCTGATCGTCGACGTGGTGGGCAAGGTGCGTCAGCCCGGCATCGTCACCCTGCCGAAGGGATCGCGGGTCTACGAGGCGATCCAGGCCGCCGGCGGGCTCAAGGGGCGGGTCGACACGACGAGCCTCAACATGGCGCGCGAGCTCACCGACGGCGAGCAGGTCCTGGTGGGGCTGGAGCCGGCAGACCCTGCCGTGTCGCCGGGGGCCGCGCCCGGAGCCGCGGCGCCAGCAGGCACGAAGGTCAACCTCAACACCGCGACGCTCGAGCAGCTCGACACCCTGCCCGGCGTCGGACCGGTCACGGCGCAGGCGATCGTCACCTGGCGCGAGTCGCACGGCCGGTTCGGCTCCGTCGACGACCTGCTCGACGTCAAGGGCATCGGCGACGCGACCCTCGCCGAGCTGCGCGACCTCGTGGTGGTGTGAACCACGACGCCAGGATGGTGCCGGCCGCGGCCGCCACCTGGGTCGTGGGCGCCTGGCTGGTGACGGCCGGCTCGACCACGGCGGCGGTCGTCGCCGCCGTCGCCGTGGTCGTGGCCGGGGCCCTGTGGCGCCGGGGCCGGGTCGTCCCGGTGCTGCTGGCCACCGTGTGCGTCGCCGCGGTGGCCACGTCGTGCGCCTGGCGGCTGGCGACGGTCGAGCGATCGCCGCTGCTCGACGTGGCGCAGAGCGGTCGTCGGGTCACGCTCGACGTGCAGGTCAGCCGCGACGCCCGGATCTTCGAGCGGCGCGGCACCGAGTCGACCCTCGTCCAGGTGATCGTCCGCCGAGCCGTCACGAGCCGCGTCGACATCCGTCTGCGCGACCACGCGACGGCCTTCTTCGACGGCCGGGTCGACGACCTGGTGGTCGGTCGCCGTCTCGTGCTCCAGGGGCGGCTCGCGCCGTCCGAGACGTCCGACGAGAGCGTCACGATCAGTGTCGACCGCCATTCCCCCTTGGCCGGCGCGGCGTGGTGGTGGGCCGCCTCCGAGCGCGTCCGCGAAGGAGTGCGCCGCTCGGTCGCCCATCTGGGCGACGAGCCCCGTGGTCTGGTGCCGGCCCTCGTCGACGGCGACGAGACGGGCATCACCGATGACATCGACGACGACTTCCGGCGCAGCGGCCTCACGCACCTCATGGCCGTCTCGGGTACCAACCTGACGATCGTGCTGGCGGTGACGATGGCCGTCGCACGCTCCGCCGGCGTCCGCCGCCGCGGCCTGTGGGCGGTGGGTGTCGTGTCGATCCTCGCCTTCGTCCTGCTGGCGCGGCCCGAGCCCAGCGTCGTCCGGGCGGCCGCCATGGGAGCCGTGGGCGTCGCGGCGCTCGGATTCGGATCGCGAGGCGGGCTGCGCGCCCTCTGCTGGGCGGTCGTCGTGCTGCTGTTCCTCGACCCGTGGCTGGCCCGCTCGCCGGGATTCGTCCTGTCGGCCAGTGCCACCGGCGGCATCCTGCTGCTGGCTCCGCCGTTCGCGCGGCGGCTCGAGACCTGGATGCCACGGTGGTGCGCGCTCGCGGTCGCGGTGCCCCTCGCGGCCCAGCTGGTGTGCACGCCGGCGCTCGCCGCGCTGTCGGGCGAGGTCTCGCTCGTCGCGGTGTTCGCCAACCTGCTGGCGGCGCCCGCCGTCGCGCCGGCGACGGTCGCCGGCCTCGTCGGCGGTGTGCTCGCGATGGTGTGGGCGCCGCTCGGCCAGGTGCTCGGCACGCTCGCGGGGGCGTGCGCGAGCTGGATCCTGACGGTCGGCCACACCGCGGCGGGGCTCGACGCCGCGTCGTTCGAGTGGCGAGCGCCGTGGCAGGTGCTCGTGGTGCTGGTGCCCGTCGTGACCTGGACGATGCTTCGTCTGTCGGCCCGACCCGCGGTGTTCGTCGGCCTGGTGCTCGGGGTGGCCGTGGCGGTCTGGCGTCCACCCCAGACCGGATGGCCGCCGCCCGGCTGGGTGATGGTCAGCTGCGACGTGGGCCAGGGCGACGCCTCGGTGCTGCCCGTCGCCGACGGCGAGGCGATCGTGGTCGACGTGGGCGAGGAGGACGCGCCGGTCGACCGGTGCCTCACCTCGCTGGGCGTCGACGTCATCCGGGTGCTGGTGCTGACCCACGGCGACGCCGACCACGTCGACGGCTGGCGCGGTGCCACCGAGGGTCGTCGCGTCGACCAGGTCGTGGTCGGCACGTCGGGCGGCCCCGAGGTGCCGGGCGTGCCGCGTCACGTGGCCGAGGCGGGCGAGTCGTTCTCGGTCGGCGACACGTCGGCCGACGTGCTGTGGCCGCCTGCCGACGAGGCACCTGCCGGCGACCGCAACGCGGTGAGCGTCGTGCTGAGGGCATCGGTCCGCGGGGTGCGCGTCCTGCTCACCGGTGACGTCGGGGCCGAGGCCCAGCAGCGCATCCTGCGCTCGGACGTCGACGTGTCCGCGGACGTCCTGAAGGTGCCCCACCACGGGAGCGCCGACCAGGACCCGCGCTTCGTCGAGCAGGTCGGTGCCCGCGTCGCGACGGTCAGCGCCGGCGAGGACAACGACTACGGCCACCCCACGGCATCGCTGCTCTCGCTGCTGCGCGAGCGCGGCACGAAGTGGTGGCGCACCGACCTCGACGGTGACATCGCGGTCGTGCTGCGCGACGGACGTCTCCACGTCGTGAGTCGCGGCTAGGATCGTCGCGTGGCCTCGGCATTCGGCAAGATCCTGCTCATCACCGGCAACGCCGAGTTCCTCGCCGAGCGCACCCGTGCCAAGGCCGTCAAGGTCGTCACGTCCGAGCAGCCCGACTGCGAGGTCGCCACGACCACGGCGTCAGGCCTCCAGCCGGGCGAGCTCGCCGGCCTGACCAGCCCGTCGCTGTTCAGCGACGCGAGCGCGCTGGTGCTCACCGAGCTGCAGGACCTGCCCGACGTGGCCCAGGCCGAGCTGCTGGCCTACGTCGCCGCGCCGTCGCCCGACATCGCGGTCGTCCTCGTGCACAGCGGGGGCCAGAAGGGCAAGGGCCTGCTCGACAAGCTGCGCAAGGCGGCGGTCGTCAGCGAGGTCAAGGTCGAGCAGCCCAAGTACGAGCGCGACTACGCCCGGTGGGTGTTCACCGAGGTGCGCGAGCTGGGAGCCCGCATCGACGAGCAGGCCGCCGCCTACCTGGTCGCCGCGGTCGGCCAGGACCTGCGGGCCTTGGCAGGAGCCGCCGACCAGCTGGTCGCCAACCTCGAGCAGGGCGCCCACATCAGCACGTCGCTGGTGCAGCAGTACTTCGGCGGGCGCGCCGACGTCCGCGGCTACGAGATCGCCGACGCGACGATCGACGGACGCATCGACGTCGCCCTCGAGCAGGCCCGATGGGCCGAGTCGGCCAAGGTGGCACCGGTGCTCATCACGACGGCGCTGGCCACGGGCCTGCGCTCGCTGGCCAAGCTGTCGGGTGCTCCCGACGGGTTGCGCGACAACGAGCTCGCGGCGCACATCGGGGCGCCTCCGTTCAAGATCCGGGCCATGCGCCAGCAGCTGCGCAGCTGGGACGCCGCGGGGCTCGCAGCGGCCATCTCGGCGGTCGCCCAGGCCGATCTCGACGTCAAGGGGGGCGCGGCCGATCCGGCGTTCGCCGTCGAGCGGATGGTGCTGGCCGTCGCCGCCCGACGTCGCCGCTAGATGAGCCGCCCGACGTTCAGCCGGGTCGATGCGATCGACCTGGCGCGGGGCATCGCCCTCGTCGGGATGATGTTCGTGCACCTGGGCCCGCAGTGGGTCGGCGCCAGCCCACCGGTCGGCCAGATGATCGCCAGCGGTCGAGCGGCACCGCTGTTCGCGATGCTCGCCGGTGTGGCCCTGTCGCTGGTGCACCGCCGCGATCCTGGCGGCGCCGGCTCGGTGCGTGCCACCGGGATCCGGGCCGTCGTGCTGATCGCGCTGGGGTTGGCGCTGGGCTCGCTCGACCGGGTGCCGGTCTACGTCATCCTCGCGTTCTACGGGGTGCTGATCGTCATGGCGCTGCCGTTCCGCGCCCTGTCGGCCCGCACGCTCGTGGTGCTCGGCCTGGTCTGGGCGGTGCTCGCCCCGGTGCTGCTGCTGTGGCTGGAGATCGAGCACGGCCCCGTGATCTCCGACCAGGCCGAGTGGTCCGACCTCGCGCCGCCGTGGTCGCTGGCGACGGAGCTGCTGGTGTGGGGCGCGTACCCGGCTGGGGTGTGGTTCGCGTACGTGCTCGTCGGGCTCGGCGTGGGACGTCTCGACCTCGGACGCGTACGGGTGGCGCTGTCGCTGCTGGGCGGGGGAGTCGTGCTGCTCGGCATCTCGTTCGGTGCGGGAGCCGTCGCGATCTCGCGCGGGGTGTTCGACGACTGGTCGGTGCAGGGGTGGCAGCAGCTGTTCGTGCGCGCCTCGTACCCGTACGAGCCGGCCACCTGGCGCGAGCTGTGGCTGGTCGGCGAGCACACGTCGCGACCGCTCAACGTCATCGGGGCGATCGGCTCGGCCCTGGTCGTCATCGCGCTGTGCGCGCTGGTGATGCACGTCCCGTGGTCTCGGGTCGTCCTGCGACCGCTCAGCGCGGCCGGGGCGATGACGCTGTCGCTCTACACGGTGCACGTGCTCTGGAGCTGGCGCCTGACGCTGCGGGCGGCCGAGAGCGCCGATCCGGCCGCGCAGCTCGACAGCTACGGCGACTGGGCGCTGCAGGCCGTCGTGCTGTGCGCCGCCGCGACGGTGTGGCTCGGCTTCGCGCGCCGCGGGCCGCTCGAGTCGGTCGTCCGTCTGGTGTCGACCACCCGGTTGCCCCGCAGACGCGACGACGCCCCGGCGTGATGCCGGGGCGTCGGGGTGCTGTCGTCGACAGCGGAGCCTGCGTCAGGCGGACGTCGTCAGAGCGACGCGGCCTTCTTGGCGATGGCCGACTTGCGGTTGGCCGCCTGGTTCTTGTGGATGACCTTCTTCGAGGCCGCCTTGTCGAGCTTCTGCGTCGCGACGTTGGCGAGCTTCTTGGCGTCGTCGGTGTTGCCGGAGGCGATGGCCTCCTCGAAGCGGCGGACAGCCGTCTTCAGCGCGGAGCGCACGGACTTGTTGCGCTCGCGAGCCAGCTCGTTCTGGCGGTTGCGCTTGATCTGCGACTTGATGTTCGCCACGGGGGAGACCTACTTCTCTTGGTGTGATGTTCCGACGATCGGGCGGCACGCAGACCGTGCCCAAAAGGTGTGTGGACGTGCCGGAGCACGCGACCGCCAACTCTAGCAGTCAGCGGCCCGCCGCCTCAAATCGACGACAGTGGTCGTTCCGTGGACGGCGACCACCGGGTGCCCTATGGTGAGGCTTGCCTTACTTAGGCGATCCTCAGTTTCGAGAAAGAAGCCACCGTGAAGCGGTCATCCTTGCTGCTGTCCTTGACCCTCGCGCTCGGGGTGCTGAGCGCCCCTGCGCAGGCCGAGCCGACGTCCCCGCAGGGCCGTCCTGCCGAGCTGCTGCGGTACGTGGGAGATCCGGGCAGCGCGCTCGGCAGCGCGATCAGCAACGGCCCGTGCGACGTCGACGGCGACGGTCACGACGACGCGGTCGTCGGAGCCTGGTTCTGGACCAAGGGCGACGTGGCGCGCGCGGGGGCGGCCTACGTCCTGCTTGGAGGGGACCACGTCTCCGGAGGCGCGCTCGCCGACCCGTCCGAGGCCGGGGCCGTCCGCATCGACGGCCCGGTCGAGAACCCCAAGGTCGGCTCCACCGGGACGAAGTCGGGCTACGCGGTCGCCTTCTCGGTGGGCTGCGTCGGCGACGTCAACGGCGACGGGCTCGACGACATCGCGATCGGCGACTACCAGCAGCAGCGCGCGTACGTGATCTTCGGCGCGAAGAAGTTCACGGGCCTGTCGCTCGACGCGATCGGCGACCGCGGGTTCGTCGTGAAGGGCGACGCCTCGAGCGGCAACCTGTCGTTCTCGCTCGCGGGCGTCGGTGACCTCGACGGCGACGGCCTGGACGAGCTCGCCGTCGCCGAGGTCGGGGCGAGCACGCGCGGACGCTCGACGAACGGGCGCGTGTGGGTCGTCGCAGGGCGCGACGACATCACCGACGTCGATGTGACGGCACCGCAGCCCGGTCAGATCCTCCAGACCGTCGATGGCGAGCTCTCCGGCGCACGCCTCGGCGTCATGGCCCGGGCGGGCGACGTGAACGGCGACGGCAAGGACGACTTCGTGCTGGGCTCGTACACGTCCACGCCGTGGGGCAGCGGCGTCGCGGCCCCCGGTGCCGCCTATGTCGTCTTCGGCGGCACGACCGGCGATGTCGACCTCGCCGCCCTGGGTGCGAGGGGGTTCAAGATCTACGGGCCGCAGCGCGCTCGCGACCGCCTCGGCTACGCCGTCTCTCCGGCCGGCGACGTCGACGGTGACGGCCTCGACGACGTGCTGATCGGCGCCGACGGCGTCACCAACGCGGCGACGGGGCCGCGCAACGGAGGCGCGGCCGTCGTGTTCGGCTCGACGTCGACCGCGACGGTCTACACGGACCCGTCGGCGACCGGGGGTCAGTCGGTGTTCACCTGCCCCGTGGCCGGTGAGTCGGTCCCGTCGTGCGTGACCCCCTCGCGTCGCGGCTACTGGCTCAACGGCGTCGCGAGCGGCGATGCGACGGGCTTCTCGGTCGCCGGGATCGGCGACGTCACCGGCGACGACGTCCCCGACCTCGCGCTGGGCGCCTACGGCCACGACCCGGTCGACCCGGCGGCGCCGACCACCACGATGAACGGCGCCGGCGCGGTGTTCGTCGTCGCGGGCGACCCGACGCAGACGGTCCAGCAGCTGTCGGGCCTGGCCGCGACGGCCGGCTACCGCATCGACGGCACCCGGGCCGGCGACCGACTCGGTCGTCAGGTGGGCCTGGCAGGTGACCTCGACGGCAACGGTGTCAGGGACCTCGTCGCGGGTGCCGACTTCGCCAGCAGGGTCACGAGCGGATCGGACGGCGAGCTCGTCGTCGCGCTCATGGGCCTCCTGCGGACGGGCGTGGGCCTGGACGCGCCCGCGACGATCGAACCGTCGCGGACCGCGACGTTCACGGCGTCGGTCACCAAGCCGGCGGGCAGCAGGACGGCCGTGGCCGGGGGCACCGTCACCTTCGCCAGCGACGGCGTCCCCGTCGCAGGATGCGCGGAGGTCGCCGTCTCGTCGGGCAGCGTCGTCTGCACGACGTCCTGGCAGGGCCGCGGCACGCACGAGATCACGGCGGTCTTCAGCGGCACGGATGCGCTGGCGACCTCGACATCCGACGCCCGGTCCGTCTCGGTCGGCTCCGACGCGGTGCTCGAACCCTCGGCGGCCCCGTCGATGACTTACGGCACGTCCTCGGCGGCGCTCACCGGGTCCGTGCGCGGCGGTGACGGTCCGGCGACCGGCACGGTCGAGGTGCGCGAGGGAGGTTCGGTGCTGGGCCGTGGCGCGGTGCAGGACGGGACGTTCGCGGTCGGCCTCGGCGCGACGGCGCTCACCCCCGGCCGGCACACGCTCACCCTCGCGTACGGCGGCGACGAGCGCGTCCGTCCGGTCGAGCGCACCGTCTCGGTCGACGTGGCCAAGGCGTCGCCCCGCATCGCCTTCGCCCGGTCGCGCGGCACGTTGAAGGGCAAGCGGCGACTGACCGTCACGGTCGACGCCACCGCGCGCGGCGTCACGCCGACGGGCAGGGTGCAGGTGCGTGTCGGCTCGAAGGTCGTCAGGACCGTCACCCTGAAGAACGGACGGGTCCGCACCACGTTGCCGAGGCTCGGCCGGAAGGGTCTGCGCAAGATCTCGGTGACGTACGTCGGGTCACCGCTGGTCGGGCCGGGCGCGTCGCGCGTCAAGACCGTGAGGCAGAAGTGAGGCGCCTCCTCGCCGTCGCCCTGCTGACGGGAGTGCTCTCGGTCCCGGTGGCGGCGCAGGCCGACCACGATCACGTGGCCACAGCGAAGAAGGCGTCCCCGGTGCTGACCGTGACCACCAGGAGCGTCACGGCCTCGGAGGCGCGCACCGCCTCCGTGACGGTCCGGTGCCGATCGTCCAAGACGTGCCGGGGTGCCCTGCGCGTGCGCGTCGGCGGCATGGACGGCACGCCACGGTCCTACCGGGTGAAGGCGCGCGCGTCCGCGAGGTACACGCTGCGGCTGACGTCCGCCCAGCTCGCGACGGTGCCGCAGGGCGGTGCGGCCAGGGCCGCGGTCCGCGTGCGCGAGACCGGGCCGAAGAAGGTCTCGACCCGGTCGGTGACGATCACGCTGCGGCGTGCCGCGCCGGCCACGCCCCCCGGGCCGTCCGCACCGGCCCCCACGGTCCCGGTGCCGAGCGAGCCGCCGGTCGTGGAGTCGCGGGCGTACCGCGAGAAGAACTGGACGCCGACGTCCGTCGACACGTGCCCGGCCTCGCTTCACGCGTCGTACTCCGTCGTGGGCGCCGACGGCAAGCTGTACCCGACGTGGCACCCGCCGACCGACGTCGACCCGGCGACCGGGAAGGCCTGCACCTACGGGCACGAGCACGGCGACGACCCGTCGACGTCCGACATCTACGGCTGGACGACCGACTTCCTCGACGCCGACGGCACGAGCCGTCGCGGGGTGCCGTTCGGCTATGTCAGCGAGGCGCTCGACACGTACGCCGCCGGGCACGACCACGTGACCCGGCACGAGGACAACGTGGGGCACAAGATCATCGTCGCGAACGACGTGAAGATGGTCGCGGCGTCACCGCGGGAGTACGTCCGCGACGAGGCCGGCGCACCGATCGCCTGCGACTTCCTGATCAAGGTGCACCAGGGATCGCACAGCGGCGACGGACTGATCAACAACGCCCACGAGCTGCTGTACTCGGCCCGCTGCTCGGACGGCACCGAGATCATCTCGTCGACGCTCACGCGGTTCGGCGACGCCAACCAGTTCTCCCGCTCGTGCGACGCCCAGAAGGTGCTGACCAGCGGGAGCGACCTGCCGGACGGTTTCGGCGGGCGCCGCGTCATCCCCGACCGGTTCTGCGTCGACCGGGACGTCCTGGTGCCCGACGGGCGGACGAGCTCGATCTGGGCGCTGTACGAGGTGTGGGAGTCGGCCAACCGCATCCGGACGCCCGACGGCACGGTGCTCGCGAGCTTCGATCCGTGGTTCGGGGTCCGCAACCCGTCCCGTGCGCACGCCGGCGGCTTCGTCAGCTCGATCATCGCGATGGTCGACACGCTGTGGATGGTCGACACGGCCGATGGCGGGACGGCCCACGGCTACCCGTGGGACGAGCATGCCGGCCAGCACCTCGCGAAGGGCGACCCGGAGTCGCCGTTCGACGGTGCGCAACGCGACTACTACCTGCACTCCACGACGGTCGACAACCCGACCGCGACCCGCATCTGGTGGACCGATCCCTACGGCGACGGTGCCGTCACGGAGCCGGCCCCCGGCATGATGCGGCAGTGGGTCTCGACGGGCGGCAACACCGACTGGCCCGAGCTGGAGCGACGCACGTTCAACCTGCAGACCGACTATGGCAACGGCAACGGGGTGCACGCCCCGAACTGAGCGTGACGCCGGTGGGCGACCCGGGAGCCGGGGGATGGGATGATGGGAGCACTATGACTTCCCGCCCCGTTCCCCAGCCGGGGGCCACCGACCCGAAGTTCCTGCGCAACTTCTGCATCATCGCGCACATCGACCACGGCAAGTCGACCCTGGCCGACCGCATGCTGCAGCACACCGGTGTCGTTGACGGCCGCGACATGAAGGCGCAGTACCTCGACCGCATGGACATCGAGCGCGAGCGCGGCATCACGATCAAGAGCCAGGCCGTGCGCATGCCGTTCGTCAAGAGCAGCGGCGACGATGCCGGCGAGGTCTACGTGCTCAACATGATCGACACGCCGGGTCACGTCGACTTCACCTACGAGGTCAGCCGCAGCCTCGAGGCGTGCGAGGGAGCGGTGCTGCTGGTCGACGCCGCGCAGGGCATCGAGGCGCAGACGCTGGCCAACCTGTACCTGGCGATCGACGCCGACCTCGACATCATCCCCGTGCTCAACAAGATCGACCTGCCGGGCGCCCAACCCGAGAAGTACGCCGAGGAGATCGCCGGCATCATCGGCGGCAACCCCGACGACGTCCTGCGCGTCTCGGCCAAGACCGGCCAGGGCGTCGAGGAGCTGCTCAACCTGATCGTCGACGAGGTGCCGCCGCCCAAGGGCGACCCCGACGCGCCGCCGCGCGCCCTGATCTTCGACTCGGTCTACGACACGTACCGCGGCGTCGTCACCTACGTCCGCGTCGTCGACGGCAAGCTCAGCCACCGCGACAAGATCAAGATGATGTCGACCGGTGCGGTGCACGAGATGCTCGAGGTCGGCGTCATCTCGCCCGAGCCCGTCAAGGCACCCGACCTCGGGGTCGGCGAGGTCGGCTACCTCATCACGGGCGTCAAGGAGGTGCGCCAGTCGCGCGTCGGCGACACCGTGACGTCCAACATCCGGGGCGCCACCGAGCCGCTCGGCGGCTACAAGACCCCCAACCCGATGGTTTACTCGGGCCTCTACCCGCTCGACGGCGACGACTACCCGACGCTGCGCGACGCCCTCGAGAAGCTGCAGCTCAACGACGCGGCCCTCGTGTACGAGCCCGAGTCGTCCGGCGCGCTGGGGTTCGGCTTCCGCATCGGCTTCCTCGGTCTGCTGCACCTCGAGATCGTGCGAGAGCGCCTCGAGCGCGAGTTCAACCTCGAGCTCATCTCGACGGCCCCCAACGTCGTCTACCGGGTCGAGATGGAGGACGGCAAGGAGATCGTCGTCACCAACCCGTCCGAGTACCCGTCCGACGGCAAGATCGACAAGGTCCTCGAGCCCGTCGTGCGGGCCACGGTGCTCAGCCCGTCCGACTACATCGGCGTCATCATGGAGCTGTGCCAGGCGCGGCGCGGTGTGCTGATCGGCATGGACTACCTGTCCGAGGACCGCGTCGAGATCAAGTACACGCTGCCCATGGGCGAGATCATGTTCGACTTCTTCGACGCGCTCAAGAGCCGCACCAAGGGCTACGCCTCGCTCGACTACGAGCCTACCGGCGAGCAGGCGGCCGACCTGGTCAAGGTCGACGTGCTGCTGCAGGGCGAGGTCGTCGACGCGTTCAGCGCGATCGTCCACCGCGACAACGCCTACGGCTACGGCGTCTCCCTGGCGGGCAAGCTCAAGGAGCTCATCCCGCGGCAGCAGTTCGAGGTGCCGATCCAGGCCGCGATCGGCGCCCGCGTCATCGCCCGCGAGAACATCCGCGCGATCCGCAAGGACGTGCTCGCCAAGTGCTACGGCGGCGACATCAGTCGCAAGCGCAAGCTGCTCGAGAAGCAGAAGGAGGGCAAGAAGCGCATGAAGATGGTCGGCCGCGTCGAGGTCCCCCAAGAGGCGTTCATCGCCGCGCTCTCGACCGGCGACGTCGACAAGAAGTAGGGCCGTGGTCGACGCACAGGTGCCGGTGGTCGTGCGGGGTGCATCGACTCACGAGCTGGCGCAGGTGCTGGCCGGGCTCGGCCTGGTCGGGTCGGTCGTCGACGGGGCGGCGCTGGGACTCGACGGCATGACCGTGGCACGGGTCGTCGGTGACGACGACGTCGCGCTGGTCGTCGCCGAGGACGGGACGTCCGACGATGTCGAGGCCGAGGCGGTGCTCGAGCGTCTCGAGGCGCAGTGGCCGGGCGCGCTGTGGGGCACTGCGGCGGCCGAGGCCCACGACCTGCAGTGGCCCGTCATGGGCGCCCGGCCCGCGCGGACGGTCGCCGTCACCCCGCCGGCCGACCTGATGCTCGGGGTCGTGGCGCGCGACGACGCCTTCGTCCTGCACGAGGCCCGGGTCGGCGACCGCTTGCTGGTGGGGATCGCTCACGACCACGACCTGGCCGCTGACGTGCTGGTCCACGTGCTGGTCAACGCGAGGGGACGGTCGGTCGTGCTCTGGCGGTCCGGTGGACACGTGGGTCTCGAGGTGCTGAAGCGGGGCAGCCGCCGAGCCTCGCACGTGTGGGAGCCGGGCTGGACGCCGTTCGGCGTGGCCGACGACGGGCTGCGCGACCCCGGCGTGACGGGAGACGCGGCCGCCATCGGCTCGCTGCTGGGCCTGGCCGATGACGACGTGGTGTCCTTGAGGGCTCTGATGCGGCGCGAACCCGATCTCGACGCGCTGGCCGGGCTTCTCGGCCTCCCGCCGGCGGCGGTGGCGGTGCTCGAGGGACGCACGACCGTGGCCAAGCTGCCGGGTGGGAGGGTCGTCGAGCCCGCGACCGGCCGCGATCTCGTGCGGCAGGCCGTCAGACCATCGGAGCACGACCCGGCGTGGATGCGGTGGTTCGACCGCGGTGCTCGCGAGCTGCGACCCTGGTACGTCCTGTCGAGTCTCGTGTCGGTGGCGATCGGCGTCTTCTTCGTGGCCAGCTGGGCGGCGGATGGGTCCGCCTTCTTCGGTGTCGTCGGCCTGGTCATGGCAGCGGGCACGGTGGTCGACCTGGCAGTGCGCTGGTGGCGTCGGAGAGCGCGCCGGGTCTCGTGACCGCACGGCCGCGCTGTCAGCGAGCTCCGAGCGCACAAGCCACGTCGGCGGCCGCACGCTGACCTGAGCTCAGCGCGCCCTGGATCGACGGTGTGCCGCGGTGGTCGCCGCAGACGAAGACCCCACCGCCGACGTCGGACGGGCGACGCAGGTCGAGGGGTGGGACGGCTCGCGGCAGCGCCCGGACGACGTCGTGGCGCACCAAGAGGTCCCAGCTGGCGGTGTCGGTGCGCCAGAGACGGCCCGCCTCGGCCAGTGCCGCGGCGTCGGAGAGGCCTGCGCCGGCGAGCGTCGTCACCTGCACGAGGTCGCGTCCGGGCGGGGCGTAGCTGGGTGCCGCGGCCGAGACGACCGCCGTGTTGACGACCGGCCCACGGTCGCCGTCCACGACGAGCAGGCGGTCCTGCGGCATGCCGGCCGGCGTGCTGAACCACCACGTCACCAGCCCGCCGGTGGGCGGGGCACCGGGCACCACGCCCAGCCTCGTCGCATCGTCGGCGTCGGTGGCGACGACGACGGCGCGTGCGTCGATCGCCCCTGCCGCGGTGCGCACCGTGACGCCCTCCGGCGTCCGGTCGACCCCCGTCACCCGCACACCGGTCTCGGCCGGTCGCGTCAGCGACGTGGCGAGCTGGGCCGGCAGGGCCTGCATGCCGTCGCGGGGGAGCGCCGGTGTGCCGAGCAGGAACCACCGGATCAGCAGGCGCGCGTAACGCGCCGAGGTGGCTCCGGTGTCATCGGCCAGGACGCCGGCGAGGAACGGCTCCAGCACCTGCTCGCGCAGGGGACCCCGGACGCCGGCCCGGTCGAGCGACACCGCCAGCGTGGCGTCGTCTCGCCGCGAGATGGCTCGGTCGCCGCCGACGATCGGTGCTGCCCAGCGCGCCAGGCCCGCGAGCTCCTTCGGTCGCAGCAGGCCGCTGCGCAGCGTCGACGCCAGCAGCCTCGGCTCGCGACGTGGGTCACCGAGCGTCACCGCGCCCTCGCCTCGTCGCACCCTGACCCCGGCGGCGAACGGCTGGAGCTGCAGGGCGTCGACGTCCACCATCTCCTGCACCGCCGGGTACGCGGGGTTGAGCAGCTGGAAGCCGACGTCGCACAGGTGCCCGTCGACGGCGTCGGTGCGGACCCGGCCGCCGACGACCTCGGAGGCCTCCAGCAGCCGTGTGTCGATGCCGCGCTGCTGGAGGAGCGCGGTGCAGGCAAGCCCGGCGAGTCCGGCGCCGACCACGACCACGTCTACGTCCGCACGATTCGTCATGCGTCCACGATGACACCTTCGCGAGAACCCGCCTCTCGATAACCTCGTCCCCGTGAGCGCGCGCGTGGAGTCCGTCAACGTCGGTCGGACGGTCGACGTCCCGTGGGGCATGCTCAGGCGCAGCGCGATCGACAAGCGTCCGGTCGACGGGCCCGTGCACGTCCGCACGCTCGGCCTGGACGGCGACGAGATCGCCGACCAGGTCAACCACGCCGGCCCCGACCAGGCCGTCTACGCCTACGCCGCCGAGGACCTGCAGGCGTGGAGCGACGTGCTCGGACGTCCTTTGTCGCCGGGCCAGTTCGGCGAGAACCTGACGACCACCGGCATCGACCTGAACGATGCCCGCGCGGGCGACCGGTGGCGGGTCGGGGGAGCGCTGCTCGAGATCGCCGGCGTCCGCATCCCGTGCTCGGTCTTCCAGGGCTTCCTCGACGAGCCGCGCTGGGTCAAGCGGTTCACGCAGGGCCGCATGCCCGGGCCGTACCTGCGGGTGCTCGAGCAGGGAACCGTCCAGGCGGGCGACGTGATCGAGGTCGTCGAGCGCCGCGACCACGACGTCACCGTCGAGCTGCTGTTCCGCGCGCTGACGACCGAGCGCGAGCTGATCCCGCTGCTGGCCGCCGAGCCGCGCATCGACTCGTTCGTCGCGCGCCGACTGGGTGAACGACGCAACGATCCGGCCAGGTGACCGGCGGGTAGGTTAGGGTGATCGGCACCACATTCCCTCAGTACGCACCTGTGAAGGATCACCGAATGCCTGCTCCTGTCGTCACCCCCGAACAGCTCGCAGTGATCGAAGGTCGCCCGACCAGCGTGTCCGCGATGTTCTTCGACCGAGTGAAGAGCAGCGGCTCCCGCGAGGCCTATCGGTACCCCGACGCCGACGAGACGTGGCAGTCGCTGACGTGGGCCCAGACCGGTGATCGCGTCACCCGTCTGGCGGCCGGACTCGTGTCGCTCGGCATCCAGTCCGAGGAGCGCGTCGCGATCGCCTCGGGCACCCGCATCGAGTGGATCCTGTCAGACCTCGCGATCAACGCCGCGGGCGCCGCGACGACCACGGTGTACCCCACGACGATGGCCGACGACGTCGCCTACATCCTGGCCGACTCCGACAGCAAGGTCGTGTTCGCCGAGGACGACGAGCAGGTCGCCAAGCTGCGCGCCAAGCACTCCGAGCTCCCGTCCGTCGGCAAGGTCGTCGTCTTCGACGGCGCGACCGACGGCGACTGGGTCATCAGCTTCGACGACCTCGAGGCCCTCGGCGAGAAGTACCTGGCCGAGCACCCGACCGTCATCGACGACCGGGTCGCGGCCCTGACCGGCGACTCGCTCGCGACGCTGATCTACACCTCCGGCACGACGGGACGACCCAAGGGTGTCCGTCTCGCGCACGACGGCTGGGTCTACGAGGGCTACGTCATGGTCGCCGCCGGCATCCTCAGCGAGGACGACCTGCAGTTCCTGTGGCTGCCGATGGCCCACTCGTTCGGCAAGGTGCTGCTGTCGACCCAGCTCGCGATCGGCTTCCCGACGGCGATCGACGGTCGCGTCCCGCGCATCGTCGACAACCTGGCGGTCGTCCGGCCCACGTTCATGGGCGCCGCGCCCCGCATCTTCGAGAAGGCCTACGGCCGCATCATCGGCATGACCGAGGCCGAGGGCGGCGCCAAGCTCAAGATCTTCCGCTGGGCCGAGAAGGTCGGCCTGGCGCACTCGCGCGCCGTCCGCTCGGGCCAGCCCGTCTCGCCGGTGCTCAAGGCGCAGTTCGCGGTCGCCGACAAGCTGGTGTTCTCCAAGGTGCGAGCCCGCTTCGGCGGACGCGTGCGGTTCTTCATCTCCGGCGCGGCAGCGCTCTCGCCCGACATCGCCGAGTGGTTCCACGCCTCGGGCGTCCTGATCCTCGAGGGCTACGGCCTCACCGAGAACTCGGCCGGAGCCTTCGTCAACCAGCCCGACAACTTCAAGATCGGCTCGGTCGGCATGGCGTTCCCCGGCAGCGAGGCCAAGATCGCCGAGGACGGCGAGATCCTCATCAAGGGTCCGCACGTCATGCGTGGCTACCACAACCTCGACACCGAGAGCGCGTCGACGCTGACCGACGAGGGCTGGCTGCACACCGGCGACGAGGGGCGCATCGACGAGGACGGCTTCTTGTTCATCACCGGGCGCAAGAAGGAGCTGTTCAAGACCTCCGGCGGCAAGTACGTGGCCCCGCCGCACATCGAGGGCATGTTCAAGGGCATCAGCGCCCTCACGAGCCAGATCCTGTTGCACGGCAACGAGCGCAACTTCTGCTCGGCGCTCATCACGCTCGATCCCGACGCCGTCGCCGAGTGGGCCGGCACGCACGGCATGGCGGGCAAGTCGTACACCGAGGTCGTCAGCTCGCCGCAGATGCGTGAGGTCATCCAGGGCCAGATCGACGAGCTCAACGCCAAGGTCAACCGCTGGGAGACCATCAAGAAGTTCGCGATCCTCGACCACGACCTGTCGATCGAGTCCGGTGAGATCACGCCCAGCATGAAGGTCAAGCGCAACGTCGTCGAAGCCAACAACAAGGCGATCCTCGACGGCTTCTACGCTTAGCGGGTGCCAGACGCCGAGAGCCCGACCCCGATGACGCGGGGCCGGGCTCTCGGCGTCTACGTGCACGTGCCGTTCTGCTCGGTGCGCTGCGGCTACTGCGACTTCAACACCTACACCGCCGACGAGCTCGGCGAGGGTGCGACGAGGGCCTCGTACGCCGACACCGCGATCGCCGAGATCGTCCGATCGGCCCCGGCGGCGGGCGGGCGCACCGTCGAGACGGTGTTCTTCGGCGGCGGGACGCCTACCCAGCTGCCGGCCGACGACCTGGTGAGGATGCTCGGTGCCGTCGACGACGTGCTCGGCCTGGCGGCCGGCGCGGAGGTCACGACCGAGGCGAATCCAGACTCGGTCACGCCGGAGTCGCTCGCCACCTTGCGCCGCGGCGGCTTCAACCGCATCTCGTTCGGCGTCCAGTCGGCCGTCCCGCACGTGCTGGCGACCCTCGAGCGCACGCACGATCCCGCCCGTGTCCCGCAGGCCGTGCGGTGGGCCCGTGAGGCCGGCTTCGAGCAGGTCAGCGTCGACCTGATCTACGGCACCCCGGGCGAGTCGATGGACGACTGGCGCGCCAGCCTCGACCAGGCTGTCGCCCTCGAGCCCGATCACGTCAGCGCGTACGCGCTGATCGTCGAGCAGGGCACAGCCTTCGCCCGCAAGGTCCGCCGCGGAGAGGTCGTGATGCCCGACGACGACCAGACCGCCGACAAGTACCTGCTGGCCGACGAGCTGCTGACGTCCGCGGGCCTGGGCTGGTACGAGCTGTCCAACTGGGCACGGGACGAGGGCGCCCAGTGCCGCCACAACGTCCTGTACTGGCACAGCGACGACTGGTTCGGCTTCGGCCCTGGAGCGCACTCGCACCTGGCCGGCGAGCGCTGGTGGAACGTCAAGCACCCCGCCGCCTATGCGCAACGGCTGGCAGCGGACGAGAGCCCACGCCACGACGGCGAGACGATCGACGCCGCCACCGCGGAGATCGAGCGCATCATGCTGCAGACCCGTCTGCGGACGGGCCTCGAGCTGGCCTCGCTCTCGCCGGACGCACGAGCGCAGGTCGCCGACCTGGCCGCTCGCGACCTCGTCACGGTCTTCGACGACCGGCTCGTGCTCACCCTGACAGGACGTCTCCTCGCCGACGCCGTGGTCCGACAGCTCGTCGACTGACAGCTCGCTCCGAGATCCGCCGGCGTCACTGCGGGTTACACCTTATGGTCTGTCCTGGGAGCGGGTCCGTGGGAGTGGACCCGGCACGTGAAGGACGTACCAGGGGAGCGGGGAGCGATGTGCAGCGCGCATCGGCTGGCTCGAGCGGCGGGAGCGCTCGTGCTGGCCATCATCATCATGGTGGCGGGGGTCGTCGCGGCGCCCGCTGAGGCGGCGTCCAGCTCGACGACGCTGTGCAAGGGGTTCGCGCAGTGTGCCGCGAAGGGCCGTGGCGACGCCGGCTACGCGCCGGTGTACCGCGGCTCGTACTGGAACATGCGCCCGGGACACAACTGCACCAACTACGTGGCGTACCGCCTGACGAACGGCCGCACCGTGCCGCGTCCGCCGGGCGCCGACGGCTCGGGCACGTGGGGCGCCGCCGCGCGCAAGGCCGGCACGCCGGTCTCCCGCACGCCGAGGGTCGGCTCGGTCGCGTGGTGGAAGCCGCGCTACCACGGCGCGTCGGCCGGCGGGCACGTCGCGTACGTCGAGGCGGTCCGCAAGGACGGCTCGATCGTCATCTCCGAGGACCACCTCGGCGGGACGTTCATGTGGCGCGTCCTCAAGCGCAAGGGCGGCGCCTGGCCGTCCGGCTTCATCCACTTCAAGGACTCGGACGGGTCGCCGTCCGGGAAGGTCCTGTGGGCGCGCGGCGAGGGACGCGGAGCCGTGCGGCTGTCGGCGACGGCCAACGAGCCGGACGTCCCGGCAGGCCAGCGTGACTACCTCGTGACCGTCGGCGGACCCCGTGAGACCCCGGGTGTCGAGTCGTTCCGGTTCAGCACCGAGTTCTTCCGCTTCGAACGTCTTGCGACGCTCCGCTCCCGCGGCGCGACCGTCCTGTACGTCTACGCCCTCAACACCCCAGGCACCCGAGGATCCGACACGCTGCTGGGCAGCATGGCGGTGTCGGTCGGCGGGTAGGGCCTCACTCGGTCGGGGCGGTCACGAAGTCGATGAGCTCCTCGACCCGGCCGAGGAACTCCGGCTCGAGGTCGGCGTAGGAGTCGACCCGGCTCAGGATGTGCTTCCAGGCTCGGGCGATGTCGGCCTGGTCGGTGTGCGGCCAGCCGAGCTCGCGGCAGATGCCGTGCTTCCAGTCCTGCCCGCGCGGGATGACCGGCCACTGCTCGATGCCGAGGCGCGCCGGCTTGACCGACTGCCAGACGTCGACGTACGGGTGGCCCACCACGAGCACGTGCGGACGGCCGGAGACCTGCTCGGCGATGCGCGTCTCCTTGGAGCCCGGCACGAGATGGTCGACCAGCACGCCGAGGCGACGCTGATCGGTCGGCGCGAACTCGTCGACGACGGCGGAGAGGTCGTCGATGCCGCCGAGGTACTCGACCGCGACGCCCTCGATGCGCAGGTCGTCGCCCCACACGCGCTCGACCAGCTCGGCGTCGTGGCGCCCCTCGACGAAGATGCGGCTGGGCAGGGCCACGCGGGCCTTGGCGCCGTGGACCGCACGCGAGCCGGACGCGGTGCGCGTCGCGGTGTGCTTGGTCGCGGCCGACGGCGGACGCAGGACGACCGGCTTGCCGTCGAGCAGGTAGCCGGGTCCGAGCGGGAACGAGCGTCGCTTCAGGCGACGGTCCTCGAGGATCATCATGCCGAGGTCCTTCTCGACGGCCATCACCTCGCCGCAGAAGCCGCTGGTGGCGTCCTCGATTACCATGCCGCGCTCGACGACGACCTCCTCGGAGCGTCCTCGTGGGGGCTTCTTCCAGTCGCCCGACAGCACGTCGGAGCCGTAGCGGTCAACCATGGATCACTCCGAGCAGTCGTTGGTGCAGGTCCTCGACGTCGGCCTTGGTCAGCGGGCCGTGGTCGGTCGTGGTGCCGACGAGGCGGACGTCGCCGTCGAGCAGGCCCAGCGCCAGGTCGACGGCGACCGGCCAGCTGGGCGACACCTGGGCGGGCAGGTCGGCGGCCCACAGGTCGCCCAGCGCCACGAATCTCAGGGTCTCGTCGACGCCGATGTGCGAGACGGTCATGACGAGCTCGCCGCCGACGGGTCCGTCGCCGAGGTAGGCCACCTCGACGAAGACCGGACCGCCAAGATCGGCGGCCCACACCGACGACATCTCGCCGCCCTGCGACTCGTGGGCGACGACGGTGCCGTCGTCGAGGACGATCCTGCGGGGTGAGTATGTGAGGGATCGCTCATCGCCGGTCACGACGACGAGGCCGTCAGGGGTCTCGCTGATTCCCTCCACGTCGTTAGACTGGCACTTGACCGGTGAGAGTGCCAAAGCGACGCGCTGGGCGCCGCGCGACCAAGACGATCGAACCGTCCCGACCCCGGTCGGCGGCGGCCGGGCCAGACGAGAGGGACACGATGTCAGACGACCGCCGACTCGACGTGCTGCGTGCCATCGTCGAGGACTACGTCGCGACCCAGGAGCCGGTCGGCTCCAAGTCGTTGCTCGACCGGCACCAGCTGGGCGTCTCGCCCGCGACGGTCCGCAACGACATGGCCGTCCTCGAGGACGAGGGCTACATCACCCAGCCGCACACCAGCGCCGGACGCATCCCCACCGACAAGGGGTACCGGTTGTTCGTCGACCGGTTGTCGACCGTCAAGGCGCTGTCGCCGGCCGAGCGTCGCGCCATCGAGACCTTCCTGACCGGTGCCGTCGACGTCGACGACGTCGTGCAGCGCAGCGTCAAGGTGCTGGCGCAGCTGACCAACCAGGTCGCGATCGTGCAGTACCCGTCACTGACCCGCTCGACGGTCCGCCACATCGAGCTCGTGGCCCTCGAGGGGTCGCGGGTGCTGCTCGTGGTCATCACGAGCAGCGGCCGGGTCGAGCAGCGCATCATCGAGCTGGTCGAGACGCTCGGCGACGACCTCGTGGCCGACCTGCGCACGCGCATCACCCGCGCCACGGTGGGCGAGCGGCTGCCCGAGGCGTCCCTCAAGCTCGCCGAGATGATCGAGACGTTCTCGCCCAACGACCGTCCGGTCGTCACCTCGATCGTCACGACGCTCACGCAGACGTTCACCAACGAGCGCTCGGACGAGCGCATCGCCGTGGGCGGCACCGCCAACCTGGCGCGGTTCGGCAGCGACTTCGACACCGCCATCAAGCCCGTGCTCGAGGCGATGGAGGAGCAGGTCGTGCTGCTGCGCCTGCTCGGCGAGGCCACCCAGGGCCTGTCGGTGCGCATCGGCACCGAGACGGGGCACGAGGGGCTGTCGAGCACGGCGATCGTCTCGTCCGCCTACGGCACCGACGACCTCGCGCTCGCGACGCTCGGCACCGTCGGACCCACCCGCATGGACTATCCCGCGACGATGGCCGCCGTTGGCGCCGTCGCCCGCTACGTCGGCCGCACGCTGGCCGACAACTGACCCACCCCACGACTGACCCACCACACGTAAGGGCACTTCGGTACTCATGGCACAGGACTACTACGCAACGCTCGGCGTCGGTCGCGAGGCGACCCCCGAGGAGATCAAGAAGGCGTACCGCAAGCTCGCGCGCCAGCTGCACCCCGACGTCAACGACGCGCCCGACGCCTCCGACCGCTTCAAGGAGGTGACGGTCGCCTACGAGGTGCTGTCCGACCCGCAGAAGCGGTCGATCCTCGACCGCGGCGGCGACCCCATGGGCGGCGGACGCGGCGGCGGCTTCGGCGGCGGCGCGCAGGGCTTCAACTTCGACGACATCATGGACGCGTTCTTCGGCCAGAACGGGCAGCGCGGTCCGCGTCCGCGTCAGCAGCGGGGTCAGGACGCCCTGCTGCGTCTCGACGTCGACCTGGCCGAGGCGGCCTTCGGCGTCACGCACGAGATCAAGGTCGACACCGCGGTCACCTGCACCACGTGCGACGGCAGCGGCGCCGCCAACGGCTCGCAGCCCGAGACGTGCCGCACGTGCCACGGGCACGGCGACGTCCAGCACGTGCAGCGCTCCCTGCTCGGCGACATCCGCACGTCGCGGCCGTGCCCGACGTGCCACGGCTTCGGCACCGTCATCCCCGACCCGTGCCCCGAGTGCGCCGGCGAGGGCCGCGTGCGGTCGCGCCGCTCGATCTCGGTCACGATCCCGGCCGGGGTCGACCAGGGCACGCGCATCCAGCTCGGCGGCGAGGGCGAGGTCGGCCCCGGTGGGGGACCGGCTGGCGACCTCTACCTCGAGATCAACGTGGCCCGTCACCCGGTCTTCCAGCGCAAGGGCGACCAGCTGTTCTGCCAGGTCAGCGTGCCCATGACAGCCGCCGCGCTCGGCACGCACCTCGACCTGCCGACGCTCGAGGCCGACGTGGCCGGCACGGCCGAGGGCGAGCGCACCGTCGGGCTCGACGTGCCCTCGGGCACCCAGTCGGGCGAGACCATGACGATCAAGGGCTTCGGCGTGCCCCGCCTGCGCGGCTCGGGTCGCGGAGACCTGAAGGTGCAGGTCGTCGTCGAGACGCCGTCGCGCATCGACGACGAGCAGCGTGCCCTGCTCGAGCAGCTCGCGAAGCTGCGCGAGGAGGAGCGTCCCGAGGCGCTCATGGGCACCCACCACAAGGGCGTCTTCCACAAGATCAAGGACGCCTTCAAGTGAGCGGCACCGACAGCACCAACGGCCTCGAGGCCGTGCCCGACTGCCTGTTCTGCAAGATCGTGGCCGGTGACGTCCCGGCCGAGATCGTCTCGACGACCGACCACACCGTGGCGTTCCGCGACATCAACCCGCAGGCGCCCACGCACGTCCTGGTGATCCCGCGCCTGCACGCGCCCGACGCCGCCAGCCTGGCGCTGGCCTCGCCCGAGGCCGCCGTCGCGCTGCTGGTCGAGACCCGGCGCATCGCGATGGCCGAGGGGCACGACTCCTATCGACTGGTCTTCAACACCGGCGAGGGTGCCGGGCAGACGGTCTTCCACGCGCACGGGCACGTCCTCGCCGGCCGCGACCTCACCTGGCCCCCGGGCTGAGGCGACCCGACGATTCGCACGGTGTCGCAGGGGTTGCGTACGATTGGCATCACATGACTGACGACATCCAACCCGCGCACACGTTCACGATCCCGTCGAGCGTCCCGGCCGTCGCCCTGCTGGGGCCGGCCGACGAGTTCCTCCGCCTGATCGAGGACTCCTTCGCCTCGACCATCCACGCCCGCGGCAACACCATCACGGTCACCGGGCCGCCGTCCGAGGCCGCTCTCGTCGAGCGGCTCCTCGACGAGCTCGTGACGATCCTGCGCACGGGCCAGAACCTGACGCGCGAGACCGTCGAGCGCAGCCTCTCGATGCTGCGCACCGAGACGCGCGAGAAGCCGGCCGAGGTGCTGAGCCTCAACATCCTGTCCAACCGCGGACGCACCATCCGGCCCAAGACGGTCAACCAGAAGCGCTACGTCGACGCCATCGACAAGCACACGATCGTGTTCGGCATCGGCCCGGCCGGCACCGGCAAGACCTACCTGGCCGTGGCCAAGGCCGTCCAGGCGCTGCAGGCCAAGCAGGTCAACCGCATCATCTTGACCCGTCCCGCGGTCGAGGCGGGCGAGCGCCTGGGCTTCCTGCCCGGTTCGCTCAGCGAGAAGATCGACCCGTACCTGCGTCCGCTGTACGACGCGCTGCACGACATGGTCGACCCCGAGACCATCCCCAAGCTGCTCACGGGCGGCGTCATCGAGGTCGCCCCGCTGGCCTACATGCGCGGCCGCTCGCTCAACGACGCGTTCATCATCCTCGACGAGGCGCAGAACACCACGCCCGAGCAGATGAAGATGTTCCTGACCCGGCTGGGCTTCGGCTCCAAGATGGTCGTGACCGGCGACGTCACCCAGGTCGACCTGCCGAGCGGCAACAAGAGCGGCCTGCGCGTCGTCCAGGACATCCTCGACGACGTCAGCGACATCCACTTCGCCCACCTGAGCGCCACCGACGTGGTCCGCCACAAGCTGGTCGGCCAGATCGTCGCCGCCTACGGCGAGTTCGAGTCCGAGACGCACGAGGCAGGTGCTGACTCCCGTGAACGTCGACGTTCTCAATGAGTCCGGTGCCGACGTCGACGTCGTCGGTCTCACCAGGCTCTGCCGCTTCGCCATGCGCCGCATGCGGCTGCACCCCGCCACCGAGCTGACGGTGCGGCTCGTCGAGCCCGACACCATCGCGGTGCTCAACGAGCAGTGGATGGGCAAGAAGGGACCGACCGACGTCCTGTCGTTCCCCATGGACGAGCTCACGCCGGGCAAGGACGACGAGGAGAGCCCCGAGGGCTACCTCGGCGACATCGCGCTGTGCCCCCAGGTCGCCGAGCAGCAGGCGCCCGCCGCGGGCCACTCGACGCAGGACGAGGTCGAGCTGCTCACGGTGCACGGCATCTTGCACCTGCTCGGCTACGACCACGCCGAGCCCGACGAGCATCGCGAGATGTTCGGCATCCAGGGCCGCCTGCTGCTCGAGTGGCAGCAGTCCGCCGCGGGCGTCGACCCCGAGGACGCATGAGGTCGTCGCGATGACGTGGTTGCCCATCGTGCTGTCCGTCGTCCTGGCGGTCGTGGCCGGCATGCTCGCCAGCGTCGACGCCGCGATCTCGGCGTTCTCGAAGGCTCGCGCCGAAGAGCTCGAGACCGAGGGACGCTCGGGTGCTGCCGGCCTCGTGCGGATCCTCGACGACCCGGCGGCCTTCCTCAACTCGGTGCTGCTGATGCGCGTGCTCACCGAGACCGCCAGCATCGTGCTGGTCGCGCTGGTGGTGGCCGACCACCTCGACGGTCTCTGGCCGCGCTTCGGCGTCGCCGTGGCGATCATGGTCGTCGTGAGCTTCGTGCTCATCGGCGTCGGGCCGCGCACGCTCGGCCGCCAGCACGCCGAGTCGATCGCCCTGGCCTCGACCGTGCCGGTCATCGTCCTGACCCGTCTGCTCGGGCCGCTGCCGCAGCTGCTGATCCTGCTGGGCAACGCCGTCACGCCCGGCAAGGGCTTCCGCGAGGGTCCGTTCGCGTCCGAGGTCGAGGTGCGCGAGCTCGTCGACCTCGCGGCCGCCAGCTCGATCATCGAGACCGACGAGGGCCGCATGCTGCAGTCGGTGTTCGAGCTCGGCGACACCATCGTCCGCGAGGTCATGGTGCCGCGCACCGACCTGGTGTTCGTCGAACGTCACAAGACCCTCCGCCAGGCGATGTCGTTGGCCCTGCGCAGCGGCTACTCGCGCATGCCGGTGGTCGGCGAGAACCTCGACGACGTCGTCGGCATGGCCTACCTCAAGGACGTCACCAAGCGGGTCTTCGACAACCACACCGCCGAGACGACCGAGCGCATCGAGTCGATCATGCGTCCGTGCCTGTTCGTGCCCGACACCAAGCCGGCCGACGACCTCCTCAAGGAGATGCAGGCGCAGCGCATGCACGTCGCGATCGTCGTCGACGAGTTCGGCGGCACGGCCGGCATGATCACGATCGAGGACATCCTCGAGGAGATCGTCGGCGAGATCACCGACGAGTACGACACCGAGCCCGACGCCAGCCAGAAGCTGTCCGACGGCTCGTGGCGGGTCAGCTCGCGCTTCGAGGTCGACGACCTCGAGGACCTGTTCGACATCCCGATCGAGGACGAGGACGTCGACTCCGTCGGCGGCCTGATGGCCAAGCACCTGGGCAAGGTGCCGATCCGCGGCAGCGTCGTCGAGGTCGAGGGGCTTCGCTTCGAGGCCGAGGGCCCGTCCGGGCGACGCAACCGCATCGGGCACGTCGTCGTGAGCCGGCTGACGCCCGACGAAGACACCGACCTTCTGGAACGACGACCGAAAGGGTCCGATCATGGATCTCAGTCCTGAGGACTCCAAGCTGGTGACGCTGGCCCGCAGCTCGCGCGCCCGCACGCAGGCCGAGCACGGCGCGGCGGTGCGCGACCAGGACGGTCGCACCTACGTCGCCTCCACGGTGCACCTGCCGTCGCTGCACGTCGACGCGCTCGACCTGGCCGTCGCGATGGCGGTCTCGTCCGGCGCCACGGGCGTCGAGGCGGCTGCGCTGGTCGGTGAGATGGTGCCCGAGCCGGTCGTCGACGGCACGGCCGTGCGCGACGTCTCGGGGCACGGTGTCGCGGTGTACCTGGCCGATCCGCAGGGCACGGTCGTGAAGGTGCGCACCACATGAGCGCCGAGGGCTCGCCGGCGCACCGGTCCGGCTTCGCGTGCTTCGTCGGACGTCCCAACGCCGGCAAGTCGACCCTGACCAACGCCCTGGTCGGCGGCAAGATCGCGATCACTTCGTCCAAGCCGCAGACCACGCGGCACGCGATCCGCGGGCTGGTCAACCGCGACGACGCCCAGCTGATCCTGATCGACACCCCCGGCCTGCACAAGCCGCACACGCTGCTGGGTGAGCGGCTCAACGCCCTGGTGCGCTCGACGTGGTCGGAGGTCGACACGATCGGCATGTGCCTGCCAGCGAACGAGAGCGTCGGCGAGGGCGACAAGTTCCTGATGCGCGAGCTCGCCGAGCTGCAGAAGACGGGCCAGGGTCGCAAGAAGCCGATCTTCGCCATCTCGACGAAGATCGACCTCGTCAAGCCCGACCGCCTTCGCGACCACCTCCTGTCGATCCAGCAGGCGAGCGCCGACCTGGGGCTGCAGTTCCAGGAGATCATCCCCGTCTCGGCCGTCGCCGACGACCAGGTCGAACTGCTGGCCGACCTGCTGATCGCCACCCTGCCCGAGGGCCCCGCGCTGTACCCCGAGGGCCAGCTCACCGACGAGCCCGAGGAGACGCTGATCGCCGAGATCATCCGCGAGGCGGCCCTCGAGGGCGTCCGCGACGAGCTGCCTCACTCGATCGCCGTCGTGGTCGACGAGATGGTGCCGCGCCCCGACCGTCCCGAGCACAAGCCGCTGATCGACGTCCGCGTCAACGTGTACGTCGAGCGCGACAGCCAGAAGGGCATCATCATCGGCAAGCAGGGTGCCCGCCTGCGTCAGATCGGCAGCGACTCGCGCTCGCAGATCGAGAAGATCCTCGGCACGCCGGTCTACCTCGACCTGCACGTCAAGGTGGCCAAGGAGTGGCAGCGCGATCCCAAGCAGCTGCGCAAGCTCGGCTTCTGAGGCTCGCGCGCTACTTCCAGATGCCGCGGTGGGCCTTCTTGGCGGATCGCTCGGCGCGCAGGTACGACTGCTTCGTGGTGAGCGGTGCGCAGGTCCGCGCGTCGTAGAAGCGCGCCCATCCCTTCGCCAGCTGCAGCTTGTTGGCGTCCTTCGAGCCACGCTTCACGAAGCGCAGCAGGCGGCCGTACTGGTCGGTGTACGGCTGGGTCGGGTCGCTCGTCAGCGTGACGGTCCTCTTCGGCGGTGTGAGCTTCTTGAGCGCCTTGGTGGCTTCTCCGTAGCCCTTCTTCCTGCGCTCGGGCGAGTTGATGCCGAGCAGCCGGACTTTCGTGCGCCGGCCGTCGACACGGACCCGCAGGGTGTCGCCGTCGATCACCGACTCCACGACGGCTCGCTGCGTGACCTTCGGGTTCGCGGCGCACCGCGCCACGAGAGGTGCCGGCGGCGCCGGTTGCGGCGACGAGTAGCTGCACGGGCACGGGAGCGTCTCGCAGGCCAGACCGTCATGCTCACGGTCGAGGGCGTGAGGGTCGAGGGCCGGGCCACCGTTCTCGATGAAGAAGGCCTGTGCCTCGGCCTGGGTGGCGAAGTCTCCGCAGTCCTTGTCGATGAACGCCCGCGCCGGTGTCGCAGCGAGCAGCGAGGCGCCGACGAGGACGATGCCGAGGATGGTCGCAAGAGTGCCGCGCACACGAGTCATCGCCAGAACGTAACAGCCGTGCGTCCGATTCGCGGTGGAATCGGAGGGAAAATCAGACCTCCGGCGGCGGCGCGGAGCGCGGTGAAGCTATCCGGCTCGTGGTTGTTGTCGTGTGAAGCGGGAGTGGCGTTGTGGTGTTCGGGTGGGGTCGATGTCGGGCGGGGGGATGATCTCGACGATGCCGTCGGGGGCCATCCGTGCGGTCCATCGGCCTTCGTGGACGAGGTGGTGGTGGGGCGCACGGTTCGTTCCTCGCCGCACCAGCGGCTCGTGCCTCGCCGCTGCGGGCTTCGCCCGTGCGCCTGCCTCCCTTCGGTCGGTCATGGTGAGGACGCGGGGGAAGACGCAGCCGCCGTCGCGGGTGGCCAGGATGAGGCGTTGGTGACGGTCGTAGAGGCGTTTGGTGGTGCCGTGGTCGATGACCTTCGAGTCGCCGTCGAGCAGCAGGGCCACGAGGTGGGCGTTGCAGGCCATCCGTTGGGCGCGGGCGGACATGGTGGTGCCTGAGGTGTTGGTGGCGGTGCCTGCCTCGGTGCGCAGGTCGTCGACGTCGATCACCACCCCCGCAGACCGTGACTAGAACACCTGTTCGACTAGTTCCAGACCAAAGCCTGCCACCGACACGAACCAGAGACCGTCCACACGCGGTAAGCGCACCTCGAAACCACTCTCGCCCTGCGGCATTTCGACCGTCACCTCGACATCCGTCACGACAGCTCGCGGGGGACCGGAGCGGCACCACTGCACCAGGTGCTCCACGACGTCGTCCGAGCCCTCGAACACCGCCTCGACCGATCCGTCGGGACGGTTCGCGACCCACCCGGCAGCCCCGACGCGGACCGCCTCCTGCTGGCAGGAGGCGCGGAAGAACACGCCTTGGACGGTTCCGCGGACGATGACGTGGCGCCGGCTCATGCGCACCACCGTAATAGGGTCACCGGGTGGATCGACTCGCGCTCGTCGCCGACTGCGGCAGCTGCTTCGGCCTGTGCTGCGTGGCCCTGGCCTTCGAGCGGTCGGCCGACTTCCCGGTCGACAAGGACGCTGGCGACCCGTGCCAGCACCTCGACAGCGGCTTCGGCTGCTCGATCCACGCCGACCTGCGCAGCGAGGGCTACCGCGGCTGCACGGTCTACGACTGCTTCGGCGCCGGGCAGCACGTGTCGCAGGTGACCTTCGGCGGTGTCAGTTGGCGTGACGACCCGACGACGTCCGGCGCGATGTTCGCTGCCCTGCCGGTGATGCGGCAGCTCCACGAGATGCTCTGGTACCTCGTCGAGGCGGCCGAGCGGCCCGAGGCGACCGTGCTGCACGACGAGTTGTCCCGAGTCCGGCAGATGACCCTCGAGCTGACGCGGACCGATGCCGCACGGCTCGATGACATCGACCTGCCGGCGCACCGCGATCTCGTGTCGCCGCTCCTGCAGCAGGTCAGCGCCCTCGTGCGGGCGCCGTTCGCCGGCCCCGACCACCGCGGCGCAGCGCTGCTCGGCGCGAAGCTGCGACGCGCCCGCCTCCGCGGTGCCGACCTCCGCGGCTCGCTGCTGATCGCCGCCGACCTGCGCGGGGCGGATCTGCGCTCCTGCGACCTGCTCGGTGCCGACCTGCGCGACGCGCGGCTCGACGGCGCCGACCTGACGGACTGCCTCTTCCTGACCCAGACGCAGGTGGCGTCCGCCCGCGGCGACGCGAGCACACGGCTGCCGGTAGCACTGGCCGCGCTGCGGCGTCCGGCGCACTGGGTCGGTGCGCCGTAGCATCGGTGGGGTGGAGCAGGTCGGAGCCGTCGAGGCGCTGAAGGAGATCGCGTTCTGGCTCGAGCGGGCGCGGGCGACGTCGTACCGCGTCGAGGCCTTCCGTCACGCCGCCGCCGCGATCGAGCACCTTTCACCCGACGACATCGCCGACCGCACCCGCACCGGACAGCTCAAGCGGGTCAAGGGCATCGGCGACCGGACGTTCGGCGTGATCCGCCAGGCCGTCGACGGTGACGTCCCCGGCTACCTGGCCGAGCTGCGCGCGGACGGCGGGGCTCCGCTGGCGTCGGGTGGCACCCGGCTGCGCGCGCAGCTGCGGGGCGACCTGCACAGCCACTCCGACTGGTCGGACGGTGGTACGTCGATCGACGAGATGGCGCGGGTCGCCCGGTGGCGTGGCCGCGAGTACCAGGTGCTGACCGACCACTCGCCACGGCTGACGATCGCCAACGGGCTCACGTCCGAGCGCCTCGCCGAGCAGCTCGACGTCGTCGCCGAGGTCGATGCGACCTACGACGACTTCCGGCTGCTGAGCGGCATCGAGGTCGACATCCACGACGACGGCAGCCTCGACCAGACCGACGAGATGCTCGAGCGGCTCGACGTCGTGGTGGCCAGCGTCCACTCCAAGCTGAAGATGGAGCGGCGTGCCATGACGCGCCGGATGATGACGGCCGTCGCCGACCCGCACACCAACGTCCTCGGCCACTGCACCGGACGCCTGGTCGAGGGTGGACGCGGTCAGCGTCCGCAGTCGGACTTCAACGCCAAGGCTGTGTTCGCGGCGTGCGCCGAGTTCGACGTCGCGGTCGAGATCAACTCGCGCCCCGAGCGCCAGGACCCGCCCGATCCGCTCATCCAGCTGGCCCTCGACGCGGGCTGCCTGTTCGCGATCGACACCGACGCCCACGCGCCGGGCCAGCTGGACTTCCTCGACCTCGGGGCCGAGCGCGCGGACGCGGCAGGCGTGCCCGCCGACCGCATCGTCACGACGTGGCCCGTCGAGCGGCTGCTGGAGTGGTCGCACGCCAAGCGCTGAGCTCGCCCGTGCCGGACGGTCAGGTGGGCGCGCCGCCCGGCCGTACCATCCATCGCTCGGGGCTGGGCAGCACCTCGAACCCCACGGCGGCGTAGAGGCCGTGGGCGTCGCCGGTGGTGAGGACCATGCGCTTCAGGCCGAAGGTGTCGAGATCGGCCGTGAGCCCCTCGACGAGCATCCGGCCCACGCCTCGGCCCCGCTCGGACGCATCGACGAACACGTCGCATACCCACGCGAAGGTCACGCAGTCGGTGACCGCGCGGGCGTAGGCGACCTGGCGCCCTGACCGGTACACGCCGTAGTTGCGTGAGCCGTCGATCGCGGCGTCCTGCGTGGCCCGGCTGCGACCGATCGCCCAGTACGCCTCGCGGCTCAGCCAGGCATGCACCTGGGCTCGGTCGAGGCGGTCGGCGTCGGCCGAGAACTCGGCACCCGGGACGAGGTGGGGCACGCTCAGACGGGGGCCGCGGACGGCTGCGCGTCGGCCAGCTCGCTCCACACGTCGGCGGTGAGGTCGGTCGCCGTGCGGCCCGTCACCTGGTCGTAGACGTCGATGAGGCCGCCGAGGTCCTTGACCATCCGGCGGGCGCGTGCCGGCCCGTTGGCGCAGTCGGCGCGGCACTCGCCGGCGGCCACCCGGTGGGCGACGACGAGGGCAGCCAGGCCGTAGGCCTCGGCCGCCTCGAGCTCGGGCGACAGCGCGAACGGGAACATCCGCGACATGCCGGCGTGGAAGTCGACGTGCTCGGGGTCGAGGTCGCCGGTGGACAGGGGAGCGGTCATCGCCGACGAGAAGGCGTCGCGGACGTCGTCGTCGGTGCCGTCGCGCCCGATCCACGACTCGGCCAGCTCGATCGCGACCAAGGCCCGCGACCGGGCGGACGGCTCGACCAGGGCGACGACCTGCCGGGCCTGGGCGATCCGGAGTCGTGCCCGCAACCCGGGGGAGTCGTCGGTGGTGCCGAACAGGCGTCCGATCAGCGGCACGAGGCGGGGGCGGTCCCCGTCGCGCAGCAGGTCGTTGGTGGTGCGCGCCTCGTGCGCGAGCAGCGGGTGCGTGCACTCGGGGCGGTCGCTCCACTCCTCGCCGGCGAGCATCGAGACGTACTCCATCACGCAGGCCTCGCCCTGCTCGGCGTCGTGCGAGCCGGAGGAGAGCGTGGGCAGGAAGTCGGGCGTGGTCATGACTCCATTGTCCCGTGCCGGGTCAACCGTTGCTCGCGACGAAGACGTTCGCCGCGCGACATGCCTCGGGCACCTTGTCGTAGAAGGGGCTGGACGGCTCGAGCGGCCCGACCTCACCGCCGCCGATCCGGATGGTGTCGCCGATGCCGTACGTCGTGCCGTCGACGGTGACCCGGAGCGGGTCCGGCGTCTTGATCGTCGTGCCGTGGGGCCAGATCACGACCGTGCCCGGACCGCCGTCAGGATCTCCGAGACCGAGGCATCCTCCGACGTCGGCGAGCGGGGCGCGCGCCAGCGCCTGCATGCCGTCGCCCGTCTGCCGGTCGACCAGGACCAACGTGTCGCCGTTCTCGTTGAGGACCTTCTCGCCGGCGCTGCGCACCACGACGATCGCGATCAGCACGGCGGCGAACGCGACGACCAGCCCACCGACGACGAGCCGGCGGCGGCGTGCGGACCGGTCGAGATCGCGATCAGCCATGACGCCGGAACAGTCGCGAGAAGAGCGTGGGACGCCCGACCGGCATAGGGTCGGCCAGGTCGTCGAGATCGATGCCCTCGGCATCGGCACGATCGAGCAGGCTCGCCATGCGCTCCGGCTCCAGCACATATGGCTCGAGCAGCACGCGGGCGCGATCCAGCGACGAGATCTCGCCGTACGCGCAGAACATGTCGGCCTCCGAGTCGAGCTCGAGGCTGTCCGCGAGCAGGGGGTCGAGCAAAGTCAGCACGCCTTCCCAGAAGTAGCCGTTGGGCTCGGTCTGGCGGCTGAGCACGAGGTCGTCCACCGGCGTGCCGCCGCAGTCCAGCACGAGCGACGGTGCGTCGTCGCCGGTCCATAGTCGGAAGGGGGCGGCGTCAGTCATGGCACCAGTGTCTCAAGGTGCTCGGGGGCTCAGCGCATCAGCGTGGCGGCGACCGTCGCACCCAGCTCGGTCGCCGCGGCGAGGTGGGCGTCGTCGGGGTCGCCGAGGAAGCAGAGGGGGTCGGCGACCCGGCGCCAGCCGATGCCCGTCGTGATCGACTCCATCGCCCGCTCGGCACCGCTGGTGTCGCTGCGGCCGTGCACGTAGTAGCCGAACGGACGTCTGCCGGTCTGCTCGCTGGCGGCGTCGAACGTGACGTCGAAGAAGTGCTTGACGGCCCCGGACAGGTAGCCGATGTTGGCGCTCGTGCCGATGACGTAGCCGTCGGCGGCCAGCACGTCGTCGACCGAAGCAGACAGCGCCTCCTGCACCTCGACGTCGACGTCCTCGATCTCGTCGTGGCGCGCGCCCGCCACGACCGCCTCGAGGACGGCCTGCAGGTTGGGGGTGGGGGAGTGGTGGACGATCAGCAGGCGTGCCATGGCCTCACCGTAGCGATGGCCGTCGCACCTGGGCCCGCGGACGGGCGTCCGAGTTCACCGGAACGAGCCTGCGCGTTTGCGCCGATGTGTCTAACATCGCGTATGGAGTTCGAGACCGTAGCGCGCGCCATCCTCGGCAACATCGAGCGGGTCATCGACGGCAAGCCCGAGGCGGCCGAGGCCGCGCTGGTCGTCTTCCTCGCCGAGGGGCACCTGCTCATCGAGGACGTGCCGGGCGTCGGCAAGACCGTGCTCGCCAAGGCGCTCGCCCGCTCCGTCAGCTGCTCGGTCCGCCGCATCCAGTTCACGCCCGACCTGCTGCCGTCCGACATCACGGGCGTCTCGGTCTACAACCAGGTCGACCGCGAGTTCGAGTTCAAGCCCGGCGCGGTGTTCGCCAACATCGTCATCGGCGACGAGATCAACCGTGCCTCGCCCAAGACCCAGTCGGCGCTGCTCGAGGCGATGGAGGAGCGACAGGTCACCGTCGACGGCACGACCTACGCGCTCGCGACCCCGTTCACGGTCGTCGCGACGCAGAACCCCTTCGAGATGGAGGGCACGTACGCCCTGCCCGAGGCGCAGCGGGACCGCTTCATGGCGCGCATCTCGATGGGCTACCCCGACGCCGCCGCCGAGCTCGCCATGGTGCAGCAGCGCGACGCCTACAACCCCTTCGACGGTCTCTCGCCGGTCGCGACGGTCGACGACATCTCGGCGATGATCGCGACGGCCCGGGCCATCCACGTGTCGTCGGCGGTCGAGCAGTACGTCGTCGACCTCGTGCAGGCCACCCGCACCGACACCGAGCTGCGCCTCGGCGCGAGCCCACGGGCCACGCTCCAGCTCATCCGGGCAGCCAAGGCGCGGGCGGCCGTCCACGGGCGCGACTTCGTGCTGCCCGACGACATCGACGTGCTGGCGGGGGTGGTGCTGCCCCACCGCCTGATCGCGATGCGCGGGGTGTCGTCGGTCGAGGAGGTCGTCGCACGCATCGTGGCCGAGACGCCGGTCCCGGCCGGCGCGGTCCAGCAGCGCTGACATGGCCCCGCTCCGCGTCCGTGCCCTGCGTCGGGCGGTGACGTCCGTCGTCGTGACACGTCGCGGCATCGGCTTCGCCGCGGCAGCCGTGGCCACCTTCGCGGCAGCTCCCTTGCTGTCGCTGCCCGCGCTGCTGTACGTCACCGGCCTGCTCGTCGCGATGATCGTCCTGTCCGCGGGCTTCGTGCTCGTGGGCCACTCCCGGGTGCGGGTCGAGCGGACGTTCGCGCCGCGGGTCGTGCCGCTCGGGGCGCCGTCGCGGGTCACGGTCCGGCTCGTCAACCAGTCGCCCCTGCCGTGCCTCGAGGCCGACTGGGACGATCACCTCCCGCACGGCCTGTCCGGCACCAGCAGCGGGGCCCTTCCCGCGCTCGGAGGCAGCCGCAGCGCCGACGCGACGACCACGGTCACGTACGACCTGCACGGCATGCGGCGCGGGCAGCACGACGTCGGGCCGCTGCACGTCGACGTGCACGACCCCTTCGGCCTGGTGAGCCGGCGACACTCCTTCGGAGGGGTGCAGCCGTTGATGGTGCTGCCGGGCCGCGTCGACCTGCCGCCCATCACGCCTCGCGGTGCCAGCGACCAGGGCGCCACCCGGCCCGCCCCGCAGAACGTCGGTGTCGGCGACGACGACATCATCGCCCGCGCCTACCTGCCGGGGGACGCGCTCAAGCGCATCCACTGGAAGGCCACGGCGCGCCGGGCCGAGCTCATGGTGCGGCAGGAGGAGCAGCAGGTCACCCCGCGCGCCGCGGTCATCGTCGACGCCGACCCGCGCAGCCAGGGCACGGCGCTCGACCGCAAGGACGCGTGGGAGTTCTCGCCGGCGCTGGAGTGGTCGGTCGTGGCAGCCGCCTCGATCACGGCCCACCTCGTGCGGGCCGGGTACGTCGTGGGGCTCCAGTCCAACGGCACGCAGGTCGACCGCGTCGTCGCCGAGGGGCACGACACGCTCGAGGACGCGATGGTCGACCTGGCCCTCCTGCAGCCCGAGCCCGTCGACCGTCCGGGCCGCCACGACGCCGAGGGCGCGGTCTTCGTCGTCCTCGGACGTCTGACGGTCGAGCGCGCCCGGCACTGGGTCGCGTCGCTGTCGACCGCGCGGACGATCTTGGCTCTCGTGGCGCACGGCACGCCGGCACCGGCGCTCGACGTGCTCGACGGTGCCCGCTGGAACGTGGTCACCTGGTCGCCGCAGGACGATCTCGCCGAGACGTGGGCGTCCTTCGACGCCGAGCCCGCAGGGGCTGCCGGAGGGGGACGCGGTGCGGGACGCTGAGACGGTGACCAGGTCGCCGGTGCGCACGGCCCGCGAGACCTGGTTCGACCACGGCGTCATCGCCCTCGCGCTGGTGCTGCTGCTGTCGGGGTTCGGCACGATCGTCGAGGGACGCGACTGGTGGGTCACCACGATCCTGGTGGCCACCATGACCGGCCTGACGTGCGCGGTGCTGCGCGGACTCGGCACCCGGTTCGTAGCGCCCGTCGCGATCCTGGTCGAGCTGCTCGTCATCGTGTGGATCTTCGTGCCCGAGACGTTGCTGGCGATCGTCCCGACGCCACAGACCGTCACCGCCCTGGCCGACATGGCCTCGGTCGCCCAGCAGACGATCGTGCAGGAGAAGGCGCCGGTCGCGGCGTCCCGGCCCATCGTGCTGGTCGTCGCGAGCGCGTTCGGCCTGATCGTGGTGGTGGCCGACCTGATGCTGCAGCGGCGCCGCGCCGCGCCGCTGATCGGGGTGCTCCTGCTCGCCGTCTTCGCGACGCCGGCGCTGGTCTCGGGGGAGACGCCACCGGCCTGGCTGTTCCTGGCGGTCGCCGCGCTGTGGCTCGTGCTGCTGCGCTCGCGCACCGCCACGGCCACGCGCGGTGGCACGTCGCGCCTCGGCGCCGTCCCGGCACTGGCGCTCGGTGTCACGGCCCTCGCCGGAGCCGTCGCCTTCCCGTCGGTCGCTCCGGACGTCGGCGCCGCTGCGGCGTCGTGGGGCAAGCCGCCGCCCCAGGTCTTCGGGCGCGGCATCAACCCCATGATCGAGCTGGGCCAGAACCTGCGGCGCAACAGCACCGCGACGGCCCTGACCTACACGACGACCTTCGACGAGCCGCAGTACCTGAAGGTCGCGACGTTGCGCGACTTCACGGGTCGCACCTGGAAGCCCACCGAGACGGTGCGCGCCGACCTGTTCGAGGGCGAGCGGTTGATCGACAGCGACATCGAGGTCGAGCCCGGCCGGACTCGCATCCGCATCGACCAGCTGCGCAGCACCATGCTGCCCGTGCCGTACCCGTCGACGGGCACCGTGACGGGGCTCGACGGCGAGTGGACCTTCCGCCGGGCCGGCCAGACCCTGACCTCGCGCACCGACGACTCACGGGGCAAGACCTACACCGTGTCGAGCCTCGACGTCCGGCCCACCGCCGAGCAGATGCGACAGCTGCGCACCTCGATCGGCCCCGGCCTGGAGTCGTACGTCGAGCTGCCTCCCACGATGCCCTCGATCATCGAGCGCACGGCCCGCGAGGTCACCGCCGATGCCGACAACGACTACGACCGTGCCCTGGCACTGCAGAAGTTCTTCCGCGACGGCGACTTCCGCTACTCCGAGACGGCCCCGGTCGCCGGCGACTACGACGGCAACGGCGTCGAGGTCATCGCCGAGTTCCTGCGCAAGAAGGCGGGCTACTGCGTGCACTTCTCGTCCGCCATGGCGGTCATGGCGCGCACGCTCGACATGCCGTCCCGCATCGCGGTCGGCTACGCGCCCGGCACCTCGAACATCCGTGACGGCGAGTCGGTGTTCACCAACACGTCCGACGACCTGCACGCCTGGACCGAGATCTACTTCCAAGGCGCCGGCTGGGTGCGCTTCGACCCCACGACGAGCGTGGGCGACGCCACCTCGTTCGTCGAGCCGGCGGTCGACACCCCGGACGCCGAGCCGGCCCCGACGCCCGAGCCCACGCAGGCGGCTCCGCAGCGCGGTGCCGACACCCCCGAACAGCCGGTCGCCGCCCCGTCCGAGCAGGGCTCGACCGCTCCGCGCAGCGCGATCGTCACGCTGGCCGCCCTCCTCGTCGTCGGTGCCGTGCCGTGGGTGGTGCGGTCGGTGCGACGGCGCTGGCGGACGTCTCGGGGTCGCACCGACGTCGAGCCGCTGTGGCGCGAGCTCGAGGACGTCGCCCGCGACCTGCGCATCCCGGCGTCCGCCGCCGACACGCCTCGCGGCTTCGCGGCACGCCTCACGGCGCAGCCCGGTGTCGACGACGACGCGCTGCAAGCGCTCCTGAGGCGCGTCGAGCACGCCCGCTTCTCCCGAGGCGAGCAACCACCGGGCGACGGCGTCGCCGACCTGCAGGCCGTCACGGCGTCGCTGCGGGCCGGTGCGTCCACACGTCGCCGCCTCCTGGCCACGCTCCTGCCGCAGTCGCTGGCCGGGCGGACCCCCGTGGCCAGGGTCGCCGCATCCGGCAGACTGGCGACATGAGTGCGTCACCCGATCCGCTCGACGGCGTCCTGATCGGCGGCCGCGAGAAGCGCGACATCGTCATCGTCGACCACGACCCCCGCTGGGCCGAGCGGTACGAGCACGAGCGCTCGCGCATCGTCGCCGCCCTGGGCGACCGGGTGCTGGGCCTCGAGCACATCGGCTCGACCAGCGTCCCGGGGCTCGCGGCCAAGCCCATCATCGACATCGACCTCAGCGTCGTCGACGTCGAGGACGAGGACGCGTTCGTCCCCGACCTGGTCGCGGCCGGCTACGTGCTGCGCGTGCGCGAGCCCGAGCACCGCATGCTGCGCACTCCGGAGCGCGACGTCAACCTGCACGTGTGCACGGTCGGCAGCGACTGGGAGCGCCGCCACCTCGTGTTCCGCGACTGGCTGCGCACGCACCCCGACGACCGTGACCGCTACAAGGCGGTCAAGCGCGAGCTGTCGCTGCGCGACTGGGACGACACGAACGACTATGCCGACGCCAAGAGCGACGTCGTCGCCGACATCATGTCGCGCGCCACGGCCCCACCCCGCGACGTGTGACGCCCACGGCGTCACCCGAACGGAATGAGGCCGTAGGCGTCACACTTCGGGGTCGGGCGGGGTGCCGTCGCCGAAGGGGCGTCCGCCGAGCGACTCGCGACCGTGCGGCGTCAGCCACGCCTCGGGATCGGGGCCCTTCGGCACGATCTTCGTCGGATTGATGTCGGTCTGGACGATGTAGTAGTGCTTCTTGATCTGGTCGAAGTCGATCGTCTCGCCGAAGCCGGGCGTCTGGAACAGGTCGCGGGCGTACGCCCACAGCACCGGCATCTCCGTCAGCTTCTGACGGTTGCACTTGAAGTGCCCGTGGTAGACGGCGTCGAAGCGGGCCAGTGTCGTGAACAGCCGGACGTCGGCCTCGGTGATGCTGTCGCCCATCAGGAAGCGGCGCGTCGCGAGACGCTCCTCGAGCCAGTCCATCGCGGTCCACAGCCGGTCGTAGGCGGCCTCGTACGTCTCCTGCGACCCGGCGAAGCCGCAGCGGTACACACCGTTGTTGACCTCGGTGAAGATCCGCTTCATGACGGTCTCCATCTCGTCGCGGACGTCGGCCGGCCACAGGTCGGGCGCGCCCTCGCGGTGGTGCTCGGTCCACTCGGCCGCGAAGTCGTGCGTGATCCACGGGAAGTCGTTGGTGACGACCTGGCCCGACGACACCTCGACCATCGCCGGCACCGTGATGCCGCGCGGGTAGTCGGGGTAGCGCTTGAGGTACGCCTCCTGGATGCGCTCGATGCCGAGCACGGGGTCGACGCCACCCGGGTCGAGGTCGAACGTCCAGCTGCGCTTGTCGTGCGTGGGGCCGCAGTAGCCGATCGAGATCGCGTCCTCGAGGCCCAGCAGGCGACGGACGATGATCGCGCGGTTGGCCCACGGGCACGCCCGCGCGACGATCAGTCGGTAGCGTCCGGCCTCGACGGGCCAGGCGGGACGGCCCTCGGCGTCGGTGCCCTCGCGGACGATGCGGTCGGGGATGTAGTTCATGTCGCGGTCGAACTCCTGGCCGGCGTGCACGTACGCGCCGGAGGTCGAGTGGTCGGAGTCCGCAGAGTCGTGGGAAGGCATGCTGCTAGCCTATTCGGGTGCTGCAGATCCGCTCGCTTCTTCTCTGCCGCGTCGAGGTCCTCTAGGTCGGACCCCTCGGCGCGGAGTTTGTCACGTCCCGGCCACCAGCAGCCCCGACAAACACCCCGGAGAGTTCGATGACCAGCTACGCCAACAGCCCCCAGCGTCCGAGCGGCATGCCGTTCCAGCGCTACCAGCCCTTCACGCCGATCGACTTGCCCGATCGCACCTGGCCCGCGAAGACGATCACGCAGGCCCCGCGCTGGTGCGCGGTCGACCTGCGCGACGGCAACCAGGCCCTGATCGACCCCATGACCGCGCCCCGCAAGCTGGCGATGTTCCAGCTGCTCGTGCGCATGGGCTACAAGGAGATCGAGGTCGGCTTCCCGAGCGCCAGCCAGACCGACTTCGACTTCGTCCGCCAGCTCATCGAGGGCGGGCACATCCCCGACGACGTCGTCATCCAGGTGCTGACGCAGTGCCGAGAGCCCCTGATCGACCGCACCTTCGAGTCGCTGGTGGGCGCCAAGCAGGCGATCGTCCACTTCTACAACTCCACCTCGACGCTGCAGCGCCGCGTGGTGTTCGGCCTCGACAAGGACGGCATCACCGACATTGCGACCCAGGGCGCCCGGCTGTGCATGAAGTACGCCGAGATCCACACCCCTGACACCAAGATCTTCTACGAGTACTCGCCCGAGTCGTACACGGGCACCGAGCTCGACTACGCGCTCGAGGTGTGCAGCCGCGTCATCGACGTCATCGACCCGACGCCCGACTGGCCGCTGATCATCAACCTGCCGGCGACCGTCGAGATGGCGGTGCCCAACGTCTACGCCGACTCGATCGAGTGGATGCACCGCAACCTGCCGCGCCGCGACAGCATCGTGCTGTCGCTGCACCCTCACAACGACCGCGGCACGGGCGTGGCGGCGGCCGAGCTGGGCTACATGGCCGGGGCCGACCGCATCGAGGGCTGCCTGTTCGGCAACGGCGAGCGCACCGGCAACGTGTGCCTGGTGACGCTGGGCCTCAACATGTTCAGCCAGGGCATCGACCCGCAGATCGACTTCCACGACATCGACGAGATCCGCCGCACGGTCGAGTACTGCAACGAGCTGCCGGTGCCCGAGCGTCACCCCTACGGCGGCGACCTGGTCTACACCGCGTTCAGCGGCTCGCACCAGGACGCCATCAAGAAGGGCTTCGAGCACATGGCGATCGACGCTGCCGCCGCCGGCGTCGAGGTCGACGACGCCCCGTGGGCGGTGCCGTACCTGCCGATCGACCCCAAGGACGTCGGCCGGTCGTACGAGGCGGTCATCCGCGTCAACAGCCAGTCGGGCAAGGGCGGGGTCGCCTACATCCTCAAGAACGACCACCAGCTCGACCTGCCGCGTCGCCTGCAGATCGAGTTCAGCCAGATCGTGCAGCAGCTCACCGAGGGCGAGGCCGGCGAGATCGAGCCGGCGTCGATCTGGGCCGCGTTCCGGAGCGAGTACCTCGAGCGCGAGGAGCCCTACCGTCTCGAGAGCTTCAGCTCGGTCACCGCGAACGACGGCAGCGACCAGCAGGTCGTCGAGCTGCGGGTGCGCGGTGAGGTGCAGGAGTTCAAGGGCGAGGGCAACGGTCCCGTCGCGGCGTTCATCGACGGCATGCGCCAGGCCGGTGCCGACATCCGCCTGCTCGACTACTCCGAGCACGCGCTGTCGTCGGGCGGTGACGCCTTCGCCGCCTCGTACATCGAGTGCGAGGTCGCGGGCGAGACCGTGTGGGGCGTCGGCATCCACGAGAACATCGTGACGGCGTCGCTGCGGGCCGTCGTGTCGGCGGCCAACCGGGCCGTCGCCCAGACCATCCCCGCCTGACCGACCCTGCGCCCCTCCGGACGTCATCACGGATGTGCTGTCGTAGGTACTGATGTGATGACGTCCGCGGAGGTGGCTCGCGGGAGCCGGGTCAGGCGGTGGGCGTCCGGCGCTGGTCGATCACGAGCGTGACCAGCGCCAGGGCGGCCAGGGCAGCGGCGGCCAGCGAGAACGCGATGCCCGCCGGGTCGAGCCCCCAGTGGTCGGAGGCGATGCCGCTGCCGATGACCGGCACGGAGATCGCGACGTAGGCCACGACGAAGAACGCCGACGTCGTGCCGGCGCGCTCGTGGGCGCCGACGCGCTGCAGCACCGCCGACAGCCCCTTGCTGAACGAGATGCCCTGGCCGGCGCCCGCGACGACCGCGGCGGCGAGCATCAGCCACAGCCACTCCTGTGACAGCGAGACCGTGAACATCAGCATGCCGGCCGTCAGCAGCACGCAGCCGAGGTCGACGCCCGTGTCGGTCGGCAGCCGGTGCCACACCACCTGGGCCAGCACCGAGGCGGCGAACAGGGCGAACACCACCGACACCGACACGAGGGGGTGCGGGTCGTCGACGGCCTCGCCGACGAAGCGGGGTGACACCGCCGTGAACAGGCCGCAGACGGCGAAGCCCGCGAACCCGGCGATGCCGGCCCCCACGAAGGTCGTCCGGGCCGAGGCGGGGACGCTCGGTCGCTGCAGCTGCGGACGGGCCCCGGGCGTCACGTCGACGGTCTCGGGCACCTGGCTCAGCAGCACCAGGACGAGCAGAGCCGCCACGGCGTGCACCACGAACGTCAGGTGCACCGGCCACGGGAAGGCGGCGACGAGCGCAGCGGCGATGACGGGGCCGAGACCCAGTCCGCCGATGTTGGCGGCGGTGGCCACCAGGGGTGCGCGCGAGCGCCACCGCTCGGGCGCGGCCTCGATGACCGCGGCGGTGGCCGTCCCGACGTAGATGCCGGCCGACACGCCCGAGACGACGCGCGCCACCAGCAGCACCCACGTGGCGTCGGCCAGCAGGAAGACCACGTCGCTGGCCAGCGACGTGGCCAGCCCGGCGAGCAGCAGGGGTCGCCGGCCCAGGGCGTCGGACCAGCGGCCGAACACGAGCAGGGCCGCCAGCACGCCGAACGCGTACATCGCGAAGACCACCGTGATCGTCGTCAGCGAGAAGCCGAGACGCTGCTGGTAGACGCCGTACATGGGCGTCGGCAGCGTCGTGCCGATCATCGTGACGAGGAAGGCGAGGACCACGACGACGAAGGCGCGCGTTCCGGTAAGACGGGTCATGCGAGCCTCAACCCCGTCCTCGGCCGGACGCATCCCGCAACCCCTGTGAGCCCTGACACGGGGCTACGGGACCGCGGGCTGCGCCGGGTGGCTCACCCAGCCCAGCGCGTGCTCGACGGCCCGGTTCCACTGCGACGACTCATGGGCCCGCACGGCGGGGTCCATCCTCGGTCGCCACACCGCCGCCCGGTGCCGGTGGTGGGCCAGCGTGCTGAGATCGGCCCAGTAGCCGACCGTCAGGCCGGCGACGTACGCCGCGCCCAGGCACACGGTCTCCGACACCAGCGGACGCTCGACCGGCACGTCGAGCACGTCGGCGACGTGCTGCATCAGCAGGTGGTTGGACGTCATGCCGCCGTCGACGCGCAGGGACTGCAGGTCGAGCCCGACGTCGTGGCGGATGGCCTCGACGACCTCCCACGTCTGCCACGCCGTCGCCTCGAGGGCCGCCCGGGCGATGTGCCCCTTGCGGATGTACGACGTCAGGCCGACGATGGTGCCGCGGGCGTCAGGGTCCCACCTCGGTGCGAACAGGCCCGAGAACGCCGGCACGATGTAGCAGCCTCCGTTGTCGTCGACGGATCGGGCGAGGGTCTCGACCTGCGGCGCCGTCTCGATGATCTCGAGCGAGTCGCGCAGCCACTGCACGAGCGAGCCGGTCATCGCGATCGAGCCCTCGACGGCGTACACCGGCGCGTCGTCGCCGAGCGCGAAGGCGACGGTGGGCAGGACGGTGCGCTCCGGCCGCGGCCGCTCGGTGCCGGCGTTGACGAGCAGGAAGGCGCCCGTGCCGTAGGTGCACTTGGCGTCGCCGGGGGTGAAGCAGGTCTGGCCGAAGAGGGCGGCCTGCTGGTCGCCGATCGCGCCCGCGATCGGCACGCCTGCGAGGTCGCCGACGCACGTGCCGTAGACCTCGCCGCTGGGCCGGATCGTGGGCAGCACGGCGCGCGGGACGTCGAGCAGGTCGAGCATCGTCTCGCTCCACGTGCACGTCGTCAGGTCCATGAGCATGGTGCGGCTCGCGTTGGTGACGTCGGTGACGTGCACGCCGCCGTCGACCCCTCCGGTGAGGTTCCAGATCAGCCAGGACTCCATCGTCCCGAACAGCACCTCGCCGTCGGCCGCCCGCTCGCGCAGGCCGGGTCGTCGGTCGAGCAGCCAGCGCAGCCGCGGCCCGGCGAAGTACGTGTGCGGGGGCAGGCCGGTGATCTCGACGATGCGCTCGTCCTCGCCACGTGCCACCAGCTCGGCGACGATGTCGGCCGTGCGCGTGTCCTGCCAGGTGATCGCGGGGCCGAGCGAGCGACCGCTCGTGCGGTCCCAGACGACGGTGGTCTCGCGCTGGTTGGCGATGCCGAGGGCCGCGACGTCGCGGACCCCCACCCCGGCCTGGTCGAGGGCCTCGGGGACGAGGCGGCGCACGTGACGCCAGATCTCGTCGGCGTCGTGCTGCACCCAGCCCGGACGTGGGAAGGTCTGCTGGTGCTCGCGCTGCGCGAGCGACAGCGTGCGCCCCTGCCGGTCGAACAGCATGCACCGCGACGACGTCGTGCCCTGGTCGATCGCCGCGATGACGGTGCTCATGCGTGCACGCCCAACGACCGGGAGATCGCCGCGGCGGTCGAGGCGGTGGCGGCCACGATGCCGTCCCGCGGCGCCCCGACGGTGTGGAAGACCCGCTCGAGCGGCCCCGACACGGCGACGGCGCCCACGCCGAGCCCGCCGAAGCCGCGCAGCGGCACCGAGACGGCGCCCACCCCGGGGGTGAGCTCGCCGTGCTCGTCGGCCCAGCCACGTTCGCGGACGCGGCTCATCTCGACGTCGAACGCCGCACGCTGGGTCAGCGTGCGGCGGGTGTAGCGCTCGAGGTCGGGGCTGGGCGAGGCGATACCGGCCGAGAACGCCAGCACGACCTTGCCCAGCGCCGTGGCGTGGAACGGCAGCACCTCGTCGATGCGCAGCTCCTGCTCGGAGTCGTCGGGACGGAACACGTGGTGGACGATCCGGGCACCGTCGCGCTCGGGCACCGCGATGAGCACCTCGAGCCGCGTGCGCGAGGCCAGCGCGTCGGCCCAGTTCGTGGCCAGCGACCGCAGGTCGTGCGGGTCGATGCCAGAGCGGTGGAGGTGCCGCACCCCGTCGCCGAGCGAGTAGTCGGACGTCAGCTGGTCCTGGTGGACGAAGCCGGCGTCGCGCAGGGTGCGGATGATGCCGAACGCCGTCGGCTTCGCCAGGCCCAAGGTGCCGGCGACCTCCGACAGCCGCAAGGGGCCCGCCGCACCGGCCAGCAGGCGCAGGATCGCCGTCGCGCGCTCGACCGACTGGATGGATCGCGTCATGGCTCAACCGTACCCGCGTTCGACGATGCCGAACGGTGGGGCTTGGCGTGGGTCACACCCGTGCCTAACGTGCGATGAGGCGGCAACGACGCCGCCGACGCACCAGGAGGCATGCATGAAGAAGTCGACGTTGTGGGGTGAGCTGACGGCCGAGATGTTCGGCACGATGATCATCATCCTGTTCGGGGCGGGCGTGGTGGCCCAGGTCGTGACCGGCGACGGAGCGGCAGGCGACCACGACTCGATCGCCTGGGCGTGGGGCATCGGCGTGACGCTGGGCGTTTACGTCGCGGCCCGTCTGTCGGGGGCGCACCTCAACCCCGCCGTCACGATCGCGCTCGCGGCGTTCAAGGGATTCGAGTGGCGCAAGGTCGCGCCCTACATCGGCGCCCAGGTCGTCGGCGCCTTCGTCGGCGCGCTGATCATCCGCGCCACCTACGCCGACCTCATCGCCAAGATCGACCCCGGTCACACGTACGACACCCAGGGCATCTTCTCGACCTCGCCGACGGCCGGCGTCTCGATCCCGACCGCGTTCCTCGACCAGGTGGTCGGCACCGCGATCCTCGTCTTCGTGATCTTCGCCCTGACGACGGCGACCAACAACCCGCCGATGGCCAACATCGGCCCTGTCGTGGTGGGCCTGCTGGTCGTCGGCATCGGCATGGCACTGGGCGGCAACGCCGGCTACGCGATCAACCCGGCCCGCGACTTCGGTCCCCGCCTGGCCTCGTGGATCACGGGCTACGGAGATGCGTGGTTCAGCACGTCGGGCGACCACCCGCTGTACTTCTGGCTCCCGATCGTCGCGCCGATCGTCGGCGGCCTGATCGGCGGCGGCCTGTTCAGGTACCTCATCGAGGCCCACCTGCCGGACGAGCCCGAGGAGATCACCGTCTCCGAGCCGGCCACGCAGAGCTAGACCACATCCACCCTTCACGAGAACGTCACGAGAGGCAGCACCATGGCTGAGTACATCGGATCGATCGACCAAGGCACCACCAGCACGCGCTTCATGATCTTCGACCACGGCGGCAACGAGATCGCCCGCCACCAGCTCGAGCACGAGCAGGTGCTCCCGCAGGCCGGCTGGGTCGAGCACGACCCGACCGAGATCTGGGAGCGCACGTCGTCGGTCATCCAGTCGACGCTCAACAAGGCCGGGCTCGACGCCAGCGACCTCGCGGCGCTGGGCATCACCAACCAGCGCGAGACCACCGTCGTGTGGAACAAGAACACCGGCCGGCCGTACTACAACGCGATCGTCTGGCAGGACACCCGCACCGACCGCATCGCCAGCGCCCTCGATCGCGACGAGCGCGGCGACATCATCCGCCGCAAGGCCGGTCTGCCGCCCGCGACCTACTTCTCCGGCGGCAAGATCCAGTGGATCCTGGAGAACGTCGACGGCGTCCGCGAAGCGGCCGAGAAGGGCGACGCGATCTTCGGCAACACCGACAGCTGGATCATCTGGAACCTCACCGGCGGTCGCAACGGCGGCGTGCACGTCACCGATCCCACCAATGCCAGCCGCACGATGCTGATGGACCTCGAGACGCTGCAGTGGGACGACGAGCTGCTCGGCTTCTTCGACATCCCGCGCTCGATGCTGCCCGAGATCAAGCCGTCCTCGACGAGCGAGCCGTACGGCGTCACGCTGGCCGACGGTCCGTTCAGCGGCGAGGTGCCGATCACCGGCATCCTCGGCGACCAGCAGGCCGCCACGGTGGGCCAGGTCTGCTTCGCACCCGGCGAGGCCAAGAACACCTACGGCACCGGCAACTTCATGCTGCTCAACACCGGCACCGAGCTGGTCCGCAGCAACGCCGGCCTGCTGTCGACCGTCTGCTACCAGTTCGGCGACGACGCCCCGGTCTACGCGCTCGAGGGCTCGATCGCGGTCACCGGTTCGGCCGTGCAGTGGCTGCGCGACCAGCTGGGCATCATCTCGGGCGCCTCGCAGTCGGAGTCGCTGGCCCGCCAGGTCGACGACAACGGCGGCGTGTACTTCGTCCCGGCCTTCTCGGGGCTCTTCGCGCCGTACTGGCGCTCGGACGCGCGCGGGGCGATCGTCGGCCTGTCGCGCTTCAACAACAACGCGCACCTGGCCCGCGCCACGCTCGAGTCGATCTGCTACCAGTCGCGCGACGTCGCCGAGGCGATGGAGAAGGACTCCGGCGTCGTCCTCGAGGTGCTCAAGGTCGACGGGGGAGTGACGGCGAACGAGCTGTGCATGCAGATCCAGTCCGACATCCTCGGCGTGCCGGTCAGCCGTCCGGTCGTGGCCGAGACGACCGCGCTGGGCGCGGCCTACGCGGCCGGTCTCGCGGTGGGCTTCTGGGCCAACACCGACGAGCTGCGCGAGAACTGGAACGAGTCGAAGCGCTGGGAGCCGCAGTGGGACGACGAGCAGCGTGAGGTCGGGTACGCGCAGTGGAAGAAGGCCGTCACCCGCACGCTCGACTGGGTCGACGTCGACTGATGAGCACCTCAGCAGTCCTCTCGCCCGACACGCGCCAGGCGGCGCTCGACGCGATGAGCACCACGACCCTCGACGTGCTCGTGATCGGTGGTGGCGTCGTGGGTGCGGGCTCGGCCCTCGACGCCGCCACCCGCGGGCTGACGGTCGGCCTGGTCGAAGCGCGTGACTTCGCCTCGGGCACGTCGAGCCGCTCCAGCAAGCTGATGCACGGCGGCCTGCGCTACCTCGAGATGCTCGACTTCCGCCTGGTCGCCGAGGCGCTCAAGGAGCGCGGGCTCAACCTCAACCGGCTGGCGCCGCACCTGGTGAAGGAGGTGTCGTTCGTCTACCCGCTCAAGCACCGGGTGTGGGAGCGGTTCTACGCCGGCTCCGGGGTGGCCCTGTACGACGCGATGAGCAAGGCGTCCGGCTACGGCCAGAACGTCCCCCTGCACCAGCACCTCACCCGTCGCGGGGCCCGTCGTCTCGTGCCGGCGCTGCGCAAGGACGCCCTCGTGGGCGCGCTGCGCTACTACGACGCGCAGGTCGACGACGCCCGTCACACGATGTTCCTGTCGCGCACGGCCGCGGCCTACGGCGCCCACGTCGCGTCACGGGCGCGCGTGACGTCGCTGGTCAAGGAGGGGGAGCGGGTCGTCGGCGCCGAGGTGCACGACCTCGAGTCGGGCCGGACCCTGCGCGTCATGGCGCGGCAGGTCGTCAACGCGACCGGCGTGTGGACCGACGAGACCCAGGCCTTCGCCGGTGAGCGGGGCAAGTTCCACGTCCGCTCGAGCAAGGGCGTGCACCTCGTGGTGCCGCGCGACCGCATCCGCAGCGAGTCGGGCCTGATCCTGCGCACCGAGAAGTCGGTGCTGTTCGTGATCCCCTGGGGACGGCACTGGATCATCGGCACGACCGACACCGACTGGTCGCTGTCGAAGGACCACCCGGCCGCCAGCCGCAGCGACATCGACTACCTGCTCGACCACGTCAACGCCGTGCTCGAGCAGCCCTTGACGCACGAGGACGTCGAGGGCGTCTACGCCGGGCTGCGTCCGCTGCTGCACGGCGAGGACGAGGCCACCAGCAAGCTCTCGCGCGAGCACGCCGTGGCCCACGCCGCGCCGGGCCTCGTGGTGGTGGCCGGCGGCAAGTACACGACCTACCGGGTCATGGCCAAGGACGTCGTCGACGAGGCGGTGCACGCGCTCGAGACCCAGCTCGACCGTCGGGTGGCGCCGTGCGTCACCGAGAACGTCCCGCTGCTGGGCGCCGAGGGATATCACGCGCGCTGGAACCAGCGGCACCAGCTGGCCGCCGACCACGGGCTGCACGTCGTGCGCATCGAGCACCTGCTCGGGCGGTACGGCTCGCTCGTCGACGAGGTGCTCGAGCTGGTGACGGGACGCCCCGACCTGGGCGAGCCGCTCGGCGGCGCGCCGGACTACCTGCGCGCCGAGATCGTCTACGCGGTGTCGCACGAGGGGGCCCGGCACGTCGACGACGTGCTCACCCGTCGCACCCGGGTCTCGTTCGAGGAGTTCGACCGCGGCGTCGGCGCGGTGCACGAGGTCGCCGAGCTCATGGCCGGCGTGCTCGGGTGGGACGACGAGCAGCGGGCCAACGAGGTCGACCACTACCTCAAGCGCGTCGAGGCCGAGCGCGAGAGCCAGACCATGCCCGACGACGAGACGGCCGACGCAGCCCGCATGGGCGCGGCCGACGTCGTCCCGGTCACGACGGGCTGACGGTCGCGAACCGCCTCGGGTGTGTACCGGCCAGCCGGTACACACCCGACGGTCGGGGGACGCTATCCTCCTCGTGACACCGGTCACACGCCGGTGCACCGAGGTGCCGTGGCGCGATCCGCCCGGCAGGAGGAGGAACCATGGCACGCATCATCAACCAGGTCGCCGTGTTCGGGCTGGGCAAGGTCGGCGAGCTCGTGGCCGACCTGCTGGGCGAGTCCGGCTTCAAGGTCGTGGGCTACGACGCGGCCGCTCGTCCCGATCTCCGCTTCGAGACCAAGCTGCTCGACGTGCAGGACGCCGAGGGTCTGCGCGAGTCGCTGCGCGGCGTCGACGCCGTCGTGTCGTGCCTGCCGTTCCACCTGAACATCGCGGTCGCCGAGGCCGCGTACGACGCCCACGTGCACTACTTCGACCTCACCGAGGACGTGCCCACGACCAACCGCGTCATCGAGCTGGCCGCCGACCGTCCGGGCGCCGCGTTCGCACCCCAGTGCGGCCTCGCGCCCGGCCTCATCGGCATCATCGGGGCCTCGATCGCCAAGACCTTCGACGACATCCGATCCATCGAGCTCAAGGTCGGCGCCCTGCCCCAGAACCCGACGGGCCTGCTCGGCTACGCGATCAACTGGTCGCCCGAGGGCGTCGTCAACGAGTACCTCAACGACTGCGAGGTGCTGCGCCAGGGCCACCGCCAGATGGTGCCCGCGATGACCGAGAAGGAGCGCGTCTTCATCGGCGGCATCGAGCTCGAGGCCGCGCTGACGTCCGGCGGGCTCGGCACGATGTGCGAGACGTACGAGGGCTCGGTGCACCGCCTCGACTACAAGACGCTGCGCTACCCCGGGCACTTCGACCAGATGCACTTCTTGTTCGACGAGCTCAACCTGCGCGACGAGCGCGAGCTGGTGGGCCGGATGCTGGTCGACTCCAAGCCGCCCGTCAACGACGACGTCGTGTACATCCACGCCGCGGTGGAGGGTCGCAAGAACGGGCACCCGTTCCGCGAGAACCACGTCCGCGCCTACAAGCCGCTCGACATCTCCGGACGCACGTGGCGCGCCATCTCGTGGACGACGGCGGCCTCGGCCGTCAGCGTCGTCGAGCTCGTCGCCGACGGCGTGCTGCCGTCGACGGGCTTCATCAAGCAGGAGGACATCACCCTCGAGGCGCTGTTCTCGACCCAGGCCGGCCGCCACTTCGCAGAGCAGGGCCAGGTCTGACCCGCCCCCTTGAGCGCGAGTGGTGCGGACTGGACGTTCTGGGACGGCGTGTCTGTCCAGGACGCACCACTCGGGCACGGGAACGCACCACTCGGCAACGTCCGTCTCAGGTCCAGATGGCCGGATGCGGCCGGTCGCGGGGCTCGGGCGGCAGCCGCTCGGCGATGCCTTCGGCCACGCGTCGCGCGGTCCACGCCGTCGCGGCGGCGTCGAGCACGTCGTCGACCGCGACCCCTCGACGCCGCTCGGCCACGACGTCGAGCCCGTGCGCGGCCAGCAGCGACCGGCGCAGGCTCTCGCCGGGCGCCGTCGTCTTGCCGTCGACGAGCACCCCGCCGTTCATGGCGGCGAAGCACACCTCCGGGTGCGCCTCGACGACCGGCACCGACGGCGACGTCGTGAGCCAGTCGTGCACGTCGCGGATCTTGGGCACCAGGTACCACGTCTGCTTGCTCAGGCCCAGGCCGAGGGCGGCCCGGTTGGCGGCGTTGGCGGCCGGGTAGTCGACCGCCTCGAGCACCGCAGCGGCCGGCGCGTTGAAGACCGTCGAGGCTCTGCCGGGCAGTCGACCTCGAGCCAGCCGCTCGGCCACGCGCGGCACGTCGGCGGGCAGGTCGATCGGGATGTCGATGGCGACGGCGTCGACCGGCCCGGCGGCCGCGACCAGCTCGGCGATCGTCGGTGCGACGAGCACGTCGGTGTCTCCGTCCCACCGGACACCGACCCAGCCGAGCCTGCACCCGTCGACCCCCAGAACGGCTCCCATCCCTCGATCCTGCCACCCGCGCGATGGGCTGACACGTGTCGGTGGCTCGCGGCATGATCGCGCCATGGCCAAGGACATCCAGATCACGTTCGACTGCTCTGATCCCGCCGCGCTCGCGGCCTTCTGGGCCGAGGCGCTCGACTACGAGGTGCAGCCCCCGCCGCAGGGCTTCGACACGTGGGACGACGCCCTGCGCGCCTTCGGCGTGCCCGAGAGCGAGTGGAGCTCGCGGTCGGCGATCGTCGCCGACGGCGCCCCACGTGTCTTCTTCCAACGGGTTCCCGAGGGCAAGCAGGTCAAGAACTGTGTGCACCTCGACGTCCGCGTCGCTCCTGGCCTGACGGGTGACGAGCGCATGCAGGCGCTCGAGGCCGAGGCCGCCCGGCTGGAGGCGCTGGGAGCCACGCGGGCGTACCGCGTCGAGCCCCGGCCGCCGATGGAGCACGGGTTCATCACGATGCTCGACCCCGAGGGCAACGAGCTCTGCCTCGACTGACCAGCGCGCCGTGATCGTCGAACGTCCCCGCCGCACGGCACAATGGACGGGTGAGTCTCTACCGCGACACCGGCATCGTGCTGCGGGTCCACAAGCTGGGTGAAGCCGATCGCATCATCACGCTGCTGACCCGTCAGCGCGGCATCGTGCGTGCCGTCGGCAAGGGCGTGCGCAAGACGACGTCGCGCTTCGGCGGCCGGCTCGAGCCGTTCATGCACGTCGACGTGCAGCTCGCCGAGGGTCGCTCGCTCGACATCATCACGCAGGTCGAGACCGTCAACGCCTTCGCGAAGGACCTCGGGCTCGACTACGAGGCCTACACGGCCGGCACCGCGATGCTCGAGACCGCCGAGCGGCTCGTGCAGGAGGACGGCGAGCCGGCCATCGCGCAGTTCCAGCTGCTGGTCGGCGCGCTGCGGGCGCTCCGCGAACGACGCATGACGCCGAGCCTGATCCTCGACTCCTACCAGCTGAGGGCCCTGTCGATCGCCGGCTACGCCCCGACGTTCGACGGCTGCGCGCGCTGCGGCGAGGAGGGGCCGCACCGCAACTTCCACGCCGCCTCGGGAGGCATGCTGTGCGACGACTGCCGCGTGGCCGGCTCGGCCGCCCCGTCGCCGTTCACCGTCACGCTGCTCGCGGGTCTGCTCAGCGGCGACTGGCCCACGGTCGGCGCGTCCGACGAGCGCTCGCGTCGCGAGGCCAGCGGCATCGTCAGCGCCTACCTGTCGTGGCACCTCGAGCGGGGGCTGCGCTCGCTCAGCCACGTGGACCGATGACGGCGAGCGACCGATGAAGCGTCAGGTCAGGCGCCCGGTGCCGCACCCGTCCGGCGCGACGCCGCCCGCGATCCCGCGCGAGCAGGTGCCGCGGCACGTCGCGATCGTCATGGACGGCAACGGTCGCTGGGCCAAGCAGCGCGGGCTGCCGCGCACGGCCGGTCACGAGATGGGCGAGGCGGCGCTGTTCGACGTCGTCGAGGGGGCGATCGAGATCGGCGTCAAGGCCGTGTCGGCCTACGCCTTCTCCACCGAGAACTGGAAGCGGTCGCCCGACGAGGTGCGCTTCCTGATGGGCTTCAACCGCGACGTCATCCGTCGCCGGCGCGACGAGATGCACGAGCTGGGCGTGCGGGTGCGCTGGGCCGGACGCCGTCCGCGCCTGTGGCGCAGCGTCATCAACGAGCTCGAGACCGCCGAGCAGCTCACCCGCGACAACGACGTGCTGACGCTGACGATGTGCGTCAACTACGGCGGGCGCGCCGAGATCGCCGACGCCGCGGCGGCCCTGGCCCGCGACGTCGCCGCCGGCCGGGTCAACCCCGACAAGGTCACCGAGAAGACCTTCGCCCGCTACCTCGACGAGCCCGACATGCAGGACGTCGACCTGTTCTGGCGCACGTCGGGCGAGCAGCGCACCAGCAACTTCCTGCTGTGGCAGTCGGCCTACGCCGAGATGGTGTTCAGCGACATCGCCTGGCCCGACGTCGACCGGCGGGCGCTGTGGGCGGCCGTCGAGGAGTACGCGGCGCGCAACCGTCGCTACGGCAGCGCCTGAGTCCCCGGCCACGCGGCCGTCCCGTCGAGGACGTCCTGGATGGTCGACCGGAAGCCCGGGCAGCGGGTCACGTCGTGCGCCTCGCACTCGAAGGCGTGCACCGTCATCGCGCGTGACAGCTGCATCTCGGCCATGCGGCGGTCGAGCTCGGCGATGTGCTCCTGCAGCACGGCATGGCGTCTCGGACCGTGGTCGTCGTCGAGCAGCACGGCGATCTGGTCGAGCGTCATGCCGGCGGCCTTGCTGCGCAGGATGACGGCGATCCGCACGAGGTCGTCGTCGCCGTAGCGGCGGCGGTCGGCGCCGTCGCGCTCCGGCTGCAGCAGACCCTTGTCCTCCCAGTGGCGCAGCACGTGGGTGTCGAGGCCGAACCGGGTCGCGGTGTCGCCGATGGACCGAAGACTTGACTTCATGTCGACATGAACTCACATGCTGGTGCTTCAGCGCAACCACCACGAACCCCCAGGAGATCACCATGTACGACGCCATCGTCATCGGCGGAGGTCCCGCCGGCCTGCAGGCCGCCCTCACCCTCGGACGCATGCACCGCTCGGTGCTGCTGCTCGACTCCGGCGAGTACCGCAACGGCACCGTCGAGCACGCCCACAACTACGTGACCCACGACGGCATCGCGCCGGCGGAGTTCCGACGCCAGGCCCGCGCCGACCTCGCGGCGTACGACACCGTCGAGGTGCGCAAGGCGTCGGCCGACCGGGTCGAGCAGGACGGCGACGAGCTCGTCGTCCACCTGGCCGGCAGCACCGAGCGGGCAGCGGCCCTCGTCCTGGCGACCGGCGTCCGCGACGCCCTCCCGGACGTGCCGGGACTGGCCGAGGCGTGGGGCAAGGAGATCGCGGCCTGCCCGTTCTGCCACGGGCACGAGCTGGCCGGACGGACCGTCGCGCTGGATGTCGAGGGGCCGCACTTCGAGCGGCTCTCAGCCATGCTGGGCCGTCTCGACTCCGAGCTGGTCGACGTCCACGGACGCGTCCGGACCATCGTCCGTGCAGACGGCGGCCTCGACCTGGCGATGGACGACGGCTCGATCGTGCACGTCGACGGGATGTTCATCGCGCCGACGTTCAGCCAGTCGGCCCCCTTCGCCGAGCAGCTGGGGCTCGAGCTGAACGAGTCGGGCTGCGTCCGCGTCAACGCCTTCCAGGCGACGTCGGTGCCAGGGGTGTTCGCGGCGGGCGACGCGGCGCACCACCCCGAGCTGCCGATGCCGATGTCGTCGATCGTCACGTCCCAGGCCGCAGGCATGGTCGCGGGCGCGACGGCCGTCCACCACCTGCTCGTCCGCGAGTCGACCCCGGTCGGCTAGGCGTCGAGGGGCCCCGGTCATGACCGATAGGCTGGGGTCCTATGCGTATCGCCAGGTTTGCCGGGGACGACGATCCTCGTTTCGGAGTCATCGGGGACGACAACGGCGTCCCCACCATCGCCGTGCTGAACGGGGACCCGCTCTACGCGGGTCTCAACCTCAGCGGCCAGAAGATCCCGCTCGCGGACGTGCGTCTGCTGGCGCCGGTCATCCCGCGCAGCAAGGTCGTGTGCGTCGGCAAGAACTACGCCAAGCACGCGGCCGAGATGGGTGGTGAGGTGCCGAAGGAGCCGCTGATCTTCCTCAAGCCCAACACCAGCGTCATCGGGCCGGGCGAGCCGATCTTCTACCCCGAGCAGAGCAGCGACGTGCACTTCGAAGGCGAGCTCGCGGTCGTCATCGGACGCATCTGCCGCGACGTCCCGGCCGAGGACGCCAAGAAGGTCATCTTCGGCTACACCGTCGCCAACGACGTCACGGCACGCGACCTGCAGGCGACGGACGGCCAGTGGGCGCGGGCCAAGGGCTTCGACACGTTCTGCCCGCTCGGGCCGTGGATCGAGACCGACTTCGACCCGTCCGCGGTCCAGGTCACGACGCGGCTCGGTGACGACGTCAAGCAGGACGGCAACACGTCCGACATGGTCTTCACGGTGCCCGACGTCATCGCCTACGTCTCGTCCTTCATGACGCTGCTGCCCGGCGACGTCATCCTCACCGGAACGCCCGACGGCGTCGGCCCCATGCAGGTCGGCGACTCCGTCAGCGTGACGGTCGAGGGCATCGGCACCCTCACGAACCAGGTGGTCTCTCGCAATGACTGACGTCTCCAACGCTCCCGTCCGACCCGTCGTCGCCCGCTTCTGCCCGTCCCCGACCGGCAACCCGCACGTCGGCATGGCGCGCACGGCCCTGTTCAGCTGGGCCTTCGCCCGCCACCACGGCGGAAAGTTCGTCTTCCGCATCGAGGACACCGACACGTCGCGCGACAACGAGGAGTCGTACGCGCTGCTCGTCGAGGTCATGCACTGGCTCGGGCTCGACTGGGACGAGGGCCCCGAGGTCGGCGGCCCGCACGGCCCCTACCGCCAGTCCGAGCGCATGGACATCTACGCCGACGTCGCGCAGCGACTGCTCGACGCGGGCTTCGCCTACAAGGCCTACGACACCGCCGACGAGCTCGAGGCCCGTCGCAACGCCGCTCGCGCCGCCGGCAAGCCCAGCGGCTACGACGGTCTGCACCGCGACCTCACCGACGAGCAGCGCGCGGCCTACGAGGCCGAGGGACGTCAGCCCGTCATCCGCTTCAAGATGCCCGAGCGCACCTACACGTTCAACGACCTCGTCCGCGGCGAGATCACCTTCGACTCGGCCAACGTGCAGGACTACGTGCTGGTCCGCGCCAACGGCCAGCCGCTCTACACGCTGACCAACCCCACCGACGACGCCATGATGGGCGTCACCCACGTGCTGCGCGGCGAGGACCTGCTGAGCTCGACGCCCCGGCAGATCGCGCTGTACGAGGCGTTCGCCGAGATCGGCATCGGCGGAGGCTTCACGCCCGAGTTCGGCCACCTGCCGTTCGTGATGGGCGAGGGCAACCGCAAGCTGTCCAAGCGCGACCCCGAGTCGAACCTCCTCGACTACAAGCCCAAGGGCTTCCTGCCCGAGGGCCTGCTCAACTACATGGCGCTGCTGGGCTGGTCGATCGCCGACGACCGCGACGTCTTCAGCATCCCCGAGATGGTCGAGGCCTTCGAGATCGGCCGGGTCAACCCCAACCCCGCCCGGTTCGACATCAAGAAGGCCGAGGCCATCAACGGCTCGCACGTGCGGCTGCTGCCCGAGGCCGAGCTGCGCGACCGGCTGGTGCCCTACTTCCAGGACGCCGGCCTGATCGACGCGGCGCCCACCGAGACGCAGCTCGGCACGCTGGCAGCCGCGACGCCGCTGGTGCACGAGCGCATGACCCTGCTCACCGAGGCCGTCGACATGCTGCGGTTCCTGTTCGTCTCCGACGAGGCGTTCACGGTCGACGAGGCCGATGCGGCCAAGAACCTCGACGAGAAGGGCCTCGAGGTCGTGCGCGCCGCCCGCGACGCGCTCGACGCGATCCCGGGCACCGCGGAGTGGACCACGGGCACGATCGAGGGCGCCCTGCGCGTCACCCTGATCGACGGCATGGGCCTCAAGCCGCGACTGGCGTTCGGACCCGTCCGCGTCGCGGTGACGGGCAGCCGCATCTCCCCGCCGTTGTTCGAGTCGCTCGAGCTGCTGGGCCACCGCAAGACCATCGCGCGCCTCGACGCCGCCCTGGGATCGGACGCCCAGGGGTAACCCGGTTTGGGTTGCGGACGCACCGTCGGGTAAAGTTTGACCTCGGTTCGGACAGCGTCCGCAGCCATTGGGATATGGTGTAATTGGCAACACAGCGGTTTCTGGTACCGCCATTCTAGGTTCGAGTCCTAGTATCCCAGCGAAACCCGCTGAACGGCCTGCGAAGGTCCTTTGGTAGGGTTCTCGAGGTCGCAAGACCACCCATGGCCCCGTTGTGTAGCGGCCTAGCACGTCGCCCTCTCAAGGCGGTAGCGCGGGTTCGAATCCCGTCGGGGCTACCATGGACAAGACCCCTGACCTGCGGAAACGCAAGGTCAGGGGTCTTCTTGCGTCCGGGCTCGGGCCGCAGGCACGGATGTCGCTGGCGGCAACGCCGACGTAACATCCGGTGACCTCTGGATCGCTATGGTCGGCGGACCCGTTCGTCCGCGGGCGGGGGCCGGGACGGCATGACATCCAGGAGGGGCGCATGGCGCTCGCAGCACGACACCACCTCGCACGGCTCGCATCGCTGGCTCTGGTCAGCGGGATGCTCGTCGTCACCACCGGCACCGGCCCGGCCCAGGCCGCCGAGCCCGTCGCAGGTGGCCTCAGCGCCGGCGACAGCCTCTTCCCGAACCAGGGCAACAGCGGCTACGACGCGCTGCACTACGACATCGACCTGACGGTCGACGTCGCGGTGTCGAGCACGAACAACGCCGTGGCAAACACGACCTTCTCCGCAGCGAGGACGGCGGTGACGGCCAAGACCACCGGTGCGCCTCTCTCGTCGTTCGCCTTCGACTTCCAGGGCACGACCAGCACGCTGGAGGCGACCTCGCTGGTCGTTGACGCCGTGACCGTCGATGGTGCTCCCGCAGCCTTCGAGCGCATCGAGACCACCACGGTCTCCGACGCAACGACCGATGTCCACAAAATCGTCGTGACGCCCGCGACCCCAGTCGACGGCGAGTTCACGACCGTCGTGACCTACCACGGCAAGCCCGTCCGGCACACCGACACCGACACCTCGTGGGAGGGATGGAACAACACGCGCGACGGGGCCACGTTCCTCAACCAGCCGGTCGGCTCGATGACGGTCTTCCCGAACAACAACACCCCGCGCGACAAGGCGACCTACTCGATCAGCGTCGACGCGCCCAGCAAGCTCACGACGTCGTCGACCTCGTTATCGGCCAACCCCGGCCTGCGCGAAGCCGCCGTGGTGAGCAACGGCGAGCTGATGTCGAAGACGCCCAGCGAGGACGGCACGCGCACCACGTGGGTCTGGAACCAGAAGAAGCAGATGGCCAGCGAGCTGACGCTCATATCGATCGGTCGCTACGACATGTACGAGTCCGACATCACCCTCGCGAGCGGGCGCACGCTCCACGAGTGGTCGTTCATCGACCCTTCGATCCCCACCGACGCCCAGGCGACGACGCAGGCGAGCCGCGGCCAGCTGAAGTCGATCGTCGATTTTCTCGAGAAGCGCTACGGCCCTTACCCGGGCAACAGCATCGGTCTCGTGACCGACGTCGTGCCCGGAAAGATCAGCTACGCGCTCGAGACGCAGGACCGCTCGTTCTTCCCGGGCGCCGCCGATCTCGACACCACGATCCACGAGGTCATGCACCAGTGGTTCGGCGACAACGTCTCGCCCGTCGACTGGAACGACATCTGGCTCAACGAAGGTCCCGCGACCTACGCCGAGTACCAGGTGCCGTTCGAGGGACTCGGCACGGCGTCGACCAGCACCGAGCAGGCGATCTTCAGCACCTGGGACGGAACACCGGCCGATGACGAGCTGTGGACCGTCCCGACCGCCAAGATGTCCGAGGCGTCCGAGCTCTTCGGCGCCCAGGTCTACGACCGCGGAGCCATGACGCTCGAAGCCCTCCGCACCTCGATCGGCGCGGCGCCCTTCGCCGAGCTGATGAAGCAGTGGCAGGCGCGCCACGGCGGCACCAGCCAGCGGACGAGCGACTTCATCGCCCTGGCCGAGGAGGTGGCGGGGCGAGACCTCGACGCCTTCTTCGAGACGTGGATCTACACGACCGGCAAGCCGGCCTGGCCGGCGAAGTTCGACCTCGCCCTGAAGGGACCCGAGGGGTCGCTGCTGCCCGGCGCGTCCTCGGCGTTCACGCTGTCGAGCACCAACACCGGCAAGGTCCAGCAGACGGGCAGCGTCGTGACGCTCGACCTGTCGGCGATCCTGCCCGCCGTGGCGCTGGGAGACCTGCCGGCCGGCGTCGACATCGACGGCACGACCCTGACGTGGACCGTGCCGTCCACCGCGGTGGGGACGTCGTCGGACGTCTCGATCCCCTTCACGGTCCGCTCCGGCACCGCCGGCACGAGCGGCCGGGTCGTGGCCCGGGCCAGCACGCTGGGCTCGACGTGCGCCGAGTGCACCACGGACGTCGTCGTGAAGGCCCAGCAGATCGGCTCGTCGCCGGTGCCCACGATCAGCGGCACGCCTCGCGTGGGCGAGACCCTGACGGCAGTCCCCGGCGCGTGGGACGGCGGCACGACCCTGTCGTACCAGTGGCTGAGGGACGGATCACCGATCGCCGGCGCGACCGCACCGAGCTACGCCCTGGTCGCCACCGACTGGCGCACCCGCATCTCGGTCGCGGTGACGGGCTCGAAGCCCGACCACGAGTCGCTCCGCCGCACCAGCACGACGACGAGCGTCCGTCCGGGGGTGCAGGTGCGCCGGCCGACGCCGGCCGTCAAGGGCACGCCCAAGGTCGGTCGCCGCCTCACGGTCAAGCGGGCGGCGTACGACCCGGGCGTCTCGCTGACGTACACCTGGTACGTCGGCGGCCACCGGGTCGGCAGCAGCACGCCGAGGCTCAGGGTCGCGAAGTCGTACCGGGGCCACCGCATCTCGGTGCGGGTGTCCGCGCGCAAGCCCGGCTACACGACGTGGACGAGCCGGAGCAGCACGACCGGCAAGGCGCGCTAGCGGCTGCGCGACGGGTCAGTCGTCGACACGGCTCAGTCGTCGATACGGCTCAGTCGTAGATGACGTCCGTCCCCTGGCGGCGCAGCTCGGCCAGCCCGTCGCGCATCGCCTGCACCTGCTCGGGCGTGTGCCCGACCCAGTCGTCGAGCTCGCCGACGATCCTGATCGCCTCGCGCGAGCGGAACGACCGGGTCGGGTTGCCGGGCATCTTCTTGTCGGTGACGTTGGGATCGTCCTCGATCTCGCCCAGCGGCACGACCACGTAGATGCGGGGACGGCCGTCGCCGGGTGCCATCTCTGCGCCCCAGGCCGCGGCGTCCAGCGTCTCGGTCATGTAGACGTGGTTCATGATCCGGCCCTCCTCGTAGTTGGAGGGCCGGCCGGGGACGAGGAGATCGCCGATCTCGAGCTGGGCCTTGGTGCCGTGGAGCATGGCTCCGGACTCGTGGATCTCGAACGGGACGGGTGGGTGGGCGGCGCTCATGCAGGTGCTCCTTCGTCGGTGTCTGCGGGGTCGGGACCTGCGGTCCGGCGGACGATTCTGGTGCCTGCCGGGGGGCTTGTGGCAAGCCCCCCGCTGGGCTATACCTTGGAGAGGGACGAGGCGACCGCGGCGCGCGGACGGGTCTTCGTTCACCGGTCGTTCACCGGCCTGGTGCATGCTGACGGCGTGCCCGTCGAGACCTCGTCGCTGCTGCAGTCGCAGCGTGCCCCGGCCGTCCGCACCCTGGTCGACATCGTGCGTCAGAGCGCCCTCGAGGCGCCCGATGCGCCGGCACTCGACAACGGCTCGGCGGTGCTGACGTACGTCGAGTTCTGCGAGGCGGCCGACGCCTTCGCCGCCGAGCTGCACGAGCGCGGGGTCGGTCGCGGCGACCGCGTGGGCGTGCGCATCGACTCCGGGACGATCGACCTGTACGTCGCGATCATGGGCGTCATGGTCGCCGGCGCCGCCTACGTGCCGGTCGACGTCGACGACCCCGACTCCCGCGCGCGCACCGTGTTCGAGGAGGCCGACGTCGCCGCCGTGGTCGGCAACCAGCTGGTCGTCACCACGCGCCGGACGTCCGCCCCGATCACCGACGACGGTGCCCCGTCGCCCGCCGACGACGCGTGGATCATCTTCACGTCGGGCTCGACCGGCAAGCCCAAGGGCGTCGCGGTGACGCACCGGTCCGCCGCGGCCTTCGTCGACGCCGAGGCAGCGCTGTTCCTGCGCGAGCGACCGCTGGCCCCCGGGGACCGGGTCATGGCGGGGCTGTCGGTCGCCTTCGACGCCTCCTGCGAGGAGATGTGGCTCGCCTGGCGCCACGGTGCCTGCCTGGTGCCGGCGCCGCGGTCGCTGGTCAAGAGCGGGGGAGACCTCGGCCCGTGGATGATCGCCAACGGCATCACGGTGGTGTCGACCGTCCCGACCCTCGTCTCGCTGTGGCCCGCGGGCGTGCTCGACGACGTCCGGCTGCTGATCGTCGGGGGCGAGGCGTGCCCGCCCGAGATCGGCGAGCGCCTGGCCGGCCCCGACCGCGAGGTCTGGAACACGTACGGCCCCACCGAGGCGACCGTCGTGGCCTGCGCGGCGCAGCTGAGCCCCGGCGAGCCGGTGCGCATCGGGCTGCCGCTCGCCGGCTGGGACCTCGCCGTCGTCGACGCCCACGGTGCGCACGTGGCGCCGGGGGAGACCGGCGAGCTCATCATCGGCGGCGTCGGCCTCGCGCGCTACCTCGACCCGGCCAAGGACGCCGAGAAGTACGCGCCGATGCCGAGCCTGGGGTGGGACCGCGCCTACCGCAGCGGCGACCTCGTCGTCCTCGACCCCGACGGGCTGGTGTTCGCGGGCCGCGCCGACGAGCAGATCAAGCTCGGCGGCCGCCGCATCGAGCTGGGCGAGATCGACAGCGCCCTGCTCGGGCTGCCCGGTGTGGTGTCGGCCGCAGCGGCGATCCGCACGACCGAGGCGGGCAACAAGATCCTCGTCGGCTACGTCACCACCGACGAGACCTTCGACCAGCGGGCGTCCCTTGACATCCTGCGCCGCCAGATGCCCGAGGCGCTGGTGCCCCGCCTCGGACGCCTCGAGTCGATGCCCACGCGCACGTCGGGCAAGGTCGACCGCGACGCGCTGCCGTGGCCGCTGCCGAGCATCGGCTCGTCCGGCCAGGCCGCCGAGCTGACGGGCACCAGCGCCTGGCTCAAGGACATCTGGCTCGACCTGCTCGGCGCCGTCGTCACGAGCCGCGCCGACGACTTCTTCGTCCTGGGCGGCGGCAGCCTCAGCGCGGCCCAGCTGGTCGGTCGCCTGCGCGAGCAGTTCCCCGAGGTGACGGTCGCCGACGTCTACGAGCATCCGAGCATCGCCGAGCTGTCGGCGACGCTCGACGCGATGTCGACCGACCAGGCGCCCCGCAACGACTCCGTGCGTCCGGTGGCGCTCCGCACGCAGGCGGCGCAGGTGCTGCTGACCGTCCCGCTGCGCACCATCACCGGCCTGCGGTGGCTCACGTGGACCGCGGCCGGGTCACGCCTCGCGGCCGACGTGCTGGGCTGGACGTGGCTGCCGCAGGTCTCGTGGTGGTGGATCGCGGTGGGGTGGCTGCTGCTCGTCACGCCGCCGGGACGGATGGCGGCCGCGGCACTGGCTGCCCGGCTGCTGCTGCGCGGCGTCGAGCCGGGGGCGCACCCCCGCGGCGGTCGGGTGCACCTGCGGCTCTGGCTCGCCGAGCACGTCGCCGACGAGCTGCGGGCCGGCTCGTTGTCGGGCGCCTCGCTGCTCGGCGTGTACGCGCGCGCGCTCGGCGCCCAGGTGGCCCGTGACGTCGACCTGCACTCGCTGCCGCCGATCACGGGCCTGCTCTCGGTCGCCTCAGGCGCCTCGGTCGAGCCGGAGGTCGACCTCACGGGGCACTGGGTCGACGGCGACACCCTGCACATTGGGGCCGTCAGCATCGGCGCCGACGCCCGCATCGGCGTGCGCAGCCTGCTGGGGCCGGGTGCCACGGTCGGCGCCCGGGCCGAGATCGGCGCGGGATCTGCCGTGTTCGGCGACGTGCCCGAGGGCGAGTACTGGTCGGGCGCTCCGGCGCGGCGCAACGGACCGGCACGAGGACCTCAGACCAGCGAGCGGGCGGCACGGCACCTGCGCTGGACCGTCGCCTACGGCGTCGCGGCGGTCGTGCTCTCCGTGCTGCCGGTCGTGGCGGTGGTGGTAGGAGGCCTCGCCGTCGCCGCCCTCGTCGAGCCCGCCGACTCGCTGGGCGACGCCGCGCTGCGGCTGGGCCTGGCTGCGCCGCTGGGTGCCGTCGTGGCCTTCGTGACCCTCGCGCTGAGCATCGTCGTGGTGGTCCGCCTGCAGTCGGCGGGGCTGACCAGCGGGACGTACCCCGTCCACAGTCGTGCGGCCTGGCAGGCGTGGTCGGTGTTCCGGCTGCTCGACGACGCCCGCACCTGGCTGTTCCCGCTGTACTCCAGCACGCTGACGCCGCGGTGGCTCCGCGCCCTCGGGGCGCGCATCGGCGACGACGTCGAGGCCTCGACCGTGCTGATGCTGCCGGCGCTCACCACGGTCAACGACGGCGCGTTCCTGGCCGACGACACGATGCTCGGCATGTACGAGCTCGGAGGCGGCTGGCTGCGCGTCGAGCAGGTCAAGATCGGCCGCCACGCCTTCGTCGGCAACTCGGGCATGACGGCCCCCGGACGCAAGGTGCCCAAGGGTGGCCTCGTGGCCGTGCTGTCGGCGGCGCCGCGCCGCACCAAGGCCAAGGCCGGCACGTCGTGGTTGGGCAGCCCGCCGCAGAAGCTGCGCCGCACCGCGGGGGACGCCGATCTGTCGCGCACCCTCGAGCCGGCCCGGCGACTGCGGGTCGCGCGTGCCGCCATCGAGCTCGCCCGGGTCGTGCCGCTCGTCTGCGTGGCGCTGCTCGCGCTGGCGGCGGTCGCCGGCCTCGTGCTCGTGGCCGACCGGCTCGGCTGGTGGCAGGCGGCCCTGCTGTCGGGCGTCGTGATGATCGTGGTGGGCGCGGTGGCCGCTGCCGTCACCGCAGGTGCGAAGTGGGTGCTGGTCGGACGCGTCCGAGCCGAGGAGCATCCGCTGTGGAGCTCCTTCGTGTGGCGCAACGAGCTCGCCGACTCCTTCGTCGAGATGCTCGGGGCGCCGTGGGTGGCCCGCAGCGCGTCCGGCACGCCGGTGCTCAACCTGTGGCTGCGCACGCTGGGTGCCCGCGTGGGGCGCGGCGTGTGGTGCGAGACGTACTGGCTGCCCGAGGCCGACTTGATCGTCCTGGGCGACGGCAGCACCGTCAACCGGGGCTGCGTGGTGCAGACCCACCTGTTCCATGATCGGATACTCAGCATGGACTCCGTGACCCTCGAGAAGGGATCGACCCTCGGACCCCACGGGGTGATCCTCCCGGCGGCGACCCTCGGCTCGCACGCCACCATCGGTCCGGTGTCGCTGGTCATGCGCGGCGAGTCGGTGCCGCGCAAGACCCGCTGGATCGGCAACCCCATCGGCCCGTGGGCCGAGGACGCCACCTCGTGAAGTCGACCGCGGACGACGACCAGACGATCGACCCCTACGTCCCGGGTCACGGCGACCACTCGTTCGACGTCGACCACTACGCGCTCGAGCTGGCCTACGCCGTCGAGTCCAACGCGCTCAGCGGCCGGGCCGTCATCACGGCGACGGCACTGGGCGACCTCGAGCGCTTCGAGCTCGACCTCTACCACCTGCGCGTCTCGAAGGTGACCGTCGACGGCGCCGCGGCCGCCAAGTACACCCACCACAAGAACCGTCTCGTGGTCCGTCCGAAGACCCCGATCGCCGAGGGGTCCTCGTTCACGGTCGTCGTGGCCTACGCGGGCTCGCCGCGGCCCATGCCGGGGCTCGACGGCGACGCGGGCTGGGAGGAGCTCGCCGACGGCGTCATCGTCGCGTCCCAGCCGCACGGTGCGCCGTCGTGGTTCCCGTGCAACGACCGCCCGTCCAACAAGGCGACCTACGAGATCGAGCTGACCGCCCCCGTCGGCTACGTCGTCGTCGCCAACGGGGTGCTCGAGAGCCAGCGGCGTCGGGCCGGCTCCGTCGTGTGGCGCCACGCCGAGAGCAGCCCCATGGCGACGTACCTGGCGACGGTCCAGATCGGCCGCTACGAGTCCGTCGACGACGGGGGAGACGTGCCGATCCGCACCGTGTTCCCCGCCGGCACCAGGTCCGAGAGTGTCGAGGCATTCGGGTCGCAGCGCGAGATGATGGAGCTGTTCGTCCGGCTGTTCGGGCCGTATCCGTTCGCCTCGTACGCGGCCGTCGTCACCGAGGACGAGCTGGAGATCCCGCTCGAGGCGCAAGGACTGTCGGTCTTCGGCGCCAACTTCATGACCCGCGACTGGGAGCACCAGCGGCTCGTCGCGCACGAGCTGTCGCACCAGTGGTTCGGCAACAGCCTGACGCTGGCGCACTGGCGCGACATCTGGCTGCACGAGGGATTCGCGTGCTACGCCGAGTGGCTGTGGTCGGAGGAGTCGGGCGGTCCCACCGCCGATGAGCAGGCCGAGGAGCACTGGGAGCGGCTGGACCAGCTGCCGCAGGACCTCGTGCTGGGAGATCCGGGCCCCGAGCTGATGTTCGACGACCGCGTCTACAAGCGCGGGGCCCTGCTGCTGCACGCCCTGCGCCAGACGGTCGGTGACGACCCCTTCTTCGACCTCGTGCGCACCTGGACCAAGCGCTACGCGGGCGGCTCGGTGACCACCGAGGAGTTCGTGGCCGTCGCAGCCGAGGTCTGCGGCGCGGATGTCGGACGCCTGTTCGACCCGTGGCTGCGTGACACGGTCCTGCCCGAGCTGCCTGCTCGGCGCGACTAGTCCGTCGCGCCTGCTTCGTCAGGCTGGCCCCGTCAGGACGGTGACGGCAGCGACGAAGCCGTCGGGGGCGTCCAGGTCGAGCGTCCGGTGCGGGACGTCGAGGGTGGTCGGGTCGATCGTGAGCCCGTGGCCGGTGGCCTTGACGAGCGACTCTGCGCGCACCCAGGCCACCAGGTCGTCCGACGTGTCGGCGTGCAGGCGCTCGAGGTCGACGCCGACGGGGCCGGCATCCGTCACGGCGACGACGGTTCGTCCGCCCGACCTGCTCAGGCTGAGGTGCACCCCGGGCGATCCCGGCGGTACCACGACCTGCGGCTTGCCGTGCCGGTCGCTGCCGCAGCCGCGGCACGCCCGCACGATGCTGACGCCGTCGGTGGATCCGGTCAGCTCGCCGACCAGCCGCACGAGCGTGGCGGCGGGGACGTCCTCGCTGGGCAACCACGTGATGCGCACGACCACGGTCTACCACAGCGCCCGCGAGGGCCCGCACCCTTCATGTCCGATACCCGCCAGTGCCTGTCGGTGGCGCCGGTCATGATGGAGTCATGCACACCGACCACGAGCGCTGCTTCCGTGCCGTGCAGGCGCGCGACGCCCGCTTCGACGGGGTGTTCTACACCGCTGTCGCCACCACCGGCATCTACTGCCGTCCGTCGTGCCCGGCGGTCACGCCCAAGGCCGGCAACGTCACGTTCCACCCCACCGCCGCCTCGGCGCAGGAGGCGGGCTACCGCGCCTGCCGGCGCTGCCGGCCCGACACCACGCCCGGCTCGCCGGAGTGGGACGTGCGGGCCGATGCCGTGGGGCGCGCGATGCAGCTCATCGGCGACGGGGTGGTCGAGCGCGAGGGGGTGGACGGCCTGGCCGATCGGCTGGGCTACAGCTCGCGGCACGTCACCCGCCTGCTCACCGACGAGCTCGGTGCCGGCCCCCTCGCGATCGCCCGCAGCAACCGCGCGCACGCCGCCCGAGTGCTGATCGAGACCACCGACATGCCGATGTCCGACATCGCCTTCGCCGCGGGCTTCGCGTCCGTCCGACAGTTCAACGACTCGGTGCGCCAGACGTACGCCCTCACGCCGACGCAGATGCGCGGACGCCGGCGCACCACGCCCACCGGACGCATCACGGTGCGGCTGGCCGTGCGGCAGCCCTTCCACGCCACCTCTCTGCTCGACTTCCTCGCCGCGCACGTCCTGCCCGGCGTCGAGACCGTCGAGGGCACGACGTACGCCCGCGTGCTGCGCCTGCCGCACGGCCTCGGCGTCGCGGCCCTGGTGCTGCACGACGACCACGTCGACTGCGAGCTCGAGCTGGCCGACCTGCGCGACACCGCGGTCGCCATCGGACGCGTGCGCCGCATGCTCGACCTCGATGCCGATCCGGTCGCCATCGACGCGGTGCTGGCCGCCGATCCCGAGCTGCGCGACCTCGTGGCGGCGGCCCCCGGCCTGCGCGTCCCGTCGCACGTCGACGGCTTCGAGGTGGCCGTGCGCACGATCGTCGGTCAGCAGGTGTCGGTGGCCGGGGCCAACACGGTGCTGGGCCGGCAGGTCCCGCTGCGGGGCACGCGCGTCGACTTCGAGCTGGCGGCGGCCTTCGGGCTCACGCACGCCTTCCCGACCGCCGAGTCCTTCGCCGGTGCCGATCCCACCGACATGGGCATGCCCCACGCCCGCGCGCGCACGATCGTGGGCCTGGCGACGGCCGTCGCCGACGGCACCGTCGACCTGTCGCCCGGCGGCGACCGCGACGCCGTCCGCGCCCAGCTGCTGGCCATGCGCGGCATCGGGCCGTGGACCGCCGACTACGTCGTGATGCGGGCCCTCGCGCACCCCGACGTCCTCCTCACGACCGATCTCGTGCTGCGACGCGAGCTCGACCGTCGTGGCCTCCACGACGACGACACCGCCCGGTGGCGCCCCTGGCGCTCCTACGCGGGCATGCACCTGTGGCGGGCCACCGCCGCCTTCGAAAGGACACCGTCATGACCACACGCTGGCTCGACTCGCCCATCGGCGGGCTCCGCATCCACGTCTCGGCGGGGCTCGTCACCGCGATCGGCTTCGGGGCCTCCTCGCCCCGCGGGTCGCGGACGCCCGATCCTGTCCTCGACCGCACCGAGCAGCAGCTCGTCGAGTATTTCGCGGGCGACCGCACCGCCTTCGACCTCCCACTGGCCAGCGATGGCACCGAGTTCCAGAAGAAGGTGTGGTCCGAGCTGCTGCGGATCCCGTACGGCGAGACGGCGAGCTACGGCGACATCGCCCGCCGCCTCGGCTACGAGCCCGGTATCTCTCGGGCCGTCGGGGCCGCCAACGGAGCCAACCCCATCCCGATCGTCGTGCCGTGCCACCGCGTCATCGGGGCCGACGGCTCGCTCACGGGGTACGCCGGCGGCATCGATCGCAAGCGGACGCTGCTCGAGCTCGAGCGGCCCGGGCTGTTCTGATCGTCCCGGATGCCGTCGAACCCCGGCAGGGTTCATCTCGATCCGCCATGATGCTGCCACCAGCACAGCAGACGGAGGACACGATGGTCGACATCCACCCGCGCCCGACCGCGCCGGTCTCTGGCGGCAAGGGCAAGGGCTCGGGCAGGGGCTCGGGCGCCAAGCTCGAGAAGCAGCTCGCGGCCGCCACGGCGACGGTCGACGAGCTCGAAGCCCAGGTGACGGCCCTTCGAGCCAGGGTCGAGATGCTCGAGGGCCAGGTCGACCACTGGAAGCGCCGCGCCGCCAAGCACAAGTCGCGCGTCAAGAAGGTCACCGAGCGCGCCGAGCGGGCGCTCGTCGAGGCCACGGAGGCGGCGCGCCAGCGGGCGTCGGCCAAGGCCGAGAAGAAGATCCGCCAGGCGATCGCCGACCACGGCACCGACGACCGCCCGCGTGCCGAGCCGATGGCGCTCAAGGACGCTCCCGAGCTGCCCGAGGCGTCGTGGAACGTCACCCGACTGCGGTCGGCAGCACGGGAGCAGGGCGTGTCGGGCTACTCGCGGATGAGCAAGCAGCAGCTGCTCGACGTGCTGATCTGAACCTGCTGTTCACTTTGGGGTGGCACCATCTGCTCCTATCCGTCCGAGCCGAGGAGCCTCATGGCCAGCAAGAACAAGTCCGCGAGCAAGACCACGTCCTCCCGCAAGGGCGCGTCCGCTCCCAAGATCAAGCCGCCCAAGGCACCGAAGGCGCTGAAGAACGTCAAGCCCGCGGTCGACAGCGAGCTGGTCGCGGCTCGCGCGACGATCAAGAAGCTCGAGAAGAACGTCGCCAAGCTCGAGGAGAAGCTCGAGAAGAGGACGTCCGAGCTGAAGGCCGAGATCAAGAAGGCCGCCAAGGCCGCGAAGGGCTCCAAGGGCAGCAAGGGCAGCAAGGGCAGCAAGGGTGCCAAGACCACGAAGGCCACCGCTGCCGTCGCAGCGCCGCCCGAGCCGGTGGCCGCGGCCGAGGTGCCCGCCCCGGTCGAGACCGCCGCTCCGGCCGACTCGGCCGTGCCGGCCGATGCTGCGGCACCCGCCGAGCAGACCGTGGCCCAGCTGCGGGCCGCGGCGCGCCAGCAGGGCGTGCCCGGCTACTCGCGCATGCGCAAGGACCAGCTCATCGCCGCCCTGGCCTGACCGACGCAGCCTGTGGACGGCCGTTCGACGGCCGTGCCGCCGGGCGCCAGGCTCGGAGCATGACCGACGACGTCCCTCCGCTCCTGCCGCCCGACGAGCTGCCGCCGACCCGCGCCGTCTCCGACCTCGACCGCTTCTGGCGGTCGTTGAAGGGCCGGTGGGGCTTCAGCCGTCCACAGCTGTGGTGCGTGGTGTTCGGCCCGCTGGGCGAGTGGACCTCGATCTTCCTGAAGATCGAGGACTGCCCCGAGCAGCCCGACGCCGCCACGGTCGTCAACCTGGTCGACGTGCTCACCACCGTCGTGGTCGACAGCGTGCCCGGCGGCTCGGTCGCGATGATGTACGCGCGTCCGGGCCCCGACGACCGTCGCGCGGACGATCGAGAGTGGGCCCGCGAGCTCGATGGTGCCGGCCGTCGGGCGCCGATCGACGTCTGGCCGGTATTCCTTGCCAATGACGAGCGGGTCCGCATCGCGGCTCCCGACGACCTCGCCGCCTAGCGGCATCCGGCCGGCCGGATCAGGACGAGCGGCGCAGGCTCTGCGACAGCCGCTCGGCGGCGGCGACCACGGCCGGGGCGTGCATGCGTCCGGGCTGGCGGGTCAGCCGCTCGAGCGGGCCCGACACCGACACCGCGGCGACGACCTTGCCGGAGGGGGAGCGCACCGGTGCAGACACCGAGCCGACGCCGTTCTCGCGCTCACCGACGCTCTGGGCCCATCCGCGCCGCCGCACGGCCGACAGCTCGGCGGCCGAGAACGTCGCCTTGAGCAGTCCCTTGTTCATGCGCTCGGGGTCCTCCCACGACAGCAGGATCTGGGCGGCCGAGCCGGCTGCCATGGTCAGCTGCCCGCCGACGGGGATCGAGTCGCGCAGACCCGTCGGACGATCGGCGGCCGCGACGCACACGCGGAAGTCGCCCTGGCGCCGGAACAGCTGGGCCGACTCGCCCGTGATGTCGCGCAGGCGGGCCAGCACCGGGCCGGCGGCGGCCAGCAGCCGGTCCTCGCCGGCGGCCGCGGCGAGCTCGCCGAGGCGGGGGCCGAGGATGAAGCGTCCCTGCATGTCGCGCGCGACGAGTCGGTGGTGCTCGAGCGCCACCGCGAGGCGGTGCGCGGTCGGGCGGGCCAGGCCCGTGCTGGCCACCAGACCGGCCAGCGTCGCCGGGCCGGGCTCGAGCGCTGCCAGCACCATCGCCGCTTTGTCGAGAACGCCGACTCCGCTAGAGTTGTCCATGAGTTGATACTGCCGTATCGCATTGTGAGACGCAAGTGAGCGCGAGGAGAGCACCATGGGCAGGACACTGGCCGAGAAGGTCTGGGACGAGCACGTCGTCCGGAGCCACGAGGGTGAGCCCGACCTGCTCTACATCGATCTTCACCTCATCCACGAGGTCACCAGCCCTCAGGCCTTCGACGGCCTCCGCCTCGCGGGGCGCTCCGTGCGCCGTCCCGACCTGACGATCGCGACCGAGGACCACAACATCCCGACGACCGATCTCGACAAGCCGATCGCCGACCTGGTGTCGCGCACGCAGGTCGAGACGCTGCGCCGCAACTGCGAGGAGTTCGGCGTCCGCCTGCACCCCATGGGCGACATCGACCAGGGCATCGTCCACGTCGTCGGCCCGCAGCTCGGCCTGACGCAGCCCGGCATGACGATCGTGTGCGGCGACTCGCACACCGCCACGCACGGTGCCTTCGGCTCGATCGCCTTCGGCATCGGCACCTCCGAGGTCGAGCACGTGCTCGCCACGCAGTCGCTGTCGCAGGCGCGTCCCAAGATGATGGCCGTCGAGGTCGTCGGCGACCTCCCCGCGGGATCGACCGCCAAGGACCTCATCCTCGCGCTCATCACGCAGGAGACCACGGGTGGCGGCCAGGGCTACATCGTGGAATACCGCGGCGACGCGATCCGGGCGCTCTCGATGGAGGCCCGCATGACGATCTGCAACATGTCGATCGAGTGGGGCGCCAAGGCCGGACTCATCGCCCCCGACCAGGTCACCTACGACTACCTCAGGGGGCGTCCGTCCGCGCCGACCGGTGCCGACTGGGACGCCGCCGTGGCGCACTGGGACAGCCTCGTGACCGACGATGACGCCGAGTTCGACAAGGTCATCACGATCGACGCCTCGACCATCACGCCGTTCGTCACGTGGGGCACCAACCCCGGCCAGGGCGTGCCGCTGTCGGGCAACGTCCCCGACCCGGCCTCGTTCGAGGACGACAACGAGCGCATCGCCGCCGAGAACGCCCTGACGTACATGGGGCTCACCGCCGGCACGCCGATGAAGGACATCAAGGTCGACACGGTCTTCATCGGCTCGTGCACCAACGGACGCATCGAGGACCTGCGCGTCGCCGCCTCGCTCATGAAGGGCCACAAGGTGGCCGACGACACCCGCATCCTGGTGGTGCCGGGTTCGGTGCGCGTGCGCCTGCAGGCCGAGCAGGAGGGCCTCGACGTCATCTTCAAGGAGGCCGGAGCCGAGTGGCGCGGGGCGGGCTGCTCGATGTGCCTCGGCATGAACCCCGACCAGCTCATGGTCGGCGAGCGGGCCGCGTCGACGTCCAACCGCAACTTCGAGGGACGCCAGGGCAAGGGCGGTCGCACGCACCTGGTGTCGCCGGACGTCGCGGTGGCGACGGGCATCCTCGGCCACCTCGCCGGGCCCGCCGACCTCGTGCAGCTCGAGAAGGCAGGAGCCTGACCATGGAGAAGTTCACGACCCACACCGGCGTCGCCGTGCCGCTGCGCCGCAGCAACGTCGACACCGACCAGATCATCCCGGCGCACTGGCTCAAGAAGGTCACCCGCGACGGCTTCGAGGACGGGCTCTTCGAGGCCTGGCGCAAGGACCCCGAGTTCGTCCTCAACCGTCCCGTGTACGCCGACGCGACCGTGCTGGTCGCCGGCCCCGACTTCGGCACCGGCTCGTCGCGCGAGCACGCCGTGTGGGCGCTGCAGAACTTCGGCTTCAAGGTCGTCGTCTCGCCGCGCTTCGCCGACATCTTCCGCGGCAACTCCGGCAAGTCGGGCCTGCTGGCGGCCCAGGTCGACGACAAGGTCGTGCAGCGCCTGTGGGACCACCTCGATGCCAACCCGGGCGCCACGGTCTCGCTCGACCTGGTCAACCGCACGGTGCGTGCCGGCGAGGGCGTCGACGCGATCGAGGACTCGTTCACGATCGACGACTACACGCGCTGGCGCCTGCTCGAGGGCCTCGACGACGTCGGCATCACCCTCAGCCACGAAGAGGACATCGTCACGTACGAGGCTGCGCGTCCGGCCTACAAGCCCGTCACCCTCTGACCCAGGCGTCAGCGGGGGGAGTCGTGCCAGATGGCGATGCGGGTGACGGCGTGCGTCGCGGGGTCGGTCTCGACGAAGACGCGCTGGCCGACCCGCAGCAGGCGGACGTGGTCGGCGAGCGCCTCGGCGGAGTAGTCGAGACGGCGCCCGTCGTCGGTCAGCAGGTCGCCGGTGCGCGAGGTCTCGTCGAAGGTCGCCACGGTGCCCTGCATGGTCCGAGCCTAGCCGCGCCCCTCACCGTCTAGGCTCGACGCCATGGAGCGACGCCCCTTCCCGAGGACCATGCGCCTCATCGTGCTGTTCATCAGGCCGTTGCTGATGGTGCTGACCAAGCGCGACTGGCAGGGCCAGGAGAAGCTGCCCGCGGGCGGCTTCGTGCTGGCGCCCAACCACATCTCGCACCTCGACCCGTTCCTGATCTCGCACTTCATGGTCGACCAGGGCATCTCGCCGCGCTTCCTCGCCAAGGACACGCTGATGACGCTGCCGGTCGGCGGGCGGATCCTGCGCAACGCCGAGCAGATCCCGGTCTACCGCAGCACCGCCGGCGCGGCGGAGTCGCTGCGGGCCGCGATCGACGCCGTCGAGGGCGGCAGCGTCGTCACGATCTACCCCGAGGGCACCATCACGCGCGATCCCGCCGCGTGGCCCATGACCGGACGCACGGGGGCGGTGCGCGTCGCGCTGGCGACGGGCCGACCGCTCGTGCCCGTCATGCAGTGGGGGCCGCAGCAGATCCTGTGGCCATACAGCAAGAAGCCGCGGCTGTTCCCGCGCACGACGATCCACGTGCGGGTCGGCGACCCGGTCGACCTGTCCGACCTCGAGGGTCAGGAGCTCACCGAGCAGCTCCTCGACACGGCCACCACCCGGCTGATGGACGCCCTGACTGCCATGATGGCCGAGGTGCGCGGCGAGCTGCCGACGACGCCGAGGATCGACGTGCACTCGCTGAGCAGGCCCAAGAGCAACTACAAGCCCTGACGGCAGACTCCGAGCACACGCAGACAGATGGGAAGCCAATGGCGCAGATCGCTGTGATGGGAGCCGGTTCCTGGGGGACCGCCTTCGCCCTGGTGCTGGCCGACGCCGGCAACGACGTCCGCCTCTGGGGACGCCGGCCCGAGCTGTGCGACGCGATCAACGCCACCCACCAGAACGCCGACTACCTCGAGGGCGTCGTGCTGCCCGACGCCGTCTCGGCCACGCCCGACGCCCACGAGGCGCTGGCGGGGGCCGAGGTCGTGGTGCTGGCGGTGCCGTCGCAGCAGCTGCGGTCCAACCTCGAGTCGTGGGGGCCCCACATCCCGGGCGACGCCGTCATGGTGAGCCTCATGAAGGGCATCGAGCTGGGCACGCACCTGCGCATGAGCGAGGTCATCGCCGAGGTCACGGGGGCCGGCCCCGAGCGCATCGCCGTGGTGTCGGGCCCCAACCTGGCGCGTGAGATCGCCGATCGCGAGCCGGCCGCCAGCGTCGTGGCCTGTGCCGACCAGGCGGTTGCCGAGCGTCTGCAGAAGCTGTGCCACTCGGCGGCCTTCCGCCCCTACTCGATGACCGACGTCGTGGGCTGCGAGCTGGCCGGCACGGCCAAGAACATCATCGGCCTGGCCGTCGGCGTGTGCGTCGGCCTGGGCTTCGGCGACAACACCAAGGCCTCGGTCATCACGCGCGGCCTCGCCGAGACCGCGCGCCTGGGTGCGGCGATCGGCGCCGACCCCGTGACGTTCATGGGCCTGGCCGGCATGGGCGACCTCGTCGCGACGTGCTCGTCGCCCCTGTCGCGCAACCGGACCTTCGGCGAGAAGCTGGGCGCCGGCATGAGCGTCGAGCAGGTGACGGCGCAGACCCGGCAGGTGGCCGAGGGCGTCAAGTCGTGCCGGTCGGTCAGCGAGCTGGCCAAGCTCAACGGCATCGAGATGCCCATCGTCGAGCACGTCGCGGCCCTCATCGCCGGCGAGATGACCCCCGACGAGCTCGTGCAGCGGCTGATCTCGCGCACGGCGAAGCCCGAGACCGTCTGACGTCAGACGACGGCGGCCAGCACGTTCTGGATGTCGATCCAGAGGTCCTCGACGTCCTCGATGCCCACCGAGAGGCGGATGAGGCCTTCGGGCACCGACTCCGGCTCGCCGGGGTGGCGTCGTCGGCGCTCCCACGTCGACTCGACGCCGCCGAGGCTCGTGGCGTAGGTGATGACGTCGCTCTGCTCGGTCATCTTCTGCGCGGCGGCGGCACCGCCCGTGACCTCGAAGGAGATGATCGTGCCGAAGCCGGGGTAGCGGCTGTAGGCGACGTGGCGGGACGCCGAGAGCCGGCGGTGCAGCTCGGTGGCATTGGCCTCGGCGCGGTCGAGGCGGACGTGCAGCGTGCGCATGCCGCGCACGGCCAGCCAGGTCTCCATGGCCCCCGGGATGGCCCCGAGCACCGTGCGACGCTTCTCGAGCGCCGCGTGGGCCCGGTCGTCGGCCGTGACGATCGCACCGAGGATGACGTCGCTGTGCCCCGACAGCAGCTTGGACGCCGAGTGCACGGAGAAGTCGGCGCCCAGCTCGAGCGGCTTCTGGCGCAGGGGAGTGGCGAAGGTGTTGTCGACCGCGACCGCTGCACCGGCCTGGGTGGCGGCGTGGGCGATGGTCTCGATGTCGGCGATCTCGAGGGCCGGGTTGGTCGGCGACTCGATCCACAGCAGGGCGGCGCCCTCGCACGCGGCGATCACCTGGGCGGTGTCGTCGATGTCGACGAGACGGAGCTGGATCTGGCCGCGACGGTCGCGCTCGACCAGCTGCACGACGGTGCCGTAGTAGGCCCCCCGTGGGGCGACCACGACCGCGCCCGTCGGCACCAGGTCGAACAGCGCGGCCGAGGCCGCGACGCCCGACGAGAACGCCAGGGCGCGTCCGCCCTCGAGTGCGCCCAGCACGGTCTCGAACGGCGCCCAGGTCGGGTTTCCCTGGCGTCCGTACTCGGAGCCGCCGCCGGGCACGAGGGCGCTCGCCAGCGTGATGGGAGCGTTGAGTGGACCCCCCGGAACGCGGTCCGGACGGCCGGCTGCGACCGCGATGGTCGAGGGCGACAGTTCGTGTCCATGCATCAGGCCATTGTGCCCTGACCGATATCGTTCACGACCATGAGCCTCGTCACCCGTGCCTCCGGCAAGCCCCGCATCGCCGTCGTCTTCGGCGGACGCTCGAGCGAGCACGGCGTGTCGTGCCTGACCGCCCGCGAGGTGCTGGCGGCCATCGACACCGAGCGCTACGACGTGCAGCCCGTCGGCATCACCCGCGACGGCGAGTGGGTCGAGGAGACCGCCGTGTGGGACGACGTCGCCCCCGGCACGCTGCCGTCGGTGCGCCCCGACCTGCCTCCGTTCGTGTGGGAGCGTCTGCGCGACGTCGACGCGGTGCTGCCGCTGCTGCACGGCCCGTGGGGCGAGGACGGCACGGTGCAGGGGCTGCTCGAGATGGCCGACGTCCGCTACGTCGGCGCCGGGGTGCTCGCCAGCGCCGTCAGCATGGACAAGCCGTTCACCAAGACGGTCTTCTCTGCGGCCGGGCTCCCGCAGCTGCCGTACGTCACGATCCGCCCGTGGGAGTGGAACGACGATCGTGCCCGCGTCGAGGATCGCATCCGGGCGCTCGGCCTGCCGGTGTTCGTCAAGCCGGCCCGTGCCGGCTCCAGCTCGGGCGTCATGATGGTGCAGACCTGGGACGAGCTCGCCGGCGCCGTCGAGAAGGCCCGCGAGTTCGACCCCAAGGTCATGGTCGAGTCGGCCGCGCGGGGCAAGCGCGAGCTCGAGTGCGCCGTGATCCAGCAGCCCGACGGCAAGCCGCTGGCGAGCGTCGTCGGCGAGATCACGGTGGCGGGCGACGCGGGCCACGACTTCTACGACTTCGAGGCCAAGTACCTCGACGGCACCAGCGTCAACGTCGTCCCGGCCGACGTCCCGGTCACGTTGAGCGAGCGCATCCGCACGTATGCCGTGCAGGCGTTCGAGGCGGTCGGCTGCGAGGGGCTCGCACGGGTCGACTTCTTCTGGACCGACGAGGGCCTGGTGATCAACGAGATCAACACGATGCCGGGGTTCACGCCGTACTCGATGTTCCCGGTGCTGTGGCAGGCCAGCGGCATCCCGTACGCCGAGCTGGTCGACCGGCTGCTCCAGCTGGCGCTGCGACGCGACACGGGGCTGCGCTAGGCGCCTGGCCTAGGCGGGCGGCTTGGGCGGGTCGTGCTTCTTGACGGCGTCGCCGACGTCGCCCAGCGCGTCCGAGTACGGCTGGTAGTCCTCGGGCACCTCGAGGCTGACGAACAGCTCACGGTCGGTGACGGTGAACAGGTAGCCGTCGTTGGTCTTCTGCGGGTACCAGCACAGATCGTCGACGGGGTAGCACTCCGACGTCGGCGTGTAGCCGTCGGGCACCTCGACCCCGCAGCGCATGATGATGGGCGGCGCGCCCCAGGCGACGGCGTTGTCGTCCTTGACCAGGATGCTGTCCTGACCGCCGACCTTGCGCGGCGAGTCGGCGAACAGGGCCTTGCAGTCGACCTCGCTGCCGGGCTTGGTGGGGTAGGCGTCGACGCCGAGGCCCGGGCTGCACGCCGCGAGCAGCAGGAGCGGCGCCAGGACCAGCCTGAGCGTCAGATGCGGACGACGGGGCACGTCAGCGTGCGGGTGATGCCCTCGACGGACTGGATGCGCGAGACCACCAGGGTGCCGAGCTCGTCCATGCTGGGGCCCTCGGCCCTCACGATGACGTCGTAGGGCCCGGTGACGTCCTCGGCGAGCGTGACGCCCTCGATGGCACCGATCGCCGAGGCGACGTCGGCAGCCTTGCCGACCTCGGTCTGGACGAGGATGTAAGCCTGAACGGCCATCTGCTGGGCTCCTTCACGAACTGATGGGACTGTGCCACGCTACCGGATCCCGGCGACGGCCCTGTCCGGGGCTGCGAGAAGATGACGCCATGACTTCTCAGGCCTCGGACGGACCAACGATCGGCGACCTCGGGGAGTTCGGGCTGATCGACCAGGTGCGCGCACAGATCGGCGACAACCGGCACGTCCTGCTGGGCCCCGGCGACGACGCGGCGCACGTCTCGACCAACGACGGGACGTTCGTGGTCTCCACCGATCTGCTGATCGAGGGACGGCACTTCCGGCGCGACTGGTCGTCGGCGCGCGAGGTGGGTCGCAAGGCAGCGGCCTCGAACCTGTCGGACATCAACGCGATGGGCGGGGTCGCGACGGCCCTGACGGTGGGCTTCGGCGCACCGGCCGACCTGCCGGTCGAGTGGGCGCTCGAGATGGTGCGCGGCTTCGAGACCGAGTGCGCGCACGTCGGGGCGCACATCGTCGGCGGCGACGTGACGGCGTCCGACGAGATCGTGATCGCCGTGACGGCCATGGGTGACGCCGCCCGTCCGGTGCGGCGATCGGGGGCGAAGCCGGGCGACGTCGTGGCCTACGCCGGAGACCTCGGCCTCGCAGCAGCCGGATTCGCGGCGCTCAGCCGCGGCTTCCGCTCACCCAAGGCCGCCGTCGAGGCGCACAAGGTGCCGCACCCGCCGTACGCCGCCGGGCCCCAGGCAGCCGGCGCCGGCGCGACGGCGATGACCGACGTCAGCGACGGATTCCTCGCCGACCTCGGTCACGTGGCCGAGGCGAGCGGTGTCGCGATCGATCTCGACTCGACGGCCTTCGCGGTGCCCGAGGCCGTCGCGACGGTGGGCGAGGCCCTCGGCCGGCGCGCCCTCGACTTCGTCCTGACGGGCGGCGACTCGTACGCGCTGGTGGCCACCTTCGGCTCCGAGACGGCCGTGCCGTCGGGCTGGACCACGGTGGGCCGCGTCGGGCACGGCACGGGCGTCACGGTCGACGGCCAGACGTACGACGGCCCCGAGGGCCACCAGCACTTCCGCTGAGACCGAGCGAGCGCAGCGAGCGAGCGTCGAAGCGCGCCAGCGGAGCGTGAGCGGTTCGCGGCGAAGCCGCCGTCCAGCGAGGCGTGGTGGGCGATCGGACCTGACCGGGGGACCGCAAGTCTCACCCGATCCAGTACCGGCGCTTCGGGACGTCTCCGACGCCGGAGACGACCGACTCGAGCACGCCGCCGTTGCGCTCGATGACCGTCGCGGACGCCACGTTGTCGTCGTCGCACGTGACGAGCACGGGCTCGGGGTGACCGTGCTCGCGCAGGAAGACCAGCGACTGGCGCAGCATCTCGGTCGCGTGGCCGCGTCCGCGGTGCGCGGGCAGCACGAGGTAGCCGATCTGGCCCCCCAGCGTGCGGAAGAAGTCGTCGAGCTCGAGCCGGACGGTCGCGCGTCCGACGACCGTCCCGTCGACGTCGGCGACCAGCTCGGCGTGCGCGACGTCGGAGGGGCCGGCCGACGTCTCTCGCTCGCCCACCAGCGCCACGTAGTCGGCCCAGGGGAGGTCGGGGTCGAAGCGCAGCGACCAGCGCCCGCCGTCGGCGGCCATCGTCGCGGCCGCCGCCCGGATCTGCGCCTCGTCGCGAAGGCCGATGCGGCGAAGGACCAGGGGCACGGCGCGGCTCAGTCCTGGATGCGGGCGAACGGGCGGTCGGCCTCGAGCTCGTAGGCGAGCTCGAGCAGGGTCTGCTCGTCGCCGTGCACCGCCGAGAAGTGGACGCCGACCGGACGTCCGTCGGGCGTCTGCTCGAGTGGCAGCGAGATCGCCGGGCCGCCCGAGGCGTTGTTGAGCGGGGTGAAGGCCGCGTACTGCACCAAGCGCTCGAAGAGCACGTCGAAGTCGACCGCCGGCGAGAGGTGGCCGAGCCGGGGCGTGACGTAGCCGAGGGTCGGCGAGAGGATGAGGTCGACGTCGTCGAAGGCCTGCTGGTAGAGGTGCTCGGACCGCTTGAGCGTACGGATGGCCGCGGGCGTGCGCCAGGCGTTGCGCACGAACCGGCGGGCCAGCCCCTGCGTGAGCGGGTCGGTGAGCCGCCGGTCGAAGTCGGGGCTGTGCATGACGTGCCTGCCGAAGTGCTGCGTGCTGAAGGCGAGCAGCGACCAGTAGTGCTTGAAGGCGTGCATGAACCGCACCGCGTCGCCGGGGACCGGCACCTCGACGACGTCGTGCCCCAGGGCCGTCAGCCGCTCGACCGTGGCGAGCACCGCGGCACGGCAGCCGTCGTCGGTGGGGTGGCCGGTGACGGAGTCGAGCACCAGTCCGATGCGCAGCCGGCGGTCGGACGGGCCCTCGACCAGGCCGAGCGGCCTGAGGGCGGCCGGCGCGCGGAACCGCTGGGTGCCGGCGAGGAAGTGGGCCGTGTCGCGGACCGTGCGGGTGACGACGCCGTTGGACACGACGTCGACGGGCATCGACGCGGCCTCGGCGGCCGGGACGACGCGGTCGCGGGTGGGCTTGAGCCCGACGAGCCCGCACGCCGCCGCCGGGATGCGGATCGAGCCGCCGCCGTCGTTGGCGTGGGCGATCGTGACGACGCCGGACGCCACCAGGGCCGCTGCACCGCCCGACGACCCGCCGGCGGAGTGCTCGGTGTGCCACGGGTTGCGGGTGGGCGGCAGGGTGGCCCACTCGGCCGACGCGTTCCAGCCGAACTCGGGCATCGCGGTCTTGCCGAGCACGCCGAGGCCCACCGCGCGCAGCTGCTCGGTGAACGGGGCGTCGGAGGTCGCCGGTCGCGACCTGACGGCCAGGGAGCCCTGGTCGGTCGGCAGCCCGGCGACCGCGGTGTTGTCCTTCACGAACGACGGGACGCCGCCGAGGATGCCGTGCGCGGGATGCTCGGACGCCGCCAGTGCGCGGTCGAAGTCGCGCGTCTGGATCGCGTCGAGCACGGGGTCGAGCGCCTCGGCCCGGGCGATCACCGCCTCGGTGGCCTCGCGGGCACTGATCGTCCCAGCGGCAACAGCAGCGGCGACCCCGACAGAGTCGAGGTCGCCGATGGCGTCGTCACGAAACGCGTGGACGCGGGTGGTCATGGGATGACCGGGTGCTGACTAGCGCGAGACCTTGCCGGCCTTGAGGCACGAGGTGCACACGTTGACACGCTGCGGGGTGCCGTTGATGACGGCGCGCACGCGCTGGATGTTGGGATCGAAACGACGCTTCGTGCGTCGGTGCGAGTGGGAGACGTTGTGGCCGAAACCAGGTCCCTTGGCACACACATCACAGACCGCAGCCATGGCGAACTCCTGAAAGCTTGAGACTTCTCGAGACGGTGCTCGAACGAAAGTGGGCGCCCACCGGCCGAACGGCCAGCAGACAACCGCTCAAGGATAGCCGACGAGCCGGTGCTGACGCGAATCAGGCCGTCGGGTCCCTCGTCGTGGGGGACCCGACCGATAGCCTCGCCCCATGGGCCTCACCCTCAACGTCGCGGCTTTCCGCGCGTGGACGCAGCTGTGCGCGGCCGCGCTGTCGTCGGCCCGGTCCGAGATCGACGCGCTCAACGTCTTCCCGGTGCCCGACAGCGACACCGGCACCAACGCCTACCTGACGTTCATGTCGGGTGCCGACGCCGTCGAGGCGCAGCCCGACGACGCCGGCTTCGGGCGGGTCGTCAAGGCGCACGTCGACGGCCTGCTCACGGGCGCCAAGGGCAACACGGGCGTCATCTTGTCCCAGCTGGTGCGCGCGTGCTTCCGCGACCTGCCGATCGATCGCGAGGTCGGCGCCGCCGACGTCGCCCATGCCTTCGCGGCCGCCTCCGACGCGGCCTGGGCCGCGGTGGGCGCACCCGTCGAGGGCACGATCCTGTCGGTGGCCAAGGCGGCCGCGGCGGGAGCCACCGAGGCGGCCGAGGCCGGTGTCGACGCGCGCACCGCGTTCGCCGAGGCGGCCCGTGCGGCCCGTGCGGCGCTGGCCCGCACCCCCGAGCAGATGCCGCTGCTCGAGCGCGCCGGGGTCGTCGACGCCGGGGGGCGCGCGCTCGTGGTCGTGCTCGACGCCACCGAGCAGGCGCTCACGGGCCGGGTGCCGGCCCAGGTGCTGGCGCACGTGCCCCAGCCGGCGCAGGTCGCGGGCGACGACCTCAGCGCCGACGGCCCGTCCTACGAGGTCATGTACCTGCTCGAGGCCGACGACGACCGGGTCCCGGCCTTGCGCGCCGAGCTGATGCGGCTGGGCGACTCGCTGGTGGTCGTGGGCGGCGAGCGCCTCTGGAACGTCCACGTCCACGTCGACGACGTCGGAGCGGCGATCGAGGCCGGCATCGCCGCCGGGCGTCCCTACCGCATCGCGGTCACGCACTTCGCCGACCAGATGGCCAAGGGGCCGCGTGAGGGGCGCGTCATCATCGCCGCCACCACGGGTGCGGGGCTCACGGCGCTGTGCCAGGACGCCGGCGCCCAGACGCTCGAGTTCACGCGGGCCCGTCCGCTCACGGTCGCCGAGATGAGCGCGTCGCTGCACGACGTCGACGCCGGCGAGATCATCGTGCTGCCCAACAACAACCGCTACATCGGCCAGTTCGTCGCGGCGGCCCAGGCAGCCCGGCAGGACGGCGTCCGCGTCGCGGTCATCCCCACCCACGCACAGGTGCAGGGCCTGGCGGCCCTGGCGGTGCACGACCCGGGCCTCGGCTTCGACGAGGTCGTCGTGGCCATGTCGAGCGCCGCGGCCCACACGCAGCACGGTGCCGTCACGCTCGCCACCGAGCCGGGCATGACGATGGTCGGTCCGGTCGGCCCCGGCGACGTCCTGGGCGCCATCACCGGAGACTTCGCGGTCATCGGCGACGACGTGCTGTCGGTCGCCCTCGAGATCATCGACCGCATCCTGTCGCCGTCCGGCGAGATGGTCACGGTGGTGCTCGGCGAGGGGGCCGATCCCGGCCACGGCGACGCCATCACGCAGCACCTGCGCGAGGCGCGACCCGATGTCGACGTGGTCGTCTACGAGGGCGGGCAGGAGAACTACCCGCTGTTCATCGCGGTGGAGTGATGGCCGACCTCGACACCAAGATCGTCAACGTCCTCGGCGACAAGACGGCCAAGCCGCTGGCCAAGCACCTCGACATGCACGTCGTGGGCGACCTGCTGCGGCACTACCCGCGCCGCTACGTCGAGCTGGGCAGGGCCAGCAACCTGTCGAGCCTGCAGGTGGGGCAGCACGCGACGGTGCTCGCCCGGGTCGTCGAGGCCAAGAACTACTCGTTCGGGCCGGGCGGCAAGCGCACCCGCACCGAGGTCGTCGTCACCGACGACACCGGTGCGCGGCTGTCGCTCACGTTCTTCCAGCAGAAGTGGCTCGCCGAGAGGATGAAGCCCGGCTCGATGTGCCTGTTCTCGGGGCAGGTCGGCGCGTTCAACGGCAAGCTCCAGCTGACGCACCCCGACTACGACCTGTTCGACGCCGATGGCGACACCGCCGAGTCACGCCTCTCCCGGGGCGTCCTGCCCATCTACCGGGCCACGGCGGCGGTCCCCACCTGGAAGCTCGAGACGTGCGTCGGCCTGTGCCTCGACGCGCTCGACCAGCTCGACGACCCGTTGCCGGACGACGTCCGCGCGGCACGTGGCTTCCCCGACCTGCGCGCCGGGCTCGAGAGCATCCACCGGCCGCACGGCATGGGCGAGGCCGTCAACGCCCAGAAGCGGTTCAGGTTCGAGGAGGCGTTCGTCGTCCAGACGGTGTTCGCGCAGCGCCGACGCGCCCTCGAGCACGAGCGCGCGTCGGCCCGGGCGCCGATCGACGGAGGGCTGCGCGACCGGTTCGAGCAGCAGCTGCCGTTCACGCTCACCGACGGGCAGCGCACCGTGGTCGACGAGATCTCGACCGACCTGGCCCGCACCCACCCGATGCACCGGCTGCTGCAGGGCGAGGTCGGCTCGGGCAAGACGATCGTCGCGCTGATGTCGATGCTGCAGGTCGTCGACGCCGGCGCGCAGACGGCCCTGCTGGCGCCCACCGAGGTGCTGGCCGCCCAGCACTTCCGCGGCATCACGGCCCTGCTCGGCGATCTGGCGCGCAGCGGCATGCTGGGCTCGGCCGACGTCGCCACGCGCGTGCGCCTGCTCACCGGCTCGATGGGCGCCAAGGCCCGCAACGCGTCTCTGCTCGAGGCCGCGTCGGGCGAGGCCGGCATCGTCATCGGCACCCATGCGCTGATCCAGGATCACGTGCAGTTCGCCGAGCTGGGCCTGCTCGTGGTCGACGAGCAGCACCGCTTCGGCGTCGAGCAGCGCGCGGCCCTGGTCGACCGGGCCGCGGTGAAGCCCCACGTGCTGGTCATGACGGCGACGCCCATCCCGCGCACGATCGCCATGACGGTCTTCGGCGATCTCGAGGTCTCGACGCTGCGCGAGCTGCCGGCGGGGCGCCAGCCCATCCAGACCACCGTCGTCCCGGCTGCCGAGCGCCCGGCCTGGCTCGAGCGCGGGTGGCAGCGGGTGCGCGAGGAGGTCGCCAAGGGGCGGCAGGCCTACGTCGTGGTGTCCCGCATCGGTGGGCCTGACGACGACGGCACCAACGAGACGCACTCGCTCGTCGAGCTGCACGACGAGCTCGTCGGCGGCCAGCTGCACGGCCTGCGGGTCGGGGCGCTGCACGGGCGCATGACGCCCGACGAGAAGGACGCCACGATGAACGCCTTCGCCGCCGGCGACATCGAGGTGCTCGTGGCCACGACCGTCGTCGAGGTCGGCGTCGACGTGCCCAACGCCACGGTCATGGTGATCATGGACGCCGACCGGTTCGGCATGTCACAGCTGCACCAGCTGCGCGGGCGCGTGGGGCGAGGGTCCGAGGCCGGCCTGTGCCTGCTGGTCACCGGTAGCGATGCCGACTCGCCGGCGCGCGAGCGGCTCGACGCCGTCGCCTCGACCACCGACGGCTTCGAGCTGTCGCGCCTCGACGTCGAGCTGCGGCGCGAGGGCGACGTGCTGGGCGCGGCTCAGTCGGGCGTCCGGTCGAGCCTGCGGCTGCTGTCGGTGGTCAAGGACGGCGAGGTCATCGACGACGCCCGGTCGGCCGCCGACGCGGTCGTCGACGCCGATCCGTCGCTCGCCGGTCATCCCACCCTCGCCGCCGCGGTGCACGACCTCGAGCACTCCGAGCAGGCCGACTACCTGGAGCGAACATGACCCGCATCATCGCCGGAGCCTACGGCGGACGCCGCATCCAGACGCCCAAGGGCGACGGCACCCGGCCGACGTCCGACCGGGTCCGCGAGGCGATGTTCTCGTCCCTCGAGTCCGAGCTGGGCGGCTTCGACGGCCTGCGGGTGCTCGACCTGTTCGCCGGATCGGGCGCCCTGGGGCTCGAGGCGCTGTCGCGCGGCGCCGACTACGCGGTCTTCGTCGAGGCCGGCACCGCGGCGGCGGCCGTCGTCAAGCGCAATCTGGCCGACCTGGGCGGTCGGGGCTCCGTCACACGCGTCAAGGCCGAGCGCTGGGTCGAGGACGGCGACCGCGACGTGTTCGACCTCGTGTTCGTCGACCCGCCGTACGCCGTCCCCACGCCCGTCCTCGCGAGCCTGGTCGCAGCGGTCGGGCGATCGTTCGCCGAGCCGGACGCCTTGTTCGTCGTCGAGCGCTCGACGCGCGACCCCTTCGCGTGGCCGGACGGGTTCGAGCCGTTGCGCAGCAAGAAGTACGGCGAGACGACGCTCTGGTACGGGCGCTGCGGTACCGTCTCGGCATGACGAAGGTCGTGTGCCCCGGATCATTCGACCCCGTGACCAACGGTCACCTCGACATCGTGGAGCGGTCGGCGCGACTGTTCGACGAGGTCGTCGTCGCCGTGCTGGTCAACCAGAACAAGCAGGGCCTGTTCACGATCGACGAGCGCCTCGAGCTGCTCGACCGGGCCACGGCGCACCTGCCCAACGTCACGACCGCCTCGTTCACGGGCCTGCTGGTCGACTTCTGCACCAATCACGGCGTCGACGCGATCGTCAAGGGGCTGCGGGCCGTCACCGACTTCGACTACGAGCTGCAGATGGCGCAGATGAACGGCAGCCTCACCGAGGTCGACACGGTGTTCATCCCGACGTCGCCGGAGTACTCGTTCCTCGCGTCCAGCCTCGTCAAGGAGGTCGCCAAGCACGGCGGCGACGTCTCAGGCCTCATCCCCGGCTTCGTCAACGACGAGCTGAAGAAGAAGTACGCGTAGGCGGTCACGTCCGTCCCGCGACCGGCGTCAGACAGACATGGACCCCACCGCTGCCTTCGAGGCCGAACGACCCCGTCTGACCGCGATCGCGAGCCGCGTGCTGGGCGACTCCGCCGAGGCGCACGACGTCGTGCAGCAGGCGTGGCTCCGGCTCGACCGCAACCGGGCGACGATCGAGAGCCTGCCGGCCTGGCTGACCACGGTCACGACCCGGCTGTGCCTCGACCGCCTGCGGCAGCGCGTGCCCGTGCCCGTCGAGGGTGCTCCGGCCGTCGAGGCAGGCGGCGACCCCGCCGACGACATCGCGCTGGCCGACTCGGTGGGCGCGGCGCTCCACGTCGTGCTCGAGCGGCTCTCGCCCGCCGAACGGGTCTCGTTCGTGCTGCACGACAGCTTCGGCGTCGACTTCGCGACGATCGCTGCGGTGCTCGACACCACGCCGGCGGCCGCGCGCAAGCTGGCCTCGCGGGCCCGGGCCCGCATCGCGCAGCCCGCCCCCGACGACGGCCTGGCCGACTGGGAGGTCGTCGACGCCTTCATGGCCGCGGCCCGTGGCGGCGACCTCGGTCGCCTGCTCGCGCTGCTGGCTCCCGAGGCCGGCGTCACGGCTGACGCGGCCGCCGTGGCGGCAGGCACCCCGACGTCGATCGAGGGTCGTGAGGCGATCGCCGGTTTCTTCGACGGCAGCGCCACCGCGGCGCTGCCGGTCTTCGTGGACGACCGACCGGCCTTCGCCTGGTTCCACCGAGGCGACGCGAAGGTGGTGTTCGACTTCGAGGTCGTCGACGGTGCCGTGGCGGCCATCGTCTTCCGCGCCGATCCCGACCTGCTCCAGCGGGTGATCAGGCGCGACGGTGGTCTTCGTCGGGCGTGATGTGAGCGCACCCGTCACATCGTCCCGGCCGCCGTCGTCAGAGGGTTGACAGCACACCGCGCACCAGACATCGCGCACCACGAAAGGTGACCACCATGAAGACCATGACCTGCAGGCAGCTCGGAGGTCCGTGCGACGTCGAGCACCGCGGCGAGACCGCAGACGACGTCATCAACGCCCAGGACCGGCACCTCAAGGAGGCCGAGAAGGCCGGCGACGCTGCGCACCAGCCGGCGCGGGACGACATGAAGAGCCGTTGGCGCCACCCGAAGAAGTCGCTCGGCTGGTACAACGCCGCGAAGAAGACCTTCGCCGACCTCCCGGAGAGCTGACCCCGCCGGGGCGGCTCAGTCGGGCAGGTGGGGCGCCGCGCCCGGGTCGGTCTCCCCGAGCTGGACGGCCCGGCGCACGGCCGCGCCGCCGAACTTGTTGCGCACCGCGTCGATGACGTCGTCGAGCTCGGCCCCGCTCGTGACGTCGAGCGGCAGGGCCAGCTGGGCGGGCTGGTCGTCGAGCGAGCCCAGGGAGACGCCGATCAGCGTGATGCCCTTCTCCTTGATGGCGCCTGACCGCGAGGCGAGCAGGCGGCGGGCGACGTCGAGGACCGTGACGGTGTGAGCGGTCGGCCGCGCCAGCGTGTGGGACGACGTGGAGCGGGTGAAGTCGCCGAACCGCAGCCGGATCGTGATGGTGCTGCCGGTGCGCCGGCTCTCGCGCATGCGCCGGGTGACCCGGTCGACGAGGGTCAGCAGCACGAGGTCGAGCTCGGCGGGGGAGTGCTCGCCGCGACCGAGGGCGTGCTGGGCGCCCATCGAGCTGCGCCGCTGCCCGGTCTGCACCGGCCGCGGGTCGCGGTTGTGCGCCAGCGCGTGCAGGTGGCGTCCGGCCCCCGACCCGAGCAGCTGGACGAGCTCGCTCTCGAACATCTCGGCCACGTCACCGACGGTGACGATGCGGGCGTCGCGCAGCTTGGCCGAGGTGACCTTGCCGACGCCCCACAGACGCTCGACCGGCAGAGCGTGCAGGAACGCGAGCTCGCGCTCGACCGGCACGACGAGCATGCCCTCGGGCTTGGAGACGGCCGAGGCGACCTTGGCGAGGTACTTGGTGCGCGCGACACCCACCGAGATGGGCAGGCCGACCCGCGCGCGGACGTCGGCGCGCAGCTGCGTGGCGATCGTGGACGGCAGGCCCCGGATGCGGCGCAGCCCGCCGACCTCGAGGAAGGCCTCGTCGATCGAGATGCCCTCGACCATGGGCGTCGTGTCGTGGAACACCTCGAACACCGCGCGGCTCGCCTCGGTGTAGGCGGCGAACCGTGCCGGGACGACGACGGCCTCGGGGCAGGCCTGCAACGCCTGCCGACCACCCATCGCCGTGCGGACGCCGCGTGCCTTGGCCTCGTAGCTCGCCGCCAGCACCACCCCGCCGCCGACGATGACCGGGCGGCCCCGCAGCGACGGGTCGTCGCGCTGTTCGACCGAGGCGTAGAAGGCATCGAGGTCGGCGTGCAGCACGGTGCCCTCGGTCAGGGTGCCATCGGCCATGCGCCCACTGTCGCACCCGCCACCGACACGTGCCGGCCGATTGGCTTCGGCACGGCCCGGCGGGTTACGATTCTCTTCGGCCTGCTCGCAGGTCGATCTCTTGTCGTGCTCTTGAATTGGATGAGTGAGCGTGCTTACCGGACCCCTGGTCTTCGACACCCACGAGATGGGTCGCAAGCCGGGTGCCGAACGCAACTTCACCCGTACGGTCGAGGCGCCGGCAGAGATGGGTTACGACGTCTACGCCGTGCCCGAGGGCTCCACGATCGAGCTCGAGCTCCGGCTCGAGGCGATCATGGAGGGGATCCTGGCGACAGGGACCTTCTCGGCACCGGCCGCAGGCGAGTGTGTGCGGTGCCTGGACCCGATCGACGAGGCTGTCGTGGTGGGATTCCAGGAGCTCTACCTCTACGACGCACCCTCCAGCCAGGAGGAGACGGACGAAGAGGATCATGTCCTCGAGGACGAGCTGCTCGACCTCGAGCCCGTCCTGCGGGACGCGGTGGTGCTCGCACTGCCGCAGAACCCGTTGTGCGCTCCGGACTGTCCGGGACTGTGCCCCGAGTGTGGGGCACGACTCGCGGATGATCCAGGGCACACACACGGTGAGGCGATCGACCCGAGGTGGGCGTCGTTGAGCCAGCTGGTGGAGCAACCGGTCCCACCAGCCGACCAGTCAGAGTCGGACATCTCGTCCGACGACAGCAAGGAGTAGATCGTGGCCGTTCCGAAGAGGAAGATGTCGCGCAGCAACACGCGTCACCGTCGTTCGCAGTGGAAGACCACCGCGACGGCGATCGTCGACTGCGCCAACCCCGCGTGCGACTCCAAGGTGCAGCCGCACCACGCATGCACCAAGTGCGGTCAGTACGGAGCTCGCGGCGAGCGCCGCCAGGTCCTCTGATCTCTGCGTCACCCCACGCTGAGGAGCTGCGGGAGGTCCTGGGAGTCCAGGACCTCGATCCGCAGCTCCTTCAGCATGCCCTGACGCACCGCTCGTTCGCGTACGAGAACGGCGGGGTGCCCAACAACGAGCGTCTCGAGTTCCTCGGCGACTCGGTGCTGGGCCTGGTCGTGACCGACACGCTGTTCACGACCCATCCCGAGCTGCCCGAGGGCCAGCTGGCCAAGCTGCGCGCCGCCGTCGTCAGCGCCAAGGCGCTGGCCGAGGTGGCGCGCACGCTCGGCATCGGCGAGCACGTGCGACTCGGCCGGGGCGAGGAGTCCACGGGTGGCCGCGACAAGGCCTCGATCCTGTCCGACACGGTCGAGGCGATCCTCGGCGCGATCTACGTGCAGTTCGGCATCGAGCGTGCCGCCGAGGTCATCCACCGGGTGTTCGACCCGGTCATCGCGGTGGCGGCCGAGCTCGGCGCCGGCCTCGACTGGAAGACGTCGTTGCAGGAGATCGCGGCCAACAACGGCCTGGGCGTGCCGCACTACGTGCTGGTGGGCACGGGGCCCGACCACGACAAGAGCTTCACCGCCGAGGTCGTGGTCGGCGAGCGCACGTACCCCGGGGGGCACGGTCGCTCCAAGAAGGAGGCCGAGCAGATGGTCGCCGAGATCGCCTGGCGGCAGATCAGCGCCGACCTCGAGACCCCCGGCACCTGACGGTGCCCGAGCTGCCCGAGGTCGAGGTCGTCCGCCTCGGCATCGTCGACCACGTGGTCGGTCGCACCGTCGTGGGCGTCACGGTGCACGACGTCCGGTCGCTGCGGCGGCACCTCGCGGGCCCGGCCGACTTCGTCCACCGGCTCGAGGGCCAGACGGTCGTCGGTGCCGCCCGCCGCGGCAAGTACCTGTGGATGCAGCTGGCCGGCGACGACGCCGTGCTGTGCCACCTCGGCATGAGCGGCCAGTTCCTCGTGTCGTCGCCGGACGCCCCGGCGCCGCGTCACCTGCGCATCACCCTGACGCTCGACGACGGCAACGAGCTGCGTTTCGTCGACCAGCGCATCTTCGGCGGCATGTCGTACAGCGAGGACGGCGGCGAGCTGCCGCCCGAGATCGCGCACATCGCCCGCGACCCGCTCGACCCGCTGTTCGACCCCACCGAGTTCGCGGCCCGCATCCGCCGGCGGCAGACGGGCGTCAAGCGCGCGATCCTCGACCAGACGCTCATCTCGGGCGTCGGCAACATCTACGCCGACGAGTCGCTGTGGCGCACACCCCTGCACTACGCGCGCAACACGCGTCACCTGCGCACGAAGGAGATCGAGTCGCTCCTCGGCCACATCGGCGAGGTCATGGCCGAGGCGTTGGCGCAGGGCGGCACGTCGTTCGACGCCCTGTACGTCAACGTCAACGGCAACAGCGGCTACTTCGACCGGTCGCTCAAGGCGTACGGCCAGGAGGGACGGCCTTGCGAGCGGTGCGGCACGCCGATCCGCCGCGACGCCTTCATGAACCGCTCGTCGTTCTGGTGCCCCGTGTGCCAGCCCCGCCCGCGCAACGGTCGCTTCTGACCCCGGTAGCCTTCCGCGCATGAGCCTGACGCTGGAACCGATGAGCGCCGAGCGGTTCATCCTCTGGAACGAGCACCTGGTCGCGAGCTTCGCCCAGGACAAGATCGACGCCGGCACCTGGCCCGAGGAGGGCGCGCTCGAACGTTCTGCCCGGGAGAACGCCGAGCTGCTGCCGCAGGGGGTGGCCACTCCGGGGCACGACCTCTTCGTCGCGCTGGTGGACGGCGACGAGGTCGGGTTCTTGTGGCTGTTCACCGATCCCATCGCGGCGACGCCCGAGACGTTCGTCTACGACATCGAGATCGTGGAGGGACGCCGCGGCGAGGGCCTCGGTCGAGCGCTGCTGGAGGCGGCCGAGGGATGGTGCGCCGATCACAGCATCGCGACCCTGCGCTTGCACGTGTTCGGCCACAACGAGACTGCGATCAGCCTGTACGAGTCGTCTGGTTTCGAGACCACCGACCTCACGATGGCCAAGCAGATCCGATGAGCGACCAGGTCTACGGGGACGAGGCGTCGGAGCGGTTCGTCGACGAGCCACCGAAGCGCTCGGGGCGGACGCCGTTCGAGCGCGACCGCGGCCGGATCGTCCACTCGGCGGCGCTGCGCCGCCTGTCGGCCAAGACGCAGGTCATGGGCCCCGGCTTCGACGACTTCGTGCGCAACCGGCTGACGCACTCCCTCGAGGTCGCACAGGTGGCCCGCGAGCTCGGCAAGGCGCTGGGCTGCGACCCCGACATCGTCGACTCCGCCGCCCTGGCGCACGACCTCGGGCACCCGCCGTTCGGGCACAACGGCGAGGTGGCGCTCGACCAGGCCGCCCAGGCGTGCGGCGGCTTCGAGGGCAACGCCCAGACGCTGCGCATCCTCAGCCGGCTCGAGTCCAAGACGTTCACCCCGGACGGTCGCAGCGTCGGCCTCAACCTGACCCGGGCGACGTTGTCGGCGTGCGTCAAGTACCCCTGGGCGCGGGGGGAGGCGCCCGACGGCTCGGCCAAGTTCGGCGTCTACGCCGACGACCTGCCCGTGTTCGCGTGGCTGCGCGACGGGGCACCGGCGCTGCGTCGTCCGATCGAGGCGCAGGTCATGGACCTGTCCGACGACATCGCCTACTCGGTGCACGACGTCGAGGACGGCGTCGTGGGGGGCTGGTTCGGTCTGCGCGACGGTGAGCTCGACATCGCCGCGATCCATGCGGTCGCCCGCGACTGGTACGACGTCACCGCCGACGACGCCCGGCTCGACGCCGCCCTTGGTCGTCTGCAGCAGATGCCCGAGTGGCCCACCACGTCGTTCGACGGCAGTCGTGCCGCGCGTGCCGTGCTCAAGAGCCTCACCAGCGCGCTGATCGGCCGCTTCGCGCGCGCCGCCGAGCGGGCGACCGTCGAGGCGTGGGGAGGCGGCCCGCTCACCCGCTTCGCCGCCGACCTCGAGGTGCCGCTCGACACCCGTGACGAGATCACGGTGCTCAAGAGCATCGCCGCACACTACGTGATGATGGCCGACGACCGGGCCGGCCTGCTCGGACGTCAGCGCGAGCTGCTGCTGGCCCTGGTCGACGTCCTCGACCGCTCTGACGGACGCGAGCTGGAGGCGGAGTTCGCCGCCGACTTCGCCGCAGCGTCCGACGACGCCGCCCGCCGACGCGTCGTCATCGACCAGGTCGCGAGCCTCACGGACGTCTCCGCCCGGGCGTGGGCCGCCCGCTTGCTCACCTGAGCGCGGCCCGCACGGCGTCACCGCGCGCAGCGGTGCGCATGCCACCGCAAGACCGCGAAAATCGCTTCATACGGTGGCGTGCTCACCGCGCCACGGCGGACGGTGGCACACGCACCGCCCGGGCGGGGGACGTGGGCGGGGCGGACTACGATTCACCTCATGGCCGGGCGCATCAAGGACGAGGACATCCAGCTCGTCCGCGAACGCACCCGCATCGACGAGGTCATCGAGCAGTACGTGACGCTCAAGAACGCCGGCGGCGGCTCCCGCAAGGGGCTGTGCCCGTTCCACGACGAGAAGTCCCCGTCGTTCAACGTCCGTCCGTCGGTCGGCTCGTACCACTGCTTCGGCTGCGGGGCCGGCGGTGACGTGTTCAAGTTCGTGATGGAGATCGAGGGGCTCAGCTTCGTCGAGACCATCGAGCGCCTCGCGGCCAAGGCCGGCATCACGCTGCGCTACGAGGACGGCGGCACGCCGGGCCCGCGGCGCGACCCCAACCAGCGGCCCCGGCTGCTGGCAGCTCACCGCGAGGCCGGCGAGTTCTACGCCACGACGCTGCAGTCGTCGCCTGACGCCCAGGCCGGTCGCCAGTTCGTGAAGGACCGCGGCTTCGACCAGGCCGCCGCCGAGACCTTCGGCATGGGCTTCGCGCCCCGCGGCGGCGAGCAGCTCGTCGCCCACCTCAAGGGCAAGGGGTTCACCGACGACGAGCTCGTCGTGGGCGGTCTGGCCTCGCGCGGCAGCCGCGGCCTGTACGACCGGTTCCGCGGACGCCTGCTGTGGCCCATCCGCGAGATGACCGGCGAGATCATCGGCTTCGGCGCCCGGCGCATGTTCGACGACGACCGGGTCGAGGCCAAGTACCTCAACACGTCCGAGACGCCGATCTACAAGAAGAGCCAGGTGCTCTACGGGCTCGACCTCGCCCGGCGGTCGATCTCGTCGTCCGGGCAGGCGGTCATCGTCGAGGGCTACACCGACGTGATGGCGTGCCACGAGGCCGGCGTCAAGACCGCCGTCGCCACGTGCGGCACCGCCTTCGGCGAGGACCACGCGCGCGTCATGCGGCGCCTGATGCTCGACGACCAGGCCTTCCACGGCGAGGTCATCTTCACCTTCGACGGCGACGAGGCCGGTCAGCGGGCGGCCCTCAAGACGTTCAACGGCGACCAGCAGTTCGTCGCGCAGACGTACGTCGCGGTCGAGCCGCGCGGCATGGACCCGTGCGACCTGCGCCTCGCCGACGGCGACGCGGCGGTGCGCGAGCTCGTCGCCTCGCGCATCCCGCTCTACCGCTTCGTGCTCGACAACATGCTGGGCAAGTACGACCTCGACCGCGGCGACCAGCGCGTCGACGCCATCCGCGAGGCCGTCGGGCTGGCGTCGGCGATCCGCGACCGCTCGAAGGTCGACGAGCTGCTGCGCGAGATCGCCGGTCGGGTCGGCACGGACGTCGACCAGGTGCGCAGCGAGCACCGGCGCCGGGTCGCCATCGCCGCCAAGACGGCGTCCAGCGCGGCCAGCGCCCCGGCGCAGGGCACTGGTCCGGGGGCACCGCACGGGCCCACCGACGAGGCGCCGCTGCCGTCGCCGGCCGTCAACTTCGGCCAGCCGCAGTTCGCCGACGAGCGCGAGGCGCTCAAGGCCATCGTGCAGCACCCGCACCTCGTGGCGGTGCACGCCGACGACCTGGACGACAACGACTTCACCCACCCGATCTCCAAGGTGATCTGGAAGCACGTCGAGGCCATGGCGTGGCCCAGCGGCCCCGACACCACGTGGCTGCCCAAGCTGGCCGACTCGATCACCGACGACGACGCCAAGCGCATCCTGTCGATCGCCGCGGTCGAGCCGATGCGGGCGCGCGAGGGCAACACCGGCGCGGTGGTCACGGCGGTCATCCTGCGGCTGCAGATGCTGACGCTCGGCCGGCGCATCGGTGAGATCAAGTCGAAGCTGCAACGCACCAACCCCATCGAGCAGGCCGATCCCTACAACCAGATGTTCGGCGAGCTGATCGCGCTCGAGCAGCAGCTGCGCGGGCTGCGCGACCGTCTGCTGAGCGGCGACGTCCCCAGCTGACGGGGTCGGCGGCGGCGATCCACAGGTCGCTCGACGGACCTGCCGCCGGCGCGCGACCTCGCCGAGGCTGGCGGCATGGATCCGTTCGTCCGCAGCCTCCTGTCGTCCACGCCCCTCACGTCCGAGCAGGAGCTCGCCCTGGCCCGACGGGCGCGCGACGGCGACGCGCGGGCCCGCCACGACCTGATCACGTCCGGGCTGCGCTCGGTGGCGCTGCGAGCCCGTCTGCTCGGCATCCGCGACGACGACCTGGCCGATGCCGTGCAGTCGGGCGCCGTCGGCCTGATCCGTGCCGTCGACCGCTTCGACCCCGAGCGGGGCGTGCGCCTGGCCACCTACGCGTGGCACTGGGTGGGCGCCGAGATGGTCGGCCGGCACCGCCCCGAGGTGCCGCTGGACGACGTCGACCCGGCCGTCGACGACGAGCCTCGCGACGACTCGTCCGCGCTCGACGAGCTGCTCCACAGCCTGCCGCCCGACGAGCTCGAGCTGCTCCGTCTGCGCTTCGGGGTGGGGTGTCCGGGCGCGATTCGCCTGTCACGCCAGTCCGTGGGGGAGCGTCTCGGCCTGACGATCTCGCAGGTGCGCACGGTCGAGGCCAAGGCGATGCGACAACTGCGCCGGGGGCTTGCTAATGTTGTCCACCGTGCTCCTCATCAGTGAGGCGCCGATCCCCCATAGCTCAATTGGCAGAGCATTCGACTGTTAATCGGAGGGTTCTTGGTTCGAGTCCAAGTGGGGGAGCATCACCCACGAGCCCCCGCTTCGGCGGGGGTTTCGTCGTTCTGAGGGCAGGCGCCTGGCCGTCCGACATTCGTCGAGAGTGACGAACCTGACCCGCGTCAATTCGTCGGTGACGACGAACACGGTCCGCGGTGGGAGTCCTACGTTCGACGTGTGAGCAAACTCATCTCGACCAAGACCTGGCTCGATCGCGAGCTGCCCGACCTCCTGAGCAAGCACGGCGTGCCGGGGGCCGCCTGGGCGGTGCTCCACGACGGGGAGGTCGTCGACGGTGCCGCCGGACTGCTGAACCTGTCCACGGGCGTCGAGGCGACGCCTGACTCGGTGTTCCAGATCGGGTCGATCACCAAGCTGTGGACCAGCACCCTCGTGATGCAGCTGGTCGACGAGGGCCTGGTCGACCTGGACGAGCCGGTCCGCACCTACCTGCCCGAGTTCCGCATCGCCGACGAGTCGGCCGCGGCGGTCATCACGACCCGGCAGCTGCTGAACCACACCGCTGGCTTCGAGGGCGACATCTTCACCGACACCGGTGTCGGTGACGACTGCCTCGAGAAGTACGTGGCACTGCTGGCCGACGTGCCGCAGCTGTTCACGCCGGGCGAGCAGTTCTCGTACAACAACGCAGGCTTCTGCGTGCTGGGGCGCCTGGTCGAGGTGCTGCGCGACAAGCCGTTCGACGTCGCGCTGCGCGAGCACGTCATCGCGCCGCTCGGCCTCACCCACACCGCGACCTCGCCCTACGAGGCGATCACGTTCCGCGCGGCCATGGGGCACGTCGAGGGCGCCTCGGGTTACGAGCCCGCTCCTGTCTGGGCGATGGCACGGTCGAACGCCCCGGCCGGCTCGATGCTTTCGATGCGGCCCCGCGACCTGCTCGCGTTCGCGCAGATGCAGCTCGCGGACGGCGAGGCGTCCGACGGCACGCAGGTGCTGGCGCCGGGCACCGCGGCCGCGATGCAGGCCCGGGCGGTCGGGGTGCCGTACACCGGCATCATGGGGACGTCGTGGGGCCTCGGCTTCGAGCGCTTCGACGTCGACGCAGGCGACATCATCGGCCACGACGGCAGCACCATCGGCCAGAACGCCTTCCTGCGGATGGTGCCGGGCACCGGCCTCGCGGTCGCCCTGCTGACCAACGGCGGCGACGTCATGTCGCTCTACTACGACGTGGTCGGCCGGGTCATCGACGAGCTGACCGCCACGAGCCTGCCCGAGCTGCCCGTCCCACCGTCGGACCCCGAGCGCATCGACGCCTCGCGCTACGTGGGCACCTACTCGGCCGACGTCATGGACCTGGTCGTCAGCCAGGAGGACGACGGACGCATCTGGGTCGACCTCGTCATGAAGGGGATGTTCGCCGACATGGGCGAGGAGCCCGAGCGGCTGGAGCTCGTCGCCTTCGGCCACGACAGCCTCATCCCCCTGAAGGCCGACCGCGGCATGCACCTTCCCCACACGTTCCTCGGTGAGGACCAGCACGGCAACGCCCAGTACCTCTTTATCGGCCGTGCCATCCGGCGCGCCTGAACCGGCCAGACAGGATCTTCGATGAAGCGTCTCGCAGCTGCACTCAGCCTGGGCCTCACGGCCGCCGCCCTCTCGGCCTGCGGGGGAGGTGGATCGTCGTCGGGCGACGCCAAGGTCGTCGACGGCGGGACGTTCAGCATGGCGCTGAGCACCGACCCGGGCAACCTCGACCCGCAGTCGTCGGTGTCGAGCTCGCTGTTCAGCATCAGCCAGCTGGCCTACGACCGCCTGGTCAACATCGACCCCAAGGACGGCTCGATCGTCTCGGGCATCGCCTCGAAGTGGACGGTCGACGGCACGACCGTCACCGCGACCATCGGCGAGGGGATCACGTGCTCCGACGGCTCGACGCTGACCGCGTCCGACGTGGCGGCCAACCTCGACTACATCTCCGACCCGAAGAACGAGAACCAGATGCTGGGCACGTTCCTGCCGGCCGGAGCCACGACGAAGGCCGACGACGCCTCACGCACCGTGACGATCACCCTCGCGGAGCCGGCCCCGTTCGTGATGGAGGGGCTGGCCAGCGTCCCGATCATCTGCGGCAAGGGACTCAAGGACCGCGCCTCGCTGGCCAAGACCAGCAGCGGCACCGGGCCCTACGAGCTGACGGCGGCCGCACCCGGCAACCAGTACACCTACGCCATCCGGGACGGCTACACGTGGGGCCCGGGCGGCGCGACCACCGCGACGAAGGGCATGCCCGACACGATCGTCATGAAGATCATCGAGAACGAGTCGACCGCCGCCAACCTGCTGCTGTCGAAGGAGCTCAACGGAGCGCTGGTCATCGGTTCCGACCAGAAGCGGCTCGACAAGGCGGGGCTGACGACGTCGGACACCGGGGCCGTGGCCGGTGAGCAGTGGTACAACCAGACGCCGGGCCGCGCGACGGCCGACCCGAAGGTCCGTCTGGCCCTCACCCAGGCGCTCGACTTCGACAAGCTGCGCAAGGTGCTCACGGCGGGCAAGGGAACTCCTCCCACCACGTTCGCGGCCCTCGACCCCGTGGCGTGCAAGGGCGACTCGGTGACCGACGCGATGCCGAAGCAGGACGTCGCGGCCGCGAAGAAGGTGCTGTCAGGCCTTCCCGAGATGACGATGATCTACAGCGGCGCCGGCGGCGGTGGCATCAGTGCCGCGGTCGAGCTCGCGGTCGAGCAGTGGAAGGCCGCCGGTCTGAAGGTCACCGCGAAGAGCCAGAGCAGCACCGCGATCGACGAGACGATCTTCGGGACCAAGAACTGGGACATCGCGTGGCTGGCGTTCAACGTCAGCAGCCCCGACCAGATCGTCCCGTTCCTGTCGGGTCCGCCCGCGCCCGACGGCACCAACTTCGCCGAGATCTCGAACGACGCGTACGAGGCCGGCGTGGCCAAGGCCACCACGATGACGGGCCAGGAGGGCTGCGCGACGTGGCTCGAGGCCGAGTCCGCGCTCGTGAAGGACGCCGACGTCATCCCCTTCGCCAACAGCGTCGGCAAGGCGTACCGGGCGGGTGCCACGTTCGAGTACCCGGGCCAGATGGTGCCCACCAGCATCCGGATGCTGGCGAACTGACCGATGGCGACGACCGAGGCCCTCCGGGCCGCCCCGACGCGCACCCGCGGGGCGTGGACCGCCAACCCCTGGGTGCGGTTCGGAGCACGGCGCGCGGGTCGTCTGCTGGTGTCGCTGTGGGTGCTGGTGACGGCGGCGTTCCTGATGATCCACCTGATCCCGGGCGATCCCGTGCGCGGCGCCCTCGGTCGCACCGCCTCGGCCGAGGTCGTCGCGGCGCGCCGCGCCAGCCTCGGCCTCGACGACCCGCTGTGGCAGCAGTACCTGCACTACCTGAAGGGGCTGCTCACCGGAGACTTCGGCACCTCGCTGATCTCGCAGGTGCCCACCTCCGAGATCATCTCCCAACGGCTCCCGGCGACGTTGTGGCTCGCGCTGCTCGGATTCCTGCTCGCGGTCCTCATCGCCGTGCCGGCGGGTGTCGCCGCCGGGGTGCTGACCAGGCGCGGCCACGGCCGTCGCACCGAGCTCGGCTTCACGACCACCAGCGTCGTGCTGGGCACGATCCCCGACTTCATGCTGGGCGTCGCCCTGGTCTACGTGTTCGGGGTCCAGCTCGACCTGCTGCCGGTCGCCGGGAACTCCTCGGCCGCTGCGTACGTCCTCCCGGTGGCCTGCCTCGCGATCGGCCCCGCCGCGATCCTGGCCCGCGTCATCCGCGTCGAGATGGTGGCGGTGCTGCAGGCCGACTTCGTCCGCACCGCCCGCGCCAAGAGGCTGCCGTCCGCCCGCGTGTACCTGGGCCACGCGCTGCCGAACGCGCTCACCGCGGCCCTGACCCTGTCGGGACTGCTGCTCACCGGCATGGTGGCCGGGACCGTGCTGGTCGAGAACGTCTTCGCGTGGCCGGGCCTCGGCAGCACGATCACGTCGTCGATCCTCAACAAGGACTATCCCGTGGTCCAGGCGATCATCCTGATGTACGGCCTCGGGGTGCTGGTGATCAACTCGATCGTCGACGTCAGCCTGGCCCTTCTCGATCCGCGCTCGATGATCCTGGAGGACTGAGCCATGACAGGTACTCCGTCACGCCGTCGCCACCTCTCCGCGCTGCGCACGCCGCTGGGCGTCGTCACCGCGCTGCTCGCGATCACGGTGCTCGTGCTCGCGGTCGTCGCACCGATCCTGTGGACCGACTCGGCCAAGGCGGTCGACACCGACGACATCCTGGCCGGGCCGAGCGCCGAGCACTGGGCGGGCACCGACAACCTGGGCCGCGACATCGTGTTCCGGACGCTCGTGGCCACGCGCCTGTCGATCGAGCTCGCCCTCAGCGCGACGCTCATCGCCGTCGTCGTCGGGCTGGTGCTCGGCGTGGCGCCCCAGCTGCTCGGACGACGGGCGGGACGGCTCGTGACGGCGAGCATCAACATCGCCGTCGCCTTCCCGGGGCTGCTGCTCGCGCTGTTCTTCGCCGTCGTCTTCGGCATCGGTGCGACCGGCGCGGTGCTGGCGATCGGGCTGGCCGGCGCACCCTCGTTCGCGCGCCTGGTGCAGACGATGGTGGCAGGCGTCGTGTCCCTCGACTACGTCGCGGCGGCCCGCACCGCCGGTGTGGGGCGCTTCCGCATCCTGGTGCGCCACGTGCTGCCCAACGTCGCCGAGCCCCTCGTCGTGAACGCGACGATCGGCGCGGGAGGAGCGCTGCTGGCCTTCGCCGGGCTGTCGTTCCTCGGCCTCGGCGTGCAGGCACCGGCCTACGACTGGGGACGGCTGCTGTTCGACGGGGTGTCCGCCCTGTACGTCAACCCCGGTGCCGCCCTGGTGCCCGGGCTCGCGGTGCTCGTGACGGGCCTGAGCTTCAACCTGTTCGGCGAGTCGATCGCCAAGGCCGTGGGCGTCCCGACGCAGGGCACCGCCCTCGCGCCTCGGACGGTCGTGGCCCCCCGCCGCAGCACGGACCACGCGGGGCCCGCGACCGAGGCGCCCGTCGGCGGCACGGACGACGTGGTGCTCGACGTGCGCGACCTCGAGGTGGCCTTCCCGGGCGCGGACGGGCCGGTGCAGGTCGTGCGCGGCGTGACGTTCGCCGTGCGCCGGGGCGAGGCCGTCGGCATCGTCGGGGAGTCGGGGTCGGGCAAGTCGCTGACCGCCCTGGCGGTGTCGCAGCTCGTCGACGACCTGGGACAGGTCGATGCCGAGCGGCTGCGCTTCCTCGGCGAGGACCTCCTGACGTCCGACACCGCCGCCCGGCGCAAGATGCTCGGCACCTCGATGGCGATGGTCTTCCAGGACCCCATGACGTCGTTCAACCCGACGCGTCGCATCGGCGGCCAGCTGGCCGAGGTCTCGCGCCACCACCACGGTCTCGACCGCAAGCAGGCCATGGCGCGAGCCGTCGACCGTCTCGGTGCCGTGCGCATCCCCGCACCGGAGCGCCGAGCGCGGCAGTACCCGCACGAGTTCTCGGGCGGCATGCGCCAGCGGGCGATGATCGGCATGGGCATCATGGGCAGCCCGTCGCTGATCATCGCCGACGAGCCGACCACCGCCCTCGACGTCACCGTGCAGCAGCAGGTGCTCGACCTGCTCGCCGCGATCCGCCGCGAGGACGACGTGGCCCTGGTGCTGATCAGCCATGACGTCACGGTGGTGGGGGAGGTCTGCGACCGGGTGCTGGTGATGTACGCCGGACGCATCGTCGAGGACCTGCCGGCCGCCGACCTGGCCACCGCAGGACGTCACCCGTACACGCAGGCGCTCGTGGCTGCCGTGCCGTCGATGGACACCGCGCTCGACGAGCCGCTGGCGGTCATCCCCGGGCGCCCCGTCGACCCCGCCGACGTGCCGCCCGGCTGCGCGTACGCGGCCCGCTGCCCCCTCGCGACGGAACGCTGCCGTGTCGAGGACCCGCCCCTGGCCGGCGACGAGCGCGGACGGGTCGCGTGCTGGCACGCCGGCGAGCCCATCGAGCCGATGCAGCTCTCGACGACCAGGACGGACGTGCCATGAGCGAGCTGCGCTTCGAGGACCTGACGGTTCGTTACGGCGCCACCACGGCGGTCGACGACGTGAGCCTGGTCGTGCCGACCGGGCGGATCGTCGGCCTGGTGGGCGAGTCAGGCTCGGGCAAGTCGACGATGGCACGCGCCGCCGTCGGTCTGGCCCCGGTCGAGAGTGGTCGCATCCTGCTCGACGGCGAGCCCGTCCCGCTGCGAGGGCACCGGCGTCCGGTCCAGATGGTCTTCCAGGACCCGTTCTCGTCGCTCGACCCCCGCATGAGCATCGGCGAGAGCGTGGCCGAGCCGATCCCGCGGGACGTCCGGCGGGCAGCGCGCCGCGCCGAGGTGGCCCGGCTGCTCGACCTGGTGCACATCGGCTCGGCCCGCGCGGACGCCCGACCGTCCGAGATGTCGGGCGGGCAGCGGCAGCGCGTCGCCCTGGCTCGGGCCCTCGCGGCCCAGCCGGCCGTCGTCGTCGCGGACGAGATCACGTCCGCGCTCGACGTGTCGATCCAGGGCACGGTGCTCAACCTCGTGCGGGAGCTGCAGGCCGAGCTCGGCCTGTCGATCCTGTTCATCTCGCACAACCTCGCGGTCGTCCGGTACGTCGCCTCCGACGTCGCCGTCATGCACCGCGGTCGCATCGTCGAGCAGGGCCCCACGGCCCAGGTGCTCGCGACCCCCTCCCACGACTACACGCGCGACCTCCTGGCCGCCGTCCCCGGCACCACCCGACGAAGGAGTCCCCGATGACCCGACGCATGCAGCTGGACGACCTGACCCGCCTGGCGGTGCCGTCGCAGCCGGCGCTGTCACCCGACGGCACCCAGGTGGTGTACGTCCTGCGCACCCTCGACACCGAGCACGACCGCAGCCACGACGAGCTGTGGTCCGTCCCCGTCGCGGGCGGCGCCGCTCGACGTCTGACGTCGGGCCCGCACGACTCGGCACCGACGTGGTCGCCCGACGGGGCGCGCCTGGCGTTCCTGCGGGACGGACAGGTGCACGTGGTCGTCCGGGACGGCGGGGAGCCGCAGCGGCTGACCGACCTCCCGCGCGGTGCGGGCACGCCGGTGTGGAGTCCCGACGGCAGCCGCCTGGCGCTCACGGCCCCGGTCGACCCGACGGACGGCACCGGGCCGCTCGTGGCGACGCGGCTCGACTACCAGACCGACGGCGTCGGGATGTTCGGCAGCGTGCGCAACCAGGTGCACGTCGTCGACCTCGCGTCGGGAGCCTGCCGCCAGGTGACGGACGGACGTGACCACGCCGGACAGCCGGTCTGGGCACCCGACGGCAGGACCATCGCCTTCACCCGCCGGGTCGGCGACGACAGCGACCTGACGCTCCGCGCCGCGGTGCACCTGCTGGACGTCGACGACCCGAAGAGCCGCCCCCGGCTGGTCGGCTCGGCCGACGGCGTGGCCGGCACGGTCGTGCTCGACGCCGACGGCGAGCACCTGCTCGTCGTGGGGCACCCCGGCGATCCCGTGGGCCACCAGCACCTGCAGCGCGTGCCGCTGGCCGGCGGCGAGACGGTCACCCTCACGGGCCACCTCGACCGCAACGTCATGCCCGGCGCCGCGGCGTACCCCGGAGGTCGCCCGCAGCGCGACGGCCAGGGTCGCCTGCTGTTCTGCGTCCGCGACCGCGGGTGCACGCACCTGTGGGCGCTCGACGACCCGTCCACCCCGGAGGGCCTGCCGCTGCTGGCCGGCGAGGACCGGGTCGTGTCGGGCCTGTCGGTCGTGGGCTCGACGGCTGTCGTGGCGCTGACGACCGCGACCTCGTACGGCGAGATCGTCGCGCTCGACCTGACGACCGGGACGGAGTCGGTGCTGACCGACCACGGCTCGAGCGTGGCGGACGTCGAGCTGTTCCGTCCCGAGAGCCGGACGTTCACGATCTCGGACGGCACCGAGGTGCAGGGCTGGCTGCTGCGCGACCCCGAGCGTCAGGGCCCGCGGCCGCTGCTGCTCGACGTGCACGGCGGGCCGCACAACGCCTGGAACGGCGCGGCCGACGAGATGCACTTCTATCACCAGGAGCTCGTGTCGCGGGGCTGGGCGGTGCTGCTGGTCAACCCGCGCGGCAGCGACGGCTACGGCGAGGCGTTCTTCGACGGCGTCAACGGCGCCTGGGGCGTGGCCGACGCCGGCGACTTCCTCGAGCCGATCGACGCGCTGGTCGCCGACGGCATCGCCGATCCCGACCGGCTCGCGGTCACGGGCTACAGCTACGGCGGCTTCATGACGGCCTGGCTGACGGGGCACGACCAGCGCTTCAAGGCCGGCGTGGCCGGCGGCATCGTCAGCGACATGGTGAGCATGTACGGCACCGCCGACGACGGGGTGTGCCTCAGCTCGTTCGAGCTCGGCGGCGCGCCCTGGGACGAGCCTGAGCAGTACGCCGCGATGTCGCCGCTGACCACGGTCACCGACGTCACCACGCCGACCCTCGTCCTGCACGGCCTGTCCGACCTGACCTGCCCCGTCGGCCAGGCGCAGCAGTGGCACAGCGCCCTGCGGTCGCGCGGCGTGCCGACCGAGCTGGTCCTCTACCCGGACGCCTCGCACGTCTTCATCCTGGCCGGCCCGCCGTCGCAGCGCATCGACTACGGCCGCCGGGTCGTCGACTGGGTCGAGCAGCACACCGTGCGCGAGGGGCGTGCGCCGATCGACGCGGCCCACTGGGAGCGCCGCCTGCACCGGCTCGCCGAGCGCTACGGCGTGCCGGGGGCCCAGCTCGGCATCCTGCGGCTCGGCGACGGCGGGGCGGTCGAGGACGACGAGGTCGTCGTCGCGTCGCACGGCGTGCTCAGCATCGACACCGGCGCGCCCGTGACCGCCGAGTCGATCTTCCAGATCGGCTCGATCACCAAGGTCTGGACGGCGACGGTAGTGATGCAGCTGATCGACGAGGGGCTGACCGAGCTCGACACCCCGGTCGTCGAGATCGTGCCCGACCTGCGGCTGTCCGATCCCGACGTCACCAAGCGGGTGACCCTGCGCCACCTGCTCAACCACACCAGCGGCATCGACGGCGACGTCTTCACCGACACCGGCCGCGGCGACGACTGCTTGGAGAAGTACGTCGGGCTGCTCGGCGACCAGACGCAGAACCACCCCCTGGGCGCCACGTGGTCGTACTGCAACGCGGGCTTCTCGGTGCTGGGCCTGGTCATCGAGCGCCTCACCGGCACGACGTGGGACCAGGCGCTGCGCGACCGCCTGTTCACGCCGCTCGGCATGGAGCACGCCGTGACCCTGCCCGAGGACGCCCTGCTGCACGCCGCCGCGGTCGGCCACGTCACGGACGCGGGTGAGCGACGCGTCGCCCCCGTCTGGCAGCTGCCGCGGTCGATCGGACCGGCGGGACTCGTCACGGCCAACGCCGCCGACGTCCTGTCGTTCGCGCGCATGCACCTGACCGGCGGCACGGGCGCCGACGGCGTGCGTGTCCTCAGCGAGGAGTCGGCAGGGGCCATGCCGGCGCACGAGGTCGACCTCCCCGACCAGCACTCGCTGGGCGACTCGTGGGGGTTGGGCTGGATCCGCTTCGGCTGGGACGGACGGCGCGTGTACGGGCACGACGGCAACACGATCGGTCAGGCGGCCTTCCTGCGGGTGCTGCCCGAGGCGGGCCTCGCGGTCACGCTGCTGACCAACGGCGAGGGCAGCCGCGACCTGTACGAGGCCCTGTACCGCGAGATCTTCGCCGAGCTGGCCGACGTCGAGATGCCCCGACCGATCGCTCCGCCCGAGCCGGCGGTCGACGTCGACATCGCGCCGTACGTCGGGCGCTACGAGCGGTCGTCGGTGCTGATGGACGTCTTCGTCGAGGACGGGGAGCCGCGCCTGCGGACGACGTTGGTCGGGCCGCTCGCCGAGCTGTTGCCCGACCCCGTCGAGGAGCACGCCCTCGTGCCGTACTCGTCGACCATCTTCCTCACCAAGCCGCCGGAGGCCGAGAACTGGTCGCCGGTGACGTTCTTCGAGCTGCCCACCGGCGAGCGCTACCTGCACTTCGGCGTCCGGGCGACGCCCAAGGTCGACTGATGGACCTCGACGCCTTGATCGCCGACGCGCGCGACATGATCGAGTGCGAGTCGCCGTCGTCCGACCTCGCGGCGGTCGCCCGCTCGGCCGACGTCGTCGCCCGGGTGGGGGAGCGGTGGCTCGGCTCGGCGCCCGAGCGGATCGTGATCGACGGGCGGACGCACCTGCGGTGGCGCACGGGCGACCAGTCCTCCGGCGTGCTGCTGGTCGGTCACCACGACACCGTGTGGCCGATCGGGTCGCTCAAGCGCCACCCGTTCTCGGTCGACGGCGGCGTGCTGCGCGGTCCCGGGTGCTTCGACATGAAGACCGGGCTCGCGATGGCCTTCCAGGCCGCGGCCGGTCTCGACGGCGTCACGGTGCTGGTGACCGGCGACGAAGAGCTCGGCTCACCGTCGTCGCGGGCCCTGATCGAGGACGAGGCGCGTGCCGTCGGCGCGGCCCTCGTGCTGGAGGGTGCTGCCCCCGGGGGTGCGCTCAAGTCCGAGCGCAAGGGCGTGTCGCTCTACGACGTGGCCGTCGAGGGACGCGCGGCGCACGCGGGCCTCGAGCCCGAGCGCGGCGTCAACGCGACGCTGGAGCTGGCCCACCTGGCCCTCGCGGTCGCCGACCTGTCGGACGCGACCGCCGGCACGACGTCCACGCCGACGACGGCACGGTCGGGCCAGACCACCAACACGGTGCCGTCCGAGGGCTCCTTCGCGGTCGACGTGCGCGTGCGGACGCTGGCCGAGCAGGATCGGGTCGACGCGGCCATCCGGTCGCTCCGTCCGGTCATCGACGGCGCCTCGTCCGTCGTGACGGGCGGCCCCAACCGTCCGCCCATGGAGGCATGGACCTCGACCCAGCTGCTCGAGCGCGTCGCGGCGATCGCCGAACGTCTCGGCCTGGCGTGTCCGGAGGCCGTCGCGGTCGGCGGTGCGTCCGACGGCAACTTCACGGCCGGCGTCGGGACCCCGACCCTCGACGGTCTCGGTGCTGTCGGCGGTGGCGCTCACGCGGACGACGAGCACGTGCTCGTCGACGCCCTCGGGCCCCGCCTGTCGCTGGTGCGTGCCCTCGTCGTCGACGTGTTGGCGACCTCGACCAACCAGGCCCTCCAGAGTCGTGCGGTCCGACCATGACGGGGCCCGAGGATCCGCGCAGGATGGATGTCGTGACCGATACCGCGCTGCCCCCGCAGCTGGACGCCGTCCGCGACGCCGAGAGCGCCGCCGCGGCGTCCGGAGTCGTCGTCCGCGAGCTCACCGAGCTGGCCGACCTCGAACAGGTGCTGCGCCTCTACGTGCGGGTGTGGGGTCGCAGCGACAACCCGCCCATGACCCTCGAGCTGCTCAGGGCGCTGACCAAGGCCGGCAACTACGTCGGCGGCGCGTTCGTGCCCGACGGACGCCTGGTCGGCGCCTGCGTCGGCTTCTTCCATGCACCGGCCGACGATGCGATGCACAGCCACATCGCCGCCGTCGACCCCGCCATGACGGGCCGTAGCGTGGGCTTCGCCGTCAAGCTGCACCAGCGTGCGTGGGCGCTGCAGCGCAACGTGTCCGACGTGGCCTGGACGTTCGACCCGCTCGTCAGCCGCAACGCGCACTTCAACCTGGTCAAGCTGGCCGCGCGTCCGGTCGAGTACCTGCCCAACTTCTACGGCCCCATGGTTGACCTCATCAACGGCGCCGACGACACGGACCGTCTGCTGGTGCGCTGGAACCTGGTCTCGCCGGCCGTCGAGCGTGCCTGTTCCGCCGGCGCCAGCGGCACTGCCGAGCCCGTCCCGCCAGGAGCCGTGACGGCCGTCGGCATGGGGTCCGACGGATCACCCGTCCCGGGTCGGATGGGCGCGGACGTCTCGCTGGTCGCGGTGCCCGACGACATCAGCGCGCTGCGGACGTCCGACCCCGACCTGGCCCATCGGTGGCGGACGACCGTGCGGGACGCGCTGTCGGAGCTGCTCGCCGACGGGGCCCGCATCACGAGCTTCGACCGATCTGCCGGCTACGTCGTACGGAGGACCCCATGAAGTTGCACGGTGTCGAGCTGATGCACGTGTCCATGCCGCTCGTCAGCCCGTTCCGGACCTCGTTCGGCACGCAGACGACGCGCGACCTGCTGGTGCTGCGCGTCGTCGCGGCCGACGGCACCGAGGGGTGGGGCGAGTGCGTCACGATGGCCGACCCCGTGTACTCGTCGGAGTACGTCGAGGGTGCCGCCGACGTGCTGCGCCGCTACCTGGTGCCCGCGCTGGCGGCAGGAGGAGACGTCGACGCGTCCCGGGTCGCGACCACGCTGTCGCGCTTCAAGGGGCATCGCATGGCCAAGGGCGCGCTCGAGATGGGCGTGCTCGATGCCGAGCTGCGCGTCGAGGGACGGTCGTTCGCGCGAGAGCTGGGCGCCGTGCACGACACGGTGCCGTGCGGCGTCTCGGTCGGCATCATGGACAGCATCCCCGCCCTGCTGGACGCCGTCGGCGGCTACCTCGACGAGGGATACGTCCGCATCAAGCTGAAGATCGAGCCGGGCTGGGACGTCGACCCGGTGCGGGAGGTGCGCGAGCGCTTCGGCGACGACGTCCTGCTGCAGGTCGACGCGAACACCGCCTACACGCTGGCCGACGCGCGTCACCTGGCCCGGCTCGACCCCTTCGACCTGCTGCTCATCGAGCAGCCGCTCGAGGAGGAGGACATCCTCGGGCACGCCGACCTCGCGCGGCTGATCCGCACGCCGGTCTGCCTCGACGAGTCGATCGTGTCGGCGCAGTCGGCCGCTGCCGCGATCCGGCTCGGGGCCTGCCAGGTCGTCAACATCAAGCCCGGACGCGTCGGGGGATACCTCGAGTCGCGCCGCATCCACGACGTGTGCGTCGCGAACGGGGTGCCGGTGTGGTGCGGCGGGATGCTCGAGACCGGCATCGGCCGGGCTGCCAACGTGGCCCTCGCGGCGCTGCCGGGGTTCACGATGCCGGGCGACACGTCGGCGTCCGATCGCTACTACCGCACCGACATCACCGAGCCGTTCGTGCTCGACCACGGCACGCTCCCCGTGCCGACCGGGCCGGGCATCGGGGTGCTTCCCGACCCGGACCGGCTGGCCGAGGTGACGACCCGTCGCGAGTGGATACCGGCCTGACCCGGACCGATATCGTGACCCGCATGACGCTGGCCTCCACCCCGCGACCGCGCGCGAGCCTGGCGCGGGTGCTCGACGACCTCGGGGCGACACTGCTCGACCTGGTCGACGGCGACACGAGCGGCGGTGGCGAGATCTCGGGCGTCGCGATCCACGACCCCGTCGACGCGCCGGTGCTGCCGCGGCACGCCCTGGTGCTGGGGGTCGGCGTCGACGACGCCGACGAGGTGGCCCGGATGCTCGTCGACCTCGGGCAGCAGCAGGCAGCTGCCCTCGTGGTGCGGGCCCCGGTGCCGTTCACCGCCGAGGTCCGCGCTGCCGTCGCGACCTCGGGCGTCCCGCTGCTCGGCCTCAGCCGGGGTGTCCCGTGGGCGCACCTCGCGACGATGCTGCGGTCGGTGCTGGCCGAGGACGACCTGCGCGGAGCCGCTCACGAGTCCATCGGCGGACTGCCGTCGGGTGACCTGTTCGCCGTCGCCAACGCGATCTCGTCGCTGCTCGACGCGCCCGTCACGATCGAGGACCGCAGCTCGCGCGTGATCGCCTTCTCGAGCCGGCAGGACGAAGCCGATCCGTCCCGCGTCGAGACGATCCTCGGCCGGCAGGTGCCGGAGCGGTACTCGCGCATCCTCAGCGAGCGCGGCGTCTTCCGCGAGCTGCACCGGTCCGACCAGCCGGTGTTCGTCGAGGCCTTAGCCGATGAGACCGAGGCGTTCGCCATGCCGAGGGTGGCGGTGGCGGTGCGGGCCGGCGACGAGGTGCTGGGGTCGATCTGGGCGGCGGTCCCGGCGGCCTTGAGCGACGAGCGCTCGGCGGCGCTGCGCGACTCCGCGCAGCTCGTGGCCCTGCACCTGCTGCGGATGAGGGCGGGTGCCGACGTCGAGCGCCGCGTGCGGGCCGACCTGGTCGGATCGGTGCTCGAGGGCGGCTCCGGCGCACGTGAGGCGCTGGAGCGTCTCGGGCTGGCCGACTGCCAGATCGTGGTGCTGGGATTCACCGTCGCGGACACCGACGCCGACCGGCACGACGACCCCTCGGCCGCCCACGAGCGGCAACGCCTGGCCGATGCCTTCGCGATGCACCTGAGCGCCGTCAACCCGCGGTCGGCGTCGGCGCTGTTCGACGGCGTCGCCTACGCGCTGGTGGCCGTGCACGGCTCGTCCGACGACGCCGAGACACGGGTCGTCGGCATGGCCACCGACTTCCTCGGACGCATCGGCGGCCGCCTGCGTCCGGTGGTGGCGATCGGGCCGGTGACCGACGGGCTCTCCGACATCGTGCGGGCCCGCTCGACCACCGACCGCATCCTGCGGGTGCTGCGCGAGGGGCTCGGCGGTCGGTCGGTCGCCCGCCTGGTCGACGTCCAGACCGAGTCGCTGCTGATGGAGCTGCGCGACCGCGCCATCACCCGCGGCGAGCAGCTGACCGGGCCGCTCGCGCTGCTGGTCGAGTACGACCGGCAGCACGACGGACAGCTCGTCCCCACGCTGAAGGCCTGGCTCGACGCGTTCGGCGACGTCGGCAAGGCGTCGGAGGCGGTGTTCGTGCACCCCAACACGTTCCGGTACCGGCTGCGCCGCGTCCGCGAGGTGGGCGACGTCGACCTTCTCGACCCCGAGCAACGGTTCGCCCTCACGCTGCAGCTGCGGCTGTGGCCGCTCTGACGGTCCGCACGGCCGGCACCAGGGTCGCGGTGACCGCGAGCCCGACGACCGCCGCGCTGAGCGCGAGGTAGGCGGTCACGTCGAGGTGGGGCACTCCGAGCCCCAGCAGCCCGGCGCTCGTGCCGATGACGCCAGGCACGACGGCGACGGTGCCGATCGCCCACGCCGCGAACCCCGTCAGCACCGACTCGATGCCGGCCATCGCCACGAGCTGGCGCGAGGTCGCACCGCCCAGGTGGAGCAGCCGCAGCTCCTGGCGACGTCCGGCCGTGAGCAGCACGAGCGCGTTGACCGAGCCCAGCCCGACGAACACCAGCAGCATCAGCGTCAGCAGGGTCGAGAGGTGCTGCATCGCCGCGTCGGGACTCGTGGCGGAGTCGACGTAGGCGGCGGTCGTCGTCGCGTCGACCTGCGCGGACGAGAGGCGGGCGAGGACGTCCGCGGCCCGGCCGGCGCCGCCGCGCACGTCGACCAGGGCCGTGCTCACCACCGGATCGGCCCGCAGGGTCGTGACCGTCCGAGGACCAATCAGCTGGTCGCCGACGCCCAGGCCGCGGTCGAACACGGCGACGACCCGCAGGGTGGCCTCGCGACCGTCGACCCGCACGCGGATCCGGTCGCCGGTCGACCTGCCGGTCCCGAACGCGGCGTCGGAGCTGATGGCGATCGTGCCGGGAGCCGCCAGGTCGGCCAGGTCTCCGCGCGTCACGTCGGGGTCGAACGTGGAGGGATCGACGGCCGGCGGCACGACCCGCAGGGCGGTTGCCTCCCACACGAGGCTGTCGGGGAGGTCCTCGTCGTCGGTGCGCACCTCGGCCGGCACGTCGGCGAGCGGGACGACCTCGGAGACGCCCGGCACGTCGCGCAGCGCCGCGACCTGTCGCGGGGTGAGCCCCCGCTCGGAGGTCGCGACGACGTCGGTGCCGATAGCGGCGCGCAGCTGCGCCGTCGCGCCGTCGCGGACGACCCGGTCGACGGTCGTCTGGGTGGTGCCCACCGACAGCAGCAGGGCGAGGGGCACGACCACCGTGGTCAGGCGGCGAGAGAACCCGCGCAGGTTGCCCAGCGCCAGGCGGGTCGGGGCGCCGGCTGCGCCGGCACCCATCCGGGCCGTCCGGCCGAAGGTCCACTCGACGAGCAGGGGCCCGGCCAGCGCGGCCGACCCGATCAGCAGGAAGGCCGAGCTGGCGGCCAGCGCGCTGCCGGCGACGCCGGGCAGGAACAGCGGGGTGAACGCCGTCGTCAGTCCGCCGACGGCCGTGAGCAGGGCCGACACGCGCCGTGCCGTCCCGATCGGGGTCGACTCGGTGGCGCTGTCGCGGATCGCGGCGGTCGGGGGCACGCGGACGGTCTCGCGGGCGGCCAGCCGGCTCGCCAGCAGCGCGGTCGGCACCACGACGAGCACGGCGGCCAGGACCGGCAGGGGGGAGAGGGTCGAGACGAACTCCGCCGGCACGACGCCGGAGCGCCGCAGGGCCGGGTCGAGCGCGCGGGCCAGCAGCAGCCCGGGGAGGGCTCCGAGAGGCGCCGCCACGGCACTGATCATCAGCACCTCGATCGAGATCGCCCGACGCACCTGGCCCCGGGTGGCACCGACGGCGACGAGCAGGGCGAGCTCACGGCGACGGCGTCGCAGCGCGAGCGTGGTGGTGGCCGCGACGACCAGCACCACCAGGACGAGGGCGGTGCCGGCGAACGAGGACGCCAGGGTGACCAGCATGCCGCCGGTGCCGGCGGGCTCCCGCAGGCCCGACTCGACCAGGACGCCGTTGAGCGCCACGAGCGTCGAGGCGAGCGCGATGACCACGCCGGTGCCGCTCATGGCCGGCCAGTGCGCCCGCAGCGCGGACGTCGCGAGCGTGCGTGCGGCGCTCATCGGGCCACCGCCAGCAGGCGCTCGTTGACGTGCTCGGCCGTCGGTGCGGTCAGCTCGTCGACCACGAGGCCGTCGGCCAGCACCAGCACCCGCTCGGCCGCCGATGCGACCCGGCTGTCGTGCGTCACGATCACGACGGTCTGGCCGAGCCGCTGGGCGGTCGAGCGCAGGAGGTCGAGCACCGCCGCACCCGTGCGCGAGTCGAGCGCCCCGGTGGGCTCGTCGGCGAACACGACGGTGGGCCGCGCGATGAGCGCCCGTGCGATGGCCACGCGCTGCGCCTGCCCGCCCGAGAGCTGGGACGGCAGCCGGTCGAGCAGGTCGCCGAGTCCCGTCTCGGTGACGAGGTGGGCCAGCCACTCCTGGTCGGTCCGCCGTCCCGCCAGCACGGCGGGCAGCTCGATGTTGTCGCGGACGCTGAGGTGGCCGATCAGGTTGTAGGCCTGGAAGACGAAGCCGATGTGGTCGCGGCGGAAGCGCGTCAGGTCGTCGGGGGAGAGGCCGCTGATGTCGCGCTCGCCGACCACCACGCGTCCGCTCGTGGGCAGCTCGAGCCCGGCGGCGCAGTTCAGCAGCGTCGACTTGCCCGATCCTGACTGGCCCACGATCGCGGTGACGGACCCGGTGGGCAGGGTGAGCGAGACACCGCGCAGGGCATGGGCGGGCTCGGGCCCGCTGCGGTAGGTCTTGTGGACGTCCAGCAACCGGATGGCGGTCGCGGTCGGCGTCGCGGTGGTGACGGTCATGAGGTGCTCCGTAGCGTTGCGAGGTTGGTACCGGCAACGCTATGGATCAGCGCGGACGCGCTCCAGCCGCTCAGGATGCAACCGCAGCAGTTGCATCGTTCGATGCAACCGTCAGCGCTCGACGCGCACGAGCCCGTTCTGGTAGGCCCACACGACGGCCTGCAGCCGCGACTTCACGCCCAGCTTGGGCAGCATGCGCGCCAGGTGTGACTTGACGGTGGACACCTCGAGGAACAGCGACTGCGCGACCTCGTCGTTGGACATGCCCTGCGCCAGCAGCAGCAGGATGTCGACCTCGCGCGGCGTCAGCACGTCCACGCCGCGCGTGGCCACGACCGGCTGGGTGCGACGCCGCGACACCATCTCCTGCAGCACCCGCCGGGTGAGCGAGTTGTCGAGGGTGCCGTCGCCGCGGGCCACCGAGCGCACCGCGTCGACGAGCACCTCGGGCTCGGCGTCCTTGAGCAGGAATCCGGAGGCCCCGGCCTCGAGCGCGCCGAACAGGTACTCGTCGATGTCGAAGGTCGTGATGATCAGCACCGGGACGGGGTCGCTCACGCCCGGACCGCACAGCTGAGCGGTGGCGGCGATTCCGTCGGTGCCGGGCATGCGGATGTCCATGCAGACGACGTCGGCGTCGAGCGACCGGGCGGCCGCGACAGCCTCGCTGCCGTCGGCGGCGGTGCCCACGACCTCGATGTCGTCCTCGGCCCCGAGCATCGTGGCCAGCCCCGCACGGACCATGGGCTGGTCGTCGGCGATCACGACCCTGATCATGCGGCCGACGAGCAGAGCGTAGCGAGCCTCGAGGTCGTGTCGTGGTCGTCGGCCGGGTGGTACATGACCAGGACGAGGTCATCGGCTCCCTCCACGACGAGGCGCTCCTTGAAGAGCCTGAGCTCGCCCACCTCAGGATGCTGCGCGACGGTCATGGCGCCCTCGCGTGTGTGGACGTCGTGACGTGCCCAGAGCCGCCGGAACCGGTCGCTGACCAGGGAGAGCTCGCCGACGATCTGCACGAACCGCGGATCGTCGGTGTCGGTGCCGACCGACTGGCGGAAGCTCGCGACCATGAAGGCCATCGCCTGCTCGAAGTCCGGGCAGAGGGCTCGCTCCGCCGGGTCGAGGAACATCGCCAGCATGCGGTTCTCGCCCACGCGCAGGTTCGGGTTGACGGCCCGCGCCAGATCGTTGGCGACCAGCACGTCGAAGTGCCGACTCTCGACGAAGGCCGGCAGCGCGATGGACGACACCAGGCGGGCAATGCTGTCGGGCACGGTGGACGGTCGGTGCCGACGGGCGGCCCGACGAGGCCTCGGGGCGATCAGGCCGAGCAGGTAGCCCGTGGCCGTGTCGTCCAGCTGCAGGACCCGCGCCAGCGACTCGAGCACCTGGGCCGACGGGTTGCGGTCACGACCCTGCTCGAGGCGGAGGTAGTAGTCCGAGCTGATCCCGGCCAGCATCGCCACCTCCTCGCGACGCAGACCGGCGACGCGCCGCTGCCCCACGGCCGGCAGGCCGACGTCGTCGGGGCGCACCAGCTCGCGCCTGGCCCGCAGGTACTCGCCGAGGTGGTTGTCGGACGTCACATGACCACGGTACCGAAGCGGCCTCCTTCGTGACTGTCCCTGTGGCTCCTAGGAAGACCGGGGCACTGGTGCCGCGCACCGCCGGTCGTCACCGTGGAGGCATGACTACCTCACCTCTTCCGGGCGGATCGTTCACCCTCGCCGACGACCTCGCCGTCCACCGGTTCGGCTACGGCGCGATGCAGCTCGCCGGACCCGGCGTGATGGGCCCGCCGGCGGACCACGACGAAGCGGTCCGCGTGCTGCGCGCCGCCGTCGACCTGGGCATCGACCACATCGACACCAGCGACGCCTACGGGCCCTTCGCGACCAACCGGCTGATCAAGGAGGCTCTCCACCCCTACGCCGACGACCTGCGCATCGTGACGAAGGTCGGAGCGCTGCGCGACGCGGCCGGCGGCTGGCCGGCGGCCCGGTCACCGCAGCAGATCCGCGACAGCGTCCACTCGAACCTGACGAACCTCGGTGTCGACGTGCTGGACCTCGTGAACCTGCGCGTCGGCAACGCCATGGGCACCGAGGACGGCTCGCTCGAGGAGCCCTTCTCAGCGCTCGTGCAGCTTCAGCAGGAGGGGGTGATCCGGCATCTGGGCGTCAGCAACGCGACGTCCGAGCAGGTCGCGGAAGCCCGCTCGATCGCCCCGATCGTCAGCGTCCAGAACTTCTACAACCTGGCCAACCGGTGGGACGACGCGCTGATCGACGCGCTGAACGCCGACGGCATCGCCTACGTGCCGTTCTTCCCGCTCGGCGGGTTCAGCCCCCTGCAGTCCGACGCCCTGGGTGCCGTCGCCGCGCGTCACGAGTCGAGTCCGATGGCGGTGGCGCTGGCGTGGCTGCTGCGCCGCTCGCCGAACATCCTGCTGATCCCCGGCACGTCCTCGTCGGCGCACCTGCGTGAGAACGTCACCGGAGCCGGGCTGGTGCTGTCGGACGCCGACTGCTCCGAGCTCGACGCGATCACGGGGACGTGAGCTCCTGTGCACCTGGAGCTCCGCCCGACCTACTGAGGCCGCCAGCCACTCTCGTCGCGGATCGCCGCCGTGATGCGTCGACTGATCTGCCTGAGCTGCTTGGCCTGCGCGGCCGTCAGGGCGTCGAAGACCACGGCGTCGACCATCTGCGCATGGCCCGGCGTCGCCTCCGACGCGTGGGTCGCCCCGTCGTCGGTGAGGGTGGCCAAGGTGTATCGGCCGTCGGCCGGATCGGGGGAGCGCTCGACCCATCCCTTGCGCTCCAACCGCGACACCGCTCGGGACAGCCGGGACAGCGAGCTGTTGGAGTAGCTCGCGAGCGTGCTCATGCGCAGGGTGCGGTCGGGGGCCTTGAGCAGCGCGAACAGGATGCCGTACTCGAAGTGGGTGAGGCCGGAATCGCGCTGGAGCTGCGCGTCGAGCGCGGCAGGCAGCCACTCGAGCATCGTGGCCAGGGCCGACCAGGTCTCGAGGGCCTCGTCGTCCAGCTCGGTCGGTCGGTCGGCACGAGTCATGCCGACATCGTACTGACTTGACTGAGCAAGTCACAACACGCAGGATTGACTTGACTGAGCAAGTAACTACGTACCGGGAGAACATCACCACCATGGATCTACAGCTGGACGGGCAGACGGCGTTCGTGAGCGGTTCGACGCAGGGGATCGGCTACGCGATCGCGGAGGATCTCGTGCGGGAGGGTGCGCACGTCGTCGTCAACGGCCGCGAGCAGCACCGCGTCGACGACGCGGTGAGCAGGCTCCGGTCCATCCGCCCCGAGGCACGGGTCAGCGGGTTGGTCGCCGACCTCGGTGCCGCCGACGAGCTCGGGGCGCTGACCGCGTCGCTGGGCGAGATCGACATCCTCGTCAACAACGTCGGGATCTTCGGCATCGCCGCGTTCCAGGACGTCCCGGACGCCGAGTGGCAGCGCTACATCGACGTCAACCTCATGAGCGGCGTGCGGCTGTCCCGGCACGTGCTTCCCGGGATGCTCGCGAGGAACCGCGGCCGCATCATCTTCGTCAACAGCGAGTCGGGCGTGAACGTCCCCAGCGACATGCTGCCGTACGGCGTCAGCAAGGCGGCGTCGCTCGCGCTCGCCAACGGGCTGGCGAAGCTGACGCGCGGCACGGCGGTCACCGTCAACACGATCCTGGGCGGGCCGACCTACTCGGACGGCGTGGCGGGCAGCATCGCCCAGATCGCGGAGAGCCAGTCGATGTCGAGCGACGACCTGAAGGCGATGATCATGGGCGGGCACGCGACGACGCTGCTCCAACGATTCATCGATCCCCGAGAGATCAGCAGCCTGGCGCTCTACCTCGCGAGCCCTCTGTCGTCCGCCACGAACGGTGCGGCGCTGCGCGCCGACGGCGGCGCGCTGACCTCGCTCACCTGAGGGCACTACGTCGCGTCGAGCGGGACGGTGAGCCGGACGGTCCAGCCGCCGTCGGCATCGAGCCCGACCGACAGCCGGGCGTCGGTCAGCTCGGCGCGCTCCCGCATGCCCACGATGCCGAAGCCGCCGCCGGGCACGGACGGCGTCGCCGTCGCGGTGGGTGCGAGGGGTGCGGCGTTGTGCACGACGATGACCACCGCATCGGCCGCCCGGGCGTCGACGACCACCTCGCACGGCGCACCGGGCGCGTGCCGGGCCGCGTTGGTCAGCGACTCCTGGACGGTGCGGTAGGCGGCCAGCTGGGCGAGCGGCCCGATCGGGAGGGTGGCGAGGTCGTCCGCGGCGACGCCCAGCACCGAGAGCGTCACGTCGCGCCCGGCGACGCGTGCGGCGGAGACCAGGGCGGGGACGCCCTCGAGCGTCTCGGGCTCGGTGCCGTGGCCGGGCTCGGCGTCGCGCAGCAGGGCCACCAGGCTGCGCAGGTCCTTGAGCATCGCGGTGCTCTGCTGGCGCACCTGGCGCACCGCCTCCTTGGCGCCGGCGGGGTCGGTGTCGATCTGCCGGTCGAGCGCGCCGGTCATGACGGTGATGCCCGAGAGGTGGTGGGCGGCGATGTCGTGCAGCTCGCGGGCCATCGCCATCCGCTCGCGGGCCACCGCGGCCTGGGCGAGGGCCGTCTGCTCGCCGGCGAGGGCGAGGTCCCGACCGGCCCGGGCCTGCACCGTGTCGCGCCGGGTCCGCACCACGGCGCCGACGAGCACGGCGAGCGAGACGGTCCCCAGACCCTGCAGCGCGGCCGTGCCGATCGCCCCGGACGTCCACCCGTCGACGGTGAGGCCCCTCACCACCTCGCCCAGCCCGACGAGCAGCGCGGCGCCGGCCAGCGGCCCGGCCGACTCGCGCCACGAGGTCGTCAGCACGACCGTGCCGGCGGCGATCAGGACCGCCACCGACGTGACGCCCGTGGCGACACCGAGCCCGGCTGCCGCCGCGACGGGAGCGACCGCCGCCACAGCCAGCAGGGCCAGGCGCGGTGACGCGGCGACCCGCAGCAGCACGAGGGCCTGCACCGAGACGGCGACCAGGCCGGCGACGAGCTGCGACGCCCCGAAGCCCGCGGCGTCGGGCAGCTCGCCGGGCGCCACCGACGCGACGACGCCCACGCCCGCGAGCAGCAGCACGGACACGCCCCAGCCCGTCAACGCGGCGGCGGTTCGCATCGTGCTCATCGGGCCCACGGTATCCACTACCGTGAGCCGATGTCCGACGAGACGCCCGACCCGCGGTCCGAGCCCGTCCGCACCGCCGAGGTGACGGTCGCCGCCTACCAGTGGGACCAGTGGCGCGCGTCGGCCGTCTCGGCCGTCGAGCGAGCGCGGCGGGTGGCAGCTGTGGCGGCGATCGGCGTCGGCCTCGTGGTGGGTGTCGTCGGACTCGTGTGGCTGCCCGGCACCGCCAAGTTCTCGGTGGCGCTCTACACGCCGCTGGTGGCCTGGGCGGCCTGGACGGTGACGCGCACCTGGATGGCCGGCAGGCGCCTCGGGTCGGCTGTCCATGGCCTCCGGACGCTCGTGGTGCCGCCGCTGCTCGACACCGTCGACACCGCGAACCTCGTCTCGCTGCTGCGCAACGGGGGCACCCTCGTGACGGCCCGCTCGACCGTGATCGTCGCCGAGCGCCGCGAGTCGCTGGTCGCGCTCGTCGCCTCCCAGTACGACGTCAGCCACGTTCCGCTCAACATCCCGACGGGTGGTTTCGGCCCCTGACGGCGGATGCCTGTAGGTTCTTGCCCACCGCGGGGAGGTAGCTCAGCCGGTTAGAGCAGGGGACTCATAATCCCTGGGTCGCGGGTTCGAGCCCCGCCCTCCCTACTGACCGTGTCGCTACCGATCCCAGGGGCCAGCCATGCGCGAAGCAGTGATCTTCGACCTCGACGGCACGCTGTGCGACACGTCCGAGATCGTCCACCTCATCGAAGGCGACGACAAGGACTTCGCGGCGTTCCACGCGGCGTCCGCCGACTGCCCGGCGCACGTCGACGTCGTGGCCGCCGCGCAGCGGCAGGCCGCGCTCGGCCGGGCGGTGCTCGTGGTCACCTCGCGGGAGTTCGTCTGGCGCGACGTCTCGCTCGACTGGCTGGCGGCCCACGACGTCCCGCACGACGCCCTGCACATGCGCATCGTCGGCGACTACCGCAAGGACGTCGTGGTCAAGCAGGAGATCCTGCAGCAGATCGCCGACGACGGCTACACGGTCGTCGAGGCCTGGGACGACGCACCCGCGGTGGTCGACCTGTGGCGCGAGAACGGCATCACGGTGCACGTCGTCGGCTGACGCACGCCGACGTCAGAGGTCGAAGGTGCCGCGCTGGGCCTCGGGGACGAGCTCGAGGTACTCAGGGTGGTCGCGGATGACCTTGGGCACGAACGGGCAGTACGGCAGCACCGTGCCGCCACGCGCGGCGATCTCGTCGAGCGTCCCGACGATGAGCTGCGTGCCGATGCCGCGCCCGCCGAACTCCGGCAGCACGCGGGTGTGGGGGAGGGCGTACTCGTCGCCGTCCTTGCGGTAGTCGACGTAGCCGGCGAGCCGTTGGTCGACCAGGATCTCGAAGCGCGACTCGGCTGCGTTGTCCTGCACGGTGGTCGTCATCCGACGCTCCTTGGGGGTTGAGGTTGTCCGCACCCGCCAACGTACGTCACAATGTCCTCAGGTGCTCTCAAGACGCTGGGGAAGGCGAACTAGGGAGGCACCATGAACATGTCTTTGCCGACGACCCCCACCCGGGGAGTGCTCTTCATCCACTCCTCGGTCTCTGCGCTGTGCCCGCACGTCGAGTGGGCCGTGGCAGGCGTGCTCGGCGGCACTCCCGATCTGGCCTGGGTGGCGCAGCCCGCCGAGCCCGGCACCTACCGCGCCGAGCTGTCGTGGCAGGCGCCCGCCGGCACGTCCGCCAAGCTCGCCTCGGCCCTGCGTGGCTGGGAGCAGCTGCGCTTCGAGGTCACCGAGGAGCCGACGGCGTCCAGCGAGGGCGCGCGCTACTCGTACACCCCGAAGCTCGGCATCTTCCACGCGCTGACCGGCCTGCACGGCGACGTGCTGATCCCCGAGGACCGGATCAAGGCCTTCCGCGTCAAGGCCTCGCTCGGCGAGGTCGACCTCGAGACCGCCCTCGACGGCCTGCTGGGCCTGGAGTGGGACGCCGAGCTCGAGCCGTTCCGCCACGCAGGCGAGGGCGCTCCGGTGCGCTGGCTTCACCAGGTGATCTGAGCGGCGTCAGCCGATCTCGACCTTGATCGACGGGGTCTTCTGGCCCGAGGCCTTGTTGACCACGCGGAACTCGCGCACGCCGGTGCGCGAGGTGTAGAGCTCGGTGCGGAAGATGCCGCCGTCGCGCACCTTGGTCTGGATCGGGAACACGTCCCACGATCCCGATCCGCCGTCCTTGACCTCGACCTGCAGGTCCTGGCCGTCGGTGCTGCCCGGGAACGCGCCGCTCAGCAGGAAGCGCTCGCCGGGTGAGACCCGCTCGCTGGACGTCGTGATGGTGGGCTTGGGGTCCTCGGTGGGGCTGGCCGGCGCCGGTGTCGTCTCCTCGACGGCCTCGGGGGTCGGTGTGGGCGTGGGGCTCGCGCCGATCGGTGGCAGGTCGACGTCGGCGATGCCCGAGGCGCTGACCAGTGCCGCCCCGCCGAGACCGAGCACGCCTCCGATGATGAGGCCGAAGAAGATGAAGGTCGCCGCAAAGCTGCCGAGGCGGCGCTTGCGCACCTCGGGTGCTGCAGTCACGATCGGCGCGGGCTTGGCCGACGGAGCAGGAGCCGGCGCCGGACGATCGGCGGCGGACTGGGCGATGACGGCGTCGATCGCGTCCTGGACGGTCGTCATCGAGTCGATCGCCGCATCGGACAGACGCACGCCGAACCGGCGTCCGAGCTCTTCGCCGACCTCGACGATCGTGAGGGAGTCGGTGCCCAGCTCGGCCAGGATCGCGGTGGGCACGACGGCGTCGGCGGGGCAGCTGACCACCCGCACGAGGATGTCGGTCAGTTGCTCATGGACCGAGGATGGAGAAGGCACCCTTGCAGTCTAGCGACGCGGCAGCGTGATCCGGCCCTAGACTGGCGCGATGGAGAGCATCGAGGACGTCCAGTACGTCGTGGTGCACGGCTATCGCAGGGCCTTTCGCATCGCGGGGTCCGGGCCGGCGCTGCTGATGCTGCACGGGCTCGCCTGCGACTCGTCCACGTGGGTCGACGTCATGCCGCGGCTCGCCGAGCACTACACCGTCATCGCTCCCGATCTGCTGGGCCACGGCGAGTCCGACAAGCCGGATGCCGACTACTCGCTCGGCGGCTACGCCAACGGCATGCGCGACCTGCTGACGGTGCTGGGCATCGACAAGGTCACGGTGGTCGGTCACAGCTTCGGCGGTGGCGTGGCGATGCAGTTCGCCTACCAGTTCCCCGACCGCACCGAGCGGGTCGTGCTGGTGTCCACGGGCGGGCTCGGCAAGGAGGTCACGCCCCTCATCCGGTTCCTGACCGTCCCGGGCAGCGGGCTCGCGATCGCCGCCGCGACACTCCGCCCGTGGCGGCCCCTGGTCAGCGGTGCGCTCACCTCGATGTCGAAGCTGCCCATCAGCGCCACGCGCGACCTCGGCGAGGTTGCCCGCATCTACGAGGCGCTGGCCGATCCCGCCCAGCGCACCGCGGTGCAGCGCGTCACCAGCCACGTGCTCAACTGGCGCGGCCAGTACGTCACCATGACCGATCGCAGCTACCTGGCCCGTCTGATGCCGGTGCTGGTCATCTGGGGCCGCGACGACATGGTCATCCCCGCCTCGCACGCCGACTCGGCGCCCACCCAGGTCTCGGACGTCCACGTGCTCGAGGACTCAGGGCACTTCCCGCACCGCGACCACCCGGAGGAGTTCGCCCGCATCGTGGTCGAGTTCGTCGAGTCGAACCCTCCGGCGACCTACCACCGCGGACGGTGGAGGGCCCTGCTGCGCCGCGGCGACCAGTACCAGCTCGAGAGCGTCGATCCGGCGGCGGCGGTCCCCGTGGCCGCCGCCGAGCCGGCGATCAGCTGACGGGCTCTGCCTGCTCCTGCTCGGCAGCCTCGAGACGTCGACGCTTCTGGCGTCTGGTGTTGCCGGTGGCCCAGGCGCCGACCGCCACGGCGATCCAGCCGATGAGCACGCCGCCGATGTCGTCGGCGACGTAGTGCCAGCCGAGGTACAGGGTCGCCGTGACCGTGAAGGCCAGGTAGACCCACGCGGTGTAGCGGATGGCGCGGGCGATGCCTGCGTAGTGCAGGAAGAGCGCGAGCGTGAAGACGACCGAGACGTGCAGGGACGCGAAGCCTGCGATGCCGAAGATCTTGTCGCCCTGCGGGTCCTCCTTGAAGCCGAACGCACCACGCAGCAGTGACATCTGCAGCTGCGTCGCACCGTTCTCGGGCAGGTCGGCGAACCGTTGGGGCTCGTAGAACGCGGGGCCGAGGGTCGGCAGGCTGTAGTAGCTGACGACGCCGAGCACCCAGTTCAGGCTCACGGCCGTCGCGTACCAGGCACCGACGGTGACGTCGCGGTGCAGGACGAGCACCGCGGCGACCGTGATGGGGACGACGGGCAGGTAGAGCACGTACAGCACGGCCAGCACCTGGGCGGCGATCGTGGTGCCGAGCAGCGAGTGGAGCACCTCGGCGGGGTTGTTGCCGAAGAACAAGAAGTGGTCGAGCTCGAGCAGCGCTCGGTCGTGGACGGTGTCGCCGCCGATCAGCGGTAGATAGCTCTTGAGGTTCCGGTAGCTGACGTAGCAGATGTAGAACGAGACCATGCCGGTCGCGGCGTAGCCGACCCGTTTGAGCGTCCACTCGTCACGAACGATCGTGCGCATGCCCGAGAGCATGTGCTTGACCCCGTAGCGGTGGATCGCCTGAGGTGCGAGACCTGCCGCGAACAGCAGCAGGCCGAGCATCGGCAGACGGATGTAGGCCGGGCCGAGAAAGCCCTCGGGGTCTTTCAGGCCGACGTTGAGGTCTTGCGAGAAGTAGATCGCGGTGGCGCCGACGCCCATCGACAGGCAGAACGCGAAGGCGTACGGCCAGGAGAGGAACGCGCGGAACCAGCGGGGCATGGACGCCATCCTAGGCGCCCATGCCCAACCTCTGCGATGAGGTGTCTGTCAAGCGTCGCCGCCTACTTGCTCGACACCTGCGACCGCAGTGGGATCGTCGATGCGGAACCGCGAGAAGGCCTCGCGTGCCGTCTCGGGCGGCACCGAGCCGCGCTGGGCGAGCGTCTGCAGCACCGAGACGACGATCGACTCGGCGTCGATCTGGAACACGCGACGGGCCGCCGCGCGCGTGTCGGCGAAGCCGAAGCCGTCGGCACCCAGCGACTGCCAGGGACCGGGCACCCAGCGGGCGATCTGGTCGGGCACGGCGCGCATGTAGTCGCTGACGGCGACCGTGACGGCGCTGCTGTCCATGAGCCTCGACGTGATGTACGGCATCTTGCTGTACTCGCCGGGGTTGTTGAGGTTCCACTTCTCGGCCGCGATGGCGTCGCGAGCCAGCTCGTTCCACGACGTCACCGACCAGACGTCGGCAGCGACGCCGTAGTCGTCGGCCAGGATCTGCTGGGCCTGGAGAGCCCACGGCACGGCCACGCCGGACGCCATGATGCGTGCCGGGACACCGTCGCCGGACGCCTTCTTGTAGATGTAGGCGCCCTTGAGCAGGCCCTCGACGTCGACGTCCTCGGGCTCGGCCGGCTGGTTGAAGGCCTCGTTGTAGACCGTCAGGTAGTAGATGATGTCCTCGCCGTGCGGGTGCGTGTCGGTGGTGCCGTACATCCGCTCGATGCCCTGCTTGACGATGTGGCTGATCTCGAAGCTGAACGCGGGGTCGTAGTGCACGACCGCCGGGTTGGTCTGCGCGATGAGCGGCGAGTGGCCGTCGGCGTGCTGCAGGCCCTCGCCCGTCAGCGTCGTGCGACCGGCCGTCGCGCCGATCAGGAACCCGCGGGCGAGCTGGTCGGCCATGGCCCAGATCGAGTCGGCGGTCCGCTGGAAGCCGAACATCGAGTAGAACATGTAGACCGGGATCATCGGCTCGCCGTGCGTCGAGTACGAGCTGCCCGCCGCGATCGCCGACGCCATGGCGCCGGCCTCGCTGATGCCCTCGTGCAGCAGCTGGCCCTGGGCCGACTCCTTGTAGGCCAGCAGCAGCTTGCGGTCGACCGACTCGTACGTCTGGCCGGCCGGGTTGTAGATCTTGGCGGACGGGAACATCGAGTCCATGCCGAAGGTGCGGTACTCGTCGGGCGCGATCGGGACGATGCGGCGTCCGATCTCGGGATCCTTCATGAGGTCGCGCAGCAGGCGGACGAAGGCCATGGTTGTCGCGATCTGCTGCTTGCCGGAGCCCTTCTTGAGCTCTTCGTAGACCTTCGGGTCGGGCAGCTTGACCGGCGTCGGGTCGACGACGCGCTTGGGCAGCGAGCCGCCGAGCGCCTCGCGGCGCGCCTTCATGTACTTGATCTCTTCGCTGTCCGGGCCCGGGTGGTAGAACGGCGCGATGTCGCTGCCGTCGATCTGCTCGTCGGTGACCGGGATGTTCAGGCGGTCGCGGAAGCCCTTGAGGTCGTCCTTGGTGAGCTTCTTCATCTGGTGCGTCGCGTTGCGACCGGCGAACGACTCGAGCAGCCAGCCCTTGACGGTGTGCGCCAGGATGACGGTCGGCTGGCCCGTGTGCTTCTGGGCGGCCTCGAACGCGGCGTAGACCTTGCGGTAGTCGTGACCGCCGCGGGGGAGACGCTCGATGTCCTCGTCGCTCAGGTGCTCGACCATCTTCTGAAGCCGCGGGTCGGGGCCGAAGAACTTCTCGCGGTTGTACGCGCCGGTCTCGACCGAGAGGGTCTGGAACTCGCCGTCGGGCGTGCGGTTCATCTGGTTGACGAGCGTGCCGTCGGTGTCGCGGGCGAGAAGGTCGTCCCACTCGCGTCCCCAGACGACCTTGATGACGTTCCAGCCCGCACCGCGGAAGGTGGACTCGAGCTCCTGGATGATCTTGCCGTTGCCGCGCACGGGTCCGTCGAGCTGCTGCAGGTTGCAGTTGATGACCCAGGTGAGGTTGTCGAGCTCTTCGCGAGCCGCGACGCCGATCGCGCCGAGCGACTCGACCTCGCCCATCTCGCCGTCGCCCAGGAACGTCCAGACGTGCTGCTGGCTGGTGTCCTTGATGCCGCGGTTGTGCAGGTAGCGGTTGAAGCGCGCCTGGTAGATCGAGTTGATGCCGCCGAGGCCCATCGAGACCGTGGGGAACTCCCAGTAGTCCTGCATGAGGCGGGGGTGGGGGTACGACGACAGGCCGTTGCCGGCGCCGTGGGAGTGCTCCTGGCGGAAGCGGTCCATCTGCTGCTCGTCGAAGCCGCCCTCGAGGAACGAGCGGGCGTAGATGCCGGGCGCGGCGTGGCCCTGGAAGTAGATGTGGTCGCCGCCGCCCGGGTGGTCCTTGCCGCGGAAGAAGTGGTTGAAGCCGACCTCGTAGAGGCTGGCCGCCGACTGGTACGACGCGATGTGACCGCCGACGCCGAGGCCGGGACGGTTCGCGCGCGACACCATCACGGCGGCGTTCCAGCGGATGTACGAGCGGATGCGACGCTCGATGGCCTCGTTGCCCGGGAACCACGGCTCGCGCTCGGGCGGGATGGTGTTGATGAAGTCGGTGCTGCGCAGCGCCGGCACGCCGACGTTCTGCTCGCGGGCCCGCTCGAGGAGCTTGAGCATGACGTAGCGAGCACGGCTGCGTCCGCGGCTGTCGACCATGTCGTCGAGCGAGGCGAGCCACTCCGCCGTCTCGTCGGGGTCGATGTCAGGCAGTTGGGTCGGGAGACCCTCGTGGATGACGGGCGGACGTTCCTGGCCGGATTGCGGCATGTTCACTCCCAATTGTCTTGTGGACGTGTCCATCATTCCACCCCGGGTTCGCTACTGTGAGACCGGCAACCATGCCGATGAACCTACTTTTCAGTAGGTTTCCGACGAACGCGAGGAGATATACCGGTGGACGCGGGCAAGCTGGGCTTCGGTCCTGACACCGTCATCCAGGAGCTTGGCTGGGATGAGGACGTCGACGAAGAGCTTCGGGTCGAGATCGAGCGTCACACCGGCAACAACCTGGTGGACGGCGACTTCGGCGAAGATGTTGAGGGAGTCATCCTCTGGTGGCGTGACGGCGATGGTGACCTCACCGATGCGCTGGTCGACGCGCAGCAAGACCTCGTCGAGGGCGGCTCCGTGTGGCTCATGACCCCGAAGGTGGGCCGCGACAACTACGTCCCCGGCGCCGACGTGGTCGAGGCCGCCGAGGTGGCCGGCCTGTCGGTCACCACGACGTCGTCCGCCACGGCCGACTGGGCTGCCACTCGCCTCACCGCTCACAAACGCTAGCGCGCGGCTCGTCCCTCGCCGCTCCAGCCGTTCGTTCCTCACGGCTGCCAGGCTTCGCCTGGGCGCTTGTCTACGCTCGCTGCGCTCGCTCGACCTGTGGTCACCACGCGTCCGGCTTCGTCGGATTAGGCTGCGAGCATGACTCTCTCGATCGGCGACGCCGCACCCGACTTCACCCTCAAGAACCAGCACGGCGAGGACATCACGCTCTCGTCGCTGCGTGGCAAGAACGTCGTCCTCGTCTTCTTCCCGTTCGCGTTCAGCGGTATCTGCACCGGCGAGCTGTGCGAGATCCGCGACAACCTCGACGCCTTCGCGACCGACGACGCCGAGGTGCTCGCCATCTCGTGCGACCACTTCTTCTCCAACCGCGCCTTCGCCGACCGCGACGGCTACACGTTCTCGATCCTGAGCGACTTCTGGCCGCACGGCGAGGTCTCGCGCGCCTACGGCACCTTCAACGAGGACGCCGGCGCACCGAACCGCGGCGCGTTCGTGATCGACGGCGAAGGAGTGCTGCGCTGGCAGGTCGTCAACGGCATCGGAGAGGCTCGTGACCTGGCCGACTACCGGGCCGCGCTGGCCGATCTGAGCTGACGACTGGGACCTTCGTCCGAATTGTGCGAATTCGCTGCGGCTGCCCCTGCAGATGCGCTTTGATATGGATGCGGCGGCTGCCAGGGACCCGAGACCTTGGCAGCCGCCGTCTCACGTCCTCGGGGCAGCCTGCGGTAGTGTGCCGCTGATCCTGAGGGCGAATAGCTCAGTTGGTTAGAGCATCCGGTTTACACCCGGAAGGTCGGGGGTTCGAGTCCCTCTTCGCCCACCGCTGGCTCGCACGTGCGAACAAGACCGCCTCACCGGCAGCGACGCAGGTCATCGCTGATCGTCTCGCTCAGCTCCGTGGGATCAGGAGCCGTCGAGAGCCGTGACGGTGCGAGGCCGGATGGGGACCACGCGCCAACGGATCCAGGCCACGCCGAGCGCCACGGCGATGAGAGCCACGTTGAGCGCGAGCTCGCCGGAGTCTCCCTCGAGGACGTGGAATACGACGGCAGCACCCTGGAGGAGCGCGCAGCCCAGGGCTGCCAGGACCGTCACGGCCGGGAGGACGCGTGTCAGGCTCGGCAGGAGGACTCCCAGACCGCCGACCATCTCGAAGATGCTCGCGGTGATCAGGAGGCCGTGCGGGATGTCGCCGAACTGTTCGACGGCTTCGGCATAGGGCGTGACCAGCTTGTACAGGCCGCCGCCCGCGAAGACGACGGTGAGGAGTCCCTGCAGGGTCCACGCGAATGTGCTGAGTGATCGTCGGTACGGTGCGGTGCGGTTCATGGGTGTCCTTTCGAGCGCGTGATGCGGTGGGGAGGGTGAGTCAGTCGACGTCTGCCACTGCCGTCTTCGGGAGGAGCGGTACGGCCAGTAGGCACAGGCCGATGAGCGCGAGGAGTCCGGCCAACGTCGCGGTGACCGCGGTGAGATCGCCGCTCGGCAACAGCGTGAGGAAGACGCTGGTGACCAGAGCTGAACCGACCCCGTTGGCGACCTGCTGGACGGCGCTGAGCGATCCGCTCGCAGATCCTGCTTCTTCGGGACTCACGTCTCCGAGGGCGGTGTTGAAGATCGAGCTGAAGCAGATGCCCGCACCGATACCCATCAGCAGCGTCGCGATGGCCAGCTGCCACCACGTCAGATCGAGCCCCGTGGTGTGCAGGAGCAGGATCATGACGACGATGCCCGCCATGATCGCGAGCAGGCCGGCGGCCACCAGGCGGCGTGCGAGCTTGACGATGAGCGCGGCGGCGATCCCGGAGCCGGCCATGATGCCGACGGTCAGGGGGATCAGGTTCAGCGCGGTCTGGGTGGGTGTGTACTCGAGGGTGAGCTGGAGGAACAGCGAGAGCACGTACATGAGGCCGCTGAAACCTGCGAAGACCAGCAGGCCGACGGCGAGGCCGGCGGTGAAGCCTCGGTTGGCGAGCAGCGTGCGGGGCAGCAGCGGGTCGGCGGTCCGGGTCTGCCGCCGCACGAATCCCGCGAAGACCGATGCGCCGACGACGATCGCCGCGACGGAGATGGCAGACCATCCGCTGCCGGACCCGTCGATGAGACCGAAGAGCACACCGAACAACGCGACGACGAGCAGCCCGCTGCTCAGCGCGTCGATGCGCGCTGCCGGGTGCGGAGGAACGGTGGGCAGGAAGGCAATCGCCATCACGAGCGCCACGCCGCCGAGCAGGACGTTGATGAGGAAGATCGGGCGCCACTCGAGCCCGAAGAGGTTCGCGTCGATAAGCACGCCTCCGAGGATGGGACCGGCCACGGCGAACACTCCGAGCATGGGTGCGAACACCGCGAAGGCCTTCTGCAGCATCGGCTTGGGGAAGGTGGCGGCCATGATCGCCATGCCCTGGGGGATCAGCAGCGCGCCGAAGATGCCTTGAGCGGCTCGTGAGCCGATGAGCACCGCTGACGATGGAGCCAGGCCGGCCACCGCTGAAGCCAGCACGAACCCGGCCATGCCGATGAGGAAGGTGCGCTTCTGCCCCCACCGGTCTCCGAGGCGTCCTCCCAGCACGAGGAGCGAACCCAACGCCAGGGCATAGGCCGCGCCGAGCCACTTGATGACGCCGTCCCCTGCACCGAGATCGGCGGCGATCGAGGGAGAGGCGATGTTGGTGATCGTGGAGTCGATGAGGTCCATCGCATCGGCGAGGAGCACGACGATCAGCGTCAACCAGACCGCCCTGGCTGTCAGCGGGGGAGTGTGCGTCGTTGACATGTGGATCCTCTCGGTGACGAATGTGATCGTGACGAACATGTTCGTCACGATCAAGAGTAGCGTGTTCCAGGTGAACCGACCCGAACCTGTCAGCCGTCGAGATCGTCCGGCGAAGCCGCCGCTGTCACGTGCGGCGATCATCGATGCCGCGATGGCGGTGATCGACCAGGAAGGGGCCGAGAAGCTCACGATGCGCCGCCTGGCCCACCATCTCGACACGGGCCCTGCATCGCTCTACGTCTACGTGCGGAACATCACCGAGCTCAACGCACTCCTCATCGACCGGCACCTCGCGGGCCTCGACCTGCGCTGGGACGACCCCGACGAGAGCGCACGTCAGCGTGTCCACCGCACGCTCGAGGACTATGCGCAGCTCCTCGCCAGCCGCCCCGCTCTCGCTCAGGCCGCGCTGATCACCTGGCCGCAGGGACCGCACTACCTGGACCTGCTCGAGCTCCTGCTACGTGCCCTGCACGACCTGGGGCTCGACACCCCGACGGCGGGCCGGGCGGTCGACCTGCTCCTGCAGGTAGCGACGGCATCTGCGGCCGAACAGGCCGCACACGCGTCCGTCAACGCCCAGGATCTCGCCGAGCTCGAGGCGACGCTCGGGTCTGCAGACCCGGAGCGTCACCCCCTGTTGGTCGAAGCAGGACCGTCCGTCTTTACCGGCGGATCGCCGGCCGAACGCAATGCGTGGGCGGTCGACGTCCTCATCAACGGGCTCCTGCGCACTCACGTGGCCGCGGCACCTCTCACCGACGACACGCATGACACGGACGGAACATGTTCCGTCGGTCGTTGATGTCACACCAGCCCCAGGCGTAACTTCATCGGGCACCCGAGTGGGTGCCTGTCACCAAAGGGGACCCCATGAAGACACCCACCATCGTCCGCGCGGGCGCGGCGCTCACGGCTGCTGGAGCGCTCGTGCTCGCGGGCCTGATGTCGCCGGCCTCCGCCGCGTCGAGCACCGCGAACCTCAAGGGCACCGTCACGCTCGGCGGTCAGCCGGTCGACTTCGCCAAGGTGCAGCTGTACCCGCTCGTGCTCGACCGGAGCAACGACGAGTACGAGGTCGGCCAGCGGCTGAAGACCGACAACACCGACAGCAGGGGTCGTTACTCGTTCTCCGGGCTGACGGCGACGTCCAGCACCACCAACAGATACGTCGTCCTCGTCACCGACCGCACGTCCAAGGGCGTCAAGACGTACCGCACGATCGTCGCCAAGAAGGGCAAGACGCTGACGCAGAACGTCAACCTGAAGGCCGCGTCGGCTCTCGTCGGCACCGTGAAGCGGTCGGACGGACGTCCGGCGACCGGGCTGACCGTCAGCGTCAACCCCGGCCAGTACAACGACCAGGGCGAGTCGTACGAGAAGCTCTACCCGGAGTGGAGCGCCCCGGTGAACGCCGACGGCACGTACGCGCTGCGGGGCATCCCGGGTGGGAACTACGACGAGGTCATCGTCTCCGACGGCCTCTACGCGAAGCAGTGCATCGACTTCGTCGCCAGCGCACTGGGCGACTGCGTGACCGGCACGGACGGCGCGGCCTACGCCAAGCAGCGCGTGACCCTCGCGCCGGGCGACCGCGCCCTGCCCGCCGTCACGATGACCAAGTCGGCGCCTGCCGTCACCACCCTCAAGGGCAAGGTCACCGACTCGTCGGGTCGGCCGCTCAAGGGCATCGGCGTCCGCATCTACACCGGTCAGTTCAACCGCGTGGTCACGACCCGATCGAGCGGTCGCTACACGCTCAAGGACAGCTTTCCGGCCGGCGCCTACTCGATCCGCTTCGACGACCACAACGACGTCTGGGCGTCGCAGTTCTTCGGCGGCGGCACCGACCGCAAGACGCGTCAGCGAGTCACGGTCGTCCCGGGCACGCCGATCAGCGGTCTCGACACCAAGCTGAAGTCCAGGGTCTCCGTCAAGACCGCGACCAAGGGCGGCACCGGCACGGCGAAGGTGGCGGTGCGCATCACCCGTGCGGCGTCGAGCAAGGCGCCCGGCGGCACACTGACGCTCTCGTTCGAGGGACGCTCCAAGAGTGTCGACGTCGTCAAGGGCCGCGCCGTCGTGACCCTGAGCGGCCTGCCGTCCGGAAGTCAGCCGCTGACCGCCACCTACTCCGGCACCAGCAGCACAGCCGGCGCCACCAAGGCGCTGCGCGTGACCGTCAAGTAGTGGTCCCGTGACGACGGACGCGGCCGAGCTGACGCGACGACTGCGCGCAGCCGGCTGCGTCTTCGCCGAGGACGAGGCACGTGTGCTCTCGTCCTCGGCGACGTCGGCCGACGAGCTCGAGTCGATGGTGCTGCGGCGCCTGGCGGGCGAGCCGCTCGAGGTCGTCGTCGGCTGGGCCGAGTTCTGCGGCCTGCGCGTAGCGGTCGAGCCGGGCGTCTTCGTGCCCCGGACCAGGTCCGCCGTGCTGGTCGAGCACGGCGAGCGGCTCGTGGCACCGGGATCGGTCGTCGTCGACCTGTGCTGCGGGACGGGCGCGGTCGGCGTCGCCCTGCACAACCTTCAGCCGGAGATCGAGCTGTACGCGAGCGACGTCGACCCCGCCGCCGTGCGGTGCGCCCGGCGCAACGTCGAGCCGGTCGGCGGGCGGGTCTTCATCGGCGACCTCTTCGAGGCGCTGCCGGACGACCTGCGAGGTCGTGTCGACCTGCTCGTCGTCAACGCGCCGTACGTGCCCACCGACGCGATCGCCCTGATGCCACCCGAGGCGCGCGACCACGAGCCGCTCACGGCGCTCGACGGGGGAGTGGACGGCGTCGACCTCCACCGCCGCGTCGCCGCCGACGCCCCGCACTGGCTGGCACCGGGCGGTCACCTGATCGTCGAGACGAGCCCGCGTCAGTCGGGTCTGACCGTCGCTGCCCTCGAGCGCGCCGGTCTGACCACCGAGATCGTGCGCTCGGAGGACGTCGACGGCACGGCGGTGCGCGCCACGTCCACAGGCTGACGGCCTCGCACGGCTCGATGTCGCCGGCTCCTGACACGATGCTCGTATGCCTTCCTCGACCAGCACCGCGTCCGATGCCACGACCGCGCTGCGACGGCTGACCGCCCGCGACGACGCCGTCTTCCACGACGGCCAGCTCGAGGCGATCGAGGCATTGGTCGACGGTCATCGCCGGGCCTTGGTCGTGCAGCGCACCGGCTGGGGCAAGTCGGCCGTCTACTTCATCTCGACCCTGCTGCTGCGCCAGCGCGGCGCCGGGCCGACGCTGCTCGTCTCGCCGCTGCTGGCACTCATGCGCGATCAGGTCGCCGCCGCGGCCCGCGCGGGGGTGCGGGCGGTCGCGATCAACTCGGCCAACCCGCACGAGTGGGACGAGACCCGCGCCAAGCTGGCCGCCGACGAGATCGACATCCTGCTGGTCTCGCCCGAGCGCCTCAACAACCCGCGCTTCCGCGACGAGCAGCTGCCCGCCCTGATCGAGCGCATGGGCATGCTGGTCGTCGACGAGGCGCACTGCATCTCCGACTGGGGCCACGACTTCCGTCCTGACTACCGCCGTCTGGCCGAGCTCATCGGTCAGCTGCCGTCCGACCTGCCGGTGCTGGCCACCACGGCCACGGCCAACGCCCGTGTGGTCACCGACGTCGCCGAGCAGCTGGGCGCGGAGGGTGACGTGCTGACCATCCGCGGGTCGCTGGCGCGCACGTCGCTGCGCCTCGGCGTGCTCGAGCTGCCGGGGGCACGCGATCGCCTGGGCTGGCTGCTCAGCCACCTGGCCGAGCTGCCTGGCAGCGGCATCATCTACGCCCTCACGGTCTCCGCCGCCGAGGACACCGCACGCCTGCTGCGCGAGGGCGGCCACGCGGTGCGCGCCTACACCGGCCGTACCGACCCCGAGGAGCGTGAGCAGCTCGAGGGTCAGCTCAAGGGCAACGAGCTCAAGGCGCTCGTCGCCACCAGCGCGCTCGGCATGGGCTTCGACAAGCCCGACCTGGGCTTCGTCATCCACCTCGGCGCGCCGTCGTCGCCGGTGGCCTACTACCAGCAGGTCGGACGCGCCGGCCGTGCCACCGACAACGCCGACGTCCTGCTGCTGCCCGGCCGCGAGGACAAGGACATCTGGACGTACTTCGCCACGTCGTCGATGCCGAGCCAGGAGCGGGCGGCGGCGGTCATCGGCGAGCTGAACGACGTGCCGCTGTCGACGCCCGCCCTCGAGGCGCGGGTCAACCTGCGCCGCACACCGCTCGAGCTGCTGCTCAAGGTGCTCGACGTCGACGGAGCGGTGCGTCGCGTGCAGGGCGGATGGGTCGCGACCGGGCAGCCGTGGACGTACGACCGCGAGCGATACGAGCGCATCGCCGCGGCGCGCGAGGCCGAGCAGCGCTCGATGCTGACCTACCAGCACGACTCGACGTGCCGCATGGAGATGCTGCAGCGTGACCTCGACGACGCCACGGCGGCGCCCTGCGGCCGGTGCGACAACTGTGCCGGCCCGTGGTTCCCCACCGGGGTCGACTCGGCCGCCACCCAGACGGCGTCCGGCACCCTCGACAAGGTCGGCGTCGAGATCGAGCCGCGCGCTCAGTGGCCCACGGGTGCCGAGCGGCTCGGTGTCGAGGCCAAGGGCAAGATCGCCGTCGACGACCGCGCCGAGGCCGGTCGCGCCGTCGCTCGCCTCACCGACCTCGGCTGGGGCGGCGTCCTGCGCGAGCTGTTCGCCGCCGGGGCACCCGATGCGCCGATCTCCGACGAGCTGCTGGGCGCCTGCGTGCGCGTGCTCAAGGACTGGGGGTGGGCCGAGCGTCCGGCCGCGGTCGTCAGCATCCCGTCTCGGTCCCGGCCGCAGCTGGTCGACTCGATGGCCCGCGGCATCGCCCGCATCGGCCGGCTGACCGATCTCGGCTCGCTCGACCTGGTCGGCGAGGGAGCGCGCAGCGGGCCCGGCGGCAACAGCGCCTACCGCCTGGCCGACGTGTGGGGGCAGCTCGCCGTCGGTCCGGCCCTGGCCGATGGCCTGCAGTCGCTCGGAGGCAAGCCGGTCCTGCTGATCGACGACCGCGTCGACAGCCGGTGGACGCTCACCACCGCCGCACGCGAGCTGCGCCGCAGCGGTGCCGGCTCGGTGCTGCCGCTCGTGCTCGCACAGGTCGGCTGACGCTCGACCGCGTCCGTGGGTACGTTGGACGACATGGAGCACAGATATCTCGGCAACAGCGGTCTCAAGATCTCGGAGATCGCCTACGGCAACTGGCTGACCCACGGCTCGCAGGTCGAGGAGGACGCCGCCACGGCATGCGTCCGTCAGGCCCTCGACGTCGGCATCACGACCTTCGACACCGCCGACGTGTACGCCAACACCAAGGCCGAGTCGGTGCTCGGACGCGCCCTGGCCGGCGAGCGTCGTGAGTCGCTCGAGATCTTCACCAAGGTCTACTGGACCACTGGCCCCGGCGGACCCAACGACTCCGGCCTGTCGCGCAAGCACATCATGGAGTCGATCAACGCATCGCTCACGCGTCTGCAGACCGACTACGTCGATCTCTATCAGGCCCACCGGTTCGACATCGAGACGCCGCTCGAAGAGACGATGCAGGCGTTCGCCGACGTCGTCCGCTCGGGCAAGGCCCTCTACATCGGCGTCTCGGAGTGGACCGCCGACCAGATCCGCGAGGGTCAGGCGCTGGCCCGCGAGCTGGGCTTCTCTCTCATCTCCAGTCAGCCGCAGTACTCGATGCTGTGGCGCGTCATCGAGGACGAGGTCGTGCCCGCCAGCGAAGAGCTGGGGCTCGGCCAGATCGTCTGGTCGCCGATCGCCCAGGGCGTGCTCACCGGCAAGTACAAGCCCGGCCAGGCGGTCCCCGAGGGATCGCGCGCGACCGACGAGTCGGGCGGCTCCCAGAACATCAGCCGCTGGCTGCGCGACGACGTGCTCGAGGCCGTCGCACGGCTCGAGCCGGTCGCGGCCGACGCCGGTCTGTCGATGGCCCAGCTCGCGGTTGCGTGGGTGCTCAACCGCCCCAACATCTCGGCCGCGATCATCGGTGCCTCGCGCCCCGAGCAGGTCACCGACAACGTCAAGGCCTCGGGCGTCACGCTCGACGACGACGTGATGGCAGCGATCGACGACGCCCTCGGCGACGTGGTGGTGCGCGATGCGTCGCTGACAGCCAAGCAGACGCCTGGCACCCGTCCGACATGACCGTCCTGAGCGACGTCGTCTCGGTCCTCGACCGCCTGTACGACCCGAGCTGGGCCGATGACTGGGACGCCGTCGGAACGGTCGTGGGCGATCCCGACGCGCCGGTCGCCAAGGTGCTGCTGGCCGTCGACCCGGTGGCCGCGGTCGTCGACGAGGCCGTCGAGTGGGGGGCCGACCTCGTGGTCGTCCACCACCCGCTGTGGCTGAAGGGCGTCACCTCGGTCGCGGCCGACTCGCCCAAGGGCCGGGTCGTCCACCGGCTGATCAGCCACGGCATCGGCCTGCACACGTGCCACACCAATGCCGACAGCCCGCCGCGGGGCGTCTCGGAGTCCATGGCGCTCGCCCTGGGGGTGCAGGACGTCCGCCCGCTCGAGCCCGACGACTCGCCCGAGCGGGGCAGCGGACGCATCGGCACGCTGGCCTCCCCGGTCACCCTCGAGGAGTTCGCCCAGCAGGTCGCCACCAACCTGCCGTCGCACCACAGCGCCGTGCGCATCGCCGGCGACCCGAGCCGGACGGTCCAGACGGTCGCGCTGTGCGGGGGATCGGGCGACTTCCTGCTGCCCGAGGCCCAGGCCCAGGGCGCCGACGTCTACGTGACGTCCGACCTGCGCCACCACCCGGTCAGCGAGCACCTCGAGCAGCCTGATCCGTGCGCCGTCATCGACGTCCCGCACTGGTCGGCGGAGTGGACGTGGCTGCCCGTCGCGGCGGCGGCCCTGCGCGAGGCGCTGCCCGGTCTCGAGACGAGGGTGTCGACGGTCGTGACCGATCCCTGGACCGCATACCTGCCCGGTACGGTGTGACTGTGAAAGCCGACCCCACCGCCCAAGCCGCGCTGCTCGAGCTGCAGGCCCAGGACTCGATCCTCGCCCAGCTGCAGCACCGCAAGAACACCCTTCCCGAGCTGGCCGAGATCGTCGAGCTCGAGGCCCGGGCCAAGGAGCTCGACGGCCAGCGCATCGAGCACGACACCGCGGTGTCCGACCTGACGCGCGCCCAGAAGAAGGCCGACGCCGAGGTCGAGCAGGTCAAGGCTCGTCGCACGCGCGACGAGGAGCGTCTGAGCTCCGGCGCCGTCAGCAACCCGAAGGACCTCGCCAGCCTGCAGCACGAGCTGGTCGCCCTCGAGCGCCGCATCGGCACCCTCGAGGACGACGAGCTCGAGATCATGGAGTCGCTCGAGGAGGCGCAGGCCCGGCTGACCAACGTCCAGGGCGACCTGGCCGACGTCACCGCCGAGCTCGAGCAGAAGATCGCCGCCCGTGACGCCGCGATCGCCGTCCTCGACCAGCAGGCCGCCGAGGCCCAAGCCGAGCGCGGCACCGTCGTCGGCGGCGTGCCGGCCGATCTGATCGGCCTCTACGACAAGCTGCGGTCGCAGTACGGCACCGGCGCGGCGGCCCTGCGCGCCCGTCGCTGCGAGGGCTGCCGGCTCGAGATCAACGGCGCCGACCTGCGCGAGCTCGCTGCGCAGCCGGACGACGAGGTGCTGCGGTGCCCCGAGTGCAGCCGCATCCTGATCCGCACCCCTGAGTCCGGTCTGTGACCTCGCGGGTCATCGTCGAGGCCGACGGCGGCTCGCGCGGCAATCCCGGACCGGCTGCCTACGGCGCGCTGGTCCGCGACGCCGACACCGGTCGCGTCATCGCTGAACGCGGCGAGACGATCGGCGTCGCGACCAACAACGTCGCCGAGTACGGCGGTCTCATCGCGGGCCTCGAGCTCTACGCCGAGCACACCCCCGACGCCGAGCTCGAGGTGCGGATGGACTCCAAGCTCGTCATCGAGCAGATGGCGGGACGCTGGAAGGTCAAGCACCCCAGCATGGTGCCGCTGGCGCAGAAGGCGCGCAGCCTGGCGCCGGCAGGCACCACGTGGACGTGGGTGCCGCGGGCCGAGAACGGAGCCGCCGACGCGCTCGTCAACGCGGCGCTCGACGGTCGCGCGGCACCGGCGCCTGCCAAGGCCCCGGCGACCGGGTGGGGCGGTGCCTCGGGCGCGGCGACGACGCTCGTGATGCTGCGGCACGGTGTCACGGCGGCCACCGAGCGCAAGGCGTTCAGCGGCAGCGGGGGAGACAACGATTACGAGCTGACCGAGACCGGCCGCGACCAGGCACGCCGTGCGGCCGCCTGGCTGGCCGAGCGGACGTCGATCGACGCGATCGTCGCCTCGCCCATGCTTCGCACGCGCGAGACCGCCGCGGCCGCAGCAGAGGCCCTGGGTCTGCCGGTCGAGATCGACGAAGGGCTTATCGAGACCGCGTTCGGCGACTGGGACGGCCACACCTTCGCCGAGATCCAGGAGCGGTGGGGCGACGAGCTCACAGCCTGGCTGGCCGACAGCTCGATCGCTCCGCCCGGCGGCGAGTCGATGGACGCCGTCTTCGAGCGCGTCGCAGAGGCTCGCGACCGGCTGCTGACGGCCTACGCCGGACGGACGGTTCTGGTGGTCAGCCACGTCACGCCGATCAAGATGCTGGTGCGACTCGCCCTCGATGCGCCCATGAGCGTGATCTACAAGATGGAGCTGTCACCCGCGTCGATCACGACGGCCGCATGGTGGCCCGACGGGCCCGCGTCCCTGCGCAGCTTCAACATCGTCCCGTAGGCGACTAGCTGGTCGCGACCTCGTCGACGACGACGTCGAGCCGGGTGCCGACCCGCTCGACCGTCCAGCCGAGGTCGGCCAGCGTCGACTGCAGCTCGTCGACGGTGCGAGGGTCGGCACCGGCTTCCAGCAGCCCCCGGACGATGCGTCCCTTGGTGGCCTTGTTGAAGTGGCTGACGACCTTGCGCTGGCCGTTGTGCTCGTGCAGCACCCGCATCGTGGCGGTGCGGTCGGCCAGCTGCGCCGGGGGCTTTCCGAGCGCGGTGTAGGTGCCTGACCGGAGGTCGATCAGCAGGCCGTCGCCGGCGGCCTCAGTCATGACCTCCGGCAGCGTCGTGCGCCAGCGTCCCGCCACGGGGCCGAGCCGGGGGAGCGTGACGGTGCCCGACAGGCGATAGGCAGGGATGCGGTCGGACGGCCGGAGCAGTCCGAACAGTGCGCTGGCGACGGCGAGCGACTCGTCGGCCCGGCGGCGGGCGTCAGGCGCCAGGCTCGGCAGGTCGAGCGCGGTGAAGAGCACGCCGGTGTAGACCTCGTCGGCGCGGGCGGCCGGCTCGTCGGCGAGTGCGGCGTTGACCGTGATGGCGGAGGCCTGTGTGGGGCCGAGGCCGAGCACCTCTGCCGCGCGCTTCGGGTTGCCCGACGACAGCTTGACGAGGGTGCGCAGCAGCAGCTCGCGGACGGGCGTCAGGCTCGCGAACGACAGCGTGTCGAGGTCGAGCGGTGCCCCCTCCGTGGGCCGGGTCTTGCCTTCGGACGGGGGGAGCAGGATCAGCACGGGTCGACCCTATCCGTCACCAGATGAGCGACGTCCAGGCCCACAGCACCACCGTGCAGACGACCACCAGCACGGGCGTCGTCGCGATGCCGATCGCGTGGAACTCGCGCACCGACGACACCGCCTTGCCGCCGGACTTGCGCCACAGGATGTTGGCGACCGAGCCGATCAGCGTCAGGTTGGCGCCGACGTTGACGCCGATCAGCAGCGCCAGCACGGCGGCCGGCCCAGCAGCCTCCGCGGCGGGAAGCAGCAGCAAGGTAGCGGGCAGGTTGTTGACGACGTTGGCGGCGACCATCGCGATCAGCGCCACCGCGACGAGCGAGCCGAGCCCGTGCCCGGACGGCAGGGCGTCCGTCAGGCGGTCGCCAAGGCTGGTCGAGCCGATCCAGCCGACCGCGAACGCCCACGCCATGATCACGGCGGCCAGGGGCAGGTTGGCGGCGTCGAGCAGCTCGCGCCAGGTGGAGATCCGGCGTGCGAGGGCCCGCACGCCGAGAACGATCGCGCCCACGGTCGCGGGGATCCACGGGGTGAGCCCGCTGCCCAGGGCGACCAGCACGAGGACGACGACGGTGACGGGCACGAGCGGCACGGGCTGCGCCTCGTCCGGGACGGGGGAGGCCTCCCGCAGCTCGTCCCTGAACCAGAGGCGCAGCACGAGGTACTCGGCGACCACGGCCACGATCCACACCGGCAGCATCGCCCACGTGAAGCCGAAGAACGTCAGACCGGTCGAGGCGAACGCCAGCAGGTTGGTCAGGTTCGACACCGGCAGCAACGTCGAGCCGGAGTTGGCCAGCCGCACCGAGGCGAAGGCGTACGACCGCCGTGCCGAGGCGGCGAGCAGCACCGGCGTCAGCAGCACGACGGTGGCGTCGAGGCTCAACGTCGCGGTCACGATCGCGGCGACGCCGACGGCGTAGGCCAGCAGCCGCCGGCTCGAGCCGCGGGCCCCGCGGGCGACGCGAGCGCCGAGGGACGTGAACAGGCCTTCGTCCGCGCAGGCCTGCGCGAGCACCGTCATGGCCACCAGGAAGCCGATGATCTCCGCGAGGGATCCAAGGTCGTGCGTCACGCGCAGAACCTACCCGACCGGTGGGAGGTAGGATCGGCGACGCGAATGAGTCGGCCGGGCGGCCGCGGCGTCCCTCGCGGGGCGTCGAGGAAAGTCCGGACTCCACAGAGCGACGGTGGTGGCTAACGGCCACCCACGGCGACGTGCGGGACAGTGCCACAGAAATCAGACCGCCAGCGGCCACCGCTCCTCGGAGCAGTGGTGCGGGTAAGGGTGAAACGGTGAGGTAAGAGCTCACCAGCGCTCCGGGTGACCGGGGCGGCTAGGTAAACCCCACCGGGAGCAAGACCAAGAGAGCCGCATGCCGCTTCGGCGGCGCGCGGCTTGCGCTGACGGGCTGCTCGTCCGATGTCAGCGGGTAGGTTGCACGAGGCGTCCAGCAATGGGCGTCCCAGATGGATGGTCGCCCACGACAGGATCCGGCTTACAGGCCGGCTCATTCGCCCCGCCCCTCGAGCGGCTCCCGCCCCTTGAGCTTGTCGAAAGGGACGTCACGCAGCCACGGGTCTCGTCGTCCAGTGCAGGATGCCGTGGCCTTTGTAGGTGTGGTGTCTTCGACACAAGGGGCCGAGGTTGTCGCCCCGGGTGGGGCCTTCGGGGAATGGTGTCCGGTGGTCGATGTCGCACCGTTCGGCCGGCACCATGCATCCGGGGCCTTGACACGTTCCGTACAAGAATCTGAGGGCGATGTTGAGGACGTCGGGCGCGAATCGGCCGACGTATTCGTGGGCGAGGACGTCATCGTCGACCGGGTCGACCACGATCCGGTGCCAGAACGTGCTGCCGGAGCCGACGACGTCGGCGATCCACTGGGCCGGCACGCCCCAGCGTCCGTCCGAGGACTCCGCGAACCCGGGGTTGGTGCCCGCGAGGACGTCCGCGTCGACGGTGACGGCGATGTTGGCGTCGGTCACGGCCTCGGCGGCGTCTGAGTCGAGGCACCAGGCCATCAGCAGGTCGGCCTCACGCTGGGCGACCGTGCGCTGGTCATCGGCGTCGACAGGCCGCCGTGCGGCCTTGCGGATGCGGTCCTCGACCGCAGCGATCTCGTGCGAAGGCGCGTAGGCGCCCATGAACCCCATCGAGTCATCACCATGCTGGAACGACACATGACGTTTGGCCCGCTCATCGTCGGCCCGCTCGACCGCCAGGTCGGCCTCGACCCGGCGGACGAATCGCTTCAACCAGGCACGCAGCTCAGCGACCGTGTGGGTTTCGGCATACTCGACCACTCGACGATCGAGGCGGTGGACGGACTCGGCCCGCTTGAGCTGGCTGATCGTGTGCCCGATCTCGCGCACCCGCGCCAGATCGACACGTCCCTCACCGAACGCGGCCCACGTAGTCGGTGACTGATCGCGCACCGTGTCGGCGAACGACAACCGGTGCTGCACCTGACCCTCGCTGAACCCCATGGCCTCACCGACCGCCAGTGCAATCGCACCCCGCTCGAAGAACCGCCTCGCCGGCGACTCCCCCTCGGCCTCGATGCGCTCCAGCTCGGCATCACGGAACTCCAACATCGCAGCCAGCTCACGAAACTCACCCCGAGCACGAGCCCGCGCGACGTCAGTCAAGACGTCGATCGGATCGGGTGTCGAGGTGTCCATACATCCAACTTAGAGGCCACCACCGACACTTATCCGTAGCGAACCAGACTCTGATCACAGTTCGTTCGCGCCGCCGATCTCACATAGTTGGGCAGGCAACTGCGGTGGACTGACGCTAGGCGTGAGGCGGAAGCGGCAGTGGGTCGCCTCGATTCTGAGGTCCACGCGTGACCCGCAGCTCGTCCAACACCGCACCTGAGTTTGCCCCGCACACCTCATGGGTACTGTCGACGACGGCCCCTCTTCGGAGGCGTGGCCAACCCCCATCAGACGTCAAGCCAGGAGGCTTCATGAGCGTGCCCACCATCGACCTCAACAACGGTGTTTCGATCCCGCAGCTGGGATTCGGCGTCTTCCAGATCGACCCCGACGAGACCAGGGATGCGACGCTGCAGGCCTTCGAGGTCGGCTACCGCCACATCGACACCGCTCAGATGTACGGCAACGAGAAGGGCGTCGGCGAGGCCATCGCCGAGTCGGGCATCGCGCGCGACCAGATCTTCGTGACGAGCAAGCTCAACAACGGCTTCCACGCCCACGACGACGCGCTGAAGGCGTTCGACGGGACGCTCGAGAAGCTGGGCCTCGACCAGGTCGACCTGTTCCTGATCCACTGGCCGCTGCCCGGCATCGACGTCGACTTCGTCGAGACCTGGGAGGCGTTCGAGGAGATCTACGCCTCGGGCCGCGCCCGCTCGATCGGCGTCTCGAACTTCCAGCCCACGCACATCCGTCGCCTGCTGCAGGAGACCGACGTCGTGCCGGCCGTCAACCAGATCGAGGTGCACCCGTTCCTGACCAATGACGAGGCGCGCGCCACGAACGCCGAGCACGGCATCGCCACCGAGGCCTGGTCGCCCATCGCCCAGGGCCTCGTGCTCGACAACCCCGTCATCGGCGGCATCGCGACCGAGCACGGCAAGACGCCGGCCCAGGTCGTGCTGCGCTGGCACGTGCAACGCGGCGACATCGTGTTCCCGAAGTCGGTCACGCGCAGCCGTGTCGAGGAGAACTTCGACATCTTCGACTTCGAGCTGTCCGACTCCGAGGTCGGTTTCATCAGCGCGCTGAACAAGGACGAGCGCACGGGCCCCAACCCCGACGAGTTCAACTACATCCCCGACTGACTCAGCCGGTGCGCGTCAGCCGGCGAGGGTGAGGACCTCCGCGCCCTCGCCGGTGACGAGCACCGTGTGCTCGAACTGGGCCGTCCTCGACCTGTCACGGGTCGTGGCGGTCCAGCCGTCGTCCCAGAGGTCGTAGTCGGCGCTGCCGAGCGTCAGCATCGGCTCGATCGTGAAGGTCATGCCCGGCTGGATGACCGTGTCGGCCGAGGGATCGTCGTAGTGGGGGACGACCAGGCCGTCGTGGAAGGCCGGCCCCACGCCGTGACCCGTGAACGCGCGCACGACGCCGTAGCCGAACCGCTTGGCGTAGGTCTCGATGACGCGCCCGATGACGTTGATCTCGCGGCCCGGCTTGACCGCCCGGATCGCCCGCATCGTCGCCTCGTGGGTGCGCTCGACCAGCAGCCGCGACTGCTGGTCGACGTCGCCGACCAGGTACGTCTTGTTGGTGTCGCCGTGCACCTCGCCGATGTAGGCCGTGATGTCGATGTTGACGATGTCGCCGTCCTCGAGCGGACGGTCGTCGGGGATGCCGTGGCAGATAACCTCGTTGACGCTGCTGCACAGCGACTTGGGGTAGCCGCGGTAGCCCAGCGTGGACGGGTACGCGCCGTGCGCGAGGAGGAATTCGTGACCGACGCGGTCGAGCTCGTCGGTGGTGACGCCCGGCGCGATGGCGGCCTCGACCGCGTCGAGGGCCTGCGCCGCGAGACGTCCGGCGACTCGCATCGCGGCGATGATCTCGGGGGAGCGCACCGCCGGCCCGCGGTAGGGCAGCGGCGCGATCTGACCGACGTACTCGGGACGGTCGATCGACGAGGGCACGGCACGTCGGGGGGACACCCGGCCGGCGGTCAGCACAGTCACCGGGCGAGTCTATGCGGGGCGCCCGACGGCGACCTGGTGCAGGATGAGGGCATGGCCGATCAGAAGTTCTACTACTGCACCAAGCACCACACGGTCGAGGGTGAGGAGGGCTGCCGCGCAGCCGACCGCCTCGGGCCGTACGACACCGCCGAGGAGGCCTCGCACGCGCTCGAGATCGCGGCCGAGCGCACCAAGTCGTGGGACAACGACCCCGACTGGAACGACGAGGCGCCGAAGGAGCCGTGATCGGTTCGACCCGGCGGCGTCGTCGTCGCAGCAGGCGCGGCGGTCTGCAGCTCGACCGCTCGGGCCCGTGGATCGGCGTCGTGGGCCTGCTCGTGCTGCTGTGGCTGGCCCTCTCGACCGCGATCTACGCGCCGTGGTGGGGCGTCGTCCTCCACCTGCTGGTGCTGGTGCCGATCGCCGTCTGGACGTCCCGCTGGGCGCGCACCCGGCCAGCAGCATCGACGTTCGTGCCGCTGGCCGGGCTGCCCGCGCTGGCGGTCGTCACGGCGCTCGGCGTCGGCCTCGGAGGCTGGAGCGCGTGACGACCGCCCGCGCCGTCAGCTCTCGAAGGAGTGCTCGGCCGCCGGGAACGCGCCGCCCTTGACGTCGGAGACGTACTCCTGCGCTGCGCCGAGCATGATGCTGTGCAGGTCGGCGTACTTCTTGACGAAGCGCGGCACGCGTCCGGTGTTGATGCCGAGCATGTCGGTCCAGACCAGCACCTGGGCGTCGCAGTCGACACCCGCGCCGATGCCGACGGTCGGGATGCGCAGCGCCTCGGTGACGGCCTTGGCCGCCGGCGCGGGCACCATCTCCATGACGATCGCGAACGCCCCCGCGGCCTCGAGCGCCTTCGCCTCCTCGATCAGCCGCGCGGCGCCGTCACCGCGGCCCTGCACGCGGTAGCCGCCGAGGTTGTGCTCGGCCTGCGGCGTGAAGCCGATGTGCGCGCACACCGGGATGCCGGCATCGGTCAGCAGCTTGACCTGCGGGGCCATCGCGACGCCCCCCTCGAGCTTGACGGCGTGGGCGCCGGCCTCCTTCATGAACCGGACGGCGGTGTGGAACGCCTGCTCGGGCGAGGCCTGGTACGAGCCGAACGGCAGATCGGCGAGCACGAGCGCGTGCGGCGCCGACCGCGCCACCGCCCGCACCAGCGGGATGAGCTCGTCGACCGTGACCGGCAGCGACGTCTCGTTGCCGAAGACGTTGTTGGACGCCGAGTCGCCGACCAGCAGCACCTCGACGCCGGCCGCGTCGAAGATGCCGGCGGTGAACTGCTCGTAGGCCGTCAGCATCGTCCACTTCTCGCCGCGGTCCTTCATCTGCTGCAGCGTGTGGGTGCGGATGCGCTTGCGGGGCGCCGCGGCGGTGGCGGCGGGTCCGCCGCCGTAGGGCGCGGTCTCTTCGGGGGTGGCGTCAGCCATGGTGGTTCTCCTGTTCGTCTCACGGCCCCGTGCGGGGTCCATGGATGCCTCCAGCCTGCCAGATCCCGCCGCCTGCGCCACGAGGTGTGAATCAACTCATAGGCGGGCGATCCACAGCTGGCGCTCGGCGCCGACGCGAAGGTCGGGGCGGTGGCGGACGTCGTCGGGTCCGCCGTCGAGGAGGGCGTCGAGCGCCGCGGCGTCCTCCGGCTCGAGCCGCTCGGCGACGGCTCCGGCTACGCGGGTCAACGTGGCGGCCGCGTAGCGTCCGACCACCTCGGGCAGGGGAGCCGTGAGCTGAAGGACGACCGACCGGTGCTGCTCGACGTCGAGGCCGGCCTTCGTGAGCCTCGCGCCCCAGTCGCTGCCCATCGACGGCATGTCGACGGCCCGGTCGGCGTCGATGAGGGCGTGGGCACGTGCCTCGGCGGCTCCGCCCGGTGCGTCGTCGGGGACGAACCGCGGGAACCCGTCCAGCTCGAGGACCGCCATGAGGCCGCCGGGCCTCACGAGCCGGACGACCTCGGCCAGCGTGCGGTCGGGGTCGGCGAGGTGGTGCAGCGAGGCCGAGGCCCAGACCAGGTCGACCGGCTCGACGTCGGGGACCTGCTGGTCGAGGTCGGCGACCAAGGTGGTCGCCCGGTCGCCGAGCCCGAGACGCGCGGCCTCGCGCCCCAGGTGTGCCAGCATCTCGGGTGACGCGTCGACGGCGGTGGCGCGCGCGTCCTCGAAGTGCCGCAGCAGGCCGAACGTGCCCGTGCCGGTACCGGCACCCAGGTCGAGGATCGTCCGGATCGGGCCGTCAGCGGCCAGCGCGATGTCTGCGTAGACGGTGTCGAGCGCTGGGGCGAACACCTCGGCGTCGAGGTCGAGGATCTGGGCGAGGTCATCGTGGTGAGCATGGCGAGCGTGATCGTGGGTCATGTCTCTACCGTAGGCAGGCTTGCTCTCAGAGCATAGGATCTTGCGTATGACGCAAAGCGACGAGATCGAGACCTTGGTGCGGCAGCGCATCCGAGCCCTGCGCATCGCTCGCGGATGGTCGCTCGACGACCTGGCGGACCGGTGCTTCTTCAGCGCCTCGACGCTCAGCCGGATGGAGACGGGTCACCGCCGCATCGGGCTCGACCAGCTGATGGTGCTCGCGCGTGAGCTCGGCACCTCGATCGACCAGCTCGTGGAGCCCGAGGACGACGAGGACGTCGTGATCCGGCCCGTTCGCGACGAGTCGCAGGGCCGCACCACGTGGTCGCTGACCCGCGACCAGGGGCAGCACGGCCTCAAGGTCGTGCGGATGCGCCTGACGCAGCCGCCGGCGCGAGCCGAGGACGGCGACCTGCCCGTGCATCCCGGACGCGACTGGCTGACGGTGCTGTCGGGCACCCTGCTGCTCGTGCTGGGTGACCGGACGATCCGCATCGAGGCCGGCCAGGCGGCGGAGTTCTCGACCATGGTGCCGCACTCGTTCGGCTCGGAGGGGGGTCCGGCCGAGGTCATCATGATGCTCGACCAGGAGGGCGAGCGCACCCACCGCCGCGACCTGTGACGCCCACGGCGTCATCCCGGGGGAGTGACGCCGTAGGCGTCACAGATCGCGATGCGTGGCGCTAGAGCTTCTCGCGCCAGCGGTGGGTGATCGGCACGCGACGGTCGCGGCCGAAGTTGCGGCGCGAGACCTTGGGTCCCGGCGGGTACTGACGGCGCTTGTACTCGGCCCTGTCGACCAGGCCGATGACCCGCTCGACGAGTGCGGGGTCGAAGCCCTCGGCGATGACGTCGGCCGAGCCGAGGTCGCGCTCGACGTAGGCGTCGAGCACCGCGTCGAGCAGGTCGTACGGCGGCAGCGAGTCGGAGTCGAGCTGGCCGGGGCGCAGCTCGGCCGACGGCGGCTTGCTGATCGTGTTCTCGGGGATCGGGGGAGTCTCGCCCCGCTCGACCGCGGCTGCGTTGCGCCACGTGGCGAGCTCCCACACGAGCGTCTTGGGGACGTCCTTGATGGGCGCGTAGCCGCCGACCGCGTCGCCGTAGATCGTCGAGTAGCCGGTCGCGAGCTCGGACTTGTTGCCGCAGGCCAGCACCAGGTGCCCGTGCTGGTTGGATAGGCCCATCCAGATGACGGCGCGGATGCGCGCCTGCAGGTTCTCCTCGGCGAGCCCGTCGAGGTGCAGCGCCTGCTGGTACTGGTCGAAGATCGGCGCGATCGGCACGGTCTGCAGCGTCAGGCCCGTGCGGCGGGCCTGCTCGGCCGCGTCGGACGTCGAGTGCTCGGTCGACCAGGCGCTCGGGTTGGAGACGCCGAACACCCGGTCGGCACCGAGCGCGTCGACCGCGATCGCGGCGACGAGCGTCGAGTCGATGCCGCCGGACATGCCGAACAGCACCGACGAGAACCCGTTCTTGCGCACGTAGTCGCGCAGGCCCGTGACGAGCGCCGTCCAGATCTCCTCGTGCCGCGGCAGCCGCTCCTTCTGGACGGTCGGCAGCGGCTGGTACGCCGCGAAGGGCTCGGACGTGATGATGGTGCGCTTGATGGCCAGGCCGCCGAAGCGCTCGTCGGCGCCCGGCATCGACGGCGTGGCGGCCGGCAGGTCGAGGTCGACGACGAGCAGCTCGGGGTCGAACTGCCCCGACCGTCCGAGCACGGTGCCGCTGGCGTCGACGACGATCGAGTCGCCGTCGAAGACCAGCTCGTCCTGCCCACCGACGAGGTTGACGTAGGCCAGCACGCAGTCGCCCTCGGCGGCACGGCGCGAGCACAGCTCGAGCCGGACGTCGTCCTTGTCAGCCTCGTAGGGCGAGCCGTTGGGGACGATGAGCAGCGCGGCCTCGGCGGCCTTCGCCGCCGCCGACGGGCCGTCGCGCCAGAGGTCCTCGCAGATGGCGAGCGCGACGTCGATGCCGCCGATCTGGACGATGTTGATCGTGTGGCCCGGCACGAAGTTGCGGATCTCGTCGCCGACGCCGTAGTTCCAGAGGTGGTGCTTGGCCTGGCGGGCCACGACGCGTCCGCCGTGGATGACCGCGACACAGTTGGTCGGAGCGTTCTTGGGGATGCCGAGGCCCTCGGGCAGTCCTTCCGCCTGGTCGAGGTAGCCGACGACGGCCACCAGGTCGCCGCAGCCCTCGTCGTGCAGGCGCACCGCGAGCGTCTCGACCGCGGCCTGAGAGGCCTTGATGAGCGAGGCCCGCATCGCGAGGTCCTCGATGGGGTAGCCGGTCAGCATCATCTCGGGGAAGACCACGAGGTGGACGTCCTGCTCGGCGGCCTGGCGGCAGTAGTCGACGACGAGGTCGGAGTTGCCGGCGAGGTCGCCGACGGTCGCGTTGACCTGGGCCAGGGCGAGGCGGAGCTGAGGCATGTCTCGACCCTAGCGGCCGCGGAATCGGCCTCACCGCGGTAACACTCCCGTAACACGATGCGTGCGAGACTTGCGCCATGGGAAAACAGGAAGACTTCGTGCTGCGCGCTCTCGAGGAGCGTGACGTCCGATTCGTGCGTCTGTGGTTCACGGACGTGCTCGGATCGCTGAAGTCGGTCGCCATCGCCCCGGCCGAGCTCGAGGGTGCGTTCGCCGAGGGCATCGGCTTCGACGGCTCGGCGATCGAGGGCTTCGCGCGCGTGCACGAGGCCGACATGCTGGCGATGCCCGATCCGTCGACCTTCCAGATCCTGCCCTGGCGCGGCGAGACGCCGGCCACGGCGCGCATGTTCTGCGACATCCTGCTGCCCGACGGCACCCCGTCGTACGCCGACCCGCGCCACGTCCTCAAGCGGGCGCTGCAGAAGGCCGCCGAGGCCGGGTTCACGTTCTACACGCACCCCGAGATCGAGTTCTTCCTGTTCAAGGGCAAGCCCGACAAGGGCGATCGCCCCGTGCCGGTCGACGACAGCGGCTACTTCGACCACACGGCCCAGGGTGGTGGCCAGGACTTCCGCCGCGAGGTCATCACGATGCTCGAGAACATGGGCATCTCGGTCGAGTTCAGCCACCACGAGGGCGGCCCAGGCCAGCAGGAGATCGACCTGCGCTACGCCGACGCGCTCTCGACGGCCGACAACATCATGACGTTCCGCACCGTCGTGCGCGAGGTCGCGCTCAGCCAGGGCAAGTGGGCCTCGTTCATGCCCAAGCCGTTCACCGAGCACCCCGGCTCGGGCATGCACACGCACGTCTCGCTGTTCGAGGGCGACGAGAACGCCTTCTACGAGGCGGGGGCCGAGTACCAGCTGTCGCAGACCGGACGCGCGTTCATCGCCGGCGTCCTGCACCACACGCCCGAGATCACCGCCGTCACCAACCAGTGGGTCAACTCCTACAAGCGGCTGGCCGGCGGGGGAGAGGCCCCCAACTACGTCTGCTGGGGCCACAACAACCGCTCCGCGCTGATCCGCGTGCCGATGTACAAGCCGCACAAGGGCAACTCCGCCCGCGTCGAGAACCGCGCGATCGACGCCGCCTGCAACCCGTACCTGGCCTTCGCGCTGGTGCTGGCCGCAGGGCTCAAGGGCATCGAGGAGAAGTACGAGCTGCCGCCCGAGGCCGAGGACGACGTGTGGTCGCTGACCGAGAACGAGCGCAAGGCCATGGGCATCGCCCCGCTGCCGCGCAACCTCGACGAGGCCATCCGCACGATGGAGACCAGCGAGCTGGTGGCCGAGACCCTCGGCGAGCACGTGTTCGACTTCTTCCTGCGCAACAAGCGCGCGGAGTGGCAGGACTACCGCTCGCAGGTCACGCAGTTCGAGATCGACCGCCTCATGCCGATGGTGTGAGCCGGTCGACGACCCACCGCCGGACGGTAGCCTGACCCGGTGGCCACCGATGCACGTGAACTCGCTGTCGCACTCGCTCGCAAGGGCTTCCGGGACGGCGACGGCGCACTGAACCTGCTCTCGGCGCTCGGCGAGGTGCCCGGCGAGCTCGTCGACCAGATCGCGTCGGTCGCGAGCCCCGACACCGCGCTGTCGTCGCTGGTCGGCATCGCCGAGCGGATGGGCACGGCAGAGCTGTTCGCGCTGATCGAGGCCGATGCCGAGCTGTGCCAGCGCCTGCTGGTGGTGCTCGGCACCAGCGAGGCTCTCGGCGACTTCCTGGTGCGCCACCCCGAGCACGTGCGCGACCTCGCGGCCGACGAGCTCTCGACCGTGCCGATCACGCTCGAGCAGCGCCGCCGCCAGATGGAGGAGGCGACCACCGCCGACGAGCTGCGCGTCGGCTACTACCGCAAGCTGCTGCACATCGCGGCGCGCGACCTGACGGCCCTGACGACCTTCGAGCAGTCGTCGGCCGAGCTGTCCGACCTGGCGATCTCGACCCTGGGCGCGGCGCTGGCGATCGCGCGCGCCAACGAGCCGGGCGCCGACCAGTGCCGGCTGACCATCATGGCGATGGGCAAGACCGGCGGCCACGAGCTCAACTACCTCAGCGACGTCGACGTCATCTTCGTCCACGAGCCGGTCGAGGGCGCCGACGACCACGAGGCCGCGACCGCCGCGACGCGCCTGGCGTCCGCGGTGATGAAGCTGTGCCGCGAGCACACCGGCGAGGGCACGATCTGGGAGGTCGACGCCGACCTGCGCCCTGAGGGCAAGAACGGCTCGCTCGTGCGCACGCTCGGCAGTCACGTCGCCTACTACGAGAAGTGGGCCAGCACGTGGGAGTTCCAGGCCCTGCTGAAGGCTCGCTTCGCCGCCGGCGACGAGGCCCTCGGACAGGCCTACCTCGACGCGCTCTCGCCGATGATCTGGTTCGCCAGCACGCGCCCCAACTTCGTCCCCGACGTCCGTGCGATGCGGCGCCGCGTGATCGAGCACATCCCCTCGGCGCACCGCGACCGCCAGCTCAAGCTCGGCGCGGGCGGGCTGCGCGACGTCGAGTTCGCGGTGCAGCTGCTGCAGCTCGTGCACGGACGCGCCGACGAGAGCCTGCGCAGCCCCACGACGCTCTCGGCGCTCACCGCGCTGATCGACGGCGGCTACGTCGGACGCCGCGACGGCGCCGCGATGGAGGAGGCGTACGTCTTCCTGCGCACGCTCGAGCACCGCATCCAGCTGTACAAGCTGCGCCGGAGCCACATCGTGCCCGACGACATGGAAGATCTGCGGCGCATCGGTCGCAGCATGGGATTTCGCTCCAACCCGGCCGACAGCCTCGTGAAGGAGTGGCAGGCGCACCGCCGCATCGTGCGGCGCCTGCACGAGAAGCTGTTCTACCAGCCGCTGCTCGAGGCGGTGGCGTCCCTGCCCACCGACGGGTTGCGTCTCACGCCGTTGGCGGCCGAGCAGCGCCTGACGGCTCTCGGGTTCGTCGATCCGAAGGGCGCGCTGACGCACATCCAGGCCCTGACGTCTGGGCTCTCGCGCCGGGCGTCGATCCAGAAGTCGCTGCTGCCGGCGATGCTGGCGTGGTTCGCGGCATCGCCCGACCCGGACGCCGGCCTGCTGGCGTTCCGCAAGATCTCGGAGGGGCTCGGCGAGACCCACTGGTACCTGCGCAAGCTGCGCGACGAGGGCGAGGGTGCCGAGCAGCTGGCGCACGTGCTGTCGTCCAGCCGCTACGTCACCGACCTCATCCTGCGGGCCCCCGACTCGGTGGCGCTGCTCGGCGACGACGCCGAGCTGCGTCCGCTCGAGCGCGAGCGGCTGCGCACCGAGGTCCAGCTGGCCGCCGACCGCCACAGCAGCTCGGCCGACGCCATCCGCGCGGTCCGCCGGGTGCGACGCCGCGAGCTCTCACGCGTGGGCATCGCCGACGTGCTCGGACGCCTCGACATCACCGAGGTCGGCGAGGCGCTCACCGACATCTCGACGGCGACCCTCGCCGGTGCCCTGACGGCCTCGACCGCCGCGGTCGAGGCCGATCGCGGCCCCCTGCCGACCCGCATGTCCATCATCTTGATGGGCCGCCTCGGCGGTGGCGAGGCCGGCTACGGCTCCGACGCCGACGTCATGTTCGTCCACGACCCCGTCGAGGGTGCCGACGAGACCGAGGCGGCGTCGGCCGCGATGGCCGTCGCGCAAGGGCTGCGCAAGATGCTGGCCGCACCCGGCGACGACCCGGCGCTCGAGGTCGACGCCGAGCTGCGTCCCGAGGGCAAGAACGGCCCGCTCGTGCGATCGTTCGCGTCGTACCGCGCCTACTACGAGAAGTGGTCGGCGGTGTGGGAGGCGCAGGCGCTGCTGCGCGCCAGTGCCACGATCGGCGACGCCGACCTCAGCGCCCGCTTCACCGACCTCATCGACCCCCTCCGCTGGCCCGAGGGCGGCGCGACCGCCGCCGAGGTGCGCGAGATCCGCCGCATCAAGGCCCGGGTCGACTCCGAGCGGCTGCCCCGCGGAGCGAACGCCAAGACGCATCTCAAGCTCGGCCGCGGTGGCCTGGCCGATGTCGAGTGGACCGTCCAGCTGCTGCAGATGCAGCACGCCCACGAGGTGCCGGCGATGCGCACGACGCGCACCCTCGACGCGCTGCACGCCGCCGTCGAGGCCGACCTGGTCTCGACCGATGACGCCGAGACGCTCGAGGCCGCCTGGCGCCTGGTCAGCCGCATCCGCAACGCTGTCGTGCTGATGCGTGGCAAGTCGGCCGAGTCGATGGTCGAGCACGCCGGCGAGCGAGCCGGCGTCGCCCACCTGCTGGGTTATGGCATGGAGCACAGCGAGCGCATGATGGACGACTACCTGCGCACCACGCGGCACGCCCGCCAGGTCGTCGAGCGCATCTTCTACGAATGAGCACCAGGGGGAGTCACCGATCATGAGCGCCATCACCACCAGGGTCACCCGAGGCCTGGCCGTCGTCGCCGCGAGCATCGCGATGGCGTCGTCGTTGCTGGTCGCCTCGCCGGCGACCGCCGACGAAGCCGTCGTCAACGTCTCGCCGCCCACGATCGCCGGCACGGCCCAGCTCGAGCAGACGCTGACCGCTCAGCCCGGCACGTGGACCCCGTCCGACGTCACCTACTCGTACCAGTGGCTGCGTGACGGCGTCCCGGTCGGTGGCGACTCGCCGGCCAACGCCACGCGCGCGCTGTCGGACGTCGCCGACGTCGGCCGCACCTACGTGGTGCGCGTGACCGCGTCCCGTCCCGGCGCGGCGTCCGTCGCCGCCCTCAGCGCACCGACGGCGGCGGTCGCACCTGGCACATTCACGGCCACGCGCCGCCCGACCGTCCTGGGCAGCGCCAAGTACGGCAGGAAGCTGACGGGCCGGGTCGGCGCGTTCTCGCGCAAGGCGGAGCTCGACTACCGGTGGCTGCGTGACGGCCGCGCCATCCGCGGCGCCGGCGGACGTCACTACCGTGTGCGGTCGGCCGACGTCGGCCACCGCATCGCGTTCCGCGTGCGGGCCAGTCGCCTGGGCTTCGCGACCGTGACGGCGGTGTCGCGCGACAAGCGGGTCACCAATGCGCGCAGCGTCCGCAGGACCGTGACCTACTCGGTGGCCACCCGCGGCTCGGTGCGGGCCAGCCTGTCGACCTTCAAGCGGCTGGCCCAGCAGACCTACGACGACCCGCGCGGGTGGCGCGCGATGGGCGTGCGGTTCAAGCGAGTGTCGTCAGGTGGCGACTTCACGCTCGTGCTGAGCCAGGCCTCGAAGGTGCCGAGCTTCTCGTCGGCGTGCAGCACGACGTACAGCTGTCGTGTCGGGCGCCACGTCATCATCAACGAGACGCGCTGGCAGCAGGCGACCCCGACGTGGGACGACAAGCGAGGCTCGCTGCGCGACTACCGCCACATGGTGATCAACCACGAGACCGGGCACTGGCTGGGCCGCGGCCACGCGCGATGCGGCGGCAAGGGGCAGCTGGCACCCGTGATGCAGCAGCAGTCGAAGGGACTGAGCGGGTGCAAGATCAACCCGTGGCCCAAGAAGAACGAGCTGCACTCGTCCCGCTTCGGCTTCTGACGTCGAGCCGCGGTGGGGTGGGGGACGGGTCAGGCGGTCTCGCGGAGCAGCTGGTCGCGCTCGTTGATCGTCAAGCCGCCCCACGTGCCGTACGGCTCACGGACGGTGAGGGCGTGGTCGCGGCACTGCTGGATGACCGGGCAGACGGCGCACAGCGCCTTGGCCGCGGCCTCGCGGGCCCGGCGACGCGGGCCCCGCTCGGCGTCGGGCGAGAAGAAGATCTCGGGGTCGACGCCGCGGCAGGCACCGTCGTACTGCCACTCGTAGGTCTCCTGGATCGGCATCGGCAGGCGGGAGATGGCAGCCATGTCATGCCTCCTGCGGGCGCTGCATCTGCAGCTGATAGACGTCGATGTAGCCGACGCGGAACCCCGCCTCGCAGTACGCCAGGTAGAACTCCCACATGCGGCGGAAGGTCTCGTCGAAGCCCTGGGCGTTGATCGTCTCCCAGTTGCGGTTGAACGAGTCTCGCCACTCGTGCAGCGTGCGGGCGTAGTCCTGACCGAGCGACCGGCGGTCGGAGACGGCCAGCGACGTGTGCGCGGCGAGCGTCTGGTCGATCGCGGTGAGCGAGGGGATCAGGCCGCCCGGGAAGATGTACTTCTGGATCCACCCGAAGGAGTTGCGGGTCTTCAGGTAGCGGTGGTGCTCCATCGTGATGGCCTGGATCGACACCTTGCCGCCCGGGGCGAGCAACCGGTCGATCGTCGCGAAGTACGTGGGCCAGTACTCCTCGCCGACGGCCTCGATCATCTCGACGCTCACGATCGCGTCGTACTGACCCGTGACGTCGCGGTAGTCGACCAGCTGCAGGTCGACGTCGACGCCGGCCTCGGCGAACCGCTGCTCGGCGAGAGCGGCCTGCTCGTTCGAGATCGTGATGGTCGTGACCTTGGCACCGCGCTGGGCGGCACGGATGGCCAGCGCGCCCCAGCCGCTGCCGATCTCGAGCACGCGCGAGCCCTCGGTGACACCGGCCTGGTCGAGGATGCCGTCGATCTTGCGCAGCTGCGCCGACTCGAGGTCCTGCTCGGCGCTCTCGAACCAGGCGGCCGAGTAGCTCATCGACGGGTCGAGGAACTGGGCGAACAGATCGTTCGAGAGGTCGTAGTGCGCCTCGATGTTCTTCTTGGAGCCCTCGACGGAGTTGCGGTGCGCGTGCGGCAGCTTCTTGTCGACGAACACCCGGAACCGCTGCAGCGACTCGGGCACGATCGTGGTCAACCGCTCGGCGAACGGCGCCAGCAGGTCGGCCAGGTCGGTGCCCTCGCCGGTCGTCCAGTCGCCGGCCATGTACGCCTCGCCGAACCCGATCTTGGTGTCGGCGCCGAGGCGCGAGAAGAAGGCCTTCGGACGGACGACCTGCATCTCGGGGGCCTGAGGGCCGCCAGCACCCCACCGGGTGCCGTCGGCGAACGTGAGGCGGACCGGCACGCTGTTGACGGTGGGCCGCAGGATCGCCTTGGCGGCACGGGCCTTGACAGGCGTGCGAGGGGTGTGGGCGATGCCGGGCCAACGAGCGGTGGCGAGCTGCGTCATCGGGTGCCTTCCTGCGGTTCGTGGGCCGGGCGTCGAACGACCGGCAGCCTTCTCATCCAGAGACGTACACCCTGTATTCGGATCAGCAGGCTGGTGCGATGGGTCATGAGCGGCAGTTTGACGAGAAGTTTCACCAGCAGCCGCGCGCTGGCTGGTCGGGGAGTACCCCTGAACGTCGCGCTGAACACCGCCTCGCCGCCCTGGCGCAGGATGATCGTCGACGACACCTGGTCGGGCGTCAGGCCGAACTGCAGGTCGTACGCGCCGTCGACGGTGAAGAACGGCGAGACGTAGAACGCCTTGTCGACCTGGGTGCGTCCGTCCTCGTCAGGACGCAGCAGGTACGCATGGCGCTCACCGTAGGTGTTGTGCACCTCGGCGACGAGGCAGGTCAGCGATCCGTCCGGTGCGACCGCCCAGAAGACGCTGAGCGGGTCGAAGGTGTGGCCGAGCACCCGGGCGTTGGCGAGCATCAGCAGTCGGTGACCGGAGATGTCGACGCCCTGGGCCGCGCAGAAGCGCTCGATGTTCGCGTGGATCGTGTCGTGCGGGTCGCCGATGTGGTCGGCGGCGGCGAAGGTCGAGAACGGTCGCAGCAGGCGCGGCATGCGTGGCAGGTCGTCGACGTCGACGAGCCACTGGTACACGCGGTACGAGAACCGGTGGCGCAGGGGAGTGCGGCGCGTGTGGCCCACCGTGCCCTCGACCAGGGCCGGCAGCACGGGCAGAGCCGGCGTCACCACGCGGTGCCCAGCGCGGCGGCCGCGTCGACGCCGGAGCGGCAGCCGTCCTCGTGGAAGCCCCATCCGTGGTAGGCCCCGGCGTAGACCGTGCGGTCGGTGAACAGGCGCTTGAGCTCGCCCTGCGCCGCGACGGACGTCGGCGTGTAGATGGGGTGGGTGTAGGCCATCGTCGCCACGACGGACGACTGGTCGATGCGCTCGGACGCGTTGAGGGTGACCAGGAAGGGTTCGCGGCTCTCGATGCCCTGCAGGCGGTTCATCCAGTACGTCACGGCCGAGTGGTCGCTGCGATCGGTGCAGCCGTCCATGCGGTAGTTCCAGGCCGAGCGGGCGGCGGTCGCGTCGGGCAGCAGCGACGGGTCGCGGTGCAGCTGCACCTCGTTGTCGGAGTACTCGAACGAGCCGAGCACTCGGCGCTCGTCGTCGCTGGGATCGGCGAGCAGCGCGAGCGCGTCGTCGGCGTGGGTCGCGATGACCACGGCGTCAGCGCGGTGCGTGCGTCCGGACGCGTCGACGAGCTCGACGCCGTCGGCAGTGCGGGTGATCGAGCGGATGCCCGTGGACGCCTGCACGCTGCTGGCCGGGTCGGAGGCGATGACCTCGCGCACGCGGTCGATGTAGGTCGCCGACCCGCCCACGACGGTGTACCACTGCGGCGAGCCCTTGATGGACAGGAAGCCGTGGTGCTTGAGGAACTCGAAGAGGTACCTCGCGGGGTACGACAGCGCGGTCTCGTGCCCGGACGACCACACGCACGAGACGACCGGGATCGCGTAGTGCGACACGAAGTAGTCGGAGAAGCCGTGCGCCTCGAGGAAGTCGCCGTACGTCTGGGGCTCGGTGGGCGACTCGGCCGAGTCGAGCAGCGCCTGGGCGAGCCGGCCGAAGCGCTTGACCGACACGAGCATCGCCAAGTAGCGAGGGTCGAGCAGACGGCGCCGCTGCGCGAACACGCCCTTGCCGCCGCGACCGCCGGCGTACTCGAGGCCGCAGCCGTCGCAGTGGATGCTCATGCTCATCTCGGTCGGGTGCACCTCGACGTCGAGCTCGCCGAACAACCTGCGCAGGTACGGGTAGGTGCGGTCGTTGTGGACGATGAATCCGCTGTCGACCCGGTGGGTGGCATCGGCGTCGGCGACCGTGTGGGTGTGCGCGTGGCCGCCCACGCGGTCGTCGGACTCGAACACCGTGACGTCCCAGTCGTGCCGCAGGACGTAGGCGGCAGTCAGTCCGGAGACCCCTGATCCGACCACCGCGACGGACCGACGACGACTCTCACTCTGCATGTGGGTGATTCGTCACGGGCGCGGGACCGGATTGGTGTCTGCGGCGTCCTGGCCGGCGCGCTTGCTGGCCTCGGTGATCTCGAAGATCTCGGTGCCGAATGCGCCGACCTCGGCCGTGATCTTGCGCGCGGTCTCGAACAGGATGGCCACGACGTGGCCCGCGCTGCCGATAGCGGCCTCGGTCGACTGCTGCACGACGTCCTTGACGATCTCTCGCCGGCTCAACGCCATCGGTGTGCCTCCCTCGCCGTGGACTAGGAGGTCAATTGTGTCCCACGCAAGGCCTCGGCGCGACGCGTGGCCTCCTCGCGCTTGGCGCGGCGCAGCGCCTTGCTCTCGGGGCTGTTGCCGATCTTGTACGGGTCGCTGGGCTTGCGTCCGTAGACCGCGAGCTGGCGGGCCACGCTGGCGAGCTGCTTGGACAGCCGGCCGGTGTTGTAGGTCAGGCCGTACTGCTCGACGAGACGCTTGACGTCCTCGGCGACCTCGGGGTAGCGACGGGCCGGGATGTCGGGGAACAGGTGGTGCTCGATCTGGTAGCTCAGGTTGCCCGTCAGCACGTGGAACGGCGCGTGGCCGGAGATGTTGGCCGAGCCGAGCAGCTGGCGCAGGTACCACTGACCGCGCGACTCGTTCTGGGCGTCCTCCTCGGCGAAGGTCTGCACCTCGGCCGGGAAGTGGCCGCAGAAGATGACCAGGAAGGTCCAGATGTTGCGGATGATGTTGGCCACGACGTTGGCGCCGAGGATCGCCAGGGGAGCCCACCAGCCGACGAACGGCACGAGGGCCAGGCCGACCAGCGGCCAGGCGATGTAGTCCTTGAACACCTGGCGACGGATCTTCTGCATCGCGCGCTTCTTGCGTCCCTGGAAGTCAGCCTTGCTGATCTTGCCCTGCAGGTACTGGTCGAGCTCGATCCCGTGGTACATCACGCCCCACTCGAAGACGATCATCAGCACGAAGGCGAGCGGCAGGTTGAAGCGGTGCGTGCCGTACCAGGGCTGGTCGTCGTCGATGCGCAGCAGGTTGTAGCCGATGTCGCGGTCCATGCCGTGGATGTTGGTGTACGTGTGGTGGATGTAGTTGTGCCCGTGCTTCCAGTCCTGGGCCGGCGCCATGTTGTCCCACTCGTAGCGCGCCCCATTGACCATCGGGTCGTTCATCCAGTCGTACTGGCCGTGCATGACGTTGTGGCCGATCTCCATGTTGTCGAGGATCTTGGCCAGGCCGAGGAACACGATGCCGGCGATGAACGCGGGCGGGAAGAACGGCATGAAGATGCCGATGCGTCCCAGCACCTCGCTGGCACGCTGGGCGCGGATGACTCGGCGGATGTAGTCGGCGTCCTTCTGGCCCAGGTCGTCGAGCACGCGCTGGCGGACGGCGTCGAGCTCACGGCCGAACTCGTCGAGCTGTTCATACGTCATGTGCTCGAGGCCGATCGTGGCCGGCTTCTCGGAGTACGGATTGATGAGGGTGAGCGGCGCGGCGTTGTGGCTGCTGGCGCTGCGGGGCTTGATGGGTGCCTTCTTGGACCGGCGGAGCGTGATGGGCATATGAGCTTCCTTGGGTGAGGACGGCGGTGAGTCGGGTGGAGTGGGGTCAGAGGGCGATGTTGACGTCGCCCACGGGCACCTGGACGCAGATCTTGATGGTCTCGTCGGTGTCGGCGCTGATCTCGCCGGTCACGACGTGGCGGACGGCGCCGCTGTTCTTCTTGACGGCGCAGGTGTTGCACACGCCCATGCGGCAGCCGAAGTCGGGCTGGAGCCCGGCGGCCTCGGCCTGCTCGAGGATCGTGGCCCCGGTGTTGGGGGCCTCGACGAGCGTGGTGTCGAAGGCGAGGGTGCCGGTGGCGTCGGCCGCGTCGACGTCGACGCTGGGCACCTTGAAGTACTCCTGGCGCAGCTGCTCGGCAGCACCCAGCTCGTCGTACGTGTCGCGGACCGTGGCGATGAGACCGGCAGGGCCGCAGACGTAGGTCAGCGTGTCGACCGGGTCGATGCCGAGGTGCTTGAGGTGGTCGACGTGGAAACGTCCCTGCAGCTCGGCGTCGGGAGCGGGCTGACGCGTGTAGACGCGGACCACCCTGAAGCTCGGCACCTCCGTCAGCTCGTCCAGCTCGGACGTGAACATCTCGTCGTCGCGGCTGCGGGCGTAGTGCAGGAAGGTGACGTCGCCGGTGTGCCCGCTCGCGCTGAGGGTGCGGAGCATCGACATGACGGGCGTGACGCCCGAGCCGCCGCTGACCAGCAGCAGGCTGGACGGCACCTCGCGGGGGAGCACGAACTCGCCCTCGGCCTGCGAGAGGTAGACGATCGTGCCGGGCGTGAGCTCCTTGTGCAGGAACTGCGACACGTAGCCGTCGGGGTGGGCCTTGACCGAGACGCTGAACGTCCGCGAGCGTCCCTTGGGGGGACGGGCGCTCGACACCGAGAACACGCGGATGCGGCGGGTGCCGTCGACCTCGACGCCGAACTGCACGTGCTGGCCGGGCTGGAAGCCCTTCCAGGCGCCGTTGGCGCGCATCACGACGGTGCTGGCCTCGCCGGTCTCGCGGCGGACCTCCACCACGCGGGCGCGGACGTTTTCCGCCGCCAGCATGGGGTGCACCTGCTCGAGGTAGTCGTCGATCGAGTTGGGCGACACGAGCGAGCGGACGGGCCGGGAGGTCAGGGCCGAGCGGATGATGCCCATGCGTGGCCTCCGAAAACTCAGTGAACGTGCGTACACTCAAAGTCTGCCCGAAGAGTGCTCCTGAGGCAACCGACGCGCCGGGTGACCTCGCGCACGATGAACACACGTGTGCACCCAACGCCCCGCGATACCCTGTCGTCCATGACCGAGTCCGCACAGGCTGCCTCGCGCCAGGAGCAGAAGGGGCGCACGCGTCAGGCGATCCTCGCCGCCGCGCTCGAGCTGGCTCAGCACCAGGGATTCGCGCAGATCAGCCTGCGTCAGGTCGCCCGTGCGGCCGGCATCGTGCCGACGGCGTTCTACCGCCACTTCGAGTCGATGGACGAGCTGGGGCTGGCTCTCGTCGAGCAGTCGTTCTCGACGCTGCGTCGCATGATCCGCGAGGCGCAGCGCGATCCGAAGGTGTTCGACAACATCATCGACGCCGCGGCCGACGTGCTGGTCGAGGCCGTCAAGCAGAGCAAGGCGCACTTCGCCTTCGTCGCCCGCGAGCGGGTCGGCGGCTCGGAGGCCGTGCGGCGCGCCATCCGGCACGAGCTCGACCTGTTCGTCAGCGAGCTGGCCGTCGTGCTGGCTCGGCTGCCCAACATCGAGAGCTGGGCGACCGAGGACGTCCAGATGGTCTCGCGGCTGTTCGTGCGCAACATGGTCTCGAACGCCGAGGAGGTCGTCGAGATGCCCGACGGGCGTCCCGACCTCGAGGAGAGCATCAAGGAGGGCGCCCGCCGCCAGATGCGCCTGATCGTGGTCGGCTTCCGCGACTGGCGCAGCTGAGGCAGAACGCCCCTCGAGCTTGTCGAAAGGGCCTTCGACAAGCTCAAGGGGCGGTGCCCGCTCAAGGGGCGGTGGGTGGTTCGGGGCGCGCGTCAGCTGGCGCTGGCGACCTGCTGCGCTCCGTAGGAGTCCTGCGCGGCGGTCGCTAGCTGGTCGAGGGCCCGGGCGAACACGTCGTCGCCGATCGTGTCCTCGAGATCCTGCAGCAGCGCCTCGTCGGCGGTGAACTCGGCGTACCACGTGACGTACGACGTTCCCTCGTGCGCGGCCTGCTCGACCAGGATCGTGGCGCGGTGGTCCTTGATCGGGAACGGCGGGTCGGGCATCGAGTACGACAGCGTGCGGGACTCGTCGTCCTTCGACACGATCGTCACGACGAGCTCGGCCGAAGCCTCCGGCCCGTTGCTGTAGATGCGGAGCTTGGGGTGCCACTCGGCGAAGTCGCCGGCGAGGGACCACACGACGTCGGCCGGGGCGGCGACGAACGTACGACGAGAGATGCGGGGCATGGATGTCCTCTGGTGCGGTGGTTCGGGTATCCGCACATTGAACCTCGTCCAGGACGTAGATGCCGCATTTGCCCGTGAGGGATACCTCACTCGGTGCAGGTCTTCACACCCCACCGAGGTCGTGCCACAGCCGTGAGACGACGCTGTCGAAGTAGGTCTCGTGGTCGCTCACCGAGCCGACGAGGTGGCCCCAGAGCTCGAACGAGATGGTGCCGAACACGGTGCTCCAGGCCATCAGCGTGCGCCCCACGAGCTCCGGTGGCACGTCGGTGTCGAGGCCGGCGACCTCGCGCAGCGCGGCGGTGGCGTCGCCCACCGACGGCTCGAACGAGGGCCCGGGGCCCTCGGGGAGGGGGCGCGCGGCCCCGCCGATCTCGTGCGCGCTGCTGATGATGCCGACCAGCCGGACGATGACGCGCGTGGCCGGCCCGACGGTGTCGCGAGGCGCGGCGTAGCCGATGACGGGGGAGCCGTAGAGCAGTGCGTAGTCGTGGGGGTGCCCGACCGACCACGACCGGACGGCGCGGCACGTCGCCGTCCAGCGTGCGCGCACGTCGGTGCGGTCGCTCACGCCGTCGTCGGCCGCCTCGGCGGCGGCTCCCAGCTCGTCGTAGGCCTCGACCAGCAGGGCCGTGAGCAGATCGTCGCGGCTCGGCACGTAGCGGTAGACCGCCGACGAGACCATGCCGACGTCGCGGGCGACCGCGCGCAGCGAGAGGTTGGCGGGTCCGTCGGACGCCAGGCGCCGGCGGGCGGCCTCGAGGATCTCGGTGGTGATCTCCTCGCGGGCCCGCTCGCGGGCGGTGCGCGTGTGTTCCATGTGCTCACCTTGGCCGATGGCGAGAGCACGTGCAACATTCGAGAGCAGTGCTCTTGTTTTGTCCTCGACCACGTGCCAGGCTGGGACCGAGAGCGGTGCTCTCGGCTACCGAAGGAGCTCGTCATGTCCGATCGTCATCTCGTCGTCGGGGCAGGTCCCGTGGGGCGTCACGTGGCCCAGCTGCTCGCCGCCCGTGGGTCGGAGGTCGTGGTGGCGACGCGCTCGGGCACCGACACCGGCCTCCCGGGCGTCGTCCACGTGTCCCTCGACGCCGCGGACCCCGACGCGCTCGCCGCCGCGGCCGACGGGGCGTCCGTCATCTACAACTGCGTCAACCCGGGGGACTACACCCGGTGGGAGACGGTCTGGCCACCGGTGGCGTCGTCGCTGCTGGCGGCCGCCGAGCGGTCCGGCGCGGTCTACGCCATCACCGGCACCCTGTACCCGTACGGCCCGGTCGACGGGTCGATGCGTGAGGGCATGCCGGACGCCGCCACCGATCACAAGGGCGTGCTGCGGGCCGCGATGTGGGCCGATGCCCTCGCGCTGCACGAGCAGGGTCGCATCCGTGCGGTCGAGGTGCGCGGCTCCGACTACGTCGGTCCTGGCGTCGGCGCCAACGGGCACGTCACCCGGCAGCTGCCCGGCCTGCGCGCCGGCAAGCGCGCGTGGGTGATCGGGCGTGCCGACGTGCCGCACAGCTTCACCGACGTGCTGGACGTCGCCCGGCTCCTCGTCGCCGCCGCCGAGGACGCATCGGCCCACGGACGGGTGTGGCACGTGCCCAGCAATCCCGCCCGGACCCAGCGGCAGGTGCTGACCGACATGACCGACCTGATGGGACTGCCGGCCCCGAAGGTGTCGGCGATACCTCGCCCGACGCTCGCGACGCTGGGCCTGGCGGTGCCGCTCATGCGCGAGATCAACCAGCTGTCGTACCAGTGGACTCGCCCCTACGTGCTGGACGACGCCGCGACGCGGGCGCACTTCTCGCTGCAGCCGACGCCGTGGGACGACATCTGCCGCCGTACCGTCGAGGGCTGAGTCAGCAGCCCATCACCGAGAGCATCTCGAGCCGCGCGTCCCAGCCGATCGCCGAGTACAGCTGACGCCCCGGGGCGCTGGCAGCGAGCACGCCGTGGGTCGCCCCGCGTCCCATGGCCTGGGCCGTGAGCGTCGCCATGACGTGACGTCCGAGACCGCGGCGCTGGAAGGCGGGCATGGTCTCGACACCGTCGAACGTCGCCACCTGGCCGAGCACGCCGACCGTGCCGACCGCCGCCACCGAGTCGTCCGACTCGAGCGTGTAGGTGGCCCGGTGCGGGGCGACGTCCCACCGGAAGGTCAGGTCGACCGGCAGGGCGGGGATCTCGTCGTCGATTAGAACGGCGGACATCAGCGTCTCGTCGTCGCGATCGACACGGGTCGCGGACGGGCGAGGCGCCGTCAGGTACCGGCCGACGTCGTCGGCGACGACGGTCAGCATGGCGCCGGGGTCGCCGGCGACGTGGCGCAGCAGGTCGGGCCACGCGTCGATGCCCGGGGCGAGGCACACCAGCTCGGTCTCGCGCGTGGCCGACCCGACGTGCACCAGCGGCCAGCCGTCGGTCGTCGACGAGCTGATGCCGCGGATGTGCACCCAGGTGGCGAGCCACTGGTCGACCAGCTGCTGCGACGTGTCCAGGACCATGGCTCGATCTTCGCAGCATCTGGCGGATAGGATCGGGGCGGTTGTGCAGCAGCCACGTGCTGGGCCGTGCCTGTCCGGCGAATAGACATCGGGGGTGCGCATGACGCAGCAGCTGACGGTAGACGTCCGACAGGACGATCCGTTCACCGTGATCACGGTGAGTGGCGAGATCGACATCGACACCGCGCCCCAGCTGCGCGAGGTCGTCGCCGAGGTCGCCGACGCCGGCGCCGACCGGCTGGTCTTCGAGCTGTCCGACGTCGGCTTCGTCGACTCGATCGGTCTCGGCGTGTTCGTGCTGGCCCGCAAGAAGATGCTGCTGCGCCGGGGCACGGTCGACATCGTGGCGTCCACGCGCCGTGTCGTGGCGATCTTCAGGATCGCCGGCCTCGACGAGCTGTTCAGGCTGCGGCCGACACTGGCCGCGGTGTTCGCGGACGAGGATCCGGCCGAGCCTGCCTGAGACACCCCAGAGCGCACCGGCCACGACGAAGGTGTCCCCGCGCCGTTGGTGCGGCCGGGGACGTCGAGCCCGTGGCCGCTAGATAGGGCGGCTCGGTGCTGGCTCCAGCATACCCTGACCCGATGAGTGACCTGTGACTCGTCAAGGTCGGGACTTCAGTCCTTACTGATCAGTAGTAATGGGCGATAGCATCGTCATGCCCGCGCGACAGCAGCGCTCAGATGTGACGATGGTCATGTGGGCAATCAGCGTCTTCCCCCGCTGCGAATCGTTGGTGTTGAGAACGATCCACGACGTTGTCCCGTCGGGGGGCAGACGACTTCAAAGGAACCAGACATGCTTGGGAGTACGGCGCACGCCCACGTCTACGACGACGCGGAGGCCGAGGTCGACGATGTAATGCTGATCCGGCGCACGCGGGCCGGCGACGAGCACGCCTACTCCGAGCTGTACCGCCGCTACGAGTACAGCGCCTACCGTCTGGCGCGCCACCTCGGTCGCCGTGAAGAGGCCGACGACGTCGTCAACGAGGCGTTCGCGCGCGTCCTCGACCTGCTGCAGCGCGGCAAGGGCCCGACGGAGTCGTTCCGTGCCTACCTGTTCACCACCATCCGTCACGAGTGCGGTGCCCGCGCCAAGCAGGAGAAGCGGGTTCGTCCGACCGACGACGACTCGCAGATCGACTCGACGGTCGAGTTCGGCGCGGGCACGCTCGACGCCTTCGAGCGCGAGACGGTCCGCGCCGCCTACGCGTCCCTCCCCGAGCGGTGGCGCGAGGTGCTGTGGGCGCTCGACGTCGACGGCCGCAAGCCGCAAGAGATCGCGGCGCTGCTCGACCTGAGCCCCAACAGCGTCTCCGCCCTGGTCTACCGGGCGCGGGCCGGTCTGCGCGAGGCGTACCTGCGCCAGCACGTCAAGGCCGAGGCTCCCGAGGGCGACGCCCACACCGAGATCCGCGGCATGTTCGTGCGCGTGCTGCGACGCACGGCGACGGCTCGCGACCAGGAGCGCGTGCACTCGCACCTCGCCACGTGCTCGGCGTGCATGAAGGTCTACCTCGAGCTGGCCGAGGACGCCGCCTCCGTCGCCTGACGCCTACCGGCGCGGTCCGGTGGTGCGCACGTCGTCGGCGGCGAGCGGCCGCGCGAAGAGGTAGCCCTGCGCGGAGTCGTAGCGCAGGTCGCGCAGGTCGTCCAGCCGTTGCTGCTGCTCGACGCCCTCCGCCACGACGAGCAGGCCGTGCGCATGCCCGGCCTGGACGATCAGCGCCAAGAGCTCGGTCGCCCCGGGGCCGGTCGACATCACGAGGCTGCGGTCGATCTTGAGGATGTCGGCGGGCAGGGCGCCGAGGTGGCCGATCGAGGTGTACCCGGTGCCGAAGTCGTCGATGCTGATGCTGACGCCCAACCGGCGGAGCGCGCTCATCTGCAGGCTGGCACGCGGCACGTCGACGAGAACGGTCTCGGTGACCTCGACCGTCAGCCGCTCGGGCCGCAGTCCCGAGCTGTGCAGGGCGGCGGCGACGTCGGCCACGATCGTCGCGGAGGCGAGGTGGCGGCCCGAGACGTTGACCGCGACGGTGAGGTCGGCGGCGCCGATCGGATCCTCCTCGGTCCAGGCGACCAGCTGGCGGGCCGCCTCGTGCAGCACCCAGCGGTCAAGCGCGCAGATGAGGTCGGACTTCTCGGCGACGGGCACGAACGCGTCGGGCTGCAGGAGCCCGTGACCAGGGCGGTTCCAGCGCACGAGGGCCTCGTAGCCGTCGAGGACGCCGGTCCCGACGGCGACCACCGGCTGGTAGTGCACCTCCAGCTCGTCGTGGGCGATCGCGTCCACGAGCGCTGCCTCGAGGGCGATCCGGTCGTCCTGCTCGCGGCGCAGGGAGGGGGCGAAGAACTCGACGGGCTCGTCGCCGCGATCGCCACGCTCGACGGCCGCGCCGGCGGCGACCCGCGCCTCGTGCAGGAGCGCGTCGGCGTCGGTGCTGCCATCCAGGCTCACCGAGATGCCGACGGCGGCCGTCACGCCGACCGGACGGCCGCCGAGATGCAACGGCGCGGCGATCGCGTCGAGCAGCTCGCGCGCGACACCGGCGAGGTTGGCGTCGGGTCCGAGCCGGTCGATCAGCACGACGAACTCATCGGGTCCGAGCCGGGCCACGCAGTCGTCGCTCTGGACGACGTGGCCGATGCGGTCGGCGACGGCTCGCAGGGCCTCGTCGCGGTGCCTGAACCCGGTCTCGCGCAGGAGCTCGTCGACGCCGCCGACCCGGACGTCGATCAGGGCCGACGGCGTGCCGTCGCGCAGCCCCCGCTCGAGCGCGGCGGTGATCTGCTCGAGGATGTAGGGGCGGTTGGCGACGCCCGTGACGTGGTCGTGCGTGGCGCGGTGGAAGAGATCTGCTCGAAGGGTGTCGCGCTGGTGTGCCGTTGCCCTGATCTCGTCGATGTCGCACGCCATCCGTGCCATCACCAGCAGCGACATCACGACGGATGCGACCACGAGCGTGAGGTGGTCGATCTCGAGGTCGAGCAGGGGCTGGAGCGCGAGCAGCACGACGGGCAGCACCACCGCGACCCCGAGCAGCGCCAGCCGGCCCGCTGTGAACGGTGTGCGTCCCCGCGGGGCGGGCCGGGTCAGCACGGCCATGTCGGGGTGCAGGGCGGCCGTGCCCCACAGCACGTAGGACGCGAGCCACAGCACGTCGAGCCCGATCGAGGAGACGCCGCCCGTCGGACCGGTCGCGTAGAGGGCGTCGGCCGTCAGGGACGTCGCCATCGCGGCGATCAGCATCAGGAAGGACGGGCTCCACGCGTACTGGCCGGTGACCAGTCGCAGGAGCAGCGCTATCAGCACGAGGTCGACGGCAGGATAGGCCAGCGACACGGCCAGTCCGAGATCGGTGCCGGACCGGTCGTCGAGCAACGGGCCCGCGATGAACGCCCAGTAGAGCAGGACGAAGCCTGTCGTCACGATCGCGGTGTCGACCAGGCCCGCGACGTCGCGCGAGCGGCGCTGCGCACGCATCAGCAGCGCGACGCCGGCTGCCAGCAACGGGTACGAGCCCAGGTACAGGGCATCGGCGGCCGAGGGATGGGTGAGGGAGTCGGTCGCCTCGAGCCAGGAGTAGACCGCGTCAGCGCCCACCCAGGTTGCCTGGCCGGCGGCGAGCACGAGCCACGGCGCGACGCTGGAGGGACGCTGCACGCGCGTGCCGACGACGATGGCGACGACGCACGACACGCCGATGGCCACGTACAGCGCATCGGCGACGCGTCCCGACGGCATCGCGAAGTACGCGACGACGGCCAGGGAGGCCGCTGTCGCGTAGACGCGCCACGGGGTTCGCACCGTGTGTCCACCTCTCGAGACGTCGGCACGAGATGCGCAGACGGCAACATTGTGCAGCAACGAGGCCTCCACGTGACGCAGAACGGCCCGCCGGGGCGTAGGACTCCTGTCACTGCGGCAGACTGTCCGGATGCTGCTGACCATCTCCGCCGGACGCTCGGCGGTCCTCGAGGACCCGACCGATCTCGGTTTCCTGCTCCACAAGCACCCCGGCCGGGCGCAGCGCTTCGACGTGTACGGCGGCACGGCGCACGTGTTCTACCCCGAGGTCGATGTCGACCGGTGCACCGCGGCGCTGCTGCTCGAGGTCGATCCGGTCGCTCTCGTGCGGGGCAGGTCGGGGACGAACGACGGCTTCGCGCTCGGGCAGTACGTCAACGACCGTCCCTACGTCGCGTCGTCGCTGCTGTCGGTCGCGATGGGCAAGGTGTTCCGGTCGGCGCTCAACGGCCAGTGCCGGGGGCACGAGGAGCTCGCCGGCGCCGCCCTGGAGCTGTCCCTGCACCTGCCGGCCGTCCCGGGCGACCCCGATCTCCTGCGGCGGCTGTTCGAGCCGATGGGCTGGGAGGTCTCCGCAGGGCCCATCGCGCTCGACGACACCAGGCCGGAGTGGGGCGACGCGCCGTTGGTGTCGCTCGGCCTGACCGGCACGATGCGCCTGGCCGAGGCTCTCAACCACCTCTACGTGCTGCTACCCGTGCTCGACGACGCCAAGCACTACTGGGTCGGTGACGACGAGGTCGACAAGCTGGTGCGCGCCGGATCGGGCTGGCTCGCGCACCACCCCGAGCGCGAGCTCGTGACGCACCGCTACCTCGCGCACCAGCGCGCGTTGAAGGATGCCGCGATGCAACGGCTGGTCGAGCTGGACGACCGGCCCGTCGACGAGGCCCTCGACGACGAGGCCGTCGTGGCTCGTCCGCTGGTGCGTGAGCGGCACGACGCCGTCCTCGACGCCGTGGCACGAATGAGGCCCTCGACGATCGTCGACCTCGGGTGCGGCGCGGGCGCCCTGCTCGGCAGCCTGCTGGAGATGCAGGGCGTCGCCCGCGTGATCGGTACCGAGGTGTCGGCCCTCGCGCTGACCAAGGCGGCCAAGCGCCTGCACGTCGACCGGATGACCGAGCGCCAGTCCGATCGCCTGACGCTGCTGCTGTCGTCGCTGCAGTACGAGGACGACCGGCTCGCCGACATCGACGTGGCGATCCTGATGGAGGTCGTCGAGCACGTCGACCCCGACCGGCTTCCGGCGGTCACCGCCAACGTCTTCGGGACCATGAGGCCGCGACACGTGGTGGTCACGACCCCGAACGCCGAGCACAACGTCCGCTACCCGGCCCTGGCCGATGGAGGGTTCCGCCACCCCGACCACCGCTTCGAGTGGACGCGTGCCGAGCTGGCCGACTGGGCCACGTCGGTGGGGCAGCGGTACGGCTACGAGGTCGAGGTCCGTCCCGTCGGCGAGGCCGATCCTGAGGTGGGGCCCCCGACCCACATGGCCGTGTTCACCCTGGGCGCGACTGAGGTGCCCGCATGACCACGCTGAGCATCCCCGAGCTGTGTCTCGTCGTCCTGATCGGCACCAGCGGATCGGGCAAGTCGACCTTCGCTGCCACGCACTTCGCTCCCACGGAGGTGGTGTCGAGCGACGAGTGCCGAGCGATCGTCTCCGACGACGCCAACGACCAGGGCGCGACCTCCGACGCCTTCGAGGTGCTTGAGTTCATCGCCGGCAAGCGTCTCGAGCGCGGGCGCCTCACGGTGATCGACGCGACGAACGTGCAGGCGTCGGCGCGCCGCTCGCTGCTGGCGCTGGCCAAGGAGCACGACGTGCTGTCGGTGGCGATCGTCCTGGACGTCCCGACCGGCGTGGCCGTGGAGCGCAACGAGGCGCGTCCCGATCGCGACTTCGGCGCCCGGGTGGTCAAGCGTCAGCACGATCAGCTCAGACGGTCCCTGCGGGGGCTCAAGCGCGAGGGCTTCCGGACCGTGCACGTCCTGGAGTCGGTCGAGGCCGTCGCCGCGGTGTCGATCGAGCGCACCCGCCTGTTCAACGACCGTCGCGACGACCACGGGCCGTTCGACGTGATCGGCGACGTCCACGGCTGCCGGGTCGAGCTCGAGGACCTGCTGCAGCGCCTCGGCTACGCCACCGTCCGCGACGAGCAGGGACGCGCCGTCGACGCGACCCACCCCGACGGGCGCCGCGCGGCCTTCGTCGGCGACCTCGTCGACCGCGGCCCCGACTCGCCGGGCGTGCTGCGTCTCGTGATGGGCATGGTGGCAGGCGGGCACGCGGTGTGCGTCTCGGGCAACCACGAGGCCAAGCTCGTGCGGGCGCTCAGGCGGCGGAGCGTCACGACGTCCCACGGCCTGCAGGAGACGCTCGACCAGCTGGCGCTCGAGGACGAGGCGTTCGTCGTCGCGGCCCGCGAGTTCTGCGACGCGCTGGTCGCGCACTACGTGCTCGACGACGGCAGGCTCGTCATCGCCCACGCCGGGCTCAAGGAGAAGTATCACGGTCGGGCTTCCGGCCGGGTGCGGTCGTTCGCCCTCTACGGCGACACCAGCGGCGAGACCGACGAGTTCGGGCTGCCGGTGAGGTACCCGTGGGCGGACGACTACCGCGGCGCGGCCACGGTGCTCTACGGGCACACCCCCGTGCCCGAGGCCGAGTGGGTCAACAACACGATGTGCCTCGACACCGGCTGCGTGTTCGGCGGCAGCCTGACCGCGCTGCGCTATCCCGAGCGCGAGGTGGTCTCGGTAGCGGCGCGCCAGACCTACTACGAGCCCGTCCGGCCGCTCGCTCCGCCGGAGCGCGACCCGCAGGTGCTGGCGCTCGATGACGTGCTCGGCCACCGCGTGATCGACACCGAGCACATGGGACGGGTGTCGCTGCGTGAGGACGACGCCGCCGGTGCGCTCGAGGTCATGAGTCGCTTCGCGGTCGCTCCGGCCGAGCTGCTCTACCTGCCACCCACGATGTCGCCCGTCGACACCTCGTCGCGCGAGGGGCTGCTCGAGCACCCCGACGAGGCCTTCGAGCACTATGCGAAGCGCTCGGTCGACCGCGTGATCTGCGAGGAGAAGCACATGGGGTCGCGGGCGGTCGTCCGAGTGCGGGCGGACGGCACGGGCGTCGTGCACTCGCGCACGGGCCGGGCCTTCTTCGACACGACCACTCAGGACATCGTGCTCGGGCGCGTCGCGCGTGCCGTGGACGCGGTCGGGCTGTGGGACGAGCTGGGCGCCTCCTGGCTGCTGCTCGACACCGAGATCCTCCCGTGGACGGCCAAGGCCGAGGCGATGGTGCGTCGTCAGTACGCCCGGGTCGGGGCCGCGGCTACCACGGCGCTGCCGTCCGCGGCCACCGTTCTCGAGGCAGCCGCGGCACGAGGCGCCGACGTCGGCGAGCTGCTCGACCGCACGCAATCACGGGCGGAGAACGCGCGACGCTTCGTCGACGCGTACCGCCGCTACGTGCAGCCCGTCGACAACGATCTCGGCGTGCAGGTCGCGCCGTTCCAGGTGCTCGCCAGCGATAAGGGCACCTACGAGTTGCGCGACCACTCGTGGCACCTCGACATGGCCGATCGGCTGGTGCAGGTCGACCCCGATCTGTTCCGCACCACGCGCAGGCATCTCGTCGACACCCGTGACGAGGCCTCGCGGGCCGATGGCGCCCGGTGGTGGGACGTGCTGACCTCCGCAGGGGGCGAGGGGATGGTCGTCAAGCCGCTCGACAACCTCGTGCGGGGGCCCAAGGGGCTGGTGCAGCCCGGGCTCAAGGTCCGGGGACGCGAGTACCTGCGCATCATCTACGGAGCCGACTACACCGATCCGACGACGCTCGAGCGGCTGAAGCAGCGCAACGTCGGCCAGAAGCGGTCGATGGCGCTGCGCGAGTACGCCCTCGGGCTGGAGGCCGTGCGTCGCGCGGTGGCCGGCGAGCCCGTGTGGCGGGTGCACCAGTGCGTCTTCGGGGTGCTGGCGATGGAGTCGGAGCCGGTCGACCCACGGCTGTGAGCGAGCTCCCCGCTGCCGGCCACTAGGGTCGACGGCGTGACCGGGGTGTTCGAGGGATTCGCGACGATCGGCATCCTGATCGCCCTCGGCATCCTGCTCGCGCACCTGAAGGTCATCGACGCCAACGGTCAGCGGACGCTCTCGACGCTGGCGTTCTTCGTCGCGAGCCCGGCCCTGCTCGTCACGGTGCTCGAGTCGAGCGACGTGGACGAGGTGTTCTCCGGAGCCTTGCTCGCCACGGCAGCGGCCGTGGTGGTCACCGCAGCGGTCTTCGCCGTCGTGGCCGCCGTGCGCCACGAGCCGTTGGGCCCGTCGGTCGTCGGGACCCTGTGCTCGGCCTACGTCAACGCGGGCAACCTGGGTCTGCCCATCGCGGCGTACGTGCTGGGCGACCCGGCACTCGTGGCACCGGTCATCCTGATGCAGCTGTTGCTGCTGCAGCCGTTGGCGCTCGTGCTGCTGGACGCCGACGCGAGCTCCACGCGGCTCTCGTGGCGCGCGGTGGTGGCGCGTCCGCTGACGAATCCGATCACGATCGGCTCGTTCATCGGCCTCGTGCTGGCCGTGACCGGCGCGCGCCTGCCGAGTGCCGTGCACGACCCGCTCGAGCTGGTCGGCGGGATGGCGGTCCCGTCGATGCTGCTGGCGTACGGCGTCTCGCTGCGGCTCGGACCGCTGCCGGGGCGCGGCGTCTCGGCCGGACGTCTCGGCTTCGTCGTCGGGCTCAAGATGGTCGTGCAACCCTCCGTGGCCTACCTGGTGGGCCGTTTCGCGCTGGGTCTCGACACGCCCGCCCTGTTGGCGGTCACGGTCCTGTCGGCGCTGCCGACCGCGCAAAACGTCTTCATCATCGCCTCACGGTACGAACGGGCCCAGCTGCTCGCCCGCGACGCGATCTTCGTCAGCACCCTTGCCTCGGTACCGGTCGTCATGGTCATCACGGCGCTCGTCGCCTGACCGGGGGCGTCAGGTCAGCATGAGCGCCAGGACGACCAGGACCGCCGAGCCGATGGCCACGCCGAGGTAGAGGTTGAGCCACGACGGGAGCCGGTCGATGGGCAGCAGCGCGCCCAGCGCGAGCAACACCAGCACGATGCCGAGGTGGACGACCAGCATGGGGCAGACTCAGCTGCCGCCGGCGGGAAGCTCTTCGAGCAGCACGTCGGGCATCTCGCGCGCGGCGTTGTTGGCCCGCCACTTGTCGACGAACAGGGCCAGGTAGGTGCCGTCGGTGCGCTGCAGCACCTCGGCACCGCGGAAGCCGCTGAGCTGCTGCGCGCCGTCGGCGTCGGTGCGGCGGGCGACCTGGTAGTCGAGACGCGTGAGCCGGATCGGCGAGGTGAACTCGTTGGTCATCCGCTCCTCGACGACCTCGAACTGCAGCGGCCCGACGGCGGCCAGCACCGGGCTCTGGTCTCCGCGCAGGTCGGACCGCAGCACCTGCACGACGCCCTCCTGGTCGAGCTGCTCGATGCCGCGGCGGAACTGCTTGTAGCGGCCGATGTCGCGGGCGCTCGCGGTGACGAAGTGCTCGGGCGCGAAGCTCGGCACCGGCGGGTAGTCGATGCGATCGCCCTCGTAGACGGTGTCGCCGACCCGCAGCGCCTGGGCGTTGACGAAGCCGATGATGTCGCCGGGCGACGCCTGCTCGACGACGTTGGTCTCGCGGCCGAACATCGACTGCGCGTACTTGGTGGCGAACGGACGACCCGTCGATGCGTGCGTCACGACCATGCCGCGCTCGAACGTCCCCGACACGACCCGGGCGTAGGCCATGCGGTCGCGGTGCGAGCTGTTCATGCCGGACTGCACCTTGAACACGAAGGCGCTGAAGTCGTCCTCGACCTGGCGGAGCGTGCCGTCGACGCCGGCGGTCGCGCTGGGGGCGGGGGCCAGGTCGAGCAGCAGGTCGAGCAGCTGGGCCACGCCGAAGTTCTGCAGGGCCGAGGCGAACATGACCGGTGTCGTCTCGCCGGCGAGGAAGCGCTGCTGGTCGTGGTCGGCGTCGTCGAGGGTGAGCAGCTCGTGCTCGTCGCGCGCCGTGGCCCACGAGTCGACGTCAGCCTCGTCGACCTCGGACGCCGACATGCGCCGCTCGGGCGCGCGGGTGGCACCACCCGCGGTGCGCGTGTACTTGACGAACTCGCCGGTGCGGCGGTCGAGCACGCCGCGGAAGTCGCCCGCCTCGCCCACGGGCCAGGTCAGCGGGGTGGGACGCAGCTTGATCTGCTGCTCGATCTCGTCCATCAGGCCGAGCGGCGACAGGCCGGGGCGGTCCCACTTGTTGATGACCGTGATGACGGGGATGCCGCGCAGCGCGCACACCCGGAACAGCTTGAGGGTCTGCGGCTCGAGGCCCTTTCCGGCGTCGACCAGCATGACGGCCGAGTCGACGGCCGACAGGACGCGGTAGGTGTCCTCGGAGAAGTCGCTGTGGCCGGGGGTGTCGACGAGGTTGACGACGTGGTCGCGGTAGACGAACTGCAGCGCGGCGGACGTGATCGAGATGCCGCGGGCCTTCTCCATCGCCATCCAGTCCGAGACCGTGGCCCGCCGGTCGCCCTTGCCGTGCACGGCACCGGCCTCGGTGATGACGCGAGCGTGCAGCGCGAGGGCCTCGGTCAGCGTCGACTTGCCGGCGTCGGGGTGGCTGATGACGGCGAAGGTACGGCGGGGGCGCTTGTCGGACACCTGCCGAATTTACCCGTCGAGGCGAGCCGCGGCCGACGCCGGGTCGGTGCTGAGCACCCGGATGGCGAGCGAGGTCGTCGCCTCGACGCCGAGGAAGCCCACGACACGGTTGATCCGCTCGGCGTCGAGCGGCAGCAGGCCCGGTGTGCCGGACACGTCCGGCGTGAGGCCCAGGTCGAGGTCGTCGCGCCCGGACATGATGCGGACGTTGAAGTCGAAGCGCTCGCGCGCGCCCTCGGCGGTGAGCCGCCGCACGACCGTGGCACCCAGGCGGCGTGCCCCGGTCTCGGCGGCCCACGAGTCGAGGGTGGCCGAGACGACGCGGCCCTCGTTCTGGTCGACGTCGGCCCAGACCGTCGCCATCGGGCCGACCTGGGTGAGCAGCGTCGCGGCGGTCTTCTCGCCGATGCCGGTCACGCCCGGCAGGTTGTCGCTGGCGTCGCCGCGCAGGGCCGCGAACTCGAGGTAGCGGTCGGCCGCGACCCCGTACATCGCGACGAGACGCGACGGCGTGAGCAGGGGAGAGGCGCTGACCCCGCCGTTGATCAGCCGCAGCACGCGCGTGTGGTCGCTGATGTGCGCGAACGCGTCGCGGTCGGAGGTGACGATGACGCAGTCCCAGCCGTGGTCACCGGCCCACCGGGCGCCGGTGGCGCTGACGTCGTCCGCCTCGAGGCCCGGGGGAGTCAGCGTCGCCAGGCCCAGCGCGTCGAGCATCGCCCCGGCCCGGTCGAGCTGCTCGACGAGCGACGCGTCCTTCTCGGCGCGGCCCGCCTTGTACGCGGGGTAGAAGTCGGCGCGGACGGACGCGCGGCGGTCGTCGAGACCGAAGATCACCGCATCGGGCGCGAAGCCGTCGATCACCTCGAGGATCTGTCCGAGCATGCCGTGCAGGGCCCACGTCGGGCGACCGGCGCGATCGGTGATGCCGGTGTGCGCCTTGGCGTGATGGCTGCGGTGCAGCAGCGACGGGGCGTCGACCACCAGCAGCAGCCTGCGGGAGCGGTCGTCGGGTGCGGGCATGGGGATCGTGCTCATGGTACGGGGCTCAGATCGGCAGCAGCCCCGGCCGCTTCGGCTGCACGCCGTCGCCCGACGACCGCCCGGTGAAGCGGCGGTACGCCCACGGCCCGACGAACGTGCGCGCCCACTCGAGGTCGGTGCGCAGGCGGTCGCGTCGCGAGAGAGCGTCGGCGTCGGTGAGCTCGAAGCGCGGGTGCTCGTGGGGCACTCCGAGCACCTCGAGCACCTCGAGGGCTGCGCGGTGGTGGCCCAGGGGTGAGAGGTGCACGCGGTCGACGTCCCAGAGGCGGCTGTCGAGCGCCTCGCGGACGCGCCAGTTGTCGACCAGCACCGCGTCGCGGGTGTCGGCTACCTCGCGGAGCAGCTCGTTGAAGATCGCCATGCGTCCGCGCAGCGCCGCGAACGGCCCGGACGCCGGGGCGCCGTGCGTGAACAGCACCACCGTCGCGCCGATCTCGTTCGCGCGCCCCACGGCGGCGTCCATGCTGGCGACCAGGCCGTCGAGGTCGACCCGGGTGCGCAGGATGTCGTTGCCCGAGCCCTGGAACGTCAGCAGGTCGGGCGCCAGGGCGAGCGCGGGATCGAGCTGCTGCTCGATGATCTCGTGGACGCGGTGGCCGCGGATCGCGAAGTTGGCGTAGCCGAAGTCGTCGGTCCGGGCCGCCAGCGCCTCGGCGACGCGGTCGGCCCAGCCCCGCAGGCCGTTGGGCCGGGACGCGTCGGGGTCGCCGACCCCCTCGGTCCAGGAGTCGCCGATGGCCACGAAGCGCCGATATTCCGTCATGATTCAACTATCTCACTGCACCCCCCACCCCCGTCCCGCGAGTGGTGCGGTGTGGTCATGGTGAGACGGCGTGTCTGTCCATTCCGCACCACTCGGGGCCCGGTTCGCACCACTCGCGCCTTGGTCCTGTCGGCCAGACTCGATGGATGAGGCTCATCGGACTGGGACTGGCGGCGGCGCTCCTGGCGGGTTGCTCGGCCGACACCGAACGGCGGGACGACCCTGCGGAGTCGTCGACGTCCACCCCGACGAAGGTCGGCGACAGCGGACGCCCTTTCGCCGTCGAGGAGGTCGGCAACTTCGACGATCCCTGGGCGATGACCTTCCTGCCCGGCAGCGGCGACCTGCTCGTCACCGAGCGCAGCGGCACGCTGCACCTGCGTGATGCCGACAGCGGCGAGACCGTTCAGGTGTCCGGCGTCCCGGACGTCACCGTGGCCGGCCAGGGTGGTCTCGGCGACGTCGTGACCGGGCCGACGTTCGAGGACGACGGCACGGTCTACCTCAGCTGGGTGGAGGGTGGCGGGGGAGTCTCTGGTGCCGCGGTGGGACGCGCCCGCCTCGAGACGACGGCCAGCGGGGCCTCGCTCGAAGGTCTCGAGGTCATCTGGCGACAGCCGAAGGTCTCTGGCACCGGGCACTTCTCGCACCGTCTCGCGGTCGCCCCCGACGGCGAGCACCTGTTCGTCTCGTCCGGCGAGCGGCAGAAGAAGACTCCGGCGCAGGACACGTCCAGCACGCTCGGCAAGATCGTCCGGCTGACCCTCGACGGCGATCCTGCCCCCGGCAACCCGCTGGCCGACGAGAGCGGAGCTGCCCCGGAGATCTGGAGCCTGGGCCACCGCAACGTCCTCGGCCTGGAGTTCGCGGCCGACGGCACGCTCTGGGCCAGCGAGATGGGTCCTGAGGGCGGCGACGAGCTCAACCGCGTCGAGGCGGGCGGCAACTACGGCTGGCCCGAGGCGTCCAACGGCAGCGACTACGGGGGAGGCGACATCCCCGATTACGCCGAGGGCGACGGCTTCGTGGCACCGGCCGCGTCGTGGACGCCGTCGATCTCCCCGGGCAGCCTGATGATCTACACCGGCGACCTGTTCCCCGACTGGACGGGCGACGCCTTCCTGGGCGCTCTGTCGGGCGAGGGCCTCGTCCACGTCGACCTCGATGGGACGACGACCGGCGACGACCAGATCTTCGACCTCGGCGAGCGCATCCGCGCCGTCGAGCAGGGTCCCGACGGCGCCATCTGGCTGCTCGAGGACGAGGGCTCGGGGCGTCTGCTGCGTTTGACCCCTGCCTGAGCTCAGATGGAGGTGAGTGCGGGCAGCGGAGCGAGGAGCGTCGACAGAGCCGCGCACAGCCGGGTGACATCGGGTCCGGAGGCGATCACCGACCGGTCCGGGCGCACGAGCGCCGCCGTGGCGCGACCGCGTCCCAACCAGGTCGCCAGCTCGTCACCGGCAGCGGTCTCCACGACCGCGCAGTCGAGGGCGTCGAGCGTCGATTCCGCACTGGGAGCCACCGCTCGGGTCGTGATCAGGGCCCATCCGGTGCCGACGACGTCGTCGAGGCGCCGCCCGTCGATCACCGGGTTGGGACACAGGTGCCCGGCCAGGCGGTCTCCTCGCGTCGCGTCGATCCACGGCGAACCGGCCAGCGGAGGGGTGGTGCTGTCCGTGACCTGCTGCCCGACGACGGGGACGACGTCCAGCAACGGCACCACGGACCGACGGAGCACGTCTCCCATACGGCCGCCGCGGGTCATGACGACGCCCACGCGCCGCGCCAGGACGATCATGGCTCGTGCGTGGGCTGCGCGTTCGGGCTCGTACGAGTCGAGCACGTCGGCAGCGAGTCGTCCGGTGAGGAATCCCGCGATCTTCCAGGCCAGGTTGGACGCGTCGCGGAGCCCGGCGCCCATGCCCTGACCGATGAACGGTGGCGTGAGGTGCGCCGCGTCGCCCAGCAGGAAGATGCGCCCCGATCGCCACCGGTCGGCGATGGCGGCCCGAAACGTGTACTCGGCGGTGCGCTGCACCTGCAGCTCGCCCATCCCGACGTCGCCGAGCCACGGACGCAGCAGCGGTTCCAGGCGGTGGGTGTCGGTGAAGTCGGCTGCGGTCTCGTCGTCGTGCAGCTGGAACTCCCAGCGGTAACGGGTCTCGCCGATCCGCATGTAGGTGGCCGCGCGGGTGGTGTCGCACACCTGGTGCACGCCCTCCCACTGCCGCAGGTCGGCGTTGGTCGCGACGTCGACGACGAGCCAGCGCTGCTCGAAGCCGAGATCGAGCATGGACGAGCCGATGGCCGCGCGCACGGCGCTGTTGGCGCCGTCGCACCCCAGCACGAATTCCGCGTCGATCGTGTGCTCGGCCATGGTCTCGACGTCGTGGAAGCGGACGATGGTCCGTGACGGTGCGACCTGCTCGACGCCGTCGACGACGACGCCGCCGCGGAACGAGACGCTCGCCTGCTCGCGCATCCGGGCGCGCAGCAGGGCCTCGAGGTCGGGCTGGTCGAACATGTTGGCGCGAGGATGCCCGTTGGCGCCGGAGACGCCGTCCCGGGCGAACTCGCCGAGCACGCGCATCGTCCGGTCGACGAGACGCAGGCCGCCTCCGGGGCGCGAGATCGCGGAGAACTGCTCGCCGACGCCGAGCCGGTCGAGGATGCGGTGCACCTCGTCGTCGAGGTGGACGGCCCGAGGCTGCGGGTAGACGTCCTCCCAGCGGTCGAGCACGAGGCACTCGATGCCGCGGAGGCCCAGCTCGATCGCGGCCGCCGTCCCGGTGGGGCCGGCCCCGACGATGACGACCGGGACGGCGCGGACGTCCGTGCTCATGCCGCCGTCATCGCGTCCACCGCACCGACGCGCGCTGCTGGCCGAGGTCGATCGCACCATCAGCAGTGGCGATGCGCGCCTCGACCAGGTCGCCGTCCTGCAGGTACTTGGGGTTCTTGGCCTGCTTGCCGAAGAAGATCCTCCACTTCGTGGCGGCCGGCAGCAGCGAGCCGATGATCTCGATCGCCTTGGGCGGAGCGCTGAGGGCCGTGCCGATGGGGGTGCCGGTGAGCAGCAGGTCGCCGACCTCGAGGCGCTGGAAGCGGCTGAGTGCCTGTAGCGCCTCGAGCGGACCGTAGATGATGTCGTCGGCCGTCTGGTCCTGGCGCAGCTCGCCGTTGACCCAGAGCTGGAGCCGCAGGTCGGCGAAGCGGTCGAGCTCACCGGGCTCCAGGATCACGAGGGCCGGACCCACGGGCGTGAACGTGGGGTACGACTTGCCCTCGTAGAACTGCGTCTTGGGCAGCTGCACGTCGCGCGCCGAGACGTCGTTGGTGACCACGAGCGCGGCGACGAGCTCGGGCAGGTCTGCGGCAGCCACGGACGTGCCGACGGGCAGCTCGCGTCCGAGCACCACGCCGATCTCGACCTCGTAGTCGAGCAGCGTCACGTGGGCGGGCCGGACGATGTCGTCGTGCGGGCCGACGACCGAGCCGGACGCCTTGCGGAAGAACGTCAGCGGGACGGCCTCCGGGTCCATGTTGGCATCCTTCGCGTGCGAGGCGAAGTTCGTCATCTGGGCGACGACGCGGCACGGCGTCGTGACGGGGGAGACCAGTGCGAGGTCGTCGACGGGCACGGGATCCCCACCGTCGCGGGCCGCCTCGACCGCGGCGCGGTCGGCGAGCAGCTCGCGGGTCGTGGTGGCGGCGGTGTGGATGCGCACGGCTCCGTCCGCTTGCTGCAGCCACCAGGCGTCGTCGGTGCGGAGGACGGACAGGGTCATGAGCGGGCAACTTTCAGCAGGCCGAGGAGGCGGTGGAGGTCGAACTCGTTGTCGGAGCGCAGCGAGGAGGCCATGGCGAGGGCTTCACGCGCCGACTCCTTGCCCGGCGCGATGCCGAGGAAGTCGGGCGTGGCCGGTGGGCCCCACTGGTTGAGGCCCGATGCCGTCATCGGTGCCCAGCCGGGCTCGAGGGATGCGTCGAAGAGATCGCCGTCGCTGAAGTGCTCGACCAGGAATCCGTCGGGATCGCGCCAGTAGTCGAAGATCTGGCTGCCCTGGACGTGCCGGCCGATGCCCCACGAGTGCTGGTAGCCGAGCTCTTTCAGGTGCTCGCCGCCGGCGGCGAGGGCGTCGAGATCGGCGACCTGATAGGCCGAGTGGACGTAGCGGTTGCTCGGCCCCAGCGTCATCGCGAGGGTGTGGTGATCGGCAGGGGTGTCGCCGCGGTCGCACCGGATGAAGCTCATGGTGGGTCCGCGCTCGCGCTGGCCGGGGAAGAACAAGAAGTCGCTCACGATCATGCCGAGGTGCTGCAGGTACCAGTCGAGCGATGCGCGGTAGCGGTCGGTCTGCAGCACGACGTGTCCGAGCCGCTCCACCCGGGCCGGCTCGCGCGGGGGACGCTGTGCGGCGTTGGTCCGGTGCGTCGCGTCGGCACCGAAGTTGAAGGTGTGGACGGGCTGTCCGGGCAGCGCGGGGTGGTCGATGACGTCGGCGACGACCCGCACGAGCGCTCCGGCCGGCTCGCGCACGTCGACGACGACACCTCCGAGGTGCTCGGGGAGCGCGCGGACGCTCGTGCCGGTGGCCGACGAGAGTCGCAGCAGGTCGCGGGCGTCCGCGGCGCGGAACGTCGGTCCGAGGAAGCGCGAGCGCCGTCCCTTGCGGATGATGACGCACGGGGGACCGGGCAACGTGCCGCGCAGGGCCAGCTCGCCGGCGCTGCGGTAGGCCGTCGAGAAGCCGAAGGCGTGGGCGAACACCTCGGCGGCGGCGAGATCGGGCTTCTCGAACTCGAGCCAGGCGATGTCGTGCACCTTGATCACGGGGTCCGGAGCGCGTCCGACGTGCTCGCCGGGCCGTGCACCCTGCTCGCTGTGCAGGTCGCGATGACTGTCGTCCAGGACATCCGTGCCCATGTGAACACCTCTTCTATAACTGAAGATATCTTCAGTTATAGAAGAGGTGGGTGTCAAGGGTGACGAGGAGCGCGCGTCACATCGGCAACGGCGGCACGTCCGGGAGCGGTTGGTCGCACAGCGTCGAGGCCCTGTCGTGCGTCATCCCGAGGCTCAGCAGCACGTGCTTCGTCACGCCGTCAGTCGTCGTGGCGGCGTCTCGCCCGGGCTCGTCGAGCAGCAGGCGGCCGAGCTCGACCATCGCGCCGGTCACCACGACCATCGCGAGGTCGACGTCGGGAACCGAGAACTGTCCGGCGTCGTGAGCCGCAGCGATGTCGCGACGAGCGTGGGCCGCGATGCCCGACGACGAGCGCGAGATCTCCTCCGCGTGAGCCAGCAGCACCCGGCTGGTCTGCGGGTGCACGCGCTGGAGCCGACCGGTCAGGCGAAAGCTGCGGGCGAAGTTCGCAGCAGCGTCGGACGTGTCGTCGGCGAACGAGTCGAGGACGACGGCGTAGGTCTCGACGGCTTCGCGCACGGCGACCTCGAACAGCTCTTCCTTCGAGGCGAAGTGGTTGTAGAAGGTGCCGATGCCGACGTCCGCGCGCTCGGTGACCTTCTGGATCGGCGCGCCCGTCTGGCCCTCGGCGAGGAAGGCCTGCGCCGCCGACACGAGCGCCGCCCGCGTCTTGGCGCGACGCCGGTCGAACCTGTTCGTCTGGCCGGGGTCGCTCGTCATGGGCTCAGCCTACGAGCCGCGGCCGTAGAGTTCTGCCCACACCGATCGTCGGCGCGACCGAGCACCCGACGCCTGCAGGAGATCCGATGAAGCACAGGACGAAGGACGCGCCGAGCAAGCCCTATCTCGCTCTCGTCGCCGTGCTCGGGATCGTGGGACTCTTCGGCAGCGTGTTCGTCGTCCGGTGGACAGCGGGCGAGCTCACGCCCGCGTTCCTGCGGGCGGCCGGACGGCTCGAGCCGGACGCGTTCTACACCGGCCGCAGCCAGGACCCTCTCGTCGGCATCTGGGCGTACTGGGCCGTGGCCCTTGCGTACACCGCGCCGGCTCTTCTGGTCGCCTGCTTCTCGCCGCTCTGGAGTCCTCCGAACGGCCTGGTCGCGCGGTGGGCCAACTACGCCGCGCTCGGCTTCACCATCCTGTACTCGTGCGGCGTGATGTCGTTCGCCTTCGATCCGTCGCGCGCCGGCCTTCACCGCCCCCTCATCCGCCGGTACGAGGAGTTCTCCTACGAGGCGGCGGACCTGGTCATGGCTGCGACCTGGACCATGCTCGTGACCGTCGGCGTCGTCATGACCGTCGCCGCGCCGCTGGGCCGGGCGGCACGCATCGTGCTGGCGGCCCTCACCTTCGTCGGCTCGGGGTGCCTCTTCGCCGCCGCGTTCACCTGACGGCTCGGCGCGCGATCGCGTGCGTCAGGTCGTGTTCAGCCGCTCGCCTCAGGCGTCGTGGTTCGGCTCGGGTGCCGGCTCACTCCCTCCTCGACGGGTGGGGTGTCGCGCCTGGCGGCATGCGGCGGGTGGGCGCCTTCGACATCCGAGTGGGTCACGGCGAGGTACGCGACCAGCAGGGCGAAGAGCACGAGGCCGAGGCCCGCGACGACTCCGCTTCCCCAGCCCAGGCCGCCCGCATGGTGCGAGGCCCCGAGCCAGTCGGCCACCGACGCACCGAGCGGCCGGGTGAGGACGTAGGCAGCCCAGAACGTGAGCGTCGCATCGACCCCGGCGCGCCAGAGTGCGAGGGGCACGAGGATGAGGACGCCGAACAGCACGACGGACCAGGCGAACCCGATGCCCATCTCGATCGCGGTGGCGTCGCCGACCGCCGTCCCGAGACCGAAGGTCAGCAGCACGGCGCCCCAGTAGAAGCGCTCGCGTCTGGCCGTCGTGATCGAGTGCACTGACAGCGTCCCCTCGCTGCGTCGCCACCAGGCGAGCAGCCCGCACAGGAGCAGCAGGTAGATACCGGAATCGACGGCGTACGGGGTGCCGAGGACCACGTGCGGGCCGTCGGCGATCATCGTGCCGAACAGTGCCACGCTGAGGACCGTGAGCCAGTAGCGGGCCGGGTGGTACCGGTCGGCGCGCAGCTGCAGCCACAGGACGACGAAGAACCCTCCGATGCCGATGACGGCCGCCAGAGGGATGCTGACGGTGCCGAGGAAGTCGGCCCCGGCCTCTCCCATGCCGGTGGTGAGCAGCTTGACGATCCAGAACAGGAGGAAGACCTCGGGGACCTTGGACGCACGGAAGGTTCGTGTGGGCATGGCGGGGACGCTACGAACGATCACCTGACTGCCACCTGATCGCCGGTCGGTCGTGGGTGGTGTGCGCGGCGCCGACGGATCACCTCGACGGTTGCGGGGACGAGCGAGACGCTGGCCATCGCGATCGTGATGAGCTCGATGTGGGCGGCGACGAAGTCGATCCCGCCGAACAGGTACCCCGCGGCGACGACACCGACGGCCCAGAGCAGGGCGCCGACGAGGTTGTAGGCCGTGAACCGCCGGCGGGACATGCTGCCGACGCCGGCGACGACGGGTACGAACGTCCTCACCACGGGCACGAACCGGGCGGCGATCACCGCGACCTGGCCGTGCTGGGTGAAGAAGGCCTGGGCACGCTCGGCGTGCTCCTGCTTGAACAATCGTGAGTCGGGACGGGAGAAGACCGTGGGGCCGAACCGTCGTCCGATGAGGTAGCCCACCTGGTCGCCGGCCGCGGCAGCGACGAACACGCCGATCGCGACGAGCCAGATCGGGACGTGGATGACATGCGAAGCGACCAGGGCCCCCGCGAGGAACAACAGCGAGTCGCCCGGCAGGAAGAACCCGAGCAGCAGCCCCGTCTCGGCGAAGACGACAGCCATCACGAGCAGGAGCGCGACAGGTCCTAGGCTGAGCAGCAGCGGGGTGAGCAGAGCGATCATGTCCTGATGATCGAGTCAGAGACCTGACTGCCACCTGAACGTTCCTGAGGCCGATCGGACAGCTGTCCGGCGCAGACCGAGCCAGGCGCCAACACATGTGCGTGATCACGCACGTATGCTGAGGTCGTGTCGAACGATCGAGCACCGTTGCGCCATACGGCCTACCGCCGGCTGTTCGCAGCCCAGGTCGTCGCACTGCTCGGCACGGGTCTGCTCACCGTCGCGCTCAGCCTGTTGGCCTACGAGGTCGCACCTGGCTCGGCCGGTGTGGTCGTCGGGACGGCGCTGAGCATCAAGATGATCGCCTACGTGGCCATGGCCCCGGCCCTGACGGCCCTGACCGCAGGGATGCCACCGCGGGTGGTCCTGGTCGGCTCGGACGTGGTGCGCGTGTTGGTCGCGGCGACCCTGCCGTGGGTCGACCAGGTGTGGCAGGTTTACGTCCTGATCTTCATCCTCCAAGCGGCATCGGCCACGTTCAACCCGACCTATCAGGCGCTGCTGCCGACGGTTCTGCCCCGCATGGCCGACTACACGCGGGCGTTGTCGTACTCGCGGCTGGCGTACGACCTGGAGGCGGTGGCGAGCCCGCTGGTCGCTGCGGCAGCCCTGCTGGTCGTCTCGTACCACGGACTGTTCGCTGGAACGGCGGTCGGCTTCTTCCTGTCGGCCGTCCTGGTGCTGCGGTCGCGGCAGGGGCTGACGTCCGACGCCGCGGCGACGGCATCGTTCCGGCAGCGGATGACCGCCGGCGTGCGCATGTTCGCGGCGCGGCGACAGCTGCGCGCCCTGCTGGCGCTCGACCTGGCCGCCGCCGGCGGCACCGCGATGGTGCTGGTGAACACGGTGGTCGTCACCCGACAGACCTTGGGCCGCGAGGGGGACTCCGTCGCCGTGGTACTGGGTGTGTTCGGTGCCGGCTCCATGGTGGCCGCGCTCGCCCTGCCGCGCGTCCTCGCGCACCGGACCGAGCGGCAGGTGATGCTGTCAGGTGCCATCGGCACGACGGTGGCGATGGTGGGCGCGGCGTTCGTGACGTCCGGATCCAGCTCGTGGCCGGGCCTGCTGGTCGTGTGGTTCCTGCTGGGCGCCGCCGGGTCCGTCGCGCTCACCCCGGGCGGCCAGGTCATCAACCGTTGCGTCAGCGAAGCCGAGCGACCCCCTGCGTTCGCCGCCCACTTCTCGCTCTCGCACGCCTGCTACCTGCTGGCCTACCCGGTCGCCGGGTGGGTGGGCAGTCAGGCGGGGCTGCCCGTCGCCGCCGCGGTGCTGGCGGTCATCTCTGCCGCAGCGACTATCGTCGCTGCCATCACCTGGTCCGACCAGCAGGTCGCGGACGCCAGCCCAGACAGGAGCGCCAGTGAACCCAGCCGCCACGACGACTGCGAGCCTTGACCACCCGGCACGCCCTGACGGTGAGCGGCTGCGGCACGGTGCGGAGATCTTCGCGATGCTCGGCGAACCGACCCGACTCGAGCTGTTGTGGCTGATGACCCGAGGACCCCAAACGGTCACCGAGCTCGTCAACGCTGTCGGTGCCTCGCGGACGTCGGTCAGCCAGCACCTGGCCAAGCTCCGCCACGCGGGCGTGGTGGACGTGCTGCGGGAGGGCCGAACGGCTCACTACTCGCTCCGCGGAGGACACGTCGAACGCCTGGTGCGCGAGGGTCTGAACCATGCCGACCACGTCGTCAGCGGCGAGCAACCCCACCAGTAGACCGGTGACGAGCTAGACCGGTGACGAGCGGCGGAGCAAGGAGTCGATGTGGGGCAGGGCCCCGATCACCAGGGCTACCCACACGGTCGCGAGCGCCCACGACCCGGCCACGTCCGTGAACCAGTGGTAGCCGAGGTAGATGCGGCTCGCACCGATGCCGACGGCCAGGACGGTCACGACCGACCACGCCGCGAGGCGTGTCGAGCGTCTGGCGATGAGCGGGACGACGATCACCGCCACCATCGCCAGCAGCACGGTCGAGTTCAGGGTGTGGCCCGACGGGAACGAGTACGAGCGGTCCGCCGGTCCCAGCCGCAGCCCGGCGTCCGGGCGAGGGCGCCCGACGGCGAGCTTGGCACCGACGGTCAGGGCGGCCGATCCGGCCATCGCGACACCCACCGCCACGGCGCTGGGGACGCGTCGTCGTCCGAGCAGCCAGATGACGACCAGCAGCGTGGCGATCGACAGCACCGCTTCGCTGCCCAAGAAGGTCAGGAGCCGGGCGACCGTAGTGCCGGCGGACGAGCGGTCCTGCACGACGGTGTGGGCGATGCGCGGGTCCATGGTCGTGGGTCCGTCGTTCTCGGAGGCGGCGTCGGCGAGGAAGAGGAAGGCAGCGGTGCCGGCCACGACGACGCCGGGCAGCAGGAGGCGGTGGCGCACGGAGGTCCTTTCATGGGCTCTGCCCGGTCGGCGCCGGGGGACGGGCGACCGGGCAGAGCGTCCGGGGGAGGGTCAGGCGCCTGCGTGCTCGTCGAGGGCAGCGCGGTCGGCCGTGCGATCCTGGACGGTGAACCAGCCGACGACTCCGATGATGACGATCAGGAAGATCGCGCTGGTTGCGTTGGTGCCGAGGCCGAGCCCGCCGTCCTTCGGCGTCGCGGTGAGGTAGTCGCCCATGGAGGCGCCGAAGGGGCGGGTCAAGATGTACGCGGCCCAGAAGGCGACGACGGCGTCGAGCCCGAGCATCGTGTGGGCGACGAGGATCAGCGCGATGATGCCGCCGAACACGAGGGCCGACGGGACGTACCCGAACGCCAGCTTCTCGGCGATGAGGTCGCCGGCCGACGTGCCGAGGGCGAACGTGAAGAGGATCGCCAGCCAGTAGAACGCCTCGCGGCGACGCGTGACGATCGAGTGGATCGAGAGCGTGTGCTCGCTGCGGTACCAGGCGACGAACGACAGCACCAGGCACGTTCCGAAGATCGCGGTGGTGGTCCACAGGCTGACACCGAGGTTGTCGACCAGGTTGTCGGAGAACAAGGTGCCGACGACGCTGATGAGCACCACGGCGAGCCAGTACACGGCCGGGACGTACCGGCGGACGGAGAACTGCGCGATCAGGATGGCGGCGAGCAGGATGCTCATGATCGCCGTCGTGGCAGGCAGTCCCAGCCCGAGGTTCTCGGAGAGGAAGTCGGCGGCGGTCTCGCCGACCGTCGTCGACAGGATCTTGATGACCCAGAAGAGGAGGACGACCTCCGGGACCTTGTTGAGCAAGGTCTTGGTCCAGGCGCTGTCCTGGACGTGGTGGGGGGACCTGTCAGAGGTGGGCGCGGTCTCGCGCTGGGGTGCCGGTGGAGTCATGCGGACCACTGTCACGGTGCGGACCTGCACACAACCTGACTGTGTTCAGGGGCGCGGGAGCGTGATGGTGAATGTCGTGGGCGACCGGCCGGACGTGAGGGTCGCGTCGCCGCCCAAGGTCCTGGCGACCCGGCGCGACAGCGAGAGGCCCAGGCCCGCGCCCAGGCTCGTCGAGCTGCGACGACCCGCATCGAAGATGGCCTCGGTGTCCGCGTCCTGCAGCCCCGGACCGTCGTCCGAGACGGCGATCTCGACCGTCCTGTCGTCGGCAGTGGTCGTGATCGTGACGACGGACGTGGCATGGCTGAGGGCGTTGTCGACGAGGGGTGCCAGCGCTCGCGCCGCCAACGTCAGCGGAGCGGCGACGTCGACGTCCTCGGTCACGTGCACGCGGCACCTGGCCAGGTCGTCGGCGGTGTGGTCGGCCAGGACGGACGCGATGATGGCTTCGGGCCGGCTGGACGTCCCGCGCTCGGCATCGCCTCGTGCGACGGCCAGCAGGGTGGTGATGGTGGAGTTCATCCGTTCGACGAGGTCCACCACTTCGGTCAGACGGCGCTTCGCCGATTCGTCATCCGTCGTGATGAGCCCGAGCTCGGCCTCGCCCCTGATGGCGGTCAGCGGTGTCCGCAGCTCGTGGGCGAGCTCGGCCGTCAAGCGCTGCTCGTTGCGCAGCGCGCCCGTGACGCGGTCCAGCAGGTGGTTGAGGGTGTGGCCCAGGGCCCCGATCTCGTCGCTGCCTCGTGCGTCGGCGGTGAAGCGCGACTCGAGGTCGTGCTCGCTCCACTCCTCGGCGCGGGCCGCCATCGACTCCACGGGGGCGAGGGCGCGGCGCACGGTCCACGCGGCGATCGCCGTCGAGCCGGCGGTGACGACCAGCCCCAGCACCCCGAACAGGGCAACGACCTGGGTGCGGGTCGACTCGTAGGGTTCCAGGGACTCGCTGACCACGACCACTGCGTTGGGCGCTCCGGAGCCGCTGGCCGCGATCGGTTCTGCGAGGTAGACGCGCTCGCGGCGTTCGGTGTTCGTCCTCCGGGTGACTCTGGAGAGCGACTCGGCCGCTGCCTGCACCCGTCGTCCGGCGTCCGGGCCCTGCAGCTGCTTGCCGTTGGTATCGAAGATCCACGTGGATTCGTCGACGGAGTCGTCGGGGATCCGGAGGGGCCGGATCGATCCGTCCGGGCCGGTCTCGACCGCTGACGTGACCAGGGCGATGCGGTCGTCCAGGGCCGAGTCGACGCTGTTGCGGGTCAAGGCGGACAGGATCAGCACGACGGTGCCGGTGACCGCGGCCATCGCGATGGCGGTGACGATGGCCGTGGACCACACGATCCGCCGCCGGAGGCTGGGGCTGCGCGACCTCATTGCAGGACGAACCCGACACCGCGCACCGTCTCCAGGGCAAGCGGGGACTCGATGGCTGCGAGCTTGACCCGCAGGCGCCGGACGTACGAGTCGATGGTGTTCTCGTTGACCATCGCGCCGTCGGGCCAGGCCGCAGCCACTGCGGCCCGCCGGCGGACGACGACACCCGGCTGCGCGGCCAGTGATGCGAGGAAGCGGAACTCGGTCGGCGTCAGGCGTTCCTCGCGCTGGCCGTGGCGTACCGCGTAGCGCGACGGGTCGAGCTCCAGGCCTCTGCCGGTCTGCGGCAGCGGCCGACGACGACGGGCGAGTGCCTCGATGCGGACCAGGATCTCGGCGATCGCGAACGGCTTGGCGACGTAGTCGTCACCGCCGGCGTTGAAGCCGGCGACCCGGTCGTGCACGGCATCGAGGGCGGTGAGGAAGAGTACGGGCGCCTGCTGGCCGCCGGCTCGAAGTGCCTGGCAGACATCGCGACCGTCGGCGTCGGGAAGCCCGATGTCGATGATCAGCACCTCCACCTCGGACGCCGTTCCGAGGTTGGTGATCGCCTCGTGGCCGTTGCGCGCGATGACCACCTCGTGACCGTGGAGCTTGAGGGCCTCGGTGAGCACACGTCGGACGGCGGGATCGTCCTCACAGATGCCGACGCGGGTCACGGGACCCATCGTGCACCCTGCGGGGGCCTCATGGCCGGGTGACGGAGCTCATGTCGGTGTCGTCCCACGCGGCCTTCGCCCCGCTGTGCCCGATGCGAGCGACCTGGACGGTCGTCCCGACCACCGCGACGACGGCGAGCACCGCCACGACGACGGTGACCGCCTTCTGCATCGAGTGGCCGTGCTGAGAGCGCCAGTGGATCGCGTACCCGATGACGGAGACGGCGAACAGCCCGATCATCCACGGCAGCAGGCCGTCAGCGAGCTGTGTGTGCTTCTCGAGCAGCGCGGAGGGAGCCACGTGCTTCTCGAGCGTCTCGCCCGTCGACGTCGACAAGGGGACGAGGACCAGGCCGATCAGGCTGATGCCGACCGGCAGGGGACCGGCCCATGCGCGGAACAGGGGCCAGAGAGCCGACAGCAGCACCGTGAGAGCAGCGAGCGGGATCATCACCACGGTCGCGTGGACGATCAGCGGGTGGAGAGGGAGTCCGTAGAAGTCGTTCGGCATCGGGGTGCCTTCCGTGAGGAGTTCGTCGAGGTAGCCGGTTCATCCGCCGGCGTGCAGCAAGAGCCTCGTTCGCCGCGCCTGACTAGAACCTGACCGGACGCCCCCAGGAGTACGCAGAAGGACGCCCCCGATCAGTCGATCGGGGGCGTCCTGGTGACGACGTCGCTTGCGGTACGTCAGCGCGTGATCGGTTCAGGAGACGGTGGGCTCGTGCCTCGTCCTGAGCTGACCACGTCGCTGGGTCCGGTCAGATGTCGTAGTAGTGACCGCCTTACCCGTGCTGACCTGCGGAAACTCCGTGCATCGCTGTGCTGGCGACACATCGGTGACACCGTGCTTCACGGTTTCCTCTGTCACGTCGTGCTGCGACGCAGTTCCCCGGAAACTCAAGGTTGGTCGAGGAAGTTTCGTTTGAGCCTGCCGCGCTATTACTTAGTAGGTGCGTACACGACTCGCGGCCAGATCCTATTGGGTGTCCAGAGCTGAGTCGGTGATCCGACCTACAGTATTGGTGTGCCGGACAGCCCCGACCTAGAAGCGGAACTGCGGAAGTTTGAGGGTCAGCTGGACGGGTTCGACCCCACTGGCTGGGAGATCGTTTCCCAGCACCGCAACCCGTGGGGGCAGATCCCGATGACCGGTGGCGGGAAATCTCTCGGAGGCAGGTCGCGGGAGTACATGGACCGTCTGCTCGCGACGCAGCAGCAACCTGATCCGAAGAGCCGCCGGCACCATTACGTCCCGCGGACGTACTTGAAGCGTTGGGGATTCGGTAAGCAGAACCGGCGCATCTGGAACCTGGATACCGTGACCGGAGAGGCGCGGGCTTTCTCGGTGAACGACGTGTGTGTGGAGGAGAACTTCTACCGGGTCATCGGCCCGGACGGGGAAGCGCACAACCGGGTCGAGGCTATGTTCGGTGTTGTCGATACGGAACTCGGCCGCATCCAATCGCTGTTCGAGCGGCTCACGGACCCTGAGGATCTGGAGTTCGATGACCTCATCGGTCTCGGCGTGACAATCGCGGTCCAGCGAATGCGGACTGCGCAGCAGCGCCGGCTGCGCCTACAGCACGACGCGTGGCTTGTCGCGCAGAACCCTGAGGAGTTCAAGTCCATCAAGGACCCCCTGAACCCGTTCCGGCTTGCCGGCATCCACACGGAGTTGCTATTCACGAGCATGTGGGAGGCGGCCGACGTGATGACGACCAGGTCCATCGAGGTCTGGGACGACCCCGAGGGCAGGTTCTGGACGTGCGATGCCCCGGTGTTGGTGCCGTTCCGTAAGAACAAGGGCCCGTCCCTGTTGGCGGCGCCGCACATCTTGTGGCCGGTGAACCCACACCGAGTTATTGCGTTGACGAATGAGCCGTCGGGGGAGAAGGCGGTCATCCGGCTGGCGACTCCGAAGGAGCGTGGTCTCGTGCGGCACGCGATCGAGCAGGGCCGAGAGCGGTGGATCTTTGCCTCACCGGAACAGAAGGACCGGCTGCCGAAGACGAAGAAGTTCGGTCGCCGGACGCAGATGCGAATGCGGTGCTCGCAGTGGACTCCACGCGGCCGGTACGTCGAACCGCCGGGTTGCTGTGTCGAGCAGTCTGACGGGTTCTCTGTAGGTCCAGACGTTGCTCTTTGCGAACAGGGGCTGCACGTGGACGCGCCGGCGATGTGGGAGCACGCCTGATGGCGGTCCATCTGGGCGACTTCGAGGATCTGTCGGAGCGGTGTCGAGGATTCGGCGGTGGCGGAATGGCCGGTTTCCTTGCGGATGAGCGCATTGGTGCCCTCGGTTGGCCCGAGGACGTGGTCGAGCAGTGGCTTTACTGGTTCGCCGGATGGAGTTCCTTCCAGGCCGACTATGGTCACGTGGACCTGACCTCCATCGAGTGGCACGACGAACTCATTCCGTCAGAGGCGTTTTTGACGATGCCGACCGGCCCTTCGGACGGCGACCTGCTAGACGAAAACGCAGAGAACGCCGAGCACCGATTGGAGTCCCGCAAGCATCTGGGAATCCCTGCGTACTGGGATTCTCATGGGACGTGGATGCGACGGCCGCTCCTGATCGACCGCGCGGCGCTGTACCCGGCTGGGAATGGGCTCCAGGTCATCGAGGGCCGCACCCGGGTGGGGATCCTTCGGGGCCTCGTCCAGCGCGGCCGGTCGGTTGCCCCGGAGCACGCTGCTTGGGTCGCGCAAACTCGCTGAGGCAGAACCTCAGGTGCCTCGATTCGGCATCGCGTACAGGGGCCTGCGAGTTGCGATAGGAAGACATGGTGGCGACGTCCCTAGACGCCGGCGAGCCCGAATCGTCTGGCGCTCGGTGGGTAGCTACTTCGGGAAGGGCTCACCGACCGGCCACGGGTCTCCCAGATTGAACCACTCGGCCTGCGGTCGCTCGGGGTCGACGAACGTCATGCGTCCGTCCTCAACGATGGATCGCCTCCAGATCGGGAACCCGTCCACAGCGAATTCCGGATCGGGGTGCTCCCAGATCGTGTGCTGCTGCGTGCCCACGAAGGCGGGGTGGAGGTTCTTGACCATTAGAACGGCCGAAACGCCGCGGTGGTCCCAGCGGTCACCCCTGTACCAGTAGCCGTCGGGCTGTCGGGCCGTGGCGGTCTCCTCCGTGCCGTCGGCGTGGGTGCGGAACTCCACGACCTCTGAGCCGTACAGGGCGTTGAGCATGTCGTGGTCGTCGAGAGAGATGCTGCTTGAGGCGACAGCAACGACGAATGGCGCGTTGAGGGAACCGTAGGCCGAGCCCTTGTCAGTCAAAGCGCCCCGGATGCCGTCCTCGTCCTGGACCCAGTGGGCTTCGCCGCCTCCGAAGATGCCGAGCGGACGTGCGCCCTTCCTGCCACGTGCCTCGGGTGATCTCGGCACGGCCCGGAAGCCGATCTTCCAGCCTGCGTCCTCATGGACGTAGCCGGGAAGGTCGTCGCGACGCTTGCCCTCGGCGAGTGTGTGTTGGTCGGGGTCCAACCCCGTGAGCCACCTCTCCAATTGGCTTCGCAGGGGCCTTGCGCGTAGCGGAGCCTCGCCTTGCTTGAGGACGTCGATCCAGAGGAAGAAGTTCGGGCTGTCCATCTTGTCGAGCGATTCGTAGACCGCGTTCACCCGGGCAGACTTGCCGACCGCGACGTCGCTGGATGAGGCTGATCGTGCTTCGACATAGATCGACCGCCCGTCCTTTTCGGCAAGGAAGTCCGGTCGCCGACTCGTCCCTTCGAGTTCCGGGTGGCAGGTCACGGCGTAGCCCATCCGAAGCAGGCATTCGTGTACGTATAGCTCGAAGAACGCCCCCTTGGACTGCCGGTCATCCTTGGACCGCAGACGTCCCCGAACGTCGGCTTGTGCGTCGGGGCAGAGCCGAGAGAACCAGTCCTCGATTAGGGCACGAACCTGATCCCAGTACGGCCCGGAGACGCGGTCGAGGAACTGCGCATGGCTGTCCCCGTGCGACGCCGGGGAAGGATCCGTGCGATTCACTGCTGAGAAGATTGTCATCTTCCCTATCCCACCACGCTCAGGGAACAACCGAGGGCATACGAGGTAGGGCCGAGTATCGACGTCAGCTACGAACCGCTCCGGGACCCCATCGCCATGCAGTTTCCTTTGAGCAAACGCATTGCAAGACAACGTCGTTCAACCACGACTGCCCCTTCGTTGCGGGATAGTGGAGCTGTCGGTCTAGCCGAGCAGCATGAGTCAGAGGGTGTCCTCGTGCTGCCGACATCGCGCACGTACCAGGAGCAACAATGACGAAAGCCAAGGCGCCCGCCAAGGGCCAGGCGGCAACCGCTCTCGCTGCGCTGACGGCCGCGCAGTCCGAAGAGTACGCCCGAACCCACCAGCGGCTGAGCATCCACGACTACCTCCCGGTGACCTTCCACGACGGCGCCTCCAAGGCAAGCAAATGCGAGTGGAGCTCGCACATTGCCGCCAACCTCACCCCCGAGGAGGCGGGCGCGCTCGCCTGGGTGCTCATCGACACGATGATGCAGGTCCGCTTCGGCCCCGCCACCCCCCTGTATGACACGTGGCGCGGACACACTCTCGCAGGGACCAAGATCCCGCCAACACACGACAAGACCATCGCCTCGTTCATCGAGCCGGTCTTCGGGCTGCCGGCCGCGCCGAAGAGCAAGGACCACCTCCACGGCCACGTCGGCGAGTGGCTCTGGCACCTTCTCACCAAGGACAAGACGGCCGTCCGCGTCCAACCCGACCCTAAGGGCGACGTCACCGACGCCGGCGCCGACGGGTTCTCCATCTACGAGAACGCCGCTGGCGCGCTGCGGTTCCGGCTGTGGGAAAGCAAGAAGAACACAGGGACCGGGCCGCTATCGACCAGCCTCAGCAAGGCGTACAAGCAGATCGCGGACAACGGCCAACGGTACGTCGCCAAGATCGTCGGCACATTCACGCCAGGTTCCTACGACGACGAGACGCTCGCGTTCATAGCCGAGGTCCCCGCCGCGTGGACTCAAGGCGACGAGCTTGTCGGCGCCGGAGTGACGCTCGCGACCCACCAGCCGCTGCCCGACAAGCCGTTCAAGAAGATGAGCAAGAAGCTGCCGCTCCTCGACAAACCCGGCCAACTGCGCGGCCTCGCCACCAGCATCGGCTGCTACGACGAGCTCGCTAAGACAGTGCGGAGGTACGCGTGGACCGCGCTCTAGCCGCCGAGCACCTCAACGCCGCCTTCGGCGAGGACCAGCTCACTGGGCTCCCCACCGTCGCCGAGCTCACCGACCTCATCGCCGAACTCGAGATCGAACTCGTTCGCGGCCTCACCAACAGCGGCTTCCGCGCCGACCTCACACCGCTGCGACGCACCGCCTGGTACCTGCACGGAATTGCCTCCACCGCCGAAGGGTTCCGGTACCCGCTCGAACAGCGTCGTCGCGCATTCGCCGTTAGCGCCCACGTCCTCGATCTCCTCCTCGAAGACCCAGCCGAAACCGACCGAGAGCGACTCGCCACCGCGTTCGCCGCCCAGGTCGGCTACCACCGCGCCGACGAGAGCCCCAACGCCGGCGCCATCCACCGCAAGATGCGCGACATCGTGAACGAAGCAGCCGAGTTCACCGACAGCGCAGACGTTGCACTTCAAGCCGGAATCCTGTTCCTCGGCCTCGACATGGCCACCCTCAACCGGCGGCTACGCACGTGGGCAGCCTCCGCCACGGCACTGACCCGCGGGACCGATCTCGACAGCCTCGACGGCACAATGTTCGGTCCGACCCAGCGGCTCCTGCGCGGCGTCGCCGACCTCGTCCACTACCTACGCGAAGGCAGCACCGACGCGCTCGAAGCAGCCCGCGGACACCTGCGCCTCGTCGTCAACGACGAAGTCGGCCTCAGCGACCTCGACACCCGCTGGGTGGCGGGACATCTGCTCCTCCTCGCCGACGGGCTCGCCGACAACAGCATCTGGGCAGTCCTTCCACCCGACCTCCCCGCAGCCGTCAAGCAGGCGTTCACTCTCGACCAACAGCCCATCTTGACACTGTGGCCGCCCCAGCGCGCCCTCGTCGCCCACCCGACCCTCAGCCCCCTCGACCCCGCCACCACCCGGCTGCTCGTATCCGTCCCGACCAGCGCCGGCAAGACGCTACTCGCACAGCTCATCATCTGCGCTCACACCGCACTCGACGACCGCGACGTCTGCTACGTCACCCCACTGCGAAGCCTCGGCCGGGAGATGCGACAAGGACTCCGATCCCGGCTGCGCTACCTCGACCGACGAATCGGCGCAGACCTCCCCGACGGCTTCGGCGCCAAAGTCCTGTTCGGCGACGACACCATCGATGACGAAGAAGGCACTGGGCAGCTGCCGCAGGTCGAGGTCATGACGCCCGAACGCCTCATGAACGCGCTGCGGCAGAACCCACAGGAAATCCTGAGCCGGTTCAGTCTGTTCATCATCGACGAAGTCCACCTCATAGCCGAGACCGGCGGGCGCGGACTGCTGCTCGAAGGACTGCTTTCCCTGCTCGACGCCAGCGGCGCACGACTCATCCTCCTCTCCGGCGTGATGGGCAACGCCGCATCCCTCGCCGCATGGACTTCCGCCGGACAATCCGAAGTGTTGTTCACCGACGAGTGGAGAGCGCCACGACGGTTGCACGTCCTCATGGGCACCGACAAAATCGAGGAGAGTCGCACCGACACCCCTGCTAGCCGCCGCGGTGTTAAGGACAAGACCCGCTACGACCTACGGGCCCACCTAGCGGTTCGCCCCACCAACGCCACCGAGCGGCACCTGGCCACCAGCAAGAAAACCCCCATCGGGCAGCTCGTCCTCGGCCCCGACAACAAGCGCATCACCGGGAGCGGCAACACCTCCACCGCCTACTCGACAACCGCCAAGACCGCCACACTCCTGCTCCGCGCCGGCAGCCTCCTCATGGTCGTCTCTCAGCGAGCCACCGCACGCGATGCAGCGAAGGTCATGGCCGACCAACTCGATGAAGACCCGCGCTCCCAAGGCCTTGCCGACGCCCTCGCCGCACGCCTCGGCGAGGACCACCCCCTCGTCGGCACGGTCCGCAAGGGTGTGGCCTACCACCATGCCGGGCTGCCGGTTGAGGTACAAGAAGCCGTCGAAGACGCGATCCGCAGCGAGACCATCAAGGCCGTCGTCGCAACCAGCACCCTGACCGACGGCGTGAACCTGCCCGTCCGCACCGTTGTCATCGCCACCACCGAGTACGACGGCCAGGACCCCGCGTTCCGAATGACGGCCGCCCAACTTCTCAACGCCGTCGGCCGCGCCGGCCGCGCCGGCAAGGAGTCCGAAGGCTGGATCGTCCTGGCGTTGCAGAAGGCGCTGAGCGGCAGCGACTTCGACCGGCTCACCCCTGGCCCCGACGAGCTGGAGGTCCGCTCGACCGTCGCCAAGCCGTCTGCTCTTGAAGCTCTTGCCGAAGCCGAAGCGTTGGTTGCGCAGACACAGGGCGCGATCCTGCAGCTGACCCCGGACAAGGAGGCCGGAGGCTTCGTCAACTACGTCTGGTTCATCCTCCACGTCCTGGACCACGTGCCCGATCTCGCAAGCACCCGGACCTGGCGTGACGTTGTAAAGCGTCTTTTCGCGTTCACCCAGCTTCCCGAAAACCTCAAGGACCGGTGGATGGCACTCGCAGAACTCGTCGTGGGCGAGTACGAGCAGACGCCACCCGCGTCACGTCAACGTTGGGCGCAAGCCGGAACCAGCTTGGCCTCGGCTGCCGTGATCGAGGCGATCGCCGAGGAGCTTGCCGACCATGTGCAACAGCTCGGAGGCCTTGATGAGCAAACGCTCGCGGAAACTCTCGACGTGCTCACCAGCCAAGGCGTGTACACCCGGCTGCTGAATCTGCCCGAGGCGAAGACGTACTGGCGCTTCCGAAAGTCACCCAGAGGCGCGGACATCGACGTCGATACCGACGCCGTGATTCGTGACTGGATCGCGGGACGAACACTCACCGAACTAGCCAACACCCACCTGAACACTGCGGTGCAGGACTCGGCCTTTCGACTCGAGCAGATGGTCGACGTCATCAGTGAAGGTGTCCAGCACTACCTGGCGTGGACCGTCGGTCTGGTCGTCGTCCAGGCCAACGACATCCTGCTGTCCCGGTTGAGCCCCGTGCAGCTCTTCTCTAACACCGCTGCCCACTTGCGATACGGCGTCGACACCCCTCTCGCGATCGATCTCCTCGTCAGAGACGTAAAGTCCCGGACCCTGGCGCAGCACCTAGGGCGCATCGCTGAAGATGCCGGACTGGACGAGGAAGGCTTACGCGACTACTTGAGCAACCGGCACATCCAAGGATGGCGCACTGATCTCGGAGCGACCCCGACCGATGTTCTCGACCTGCTCCAGTACGTCCAGGGCACAGACCGACACAAGCTGGCCGAGATGATGGCAACCGGCGCCGTCACCGCTCAGTCTCGGCTTGAGGGTGACGAGCACGTCGACCCGACATCGGTGACCGTGGCCGCGTCGGACGACGGCGATGAGCTCAAGATCGTGGCCGAAGACCGCTCGATTCTTGGGGTTATCGTTGCGCGTGATCACGCAGGCGTCTTAGCGGTGCTCGACAGCGGCCTGCTCCTCGACTTCACCCTAGAAGGAACCACCGTGACGATTACACGCGCGGCGGCCGGTCAACTCAGTTTCCTGTAGCCCCGCGCGGTTGCCCGCATTCGGTCGCGCTGAGCGTTCAATAGCTAGACGATCGCTGCGAGTAGTCTCAGCCTGTCGGCGTCGACGAACAGACCGGTTGGCGGTACGGATGCACCGAACTCGCGCCGCTCGAGCTCTCGGCGTGCTCTTCCAGTTGACAGTTCGCTGGTCAACTGATTACTTCGCGGGCGTCGGGGCCGGATGGAGGGCTGTAGAGGACAGGTTGTGGGTGCGCTGGGTCACCCAGACGAGTGTCTTGCATTGGGCTCGCGGAATCTCGTTGAGCAGACTCATAATCGCGGGACCTGTCGTCGCACGACCGGCGGTTGCGCCTGCTGATCGGTCGTGGGCAGCGGGCGTTTCGAAGTCCGGCGGTGAGGGGAGAAGCCTTCAACAGAGTTTCCTGCCGGGCTTTCGGCCAGTGGCCGGCTCAGCGCGGTGTCGATCGCGTTGCGGGTTCGTTCACCAGACGTGGGCATCAGGTGGGTGTAGGTCCGCAGGGTGAAGCCGGGATCGGCGTGGCCGAGGTATTCGCTCAGCGCTTTGATCGACTCGCCTGCGTCGAGCAGCGTGCTGGCGTAGAAGTGGCGGAGCGGGTGAGTGCCGTTCTCACGCTTGGTTTCGATGCCCGCCTTCTCCAGGGCCGGACGCCAGAGGTAGGTGTTGAAGTAGTTGCGGTTGAGTGCGCCTCGCTCCCGCGTCGTCAGAAACAAAGTGAAGGTACGTTCCGATCCGTCGAGTCGGTCCCACGGAAGTGTCACCTCACGAGGCGGGTAGCGAGTCATGTGCTCGTTGATCGCGTCGAGCACGGAGTCGGGCAGGGGCACGCGCCGCGTCTTGCGTCCCTTGGGCAGGCCGAAGAGCTGCCTGTTGCTGGCACGGAGTTTGACCTGGCGGACGATCTCGATCTCGCCCTTCTCGATGTCGATGTCGTCGGGGGAGAGGCCAAATATCTCGCCCTGCCGCAAGCCGAGGCCGGCGCCGAGTTGAGCGACCAGTTGGTAGCGGTCGGGGAGGGCGCTTCGGACGTTCGTGACTTGTCCGGCCGTCCACGGCGTGAGCTTGCGCTGCTCGGGCTTGGGCTGACGCACCGAGGAGGCCTTGCACGGGTTCTTCTGGATCAGCGCGTCCTCCACGGCCGCGGTGAAGACGGTGGAGACGTTCGCGAAGATGACCTGTTGATAGGTGGGGGCCAACTCGGACAGGCCACGAAGCCAGGTCTGGATGGTGGACGGCTTGACGTCGCTCAGCAGTTTCGCGCCGAGGCCCGGATAGGCGTGCAACCGTAGACGCAGTTCGACGGCCTCTCGAGTGCCTTCGTCGAACGTCTGAGCTTCCAGCCACTCCGAGTGTAGTCCTTGAAGCTGACCTTGCCGGCGTCTGGATCGAAGTATTGGCCTCGCACGATGTCGGCAGACACCGTGGCCGCGAAGCGGTTGGCGTCCGTCTTGCGGGTGAAGGTCTTTGAGCGAGCCCCGCCGCCAGGCTCGCGCCACCGGACGATGTACCTGAGCTGTCGTTCGCCGTCTCGGCTGCGACGTACGCGACGGTCAATGGACGCCATGACCTGTCCCGCTGTTGTCGCGTAGCCAGGAGCGCACGTCGCTCGGGTCGTAGCGGAGGTAGCGCCCGACACGGAAGGCTGTCGGACCAGTTCCCTTGTGCCGCCACTGGTAGAGCGTGTTGACGGGGACGCACAGGTATTTGGCGACCTCCTCGACCGTCATCAGGCGGTCGAGGTTGGAGCGCTCGTCCATGTCGAGTCCGTCGGCGCCGCTGGTTCCTTTGGCCCCGGTTCGGCTGTTCATGTGACTTCGCCGGTCTCGGGGTCGAAGTGGCGGTAGAACTCGTCCTCGGCCTCGCGTCGGCGTTGTACGTCGGCGAGGACGAACTCCACGAACTCGGCGTCGCGGTTGAGGATGGGTGTGTCCTCGACAGGCTCGCTGGGTGCTTCACCGGGCCAGACGGTCTGGCGGGTGGGGCGGTCGCGGTCGAGTTTGGTGCCGGAGGCGGCGACCCAATCGCGCAGGCGCTGGCGTGCGTCGGCGAAGTCGCGATGCCAGCCGAGCGGGGCGGACCCGTTCTGGTCGGGGTCGTAGGCGCAGAGCCAGTGCAGGTGCAGGGCGGAAAGTTCCCAGACCAGCTCGGGGTGGTTGTACCAGGCGGGCGGAATCACCGAGACAGGGAGCCCGTAGGTGCGGCGGCGCCAGTTGACCCATGCGTTGAGCTCCAGCCATTCGACCTCCGCCTCGTCAGCTGTGAGGAGGTTCCAGTTGATCGGGTGCGGCGGTTCGGCCATCTCCGGGTCGCCGTAGCTGGTCTGGTCGTAGGTGGCGTTGTTCTCCAGGTCGGCCGGGTCGGGCTCGGGCACGTACTCGCTCATCGTGGGTGCCTCACATGCCTATCGCCGGCGCGGTGCTGGACCGCTGCGGCTGAGCGGGAGCGTCGAAGCCGTTCGCGTCCCGCTGCGCTGCGGTGTGCTCGACGGCCTGTCGGGGTGTGCGGTCGATGTCGTACTGGGTCCGGGCCATGTCGTGCCCGAAGCGGCTGACGATGAACTCCTCGGCCTCGACGGTCTGGCCGTCCTTCTCGTAGGTGTAGGCGTGGACCTGTCCGATCGCGATGAGCTTGTCGCCCTTGCATAGCCGGCCGATGCCCTCCTCGGCGGCCTTGCGGAACGCGGTCATGTCGTGGAACGTCGGGTCGAGTCGGGTGAACGATCCGTCCGGCTCCTGACGGGAGTGCTCGATGCCGATCCGGCAGTAGAGCCGGGCGACGCCTTCGCTGGTGTGGGTCAGGCGGGGATCGGTGGCGATGAACCCGGTCACGGCCTGCTGGGTCTCGATGCTCATCAGCGTGTTCCTGTCTGCTCACGCAGCCGATCGACGACTGCTACGACAGGCAGGTGCGCCGGCTACCCCTCGGGGCTGGATCAGGAGGACGCGGGACGTCGCAGGAGGGCTTCGATCTCGACGCGGTCGGCGCGGAGCTGTTTCGCGTCGGGCCGGTCCGGCCAGGCGCGCAGGTCGGTGACGATGGGTGGCGCGGAACGAAGCAGGGTGACGCCGGTCCCGAAGGGGAGCGTCCTGACGCGGTCGGGCGGGAGGATCGGGACGCGACGGATGGAGCGTTGGTTGGAACGTGAGCCGTGGTCACCGAGGGTCACGCTGTCGGTGTATTCGTCGCGTTCGCCGATGAGTGTGGAGAGGTCTTGGATGCAGCGGTGTTGATACGCCGTCGTAGGTGAAGCCGCTGTTGTCCTTTGTCAGGATTACTAGCGGTTGTCCTCCGCTCCAGCCGATCCCGACTCGCACGTCGTACTCGTCGTTGCCGGTCGCTGCGGCCGTGACCCGGATCAACGCCATGAAGTCGGCGATAGCGCACTCGATGGCCGCCGACTCAACCTGGGAGCCCTCGAAGTAGCCATCGCTGCTCATTCGATGCCCGCCGACCGCAGCAGGCCTTCTGTGACTCGCGCACGCCGTAGACGATGAGACCGCCAGCACTGTTCGCCATCGCGGCCACGTCCTTGGGAAAGTCCGTCTGCGAGAGCCCTTTCGCGGGCGGTAGATCGGACTTCCAGTCCAGGTCGTTCGTCTCCGCCCGGTGGAGTGCTGTAAAACTCATGGCCCAAGACTAGGGACGACGTGCAGATCGGGTCGTCTCACTCGAATGTTCACCGACCAGGGTGCATGCCGTCTGACTACCCGTGAGGGCTTCACCTGTCCGCAATCAGGCGTATCGTCGATATCGAGGTTGGATATCCAACATGACGCGCCGCTTGCGGCAGACCCTCCGGGTCACTCTCTAACGCACCACCTCGCCGGTCACATCCGTGCGAAAGAGAGGAACGCCATCATGATCCGGCTTCTTTGGGCGGCGAGCGTAGGCACTCGTGATTACCTGCGCTTCTACATGCCCACCAACATCGCTCTCGACGCGATCCGCACCCGCCGGGGCCGCAGGTGGGGTGTCCCAGCCATGCTCATCGCGGTCCCGTATGTGTTCGCCGCGAGCATCTGCACCGCGCTCCTGGCTGACGGCGGGCCAGGCTGGCTCAACATACTTGTGCTGCTGTTTATCTGGAACGCGATGAAGTTCGCCTTCATGGGGCCAGTCAGCCTCGTCTTGTTGATACGAACCAAGGTCCACGAGTACGCCGAACAGCGCGACACGGCCCGATCCGCGTTGTCTGGAGTGGCGCCGAGACTCGTCGGCCGCTGCCGGAGCAGAATCGGATGGTCAGATGGTCCGCTGAGCTCTGAAAGGTTGCGGCACGTGCCCTCAGCATCCCGGCGGTGAAGTCGCTGTGGACGCGTGCTCGCAATCAGTGTGCTTGGCCTACGTGCGTACAGGACCGAAGATGCCGTAGATGCATCCACCGGCGAGTCGTGAAGCGCCCCAGGTTTGATGCCGCTCCTGTTTGAGTCCAGGAGGATGAGCAGCATGCCGAAGAAGATCGATCCGCAGGTCAAGGAGCGGTGCGTGCGGCAGGTGCTGGAGCACTTGCCGGAGTACTCGTCGTTGACAGCGGCCGCTGAGGTCGTGGCCCGTCGTGAGGGTCTGGGGAAGGAGACTGTGCGTCGGTGGGTCGTCCAGGCGCAGGTCGATGGCGGTCTGCGTCAGGGAGCCACCAGTGAGGAATTGGCTGAGATCAAGGACCTGAAGGCGAGGGTCCGACGGCTCGAGGAGGACAACGAGATCCTGCGCCGGGCCTCGATTTTCTTCGCCGGGGAGCTCGACCCCCGCAACCGTTGATCGTCGCGTTCATCGACGAGCTGCGGTCCGAGGGCCATGCGGTCGAGTCGGTCTGTCGGGTCTTGCGCGAGCAGGGCTGCCAGATCGCCGCACGGACCTACCGAGCCTGGGCCAGCACCAAGCACCCGATCGCTGCGCGCACGATCAGCGACGCCGCTGTGATCGACCAGGTCCGCGAGCTGGCCTGGCGCATCGACCACGAGGGGACGCGACGCATGACGCCCGAAGGGCTCTATGGGCGCCGGAAGATGACCGCGCTGGTGGGCCGCACCCGCCCCGGAGCTTCACCCGGATCGGTCGACCGAGCGATGCGATCCCTAGGCCTGCAAGGGATCCGACGCGCCAAAGGTGTGCGAACCACGATCCCCGGTAAGGACGGCAGGCGGGCCAGGGACCTGCTCGATCGCGACTTCACCGCCGCCGCGCCGAACCAGACCTGGGTCATGGACTTCACCTACGTCCGCACCTGGGCCGGGTTCGTCTACGTCGCGTTCGTCCTCGACGTCTTCGCGCAGCGAATCGTGGCGTGGAACGTCGCTGCGACCAAGGCCGTCGAGCTGGTCGACGTGCCTGTGCGGATGGCGCTGTGGCAGCGCGGCCGCGAGGGCCACCCGGTGGTCCGGGGCGAGCTGATCGGTCACGCGGACGCCGGGTCGCAATACACCTCGATCGTGTTCACCGATCACCTCGCTGACGAAGGAATCAAGCCGTCGATCGGATCAGTCGGCGATGCCTACGACAACGCGCTGATGGAGTGCATCATCGGGCTCTACAAGACCGAGTGCGTCCGCACCGCGATCTTCCACGCCGGGCCCTACCGGACCATCGCCGACGTCGAGTACGCCACCGCCGGCTGGGTCGATTGGTACAACAACCGCAGGCTCCACAGCACCATTGAGATGATGAGCCCAGTGGAGTACGAGCAAGCCCACTACGCAGCCCTCAACCGAGAGCTGCACCCCGTATAGGAACGGCCGAGAACCTGGGGCGCTTCAGTCGTTCGTTTAGGTGACAGTTGTGACCTATGCGTGCGGCAGTTCCGTGCGTGGGTGCGTGGCGATGGTGGCACACCATGAGAGTGTGGGTTTGATCATGGAGGAAAGGCATAGATGAGCAGGATCTCTATCGGTTCGCGCACCGTGACGACATCGGAGGTGCTGCGGAGCTACTGGACGGTGGCCACCGAACGTCAGCGGGTGTACCACGCTCGATTGGCTGGCCTGCCAGCACCTTGGACCGATGACGAGATCATCTCTCGGTACAGGTTCACCAATGCTTACCGCGCCGCCGATCGTGTGTCGCAGGATCTGATCCGTGCGCAATACGTTGGGTCGCAGCAGCCGGAGGATCTGTTGCTTCGCACCCTCCTGTATCGGTTCTTCAACAAGCCCTCCACCTGGGCCGCGCTCGAAGCAGCCCACGGTGACGCCACTTGGGCCTCGTTCGACGTCGAAGACCTCGCCGAAACGCTCGACAGCATGCTGGCGCGTGGCCAGCGCGTCTACTCGGCGGCTTATATCGTCCCGCCGCCGCCCTTCGGGGCGGCCCGAAAGCACCGCAACCACTTGCTTTTGGTTGACCACATGATGCGCGATGGTCTGGCAGGAAAGTTGGCGCGAGTCGGATCCCTGCGGGAGGTATTCGAGACCATCAGTTCCTATCCTTCGCTCGGCCCGTTTCTCGCTTATCAGTTGACGGTCGACCTGAACTACTCCACGCTCATTGATTTCGACGAAGACGACTTCGTCGTAGCCGGTCCCGGTGCTCGCAGTGGGATCGCCAAGTGCTTCCCCGACACGGCCGGCCTTTCGCCCGAAGCGATGATCCGATGGATGGCTGACACCCAGACCGACCAACTAGCGTCCCTGGGCTTCGACTTCCAAGACCTGTTCGGACGACCGCTGAAGCTGATTGACTGCCAGAACCTGTTCTGCGAAACCGACAAGTACGCTCGAGTGGCTCACCCCGCGCAACGCGGTGTCGGGAACCGCACCCGAATCAAGCAGCAGTTCGCCGCCGCGGGAGCCTTGAATGCGCCATTCTTTCCGCCCAAGTGGGGTCTCGACACCACCTGCAATTCCGGTGCAGCCCTCGCTCACGCCATCGCCTGACCTCTGACTTGCTCGCGGAGTCCTCTGCTGGGTCATCCGACCGGGTTTCGCTACTGGTGGTGGACCGTGGCCAGACCGGCATCTCTCAGAGCCTCGAGGATGAAGTCGTGCGTTTCCTCGGGGCTGTGCGCGGGCACGTATGCGACGTTGCCCGTGTGGCGGGCGGCGAGGGTGCGGTAGCCGTCGGCTACGCCGTCGACGTTGTTTAGGTCGGCCTCGCGTGGGGTGAGGAAGAGGAACACGATTGATGCGGTGACGGGGGCCCAGATGCAGTCGATCAGGTCGCGGAACGCGGATTCCGAGAGCCCGGTATTGGGGACGTCGCCGCCGTACCAGCCGTAGGCCATGGTCGACCACCACCAGCGGTCTAGGACCAACGAGCCGGTGCGTGCTGCGTCGATGATCTTGGAGATGTTCTCGCTGTGACTGGCGAGATGGGTGAGCTGTCGGGCGAGTCCCGACTCGGGACAGTTCGTTTCCAGCAGCGCGTAGAGCTGGCGTGAGAAGTCGGTGAGTCCGGACGGCATGTGTGTGAAGAGCGTGGTTTCGGTCGAGACCCGAGCACGGAGGAGCTCAAGCTGTGTCGACTTGCCTGCCTTGTCGAGGCCCTCGAACACGATTACCGAGCCGCGAGTCAGATTGATCTGCGATGGACTCATGGTGGGCGGCTGCCTTTCTAGTGATTCGGTGACTTGGGTCTGTGGTTGAGGGCTGTGGCCCGAGATCGGTAGCTGGGCTTTGGTTGGACTCTGCGGACGTGATCGCTAGCTCCTCGGTGCGGTGAAGGTCAGTGATCGGTCGTTGAGGTCGACGTGGACGGTACCGCCGTGGTGGTGTTGCAGTTCGCGGAAGACGCGGTAGCCGGCGAGGATCGCGTATTCCCAGTCCATAGCAGAGCGCCGGGAGACTTCGAGATGAGCGGTCATCTTCTGGCAGGCTTTGATCACATCGATCGGAACGCGGTCGCTGGTGGCGAAGAGGCTGTGCGAAACGGCGACGGAGAAGACGTAGGCGGTGAGACCTTCCTCGACCACGGCGGAGCGGCCTCCGTCCTGGACTCGGTCGAGGTCTCGGTCGCTGGAGCGTTTGACGTCGAGCAGGCCGCGCATCGTGGGTGACCAGCCCAGCACGGCGAGGTGTCCGAGGTGCAGGGCGTCGTGGTAGCGGTAGTCGTCACTGTCGTCGCTGTTGTCATCGAGGGGATCGCCCACAGCGTTGGTTCCGCGGTAGATCCGCACAACCGGCACGGGCTCGCGTCCGCGGTCGTGCTCGATGGTTTCGACGAAGGTGATGTCGAAGCTGCGGGGGATCTGCTCGGAAGGGTCGCGTCCTTCGTCGAAGAGCGGGTGCGGTGGGGGAGTGTCGGGGCGGAGGAATCGTTCCTTGGTTTTGCGGAGGTTGTCGGCTAGTACCTCGTCTAGGTCGAGATCGCAGCGTCGGGCCAGGGCGGCTGCGTACCAGATGAGGTCGCCGAGTTCTTCGTGGACTTCCTCGCTGAACGCGCGGTATCCAGCCTGGTCTCGTTGCCGCTTCTTGTACTCGGCCGAGAGGTTGCCCACCTCGCCGGCCAGCCCCAGGAGTGGGAGCCCGAGATCGGTGGGGTCCAGGACGTCTGTTTCGGCGGTGAGGCGCTGGTACTCGCCAATGTTCATGGTGTGGTTCTCCTGCTCAGATCACGACGACGGCGGCTTGGACGGCATGGGCGATCAGATAGTTGGTGGGGAGCCAGCCGTAGCCTCCGGCGCCCCAGTACTTGCTCCAGCTGTTGCGGATCAGGAGCAGGCGGCCGTGGTCCGGATCAGTGGTGGCCCCAACGATGAGGACGGCGTGATAGTCGCCCGCGGGGCTGCGGATGTCAGGGATCTCGATCAGCCCTTCGGCGGACGCGTTCTCGAACTCGGTGGTGACCTCGACCACCAAGATGACCGGACTCCCGGCCGCGAGAGCATCCTCGAGATCGTCCTCAACTCCGTCGTGAGCAAGGGCCAGCTCCTCCATCGTGGCGGTTCGCCATGGCGAGGTGCCGGCTGCGGGCGGCGGGAGTTCGGTTCCCGCGCCCAGAAGGGGGTTCCAGGGCCAGTCTTTCAGGGGAGGTTGACCGGTCGTTGTGAGCGCGTCACCAGCATCTTCCAACAGCATGCCGCCGGCCGAGACCTGTGCGAGCGACGACGCGCGCCACCAGATCGCTTCGGGAGCCATGGCCGGATCCGAGTTACTCGCGGCCACTGCCTCATGCGCCAAGCTCAACGCGAACGGCACGCAGACCGGCCGAGCACCCTGATCCATCAGGATGCTCGAGACAAGGGGTCGCAGATCCACCGGCTGCCGAGCCGCCTGGCCGGCTGTGGAGACGTTCGGTCCTTGGGCCGTCATCGTCGATCACCCCGGTCACCGCCCCGGCCACCGGCCCCGTCGTTGCCCGGGTCGTCGCGGTCACCCAGGTCGTCTGGTTGGGCCAGGGCCCACTGCAGAAACGTGCGACGGTGCTCTTCCTGGGGCGTCGGGCTCACCCGCACCTCTAAGTGGAAGGTGGCAGCGGCTGGCGCGTGCGGATCGAAGGGCAAGCTGTAGGTCAGATCCAGTCCGAGGGATCCCTCGCCGGTCGATCGGAGCGCAACCAGTCGCTCACCGGTGGCGGCGGCTGGAATGGTCGAGGGGTCCAGGGCGGTCCATGAGCCGGCCGCTTCCTCCAGGTGGCCGTTCAGGGATTCAGGCAGCGCCAGGTCTCGACGGCCAGCGATCGCGCGACGCACGGCACGGACCCGAGACGGAGGGACCTGCGCCCACCCGGCGGTGAATCGGTCATCGACCTCCCCCAGGGAGGCCGGCGTCACCTCGAGTGCGGATCGTGCTTCACCGATCTCGGGTCGGTCGTCCCCGCCACGGTCGCGCTCCTCGATCCCGTCGGCGGCGTCCAGGTTGCGAGCGTCGAACGTGGCGGGGTGGCCCGAGCCTCCGTGATCGTGGAGTAGGCGCCGAGCCGCGGTATTGCCGGGTACGCGCATCAGTGCACGGTTTACCGCTGCGGTCGAGCGCGACCGCCGGGCTTCCCCTCGTGCGGGTCGTGCAGCCCCGGTGGCGGAGAAGTCGAAAGCGAACGGCTCGGGGGGCGGACTGTCCTCACGCGTGCTGCGTTCAGTGATCTCATCGGGGGTCATCCAGCGGTATCCGGTGGTTCGGTTCTCCGGCAGCGTGAGGACGACCTCGTCGCCTTCGGTGAGCGCGACCTCGCCGCCGCTCGCTCCGAGGTCGACGGGCCAGACGTCGACCGGCCCCCGGGGCCGATGGCCGTGGCACAACTCGGTCTTGATCTGCATCGGTGTGCGTGCGAGAAGCCCATCTCGAGTGGAGGGGCTGATGATGTCCAGGTTTGAGAGTTGTCGAACGGCGGCCTCGTAGCTTGCTCCCATGTCGCGTGCGGTGAGGTAGACCGCGGGCGCGGTGGCGCTGGCGTCGGAGGAGATCCCGTGGCGAGCGCCGGTCTCGAACACCAGCGGTGGCGGCATCAGGAGCTGCCCGGCGAACAGCTGTGCCAGCTGTTCGCGGTCAGCGGTGGGATGGAAGATGTCGTCGTCGGTGTCGAACGCCGGCTCGTTGAAGTCCAGGATCCAGTGCCCGATCTCGTGGGCGGCGGTGTAGCGCTGGACCGAGGGGCCGCGCTGGGTCGTGAGCATGATGCCGCCGGTCCCCTTGGGCAGGGTCGCGCCCAGCAGGGAGTCCAGGCGGTTGAAGACCAGCCACAGGCCGAGTCGGTCGATGATGTCGAAGACGTCGATCGGCTCCTCCTGGTCGATGTCCAGGTCGTTCAAGAGCTCATCGGCCGCCTGCAGAGCGTGCCGTCGCCGAGCCAAGGAGGCCATACCTATTCACCAGGCCCAGGGTCGGTCGTCGCTGATGCGTCTCGGGTGCGCGTGCGTCGCGGGGGCGGGCTGCCGACTCTGTTCCGCAGACCTGGAGGCGCCTCACCTGCGGCCAGGAACTGCGCGAACCGGAGTACCTGTTCCTTGTCTTCCTCCGACAGGTTGGCGGTAGCCCGGAACAGAGCCTGATTCTCGGCGCTGCCCTCGTCGACCGTCTCGGGGCCTTCTCCCAGGAGCCAGGCAACCTCGCGCTGATACAGACGAGCCAGCCGCCGGAGCTCCAGCGCAGTGACGTTTCGCTTCCCCGCCTCCATGGCGATCACGCTTGTGCGGGGGATACCGAGTGCCGATGCCACATCTTCTTGAGTCAGGCCCAGGGTTTCGCGCGCGGAGCGCAGACGATGGGCGACTTCGATCTGCTCAACCCTGCCCGCACCCTTGCCCGCAACCGTCTTCTCGGCCTTGCCGCTGCTCTCGCCGGCGTGGTGGTCCACCATCAGTGAGCCCATCCTTTCTGTTCAGCATTTCAGACCCGTCCTTTGTCACACGGCTGCGATGAGCCGCACCGGATATCCGATTCCTCACCGCCTTCGCGAACCCACGGGTGTGCCGATGCCGACCCCTGTTGCGGTGCCTGTCACGGGATCAACCGCTTCGCCCACAACCACGACGAATGCGACTGCGAAGGTGCCCTCGTGAGTAAGCGACAACGCGACACGCCTCACCCACCGCTCTCGGGCGATGGCCCGAGCGCTCCCATGCAGCTCAAGGAGCGGAGGCTCACCCTCGATCGAGACCACTTCGATATCGATGGGGTCGATCTCGCCGATCCCACGCCCAAGAGCCTTCATCGTCGCTTCCTTGGCCGCCCACCGGGCCGCCAACCGGGGGATCGATCCCGCGCAATAGCCCTGCTCGGACGGGGTCCAGCACAAGTCCATGAAGGACGATCCCGACGACTCGATCATCTCGGCGAGCTGCCCGGCGTCCACCATGTCGACCCCCACCCCGAGCAGCACGTCGACCCCTACTCTGGCGCCGAGGCTGGCTCCGGCCAGGCCCGCGAACTCGGTCTCGACCCACTCCTCGACCCCGGCACCCAACTCGACACCCTTCTCGACGCCAAGCGCTGAACTGGCGACGGCTGGGTTCGGGAGGGAGGTCATGCGGTTGCCGTCCGCGCTGCGGTGATTAGCTCGGTGAGACCGGCCTTGGTATAGGTGCCCTGTTCGGTGTCGGCCATGGTGGCGTGGACGACAAGCTCGCCCACCGCGTAGCCGGACTGTTGGGCCAAGAAGCACAGCAGCCGGCTCAGGCCGAGAAGGTTGCCGTACGCCTTGGTCACCAGGTACTGGTGCCGGTAGACCGCCGCCATGCTCAGGCGACCATCGAAGACGGTCAGGTCGATGTGCACCAGGCACGGGAATCCACGCGAGCGGCGGTCACTGGCCGCGTAGACCTGCACCCCTGCGAGGGAGTCCTCGATGAGGCCCTCGCCCTCGCCGCCGATGACGATGTCTTCGAGGTTGCGTTTGCGTTGGTTGAGATCGTGCGCTCGTCGCAAGGTCGTGACGCGATCCGCGAGCTGATTGCGGCCACCGCCGGTCTTCCCGGGCCAGCTGATCATGCGGCCGAAGTAAGTCCCCCGAGCGTTAGCTGGGTCAGTGAGCAGGATCGGCAGCATGTCGAGGTAGGCCTCGTACAGGTCGCTGGCCGCGAGGTCGAGCGTCTCCTTGTCTGCCGCTTCCAGGGCCGAGGAGTAGACCAGGTGCGGGTCGACGAAGAGGTCGGAGGGGAAGATCGTGCCGGCGACGGTGTCGACTTCTTGGACGCGAGTGCCCGCACGGTTCCCGCCGTCGAGGACCGCATCGACCGCAGCCCGGATGCGCGGGTCTTCGGGTGCGAGTGGGTTGGTCACCGTGCTCATGACGTTGATGGCGTATCCGCCCACTTCCTGGACGTGCTCGAGGGTCCGCAGCCAGGCCTCGCTGACGGATTCGGCCGGTTCGATGTAGTCGCTCACGCGGTGGTGACTCCCTGCTTGTTGGCGATGGCGTTGGTCAATAGGTTGGCGAGCCCGGAGATGCTGCGCAGGCTCTCCCGATCTGTCACCTTGGACAGTCGGACGAGCTTGCTGCCGTAGGCGTCGGTCACCTTCCCGATCAGCCACACGGCGAGGTGACTGGTGATGCGCAGGCTCCCGTCGCCATGCTTCTCGCCGAGCTGAAGATCGGCGTCGGAGAGGTTCTTGAGCGCTCCGAGAAGCGATTCGAGAACCTGCTGGAGCTCGGGCTGCCCCGCGGCCTTCAGGTGGGCGGGGTCCAGGCCGGGGACAGCGGCGACGCGGGCCTTGAGCGAGGTTGGAGGCTTGGCTGTCCCGGTCGAACCGGTCGTTGTACTGGGAGTCGTACCGGTCGGCGAAGCCGGAGGTGCTGCCGGCGCAGGCGCCGGCGACGGGAAAAAGGGTGACCCCTGTCCCGTTCCTCCGCTACCCACGTTCGATGCCATGACATCAAATGTCGCATTTTCCGACATTGAAGTCAAGGAGGTTGCGCTTACCTCTCACCGTGAGTCAGTTGTGAACCGGACAGCGCCGGCCGAGCAGTAGACACCGAAGGTGGTCAGGGAAGGTCCCTAACGACGCGGGTCGCGACTGGGTCGGTCAGAGTTGTCCCATGGGGACTAACGGGCTGCCTGGGCACCGCGGCGAGCAGTATCTGGCTGAGCGACGGGCTCTTCGTGCCGCCGAGGACGTCCTTCTCGCCGCGGGATGCAAGGTCGTCGAGGTCCCTTCAAGCTTCGATGACGGCCTCGACCTGTTCGTCGCGTTGACCAACGAGCACAGCGTGGAGCCCTACATGGCCGCGGTGCAGGTCAAGGGCGGATCGTCGCATCATCGGCGGATCGTGATCGGGAACCATCGCGTCTACTGGCGCGACCACACCCTCCCGGTTTTCGGGGTCGTGCACGACGGGGAGCGCGGCTACTGGGCAGACCTCACCCAGACCCTCAACGAAGAGGCGCTGGACGAGACGACGCGGACCAACGGGCCAGGCGCGAGTGTCGCCACGGCCGAACCCCTTGACATGAGCTTCCCAGCAGCGATGCGTGAGGCCTGCGAGCGACGCCACGCCACCCGCGACCTGCTGGACCTGCTCTCCGACGATGCGACGCGGCAGGTCACCGCAGTCGTGGCGGCCAGGTCGTTGCCCGACGACCCGCGGGTCGCGCGCCTGCTCAGGTTGCGCCTGACCCAGCTGGACCGTGCCGCCACCTCGCTAGCGCTGGAACATCTGGTCAGGCTGGCTCCAGACGTCCTAGCCCGCGAGCCCTTTGATGCCGCCCTGCTCGACATCCTCCTGACGCGTCTGTGGAGCTGGGACACCGACGATCACAACGAACCTGGACTCAGGCGCCTCGGCACGAAGGAAGCGGCACGCACATCGATGCGCCATCTCTACGAGTGCCTCGTGCGCCAACCCGGCGCCACCGATCAGCTGTGCGAGGTCTACCGCAGCACCGGCGACCCCAACATCGCCTACCTCTCAGGACATCTCCTGGCCGCGGTCTACACCGAGTGGGACCTGCCCTTCGACGAAGCGCGGGTCGTCCTGACCTCGGTGGATCGCTGGGCGGACACCTTCGAGACCGTGGAGCTCCTCAGCGTGATGAATGAAGGCGGGGTGGAGTTCGACATCTGAGGCGCTCCTGTCGCGCCGGTCAGCCCAACACCACTTTATGGGGCTACTCGGCGATGAACAGTGCCTGGAACTCTGCGTTGCTGAGGACGGTGAAACCATGGCCGAGCTTCACCACCCACTCGCCGGCCTCGACCACGACGCGGTCGACGCGACCGTTCAGATTGGTCACCTCGAGCGGGCCGCGCGCGTTGGAGTAGCTCCCGGCACCGGTTCCCTTGACGAGTTCGGCGATCTCGGCTTCGTTGACGCTGCGGGCGTACTGGATCGCCTGGGCGGGTGCACGCAGTTGGTAGGTCCCCATGGTTCTTGAGAGTAGACGGGAGTGCCGGCAGGTCCGGACGACAGGTTCAGAGCCACCCACCCCGCGGGCATTGTCAGCGGGCCGTGTCCGTGTTGCGGGCTAGGCGGGTCTCGGTTTCGGTCTTCCACTGCGCTGGTGCCCACTTCAGCATGCCTTTCTCATCGACGTGCTGCGGCGCGATCGCGAGGAGCGTTCCGACGAAGTCGGCCAAGGTCAAGCCGGCTGCTGCGAGTTCAGGCATCCGATGCTTCGCGGCAGCGCTGCCAGGGAGGCTGGACCAGCCGTTGTACAGGGAGGAGGCAAGGGCTCTCACCCGCTCGACGAGCTCAGGGTTTCTATGGTCCTCTGCGGGTTCGCCGGTTCGCAGATTCACGGCGCCGAGTTCGGCCGCCCATCCGGCGAGGGGAAGCGCAGGGTGCTCTTCCACCACAAGAGCAAACCCGTTGGCACAGCGCATGCCACCCGCGACCAGACCCATCGAGTGCGCGCCGGGGACCAGCGTCGGGCCCCGTGCGCCGCGCCCGCGATCGGTGACCACGGTGGCCACCTGCGCGTAGCGGGCGTGGCTGCTCGTTCGGTGGGTCCAGTCGTGGGCGTGGGAGTGCACGCGCAGGACCGGCGTGGCGCCCGCCGCGGCGGCCTGCTCAAGTGCCCAGTCCATCGAGCGTTGGTGAGCCGCACGTGCCTCGTCCGGGTCCCAGCTCCACGGGACCCACGCCACGCGGGTGAGTGTCAGGGGGCTGTACATGTTCACTGCAGCCTGTCCAGGTGCCGGTGGTCAGATGTTCGCCGCCAGCCGGCGGCACAGCGCCTCGACTGCGCGCGTTGCCGCGTCGTCGCGGTTGCCGACGGCGTACTCGCGAGGCTCGCCCTCGGTGAACGAGAACGTCCAGGTCTGGCGAGGCGCCGCATAGTTCGACGACTCATCGGAACCCTCGATCTTCAGCGCGAGGACACAGACATCGTCCAGTCGCGAGACCTTAACCGTCACGATGGGCTCACGCTGGTAGACCGTCTCCTTGCCGGTCTTGTTGCCGGTCCACAGGTGGTCGTCCTGACGCTGTGCCTCGGCGGTGACGTCGATCAGGTGCTGCGCGGTCGCGAGGGTGCAGGTCCAGGTGGTCTTCCCCGAGCGGTGGTCGTGGTCGACCTGGGACCATCCGACGTCGAAGGCAGCCGGCAGGCGCAGGCCCGCGAGCGCATCCACAACCGGCTGTGGCGGGTACCGCACCACCTGGGACTCAATGTGGGCGAGGTTCTCGAATAGCCACTGGCGGACTTCCAAGTCCGGGTTCAGGTCCGAGTCTGCCAACGGGGTCGGATCTGCCTGCGCGATCACGGGTGCTACTTCTTGCGCCGGTTGTACGGCGACTGGTTGGTGGGCTTCAGCGACACGTCATGCTTCGACGCCTGTGACCGCACCGCGTCCTCGGTGCGACCGAGCTTGAGCCCGATGACGCGCGTCGGGGTGTTCTCGCCCGCGAGGCGCTTCAGGTCCTTCTTGTCCTGGGCCGACCAGGACTTACCGCTGTTCCGATTCGACTGAGTCATGGTTGTTACCTCCTGGACTCCAGTGTGGACGGCACCACCGACAACCGACGTACTGACGCCCGCAACGAGACCTACATCGAGACCCACATCGAGGCGCATCGTGTCCGCATGAGATACCTACGCGGGGCGTTTCACCGGACAGGTCAATGGCGCAGTACGTCTGTCGGCAGTGCAACGGAGTTCCCCTGCGCTGCTGGTTACACACTGGTTACACTAACCAACGAAAAACGGCGGCTGACGCTGGAAGACGTCGAAAGACGTTTCCGCAGGTCAGCCGCCGTTTTCGGCAACTATCGACAGAGGCTGAAAAGCCTCCGATTAGATGTCGTAGTACAGCTCGAACTCGTGCGGGTGCGGCCGCAGCTGCACCGGCAGGATCTCCTCGGTGCGCTTGTAGTCGATCCACGTCTCGATCAGGTCGGGCGTGAACACGTCACCGGCGGTGAGGAACTCGTGGTCGGCCTCGAGGGAGTCGAGGACGGCGTTGAGCGAGGTCGGCACCATGTTGATGGCGTCGTACTCCTCCGGCGGCAGCTCGTAGATGTTCTTGTCGATCGGAGCAGCCGGCTCGATCTTGTTCTTGATGCCGTCGAGGCCGGCCATCAGCAGCGCCGAGAAGGCGAGGTACGGGTTGGCCGACGGGTCGGGGCAGCGGAACTCGATGCGCTTGGCCTTCGGGTTCGAGCCCGTGATCGGGATGCGGACGCACGCCGAGCGGTTGCGCGCCGAGTAGACCAGCGCGATGGGGGCCTCGAAGCCCGGCACCAGGCGACGGTACGAGTTGACCGACGGGTTGGTGAACGCGAGCAGCGACGGCGCGTGCTTCAGGATGCCGCCGATGTAGTGACGCGCGAGGTCCGACAGTCCGCCGTAGCCCGACTCGTCGTAGAACAGCGGCTTGCCGTCGTTCCAGATCGACTGGTGCACGTGCATGCCCGAGCCGTTGTCGCCGAAGATCGGCTTCGGCATGAACGTGACGGTCTTGTCGTTGGCCCATGCCGTGTTGCGGACGATGTACTTGAACTTCATGACGTCGTCGGCCGCCTTGAGCAGCGTGTCGAACTTGTAGTTGATCTCGGCCTGACCCGACGTGCCGACCTCGTGGTGACCGCGCTCGAGCACCAGACCGGCATTCGTCAGGTTGGTCATCATGTCGTTGCGCAGGTCGGCGGTCTTGTCGGTCGGCGCGACGGGGAAGTAGCCACCCTTGTAGCGCACCTGGTAGCCGCGGTTGTCGTCGATGCTGTCGCCGGTGGACCAGGCGGCCTCGGACGACTGGATCTCGTAGAACGACTTGTTGGCGGCCGTGCCGTAGTTGACCCGGTCGAAGATGTAGAACTCGGCCTCGGGGGCGAAGAAAGCGGTGTCGCCGATGCCCGTGGTGGCGAGGTAGGCCTCGGCCTTGCGAGCGATGTTGCGCGGGTCGCGCGAGTAGGCCTCGCCCGTGATCGGGTCGTGGACGAAGAAGTCCATCGCGATGGTCTTGCGGGCCTTGAACGGGTCGACGTAGGCCGTCTTGATGTCGGGGAACAGCACCATGTCGGACTGGTCGATGGTCTGGAAGCCGCGGATCGACGAACCGTCGAACGCCACGCCGCTCTCGACCATGTCGGCGTCGAACGTCGACGCCGGAAGCGTGACCTGCTGCTGGATGCCCGGCAGGTCGGTGAAGCGGACGTCGAGGTACTCGACGCCCTCGTCCTTGATGAACTTGAACAGCTCGTCGGCATTGCCGAACATGTGGCCTCCTAGACCGCGGCTGGCGGCCTTTCGTTGTCGAACCGGCAGGAAAGTGCGTCACTGCACCGTATCGTCACGGTAGGAGCGGGCAGTTTCCCGTCGGAGTCGGCATTGTTTCGAACGTGTTACAAGTGCCCGTCCGGCCAGAGGTGGCGGGCTGTCGGTAGGGTCGCAGGGTGGAGATCCCCTCGCTGATGCGTCGCCTCGGAGCCCTGCTGATCGACTGGATCATCGCCGCGTTCAGCGCCGTGACGCTCGCCGGCGTGCGCTACCCGCCGGCACCGCTCGACGAGGACCCCAGCCAGACGTTCATCATCATCGGCTTCTTCGTGCTCGAGGTCGGTCTGCTGACGGGCCTGGTCGGCTGCTCGATCGGCAAGCGCCTGCTGGGCATGCGCATCGAGAACCCCGACGGACGTCCGATCGGCGTGCCGCGCGCGATCCTGCGCACGCTGCTGCTGTGCCTGGTGCTGCCGGCGATCGTGATGACCGACGACAAGCGCGGCATCCACGACCTCGCGGCCGGCTCCCGCGTCGTCAAGGCCTGACGGCCCCTAGGGAGGCCGCTTGCGGCCGACCGTGAGCGGAGCGAAGGGGCCTGATGCAAGCCGGATCGCTCACCACGCCTCGCGCACTGGCGGCTTCGCCGCGAGACGCTCACGGTCGCTCCGCCCCCTGGCGCGCGGCCGACGTGACGCCGCAGGCGGCGTCGGTCAGCCGCGCATCGCCTTGCGGTTGCCCTTCATGCTGGTGGGCACGGGGCCCCGCGGCATGGGGGCGGCGGGACGCATCGCGTCGAGCGCCTTGAGCTTGTAGACCAGGTCGGTCATCTGCGCCGGCTTGATCTTCTTGGGCAGCTTGTTGATGTGCTTGACGAGCTTGGTCAGCGGCACCTGGCCGTCGTCCTTGCCGACGATGATGCCCGTGACCGGCACGCTCTCGCCGCCCACGCGGGCGTGCTTCTTGACCTCGGAGGCCAGCAGGCCGCGCACGGCGTTGGGGTTGCCCTCGCCGACCAGCACGATGCCGGGACGACCGACGACGCGGTGCACGACGTCCTGGTTCTTGTTGAACGACACGGCCGGCTTGACCTCCCAGCCACGGCGCAGCATCTGCAGCGCTCCCGCGGCCGCGCCACGCTGGCCCTCGACCTGGGCGTAGGCCGCCTTCTCGGCGCGGCGGCCGAAGACGATCAGCACACCCAGGATGCCCGTGAGCAGCGCGAACACGATGGTGATCGTCAGCCCGATCCAGCCGTGGCCGAACAGCAGGTAGCCGAGCGCCCCGAACACCCCTCCCACGACGAGGAAGGTCAGCAGCAGGATCAGACCGATGTTGCGGTCGCTGCGCTTGGTGATCTGGTACGCCTGGCGCATCTGGCCGAGGCGCCCCTTGGCGGGGGCGGGGACGGGGTTGGACATGTGGTGCAGTCTACGGCGCGGTGGGTGCTGCGCCCATGCCGCGTCCCGATGCGATGGCCTGCTGGTAGAGCGATCCGGCGCGGTAGGACGAGCGGACGAGGGGTCCGGACATGACGCCGGCGAAGCCGATCTCGTCGGCCTCGGCCTTGAGCTCGACGAACTCCTCGGGCTTGACCCAGCGCTCGACGGGGTGGTGACGCACCGACGGACGCAGGTACTGCGTGATCGTGATGAGGTCGCAGCCCGCCTCGTGCAGGTCGACCAGTGCTTGGCTGACCTCTTCGCGGGTCTCGCCCATGCCGAGGATGAGGTTGGACTTGGTGACCAGGCCGAAGTCGCGGGCCTGGGTGATGACGTCCAGCGACCGCTCGTAGCGGAACGCGGGACGGATGCGCTTGAAGATGCGCGGGACGGTCTCGACGTTGTGCGCCAGCACCTCGGGACGCGACTCGAACACCTGGGTCAGCAGCTCGGGGACGCCGTTGAAGTCGGGGATCAGGTTCTCCACGCCCGTACCCGGGTTCAGCTCGTGGATCTTGCGGACCGTCTCGGCGTACAGCCAGGCGCCACCGTCGGGCACGTCGTCGCGCGCGACACCGGTGATGGTGGCGTAGCGCAGCTCCATCTTCTGCACGGACTCGGCGACGCGGCGGGGCTCGTCGCGATCGATCGGGTCGGGCTTGCCGGTGTCGATCTGGCAGAAGTCGCAGCGGCGCGTGCACTGCTCGCCGCCGATGAGGAAGGTGGCCTCGCGGTCCTCCCAGCACTCGAAGATGTTGGGGCAGCCCGCCTCCTGACACACCGTGTGCAGGCCCTCGCCCTTCACGAGCTTCATCAGCTCGTTGTACTCAGGACCCATCTTCGCGCGGGTCTTGATCCAGGCGGGCTTCTTCTCGATCGGGGTCTCGGCGTTGCGGACTTCGAGCCGAAGCATCTTGCGTCCCTCAGGTGCGATGGTCACGCACTCCAGAGTACGCCTGTCCGAAACGTGACCTAGGCTCGGTCGCGTGCTCGACCTGGACCGCCGCTGGACGCGCCCTCGGCCGACCCCTGCGCAGGTGCGGGCGGACGTCGTGGGCGGCGTGCTGGGAGCCCTGCTCTCGGTCGCGTCGGTCGAGGTGTGGAGCAGCGGCACGGCCACCGAGCTCCGCAACCCGCTGCTGGTGCACGCGCTGTTCGCGCTCGCGGGACTGTTGTTCGCGGCTCGGCGCGCCTTTCCGCTGACGACGCTGCTGGCCGAGTCGGTGATCTTCATCGTGGTCGGCGAGCACCAGGCCCAGCTCGGGGTCATCTTCACGATCCAGATCATCTTGTTCGTCTCGCTGTACTCGGCCTGGGCGTGGTCGCGTCGACCCCGTCGGCTGCTGCTGACCAGCGTCGTGGTGACCGTGACGATGTTCGGCTGGCTCGTCTGGCAGTTCGTGCGCGACGCCCCGCCGCCGGCCCCACAGGTCGGGCTCCTGCCGCGGTACGAGGCACTGATCGTCTACTCGCTGACGATCAACGTCATCTACTTCTTCGGTGCCATGGCGTGGGGGCACGGTGCCTGGCGCAGCGCCCGTCAGCAGGCCGAGATCGTCGACCGCATCGCTGCCGAGCGGCAGGCGCAGGAGCGCGACCGCCAGGGTGCCGTGCAGGCCGAGCGGGTGCGCATCGCCCGCGACCTCCACGACGTCGTCGCCCACCACGTGAGCGGCATCGGTGTGCAGGCGGCGGGCGCGGGCCGGGTCATCGACGCTCGGCCCGAGCTGGCCCGCGAGGCGCTGAGCGTCATCGAGACGTCGTCGCGCCAGGCCGTCCACCAGATGCACGAGCTCGTGGGGCTGCTGCGCGAGGACGACGACCGCGGCACGCGGGTGCCGCAGCCCGGGCTGGCCGACATCGCCGCCCTCGCGGCGCCCGACGACCGCCCGTCCGTCGCCTTCCGGCAGGTGGGCGAGCCGTTCGGGGTGCCGCCGACGGTGGGGGTGTCGATGTTCCGCATCGCCCAAGAGGCCGTCTCCAACACCCGGCGGCACGCCGGGGCCTGCACCGCCGAGGTCGTGCTGCGATTCGTCGCGGCCACCGAGCACCAGCCGGCCGCCGTCGAGGTCGAGGTCATCGACGACGGCGGGGCGGGCACCGAGTCGCCGGCGTCGACGGGCGGCTTCGGCCTGACGGGCATCCGCGAGCGTGCCGCGATGCACGGGGGCGAGTCCGAGATCGGCCCGAGGCCCGACGGCGGCTTCCGCGTGCGCGTCCGGGTACCGGTGGCGACATGACCGAGCCTCGCACGACGGGCGACGATGCAGTGGTGAAGGTCCTGGTCGCCGACGACCAGGCGCTGGTGCGCACGGGCTTCGCCATGATCCTGAGCGCCGAGACCGACCTCGCGGTGGTCGGCGAGGCCGACGACGGCGATGTCGCCGTGCGGCAGGCGGTCGAGCTGCGGCCCGACGTCGTCCTGATGGACGTCCAGATGCCCCGCATGGACGGCATCGAGGCCACGCGGCAGGTCATCGAGGCCGTGCCCGGCTGCAAGGTGCTCATCCTGACCACCTTCGACGACGACGACTACCTGTTCGCGGCGCTGCAGGCCGGGGCCAGCGGGTTCATGCTCAAGAACTGCCCGCCAGCCGATCTGGTCGCCGCCATCCGGGTCGTGGCGCAGGGGCACTCGCTGCTGGCTCCGGAGGTGACGCAGCGCGTGATCGCCCGCTCCACCGGACGCCAGCGAGCCCAGAGCGCGCCGGGCCTGGCCGAGCTGACCGAGCGCGAGGAGGACGTCCTGGTGGCGATGGGCCGCGGGCTCAGCAACGGCGAGATCGCGCGGCAGCTGTTCGTGAGCGAGGCGACGGTCAAGTCGCACGTCTCGCGGGTGCTCGCCAAGCTCGCGGTGCGTGACCGCGTGCAGGCGGTGATCGTGGCCCACGAGTCGGGGCTCATGGACGAGCGCGACAGCGGCTGACCGTCCGCCGAAAGAATGAGCGCGGTTCATCCTCGCGGCCGATGTGGTGCGGCGGCAGGCCTCCTAGCGTGGAGGCATGTTGGACATCTCCTCACTCAGCAGGTCGTACGACGGCACGCTCGTCGTGGACGACGTCACGTTCAGGGTCACCCCCGGCCGCATGACGGGCTTCGTCGGCGCCAACGGCGCCGGCAAGACCACCACGATGCGCATGATCCTCGGCGTCCTGGCCCCGACGTCCGGGCAGGTGCTCTGGAACGGCAGCCCGATCACCACCGGTCAGCGCCGACGCATCGGCTACATGCCCGAGGAGCGCGGCCTGTACCCGCGCATGCGGGTCAGCGACCAGCTGGTCTTCCTGGCCCGCCTGCACGGCGTCGACCGCGCCGAGGCAGCCCGCCGGGCCCGTGAGCTGCTCGACCACTTCGACCTCGGCGACCGGGCCGACGACGTGCTCGACACCCTCTCGCTGGGCAACCAGCAGCGCGTGCAGATCGCGGCGTCGTTGATCCACCGGCCCGACGCCCTGGTGCTCGACGAGCCGTTCAGCGGCCTCGACCCGGTCGCCGTCGACGCGATGGCGTCGCTGCTGGCCAAGGAGGCCGGCGACAAGCCGCTGCTGTTCTCCAGCCACCAGCTCGACCTGGTCGAGCGTCTGTGCGACGACCTGGTCATCCTGTCGCACGGCAAGGTCGTCGCTGCCGGCTCGGTCGACGAGCTGCGCGGCACCGGACCCGACCGGTATCGGGTCCGCCTCGACGGCAGCGACGCCGCGTGGATCCGGGGGCTGCGCGGCATCGAGGTCAAGGACGTCGACGGCGGCACCGCCCTGGTCGACCTCGACGGCATCACCCCGTCCGAGCTGCTCTCCCAGCTCGTGGCGAAGGAGCCCGTGGCCGAGTTCACCCGCGTCCGTCAGCCCCTGTCCGCCATCTTCCGGGAGGTCAACCGATGAGCACGGCAACCACGTCCGACCCCACGTCCACCTCGACCACCGAGGAGGTGCGCGGCGCGTGGCGCGTCGTCGCCGAGCGCGAGATCAGCACCCGCGTGCGCGAGAAGTCGTACGTCTACAGCGCGGTCATCATGATCCTCGGCGTCGTCGCCACCGTCGTGCTCACCTCGATCCTGGGCGGACGCCCCACCGACTACAAGGTCGCCGTGACCGACGACGCATCCGCCGCTGTCGTGTCGGCCGCGTCGACCGTGGTCGATCGGACGGACGACGGCTCGACCGCCAGGCCCCAGCAGGTCGCCTCCGCGGCGGCGGCCGAGAAGGCCGTTCGCGACGGCGACGCCGATGCCGCGCTGATCGCGACCGACGACGGGTACGAGATGGTCGGCAAGGAGGAGATCGACTCCACGCTGTCGACCGCCCTGACCACGGCCGGCTCGACCGCCGCGCTGACGGCCAACGCCGATCGTCAGGGCGTCGACCTCGCAGAGCTGCAGAAGGGCTCGGCGGTGTCAGAACGGCTGCTCGACCCTGCCGACGGCGACGCCGGCGCACGACAGCTGGCGGCCTACGTGTTCCTGATCCTCTTCTACATCACGGCCATCACGTTCGGCATGTCGATCGCGCAGAGCGTCGTGCAGGAGAAGGAGAGCCGCGTCGTCGAGATCCTCGCCGCAGCGGTGCCCATCCGCGCGATGCTGTGGGGCAAGATCGCCGGCAACACGCTGCTCGCCTTCGCGCAGATCCTGCTGCTCGCGATCGCCGGCATCGCCTCGCTCGCCGCGACGGGGGAGACCGGGCTGCTGACGGCCCTCGGCCCAGCGGTCGGGATGTACGTCGTGTTCTTCGTGCTGGGCTTCGTGGCTCTTGCGGGCCTGTGGGCCGTCGCCGGCTCGCTGGCATCCCGGCAGGAAGACCTGCAGTCGACCACGATGCCCGGACAGGTGCTGCTGTTCGCGCCCTACATCATCGCGTTCTCGGCGGGAGCCGGCGTCAAGACGGTCGTCTCGATGCTGCCGATCATGTCGGCGATGCTGATGCCCTCGCGGATGGCCGAGGGAGGCGTCCCCGTCTGGCAGATCGCGGTCGCGGTCGTCGTCAACGTCCTCGGCGCGATCGGCATCGTGCGCCTGGCGGCCCGGCTCTACGAGAGGACGCTGATGCGCACCGAGCGCAAGATCGGCTTCGGCGAGGCCCTGCGTCTCAGCGAGTGACGGTGGTCAGCGGCTGAGAGGCAGCACCGCGACGCTGGGCCCGGTCTCGACCTTCTCGGCGAGATCGGGCGCCGGCGTGTACGGAGCCCAGGTCAGCAGCTCGCGCAGGTGGGGAGCGATCGCCACGGCCGTCTCGCGGACCGTCACGTCGCGGCCCAGCTCGGCCGACAGCGAGGTGACCCCGGCGTCGGCGATGCCGCACGGCACGAAGCGCTCGTAGTACGACAGGTCGACGTCGGCGTTGAGCGAGAAGCCGTGCATCGTGACCCCGCGCGCCACGCGGATGCCGATCGCGCCGACCTTGCGCTCGGCGCGGGTCGCGGTGGCGCCCAGCCACACGCCCGAGCGTCCGGGCACGCGCCCCGTCATGACGCCGAGATCGGCCGCTGCGCGGATCATGGCCTCCTCGACCCGCCGCACGAAGTCGACCACCAGCACGTGCGACGGCAGCTTCGTGATGGGGTAGCCGACCAGCTGGCCCGGCCCGTGGAAGGTGATCTTGCCGCCGCGGTCGACGTCGACCACGGGCGTGCCGTCGAAGGGCCGCTCGAACGGCTCGGTGCGCCGTCCGGCGGTGTAGACGGGCGGATGCTCCAGGAACATCGCGGTGTCGCCGATCTGGTCGGCGACCCGCTGGGCGTGCAGCTCGCGCTGCAGGTCCCAGGCCGCGACGAAGTCGATCGCAGATGAGCCGTACCAGTCGTCGATGATCTCAAGCGTCACGTCGTCCAGCCTATCCCCGTGCCGCGCGGGGACCCTGTGGACGGCCGGAGGTGCGATGCGTCCGACGACGCCACAGTGGTGCCATGGACTGGTTGTGGGTGCTCATCGTCGCGGTACGTGCGGTGTCGCCGGCACCGGACGACCAGTGGGCCGTGCGGCTCGCCGAGCTCGACCACGTCCGCGAGCGGGCCTACGCCGCGTCCGATCCGTCGATGCTCGACGAGGTCTACGTCGACGGCAGCCGGGCGCAGCGAGCGGACGTCCGACTCATCGAGGACTACCGCCGTCGCGACGGTCGCGTCGTGGGTGCCGAGCTGCGGGTGCTCAGCTGCCGCCTGCTGAGGCAGGGGAGCGGCCGCGCACGTCTCGAGGTCGTCGACCAGCTCGGCCCCGCTCGGGTCGAGTGGGGCGACGGCACGTCGACACCGCTGCCGCGCGACCGGCCCACCCGGCGCCACGTCACGCTCGAGCGTGACGACGACGGCCGGTGGCGCATCGCCGCGGCACGTCAGGTCGAGGTCGGGTCGTGACCAGCTACGACAGGGCGGAGTCGAGCACCGAGCGCAGGTCGGGATCGGCGAACGTGAAGCCGGCCGCCGTCAGGGCATCGGGCTTCACCCTCAGCGAGCCGAGCAGGTCGTCGGAGATGCCTCCGAGCACGGCCTTGACGGCGAAGCCGGGCACCGCGAGGAACGTGGGACGGTGCACGGCCTTGCCCAGCGCCTCGGTGTACTGGGCGTTGGTCGCATCGGCCGGGCCGGCGAAGTTGAACGGGCCGCTGGCGGCGTCGTTCTCGAGCAGGAACTCGATGCCGCGCACCCAGTCGTGCCGCGAGATGAGCGACATGTACTGACGGCCCGACCCCAGCTTCGCACCGCCGCCGAGCTTCCAGGCCGGGAGCATCAGCTTGAGGACGCCGCCGTCCTTGTCGAGCACGAGCGACGTGCGCACGAAGCACGTGCGGGCGCCGGCCTCGACGGCCGGCGAGGCCGCAGCCTCCCATGCCTGCGACACCTCGGCGAGGAACCCGGAGCCGGCGCTGCTGGCCTCGGTGAGCTGCTCGTCGCCTCGGTCGGTGCCGTACCACGACATGCCCGACCCCGAGATGAACACGGTCGGCGTCGACGACGCCGCGACGGCCTTGGCCAGCGTGGAGGTGGCGGCCAGACGTGACGAGCGGATCTCGTCCTTCGTCCTGGCCGTGCGGGGCCACTTGGAGATGGGGGCGCCCGTCAGGTTGACGACGGCGTCAGCACGATCGATCAGCTGCTGGTCGACCGTGCCGGCGTAGGGATCCCACAGCGACGCGTCGTCACCCGGCCCGCCCGAGCGGACGAGCCGGGTCACCTGGTGCCCGCGGGCACGCAGGTGGGTGGTCAGGGCCGTTCCGAGGAACCCGGAGGCTCCGCCCACCACGACGTGCATGACTCAGGACCCGAGCTCTGCCTCGAACGACCCTGCTTCGAGCCGCTGCTTGACCGCCGTCAGGAACCGGCCGGCATCGGCACCGTCCACGATGCGGTGATCGTAGGTCAGCGCCAGGTAGGCCATGCTGCGCACCGAGATGCTGTCGTTGCCGTGCGCGTCGGTGACGACCACGGGCCGCTTGACGACGGCACCGACACCCAGGATCGCGACCTGCGGCTGGTTGATGATCGGCGTGTCGAACAGTGCGCCGTTGCTGCCCAGGTTGGTGATCGAGAACGTGCCGCCCGACAGCTCGTCCGGCGTGATCTTGTTGGTGCGCGTGCGCTCTGCGACATCGGCGATCTTGCGGGCGAGGCCCGCGATCGACAGGTCGCCGGCGTCCCGGATGGTCGGCGCCAGCAGCCCACGCTCGGTGTCGACCGCGATCGACAGGTGCTCGCCGTCGGGGTACGTGACGGTGCCGGCCTCGAGATCGAGCGCCGAGTTGAGCTGCGGGTATGCCTTGAGGCCCTCGATGGCCGCCTTGGCGAAGAACGGCAGGAACGTCAGCTTGACGCCCTCGCGCTCGCCGAAGGCGGTCTTGTGCTTGGCCCGCAGGCGAGCCACCTCGGTGACGTCGACCTCGTGGACCTGCGTCAGCTGCGCCGACGTCTGCAGCGACTCGACCATGCGCGAGGCGATGACCTTGCGCAGGCGCGAGAGCTTCTCGGTCTTGCCGCGCAGCGCCGAGGGCTCGGCGGCCGGTGCGGCAGCGGCGGCGGGCGCCGGTGCAGCCGCCGGGGTCTCCTCGGCGGGCTTGGCGGCCGCGTCGAGGACGTCCTGCTTGCGGATGCGTCCGCCGACACCGGTGCCCGTGAGGGACGCGAGGTCGACGCCGTGCTGCTTGGCCAGCTTGCGGACGATCGGCGTCACGTAGGAGTCGCCGCCACCGGTGCTGTCGCTGGCGGCCGGGGGAGCAGGTGCGGGCTCGGGGGAGCCCTGCGTCTCGGGCTGGGCCGGCACCGGCTCGGGCGCCTTCTGCGGCTCCGGTTCGGGCGCCTTCTGCGGCTCCGGCTCGGGCTCGGGCTCGGGAGCTTTCTCGGGCTCCGGCTCGGGCTCGGGGGTCTTCTCCGGCTCCGGTGCCGACTCGGGCTCGCTGGCCGCGGGGGCGTCGCCCTCGGCGCCGATGACGGCCAGGACGGCTCCGACCTCGACGGTCTCGTCCTCGTCGGCACGGATCTCGAGCAGCTTGCCCGCGACGGGGGAGGGGATCTCGGTGTCGACCTTGTCGGTCGAGATCTCGAGCAGCGGCTCGTCGACGGCGACGTCGTCACCGACCTGCTTGAGCCACTGGGTCACGGTGCCCTCGGTGACGCTCTCGCCGAGGGCGGGCAGCGTCACCTCGGTGCCGCCACCGGAGGCCGGTGCCGTCTCGGCCTGGGGAGCAGCAGCCGTCTCAGCGGCGTCGTGCTGCTCCTGCGCGCTGCCCTCGGGCTGGTTGGAGCGCTCCTCGGCGACCGGCTCGGGCTCCGGCTCGTCGCCCGACGCCTGCTGGCCGTCGTCGCCCGACTTCTCCTCGACGAGGTTCTCGTCGGACACCGGCGCGGTGGCCGAGTCGTCGGTGGTCTCGCCCTCTTCGCCGACCACGGCGAGGACGGCGCCGACCTCGACGGTCTCGTCCTCCTCGGCCTTGATCTCGAGCAGCACGCCGGCCACGGGGGACGGGATCTCGGTGTCGACCTTGTCGGTCGAGATCTCGAGCAGCGGCTCGTCGACGGCGACGGTGTCGCCGACCTGCTTGAGCCATTGGGTGACGGTGCCCTCGGTGACGCTTTCGCCGAGAGCAGGAAGGGTGACTTCAGTGGCCATGGTGTGTCTCCGGATCAGGCGTGCGAGTGGAGGGGCTTGCCGGCGAGTGCCAGGGCGGCTTCACCGAGTGCTTCGTTCTGGGTGGGGTGCGCGTGGATGAACTGCGCGACGTCCTCGGGGTAGGCCTCCCAGTTCACCATGAGGGATGCCTCGCCGACCTGCTCGCCGAAGCGGGAGCCGAGCATGTGGACACCCACGATGGGGCCGTCCTTCTCGCGGACGAGCTTGACGGTGCCGGCGGTGCCGAGGATCTGGCTCTTGCCGTTGCCGCCGAGGTTGTACTCGACGATCTCGACCTGGTCGTCGCCGTACTTCTCCTTGGCCTGCGGCTCGGTGATGCCGACCGAGGCGATCTCGGGCTCGCAGTACGTGACGCGCGGGATGCCGGAGTCGACGACGACCTGCGGCTCGAGGCCGGCGATCTCCTCGGCGACGAAGATGCCGTGCGCGAAGCCGCGGTGGGCCAGCTGCAGGCCGGGGACCAGGTCGCCGACGGCGAAGATGCCCTTGACGTTGGTGGCCAGGCGCTCGTTGGTCGGCACCCAGCCGCGATCGACGGTGACACCGGCCTCTTCATAGCCCATGCCCGCGGAGTTCGGGCCGCGGCCGACGGCCACGAGCACCAGGTCGGTCTCGATCGTGTCGCCGTTCTCGAGGGTGACGGTGACGCCCGTGTCGGTCTGCTTGACGGAGTCGAACTTGACGCCGGTCTTGAAGTTGATCTTGCGCTTGCGGAACGCACGCTCCAGGCCCTTGCTGAGGGCCGGGTCCTCGAGCGGGACCAGCGTGGGCAGGCCCTCGATGATCGTGACGTCGGCGCCGAAGGACTTCCAGACGGACGCGAACTCGACGCCGATGACGCTGCCGCCGATGATGACGACCTTCTCGGGGACCTCGGTCATCGACAGCGCCTCGGTGGACGTGATGACGCGGCCGCCGATCTCCAGGCCCAGCGTGCGCGAGACCGAGCCGGTCGCCAGCACGACGTTGGTGCCGGTGTACTTCTCGCCGTTGACCTCGACGGTGCCGCCGCCGTTGGGGTCGGTCGAGACGAGCTTGCCCTCGCCCTCCACGACCGTGATGCCGCCGGACTTGATGAGTCCCTGCAGGCCCTTGTACAGGCGGTCGATGACGCCGTCCTTGTACTTGTTGACCTGCGTCATGTCGATGCCGTCGAACGTCGACTTGATGCCGAACGTCTCGCCCTCGCGGGCCAGGTCGGCGACCTCGGCCGAGTGCAGCAGGGCCTTGGTGGGGATGCAGCCCCAGTGCAGGCAGGTGCCGCCGAGCTTGGACTTCTCGATCAGCGCGACCGTCTTGCCGAGCTGGACGGCGCGGAGCGCGCAGGCGTAGCCGCCGCTTCCGCCGCCGAGAATCACGATGTCAAAGGTGTTGCCGGCGCCGTCCGCCACGGTGTCCTCCCAGAGAAGTGTGTGCCGCTTCATCTTGTCACTCAGCCCAACCGGGCTGCCACCGGGGTGAGTCGGTCTCGACACCCGATCGGGCACACTGGTGCCATGGGAATCTTCGGAGGCCGGAAGGCCAGGACCGACGGCGGCGCCGTCGTGTCCGACCGCGGCTCCAGCAAGGCCGACCTCGACGCGTTGCGGCAGTTCGCCGAGACGCGGCAGGGCGTCGAGGCCTGGATCGAGCCCCAGACGTCCGTCACCCACACGACGCTGCTGCTGGTGGCGCACGACGGCGAGTCGCTGCGGCGCCGCGTCTCGTCGGCGCAGGCGGGGCACGACTTCGCCCGCAAGAAGCTCAAGATCCCGGTGTACGACTCCAACCTCGTGCCGATCGCCGCCCGCAAGCGAGACTACGACCTGCGCAAGGCCAAGGCCGCACCGTCGTCACGTCCGCGCACGTCGGCGCCGGCCGCTGCCGAGCCCGTCCGTCGATCGCCGCGCGAGATGCAGGCGATCATGACGCTCGAGTCGATCGCCGGCACCGATCCGCTGCCCGACGACGCGACGTTCGACCAGCTGATGAAGGTCTACAAGAAGGCCCGCTCGCAGGCGCACCCCGACCGTCTGGGTGGCGCCCGCGAGAAGTGGGACACCGTCGAGGACGCCGCCCGCGCCCTCGGCCTGCCCGACTGAATCGCCACCGCCGCCCCTTGAGCCACCGACGCCCCTTGAGCTTGTCAAAAGGGCGTTTCGACCAGCTCAACGGGCTGGGTCAGTGCCAGCCGAGCTCGTCGATGCCGCCGGGCACGTCGGCCCGCGCGTCGTAGGGCGTGCGGGTGAACACGAAGCTGGCCAGCACCAGGCGCACCGGCGTGCCGCCGGCGTCCCGCTCCACCCGCAGGGGCTCGCCGCGGTAGTAGCCGTCGCGCCCGACCCATCCGTCCCCGTCGCGCGCGAACCGGGCACCGCGGCCCTGGCCGGGCTCGCCGAGACGCAGACCGCCGTCGGCCTCGAGGGCGAGGGTCGACGCGTACGTGCCCCAGAACCACGGCCCGGCGAGGTCGAGTGCGTCGGCGTGGTGGGCGTCCGCGTGCCACGGCGTCGGGGGAGTGGGCTCGGCGTCGCAGAAGAGGGTGAGCAGATCGATGGCTACGGTGCCGAGGCCGCTGGTCGCATTGGCCATGACGACGACACCGTCGCCGGTCGTGGTGTCGACGCGCAGGTTGGCGAGGAAGCCCGGCATCGAGCCGCCGTGCCCGGCGAAGCGCCGCCCGCCGACGTTCCAGGTCTGCCAGCCGAGGGCGTGCGCGCCGGTCCAGGCGGCGCCCGGCACGTCGTTGACGGCCACGGGTCGCAGCATCTCGGCCAGCGAGTCGGTCGACAGCACTCCCTCGACCCGTCCGCCGAGGAAGGCTGCCCACCGGGCCAGGTCGTCGGTCGTCGACCAGAGCTGACCGGCGGGTGCCATCGAGACGTGGTCGTGCTCGGGCTCGACGTGCAGGAGGTCGGCCAGCGGGTGCACCGCGAGCCCCGGTGCCGACGGCCCGACCGGACGGCGGGTGGTGCGGGTCATGCCGAGCGGGTCGAGGATGCCGTGCTGGACGGCCTCGTGCCACGGCGCCCCGCGCAGACGGGCGATCAGCTCGCCGAGCACGCCGTAGCCGGCGTTGGAGTAGTGGAAGGTCGTGCCGGGCGTGAACCGCAGTGCCACGCCGGACGCCAGCAGGCCGGCCCAGTCGTCGCCCGGGGTGCGCTCCCACCACGGGCCGTCGGTCTCGGCCTGCAGGCCCGACGTGTGGCTCAGCAGCTGGGCGATCGTGACGTGCCCGAACGGCACCTCGGGCAGGTGCACGCCAATCGTGTCGGCCAGGTCGAGGCGCCCCTCGTCGCGCAGGCGGACGACCTCGACCGCGACGAACGTCTTGGAGATCGAGCCGATGCGGTACTGCGTGTCGGCGGTGGGTGTCGCGCCGGCGCTGCGCCCGTCGAGCGTGCCGGCCGCGCCGGTCCACACCGTCCGGCCGCCTCGGACAACCGCCGCGACGACCGACGGCAGGCGCTGCCGCGACTGCTCGGTCGCGAGGCGGTGGTCGAGGGCTCGCGTGGTCGAGGCCTCGAGCGTCATCGCGACGCGGCCAGCTCCGCCGCGAGCTTCACGAGCGTGCGGACGCCCGTGCCCGTCCCACCGGTCGGCGTGTAGTCGGAGGCCGATCCCTCGTTGAACGACGGCCCGGCGATGTCGAGGTGCGCCCAGGGCACGTCGCCGACGAACTCGCGCAGGAACGCCGCGGCGAACAGGGCGCCGCCGTACGGCTTCGGGTTGTGCTGGCGCAGGTCGGCAATGCTCGACGAGGTGACGGTGCCCTTCATCTCCTCGGTGATCGGCAGCCGCCACATCGGCTCGCCGGCCCGCTCGGACGCGGCCAGCACGGTGTCGGCGAGGCCGTCGTCGTTGCCCATCACACCGGTGGTGTACGAGCCGAGCGCCACGACGCAGGCGCCGGTGAGGGTCGCGACGTCGATGATCTGGTCGGGCTCGGACTCCGCGGCGAGCGCCAGCCCGTCGGCCAGCACCAGGCGTCCCTCGGCATCGGTGTTGTGCACCTCGACCGTGGCGCCGCTGCGCATGTGCAGGACGTCGCCGGGACGCGTGGCCCGGCCGCTGGGCATGTTCTCGGCGAGGCACGCGTAGGCCGACACGCGCACGGGCAGGCCCAGCTGCGCGATCGCGACCGTAGCGGCGACGACGGCGGCCGCGCCGGCCATGTCGAGCTTCATGGTCTGCATCGACGCGCCGGGCTTGATCGACAGGCCGCCCGAGTCGAACGTGATGCCCTTGCCGACCAGGGCCAGGTGGGCCACGGCGCCGGCCGGCTCGTACGACAGGGTCACGAGGCGCGGCGGGCTGTCGGAGCCCTGGCCGACGCCGAGGATGCCACCGCACCGCTCCTTGGCCAGCCGCTTCTCGTCCCAGACCGAGATCTTGAGCGCATCGGCCCCCGAGGCGCCGACGTAGGCGGAGATGGCCTCGACGAGATCGACCGGACGCTTGTCGCCGGGCGGGGTGTTGACCCAGTCGCGGGCCGTGTTGACCGCAGCCGCGACGGTCGCCGCGCGCTCGGCGGCCTTGGTCGCGGTCGTCTGGCGCGCGAACGGCGTCAGGATCGTCGCGCTCGTCAGCTCGACCGCCTTGGCGCCCTTGGCGTCGTTCTTGGACTTGTAGGCGTCGTAGCGGTACGTGCCGAGACCGACGCCCTCGGCGATGGCCTCGACCTCGTCGACGCCGGCAGGGTGCAGGGCGATCGCGACGCTGGACGCGTGGGTGGCTGCCCGCACGCCCCGGGCGGCGGCGCGACGGAGGTCCTCGGCCGTGGGCTCGGCCGGCAGGGCGACCGCCACGACGACGGGGGCCTTGATGAGGCCGCCGGACGGGAAGCGGACGGTCTGTCCCTTCTCGCCCGAGAAGCCCAGCAGGGTCAGTGTGTCTGCGAGGTCCCCCTTGTCGTCGTCGCTGCGAATCCCGAGGATCAGGACGTCGGCGCTGGCGGTGGTCGGCTTGGACGTGCTCAGGGTGACGGACGGCATGGCTGCCACTCTAAGGTCGCCACCGCGAGGCGCGGAACCGTCCCCTAGGTTGAGGACCATGGATCTGCTTCACTCACCGCTGCACGACCGTCACGTGGTGCTCGGCGCCAAGCTCGCAGAGTTCGGGGGCTGGGAGATGCCTCTCGAGTACGCCGGGGGTGGCGTGCTCGCCGAGCACAAGGCCGTCCGCGAGGGTGTCGGCCTGTTCGACGTCAGCCACCTGGGCAAGGCGCTCGTGCGGGGCACCGGCGCCGCCGCCTTCGTCAACGCGTGCCTGACCAACGACCTGGGGCGCATCCAGCCCGGCAAGGCCCAGTACACGCTGTGCTGCGACGACGACGGCGGCACGGTCGACGACCTGATCGCCTACCTGCGCAGCGACTTCGAGGTCTTCCTGATCCCCAACGCGGCCAACACCGCGGCGGTCGTGGCGAGGCTGCGTGCCGCCGCGCCCGACGGCATCGAGGTGCTCGACCAGCACCGGGACCACGCCGTGCTCGCGATCCAGGGCCCCTTCAGCGACGAGGTCCTCCAGGCGCTCGACCTGCCGGTCGACCACGAGTACATGTCGTTCGCCGACGCGACGGTCGCCGGCGCTCCCGTCACGGTGTGCCGCACGGGCTACACGGGGGAGCGGGGCTACGAGCTGGTCGTGCCCCAGGCCGCTGCCCTCGACGTCTGGGACGCCGTGCTGGCGGCCGGCGAGCCGTTCGGCATCCGTCCGTGCGGGCTCGGTGCTCGCGACACGCTGCGCACCGAGATGGGCTACCCGCTGCACGGCCACGAGCTGTCGGCCGAGATCAGCCCCGTCATGGCCCGGGCCGGGTGGGCCGTCGGCTGGAGCAAGCCCGCCTTCTGGGGCAAGGACGCCCTCGAGACGCAGCGGGCCGAGAAGACCGTGCGCACGCTGCGCGGACTGGTCGCTCAGGGACGCGGCATCCCGCGTCCGGGCATGTCGGTGCTCGCCGACGGCGGCGAGGCGCTCGGTGAGATCACGTCGGGCACGTTCTCGCCGACGATGCGCCAGGGCATCGCGCTTGCGCTCCTCGACCGGTCGGTCGAGGATGGCGCCACCGTAGTCGTCGACGTCCGCGGCCGGTCCGAGGCGTTCACGGTGACCAAGCCCCCGTTCGTGCAGCCGTCGACGAAGGAGTCGTGACCATGACCTGGACCTGGACGTTGGAGACCGCCGCCGGTGAGGTCACCGGCCGCTCCGAGCCCTTCGAGAGCCGCAGCGATGCCGAGTCGTGGGTCGGCGAGGCCTTCGGCGAGCTGCTCGAGCAGGGCGTCGACCAGGTGCGCCTGTTCGACGGCGAGGCCGAGATCTACGGCCCGATGTCGTTGCACGCCGAGGCGTAGCCGCCCCGGTCAGCGGTAGCTGGTGCCGAGCGTCTCGCCGCGGGCGACCTGGGGCTTCGGCAGGCGGAACCGCCGCAGCTGGGTGCTGCGCAGCACCGCGTAGCTGGTGGTGCCCTTGATCTCGTCGGCGCCGAAGCGGGCCCGCAGCTCCTTCTTGAGGCCGCGCACCATGACGACCTCGTCGAGGACCGTGCCGAGGATCAGGAACGGGTAGGCGAACGCGGTGAGGGCGGTCTGCACCTGGTCGCTGAAGCCGCTGGAGACCGTGAAGAGCACGAGCAGCACCACCAGGAACGGCAGCAGGTACTCGGCGAAGTTGCGGCGGCGGTCGACGTAGTCGCGCGTGAAACGCCGCACCGGCCCCTGCTCGCGCAGGGGCAGGTAGCGCTCGTCGCCGGTCTTGAGCGCCTCGCGCTGCTTGACGCGGATCTGCTCCCGAGCCGACCGGTCGCGCTTGGCCTGCTCCTTGCGGGTCATCGGAGTCTTCATCTGCTTCTTGCGAGCAGCCTCGGCCTCTCGACGACTCGGTGTCGGCCGGCCCTTGCGTGCTTCTGTCTCGTCAGCCACCCGCGACACCCTACCCGTAGGCTTGACAGCATGAGCGAGCGTCAGCGAGTGAACGATGTGCACCGTGTCGTGGTGGCCGTTCCGTATCGTGCCCCTTCCTCGGGACGGACACCATGAGCATCGGTGATCGCCTCGCGAAGTGGTGGCATTCGCGCAGTGCGGGGGGCGACGACACGGGGGCCCTCAAGGAGCGCCTCGACGAGACGTACCGCACCCAGACCGCGCTGCTGCAGCAGGTCCGCCGCGGGGTCGCCGACGTCCAGACCAGCCGCAAGCGCGTCGACCTCCAGCTGGCGACGCTCGCCCAGCAGGCGGCGCAGCTCGACCAGCAGGCCTCCGATGCCGTCGCCGCCGGACGCGACGACGACGCCCGCGCCGCACTGACGCGCAAGGTCGCCCTCGACAAGACCGCCGCCGACCTGCGCACCCAGCGCGACGACCTGCTCGCCCAGGAGCGCAAGCTCGAGCTGTCGGCCGACACCATCGAGCAGGACGTCGCGAGCTTCCGGGTGCGCAAGGACACGCTGTCGGCGCGGCACACCGCGGCGTCGGCGCGGGCCGAGATCAACAGCGCGACCAGCGGCATCAACTCGACCGTGAGCGACGTCGGGCAGGCGATGGAGGCGGCCGAGCGTCGCACCCGTGAGATGGAGGCGACGTCCGACGCCGTCGACGAGCTCGTCGCCGAGGGAGTCGTGGGCACGACGGGCGAGACGGCCGACGAGCGGCTGGCCCGCCAGTTCGACGCGGCGCTCGACGGCCCCGAGGTCGACCGCCAGCTCGAGCAGATCGCTCGGCCGGACGAGCAGCAGGAGGGTGACGATGGCGCGAAGCCGCTTCAGGACTGATCGCGGGCTCTCGCTGCGCATGGGCGGCGTGAGCCTCGGGTTGGGCGTGCTCTACCTGCTGTTCGCGGCGGTGCTCTACCAGACGGCCTTGGGCGCTGTCGGGTTCGTCGTCGTCCTGGCGATGGCCTGGGGGCAGTGGTACTTCTCGGACTCCCTGGCGCTGAAGTCGATGCGGGCCCAGGTGGTCGAGCCGCACCAGGCGCCCGAGCTGCACGCCATGATCGACCGGCTGTGCGCACTGGCCGACATGCCCAAGCCGCGCGTGGCGATCGCCGTCACCGACATGCCCAACGCCTTCGCCACCGGGCGCACGCCGAACCACTCGGCCGTCTGCGTCACGACCGGCATCATGCAGCGCCTCGACGCCGACGAGCTCGAGGGCGTGCTGGCCCACGAGCTGTCGCACGTCGCCAACCGCGACGTCACGGTCATGACGGTGGCCTCGTCGATCGGTCTGCTGGCGGGCTTCATCACGCGATACGGCATGTACTTCGGTGGGATGTTCGGCGGCGGACGCGATCGCAACAACAACAGCAACGGCGGACCGGCGTTCATCGTGGTCTTCCTCGTCAGCCTCGTGGTCTACGCCGTCAGCTTCGTGCTCATCCGAGGGCTGTCGCGCTACCGCGAGCTCAGCGCCGACCGCAGCGGCGCCTACATGACGGGTCGCCCGTCGAAGCTGTCGTCGGCGCTGGTGAAGATCTCGGGCGACATGGCCCGCATCCCCAACAGCGACCTGCGCGAGAGCCAGGCGATGAGCGCCTTCTTCTTCGCCCCCGCGATCAACCGCGAGTCGATCGGTGCGCTGTTCTCGACGCACCCGCCGCTGCAGCAGCGCCTCGACCAGCTGGCCAAGGTCAGCGCCGAGCTCTCCGAGCAGGGCTGATGGGCTTCCTCGACGGGATCCTCGGACGGTCCAAGCCGCCGGAGGCCGACCTCGACGTGCTGTTCTCGGTGCCGCAGGCGGTCATCTCGCTGCAGCTCGAGGGCTTCACGCCGACGGGGTCGGGCTCGGTGTGCTTCCGCGACGTCGAGGGGCAGGCGGACGACGCCGTCATGGCCGACGCCGAGAAGATCATCACGTCGTCCACCGGCTCCACCGTCACCCGCAGCGACGACCGCTTCGGCTTCCACTGGCTCACCGTCAGCCGCACCGATGCCGACGTGTCGGGCCTGACCACCGACCTGCACGCCGTCAACAGCTCGCTGGCCGATGCGGGGTTCGGCACGTCGCTGCTGTGCTCGACGTTCGTCTTCACGACGCCGGCCGGCACGCCGTTCGGGCTGGTCTACCTCTACAAGCGCGGCACCTTCTACCCGTTCGCGCCCGACGGCGGCGAACGGCGCGACAACGCGCTCGAGCTGCAGGTGCGCGGAGTCATCGCCGACGACGTGCCGGTCGAGCCCGACCTGACCAAGTGGCTCGCGATCTGGGGCGCGCCGGGGCTGGCCTGACAGCCTGGGTGCTTCGAGAGGTCCCGGACGATAGGTTGGCTCCGTGAGCCTCGACGACCTGTCCCGTGACCAGATCCAGACCCTCCTCGACGAGCAGACGGCCGCGCACCGCGCGCTGAAGGACCGAGGCCTCAAGCTCGACCTCACCCGCGGCAAGCCGTCGCCGGAGCAGCTCGACCTCTCCAACGACCTGCTGTCGCTGCCGGGCGACGACTTCGCCGATGCCGGCGGCGTCGACACGCGCAACTACGGCGGCCTCACCGGCCTGACCGAGATCCGCGAGATCTTCGCCCCGATCATGCAGGTCCCCGTCGAGCAGGTCGTGGCCGGCGACAACGCCAGCCTGGCGATGATGCACGACAACCTCGTCTTCGCGCTGTTCCACGGGGTCCCGGGTTCCGAGCAGCCGTGGGGCGTCGAGGAGTCGGTCAAGTTCATCTGCCCCGTGCCGGGCTACGACCGCCACTTCGCCCTGCTCGAGGAGTACGGCATCGAGATGGTCCCGGTACCGCTCAACGAGGACGGTCCCGACGTCGACGCCGTCCGCGAGGCGGTCAAGGACCCGGCCGTCAAGGGGATGTGGCTCGTCCCGACGTACAGCAACCCCACCGGATCGGTCGTCAGCGAGGCCGTCGCGGCCGAGCTCGCCGCGCTCGAGACCGCGGCACCCGACTTCCGCATCTTCTGGGACAACGCCTACGCCGTCCACCACCTCACCGACGAGCAGACCAAGACCGCCGACATCCTCGGTCTGTGCGTCGCGTCGGGCCACCCCGACCGCGCCGTGGTCTTCGCGTCGACCTCGAAGATCACCTTCGCGGGGTCGGGCGTGTGCTTCCTGGGCAGCTCGCCCGACAACGTCGCGTGGTACCTCTCGCACCTGGGCAAGCGGACGATCGGCCCCGACAAGGTCAACCAGCTGCGTCACGCACGTCACCTCAAGGACGTCGACGGCGTCCACGCGCTGATGGACCGCCACCGCGCGATCCTGGCGCCGAAGTTCGAGGCCGTCGTGTCGATCCTGGACGAGCGGCTCGCACCTCACGGGGTCGCGAGCTGGACCGAGCCCAAGGGCGGCTACTTCGTCAGCCTCGACGTCGTCGACGGCACCGCCACGCGGGTCATCGAGCTGACCCGTGAGGCGGGCGTCGCGATGACGCCGGCGGGTGCGGCCTTCCCCTACGGCGACGACCCCCGCGACCGCAACATCCGCATCGCGCCGTCGTACCCGTCGCCCGACGAGCTCGCCGTCGCGATCGACGTGCTCGCCACGAGCGTGCTGATCGCGGCCGCCGAGCACGCGCTCGCGGGCTAGACCGGCACCGCTCGTGAGGGTGCTGGTCGCGCCGGACTCGTTCGGCGGCACGCTGACGGCACCCGAGGCCGCCCGGGCGATCATCGAGGGCTGGCGCCGGCACGCGCCCGACGACGTCCTGACCGCCGCGGCGATGGCCGACGGGGGACCGGGCTTCGTCGACGTGGTGCACGCCGCGGCCGGCGGACGCCTCGACGTCGTCCCGGTCCGCGGCCCGCTGGGCACCCAGGTGCCCATGACGGTGCTGCACGTCGAGGGCACCGCGTACGTCGAGTCGGCGCAGGCCTGCGGGCTGCACCTCGTCGATCGTCGTGACCCTCTGAACGCCTCCACGTACGGCGTGGGCCAGGCCATCGGTGCCGCGGTCGACGGCGGCGCCACCCGTGTCGTCGTCGGGCTCGGCGGCAGTGCCACGAACGACGGCGGGGCGGGCATGCTCGCGGCACTCGGGGCGACGTCCGACGTCCCGCTCGACGCGGGACCCGCACGGCTGGCGGACGTCACGAGCGTCGACCTCTCACCGGCCGCCGCTCGGCTCGACGGCGTCGAGCTGGTGATCGCCGCCGACGTCGACGTCTCGCTGCTCGGCATGTTCGGTGCGACCAAGACCTTCGGGCCGCAGAAGGGCCTGACCGACGAGCAGATCATCGAGGTCGACGGCTGGCTCGACCGCTTCGTGGTCGCGGCGTGCGGTCCGTCACCGGCCGAGCGCCGTCCGGCCGATGCCCGCGGCGCCGGCGCCGCCGGCGGGCTGGGGTTCGCGCTGATGCTGCTCGGGGGGAGCGTCGTCTCCGGCATCGAGCTGGTCGCCGGCGTGGTCGGGTTGACCGCGAGCGCCGCCGCCCACGATCTCGTCGTGACGGGGGAGGGCACCTACGACTTCTCGTCACGCGCCGGGAAGGTCGTCCACGGAGTCGCGGCCGTGGCGGCATCGGCGGCGCGTCCGTGCATCGTGCTGGCCGGGCAGGTGCTGGTGGGCTCGCGCGAGATGCGAGCCATGGGCGTCGAGTCCGCCTACGGGGTGACCGAGCGCGTCGGGGTCGAGGCGTCCATGGGTGATCCGGCACGCCACCTGGCCGATCTGGCCGAGCGCGTGGCGCGGACGTGGTCGCCGCGGACGCTGGGCTGACGGCGTACGATGGAATGGAATCGTCACACGCTTGGTTGTTGATCGAGAAGCGTCCCTCGTGACGAGTCCGCAGACCACACCTTCGGGAGTTCACATGACAGTCGAGACCGACCAGACCACCGCCGCCGAGCCGACCGCGGAGGTCGCGTCCGGCGTGAGCCTCAGCGACGGCGCCGCCGAGAAGGTTGCGAGCCTCCTGGCCCAAGAGGGTCGCGACGACCTCGCCCTGCGCATCGCCGTCCAGCCCGGCGGCTGCTCGGGCCTGCGCTACCAGCTGTTCTTCGACGAGCGCTCGCTCGACGGCGACCAGACGTTCGGCTTCGGCGGCGTCAACGTCGTCGTCGACCGCATGAGCCTGCCGTACCTCGGAGGGGCGACCATCGACTTCGTCGACACCATCGAGAAGCAGGGCTTCACGATCGACAACCCCGCCGCGACCGGATCCTGCGCCTGCGGCGACTCGTTCCACTAGTCCTCCCGGCTGGCGCCCCGCCGGCCCGAGGATCTTCACACAACGCCCTCCTGCACAGCAGGGGGGCGTTGTCTATGGTGGGTAGGTGCATCTCGCCATCACCGGATCCATCGCGACCGACCACCTCATGACCTTCCCGGGCAAGTTCGTCGACTCGCTGGTGCCCGACCAGCTCGACAAGATCTCGCTGTCCTTCCTGGTCGACGACCTCGACGTCCGACGCGGCGGGTGCGGCGCCAACATCGCCTTCGCGCTCGCCAAGCTGGGGCACCGCCCCCTGCTGGTCGGCGCGGTCGGTCGCGACTTCGAGACCGAGTACCGCGGCTGGCTCGACGCCGCCGGCGTCGACACCAGCGGTGTCCTGGTCTCCGACACCCGCCACACCGCGCGCTTCGTGTGCACCACCGACACCCAGCTGGCCCAGTTCGCCACCTTCTACGCCGGCGCCATGTCCGAGTCGCGCGACATCGACCTCCTCGCCGTCGGCTCCGACTACGACCTGGTGCTGATCGGGCCCGACGACCCCGAGGGCATGCTGCGGCACACCCGCACGTGCCGCGAGCGCGGCATCGCCTTCGCCGCCGATCCGTCGCAGCAGCTGGCGTGGGCCGAGGGCGACGTGATCCGCGACCTGATCGACGGTGCGACCTATCTGTTCAGCAACGACTACGAGGCCTCGCTGATCCAGCAGAAGACCGGATGGAGCGCCGACGACGTCCGTGCCCACGTCGGCACGCAGGTCATCACCCGCGGCAAGGACGGCGTCACGGTGCTGCCCGCCGATGGAGAGCCCATCGAGGTCAAGGCCATCCAGGGCGTCGTCGCGGTCGACCCCACGGGCGTCGGCGACAGCTTCCGCGCAGGCTTCCTCGCCGGTGTCGCGGCCGGGCTCGGCTTCGAGCGGTCGGCGCAGATCGGCTGCACGATCGCCGCGAGCGTGGTCGAGACCACCGGCACGCAGGAGTACGTCCTCGATCGTGCGGGCTTCCTCGACCGCCTCGGCACCGCGTACGGCGACGATGCTCGCGCCGAGGTCGACGCCGCGCTGTCGCTGGCGTGACCGTCCGAGCGACGACGCGTGTCAGGTCAGGCAGACCTGACCGCTCCCAGCACGTTCCACTGAAGTAAGGTGCTGTCGTGTCATCACGTGACAATCATGGTCCAGAAAGGCGCCCCGTGGGTCGGATGAAATTGGCGGTTGTGCTCCTCGCCGCCGTTGTGTTGAGCGGCTGTGCACCAGATGCCGACTCGGATCTCGCACGCCTCGCCCTGCCGGTCGGCAGCACCGATCGCACCCAGGACATCTGGGAGCTGTGGCTCGGCGCATGGATCGCCGTGCTGGTGATCTTCCTGCTGGTGTTCGGCCTGATCGTCTACTCGATGATCCGCTACCGCCGCCGCAGCGACGACGAGATCCCCGCGCAGATCCGCTACAACCTGCCGATCGAGGCGCTCTACACGTTCGCGCCCGTCATCATCGTCGCGGTGTTCTTCTTCCACACGGTCACGTCGCAGAACAACGTGCTCGAGCGGGTCGACAACCCCGACCACACCGTCGAGGTCGTGGGCAGCAAGTGGCAGTGGGCGTTCAACTACCTCGACGAGGACGCCACGCAGGGCGAGGACGTCTTCGACGTCGGCACCCCGCAGGAGCCGGCCGAGCTGTGGCTCCCGGTGGGCGAGTCGGTGCGCTTCAAGCTCAAGTCGCCCGACGTCATCCACTCGTTCTGGATCCCCGAGTTCTACTTCAAGATGGACGTCGTGCCGGGCAAGGTCAACACCTTCGACCTGTCGCCGACGCGCGAGGGCGTCTTCACCGGACGCTGCGCCGAGCTGTGCGGGCTCTACCACTCCCGCATGATCTTCAAGGTGCACGTGGTCTCGCGCGCCGAGTACGACTCGCACCTCGAGGAGCTCAAGCAGGCCGATCAGGTCGGAGCGCCCCAGGGCGCCAAGGAAGCCAATGAGATCGCCGGTCTCAGGGGCGAAGACAAGAGCGGCAAGGTCGCTGAGGTCCAGGGAGACGGGACAGGCAAGAGCTGATGGCTGACGCAACAGCAGCATTCGACGACGGGTCCACGACCCTGCGCGCCGGGGTCAAGGAACGGACCCTCGGCCAGAAGGTCGTCACGGTGCTCACGACGACCGACCACAAGGTCATCGGCAACATGTACCTGGTCACGTCGTTCGCCTTCTTCATCATCGGCGGCATCCTCGCCCTGATGATCCGCGCCGAGCTGGCCCAGCCGGGCACGCAGTTCGTCGACGACGAGACCTACAACCAGCTGTTCACGATGCACGGCACGATCATGCTGCTGATGTTCGCGACGCCGCTGTTCTTCGGGTTCGGCAACGCGATCATGCCGTTGCAGATCGGTGCGCCCGACGTGGCGTTCCCGCGCCTCAACATGTTCAGCTACTGGCTGTACCTGTTCGGCAGCACGATCGTCGTCTCGGGCTTCTTCGTGCCCGGTGGCGCGGCGAGCTTCGGCTGGTTCGCGTACGCCCCGCTGAGCGACGCGGTCAACTCGCCAGGAGTCGGCGGTGACCTGTGGGTCATGGGCCTGTGGATGTCCGGGCTCGGCACGATCCTCGGTGGCGTCAACTTCATCACCACGATCTTCACGATGCGTGCGCCCGGCATGACGATGTTCCGCATGCCCATCTTCGTCTGGAACACGCTCGTCACCAGCATGCTGGTGCTGATCGCGTTCCCGATCTTCGCCGCGGCGCTTCTCTCGCTCGAGGCCGACCGGCGACTGGGCGCCCACGTCTTCGACGCCGCCAACGGCGGCCCGATCCTGTGGCAGCACCTGTTCTGGTTCTTCGGGCACCCCGAGGTCTACATCATCGCGCTGCCGTTCTTCGGCATCATCACCGAGATCCTGCCGGTCTTCAGCCGCAAGCCGATCTTCGGCTACGTCGGCCTGGTCGGCGCCACGCTGATGATCGCCGCCCTGTCGGTCGCGGTGTGGGCCCACCACATGTTCGTCACCGGCTCGGTCGACCTGGCGTTCTTCTCCTTCATGACGTTCTTGATCGCGGTGCCCACCGGCGTGAAGTTCTTCAACTGGATCGGCACGTTGTGGGGCGGATCCCTGTCCTTCGACACCCCGCTGATCTTCGCCCTCGGCTTCCTCACGACCTTCCTCTTCGGTGGTCTGACCGGTGTCATCCTGGCGTCCCCGACGCTCGACTTCCAGCTGTCCGACAGCTACTTCGTGGTGGCGCACTTCCACTACGTGGTGTTCGGCACCGTGGTGTTCGCGATGTTCGCGGGCTTCTACTTCTGGTGGCCCAAGCTCACCGGTCGCATGCTCGACGAGAAGCTCGGCAAGATCCACTTCTGGCTGCTGTTCATCGGCTTCCACCTGACCTTCCTGGTGCAGCACTGGCTGGGTGTCGAGGGCTTCCCGCGTCGCTACGCCGACTACGGACCGGGCGACGGGTTCACGACGCTCAACGAGATCTCCTCGATCGGCGCCTTCCTGCTCGGTGCTTCGACGCTGCCGTTCTTCTTCAACGTGTGGAAGTCGCGCAAGGGGCCCCTGGTCGGGCTCGACGACCCGTGGGGCTGGGGCCGCTCGCTCGAGTGGGCGACCTCCTCGCCTCCGCCGCGCCACAACTTCACGTCGCTGCCGCGCATCCGCTCCGAGAGCCCTGCCTTCGATCTGCACCACCCCGAGATCGCTGCACTCGAGCTGGCCGACAACCCCGGCGAGGACTCGATCTTCGCCGACGCACCCGACGTCAGCGGCAAGCACGGGCAGGCCAACGGCCGCGTCCAGGCCGAGTCGTACGACACTGAGCCCGACAACAACGGTAAGGACGGTCGCTGATCCATGAAGGCCGAGACATGGACCATCTTGTCGTGCGGGATCTTCTTCGCCCTGATCGCGCCGGTGTACTGGGTCCTGACCAAGGATCCGACGGGCACGACCGCTCTGGTCATGACCACGCTGCTGTGCGTCCTGCTGGGCTTCTACCTCGGCGTGGTCGCCAAGCAGATCCCCGATCGTCCTGAGGACAGGTCGGACGGCGAGATCCTCGACGGAGCGGGCGAGCAGGGCTTCTTCCCGCCCTACAGCTGGTGGCCCCTGTTCTGCGCCGCGGCCCTGGCCGTGTGCGTTCTCGGTGTCGTCATCGGCTGGTGGCTGTTCATCATCGGCTGCACGATCGGTGCCGTCATGGTCTGCGGTTGGATCTTCGAGTACTACCGCGGCATCCACTCGCACTGATCCTCGACGGCTGACGTTCGTCACGTCCGCGCTGCTCGGGTTGGTGGGCACCGACACGTAAACTGTCGGGGTGAAGCACCTCCGCCTGCCGGTCGCACTCGCGTGCGCGGCGATGATCGCCCTGTCGTCCTGCTCGATCAAGGACGCCAAGGACCGTCTGTCTCCCGACGAGAGCTCGCTCGACTCGTTGAGCCTGACGCCCAACGTGGCCGACGGTGCCAAGGACGTCAAGGTCAGCACCACGGTCAAGGTCCTGGCAGAGGACGGCACCGTCTCGTCGGCGAAGCTCTCGACGGCCGACGGCGCGACCGAGGTGCCTGGCAAGGTCACGGACTCGGGATGGCGCGCCTCCAGCCGCCTCGAGCCCGGCACGTCCTATCGTCTGACGGCCACGGGCACCGGTGAGGACGGCAAGGAGGCGACGGTCACCAGTGCGTTCACGACGCAGTCGCTGACGCTCGAGCAGCAGACCTACCCGGCCGTCGCGCCGCTGCAGGGCGAGACCGTGGGCGTCGGCATGCCGATCATCGTCACCTTCGACCTGCCGGTCCGCAAGCGCAAGCTCTTCGAGAAGCACATGACCGTCACCACCGACAACGGCACGACCGGCTCGTGGACGTGGTTCAGCGACAACGAGGCGCACTATCGCCCCGAGACGTACTGGCCGGCCAACACCAAGGTCAACGTGAAGCTGTCGCTCAACAGCCTGCCGGCGGGCGACGGCGTGTACGGCCAGCAGGACCAGGACATCAGCTTCCAGGTCGGGCAGAAGGCCGTGACGACCGTCGACGTCGGCAAGCACCAGCTGACCTACTCGCTCGACGACAAGAAGGTGCGCACGATCCCCGTCACCACGGGCGACGACGGACATCGCACGCGTGCCGGCGTCAAGATCATCATGGAGAAGTTCTCGTCGGTCGACATGGACGCGGCCACGACGGGTGTCGACTCGGAGGACCCGGGCTACTACAACATCTCCGACGTCCGTTGGGCCATGCGACTGACCAACTCGGGGGAGTTCCTGCACGCGGCGCCGTGGTCGGTGGCCTCGCAGGGGCACGCCAACGTCAGCCACGGTTGCACCGGCATGAGCACGGCTGATGCCAAGTGGCTCTACGACCGCTCGCGCCGTGGTGACGTCGTCGAGTACGTCGACAGCCCGCGGCCGCTGGAGGACCGCAACGGCTGGACCGACTGGAACGTCCCGTGGTCGACCTGGACGGCCGGCTCGGCTCTCCAGGCGGCTGCTGCGCCGGCCGCCGGCGAGCCCGCGGCCGACGGCGTCGTCGACTGACTCAGGCCCGCCCCAGCCGTCCGGTGGGGGAGTGGGGTACGTCATCACGGATGACGCAGCGCGCGTACTGACGTGATGACGTACCGAGGTGGACCCGTGGACGTCATCACGGATGCGGCAGCGCAGGTACTGATGTGATGACGTACCGAGGTGGACCCGTGGACGTCATCACGGATGCGGCAGCGCAGGTACTGATGTGATGACGTACCGAGGTGGCCCCTGGGCGTCATCACGGATGCGGCAGCTCAGGTACTGATGTGATGACGTCCTGGGGTGGGTCGGCCATGGCCTCTGCCTGCTGGCGGGGCTGGGTGCTGGCGACGACGAAGCCCCCGTCAGACGCTGCTGACGGGGGCTCGACGGTGCTGCGGGGCGATCAGTGGACCCGGGGGACACCCGTCTCCGAGACGCCCTGGAACTCGTCGCCCAGCTCGACGGGGTGACCATCGTGGTGACCGAGGTGCTCCTCGGCGTGATGGACATCCTCAGCGGTGGGCTTGTCGAGCGTGTCGCGGTAGTAGAACCGCTGCACGCGTGCCCGGAGCTTCTCCTTGCGCGAGTGCGGAGCCGCGACACCGTTGGCGTCGGTCTCGGCCGGTGCCTCGAGCACGGGAACCCGGTCGTGCGCCGTCAGCGTGTACTGCTGAGCGGCCGGCAGGGGAGCGTGGCGCTCCGAGAAGCCGCCCTCGGGCGACCGCTCGATCACGCCGGTCTCGTAGCCGTGCAGGATGCGGTTGGCATCCGCACGCTGCAGGCCGATGCAGATGCGCTTGGTGACCATGAAGGCGATGACCGGGAACACGAAGAACCCGATGCGGAAGATCCACGTCAGCGTGTAGATGTCCATGTGGAACTTCGTGGCCAGGATATCGTTGCCGCCGGCCGCCCAGGCGACGCCGTACGCCGTCATGCCGGCGACGCCGATCGCGGTGCGCACCGGAGCGTTGCGCGGACGCTGCAGCAGGTGGTGGTCACGCTTGTCACCGGTGATCCACTGCTCGATGAAGGGCCAGACACCCAGGACCACGAACAGTCCGGTCAGACCACCCACCGCGGGGATGAAGACGTTCCAGCTCCAGGTGTAGTTGAAGAACGTGCTCTCCCAGCCCGGCATCATGCGGACGAGACCCTCGGAGAAGCCCATGTACCAGTCGGGCTGCGAGCCGGCGGTGACCTCGGACGGGTTGTACGGGCCGTAGACCCACACCGGGTTGATCTGCAGCAGCGCACCCATCAGTGCGGTGAAGCCGAACACGACGAAGAAGAAGCCTCCGGCCTTGGCCGCGTAGACCGGCAGCATCGGGTAGCCGACGACGTTCTTCTCGGTGCGTCCGGGCCCAGGCCACTGCGTGTGCTTGTGGTAGACGAGCAGCAGCATGTGTGCACCCACCAGGCCCAGCAGGATCGCCGGGATCAGCAGGATGTGAGCCATGTAGAGGCGGGGGATGATCTCGTCACCCGGGAACTCGCCACCGAAGATGAAGAACTCCAGGTAGGAGCCCACCAGCGGGATCGAGCGGATCAGGCCGTCGACGAACCGCAGGCCCGTGCCGGACAGCAGGTCGTCGGGCAGCGAGTAGCCGGCGAATCCCTCGACCAGGCCGAGCGAGAACAGTCCGACACCGATCAGCCAGTTGATCTCGCGCGGCTTGCGGTACGCGCCCGTGAAGAACACGCGCAGCATGTGGGCGATCATCGCGGCGATGAACAGGGCCGCGGCCCAGTGGTGGATCTGACGGATCAGCAGGCCACCACGGATGTCGAACGAGATGTCGAGCGTCGACTTGTACGCCTGGGACATCTCGAGGCCGTTGAACGGCAGGTAGGAGCCGTGGTACTCGACCTCGGTCATGCTGGGCTGGAACCAGAACGTCAGGAACACGCCCGTCAGCAACAGGACGACGAAGCTCCAGAGGGCGATCTCGCCCAGCATGAAGGACCAGTGCTCGGGAAACACCTTGCGCAGGTTCTTCTTGGCGACGCCGGCCAGTCCGAGCCGATCATCGAGCCAGCCGACGGGGCCGGCCGCTTTCTTGCCCACGCCGGTCTGCTCGATCGGTGTGTACTGCTCCGTGGTGCTCATGACTTATTGTCCAACTTCTTCTGGTCACGCGCGAGTTCTGGATAGCTCGGCGCGACGATCTCGGGGAAGTCGCTCATGGCGATCAGGTAGCCCTCGTCATCGACGCCCAGCGGCAGCTGGGGGAGCGGACGGTGGGCGGGGCCGAAGATGACCTTGCCGTTGTCGCCGAGGTCGAACGTCGACTGGTGGCAGGGGCACAGCAGGTGGTGCGTCTGCTGCTCCCAGAGGCTGATCGGGCAGCCGACGTGGGTGCAGATCTTGGAGAAGCACAAGATGCCGTCGACGCCCCAGTTCTCGCGTCCCTTCGACGGCGTGACGTCCTCGGGGCGCATGCGCACGACGATGATGGAGGCCTTCGACTTGACCTGCAGCAGCTCGGTGCCGTGCAGCACGGGCTCGCCGTCGGCGTCGGTCTCGTAGACGACGGCGGGCTGGCCGTTGACGAGCTGGCCGACCTGCATGTCGGACGGCTTGATCGGGGTGCCCGTGACGTCGTTGACCAGGCGCATGCCCTTCTTCCAGACCGTCTCGCGCTGGCCGTGGGGGAGCGGTCCGAGGTCGCGCAGCAGCACGACGGCCGGCAGGCCCAGCAGGGCCATCGAGCCGAGCAGGCTGTTGCGGATCATGGGACGTCGGCCGAAGCCCGACTCCTCGATGCCCGCGTTGATGTCCTTCATGACCGCGACGCGGTCCTCGTCGGACGAGGCCGACGGGTGACGCATCTCGACCATCTCGTGATCGCCCATGAGCTTCTTGGCCCACTGGATGATGCCGACGCCGACCAGCAGCAGGCCGCCGCCGAGCGTCATGCCGAAGGCGAAGTTCTGCGCCGACCAACCGAGGAAGGTGTCGTCGATGTCGATCAGGAAGTAGGCGAAGCAGAACCCCAGGAACAGCAGGCCCGCGACGCGGAACATCCAGGCGATCTGCCGCTCGGTGCGCTTGGCCTGGGCCTCGTCGACGTCCTGCGGGCGGAACTGGTGCTCGGCCAGACCCGGGTCCTTGATGGGCTCGGTATCGGCAACCGGCTGCAGCTCGTCGCTCATGAGTTCCTCTTCTTCACTCTCGCCCCGTGCGCACCGATCCAGATGGATGCGATGACCAGGCCGCCGATGCCGATGATCCAGGTGAACATGCCGTCGACCACGGGGCCGAGGCCACCGCCGCCGAGACCGCCGTAGTTGGGCTGGCCCTGGACCTGCTTGACGTAGGCGATGATGTTGCGCTTGTCCTCGGGCGTGATGACGTCGTCGGAGAAGACGGGCATCTGCTGCGGACCGGTGATCATGGCCTCGGCGATGTGCTTGGCGCTGACGCCCTTGATCGAGGGTGCGTACTTGCCGCCCGGCATGGCGCCGCCGGCGCCGACCGAGTTGTGGCAGGCCGTGCAGTTGGCGCGGAACAGCTCGCCGCCCTCGCGGATGTCGTCGACGTTGGCCTTGCCGAGGTCGGTGTACTCACCGTCGGGGATGGCCGGGCCGGGCGCCAGCGAGGCGATGTACGCCGCCAGCTGACGAGTCTCCTCGGCCGTGTACTCGGGGTTCTTGGCCGGGGCCTGCGGCGCGGTCTGCGCCATCGGCATGCGTCCGGTGCCGACCTGGAAGTCGACGGCGGCAGCGCCGACGCCGATCAGCGACGGACCGTAGTTGTTGCCGCGCTCGGTCTCGATACCGGTGGCGTTCTTGCCGTGGCAGCTGGCGCAGCCGATGAGGAACAGGTTTCGTCCGGCCTCGACATCGTTGGCCGTGACCTCCTGCGCCTCAGCGGGCTTGGGCGCGAACACGTGGTACGCGCCGCCTGCGATGACGAGCCCCAGCAAGAGCACGACGAGTCCGGCGAGTGGATGCCGGCGTCTGGTGGACAGTTTCCGCACCGAGGACCTCATTCCTGGAAGTGATGCCAGCGTACCTTTCGGCACGCGGAAGTTCGTGACTCAGGCAAGCCTTAGGGGATCGCCTGTCGAGCGACCTACTTGATGACGTAGATCGTGATGAAGAGGCCGACCCACACGATGTCGACGAAGTGCCAGTAGTACGACACGACGATCGCCGAGATGGCCTGCTCGTGGGTGAAGCGGCGGGCCGCGAAGGTGCGGCCGATCACGAGCAGGAAGGCCAGCAGGCCGCCGATGACGTGGATGCCGTGGAACCCGGTGGCGAGGTAGAACAGGCTGCCGTAGGGCGAGCTGGGGATCGTGATGCCCTCGCGCACGAGCTCGGCGTACTCGGTGGCCTGACCACCGATGAAGACCGCGCCCATGAGGTAGGTCAGCACGAACCACTCGCGCATGCCCCACAGCTTGAACTGGTAGATCTTGCCGGAGCGACCGGCCTTGCCGCGCTCGGCGGCGAACACGCCGAACTGGCAGGTCAGCGACGACAGCACCAGGATCGTGGTGTTGGCGGTGGCGAAGGGGACGTTGAGCACCTCCGTCTCCTGCGCCCACAGACCCGGCGAGATGTTGCGGATCGTGAAGTACGCAGCGAACAGTCCGGCGAAGAACATGAGCTCGCTCGAGAGCCAGACGATGGTCCCGACCGTCACCATCGAGGGACGGCCTTCCTGGCCGTGCAGGCGGGAGGCGGGAATCACGGAGGTAGTCGTCACCCGATCATTATGTACGATCGACTCGTGAGCGCAGACAAGCCCCTACGTGTCCTGGTCTACAGCGACGATCGAGACGTCCGATCCGCTGTCGTCTCAGCGCTCGGGGCCCGTCCGCACCCCGATCTTCCGCCCTTCGAGTACGTCGAGTGCGCCACCGAGCCGGTGGTCTTCCAGCACCTCGACGACGGTGGCATCGACCTGGTCGTCCTCGACGGGGAGGCCGTTCCCGTCGGCGGGTTGGGCATCGCTCGGCAGGTCAAGGACGAGATCTTCCAGGCACCGCCGGTGCTGGTGCTGACCGGTCGTCCGCAGGACGCGTGGCTCGCCACCTGGTCGCGTGCCGAGGCCGCCGTCTCGCACCCCATCGAGCCCATCCGGCTCGCCGAGGCCGTCATCGCGCTCGCGCGCGGCGTCCTGCAGCCCGGCTGAGGGCCGGCATGCCACACACGTGGCCCGACGTGCTGACCGCACTCGTGGCCGGGCACGACCTCGACGCGTCCACCACCGGGTGGGCCATGGACCAGATCCTCGCGGGCGAGGCTACCGATTCGCAGATCGCCGGCTTCGCCGTGGCCCTGCACGCCAAGGGCGTCACGGCCGACGAGCTGGGCGGGCTGGCCGACGCGATGCTGGCCCGCGCTACCCGGCTCGACATCCCGGGCCGCCTGGTCGACATCGTGGGCACGGGCGGCGATCGCTCCATGACGGTCAACATCTCGTCGATGTCGGCGGTGGTCGCCGCGGGCGCCGGGGTGGGCGTCGTCAAGCACGGCAACCGGGCCGCCTCCAGCTCGAGCGGCACCGCCGACGTGTTCGAGGTGCTCGGCATCCGGCTCGACGTGCCGGCAGCCCGCATCCCCGAGGTGTTCGCCCGCAGCGGCATCACGTTCTGCTTCGCGCCGGTGTTCCATCCCTCGTTCCGGCACACGGCCGTCCCACGCCGCGAGCTCGGCATCGCCACGCCGTTCAACTTCCTCGGTCCGTTGACCAACCCGGCTCAGCCCGCGGCGTCGGCGATCGGCTGCGCCGACGTGCGCATGGCCCCGCTGATGGCCGGGGTGCTTGCGGCACGTGGCCGGGACGCCTTCGTGTTCCGCGGCGAGGACGGGCTCGACGAGATCACGATCACCACCAGCACACGCGTGTGGGAGGTGGCCGGGGGTCAGGTCGTCGAGAGCGTGCTCGACCCGACCGACCTGGGCTTCGAGCTGGCCCCGCCCGAGAGCCTCGTCGGGGCCGATCCGGCGTTCAACGCCGACGTGTTCCGGCGGGTCGTCGGGGGAGAGGTCTCACCGGTGCGCGACGCGGTGCTGCTCAACGCGGGCGCGGCGATCGCCGCCCACGAGGCCGGCAGCGGCACCCTGGTCGAGCGGCTGTCGGCCGGTGTCGAGCGCGCCCGTGCGTCGATCGACTCGGGCGCGGCGCAGCGGACGTTGGCCCAGTGGGCCGCGGCCACGCAGGACCTCGCCGGCTGACCCTGCCCCTAGGTGGGTCATAGGCCGATGCTGAACGCGTCCTCGAGGTCGTGCTGGCTGTGCGCGCGGTAGGCGATCTGCGTCTGCGTCGAGACGATGCCCTCGACCTTGTTGAGCTGGTCGGCGACCACCGCTGCGACGTCGTCGATCTGTCGCACCCGCACCATCGCGACCAGGTCGAGCTCGCCGGTGACGGAGTAGACCTCGCTGACGCCGTCGATCGCGGCGATGCGCTCGGCGATGTCGGACAGCCGTGCGACCTCGGCCTGGATGAAGACGATGGCGGTGATCATGAGCAGAGCCTACCGACGCCGGGGCACCCGGTGCTCAGCCCGGACGCTGCAGGTCGTGCCACGCCGAGGTGGCCTGCTCGAACGGGAGCAGGTGCCGGGCGGCGCTCTCGAGCGGGGCGTGCCACGCGCCTCGGACCATGCGCAGACCCGGCGTGTCGAGCCAGCGCAGCAGGGTCTCGGTCTCCTCGGCCGTTGCGGCGGGGACGGGACCGAACCCGCCGACCACGGTCTCGGCCGTAGCGAGCAGGGCGTCGACCCAGCCGGTCGGGTGGACGCCGCGCGGCAGGACGCCGGCCGCGGCCAGCCGGCCGAAGCGGATGACGTGGACCTCGTACCCGTTCGGGTGCGGAGCGGCCGCCACGAGCTCGTCGACCGCCGTGAGCTCGCGGAGCCGTTGCGTGCGACTGGCCGCACGCAGGAACGCGGCGAGCCGGTCGCGCCGGACCGCGGCGTCCTCGAACCGCTCGGCCCGCGCGAGGTCGAGCATGTGGTGGCGGACCGAGCTGACCAGCGGCGCCGGGTCGCCGGTCATCGCGAGCCGGACGCGCTGCACCTCGCCGGCGTACTCGTCGGCGTCGGCCGAGCCGTCGCACGGCGACAGGCAGTGGCCCATCTCGGCCAGCACGCACGGCGACGAGCGGGACTTCTTGGCGAGCCGGGGCGTGCACTGGCGGATGCGGAAGGTGTCGTGCAGCGCGGTGAGGGCCGCCTCGGCGTCGGGCCGCCGGCGGAAGGGGCCGATGTAGTCGGCGTCGTCGTCGAGGATCGCACGGACGATCGACAGACGCGGCCACGGCTCGCGGGTGAGCTTGAGCCAGCTCATCCGCTCGGGGAACCGGGACCGCCGGTTGTACGGCGGACGGTGGTGGCCGATGAGCCGCAGCTCGCGCACGTGGGCCTCGAGGGCCGTCGCGCAGACGATGCCCTCGACGCGCTGCGCCAGCATGACCATCTCGCCCATGCGGGTGCGGGTCTCGGCCTTGGTGAAGTACGAGCGCGTACGGGTGCGCAGGTTGCGCGAGGTACCGACGTACAGGATCGCGTCGTTGGCGTCGCGGAACAGGTAGACGCCCGGCGCCTCGGGCAGGTGCTCGACGAGGTGCCGCTTGCGTCGCTGCTCGGGCTTGACCTTGGACGTGTAGGTCGACACCTCTTCGAGGGTCGTCACCCCCAGCGGGCCGAGACGTTCGAACAGGGCGTGCATCACGTCGACGGTGGCCCGGGCGTCGGACAGGGCGCGGTGGTTGGGCGACGTCGACGCCGAGAAGGCCGCCGCGAGGGTCGACAGCTTGCAGTTGGGCACCTCTTCGCGGCTGAGCACGCGTCGGGCCAGCACCGCGGTGTCGAGCGTCTCGAAGCCGGGCCAGGGGATGCCCAGCTCGCGGCTGAAGTGCTTGAGGAAGCCGACGTCGAACGGTGCGTTGTGCGCGACGAGCACGCTGCCCCGCGCGAACTCGAGGAAGCTCGGCAGCACCTCGGCGACGCGGGGGGCGTGCACGACCATCTGGTCGGTGATGCCGGTCAGCACCGTGATGTAGGCCGGGATGGACTCGTCGGGGTTGACGAGGGTCTGGAACTCGCCGAGCACCTCGCCGCCGCGGACCTTGACCGCTCCGACCTCGGTGATCTTGGAGCCCTTGGCGGCCGAACCGCCGGTGGTCTCGAGGTCGACCACGCAGAACGTGACGTCGGCCAGGTGGCGCCCCAGCTCGTCGAAGGATGCTTGCACTGCTCTCACGCCCCAGACGCTAGGCGGAGCCACCGACAGAGCGGCCGACCGGATGCCGCGCGTCGTCACCGCGCGTTTTTGTCCGGACCGGCTCCTAGCGTCGTGGATGTCCCCGAGATACCGGGGGTCTTCCCCACACCAGGAGCATCCCCATGAACAGCACCGGAGGTCACAGCATGACCGAGAACGAGTCCCACCCCACCGACTCGGTGGTCGTCGACTGCGATCGCTGCCTCGTCCGCAGCCCGAGTGCGTGCGGCGACTGCGTCGTCACCTTCCTGCTGGGCGCCCCGCCCGCCGGCATCGAGATCGACGCCGACGAGATGGCCGCGCTGGGGGTGCTGTCCGACGCCGGGCTCACGCCGCCACTGCGCCTGGTCACCCCGGTCGCGGGACCCGAGACCCAGGCGGTCTGAGGCATCTCGAACATCGGCCGACATGGCGTCGAGCAAGTTGAACTGACCCATGGGTGCACCTACAGTGGGATTTCGTGCGTCCGTTGATCGCCGACCTCCCAGGCCGGTGTCGGACGCACCGTCGAGTCGCCGCAGCCATGGGGAAGATGTCTGAGGCGAACCGGGGAACCACGCAAGTGGGGTGAATCGTGCTGTGCCTGCCTCCGGGCGGTGCCGTGCGTAGGGCAATCCGAGGTCCGAACCCGTCAGCTCACCCGGTAGACGTCGAGGATGTAGGAGAGCTACGTGCGCATGGCCCACCGCGTGACACAGCACGGTTCGACACAGCACGACCAGCATCGTCGCCGACCGGCCAGGCGCCGCGGCCTGGCGCTCGTCGCGTCCCTCGCGCTCGCCGGGGGGTTGCTGGCCGTTCCGTCCGCGCAGGCCGAGCCCAAGGTCACCGTCAAGGACGTCGAGGCCGCGTTCAGCCGCGTCGAGGCGGCCAACGAGCAGGTCAACCAGCTGGGCGAGCAGGTCAAGCAGACCCAGGCCGAGATCGACGACCTCTCGGCCGACATCGCCAGCGGCATGGCGGTCTACACGGCGCAGCGCGACGAGCTCAGCGGAGCCATCGTCCAGCAGCAGCTCGACGCCCCGCTGGGGCCGACCGCCAACCTGCTGAGCAGCGACGACCCCGACCAGTTCCTCGCCGGCCTGGGAGCCGTCCGCGCGCTCAACAACACGCGCGCCGATGCGCTCGAGCAGTTCGGCCGCACCAGCAAGGAGCTCAAGAACCGTCGAGCGCAGCTGCAGGACCGCAAAAAGGCGCTGACGGCCGCCACCAAGGACGCCGATGCCAAGCGTGCCGCGATCCGCAGCGACTACGAGGCCGCCAAGGCCGAGCTCGCCCGCCTGACGGCCGCCGAGCAGGCCGCGTTCAACACCAGCAACACCGACATCGACTTCGAGGTCGACGCGGGTGGCCGCGCCAAGACGGCGCTGGCCTTCGCGATGGCCCAGATCGGCGATCCGTACGTGTACGGCGGAACGGGTCCCGACCGCTGGGACTGCTCGGGCCTGGTCATGAAGTCGTGGGCTGCCGCCGGGGTCTCGATCCCGCGCGTCGTCGGTCCGCAGATCGCGGCCGGCAAGCCCGTCCCGATGGACCAGCTGCAGCCCGGCGACATCGTGGCCTACGGCGACATGTCGCACGACGGCCTCTACCTGGGCAACGGTCGCGTCGTCCACGCCCCGCGTCCGGGCAAGAGCGTCGAGATCACCGGACTGAGTGGCTTCACCCGCGCGGCGCGGGTTGGCTGAGCGATCACGGAGGCTGTCGCCCAACGTGGCGGCGGCCGTCGTCCTGGCCGTGCTGGCGGCGGCGCTGCTCGCGTGGCAGCAGCCATGGCGTGATGACGCCAGCGACGGCCCGGCGACCGCGGTCATCCCGCGTGACGCGTCGACCCGCTTGACGTCCCAGCTGCGCGCGCTCTCCGACGCGACCTCCGAGCAGCAGTTCGTCGCGGCGGCCGGCGACCTGCCCGCCGGTCGCGACTTCGGCCGCCGCACGTGGCGGTCGCTGCGTGCCGTGGCCCAGCCGGGCGCCACGTTCCGCTACGTCAGCGGGGGCGAGGTGGCCGACCGGGCCGACGGATCGGCGACGGCGACCGTCGACGTGTCGTGGCGGGCCACGGCGCGGTCGGGTCTCGACCCCGAGGTGACCCGCACGTCCACGGTGCGGCTGCGGGTGGCACCGGCCGCCGACGGCGACCTGTCCCTCGTCGGCGCCGCGCCGGCCGACGGAGGCGTCCCGCTGTGGCTGCTGGGTGCCGTGACGGTCGACGTGGAGCCGGGACGCGCCGTCATCCGGGTCGGCGGGGGAGACGCCGCCGTGCCGATCGACGAGATGGTCACCTCGGCCCGTGCCGCCGTCGAGCGCACCGTGCGCGGTGTCGGCGGAGACCTCACGATCGTCTCGCCGCACAGCCAGGCCCAGATGGCCGCGCTGCTGGGTCAGGACGAGGCGGCCGTGGCCCAGGTCGCGGCCGTCACGACCGGCATCGACGGCGACGAGACCGCGACCGACCCGGTCGTCGTGCTGAATCCCGCGGTGTTCGCCACGATGGACCGGCGTGCAGCCCAGGTCGTGCTGACCCACGAGGCGACGCACGTGCTGACGTCGGCCGTCGGCACGACGGCCGTCAACTGGGTCGTCGAGGGCTTCGCCGACTACGTCGCGCTGCGGGACGACACCGCTCCGCTGTCGGTCAGCGCCGGGCAGATCCTCGCCGAGGTGCGGGCCGGCCGTGTGCCACGTGCCCTGCCGACCGACGCCGACTTCGGGTCGACCCAGCACGGCCTCGGCGCGGTGTACGAGTCGACGTGGATGGTCTTCCGCATGCTCGGCGAGCAGCATCCGCCGACCGACGTCGTCGCGTTCTACCGTGACGTCCTCGGCGGCGAGCCGGTCGACCGCGCCCTGCGGGCGAGGTTCGGGCTGTCGGTCGCCGAGCTGACGTCCGACTGGCAGGCCTACCTGACGAAGAGCGCCTCGACGGTGTCGTGATAGTCGCGCAGCACCGCGTTGCGCTTGACCTTGAACGACGGCGTCAGGTAGCCGTTCTCCTCGGTCCAGTCCTCGGGCAGGATCTCGAACTTGCGGATCGACTCGGCCTGCGAGACCTGTGAGTTGGCGTCGTCGACGGCCTTCTGCACCTCGGCCAGCAGCTCGGGATCGTCGAGGCGGCCCGTCCAGGCCTCCTCGTCGATCGTGACGAGTGCCGCGACGAACGGCTTGCCGTCGCCCACGACGAGGCACTGGCTCACCAGGGGGTGCGCCCGCACGCGGTCCTCGAGCACGGCCGGCGCGACGTTCTTGCCGCCGGCGGTGACGATGATCTCCTTCTTGCGCCCGGTGATGCGCACGAAGCCGTCGTCGTCGACCTCGCCCAGGTCGCCCGTGGCGAACCACCCGTCGGCGTCGACGGCCTCGGCCGTGGCCTCGTCGTTGTGCCAGTAGCCGCCGAAGACCTGGTCGCCGCGGAAGCTCAGCTCGCCGTCGTCGCCGACGCGTACCTCGGTGCCGGGCAGCGGACGTCCGACGGTGCCGATGCGCTGGTCGTCAGGGGTGTTGACGCACAGGGCGGCGGTCGTCTCGGTCAGCCCGTAGCCCTCGAGGACCGTCACGCCGATGCCCCGGTAGAAGTGGGCGAGCCGGTCACCGAGCGGCGCGCCGCCGGAGATGGCCCACTGCGCCTCGCCGCCCAGCGCGTCGCGCAGCTTGCCGTAGACGAGCCGGTCGAACAGTGCGTGGCGGGCGCGCAGCGCCAGGCCGGGACGGCCGTCGTCGAGCGCGCGGCTGTAGCCGATCGCGGTCTGCACGGCGCGGTCGAAGATCTTGCCCTTGCCGTCGGCGTACGCCTTGCCGCTGGCCGAGTTGAACACCTTCTCGAACACGCGCGGGACGGCCAGGACGAAGGTCGGGTGGAAGGTGCCGAGGTGCGTCACGAGGTCCTTGACGTCGGCGGTGTGCCCCAGCCGGGCGCCCGACCGGATCGCACCGACCTGGATGACGCGCGCGAAGACGTGGGCGAGCGGCAGGAAGAGCAGCGTCGACGCGCCCTCGGCGGTGAACAGGTCGGTGAGCTGCTCGGTGGCCGCTTCGAGCTCGTAGCGGAAGTTGCCGTGCGTCAGGCAGCATCCCTTGGGGCGCCCGGTGGTGCCGGACGTGTAGATCAGCGTCGCGAGCGTGTCGCTGGTGAGTGCGGAGCGACGCTTCTCGAGGTCGTCGTCGGTGACGCCGGCGCCGGCCGACCTGAGGTCGTCGAGGTCGCCGGTGTCGATCGTCCAGACGTGCTCGAGAACGGGAGCCTCGGCGCGGGCCTGCTCGATCTTCGACAGGTGCCCGTCGTTCTCGACGATCGCGGCGACGGCTCCGGAGTCGGACAGGATCCAGGCGATCTGCGCCGCGGACGACGTCTCGTAGATCGGCACGGTCACCGCGCCGGTCCACCAGATCGCGTAGTCGGCGACGGTCCACTCGTACCGCGTCTTCGACAGCAGCACGACGCGGTCGCCGGGGGCGACACCGGCGCCCACCAGGCCCTTGGCCACGGCGACGACGTCACGGTGGAACTCCGCGAGCGTCACGTCGACCCAGGTGTCGCCCTCGGAGCGCGCCAGGGCGATGTCGTCGCCGTGGGCGGGAAGGCGGTCGAGGATGTCGTCGCTGAGGTTGCCCAACGAGGGCGTCGAAGGCTCGGTCACGTACGGAACGCTACTCGCACGCGGCGGGCGACGCGGGGGAGCCCACGGGCTGCGAGGCTCGCCGAGCCACTAGCATGGGGGCTCACACTGGAGCGGCACGAGGAGGGGTGATGGCGCGGACCACCAGCGACATCGTCATCGATGCATCGGCTGACGAGATCATGGACGTCATCGCCGACTTCGCCTCCTACCCGACCTGGGCCACGGGCATGAAGACCGCCGACGTCGTGTCGGCCGCACCCGACGGCCGGGCCGAGCGCGTGCACTTCGTGCTCGACGCCACCCCGATCCGCGACGAGTACGACCTCGGCTACGTCTGGGACGGCGACCGCACGGTCTCGTGGAGCCTGGTCGAGCCCGGGTCGATGCTCAAGTCGATGGACGGTGCCTACATCCTCGAGCCGGCCGGGCAGGGGCAGACGCGCGTCACGTACCAGCTGGCCGTCGACGTCTCGATCCCTTTGCTGGGCATGCTCAAGCGCAAGGCCGAGAAGGTCATCATCGACACCGCTCTCAAGGGGTTGAAGAAGCAGGTCGAGGCCCGGTGAGCGGGCCGGACCCGGCCGCCCCGCGGGTCGACGACCCGTCCCACGACGCCGAGCCCGTGGGCTCCGTGGCGCAGGAGGCTTTCAAGCTGTTCCGCGCCGTGACGTCGCAGGCCGACGCCGGCAGTCAACCCGCCGGCGACCACACCACCGGCGACCAGGCCTCTCATGACCACACGTGCTCGACCTCGTGGTGCCCCGTGTGCCAGGTCGTCGGCTTCGTGCGCGACAACCCCGACGCCATCGCGTCGGTGACGCGGTCGGCCACCGACCTGGCGCGCTCCCTGCGCGACCTCGTCGAGACCGCCCTCACTCCCGAGGAGAAGAAGTGACCCTGGCCATCGGCGTCGACATCGGCGGCACCAAGATCGCGGCCGGACTGGTGTCCGAGGCCGGCGACATCCTCGACTCGGTCGCCGAGCCCACCCCGGCCGACGCGACCAAGATCCCGGCCGTCGTCGCCGATCTGGTCGAGCGCCTCACCGGCGACGAGAAGGCCTCCGGCATCGGCATCGGTGCGGCGGGCTTCGTGGGCGAGGACCGCTCGACCGTGCGGTTCGCCCCCAACATCGACTGGCGCGAGGAGCCTCTGGGCGAGCACGTCGCCGCCCTCGTCGACCTGCCCGTGGTGGTCGAGAACGACGCCAACGCCGCGGCGTGGGGCGAGTTCCGGTTCGGTGCCGGCGAGGACACCGACGACCTGTTGCTCATCACGGTCGGCACGGGCATCGGCGGCGGCATCGTGCACCGCGGCCAGCTGTTCCGCGGCGGCTTCGGCGTCGCGGCCGAGATCGGGCACATGCGCATCGTCCCCGACGGCATCCTGTGCGGCTGCGGGCAGCGTGGCTGCTACGAGCAGTACGGCAGCGGCAGCGCCTTGGTCCGCGACGCCCGCGAGCGTGTCACCAACGGCGACCCGGGCTCCGAGGCCATCGCGGCCCTCGGCGGCGGCGACCTGAGCCGCATCACGGGCCCGGCCGTCACGAAGCTCGCGCAGGAGGGCGATCCCATGGCGGTCGACCTGCTCGCCGACCTCGGTCGCTGGATCGGCGAGGGAGCCGCGGTGCTGGCCACGATCCTCGACCCCAGCGTCATCGCGATCGGCGGTGGCGTCGGCGCTGCCGGCGACCTGCTCATGACGCACCTGGTCGAGGCCTTCGAGACGCATCTCCCGGCCCGGGCCCACCGTCCACAGGCAGCGCTTCGTCTTGCGGCCTTGGGCAACGAGGCGGGCATCATCGGGGCCGCCGACCTCGCTCGCACCGAACCGGCGACGTCAACACCTACCACCGCGACGAGGGGGGCCTGATGGCCGACAAGCTGGCCGTGGGCATCGACATCGGCGGCACCAAGATCGCTGCCGGCGTCGTCGACGAGGACGGTCACGTCCTGGCCCGCCTGAAGCGTGAGACGCCGACGACCGAGCCCCTCGAGGTGATCGACGCGATCGCGTCGATCACCGAGGAGTTCCGTCGCGAGCACCACATCCGAGCCATCGGCGTGGGTGCGGCGGGCTTCGTCGACGCGACGCAGTCGACCGTGCTGTTCGCTCCCCACCTGGCGTGGCGCCACGAGCCGCTGCGCGACTCGGTGGCTCGCCGCACGGGCCTGCCCGTCCTGGTCGACAACGACGCCAACGCCGCCGGCTGGGCCGAGTGGCGCTTCGGTGCCGCGCAGAACGAGGCCGATCTCGTGCTGATCACGCTCGGCACCGGCATCGGCGGCGCCATCGTCATCGACGGCCAGCCCTACCGCGGCCAGTTCGGCATCGCCGGGGAGTTCGGCCACATGCAGGTCGTCCCCAACGGCAACCAGTGCGAGTGCGGCAACCAGGGCTGCTGGGAGCAGTACGCCAGCGGCCGGGTGCTGACCCGGCGCGCCCGCGCCGCAGCGACCGACGGCACCGAGCTCGGCAAGCTCATGCTGGCCGATGCCGGCGGCACCGTCGAGCGGATAGAGGGACACCTGGTCACGGCGCACGCGAGAGCGGGCAACGCCGAGGCCGTCGAGTGGATCGCCGACGTCGGCGACTGGCTCGGCGTGGGCATCGCCAACCTGGCCGCCGCGCTCGATCCGGGCATGTTCGTGATCGGCGGCGGCGTGAGCGATGCCGATCAGCTGCTCATCGGCCCGGCACGCGCGGCGTTCTCACGCACGCTGACGGGGCGCGGCTACCGCGCCGAGGCCAGGATCGTGCGGGCGCACCTCGGTCCGGAGGCCGGGCTGATCGGCGCGGCCGACATGGCTCGCATCACAGCACGGCGCCGTCGTCCGGCCAGTCCCGGCGCGAGGGCCCGTGTTCGGGCAGCTGCAAGAACAGGTAGATCGCCGAAGCCACGAAGATGAGCGCGGCCCCCGCCACGACCGCCCGGTCGAGGAGGACGTGGGCCACGGTCGCGAGCACGAGCGCCAAGGGGGCGCCGATGACGCCGGCCCAGGCCAGCACGATGTCGCGGCGACGTGGCAGGAGCGGTGCGGCGTCGACCTGACGGTAGAAGGCCTCGTCCTCGCCGGGCGAGTCGTCGACGGGCGCGGGAGCAGGTGCAGGAGCCGGCTCGGGCTCGGGCAGCGGCTCGTCGATGAACGACAGGTCGAGGTCGAGCCCCTCGACGATGCGGTCGAAGTCGTCGCGCTCACTCATGCGCGGTCTCGAGGTGCTCGGCCACGAAGGCGTCGGTGCGGGTGAAGACGAGCTCGGCGTCGTGGTCGAGCGTCGCGACGTGGAAGCTGTCGTGCAGCGTGACGAGCTCGGCGACCTGCGACGAGACGCCGTCGAGGATGATCGCCTGCGACGAGTCGTCGACCACGTGGTCGTCGGTCGAGCGGAACATCAGCAGGGGCTGCGTGACCTGTGACAGGTGCGCGCGCACGTCCTTCCACATCCTCAGCTGCGAGGCGAGGGCCTTGAGGGGCGTGCGGTCGTAGCCGACCTCGTCCTGACCGGGCTTCTTGATGTCGTTGCCGATGCCGGGCATCGACGGGACGACCCACTGGAGGGCCGGCACGAGCTTGACGTCGAGACGCCGGACGTTGACGGCCGGGTTGACCAGCACCACCGCGTCGACCTCGGACGTGCGCTGCTCGGCCAGTCGCAGCGCCAGGCAGCCACCCATCGAGAGCCCGGCGACCACCACGCGGTCGCACTGGCCGCGCAGCTCGGTGAGGGCGGCATCGAGCTCGCCGTACCAGTCGTCCCATCGGGTGCGGTTCATCTCCTGCCACGTCGTGCCGTGTCCCGGGAGCCGGGGGACCCGCACGGTGTGGCCCAGCCCGGCGAGGTGCCGGGCCCACGGCGTCATCGACGCGGGGGAGCCCGTGAAGCCGTGGCTCAGCAGGAATCCGGTGCGACCACCGGCTGCCGCGAACGGCTCCGCACCGGGCCTGAGTGCAGAGGTCATGCCTCCATCATCCACCACCCCGGGCACACCACCCATCGACACTCAGGAGGTGCCGGCCGCGGCGCGCCGGATCCTGCGCAGGAGGACGCCGACGGAGTAGTGTCCTGTCCGTGTTCTATTGGTTCTTGAAGTTCCTCGCGCTGGGTCCGTTGCTCAAGCTGATCTTCAGACCATGGGCCGAGGGCACCGAGAACGTCCCTCGGGAGGGCGCGGTCATCCTGGCCAGCAACCACCTCTCGTACAGCGACTGGCTGTTCATGCCGCTGGTCATCCCGCGGCGGGTCACGTTCGTCGCCAAGGCCGAGTACTTCGAGGGCGTGGGCATCAAGGGCTGGCTCCAGAAGACCTTCTTCTCCGGCGCCGGTCAGGTGCCGATCGACCGCACGAGCGGCTCGGCGGCCGCCGGGGCGATCTCGACGCAGCTGCGGCTGCTCGCCGACGGCGAGGTGTGCGGCATCTACCCCGAGGGCACGCGCTCGCACGACGGCAAGCTCTACCGGGGCCGCACCGGTGTGGCCCGGCTGGCTCTCGAGGCCGGTGTGCCGGTCATCCCGCTGGCGGTCATCGGAACCAACGTCGTGGCTCCTCCGGGCAAGATCTTCGGCTCGTACGCGCGTCCGGGCGTCCGGTTCGGCAAGCCGCTCGACTTCAGCCGCTACGAGGGCATGCAGGACGACCGCTACATCCTGCGCGCCATCACCGACGAGATCATGTACGAGATCATGCGCCTGTCCGACCAGGAGTACGTCGACCTCTACGCGCAGGACGCCAAGAAGCGCGACCAGGCTCGCGAGAAAGAGGCGGCGCAGGCCGCGGCCCGCGAGGAGTCCGACGAGGTCTGGGACGAGATCAAGCCGGTCTGACCGAGCGAGCGTCAGACCGCGCCAGCGGAGCGCGAGCCTCCGCGGTCGGGCGAGGTCACGACCCATCCCGCTCGCCAGGGAGCGCAGCGACCGTGAGGGCGGAGCCCGAGGCGGACCGCCCGGTCAGGCTTGCGGGGGTCCCCCTCGCTTCGCTCACGGTCGGCCGCAAGCGTCCTTCCTGGAGGACGGAGGCGAGGTCGGCCTCGCCGCGGGCGCGAGCGGGCTAGTGTCGTAGGTCACACGACACTCAGGAGGGTCGATGCGCGTCGGCATGCTCACCGGGGGTGGCGACTGCCCCGGACTCAACGCTGTCATCCGTGCGGCCGTCCGCAAGGGAGTCCAGCAGTACGGGCACGAGTTCATCGGGTTCCGCGACGGTTGGCGTGGACCCCTCGAGGACGACACCGTCACGCTCGGCGTCGACGAGGTGCGCGGCATCCTGCCCCGGGGTGGCACGATCCTCGGCTCGTCGCGCACCAACCCGTTCGCGATCGACGACGGCGTGCAGCGCATCAAGGACAACCTCGAGAAGCACGGGTGTGACGCGCTCATCGCGATCGGGGGAGAGGACACCCTCGGCGTCGCGACCCAGCTCGCCGACCTCGGTGTCAGGGTCGTGGGGGTCCCCAAGACGATCGACAACGACCTGTCGGGCACCGACTTCACCTTCGGCTTCGACACGGCGGTCAACATCGCGACCGAGGCCATCGACCGGCTGCACACGACCGCCGAGTCGCACCACCGGGTGCTCGTCGTCGAGGTGATGGGACGTCATGCCGGGTGGATCGCGCTGCACAGCGGTCTGGCCGGAGGGGCCAACATCATCCTGATCCCCGAGCGCCCGTTCGACATCGACCGGGTGTGCGCCCAGGTCGAGAGCCGGTTCGCGACGCACTACGCGCCGATCATCGTGGTGTCCGAGGGCGCCGTTCCGGCCGAGGGCGGCGACATGTCGCTGGTCAGCGGCGAGAAGGACGCCTTCGGCCACGTGCGGCTCGGGGGCATCGGCGACCGGCTGGCGTCCGAGATCGAGCACCGCACCGGCAAGGAGGCGCGCGCCGTCGTGCTGGGCCACGTGCAGCGCGGCGGGTCGCCCACGGCCTTCGACCGCTGGCTCGCCACGAGGTTCGGCCTGCACGCGATCACCGCGGTGCACGAGGGTGCCTTCGGCACGATGATGGCGCTGCGCGGCACCGAGATCGCGCGGGTGCCGCTGTCGGAGGGCACCGAGACGCTCAAGACCGTCCGCCACGACCTCTACGAAGAAGCCGAGGTGTTCTTCGGTTGAGGCCGAGCGAGCTCTGCGAGCGAGCGCCGAAGCCGGGTTGAGCGTGACGCGGCGGAGCCGCCCGTCGACGAAACCTCGCACGAGATCAGGCACGGGCGGTTTCGAGGCTCGGCCGCGGGCGGCCTCGCACCTCAACCGGCGTGGGATGCCCTCCCACCACGAGCGGCGTAGCCTCACCGCATGCCTTCCTCCCGTCCTGTCGAGAATGTGTGGGACTACCCGCGTCCGCCGTCGATCGAGCCGAGCGACGAGCACCTGGTCGTCGTGCTCGGCGGTGTCACGATCGCCGACACCACGACGTCGTACCGGATCTGCGAGACCAGCCACCCGCCGACGTACTACCTGCCGATGTCGGCGTTCGCCGACGGCGTGCTGCGTCCGATCGACGGCTCGACGTGGTGCGAGTGGAAGGGGGCCGCCTCGTACTTCGACGTCGCCACCCCTGAGCGCACGATCGCCGCCGGCGCGTGGACGTACGAGACGCCCAACGACGGCTACCGCGACCTCGTCGGCCACGTCGCGATCTACCCCGGCAAGGTCGACGCCTGCTCGATCGACGGCGAGACCGTGCAGGCGCAGGAGGGCGACTTCTACGGCGGCTGGATCACGTCACGCGTCACCGGCCCCTTCAAGGGTGCTCCCGGCACGCTCGGTTGGTGAGCGGCGGGCCGACGGTGTCCGAGGTCGTCGCTACCGTCGACGCATGACCTCCACCCACCACACGATCGACTACGTCGAGCTGGGCGCACACGACCTCGCGGCGTCACAGAGGTTCTACGAGCAGGCGTTCGGTTGGCGCTTCACGGCCTACGGGCCGTCGCACGCAGGCATCCAGTCGTCCGACGGCGAGGGTGAGGTCGGCGGCATCGACGCCACGGCGTCGCCGAGAGCCGGGGGGCCGCTGGTGCTCCTCTACTCCGACGACCTCGACGCGTCCGCGGCGTCGATCATCGAGGCCGGTGGAACCATCGTCCGCGAGGCGTACTCCTTCCCCGGTGGCCGTCGTCTCCACTTCGCCGATCCGGGCGGCAACGAGCTCGGGGTCTGGTCGTCGACCTGACGGTCTCGTCAGCCGTCGCGGTGGTCGGCGTCCGGTCGAGCCCAGGTATTCTTCTGCGGTGAGCATTCCCAGCCTTGACGAACTCCATGCGATCGGCGCTGCCCAGCAGCCCACGTATGTCGACCAGTCCGCCCGCGACGCCGCGGTGCAGACGCTGCGGAAGATGCCGCCCCTGGTGTTTGCGGGCGAGTGCGACGCGCTGCGCGACCGTCTGGCCGACGTCGCGCGCGGCAAGGCCTTCCTGCTGCAGGGCGGCGACTGCGCCGAGACCTTCGAGGGCGTCACCGCCGAGAACGTCCGCAACAAGCTGCGCGTCCTGCTCTCGATGGCCGTCGTGCTGACCTACGCGGCCAGCGTCCCCGTGGTCAAGGTCGGCCGGCTCGCCGGGCAGTACGCCAAGCCGCGCTCGAGCGACACCGAGACCCGCGACGGCGTCACCCTGCCCGCCTACCGCGGCGACGCCGTCAACGGCTTCGACTTCACCCCCGAGTCGCGCGCGCACGACCCGCAGCGCCTCGTCGACGTCTACAACGCGTCGGCCGCCACGCTCAACCTCGCTCGCGCCTTCACGACCGGCGGCTACGCCGACCTGCGCCAGATGCACGCGTGGAACACCGACTTCGTCAAGAGCAGCCCCGTGGGCGAGCGCTACGAGCGCATCGGCACCGAGATCGATCGCGCGCTGGCCTTCATGGACGCGATCGGCGTCGACCCCGACGAGCTCCACACCGTCGACTTCTTCTCGTCCCACGAGGCGCTCATCCTCGAGTACGAGCACGCCCTCACGCGCATCGACTCGCGCACCGAGCAGCCGTACGACGTCTCGAGCCACTTCGTCTGGATCGGCGAGCGCACGCGTCAGCTCGACGGTGCGCACGTCGAGCTGCTGAGCCGCATCGCCAACCCCATCGGCGTCAAGCTCGGCCCCACGACGACGGCCGACGACGCGATCGCGCTCTACGAGAAGCTCAACCCCGACCGGACGCCCGGCAAGGTCAGCTTCATCACCCGCTTCGGCGCCGGCAAGATCCGCGACGGCCTGCCCAACCTGGTCGAGAAGGTCACCGCTGCCGGCATCGAGGTCGCCTGGATCTGCGACCCCATGCACGGCAACACGTTCGAGACGTCGAACGGCTACAAGACCCGTGAGTTCGACGACGTCATCGACGAGGTCCGCGGCTTCTTCGAGGTGCACCGCTCGCTGGGCACGTGGCCGGGCGGCGTCCACGTCGAGCTCACGGGCGACGACGTCACCGAGTGCGTCGGCGGCGGGGCCAAGCTCTCGGCCGAAGACTTGACCCACCGGTACGAGACGCTCTGCGACCCGCGCCTCAACCGTGCGCAGTCGCTCGAGCTGGCCTTCCTCGTCGCCGAGATGCTCGCCGGACGCTGACCGGCCCGGGGCGTGGCCCGCGCCCCGACGGGGTGCGGGCCACACCCCGTCAGAGCGGCGAGATGGTGACGGTCGCGTTGCGCTTGGCCGGCGTGCCCGCGTCGGGCGACTGGCGCTGGATGATGTAGTTGCCCGCCCCCGGGAACGAGAACGCGCGCACGTCGAAGCCGGCTGCCTCGAGCGCGGACCGGCCGTCGGACTTCTTCATGCCGATCACCGACGGGATCGGGGTGAACTCGGGACCCTTGGAGACCGACAGCGTGATCGTGTCGTTCTTGAATCCCTGGCCGCCCTCGGGCGCCTGCGAGATGACGGCACCCGGGGCGACGGTGTCGCTGAACGCCTCGCTGGCGTCGACCTTGAAGCCGGCCGACTCGAGGCCCTTGCGGGCATCGGCCAGGGGCTGACCCACGTAGCTCGCGATGTCGATGGGACGGCGTCCGAGGCTGACGCGCACGTCGACCGAGTCGCCGCGCTTGAGCGGGTCGGCGGACGTGATCGTGTCGGCCTTGATGATCAGGCCCTCGGCGATCGACTCGCTGTAGCTCTTCTTCTGCTCGCCGAGCTTGAGGTCCTGGGCGTCGAGCGCAGCGGTGGCCGCCTCGATCGTCATGCCCTTGAGGTTGCCCTCGGGGATGAACACGCGGTCGGGGCCCTTGGAGACCACCGCATCGATCGTGCCGCCGGGCAGGATCTTGTCGCCTGGCTCGGGGCTGGTGCTGATGATGGTGCCGGCCAGGACGGTCTCGGAGAACTTGCGATCGGTGACCTTGAACGTGAAGCCGGCCTTCTCGGCGTTCTGCTGGGCGACCGTCTCGGCGTTGTTGACCAGGAAGGGCGTCTCGTCGTAGCGCAGGTCGGTGACGTACCAGGTGAGCAGGCCTGCCAGGAGGGCCACGACGACGGCGGCGATCAGCAGGTTGCGCCCGCGCCGCGAGTGCCGCGGCGGCGCGGCCTGGCCGTACTGCTCGCGTGACATCGGCGGGTGCAGCCCGGCAGGCTTGGCCGCTCCCTCGATGGGCATCGGCGGGGGAGGCGGACCGCCGGCACTCCACTGCACGGTGGCCTCGGGCCCCGCCGCGGTCGCGGTGGTGACCGCGGACGCCGAGGCCGTGGCCGCGACGGTGGGGGCGAGCGCCTCGCGGGGGACGGCAAGGGTGGGCGCGTCGGCATCGACCCGGGCACCGGGCAGCAGGTCGCGGACGAGCTCGGGGTCGTCGTCGAGACCGGCGGCGAGGGCACGCTGGACCGAGCGAACCTGCTGCAGCAGCACGCGCGCGTCGGTGGAGCGCTGGTCGCGGTCGCGCACCGTCGCCCGCGCCACTAGGGCGTCGACGTACGGCGGGATGCCGCGCTGGACGGCCGAGGGACGGCCGATGTCCTCGTGGACGTGCTTGTAGGCGACCTGGATGGGCGACTCGCCGGCGTGCGGCTTGAACCCGGTGAGCATCTCGTAGAGCATCGCGCCGCACGCGTAGACGTCGGACCGGGCGTCGACGCCGTCGTTGGTGACGATCTCGGGCGCCAGGTACGACACGGTGCCGATCAGGGTGCCGCCGGTGGCGGTGGTCGCTGCGCTGACGGCGCGCGCCAGGCCGAAGTCGGCGACCTTGACCTCTCCGTCGGGCGTGATGAGCACGTTCTCGGGCTTGACGTCGCGGTGGATGATGCGCGCGGCGTGCGCCGCAGACAGGGCGATGAGCACCTGCTCGAGCAGCTCGAGCGCGCGGTAGGGAGGCATCGGCGCTTCGTCACGCATCAGGTCGCGCAGGGTGTTGCCGGGGACGTACTCCATGACGAGGTAGGTGACCTCGCCATCAGTGCCCTGGTCGAAGACCGACACGACGTTGCGGTGGTTGAGCTTGGCGGCCGATTTGGCCTCGCGCACGAACCGCTGCGTGAACTGTTGGTCGTCGCCGAGGCCCCGGTGCATGACCTTGATCGCGACCTCGCGGTCGAGGCGCTGGTCGGTGGCCTTGAACACGCTGGCCATGCCGCCGCGGGCGATGCGCTCGCCCATGAGGTAGCGCTCGTTGAGGATGGTGCCGACGAGGGCGTCGTCGCCTGTGATCGCCACTTGCCCTCCTCGTCGCACAGCGGACCCCGGCGGTCCTGAACGCATTCTAGTGACTCTGCCACATGGGTCCGTGACCAGCACCGATGCGTGTTGCGCGCCGCTGTGATCTCTCCCGCACGGGCGCTGCTGCCCTCAGCGAGCGCGGCGGGTCGCCTTCAGCGCCAGGGGATGGAGCACCTCGTGGGCCCGGCCGCCCAGCCGGTCGATCGCCGCGTCGGATGCCGCTTCGAGTCGCGAGATGTCGGCCTCGACCGCGTCCAGGGCACCGCTGCTGCGGATGAGGTCGGCGAGCGCCGCGACGCCGTCGACGGTGCCCAGGGCGTCGGCCAGCAGCGTCCGGCCGGCGGCGTCGGTGAGCTCGTGGGTGCGCGCGACCAGCACGGTGCGCTTGCCCTCGCGCAGGTCGTCGCCGGCGGGCTTGCCGGTCACCTCGGGATCGCCGAAGACGCCCAGCACGTCGTCGCGCAGCTGGAAGGCCTCGCCGAGCGGCAGGGCCACCTGCGAGAGCCCGGCGACGAGGTCCTCGTCGGCGCCGGCCAGGGCTGCACCGATGTGCAGGGGACGCTCGACGGTGTACTTGGCCGACTTGAAGCGGACGACCCGCATGGCCTCGTCGACCGACAGGGTGGGGCGGGTCTGCCCGACGACGTCGAGGAACTGGCCCGCGACGACCTCGGTCTTGCACAGGTCGAGGTACGTGAGCGCCCGCGGCACGGTGGGCAGGGTGCTGGCGCGGAACATCTCGTCGCACCACGACAGCATCAGGTCGCCCAGCAGCACGGCCACGGACTCGCCGAATCCCTCGGGGTCGCCGACCCGGGCGTCGTGCCGGTGACGTGACTCGAACTCGCGGTGCACGGCGGGGCGTCCGCGGCGCGTGTTGGACCCGTCCATCAGGTCGTCGTGCACGAGGGCGCTGCCCTGCAGCCACTCGAGCGAGGCAGCGGGCGGGACGATGCCGGGCTCGTCGGGATCGCCTCCGGCCACGAGCCACCCGGCGAAGCAGAACTGCGGCCGCAGCCGCTTGCCCCCCTCGACGAAGGCGGCCGCGGCGTCGGCGAGCTCGTCGAGATCGGGGCCCATGCCGGCGAAGAGCGAGCGCTGGCGCTCGACGAACCGTGCGAGCAGGTGATCGACCTGGGTGCTGAACACTGCATCAACCGCGTCGGTGGCCACGTCCTGAACGGTACCGTTGCCCCATGGCTTCCGATGACCGCTCCCTCGTCGCTGCCCTCCGGGCCCCCGCACCGAGCTACTCGTTCGAGTTCTTCCCGCCCAAGGACGACGACGGCGAGGCCGTCCTGTGGCAGACGATCGCCGATCTCGAGCCGCTCGACCCGACCTTCGTCTCGGTGACGTACGGGGCGGGAGGCACGAGCCAGGAGCGCACGGTCCGCATCACGGCGCGCATCGCCGAGCAGACCGCCATGCGTCCGGTCGGCCACCTGACCCTCGTGGCACAGACGCGCGGCGAGATCGAGTCGGTGCTCAAGCAGTACGCCGCCGCCGGCGTCGACAACGTCCTCGCACTGAGGGGCGATCCCAAGGGCGGGCCGCGGGCCCCGTGGGAGCCGCACCCCGACGGCATGACGTACGCCGTCGACCTCGTCGAGCTGGCCAAGGAGCTCGGCGGCTTCGAGATCGGCGTGGCCGCGTTCCCCGAGGGCCACCCCGATGCCGCCAGCCTCGACCACGACGCCGAGGTGCTGGCGGCCAAGGCGCGGGCCGGGGCCGACTACGCCATCACCCAGCTGTTCTTCCGCTCGTCCGACTACTTCGGGCTGGTCGAGCGGGTGCGCGCGCTGGGCAGCGACATCCCGATCGTCCCCGGCATCATGCCGATCCTCAACTTCGCGCAGGTCGCCCGCATGGCCGAGCTCTCAGGGGCGGCCATGCCGGCCGAGGTGCTCGAGCAGATCGAGCCGATCGCCGACGACAAGGTCGCCGTGCGCGCCAAGGGCATAGAGCTCGCGACGCAGCTGTGCCGCGACCTGCTCGCGGGAGGCGCTCCCGGCCTGCACTTCATCACGCTCAACCGGTCGCGAGCCACGCGCGAGATCTTCGAGCAGCTGCGGGCCGACGGCCTGGTCTGAGCCGCAGCAGGTCGTCAGCGACCGGCCGGGCCCACGTCGGCGGCGATCGCCGCCGTGGCCATGCCCACCGCCTCGAGCGAGCCGCCCGGGTGGGCGTGCGCGCCGGCGAGGTACAGACCGCCGGTCGGCGCGACGCCCGGCAGGTCGAACGCGGTGGTCCACCTGCTCCACGTCCAGCCCCAGTGGCCCATCGTCACGAGCTCGCCGGGGGACACGGTCGTGCGGTGCTCGACGTGGGCGCGCAGGTCGAGCCCGAGGCGGGCCAGGGCGATGATCGCGTCCTCGCCGCCGTGGTGCTCGATCGTCCACCGCCGGTCCCCGGCCCGGAACAGGCGCACCGGCGGATTGGCGTGCACCAGCATCTCGTCGGGCATCGGGGGAGCGTCGGCCGACAGCGTGACCAGGGTGCGGAAGGCGGGGATGACCGGCAGCATCCGCACAGGAGGCAGGCTGGCGGGCATCGTGGGTGCGCACCAGACGACGACGTCGGCGGCGATCGACCGGCGGTCGGTCACGACGCCGGTGACCTGCCCGTCCGACCGCGTGACGTCGACGGCCGTCTCGCCCAGGTCGACCGTGACGCGTCGCTCGGTGAGCCGCGTCTCGAGCGCGGCGGCCAGCCCGGGCAGCCCTCCCTCGAACCGCCACCGGCCGAACGAGCGCTCGACGTAGTGGCCGACCGCGAGGAACGCGGGGGTCGAGCGACGGTCGTGCCCCGCGAGCCGCACGGGGTCGAGGACGATCTTGGCCAGGCGCTCGTCGGCCAGCTCGCGGTCGAGCGCCGCGACCGTCCGGCGGGGGCGCAGCACCTTGCGGACCGCGCGGGTGACGGCCGGCCGGCCCGGGAAGACCTCGTCGAGCGCCATGCGCCGGATCAGGTTCCAGGGCTCGGCGAACTGGTCGACCCACGGCGACCACTCGTCCTCGCCGAACAGCGCCATGACGGCCTCGTGCTGGTCGCCGCGGTTGCCCAGCGGCAGGTCGAGCCGTGACCCGTCCTTGAACAGATGGCTGCGTCCGACGGTCTTGTCGAGGCCGATGACGCGGTCGATGGGGCGTCCGGACTTGCGGAACAGGTCGCGGAAGACGCCCGGCAGCGTCACGGTGTCGAGGTCGAGCGGCCAGGCGTGGCCGTCGACGACGTGACCGTTGAGGCGTCCGCCCAGACGGTCGCCGGACTCGACGAGCGTGACGTCGTGACGCAGCTTGGCCAGGCGCGCAGCGGCCGAGAGGCCCGCGAAGCCGCCACCGACCACCACGACGTTCGCCATGCGCGCAGACTACGGGCCGCTCGGCGCGACGAGGCGTGGGGGAGCGGGACGAGGAGGCGCTCGGGACCTGTGACTACAGTGTCGGTCATGGGTCCGGTGCGCTCCGAGCTGATGTGGCAGGCGGTCGCCGATGCCGTCCAGATCGCCGGTGACGGCGACCTGCTCGACGTGCTCGACCTCGGCGGTGGCACGGGCGGCGACGCCGTGCGCCTGGCTGCGCTCGGCCACCGGGTCACCGTGGTCGATCCCAGCCCCGACGCCCTCGCGTCGCTGCACCGGCGAGGTGTCGAGGCGGGTCTGGCCGTGCCGGTCACGGGCGTGCTCGGCGACTCGGCCGACCTGCTCGACCACGTGGCGCCGGCCTCCTTCGACCTCGTCGTCTGCCACGGCGTGCTCGAGCACGTCGACGATCCCGCCGAGGCCCTGAGGCCGGTCGCCGCGGTGCTCCGCCCGGGCGGCCACGTCAGCGTCATGGTGGCGGGGCGCAACGCCGCGGTCGCAGCGCGGGCCCTCGCGGGTGACTTCGCGACCGCCCAGACGCTGCTGGGCCGTTCGGCGTCCGGCTGGGACGTGCGCACGATGGGCGCTCGGCGGTTCGTCGCGCAGGAGGTCGAGACGCTGCTGGCCGACCTCGCGTTCGTGACCGTGCGCAGCCAGGGCGTGCGCGTGTTCGCCGACCTGGTGCCCAGCGCGATCGTCGACACCGAGCCCGGAGCACGCGATGCGCTGCTCGCTCTCGAGCGTGTCCTGACGGGGTCGTCGGAGTTCACGGGACTTTCGGCTGGTCTGCACACGATCGCCCGCCTAGACTTGACAGCAGCACCACCCGATCCAGGAGGCAAGAGTGCCACTCTCTGACGAAGAGGCCAGGCTGCTGCACCAGCTCGAGCAGTCGCTGGCCGCCGAAGACCCGGACTTCGCCTCCACGCTGCGCGGCGCCAAGTTCATGGCGCGCAACCGGCGGGTCGCGGTGCTCGCGGCCCTGGGCTTCATCGCCGGCCTCGCGGTGATGTTCTCCGGCGTGGTGTCCAAGATGACCTGGCTCGGCGTCATCGGATTCCTGGCCATGGTGGGCACCGCCTTCGTGTTCAGCCAGGCCTGGCGACGAGGCATCGGCGGCCGCGACGAGCAGACCACCGTTCCGTCGGCGCCGCGCGGACGTCAGCAGAAGTCGTCCGGCTCGTTCGTCGACCGCATGGAGGAGCGCTGGCAGCGCCGCCGCGACGGCGATGGCATCTAGCTCCCGCTGACGCGGTAGGGCGTTCTCGCCCCACTTCGCTCCACCACCACAACAACCGCCCCCTCGGGGGCGGTTTTTTTTGTGCGCTTGCAGGCGACATCGCGCTCTCCACCGGGTGGGGGGCGCGTGTCGACATGCCCGAAAACATGGCTCAGATGATGTCTGAGTGGTGCATAGTGGAGTACAGTGGTGCGAAATGGAGCGCATGACCGTCGACGAGGAGGAGCGAGGTGAACCCGGATGTCTCGAACTTCTTCGGCACCTACACCCCGCGACTCGACGACAAGGGCCGCCTGTTCCTGCCGGCGAAGTTCCGGCCGCGCCTCGAGACGGGCATCGTGCTCACCCGCGGGCAGGAGAACTGCATCTACGGGTGGACCACGGAGTCGTTCAACGCCTTCACCGACCGCATCCGCAACACCCCCTTCACCAACCAGGCGGCACGCAACTTCAACCGGATGTTCTTCTCCGGCGCCTCGTCGGAGGTTCCCGACAAGCAGGGACGCATCTCGATCCCCTCGGTCCTGCGCACCTGGGCGCACCTCGACAAGGAGTGCACCGTCGTGGGCGCCATGGATCGCATCGAGATCTGGGACTCCGGCCGCTGGGACGAGTTCTCCGCATCGCAGGAAGGTCCGTTCGCGGACATGTCGGAAGAAGTGATGCCCGGGATCTTCTGACGTTCGTGCGGCGAGATCTGCGCCCGCGCGGTTCTGACATCACTTCCCCGGTGTCAGACCCGGCGGTCGCGGATCTGGTCGCACGACGGTCAGCCGGGCAGCGCAGCACCACGGACAGCACGACCGGAGAAGGACGAGGAGGGGACATGACGATCGACATCGATACCGACACCGAGCCGACCAGGCGTGTGCGGCACGAGCTCGCCGACGGCGCCCGCCTCATGGCCTTCTCCCTCGGGTCGTCGATCGCCCTCGCGCTGCTGATCTCGATCGGCCTGGGCCACCTGTGAGCGACGCCAGCCACGTCCCCGTCCTGCTCGACCGCGTGCTCGATCTCCTGGCACCGTCCCTGACGGGGGAGCGGCCCGTGGTGGTCGACGCCACGCTGGGCCTCGGCGGTCACACCGAGGCGATGCTCGAGCGGTTCCCCGACGTCCACGTCATCGGCATCGACCGCGACCCCGAGGCGCTGTCGCGGGCCACGGCTCGGCTCGCGCCGTTCGGCGACCGCGTCACCTTCGCCCACGCCGTGTACGACGAGATCGGCGAGGTCGTCGCCGCTGCCGGGTTCCGGACGGTGTCGGGGGTCCTGTTCGACCTGGGCGTGTCGTCGATGCAGCTCGACCTGGCCGACCGCGGCTTCGCCTACGCGCAGGACGCACCGCTCGACATGCGGATGAACGGCGAGGACGAGCTGACCGCCGCCGACATCCTCAACACGTACTCCTCGCGCGATCTGTCCCGCGTGCTGCGCGAGTACGGCGAGGAGAAGTTCGCCAAGCGCATCGCCGACAACGTCGTCGCCGAGCGCGCCAAGGAGCCCTTCACCACCAGCGCCCGCCTCGTCGACCTGGTCCGTGAATCGATCCCGCAGGCCGCGCGCCGCACGGGAGGCAACCCGGCCAAGCGGACGTTCCAGGCGCTGCGCATCGAGGTCAACGACGAGCTGGGCGTCTACCGCCGGGCGCTGCCGGCCTCGCTCGACGTGCTGGCCCCCGGCGGCCGGGTCGTCGTCCTGTCGTACCACTCGCTCGAGGACCGCATCACCAAGCGCGCGTTCACCGAGGTCACCACGACCGACGTGCCCCGCGACATGCCGTTCGTGCCCGCCGGGCACGAGGCCAAGTTCACCCTCGTCACCCGCGGCGCCGAGATGGCCACGGACGACGAGGTCGACGACAACTCCCGGGCGCGGTCGGTCCGCCTCCGCGTGGTCGAGAGGACAACCGCATGAGCTCGATGGTCGCGCGTGCCCTGGCACCGGCTCCGAAGCGTCTGGAGGAGGCGAGGGCCGCCGGCCTGCGCCTCGTCCGTCCCGTCCGCAGCCGCGCTCGCCGTGCGCCGTTCGTGGTGGTCGTGCTGGCGGTGCTCGGATCCGGGCTCGTCGGGCTGATCGTCATGAGCACGGTGCTGCAGGCCCAGGCCTTCGAGTCTGCCAAGCTCGACCGTCAGGCCACGGCGCTCGAGACCCGCCAGCAGGCCATCTCCCGCGAGGTCGAGCGGCTCCAGAGCCCCGCCAACGTCGCGAGCCGCGCCATCGCGATCGGCATGGTGCCGAACGCCAACCCCGCCTTCCTGCGCCTGTCGGACGGCAGGATCCTCGGCAAGCCCGCCCCGGCGGAGCCCGGCAGCAACATCAGGAGCGTGACGCGATGAGCCGCACCAAGAACCGCGGCGCGTCCGAGCGTCACGTGCTGACCCGCCGCCGACTGAGGGCGTGCACCGTCGTCGTCTTCATCGTGTTCGGCCTGTTCGGGGCGCGCCTGTTCCAGATCCAGGGGCTCGACGCCAGCGCGTACGCGGCCCAGGCCGTCGCCCAGGGCACCAACCACTCGGTCGACCCGGCGCCGCGTGGCGCGATCCTCGACCGCAACGGCGCACAGCTGGCCACCAGCGTCGACGGTCTGGTCATCACGGCCAACCCGAAGATGACGACGGCCAAGGCGCCGCAGATCGCGCGCATCCTGCGGGAGAAGCTCGGCGACCAGATCGACTACTTCGACACGATCGACCTGCTGCGCAAGCCCGGCACCGAGTACGTCGTGCTGGCCCGCAACATCCCGCGGTGGACCGCCGACAAGGCGATCACGGCGCTGGGCAAGGCCGAGCTGGTCGGCGTGTTCACCGAGCGCGAGAACATCCGCACCTACCCGGGTGGCTCGCTGGCCGCCAACCTGCTCGGCTACGTCGACGGCTCGGGCAAGGGCGTCGCGGGCCTCGAGCAGCAGTACGACAAGGCGCTCACGGGCGTCGACGGCAAGAGCACCTACGAGGTCTCGCCCACGGGCCAGCGCATCCCGATGGCCGACAGCAGCATCACCAAGATGGTGCCCGGCAAGGACGTCAAGACCACGATCGACCGCGACCTGCAGTGGTACGCCGACCAGCGGCTCACCGATGCCGTGCACGAGTCCAGCTCGGACTGGGGACTCGCCATCACGATGGACGTCAAGACGTGCCAGATCGTCCAGATGTCGCAGTCGCCGACCTTCGACGCCGACACCCGCACCGGCATGGACGACTCCAACACCGTCTCGCGAGCCGTGCAGAACGTCTACGAGCCCGGCAGCGTCATGAAGACCGTGACGATGGCCGCGCTGGCCGACCAGGGCAAGATCGCCGCCGACACCCCGATCTCGGTGCCGTCCAGCCTCACGATCGACAAGTTCCGCATCGGCGACTACTGGGAGCACGGCAGGATCAACCTGACCGCCGCCGGCGTCATCGCCAAGTCGTCGAACCTCGGCACCATCGTCGCAGCGCAGCAGATGAGCGACCAGACGATGTACGACTACTTCAGCAAGTTCGGCTTCGGGCGCAAGACCGGCGTCAACCTGCCCGGTGAGTCCAACGGCATCCTGACCGACGGCAAGCTGTGGACCAAGGCCAACCACGCCACGATCGCCTTCGGCCAGGGCGTGTCCGTCACCGCGATGCAGATGATCCGCGCCGTCGGCGCCATCGCCAACGCCGGCACGATGTGCGAGCCCACCGTCGTCAGCGGCACGGTCGGTGAGGACGGCAAGGAGACGCCCGTCGCGACCACGCCCGGGCACCGCGTGGTCTCCAAGGACGCCGCCGCCACCGTCACCCGCATGATGGAGGCCGTCACGGCCGACGACGGCACCGCCCCCGCCGCGCAGATCGAGGGCTACCGGGTGGCCGGCAAGACCGGCACCGCGTGGCGCGTCGACCCCGCGACCGGTCGTTACATCCGCGGCCAGAACACTGTCTCGTTCATGGGCTTCGCGCCGGCCGACAACCCGCGGTTCCTGACCTACATCGTGCTCGACAAGCCGTACAGCAACGCGGGCGGTGGCTCCACCGCGGCGCCCGTGTTCCACGACATCATGTCGATGGCCCTCGAGCGCTTCGGTGTCGCGCCCAGCGGCTCGAAGAGCCCCAAGGTCGAGCAGACCTGGTAGGCGGGGCGGCTTCGCCGCCTCGTGCTCGTTCCTCGCACTCCTCCCGCCCCTCGCTGCGCTCGTGGCGGGCCCGCCTGTCCTTCGCTCGCTGCGCTCGCTCGGACCCGGGGCGGGTCTTTGCTCGCTGCGCTCGACTCGACCAGGGGGGACGTCATCACGGGTGTGCTCGCCTGGGTACTGATGTGATGACGTCCGGGCGGGTGGGGCGTTGTTAGGGTGCTGAGGTGACAGCCGAGGGGTCCGTGGGTCGTCGGCGGTCGATCGACGGCACCGGTCCCGTGGTCGGCGGACACCGCCTCCGCACCGACGTCCAGGGTCTGCGCGCCCTGGCCGTGACGGCCGTCGTGCTCTACCACCTCTGGCCGAACCGGCTCAGCGGCGGCTTCGTCGGCGTCGACGTCTTCTTCGTCATCAGCGGCTTCCTGATCACCGGCCACCTGCTCCGCGAGATCGACCGCACGGGCAGCGTCCGGCTGGCGCGCTTCTGGGCCGCCCGCGCCCGCCGGCTGCTGCCCGCCTCGCTGCTCGTGCTGACGGCCACGGCCGTCGCCGTGCTGATCGCCGTGCCACGGAGCCTGCAGGAACGATTCCTGTCCGAGGTCCTCGCCTCGGCGTTCTACGTGCAGAACTGGAAGCTGGCCGGCGACGCCGTCGACTACCTCGCCGCCGACAACCGGCCGTCCGCGTCGCAGCACTTCTGGAGCCTGTCGGTCGAGGAGCAGTTCTACGTCTTCCTTCCGCTGCTGGTGCTGGCCTCGGCGGTCGTGGCGCGCCGGCTCGGTGCCCGCCCGGCCCGCGTCGTGCTGGTCGTCCTGGTGCTCGTCACGACCGCCTCGTTCGCGTACTGCCTGCACCTGACGAGCACCGACCCCGGCATCGCCTACTTCTCGACCTTCACCCGCATGTGGGAGTTCGGGCTCGGCGGCCTCGCCTCGTTCGCGCCTCCCGCGCTCGCCGGGCTCAGCCGGCGACGGGCCGCCGTGCACACCGCGCTGACGCTCGCGGGAGGCGCCGCGGTCGTGGCGGCCATGGTCGTGATCGACGGGCAGACGCCCTTCCCCGGCAGCGCCGCCGTGCTTCCGGTGCTCGGCGCCACCGCCATCGTGCGCTGGGGTGGCTCGACGCTCGCGTCGTGGGTGGGGGCGCTGCCGCCCGTCGCGCTGCTCGGACGCATCTCGTACGCGCTGTACCTGTGGCACTGGCCCCTCATCGTGATGCCGCCCTTGGTCACGCTGACCGACCTCACGACGACCTCGAAGCTCGTGGTGCTCGCCGTCTCGGTCGTCGTCGCCTGGGCGTCGACACGGTTCTTCGAGGAGCCGGTCCGCTTCCGCGTGGCGCCGCGCGTTCGTCCCGTGGCGGTGCTCGGCGCCGTGCTGGTCGCGATGGTGCCCGTGGTGCTGGTGGCGGGCCTCGGGCGGTCGGCCGTCCAGGGTGACGACTCGGCGGCCGTCGCCGACGCCCAGCGGGTGCTCGCGGGCAGCCCGCGGTGCCTGGGTGCCGCGGCGATGGACCCCGACGGACCGCCGTGCGACAACCCCGACCTCGACGGCGTCGTCGTGCCAGACCCGGCCAAGGTCGCCGACGACACCTCGAAGCGTCCCGGCTGCTGGGCGACCCACGGGGTCGAGTCCGTCAACGTGTGCAGCATGGGCCCGCAGACGGGCTACTCGCTGCACCTGCTCGCGGTCGGCGACTCGCACAACCTGTCGATGGTGCCGGCCTACGAGAAGATCGCCGAGAAGTACAACTGGCGGATCGACCTGACCGGGCACGCCGCCTGCTACTGGACCACCGCCGATCTGCCGCTCAAGAGCCGCACCGAGAGCGCCAGCTGTGCCGAGTGGCGCAGCAACCTGCAGGACTACCTCGACGCGGCGGACGACATCGACGCCGTCCTCGCCACCAACTCCACGAGCGTCCCGGTCGACCCGCCCGAGGGGCAGAGCCGTCGGGCCACGATCGTCGACGGCCTCGTCGAGGCGTGGAGCACGATGACACGGCGGGGCGTGCCGGTCGTGGCCGTCGTCGACAACCCAGCCGCCGCCGACGACACGGTGCAGTGCGTCGAGCGGTACGCCCTGGACGATCCCGACCGCTGCGCGACGCCGCGGTCCGCGGCCTTCGAGCGCTTCGACGGCAACCCCGACGCGACGAGGCGCCTCGACCGCACGGCGCTGGTCGACATGACCGACTTCTACTGCACGGCCCGCGTCTGCCCGGCCGTCATCGGCAGCGTCGCGGTGCACCGCGACCGCACCCACGTGACCAAGACGTACATGGCCTCGCTGGCGCCCTACCTCGGACGCGAGATCGAGCGATCGCTGCGCTCGCTCGACGTGCTCTGAACCGGACCGTCGCCGCTGGCGGGAGGGTCCCGGTCGGTAGGGTTGCTGGGTGACGGATGCGATGCGGGTTCGGCCCAACCAGACTCCCCGGTGGCAGCTCTCGGAGCTGGCCGACCTGGTTGGCGGCAGCACCTCGGACGAGGCAGTGGTCACCGGCCTCGCGCTCAACACGGGGCAGCTGGTCGACGGCGACCTGTACGTCGCTCTGCCCGGAGCCAACGCCCACGGCGGCAGCTACGTCGAGCAGGCGCGTGACCGAGGTGCCTCGGCGGTGCTCACCGACGACGCCGGCGCCGCGCTGGTCGGCGACACCCTGCCGACGATCGTGGTCGACGCTCCCCGTCGCCGCCTGGCGGGCCTCAGTGCGGCGTTCTACGACCACCCGGCCGAGTCGTTCCAGACCCTGGGCATCACGGGCACGCAGGGCAAGACCACGACGACCTACCTCGCCGAGGCCGCCCTGGGCGACCGGGTCTCCGCCGTCGTCGGCACGATCGGGACGCGCATCGGCAAGGTCCCGGCGGCGTCCACGCTGACGACCCCCGAGGCCCCGCAGCTGCAGGCCCTGTTCGCGGTGATGCGCGAGGAGGCCGTGGAGCTGTGTGCGATGGAGGTGTCGAGCCACGCCCTGGTGCAGGGTCGCGTCGACGGATTCGTGTTCGACGTGGCGGTCTTCCTCAACCTCGGTCGCGACCACCTCGACTTCCACCACGACCTCGAGGACTACTTCCTGGCCAAGGCCGCCTTGTTCACGCCCGAGCGGGCCCGGCACGCGGTGGTCAACGTCGACGACGCGCACGGACGTCGACTGCGCGAGCTCACGCCGCTGCCGGTCACGACCTTCTCCACCGACGGCAACCCGGCCGACTGGCGGGGCGTCAACATCCGCCCGCACCGGCTCGGCACCGACCTCGAGGTGCTGGGGCCCGACGGGCTCGCGATCGACCTGTCGGTGCCGCTGCCAGGAGCGTTCAACGTGTCGAACGCGCTGGCTGTCGTCGCCGCGCTGGCGACCATCGGTCACGACCCCGCCGAGCTGGCCGCAGGCATCGCGTCGAGCACCGGCGTGCCCGGGCGCATGGAGCGGGTCGGGGCGGGCCAGCCGTTCACCGCGATCGTCGACTACGCGCACAAGCCCGATGCCGTCACCGCAGTCCTCACGGCGCTGCGCCCCGTCACGGCCGGGCGGCTGATCATCGTGATCGGCGCCGGGGGAGACCGCGACCACGGCAAGCGTCCGCTCATGGGAGAGGCCGCAGCACGTCACGCCGACGTGGTGATCGTCACCGACGACAACCCCCGGTCGGAGCGAGCCTCCTCGATCCGTACCGCCGTGATGGAAGGTGCTGCCGCCGGTCCGGGCCTCGCGATCGAGGTCGCCGACCGGCGCGACGCGATCGAGCACGCCGTGGCCATGGCCCACCTGGGCGACACCGTGGTGGTCGCCGGCAAGGGGCACGAGCGCGGTCAGGAGGTCGACGGGATCGTGCACTCCTTCGACGACCGCGAGGTGCTGGTCGAACTGATCGAGGCCGGCGCGTGATCCCCCTGACGCTCGCAGAGATCGCCGACGTCACCGGCGGTCAGGTCGTCGGCGACCCGTCGATCGTCGTCGATGCGCCCGCCACGCTCGACTCTCGGGCCGTCGAGCCCGGTGGTCTCTTCGTGGCGCTGGCCGGCGAGCACGTCGACGGCCACGCCTACGCCGCCCAGGCCGTCGCGACGGGAGCCGCCGCGGTGCTGGCCTCACGCGACACCGGCGTGCGCGGGGTCGTCGTGGGCGACGTGACGCGTGCCCTCGGCCAGCTGGCCCGTCACGTGCTCGACCTCCGCGAGGACGTCCAGGTCGTGGCCATGACCGGCTCCAGCGGCAAGACCAGCGTCAAGGACCTCCTCGCCCACGTCCTGGCGCCCGACGGCGCGACGGTCGCCACGAAGGGCAACTACAACAACGAGCTCGGCGTGCCGCTGACCGTGCTGGGCGTCGATGAGCTGACCCGGTTCCTGGTCGTCGAGATGGGGGCGCGCGCGGTGGGCGACATCGCGCTGCTGTGCCAGATCGCGCCTCCGTCGATCGGCATGGTCCTCAACGTAGGCTCGGCCCACGTGGGCGAGTTCGGCTCGGCCGACAACATCGCCCGTGCCAAGGGAGAGATGGCCGAGGCCGTCGGTGCCGACGGCGTCGTGGTGCTCAACGCCGACGACCCCCGGGTCGCCGCGATGCGGGCGCGCACCGAGGCCACCGTCGCGACCTTCGGCACGGGCCCCGACGCCGACATGGAGGTGGGCGACCTACGTCTTGACGAGGCCGGCTCTCCGCACTTCACGCTCGGGCACGACCGGCGGCGTGTCGAGACCACGGTGCCGCTGATCGGCGGCTACCACGCCATGAACGCCGCCGCGGCCGCCCTCGCCGCGGTCTCGCTGGGGCTCGACCTGCCCACGATCGCCGGCCGGCTCGCGACGGCCGGGGCGGCGCGGTCGCCGATGCGCATGGACCGCCAGGTGCGGCCCGACGGCCTGGTCGTGGTCAACGACGCCTACAACGCCAATCCCGAGTCGATGGCCGCGGCGCTGCGCGCGGTGGCCGCGATCGGCGGTGACCGGTCGGTTGCCGTCCTGGGCGCGATGCTCGAGCTCGGTGCCGACTCCGACGACGCGCACCGCCGCATCGGCGCGCTGGCGGCCGAGCTCGGCTACGCCCGCGTCGTCGTCGTCGGCGACGACGCGCGCGCGATCGCCGAGGGGGCCGGCGACGTGGCCGAGCTCGTCCCGTCCGTCGATGTGGCAAGGCGCACACTCCCCGCGAGCCTGACCGGGGACGAGGTCGTGCTTGTGAAAGCATCGAGGGGCGTTCGCCTCGAACGCGTCGCCGACGCTCTGCTCGAAGGGACCACCACTCGATGAAGGCCATCCTGATCGCAGGTGCGCTCTCGTTGCTGGTCACCCTGATCGGCACGCGGTTCGCCATCTCGGTGCTGGTCAAGCAGGGCTACGGCCAGCTCATCCGCGACGACGGACCCACGTCGCACCACACCAAGCGCGGCACGCCGACGATGGGCGGCCTGGTCATCATCGTGGCCGTGGTCGTGGGCTACTTCACCGCCAAGCTGGTCACCGGCATCTCGACGGACTTCCGTCCGGGCTGGGCGCCCAGCGCATCGGCGCTGCTGCTGCTGTTCCTGTTCGTGGGTCTCGGCGCGATCGGCTTCCTCGACGACTTCATCAAGATCTCCAAGCAGCGCAACCTCGGCCTGCGCAGCAAGGCCAAGCTGATCGGCCAGACGGTCATCGGACTGATCTTCGCCTGGCTCGCGATCGGCTGGGAGGACGAGACGGGTCAGACGCCCATCACGCACGCCGTCTCGTTCACGCGCGACATCGACGGCTGGCGCCTGCCGACGGTGCTGCTGATCGTGTGGGTGCTCGTGCTGATCGCCGGCACGAGCAACGGCGTCAACCTCACCGACGGCCTCGACGGCCTGGCGATCGGCGCGTCGATGATGGTCTTCGGCGCCTACATCTTCATCAACATCTGGCAGAGCGGCCAGAACTGCTCGGTCAGCGCCGGCATGAAGTGCTACGAGGTGCGCGACCCCCTCGACCTGGCCGTCGTGGCCTCGGCCCTCACGGGCGCCTGCTTCGGCTTCCTGTGGTGGAACGCGTCGCCGGCCAAGATCTTCATGGGCGACACCGGCTCGCTGTCGCTCGGCGGCGCGATGGCCGGGTTCGCGCTGATGACCCGCACCGAGCTGCTGCTGGTCATCATCGGCGGGCTCTTCGTGGCCATCACGATGTCGGTGATCCTCCAGGTGGGGTGGTTCAAGATCTCCGGCGGCAAGCGCATCTTCCGGATGGCTCCCTTGCAGCACCACTTCGAGCTGCTCGGGTGGGCCGAGATCACGATCGTCGTGCGGTTCTGGATCATCAGCGGCCTGTGCGTCGTGTCGGGCCTGGGCATCTTCTACAGCGAGTGGGTCACGGGAACATGAGCCTGGACGTGGCGAGCCTCGGACGCGAGTCGTCCTGGGAGGGTGTCCGCGCGGCGGTCGGTGGCCTCGGCGTCAGCGGCTACGCGGCGGCCGACACGCTGCAGCACCTCGGTGCGCACGTGATCGTGCTCGACGACGGCGACGACGACGCCCTGCGCGAGAAGGCGACGCTGCTCGAGATGCTCGGCGTCGACGTCCGCATGGGCCCAGGGTCCACCGCCTCGTTCCCCGAGGGAGTCGACCTCTTCGTGACGTCGCCCGGCTGGGAGCCCACGACACCGCTGCTGGCCGAGGCCGCCGCTCGAGCCGTCCCGGTCTGGGGCGAGGTCGAGCTGGCCTGGCGCCTGCGCGGCGAGGACGCCGCACCGTGGCTCACCGTCACCGGCACCAACGGCAAGACCACGACGGTGCAGATGCTCGAGTCGATCCTGCGCGCCCAGGGCCTCAACGCGCTGGCCGTCGGCAACGTCGGCACCCCCGTGCTCGAGGCGGTCATGAACCCCGAGCCCTTCGACGTCCTGGCCGTCGAGCTCTCGAGCTACCAGCTGCACTGGAGCCAGTCGTTGTCGGCGCAGGCCAGTGCCGTGCTCAACCTGGCTCCCGACCACATCGACTGGCACGGAGGGCTCGACGCCTACACCGCCGACAAGGCCCGCATCTACGAGCGCACACAGGTCGCGGCGGTCTACAACGTGCAGGATCCCGTCACCGAGCGCATGGTCGAGGAGGCCGAGGTCGTCGAGGGATGCCGTGCGATCGGCTTCACCCTCGGCATCCCGGCCACCGGCATGATCGGTCTGGTCGACGACGCCATCGCCGATCGTGCGTTCATCCCCGGTCGTGTCTCCAGCGCCGCCGAGCTCGGCAGCATCAAGGACATCGGCCTGGCCGCCCACGGCGACAGCAGCCGCGTGCCCGCCCCGCACGTGGTCGCCAACGCGCTGGCCGCCTCGGCCCTGGCCCGTGCCCACGGCGTCGAGCCCCGAGCCGTGCGCGACGGGCTGAGGGCGTTCGTGCCCGACGCCCATCGCATCGCCGAGGTCGCCACGGTCGCAGGCGTGCGGTGGGTCGACGACTCCAAGGCCACCAACGCGCACGCGGCCCAGGCGTCGCTCAACGGCTTCGAGCACGTGGTGTGGGTCGCCGGCGGGCTCGCCAAGGGCGCGTCGTTCGACGAGCTCGTGATCGCGACCCGCGACCGGCTGCGCGCCGTCGTGCTGATCGGCGCCGACCGAGAGCTGATCGCCGAGGCGCTGCGGCGACACGCGCCCGATGTGCCCGTCGTGGAGGTCGACACCGGCAAGACTGACCCCATGGATCGCGTCGTCGAGGTCGCGGCACCGTTGGCCCGTGAGGGCGACACCGTGCTGCTGGCCCCGGGGTGCGCGTCCATGGACCAGTTCCGCAACTACTCCGCCCGGGGCGACAGCTTCGCGGCGGCGGTGCACAGGTTGCGCGACCGATCCTGACCTTCCCCCGGACAGCACAGTCCCCGGCACAGAGGACGATCACGATGCGGAGCACCAGCGAGGCGATACGCCGGACGCTCGAGCGTCCGCTCGCGTCGTACCAGCTCGTGCTCGGCACCTCGGCCCTGCTGCTCGGCATCGGCCTGATCATGGTGCTGAGCGCCAGCTCGATCTACTCGTTGGTCAACTACGGCAACTCGTTCTCGATCCTCATCCGCCAGCTGATCTTCGCGGTGCTGGGAGTCATCGGTGCCGTCATCGCGGCCCGCATGCCGCTCAGCACCCTGCGCCGGTTCATCCTGCCGTTCCTGCTCGTCTCGGTGCTGCTCATCATGGCGACGTTCATCCCGGGCGTCGGCATCGAGCGCAACGGCAACCGCAACTGGCTGCCGCTGTTCGGCGGCTTCCAGCTGCAGCCGTCGGAGTTCGCCAAGCTCGCCCTCGTGCTGTGGATCGCCGATCTCTACGCGCGCCGGCAGAAGTACCTCGGCACCCCTCGCTACGTCCTGACCCCCATGGTCCCGGTGGCCGGCGCGGTGGCCCTGCTCGTCGTCGGGCAGCACGACCTCGGCACCGCGGTGGTCATCTTCGCCCTGACGGTCGGGATGCTCTGGGTCGCGGGTCTGCCCCGGCGGCAGATGGGCGGCATCCTCGCGGGCCTGTTCGTGGGCCTGGTGCTGGCCGTGGCCAACTCGCCCCACCGCGTCGCGCGCTTCCTCAACTTCCTCAACCCCGAGTCCGATCCCGAGAGCGCCGGCTACCAGGCGATCAAGGGCATGATGGCGCTGGCGCGTGGCGGGTTCTGGGGCGTCGGGCTCGGCAACAGCCGGCAGAAGTGGGGCGCTCTCCCCGAGGCCCACACCGACTTCATCCTGGCCGTCCTCGGCGAAGAGCTCGGCCTGCTCGGTACGCTCGTCGTGCTGGTGCTGTTCATCGTGCTGGGCTTCGCCGGCATCCGCATCGCGGCCCGCACCCGCGAGCCCTTCGTCCGCTACGCGGCCTCTGGCATCACGATCTGGCTGCTGATCCAGGCCATCATCAACATCGGGATGGTGCTCGGCATGCTGCCGGTCATCGGCATCCCGCTGCCCCTGATCTCGTACGGCGGCTCGAGCCTGCTCGTGACGCTGGTGTCGCTCGGCGTGCTGCTCAACTGCGCCACCACCGAGCCGGGTGCCCAGCGGGCCCTGGCGGCCGGTCGGGCCAACCGTCGCCGCGCCGCGGCCCCGACGCCCGTGCGCGTCGCAGGGAGGCGATGACGCGTGCGCGTGCTGCTCGCCGGCGGGGGGACCGCCGGCCACACCTCGCCCCTGCTCGCGACCGCCGCCGTGCTGGCCGACGCCGGTGACGACATCACGTGCCTCGGCACGCCGCGCGGCCTCGAGGTGACGTTGATCCCGCAGGCGGGCTACCCGCTCGAGCTCGTCCCGCCCGTGCCGCTGCCGCGTCGCCCCGGCAAGGCGATGGTGCAGGTGCCGGGCAGGCTCACCGCCGCGGTCAAGGCCACGGGCGAGGTCGTCGACCGCGTGCGGCCCGACGTGATCGTGGGCTTCGGCGGCTACGTCTCGGTGCCGGCCTACCTGGTGGCTCGTCGCCGTGGCATCCCTCTGGTGGTGCACGAGGGCAATGCCATCCCGGGCATCGCCAACAAGCTGGGCGCGCGCTTCACGCGTCACGTGGCCACCAGCTTCCCCGACACCGACCTGCGGCACGGGCGCTTCATCGGCCTGCCGATCCGGCGCGAGATCTCGCGTCTCGACCGGGCGGCCCTGCGGGCCGAGGCGCGCGAGTTCTTCGGGCTCGACCCCGATCGCCCGACGCTGCTGGTCACGGGCGGCTCCCAGGGCGCGCGGCGCATCAACCACGCGGTGTCGGCGGCAGCGCGCGACCTGGCCGATGCCGGCGTGCAGGTGCTGCACGCGGCAGGACGCCCCGACGAGGTCGCCCTCAACCCGCGCGCGGGCGACCCGCCGTACGTCGTGGTGCCGTTCATCGACCGCATGGACCTGGCCTACGCCGCCGCCGACCTGATCGTGTGCCGGGCCGGTGCCAACACCGTCACCGAGGTGGCCGCCGTGGGGCTGCCCGCCGCCTTCGTCCCGCTGCCCATCGGCAACGGCGAGCAGGCGCACAACGCTCATCCGGTGGTGCGCGCCGGCGGCGGGCTGCTGATCGACGACGCCGCCCTCACACCGGCGTGGATCGACAACGTCGTCATCCCGCTCGTCTCGCACGAAGGCCGCCTCGCGGCGATGTCGCGCGCCGCCTCGGGCATCGTGGCCCGCGACGCCGACGAGAAGCTCGCCGCCATGATCCGAGAGGCCGGGGGAGAGGCGTGAGTGAGCGCCAGCGAACGAACCATGGGTGCCGGTTCGCGCCGTCGGCTCCGTACTGTTGCTCTTTCTCGGAGGTGACGGCGTGAGTGAGCGCCAGCGAACGAACCATGGGTGCCGGTTCGCGCCGTCGGCTCCGTACTCTTGCTCTTCCTCGGAGGTGACGGCGTGAAGATCGAGGTTCCCGCCCACATCCCGCCGGTGGGCGAGCTGGGCCACGTCCACTTCATCGGCATCGGCGGTGCCGGTCTGTCGGCCATCGCGCGGCTCATGGCGCAGCAGGGCGTGGTCGTCAGTGGCAGCGACGCCTTCGACTCGGCCGTCGTCGCGGCGCTGCGGGCCGAGGGCATCACGTGCCACGTCGGGCACGACGCGTCGCAGCTCGACGGCGTCGACACCGTCATCGCCTCCACCGCGGTCCGCGACGACAACCCCGAGATCGTCGAGGCGCTGCGGCGCGGCCTGCGGCTGTGGCCCCGCTCGGCGGGCCTGCGCTCGGTCATGGAGGGGCGGCGCACGATCGCGGTGGCCGGCACCCACGGCAAGACGACCACCACCGCGATGCTGACGTGCGCCCTGATCGCCGCGGGCGCCGAGCCGTCGTACGCGATCGGGGCCGAGGTCGCGAGCCTCGGCGCCAACGCGCGGCTCGGCTCGGGCGACCTGCTGGTGGCCGAGGCGGACGAGAGCGACGGCGCCTTCCTGGTCTACGAGCCGGAGGGAGCGGTCGTCACCAACGTCGACGCCGACCACCTCGACAACTACGGCACGGTCGAGGCGTACGCGGCGGCCTTCGACGAGTTCGTCTCGCGCATCCAGCGGTTCGTCGTGCTGAGCGCCGACGACCCCGGGACGCAGGCACTCGCGCGCACCGCCCGGGCGGCCGGCCTCGAGGTCATGACGGCAGGCTTCTCCGAGGACGCCGACCTGCGCGGCCACCACCTGGTCGTCGAGGGCACGACCACGACGTTCTCCGCGTCGCTGCGCGGTGTCGACCTCGGGCCCGTCGAGCTGGCCGTCCCCGGCGCGCACTACGCGCTCGACGCGCTGCTCGCGCTCGGCACGGGTCTGCTGCTCGACCAGAACGTCGACCTGCTGATCGCGGGTCTTGCGGCCTACACAGGAGCCAACCGGCGCATGCAGCCGCTCGGCGAGGCCGGGGGAGTGCGGGTGTACGACTCCTACGCGCACCACCCGACCGAGATCGCTGCCGACCTCGCGGCGGCCCGGGCCGTCGCGGGCACCGGCCGGCTCGTGGTGGCGTACCAGCCGCACCTGGTCAGCCGCACCCGTGTCTACGGCGCCGAGATGGGCCGAGCGCTCTCGGCGGCCGACATGGTGGTCGTGGCCGACATCTACCTCGCGCGCGAGGATGCCGATCCCGAGGTCACCTCGGCCCTGGTGGTCGCCGCCGTCCAGGGGCCGCGGGCGATGCTCGGAGGCCCCGTCGCGGGGCTGGCCGACGTGCTCGTGCGCGAGCTGCTCCCCGGCGACCTGCTGCTGACCCTCGGGGCGGGCGACATCACGACGGTCGGCCCGGCGGTGCTCGAGGCCCTGGGATGACCGCGGAGCGGTTCTCCGAGAGAAGCCGCGCCGAGCGTCGCCGACGGTACTTTCGCGTCGCCCTGGGCGTGCTGGTCGTCGCCGCCCTCGGGGCCCTGGCATGGATGGTGTGGTTCTCGAGCGTCCTGGCGGTGCGAGACGTGGAGGTGTCGGGGCGCACGACGCTCAAGCAGGCGCAGGTGCTGCGCGTCGCGCAGGTGCCGCAGGGACGTCCCCTGGCCCGCGTCGACGTCGGCGCGATCGAGCAGCGCGTCTCCGGGCTCGACCGGGTCGACACCGTCGAGGTGGGACGCTCGTGGCCCCACACGATCTCGATCTCGATCGTCGAGCGCAAGTCCGTGGTCTGGGCGCGCGTCGACGGCCAGATCCGCGGCATCGACCGCAACGGCATCGCCTTCCGCTCGTACGGCTCGCCGCCGAAGGGCCTGCTCGAGGCCACGATCGACGTCACCGACGCGCGCGACCGGCTGCAGACGGCCGAGTCGCTCGCCTCGGTCGTCACGCTGATCGGCCGCAAGGACCCCGGTCTGCGCGAGCAGGTCGAGTCGGTCACCGCCTCCAGCAAGGACTCGATCGAGCTCAAGCTCACCAAGGGGCGGACCGTCGTGTGGGGGAGCAGGGACGACGGCGGTCGCAAGCTGCAGGTGCTCACCCCGCTGCTGCGCCTCGAGGCGTCCCGCTACGACGTCAGCGCGCCCGACCAACCGACCACGACGCCCTAGCTGCGGCGTGTCGTCGTCCCGGCCACAGCCCGTCCGCGTACGGTTCTTGTAGGTCGCAGGTTGACATAACTATAACCCTTCACTTGAGGGTTAGGGTTCATGCTCGGCGGCCGTCCCAGAACTTCATGAGCCTCGCGCCCGAGCTCATCCACCCTGCGCAACATCCTCGGAAGGACACACGATGGCGGTCCAGAACTACCTCGCCGTGATCAAGGTCGTCGGCATCGGCGGCGGCGGAGTCAACGCCGTCAACCGGATGATCGAGGTGGGGCTCAAGGGTGTCGAGTTCATCGCGATCAACACCGACGCCCAGGCGCTGCTGATGAGCGACGCCGACGTCAAGCTCGACGTCGGCCGCGACTCGACCCGCGGCCTCGGTGCCGGCGCGAACCCCGAGATCGGCAAGCAGGCCGCCGAGGACCACGCCGAGGAGATCGAGGCCGCCATCAAGGGTGCCGACATGGTCTTCGTGACCGCGGGCGAGGGTGGCGGCACCGGCACCGGTGGTGCCCCCGTCGTGGCCCGCATCGCGCGGTCGCTGGGCGCCCTGACGATCGGTGTGGTCACCCGCCCGTTCAAGTTCGAGGGTCGCAACCGCTCGGGCCAGGCCGATGCCGGCATCCAGGCGCTGCGCGACGAGGTCGACACCCTCATCGTCATCCCCAACGACCGGCTGCTGTCGATCAGCGATCCCAATGTCAGCCTGCTCGACTCGTTCCGGCAGGCCGACCAGGTGCTGCACCAGGGCGTCTCGGGCATCACCGACCTCATCACCACTCCGGGCCTGATCAACCTCGACTTCGCCGACGTCAAGTCGGTCATGTCCGACGCCGGCTCGGCCCTGATGGGCATCGGGTCGGCCCGCGGCGAGCACCGTGCGGCCGTGGCCGCCGAGAGCGCCGTCTCGAGCCCGCTGCTCGAGGCGTCGATCGAGGGTGCTCGCGGCGTGCTGCTCTCGATCGCGGGAGGCTCCGACCTCGGCCTGTTCGAGATCAACGAGGCCGCTGGCCTGGTCGCCGACGCGGTCCACCCCGACGCCAACATCATCTTCGGCGCCGTCATCGACGACGCCCTGGGCGACGAGGTGCGCGTCACGGTGATCGCCGCGGGCTTCGACGGCGGCGAGCCGATGCTGCGCGACGCCACCAAGCCGGCCCTGCTCAAGGAGAACCCGTCGCCGGCCGATCCGCCGCCGGCCGCGCCCGCCGCACCGTCGGCGCCGCGCACGGCCGAGAGCTACCTGCCGCCCGATCCCTACCTCGACGGAGGGCGCCCCACCACGCTGCCCCCGCGTGACGGAGCGGGCAACGAGGCGCTGCCGCCCGAGCCGATGCCGGCCGACTACGGGGACGACCTCGACGTGCCCGACTTCCTGCGCTGAGCCGGACGAGCCCGGTGTTCTGGCACGAAGGCCGCCACGGCCGCGTCCGGTTCGGGTTCACCGACCGCGAGGGCGGCGACAGCGAGGGCCCGTGGGCGTCGCTCAACCTCGCGGCGTCCAACGGCGACGACCCGGAGGTGGTCGAGCGCAACCTCGCGCTCGTGGCCGCAGCCGTGGGAGCCGATCGCCTCGTCCCGATGACCCAGGTGCACGGCAACGACGTGGCATGGGCCGGTGCCGAGGGTGCGGACGTCCCGGTCGCCGACGCGCTGGTCACCGATCAGCCGGGTGTGGCGGTGCTGGTGCGCGTGGCCGACTGCACCCCCGTCGTGCTGGCGGCCGACGACGCCGGCCTGGTAGCGGTCGTGCACAGCGGACGCGAGGGTCTGGTCAAGGGCGTGGTGCCGGCCGCCGTGCGCGCGATGCGCGAGCGTGGAGCCGCAGACGTCCGCGCCTGGATCGGTCCGAGGGCGTGCGGCCGCTGCTACGAGCTGCCCGTCGAGCTGGCCGATGCCGTCGCGTCGGTCGTGCCCGAGGCGCGCTCCACCACGTCGTGGGGCACGCCGGCGATCGACGTCGGAGCCGGCGTGATCGCGCAGCTCGAGGCCGAGGGCGTCGACGCGACCGACCTCGGCGCCGGCGAGTGCACGATCGAGCACGACCGCTGGTTCTCGTACCGCCGGCAGGGCCAGCGGTCGGGACGGTTCGGCGCCGTGGCGGTGCTCCGATGAGCGCGTCCGGCGACCGTCGTGCCGAGCTCGCCGCCGGACTGGCCGATACCGAGCGTCGCATCGTCGACGCCTGCGCCTCGGCGGGCCGCTCGCGCGACGAGATCACGCTCGTCGTGGTCACCAAGACCTATCCGGCGTCCGACGTCGACATCCTGGCCGAGCTCGGCGTCGTCGACGTGGGGGAGAACCGTCATCCCGAGGCCGGCGACAAGGCGCACGACGTCGAAGCATCGTTGCGCTGGCACTTCCTCGGCGGGCTGCAGACCAACAAGGCCGGAGCCGTCGCCCGCTACGCCGACCTGGTGCACAGCGTCGACCGGGTCAAGCTGGTCAACTCGCTCTCGCGCGGTGCCGAGGCGGCCGGTCGCACGCTCACCTGCCTCGTGCAGGTCGACTTCGACGCGACCGACCCCGGACGGGCCGGCGTCGTGCCCGACGCCATCGGCCCCGTCGCCGACGCGATCGCCGACGCGCCGGGCCTCGTCCTGGGCGGCCTCATGACCGTCGCGCCGCTCGGCGACGACCCCCGTCCGCACTTCGACCACCTCGTCCGCCTGTCGGGCGAGCTGCGTCGCGACCACCCCGGGGCGACGATCGTCTCGGCCGGCATGAGCGGCGACCTCGAGGCCGCCGTAGCCGCCGGCGCGACACACCTGCGAGTCGGGCGCTCGGTGCTCGGCGAGCGGGCTTCCACCCGGTAATCTCAGACACGTCACACCCGACACGGACCCACGGAGAAATCATGGCTGGCGCAATGCGGAAGGTCGGCGAGTACCTCGGCCTCGTCGAACAGGCCGACTTCGACGACGAGTTCGACGACCTCGACCCCGACGAGGCGCCTGTTCGCCAGGCTCCTGTCCGGCAGGCCGCACCCGCCGTGGTGCGCCCCTCGACGGTCTCCAGCATCGACGAGCGTCGCCGCGTCGAGCGTCCTGAGCGTCGCGCCTCCACGGCGTCCGACCTCGCACGCATCGAGACCGTCACGCCTCGCACCTACAACGACGCCCGCACGGTCGGCGAGCACTACCGCTCCGGCGTGCCCGTCATCATGAACCTGTCCGAGATCGACGACGACGACGCCAAGCGCCTCGTCGACTTCGCCGCCGGCCTGGTCTTCGCCGTGCACGGGTCGATCAACCGCGTCACTGCCAAGGTGTTCCTGCTGTCGCCCGAGAACATCTCGGTCACCGACGAGGACAAGCAGCGCATCGCTGCCGGCGGCTTCTTCAACCAGAGCTGACGGATGGCCACAGTCGGTAACGTCCTGCTGTTCGTCCTGTGGATCGCCCTCCTGCTGCTGATTGCGCGCTTCGTCCTCGACTGGGTCCAGATGCTGGCGCGCAACTGGCGGCCGCGCGGTCTGGTCGCGGTGCTGTGCGAGGGCCTGTACTCGATCACCGACCCGCCGCTGCGGGCCGTGCGCAACGTCATCCCGCCCCTGCGGCTCGGTGCCGTGATGCTCGACCTGTCGCCGATGATCCTGATCATCGGCATCTTCATCCTGCAGCGCATCGTCGAGGTCGCGTTCTTCTGACCAACCCGGCCGACTCGACCGAGCCGGCCGTCTGATGTCGGTACGCCTGTGGCAGAAGTGATGACCCACCGAGTACGGTGGAGACTCCAGGTCCCCAGGACTACCCCGAAACCCGAGGTGTACTCATGCCACTGACGCCAGAGGACGTGCGTAACAAGCGTTTTACGCCAGTCCGTCTTCGCGAAGGCTATGACATGGGCGAAGTTGACCAGTTCCTCGACGAGGTCGAGGCTGAGCTCGAACGTCTGACGGTCGAGAACGAAGAACTTCGCGCCAAGGTAGCTGCCGCATCGACCGGCGAGCCGACCGGACTGATCCCGGCTCTCTCGTCGCCGACTCCCGCCGCCGCGACCCCTCCGGCGCCTGCCGTGCAGGAGCCGGTCAAGGCTGTCGAGCCCACCCCGGCACCCGAGCCCGAGCCGGCCCCCGCGCCGGTCGCCGCGGCACCGGCCCCCGTGGCTGCGGCGCGTCCGTCGATGGGCGATGCCTCGTCCGCGGCGGCTCGTCTGCTCGAGATCGCCTCGACCAACGCCGATCAGCTGATGGACGCGGCCAAGGAAGAGGCCGACCGCATGGTCGGCGAGGCGCGGGCCAAGGCCGAGCGCATCACCAACGAGGCGCGTGGCAAGGCCGACCGGCTCGAGACCGATGCTCGCATCCGCGCGCAGAAGCTCGACGAGGAGACCAACGAGCGTCGTACGGCGGCTGTCGCCACGATCGAGCGCGATCGCTACGAGATCCAGCGCGAGGTCGAGCACCTGCGGGCGTACGAGCGTGAGTACCGCGCCCGGCTCAAGAACTACTTCCAGAGCCAGCTCGACCAGCTCGCGGCCAACGAGAGCACGACGGCCTCCACGCCCGTCCAGGCTCCCGCCGATGCGGCTCCGCGCCGTCTCCGCTCGCTGCTCGGCGACGACGAGAACCTCTAGTCGCACCTGCTCCACCCGAACGGCCCGCCTCCTCGGAGGCGGGCCGTTCTGCGTGGTGGCGAGCGCGTTGCTCGGCCCCTTGAACCGGGCACGGGCCGAGCGCAGCGAGGCAGGCGCCCACGCGGAGCGTGGCAGCGACGGAGTCGCTGGTCGGGCGAAGCCCGGCGCCCTAGGCCTTGGTGATCGTGAAGGCGAAGCCCAGCTCGTCGTCGCGGAACGCCGAGGCGTCGGACGTCTCGGCGAACGACGTGGCCAGCACCTCGTCGGCGATGAGAGCCTCGTGGGCGCGCAGGGCGTCGGCCATCGCACCGTCGGCCGTCCACGTGACGCCGATGCGATCGCTGATCTCGAGACCCGACGACTTGCGGGCCTCCTGGATGACGCGGATGGCCTCGCGCGCCGACCCCGCCAGCCGCAGCTCGTCGTCGAGCTCGAGGTCGAGGGCGACGGTCTCGCCCTGGTCGTTGACGACCGACCAGCCCTCGCGCGGACGCTCGGAGATGAGGACGTCGTCGGCCGTGAGCTCGATCGTCGCGCCGTCGAGCTCGACGGTCGCGGTGCCGTCGGCGCTCAGCCCGGCGGCGAGCGCGGCGGCGTCGGCCTGGGCGATCGCGGCGGCGACCTGCGGGGTCTGCTTGCCGAACCGCTTGCCGAGGTTGCGGAAGTTGCCCTTGGCCGAGTGGTCGACCAGCTCGCCGCCGGCCTCGGCCAGGGACTCGAGAGCGCCGACGTTGAGCTCTTCGCACACCTGGGCGCGCAGGTCGGCACCGAGCTGCTGCCACGCGCCGGATGCCACGAGGGCGCGGCGCAGGGGCTGACGGGTGCGCACCTTGGCCTCGGCACGCGCCGCGCGGCCGAGCTCGGTGACGCGGCGGGCCAGGTCGACGCGGGCTCCGAGACCGTCGACGATCAGCGACTCGTCGGCCGTGGGCCACGAGGCGAGGTGCACCGATGCCGGCGCGTCGGGCGTGACCGGCACGATGACGTCCTGCCAGACCTTCTCGGCGATGAACGGGGTCAGGGGCGCCATGAGCCTGGTGAGGACGTCGAGCGTCTCGTGCAGGGTCGCGAACGCCGCTGCGTCACCGCGCCAGAAGCGGCGGCGCGAGCGTCGCACGTACCAGTTGGACATGTCGTCGACGAAGCCCGCGAGGCGCGCGCCGGCTGTCTGGGTGTCGAACTGCTCGAGCGCGGCGGTGACGTCGCGGGTCAGCGTGTGCAGCTCCGACAGCAGCCACTGGTCGAGCACCTCGCGCTCGGCGACCGGCGGGACGTCGCCGGACGTCGGCGTCCAGCCGTCGGTACGGGCGTAGAGCACGTGGAACGCCGTGGTGTTCCAGTACGTCAGCAGCACCTTGCGGACGATCTCGGACAGCGCGGTGTTGCCGATGCGGCGCGGCGCCCACGGCGAGCCCGAGCACGCCATGAACCAGCGCAGGGCGTCGGCGCCGTGCTCGTCCATGAGCGGCATCGGCAGCAGGATGTTGCCGAGGTGCTTGCTCATCTTCTTGCCGTCCTCGGCCAGGATGTGGCCCAGGCAGACGACGTTCTCGTACGAGCTCTGGTCGAACACCAGCGTGCCGACGGCCATCAGCGAGTAGAACCAGCCGCGGGTCTGGTCGATCGCCTCGGCGATGTACTGCGCGGGGTAGGCCTGCTCGAACTTCTCCGTCGAGCCGGGCGCGTGCGGGTAGCCCCACTGCGCGAACGGCATGGAGCCGGAGTCGAACCACGCGTCGATCACGTCGGGGACACGCCGGTAGGTGCCCGGCTCGCCGTCGACCTCGAACGTGACCTCGTCGATGTACGGACGGTGCGGGTCGAGGTCCGACAGGTCGCGGCCCGTCAGGCTCGAGAGCTCGGCCAGCGACTCGATGCACACCAGCTTCGACGGGTCGACGTCGTTGCGCCAGATCGGCAGGGGAGTGCCCCAGTAGCGGCTGCGCGACAGCGACCAGTCGATGTTGTTGGTCAGCCAGTCGCCGTAGCGGCCGTTCTTGATGGTCTCGGGGAACCAGTTGGTGCCCTCGTTCTCGGCGAGCAGGCGGTCCTTGACCGCGGTCGTGCGGATGTACCAGGCGGGCAGCGCGTAGTACATCAGCGGCGTGTGGCACCGCCAGCAGTGCGGGTACGCGTGCTCGTAGGCCAGCTCGCGGAACATCAGGCCGCGCGAGGCGAGGTCGTCGGCCAGCGCCCGGTCGGCGGCCTTGAAGAACTGCCCGCCGACGAGCGGCACGTCGTCCTCGAAGTGGCCGTCGGGTCGGATGGGGTTGACGACCGGCAGGTCGTACGCCTTGCAGACGGCCATGTCGTCGGCGCCGAAGGCGGGGGACTGGTGCACCAGGCCCGTGCCGTCGTCGGTCGTGACGTAGTCGCCCAGCACCACGAAGTGCGCCTCCGCCGGGAAGGGGATGAGCTCGAACGGACGCTGGTACGTCCACCGCTCCATGTCACGGCCCGACACGGTCTCGCCCGTCGCGGTCCAGCCCTCGCCGAGGGCATTGGCCAGCAGGGGCTCGGCGACGACCAGGGTCTCGGTGCCGTCGGTGGCCAGCACGTAGGTGACGTCGGGGTTGACCGCGACCGCGGTGTTCGACACGAGGGTCCATGGCGTCGTGGTCCACACGAGCATCGAGGCCCGGCCGGCCCACGGCCCGGACGTGAGCGGGAACCGGACGTAGACCGACGGGTCGGTGATGGTCTCGTAGCCCTGCGCCAGCTCGTGGTCGGACAGCGTCGTGCCGCACCGCGGGCAGTAGGGGGCGACTCGGTAGTCCTCGGCGAGCAGGCCCTTCTTGAAGATCGTCGACAGCGCCCACCAGACGCTCTCGACGTACGAGGGCTCCATCGTGCGGTAGGGGTCGCTCATGTCGACCCAGTAGCCCATCCGGTCGGTCATCTCCTCGAAGAGATCGACGTTGCGGACGACGGCCTCGCGGCACTTGGCGTTGAACTCGGCGATGCCGTAGGCCTCGATGTCGGGCTTGCCGTTGAAGCCCAGCTCCTTCTCGACCGCGATCTCGACCGGCAGGCCGTGGCAGTCCCAGCCGGCCTTGCGGTCGACGTGGTAGCCCTGCATGGTCTTGAACCGCGGGAAGACGTCCTTGAACACGCGGGCCTCGACGTGGTGCGTGCCGGGCGTGCCGTTGGCCGTCGGCGGACCCTCGTAGAACGTCCAGCGGGGGGCGTCGGCGGGGGTGTCGAGGCTCGCCGCGAAGGTGCCCTGATCGGCCCACAGATCGAGGATCTCGCGCTCCAGGACCGGGAGATCCACATGGGCCGGAACGGGGCGGTACGAGGGGAGGTCAGACGCGTGCGAAGTCACACGCTCAATTCTACGGGTGGGCGTCGCCGACGCGGCGGCGCACCAAGTTGTCTGGCACCGATCTGGGGTCTACTCTCCACCCATGCCAAACACCAAGCTCGCCGTTCGAGCGGACGAGACCCCCTGGACAGCCGCCGAGACCAAGGAGGTCCGCAGCGAGCTGGAGGGCGACCTGGCTCGCCTGCGCGTCGAGCTCGACGCGTCCGCCCGTGAGCTGCAGGACCTGCTCCGCGACGGGGTCGACGGCGCCGGCAACGACCAGGCCGACGTCGGCTCCAAGGGCCTCGAGCGCGATGCCGAGATGTCGCTGCGCGCCAACCAGAGCGAGCTGCTGCTGCAGACCGAGAAGGCGCTCGACCGGCTCGAGAAGGGCACCTACGGCCAGTGCGAGGTGTGCGGCGAGGCGATCGGCAAGAATCGTCTGATGGCGTTCCCGCGTGCGACACTGTGCATGACATGCAAGCAGCGCGAGGAGCGTCGCTGAGCCCTGGCGACGACCACGGCGCGACCACGAGGACGTACGTACGGCTGTTCGCCGTCGTCGCAGTGGTCGCCTTCGTCCTCGACCAGGTCACCAAGGTCGTGGCCGTCGAGAAGCTGCAGGGTCGTGAGTCGATCGAGATCATCCCCGGCGTCCTGTCGCTGAGCTTCCTGCGCAACCCGGGTGCTGCGCTCAGCACCGGTGCCGGCTTCACGCTGGTGCTCAGCATCATCGCCATCGCGGTGTGCGTCGGTGTCGTCCGCGTGGCGCCGCGACTGCGCGACCGCGGATGGGCCGTCGGGCTCGGGCTGCTGCTGGCCGGTGCTCTCGGCAACCTGTCCGACCGCATCTTCCGCGAGCCGTCGCCGCTCAAGGGCCACGTCGTCGACTTCATCGACTACGGGGTCTTCGTCGGCAACGTCGCCGACATCGCGCTGACGTTCGCGGCCATCATCATCGTCTGGCGTGCGTGGCGCGGCGTGCGGATCGACGGCACACGCGAGGAGAAGTCATGACGACCGACGGCACCGAGGTCGCCCTCGACCACAAGGTCATCCAGATCCCCGAGGGGCTGGAGGGCGAGCGGGTCGACAGCGCACTGGCGCGGCTGCTCGGTCTGTCACGCACCCGTGCCAGCGAGCTGGTCGCCGAGGGGCACGTGACGCTCGACGGCCAGACGCCGGCCAAGTCCGACCGCGTGTCGTACGGCTCGGTGCTCGAGGCGTCGATCCCGGCGCCACGGCGCGCCGTCGTCGTGGCCACCGAGGTCGAGGGCATGCGGCTCGTGTTCCAGGACGACGACATCGTCGTGGTCGACAAGCCCGTGGGCGTGGCAGCACATCCGTCGGTCGGCTGGAGCGGACCGACGGTGCTCGACCACCTGGCCGGCGTCGGCATCCGCATCTCGACATCGGGAGCCCCCGAGCGTCAGGGCATCGTGCACCGCCTCGACGTCGGCACCAGCGGTCTGATGGCGGTCGCCAAGTCCGAGCACGCCTACACCGTGCTCAAGCAGGCCTTCCGCGACCGCACCGTCGACAAGACGTACCACGCGCTGGTGCAGGGCCACCCCGATCCGCACACCGGCACGATCGACGCGCCGATCGCGCGCCACCCCAAGCACGACTTCAAGTTCACGGTCAAGGACGGCGGCCGCGACAGCATCACGCACTACGACACGCTCGAGGCGCACCGCTTCGCGAGCCTGCTGACGATCAAGCTCGAGACGGGCCGGACGCACCAGATCCGCGTCCACATGAGCGCGATCCACCACCCGTGCGTCGGCGACCTGATGTACGGCGCCGATCCGACGCTCGCCAAGCGGGTCGACCTCGACCGCCAGTGGCTGCACGCCCACAAGCTGGGCTTCATCCACCCGCGCACCGGCGAGTACGTCGAGTTCGAGTCCACGTACCCGGACGACCTCGTGCACGCGCTCGAGATCGTCCGCACCATCGACGACAACCCGCTCCCTCGCTGACGCGAGGCATCTCCGAGAGGTCCGCCCTGTTGTTCGGTGAGGTCCCGTCCCTGCCCGTCGTCGTCCCCGCGGCGGTCGTGGTGTTCGGCGTGCTCGTGTGGCGGCTGCGACGACGCGGCGCGCTGTCGCCGCTGAGCGCCGCGCTCGCGGCCTGCGCCTGCGTCTATGGTGCGGGTGTCGTCGCCAACACGGTCTTCCCGATCTACCTCGACATGCCGGGCAGCGCCCCGTCGTGGTCGTCGTCGATCAGCGTGAGGCCCTTCGTCGACTACGAGCTCGCCGACGCGGTCCAGAACGTCATCGTCTTCCTCCCGGTCGGCGTGCTGGTCGCACTCGCCGCGGTCAAGCCCTCGTTGGCCAGGGCCACGGCGCTCGGGGCGTTGTTCAGCCTGCTGATCGAGACGACCCAGTACGTCAGTGCGCGCCTGTGGCACGGGGGCCACGTCGCCGACGTCAACGACCTGATCTTCAACGTGGTGGGCGCGATGGCGGGCTACGGGCTGGTCGCGAGCGCGAAGCGCGTGTACCGCCTCGCCCGCCCGGCCCGCCCCGCGAGTGGCGCCCGCCCCGCGAGTGGCGCAGATTCGCGGAACTGAGACGGCGTTTCCCGCGGATGCGCGCCACTCGGTGAGTGGGGTGCACCACTCGTGAGGGGACAGGTCCGTGGGTGGAAGAATGTCGCCATGCCTCCTGTCGTGCGCCAGTCCGAGAAGCTCAGGGACGTCCTCTATGACATCCGCGGACCCGTCAGCGCCCGAGCAGCCCAGCTCGAGGCCGAGGGGCACCGCATCCTCAAGCTCAACATCGGCAACCCCCAGCCGTTCGGCTTCGACGCCCCGGCCGAGATCCTGCAGGACGTCATCGCGGCCCTGCCCGGATCGGCCGGCTACTCCGACTCCCGCGGCATCCAGTCGGCTCGTCGCGCCGTTGTGCACCACTACCAGCTGCAGGACGGCTTCCCGACGATCGACATCGACGACGTCTGGATCGGCAACGGGGTCTCCGAGCTGATCTCGATCGCGCTGCAGGCGCTGCTCGACAACGGCGACGAGGTGCTGATCCCCGTCCCCGACTACCCCCTGTGGACGGCCGTCACCAATCTCGCGGGCGGGGTGCCGGTGCACTATCGCTGCGACGAGGACAACGAGTGGAACCCCGACCTCGCCGATCTCGAGTCCAAGATCACCGACCGCACCAAGGTCATCGTCGTGATCAACCCCAACAACCCCACCGGCGCGGTGTACTCGCGCGAGACGCTGGCCGGCATCGCCGACCTCGCCCGCAAGCACGACCTGGTGCTGATGGCCGACGAGATCTACGACAAGATCCTGTACGACGACGCCGTCCACGTGCCGATGGCCAGCGTCGCGCCCGACGTGCTGACGTTGACGTTCAACGGGCTCTCGAAGGCCTATCGCGTCTGCGGCTACCGGGCCGGTTGGCTGGTCGTGACGGGGCCGCTGGAGCGGGCCCGCGACTACCTCGAGGGCATCACGCTGCTGGCGTCGATGCGGTTGTGCCCCAACGTGCCGGCGCAGAACGCGATCCAGGTCGCGCTGGGCGGCTACCAGTCGATCAAGGAGCTGATCCTGCCCGGCGGGCGCCTGCTCGAGCAGCGCGACACCGCCGTGGCCGAGCTGGGCAAGATCCCGGGCATCAGCGTCGTCAACCCCAAGGGAGCGCTCTACGTGTTCCCGCGGCTCGACCCCGAGGTCTATCCCATCAAGGACGACCAGCAGCTCGTGCTCGACCTGCTGCTGCAGGAGAAGATCCTGCTGACCCAGGGCACGGGCTTCAACTGGCCCGACCCCGACCACCTGCGCATCGTCACGCTGCCGTGGGCGCGCGACCTCGCCGAGGCCATCCAGCGACTCGGCAACTTCCTGAGCAGCTACCGGCAGGTCTGAGCGCGCCGGGCTCGCTCGATCGGCCAGCCCTTGAGGGCTGTTTCTGTCGGCGTGATGCGGCATGATGGCTCTCACTGTTCCTGATAGGAATACTGAGAGGCGTCGACGTATGACAGACATGATCCGGGCCACCGGACTGGTGAAGCGGTACAAGGGGGTCGAGGCCCTCTCCGGGCTCGACCTGACGGTCCCCGAGGGCACGGTGCTGGGGCTGCTGGGCCCCAACGGCGCGGGCAAGACCACGGCGGTGCGCATCCTGGCGACCTTGCTGACGGCAGACGCCGGCTCGGCCGAGGTCGCCGGCATCGACGTGGCCAAGGACCCCGACGGTGTGCGGGCACGTATCGGCCTGTCGGGGCAGTATGCCGCCGTCGACGAGCACCTGACGGGCTTCGAGAACCTCCAGATGGTCGGACGCCTCTACGGCATGAAGAAGCCCCAGGCCTCCCAGCGCGCTCGCGACCTGCTCGAGCGCTTCGGCCTCGCCGATGCCGGCGACCGACCGTCCAAGACGTACTCCGGCGGCATGCGGCGACGTCTCGACCTGGCCGGTGCCCTGGTCGCCGAGCCGCCGGTGCTGATCCTCGACGAGCCCACCACAGGTCTCGACGTGCGCAGCCGTCAGCAGATGTGGACCGTCATCCGCGACCTCGTCTCCTCGGGCGCCACGCTTCTGCTCACCACGCAGTACCTCGAGGAGGCCGACCTGCTGGCCGACGACATCGTCGTGATCGATCACGGGCGCGCGATCGCCCGCGGCACCGCCGACGAGCTCAAGGCGCAGACCGGCGGCGAGCGCATCGAGGTGCTGTTGAACGATGGCACGCAGCGCGACGACGCCGCACGCATCCTCGCGTCCGTCGCAGTCGGCGAGGTGCAGATCGGCGACAACGAGCGCGAGCTGACGGCTCCTGTCGACGGCGGGGTCCCACAGCTGCGCACGGTGCTGTCCGAGCTCGACGCCCACGGCATCGACGTCCTCGACGTGGGCCTGCGACGGCCGACGCTCGACGACGTGTTCCTGTCCTTGACCGGCCGAGCGGCCGACGACGCGGCCGACCAGGCCGCCCCCACCGACGAGGGCACGGAGGTGCCGGCATGACCACCCTGACCCGCCACGCGACCGACGGATGGGTCGTGGCCAAGCGCAACCTCATCAAGATCGTGCGCGTCCCCGAGATCCTCGTGTTCGTGCTGATCTCGCCGATCATGTTCGTGCTGCTGTTCTCCTACGTGTTCGGTGGGGCGATCGATCCCGGCGCGGGGGTCAACTACCGCGAGTTCCTGATCGGGGGCATCTTCGCGCAGACCGTGGTGTTCGGCGCGACGTTCACGGGCGCCGGCCTGGCCGAGGACATGCAGAAGGGCATCATCGACCGCTTCCGGTCGCTGCCGATGTCCCGCTCGGCGGTCCTCGTGGGCCGCACGACGTCCGACATCGTCTACAACGTGCTGTCGCTGATCATCATGGCGCTCACCGGGCTGCTGGTCGGCTGGCGGCTGCGTGACGGAGTCGTCGACGCGCTGGCCGGATTCCTGCTGCTGCTCGTGTTCGCCTACGCGATCAGCTGGATCATGGCCTACATCGGCCTGATCGTGCCGAGCGTCGAGGTCATCAACAACGCCTCGTTCATCGTCATCATGCCGCTGACGTTCGTGTCCAACGCGTTCGTGCCGCTCGACCAGTTCAACAGCGTGCTGCGACCGTTCGTCGAGTGGAACCCGGTCTCGGCCGTCACCCAGGCCACGCGCGAGCTGTTCGGCAACACGGGCAACATGCCGCCGCCGTCCGACGCATGGTCGATGGTGCACCCGGTGCTCTACACGCTGCTGTGGATCGTGCTGATCCTCGCGGTGTTCGTGCCGCTGTCCATCCGGCAGTACCGGCGGGCGAGCAGCCGCTGACCGCTGCGCGCTGGCGGCGTCAGTCGTCGTCGCGCAGCGCCTGCCGGACGTCGGCGGCACCGTTCTCGTCGGCGTCCCGCAGGCGGTCCGCCGCGACGTCGCCCGCGCGACGCAGCGCGTTGAGGGTGTGGCGCAGCTTGTCGAAGTGGTCGGTCCAGTCGCGCTTGAAGCCGTCGTTGCTGCCGACCCGCTCGTCGTCCGGCTGCATGCGGCCGGCCCGGATCGCCAGGCGGACGTCCTCCAGCCGGTTCTCGGCCTGGTCGAGCACGCGGGTGCCCTCCTGCAGCTGGTCGCCGATGCTGCGGACGGCGCCGGGACCCGAGACGTTGTGGTGGTCGGGGCCGTCGTCGTGCGTGTCGACCTCGCTGATCGAGACGTTGGCGTGGCGGGGCAGCTTCTCGTCGACCGGGTTGTCCGCGGTCTTGGCCTTCTGCACCAGCTCGGCGTACTCGTCGACCAGTCCGCGTGCCGCGTGCCGGTACGCCGTGATGGCCTGGTCGACGGGGCTGCCCTCCTCGAGCAGCATCGCGTGCTCCCGTGGCTGACCGGCGCCGCCGTCGAGGAACGTCATGCCCGCCTGGCGCTTGAGCTGGGTGAGGTGCGACTCGGCGGCCTCGGAGTCGATGCCGTGGATCAGGGCCTCGATGTTCGGTGGTGCGTTCTTGTGTCCGTGCACCGAGTCGCGCAGCGTGTCGCGGGCCTGCTTCCAGCGGCGCTTGACGTCCTCGGCCCCGTCGATCGAGCTCGACAGCACGTCGGCCGCATGATCGATCGCATCGGCGAGCGCATCGAGCTGCTGCGAGTCGGCGTCGAGGGTGCGTCCCGTGCGTTGAGCCGCTCGCGACAGGGCCAGCACGATGCGTCCGCGCTCACCGTCGGGCGGGTTGGCCTGCTTGAGGAGGTGACTGGCCTGGTCCACCTGACGGGAGAGGCCACGCAGCCCCTGCACGGCGTTGCGCAGCTGGGCAGGATCGCCCGGGACGCGGATGGTGTCGGGCCCGATGGGCCCGGAGACCAGCTCGGCGTGCAGCGTCATGATGTCCCCCTGGATGCAGACGAGTGGGATCGATTATGGACCGCGACGCCGCGTTGCACCACCCGATCACGTGATGGGCGAGGTGGAGTCGTTCAGCGTCGGGCCTGCTTGCGGGCGGCGAACTCGGCAGCCTCGGCCAGTCGGAAGGTCGCGATGTCGGCGATGAGGTCGAGCGGAAGGGGTTCGTCGAGCGGGAAGCGGACCGCCGACTTCGAGGTCGAGTAGGGCCTCAGCCGCTCCGCGAAGTGAGCGAACGCCCCGGCCGTCGGGAAGAAGTTGAGCGACGTGTGCTCGGCGTGCCCGGCGAGCTGCACGATCACGACGCCGTGCTGCCGGTACGCCGGGATGTTGTGGCTGATGGTCTCCTCGGCGTCCGGCAGCGTCTCGGCGACCACCCGCCGCATCTCGACCAGCCGGGCCTCGACGTCGTAGGTGGCCGCGGCCAGGTAGTCGTCGACGGTCCGGTAGGTCTGCTTCTCGCGATCGGGGTGCCCAGTCATGCCCCCAGTATGGGCGCCCGGCGGGATGGGTACGTCAGCCGACGTCCGGGCTTCGGGTGTTCCCGCGCGCGACGCGACGAGTCGCAGTAGTGTGCCGTCCACATTGATACCGGGGGGATCCATGGCACATCTCGACAGGCGCACGCTGCTGCTGGGCTCGGCAGGTCTGGTGCTGGCAGGATGTGGCGGAGGCGGCAGTGAGAAGAAGGCAGCGGTGCGGGCCACCTCGAAGGGGCCCAACATCGTCAAGCCGCGCACCGGCAACCTCGTGTCCCAGGCCGACACCGCAGCACTCCGTGACCGGCTCAACGCGGCCTTCGCCACGCGCGACGTCGAGCAGCTCGTGGGCGTCATCGAGCCCGGGGACTTCGCCCTCGACGACGTCCGCGCACGGTGGACCCGCCGGTACGACAACTTCGACCGGCTCGGCTTCATCGAGGGGGAGTGGTACGTCGGCGCGCCCGCCGGACGCACGCGCAACGGCGCCGGTGGCCAGGTCGAGTACGACGGCGACCTGGTCTTCGCGCACACGGTCGCCGGCTGCGACGCCCAGCAGGTCGTCGAGAGCTATCGCGCGACCTTCCGCAAGACGTCCGAGGACGCTCCGCTCGAGCTGCTGCACATCGGCGACGCCGACTCGAGCTTCGACCCGTCGATCTGGGACGTGGCCGAGATCGACGCCATCGAGACCGACCACGCCCGGATCGTCTTCCGCGGCAAGGACGCGTCACGCGCCAAGGCCTTCGCGAGTCGGATCGAGGCCGGCGCCGCCAAGGCGTTCGACATCATGCCCAGGCCCCAGGGCGTCGACAAGGTCTTCTACGCCCTGACGTGGCCGCAGGTCGACGGCCGCCTCTACGGCGGTGTGGCGGTCGGCGAGGCCGACGCCCACGCGTACTACCACCCGTTCCTCGACCCGTCCGAGCTCGCGACGGGTCAGCGGGTGCCCACCGACACCGCAGGCCTGCCCAAGGCCACGGGCCGGGTGGGTCTGCACGAAGGCACCTTCTCCCGCTCCGACTTCGTCGACGTCGCGTGCCACGAGGCCGTCCACGTGCTGGCCAACCAGTGGTTCGTCAACTCCCCGCCGATCTGGGCCGTCGAGGGCCTCGCGCAGTGGAGCGAGGGGCGCAGGTACCTCACGGCCGCTCGCGGGCGCATGCAGGCTGCGTTCCCCCAGTTCGAGAAGGTCGTCTTCCAGGGGTACGACGAGTTCCACCAGTCGTCGCTCGAGACGGAGTTCTACCTGTGCTCGGCGGCGATGTACGCCTGCATCGAGGACGACGACGGCCTGGATGCGGTCATGAGGACGGCGCAGGCCTTCTACGGGTCGACCTCGCCCGAGAAGGCCGAGGAGAAGCTCGGCCGCACGCAGAAGCAGCTCGTCGCCGACACGCGGAAGTGGCTCGGCGCATGAGGCGGGTGACGGCGGTCGCGGTGGCGCTCGCGCTGGCGCTGGGAGGCTGCACGGGAGGTGGTGACGACGACCGCAGGACGTCGGACGACGAGAAGGCCGCGGGGCTGCCGCTGCCGAAGAAGGCTCCGTCGGCCCGTGGTCCCGCGACCGGACCGGCGCTCGAGCCCAAGGTGCTGCTGGCCTCGTCCGACGCGCTCGAGCAGCAGGCAGGATCGATCGACACCGCCCAGGTCGACCGCCGGTCAGGTGCCTTCATCAGCGGCTCCACCGTCGTCGGGTACTCGATCGACGACGTCTCGGGCTACTCGCTGACGTCGGGCGAGCAGCTGTGGACGTCCGACCTCGACCTCGGGGGCGGCACGGTGTGCTTCGTCTCCGAGCCCGACCGGGCCGTCAAGACCTTCACGATCGCCTACGGCGAGTCGAGCTTCTGCTCGAAGCTGGCGACCGTCCGGGTCAAGGACGGCAAGGTCCTGAAGCTGTCCGAACGGCTCTCGGAGTCGGTCGAGTTCGAGGGCGGACGCACGGGCGGGAGCGTCGACCAGCTCTTCACCGTGGATGGTCGCGATCACCTGATCGACTCGTCCGGCGTCGTCTGGGAGATGAAGGCAGGAGAGCCCGATCCGGTCGCACGTCTCGAGGCCCGGTCCTACTTCGACATCTACCCCACGCCGAAGGGCGACATGCTGATCGGCTCACGGCTCAGCGACCGAGGTCGGTGCCGGGTCGACGGCTACGCGCTGCCGTCGTTCGAGCACGTCTGGACGAGCGACACGGCCACCCTGTTCCCCGAGGTGCGCGAGGACTGCGTCATCTCGGTGGCGGCGGGCAACTCGGCGTTGCTGATGCAGGAGACGACGGAGGGCTACTCGATGGTGCAGGTCGACCCGGCCACGGGCACGGTCGTCGGTCGCGGTCAGGCGCCGAAGGACTCCAGCGCGCGGACGCCCAAGGGACAGTTCGACCTGGCGGGCGCCGCGCTGCACCTCGACCAGACCTTCGGGCTCCCCGGCGGCGACACGGTCTTCGCCCAGCTGCGCGGCCTGACCCGGTACTCGCTCGAGACCGGCAAGGTGGTCTGGGACCTCGACCTCGACCAGCTGCAGCTGGAGTCGACCGAGGAGTACCCGCTCACCACGGTGCTGCCGCACGGTGTGACGGCCGACGGGTACCTCGTGGCGTCCGTCAGCAACGACACCGCCGCCGAGCTCGTGGCGGTCGACGTCAAGACCGGCGAGCTGGCCGGTCGGTGGGCGGTCCCCTCCGAGTACCGCAACGGGTTCCAGGTCGACCCGGGGCTGGACCTGTTCTCCGGCGGCGTGGTGCTGACCCGCAACTTCGAGGCCTACGACCGCGCGTTCGCCGACTACCTCGAGGTGCCGAAGCCCGAGGGCGACCTCTACGACATCGGTGTCTTCACGTTCCCGAAGCCGGACGACTCCGCCGCGTCGGACGTGCCGACGGCGGGACCGACCGACGTCGACGTGAAGGCGCTGGGCGGCCTCGGGGCACCCGCGGACGCCGACCCGAAGGCCGGTCGCGACGTGGGGGCGGTGCGCACGGGGTCGCTCCTCGTGGCCTACGCCGGCAACACGCTGACCGGCATCGACCCGAAGACCGGCGACCAGTCCTGGACCACGACGGCGACGGACGACCCCGGCGCGAGCGTGTGCACGGCACCCGAGCCCGACCGCAAGGTCGCCACGCTGCTGCTCGGCGTCCGTTCCCGCGAGGGTGCGGCCTGCGACTCGCTGGTGGCCGTCGACGTCGCCAAGGGCACGGTGACCGATCGCGTCGCCCTGCCGGCGTCCGCGAAGTCGGTCGCTCGCATCGAGGTCGTCGACGGTGTCCAGCACGTCGTCACGGGCGACCGGAGGATCAGCCGTGTCGAGGGCGGCGCGCTGGTCCCGATCGCGACGCTGGCACGCCAGCCGTACTACTTCGAGCGCACGCCACAGGACCCGACGCTCGTCATCGCGACGACGTCGCTGAAGGACGGCCGCGACTGGGCCATCGACGCCTACCGGCTCCCGAACTACGAGCCGGTGTGGCAGACGACCGCGAAGAAGGTGTTCGGCAAGGTCGACCGGGAGAACTACGTCAACCTGGCGAGGGGCAACGGCCTGGTCGCGTCGACGACGTTCGGCGACGTCTCCGACACCGACGCGACCGTGAAGGACGTCCTCGTGGCGCTCGACCCGGCCACGGGGGCGGTGACGAGCAAGGTCGGACCGCTCAAGCGCGACTACCTGGCCGACGACCCGGCGCAGCTCTCGCTGTCGGACGCGGTCGTCAGCTCGTACGAGTCGGTCGGCTTCGACGACGGCGACATCGCCTTCTCGCAGAAGTCCGGCATCGTGCGCTACTCGCCGGTCGACCAGTCGATCGTCTGGTCGGTCGACACCCGCTCGATGGTCGATGCCATGGAGCGCGACCGCAGCGCGACGACCGGTGGCACGAGCCTCGAGCTGATCGACGGGGGGAGGACGGTCCTGGTGGTGACGAGCAACGACGTCTCGGTCGAGCTCATGACGCTCGACGCGGCGAAGGGCACCGTGACCGGCCGCTGGAACGTGCCGGCCGCAGCGCGCAACGGCCTGCAGGCGTCGCCGGACGTGGTGCCGGTCGCCGGCAACGTAGCCCTGGTGCACGACGACTACTCGTGGGAGTACGCCATGCAGCAGTCGGGCCGGCAGGTTCCGTCGGGCAAGCGCTGGGACGTGGGCCTCTTCTCGCTGCCGGGACGCAAGGCAGCCGCGAAGTGACCTCACGGGCGACAGATCTGTCAGGAGGCTCGACTACTCTGTAGACCTTCACCCCGACGCGCCGAGGAGGCCATCTCTCGATGTCGAGCGACTCGTCATTCGTGCACCTGCACGTGCACACGGAGTACTCGATGCTCGACGGAGCGGCCTTGCTCGACGGACTGTTCGAGCGCACCTCCGAGCTGCAGATGCCGGCCATCGCGATGACCGACCACGGCAACCTGCACGGCGCCTACGACTTCTACAGCAAGGCCAAGGCGCACGGGGTCAAGCCGATCATCGGCATGGAGGCGTACCTGACGCCCAACATCCCGCGCACCGAGAAGAAGGCCGTGCTCTGGAACAAGGGGGCCAAGGACGCCGACGTCGCCGGCCGCGGCGCCTACACGCACATGACGCTGCTGTCCGAGACCACCGAGGGCATGCACAACCTGTTCCGCATCGGCTCCTACGCGAGCCTCGAGGGGCAGTACCGCAAGCCGCGCGCCGACCGCGACCTGCTCCAGCGCTACGGCAAGGGCCTGATCGCCACCACGGGCTGCCCGTCGGGCGAGATCCAGACGTGGCTGCGCATCGGCAACTACGAGAAGGCCCGCGCCTCGGCTGCCGAGTTCCAAGACATCTTCGGCAAGGAGAACTTCTTCCTCGAGCTGATGGACCACGGCCTCGAGATCGAGCGCACGGTCCGAGACGGCCTGCTGCGGCTGAAGGCCGACCTCGGCCTGCCCGCCATCGCCACCAACGACTCGCACTACACCAGCCCTGAGGATGCCGAGGCCCACTCGGCCCTGCTGTGCGTCCAGTCGGGCAGCACGCTCACCGATCCCAACCGGTTCAAGTTCGACTCCAACGACTTCTACATCAAGTCGGCCGCCGAGATGCGCGACCTGTGGGAGGACCGCTTCGACCTCAAGGAGGCGTGCGACAACACCCTGCTGATCGCCGAGCGGTGCAACGTCGAGTTCACCGAGTCCAACGGCGGCTACATGGCGCGCGCCGACATCCCCGACGGCGAGACCGAGGAGAGCTGGTTCGTCAAGGAGGTGTGGCGCGGCATCGAGAGCCGCTACCCGGGTGACAAGCTCACCGACGAGGTGCGCGCCCGCACCGAGATGGAGCTCGACGTCGTCCGCACCAAGGGCTACTGCGGCTACTACCTGGTGGTCGCCGACTTCATCAACTGGGCCAAGGACAACGGCATCCGCGTCGGTCCCGGTCGCGGTTCGGGTGCCGGATCGATCGCGGCCTACGCCCTGCGCATCACCGACCTCTGCCCGCTGACGCACGGCCTGATCTTCGAGCGGTTCCTCAACCCCGAGCGCCCCTCGATGCCCGACTTCGACATCGACTTCGACGAGCGTCGTCGCGCCGAGGTCATCCGCTACGTCAGCAACAAGTACGGCGAGGAGCGCGTCGCCATGATCGCGACGTTCGGGCGGCTCAAGTCCAAGGCCGCGATCAAGGACGCCGCCCGCGTCATGGACTACCCGTTCTCGCACGGCGAGCGCATCACCAAGGCGTTGCCGGCCGACATCATGGGCAAGGGCGTGACGCTCAAGGGCCTGTTCGACAAGGACGACAAGCGCTACGGCGACGGGGGCGACTTCCGCAAGCTGCACGACGAGGACGCCGACGTCCGCAGGATCTACCAGACCGCGCTGGGGCTCGAGGGCCAGATCCGCCAGTGGGGCGTCCACGCCGCCGGCGTCATCATGTCGAGCGATCCGCTGATCGACATCGTGCCGATCATGAAGCGCGAGCAGGACGGCGCGATCATCACCCAGTTCGACTACCCGATGTGCGAGGCGCTCGGGCTGGTCAAGATGGACTTCCTGGGCCTGCGCAACCTCACGGTCCTCGACGACGCGCTGATCAACATCAAGCGCAACCGCGACATCGACCTGGTGCTCGAGGACCTCGACTTCGAGGACCAGGCGACCTACGACCTGCTGGCCCGCGGCGAGACCCTCGGAGTGTTCCAGCTCGACGGCGGGCCCATGCGGGCGCTGCTGCGCAGCATGAAGCCCGACAAGTTCGAGGACATCTCGGCCGTCGGCGCCCTGTACCGCCCCGGCCCCATGGGTGCCGACTCGCACAACAAGTACGCGCGTCGCAAGAACGGCCGCGAGCCCATCGACCCGATCCACCCCGAGCTCGAGAAGCCGCTCGAGACGGTGCTCGGCGAGACCTACGGCCTGATCGTGTACCAGGAGCAGGTCATGGAGATCGCCCAGGTGCTGGCGGGGTTCTCCCTCGGGCAGGCCGACAACCTGCGCCGTGCCATGGGCAAGAAGAAGAAGTCCGAGCTCGACAAGCAGTACGCCGGCTTCCAGGCCGGCATGCTCGAGCGGGGCTACTCGCAGAAGGCCATCACGACGCTGTGGGAGGTGCTGCTGCCGTTCTCCGACTACGCCTTCAACAAGGCGCACTCGGCGGCCTACGGTGTCATCTCCTACTGGACGGCGTATCTCAAGGCCAACTACCCGGCCGAGTACATGGCGGCGCTGCTCACCAGCACGCGCGTCGACAAGGACAAGTCGGCGATCTACCTCAACGAGTGCCGGCGCATGGGCATCAAGGTGCTGCCGCCCGACGTCAACGAGTCGGTCTCCAACTTCGCCTCGGTCGGCTCCGACATCCGCTTCGGCCTCGGCGCGATCCGCAACATCGGCGAGAACGTCGTGGCGGGCATCGTCGAGGGTCGCTCGGGCGGTGCCTACGCCGACTTCAACGACTTCCTCGGCAAGGTGCCGACGCTGGTCTGCAACAAGCGCGTCCTCGACTCCTTGATCAAGGCTGGGGCGTTCGACTCGCTGGGCCACCGGCGTCGTGCCCTCACGACGGTCGCCGAGGAGGGGGTCGACCTCTACATCGACCTCAAGCGCCAGGCCGCGATCGGCCAGGACTCGCTGTTCGGCGGCGTCGACGACGCGTTCACCGGCGGCACGGTCGAGGTGCCCGACACCATGCCGGAGTGGGAGAAGACGCAGCTGCTGGCCTTCGAGCGCGACATGCTCGGCCTCTACGTCTCCGACCACCCGCTGCAGGGGCTCGAGCACGTGCTGCGCGCCAGCAGCGACTGCACGGTCGGCGAGCTGCTGACCAACACCGACCTGCCCGACGGCAGCACGGTGCGCATCTGTGGTCTCATCACCGGCGTGCAGCGGCGCATGAGCAAGAAGGGCGACAGCTGGGCGTCGGTCACGATCGAGGACCTCGAGGGCGGTATCGAGGTCATGGTGTTCCCCGGCGCCTACCAGCTCGCGATGCCCGTGCTGGTGCCCGACACCGTCGTGGTGGTCAAGGGCCGTGTGCGACGCAAGGACGACGGCGTCGAGCTCAACGCGCTCGAGGTGACGATGCCGGCGATGCGGTCGGCCGACCCCAATCGCCCGCTGGTCCTCAGCCTGGCGGCACCCCGGGTCACCGCCGACCTCGTGGCCACCCTGAAGCAGGTGCTGTCGGCCCACCCAGGCATGTCCGAGGTGCACCTGCGACTCACCGGCAAGGAGGTGCCCACCACGATGAGGTTGCCCGCTGCGTGGCGTGTGGCACAGTCGCCCTCACTCATCGCCGACCTCAAAGAGCTGCTGGGACCCCATTGTCTGACCTGAGCACGACCTCTCCGTCCACGGCCGCGCCGGCCGTGATCCAGCCGGCCCCCGCGACGCCGGCGGCAGGCGGCCGACGTCTGATCGTGGCCGCGCTCGGCGCAGTCCTGGTCGGCGTCGCAGCCGGCGCGGTGTGGGCCTGGCTCGCGCACCCCGCCCTGTGGGAGGCGCGCGACGGCGGCCTGGTGCTCACCGAGGCCGCGGCCCGCGGACGCTTCTCGGTCGTGGTGGTGTTCGTGCTGATCGGCGTGATCGTGTCGGTGGTCGGCGGATGGCTCGTCGTGCGACTGGTGCCCGATGCCGGCTGGTTGGCGGTGCCGCTCGTGGCCATGCTGACCGTCCTGGCCGCCGTGGTGGCGTGGCGGGTCGGCATCGTCCTCGGCCCGCCCGATCCCAGCTCGGTCTCGGGCGTCACGAACGGTGACCGGGTGCCGTCCGAGCTCGCGATCGACAGCGTCGCACCCTTCTTGGTGTGGCCGATCTTCGGCCTTGCCGGCGTCATCGGCGCCACGTGGTCCGACGGACGACGTGTCAGCGAGCGATCCGAGCCACGACCGCTCCCGTGACGCTGACCAGGTCGGCCGGTGCGATCTCGGCCTCGAGGCCCCTGCGTCCGCCCGAGACGAAGATCGTCGCCCACTGCGACGCGCTGCGGTCGACGACCGTGCGGTGCCGCTTCTTCTGACCCACGGGAGAGATGCCGCCGATGACGTAGCCGGTCGCTCGCTGGGCCTGTGCCGCATCGGCCATCTGGGCGCGCTTGCCGCCGAGCGCCGTGGCGAGCGCCTTGAGGTCGAGCGAGCCCATGACCGGCACCACGCCGACGCACAGCTCGTCGTCGACGACCGCCATGAGCGTCTTGAACACCCGCGCGGGCTCGACGCCGAGCGCCGTGGCGGCCTCGATGCCGAACGACTCGGCCCGAGGGTCGTGCACGTACGAGTGGACGCTGAAGTCGACGCCGGCGCGGTGCAGTGCGACGAACGCCGGGGTCGACTCGGTGGGGTGGGGGTTGGCGGCCACGGCACCACCGTAGTGCGTCCGTAGACTTGCCGGTGTGATGAGACGACTCGATCTTCGTTCGCTGGCTCCCTCCGCCGACGAGGCGGCGACGGTGTACGGCGCTGCCGTGCCGCGTGCCGCCCTCGACGTCGAGCACGCGCTCGCGGCCGTCCGACCGATCTGTGACGACGTCCGCGAGCGCGGCACCGTGGCGGTGCTCGACGCGGGGGAGCGGTTCGACGGTGTGCGTCCTGCGCAGCTGCGCGTGCCCGCGAGCGAGCTGGCCGCGGCGCTGGCCGGCCTCGACCCCGACATCCGCTCGGCCCTCGAGGAGTCGATCCGTCGTCTGCGCGTCACCTCCGAGCGCGAGCTCGAGCACAGCCTCACGACCGACGTGGCCACCGGTGCGACGGTCGAGCGGCGCATCGTGCCGATGCAGCGAGTCGGCCTCTACGTTCCGGGTGGCCTGGCGCCGTTGATCAGCACCGTCGTGATGAACGCCGTTCCCGCGCAGGTGGCCGGGGTGCCGGGCATCGCGCTCGCGAGCCCCCCTCAGGTCGAGTTCGGGGGGCTGCCGCACCCGTCGATCCTCGCCGCTTGCGCGCTGCTCGGCATCGACGAGGTCTACGCGGCCGGAGGCGCGCAGGCCCTGGCGATGTTCGCCTACGGGGCCGCCTCCGACGACGGCATCGACTGCCGGCCCGTCAACCTGATCACCGGTCCCGGCAACATCTACGTCGCCGCTGCCAAGCGCCACCTGCAGGGCACGGTCAGCATCGACTCCGAGGCCGGGCCGACCGAGATCGCCGTCATCGCCGACCGGAGCGCCGACGCGGCCTTCGTGGCCGCCGACCTGATCAGCCAGGCCGAGCACGATCCCATGGCCGCCAGCGTCCTGATCACCGACAGCGAGACGCTGGCCGATGCCGTCGACGCCGAGCTCGCCGCGCAGATCGGCTCGGCCAAGCACGCCGAGCGCATCCGCACGGCACTCGAGGGCGTCCAGTCGGCCACGGTGCTGGTGCGCGACGTCGACCAGGCCGTCGACGTCGCCAACGGCTACGCCGCCGAGCACCTCGAGGTGCAGACCGCCGACTCCAGCGCCGTCGCCGCGCGCATCGTCAACGCCGGCGCGATCTTCGTCGGCCCGTTCACGCCGGTCTCGCTCGGCGACTACGCGGCCGGCTCCAACCACGTGCTGCCGACCGCCGGCTGCGCCTGCCACTCGTCAGGGCTGTCGGTGCGTGCCTTCTGCCGCAACATGCACGTCGTGACGTACTCCGACGCCGCGTTGCGCGAGGTCGGCGACCACGTCGTCACCTTGGCCGAGGCCGAGAACCTGCCGTCGCACGGCGCGGCCGTCTCCGTCCGGACGTCCCGCTGATGCCGGTCCCCGCCTGGGTGCCGATCCGCGACGAGCTGCGCGACGACGAGCCCTACGGGGCGCCGCAGCTCGACGTGCCGGTGCAGCTCAACACCAACGAGAACCCGTATGGGCCCAGCGAAGAGGCCGCCCGCGACATCGCCGAGTCGGTCTACCGGGCGGCCCTGACCCTCAACCGCTACCCCGACCGCGAGGCCGTCGAGCTGCGCACCTCGCTCGCGTCCTACCTCGGGCACGGGCTGACGGCCGATCGCGTCTGGGCGGCCAACGGCTCCAACGAGGTGATGCAGCAGGTGCTGCAGGCCTTCGGCGGGCCCGGTCGCACCGCGGTGTCGTTCGCGCCGACCTACTCGATGTATCCCGAGTACGCCCGCAACACCCACACCCGCTGGGTGGCCGGACGACGCCGCGACGACTTCGGCCTCGACGTCGACGCCGCGTTGGCGCTGATCGCGGCCGAGCGCCCCGACGTCGTGATCCTGACCTCGCCCAACAACCCCACGGGCACGGCGCTCGACCCCGCGCACACCCGCGCGATCCTCGAGGCGGCACCGGGCGTCGTCGTGATCGACGAGGCGTACGGGGAGTTCCGCCGCGACGGCACGCCGAGCGCGCTCGAGCTGCTCGACGAGTTCCCGCGGCTGCTCGTCACCCGCACGATGAGCAAGGCCTTCGCGCTGGCTGGTGGACGTCTCGGCTACGTCGCCGCCGACGAGGCGATCATCGACGCCCTGCGCATCGTGCGCCTGCCGTACCACCTGTCGGCGGTCAGCCAGGCGGCCGCGGTGGCCGCCCTGCGCCACGAGCCCGAGCTGCTGGCCCAGGTCGACGCGCTGCGCACCACGCGCGACGAGACGTCGGTCTGGCTGCGCGAGCAGGGCTTCGAGGTCGCCGAGTCCGACGCCAACTTCGTGCTGTTCGGTCGCTTCGACGATCGCCACGCCGTGTGGCAGGGCGTGCTCGACCGGGGCGTCCTGATCCGCGAGGTCGGCCCCCTAGGATGGCTCCGCGTCTCGATCGGCACGCCCGACGAGATGCTGGCCTTCCGAACCGCTCTCCTCGAGGTGACCCGATGACGCTTGGACAAGCTCAGCCCGCGGCCCGCACGTCCCGCATCGAGCGACGCACGTCCGAGTCGCACGTGGTCGTCGAGATCGATCTCGACGGCTCGGGCGCCAACGACATCTCGACCGGTGTCGGCTTCTACGACCACATGCTGACGGCGTTCTCGCGGCACTCGCTGATCGACCTCACGGTCCGCACCGAGGGCGACCTGCACATCGACGCCCACCACACCGTCGAGGACACGGCCATCTGTCTCGGCCAGGCGCTGCGCGAGGCGCTCGGCGACAAGGTCGGCATCACCCGCTACGGCGATGCGATCGTGCCGCTCGACGAGGCCATCGCGCAGGCCGTCGTCGACGTGTCCGGACGTCCGTACTTCGTGCACTCCGGCGAGCCCGAGCGGCAGATCACGGCGGTCATCGGCGGCCAGTACTCCGGCTCGCTGACCGCGCACGTCCTCGAGTCGATCGCCCACCACGCCGCGATGACGATGCACGTGCGGCTGATCGACGGACGCGACCCGCACCACATCGCCGAGGCGCAGTTCAAGGCCGTCGCGCGGGCCCTGCGTCAGGCGATCGCGCTCGACCCACGCGAGACGGGGATCCCGAGCACCAAGGGCGCCCTGTGACGCAGCCGCGTCCGAGCGTCGCGGTGCTCGACTACGGGTCGGGCAACCTGCGGTCGGCCGTGCGCGCCGTCGAGCGGGCCGGTGCCGAGGTCGTGCTGACGAGCGACGCAGCCGTCGCGGCCGAGGCCGACGGCCTGCTCGTCCCAGGCGTCGGGGCGTTCGAGTCGTGCATGCAGGGCCTGCGCGCCGTCGACGGCGTGCGCATCATCGAGCGGCGCCTGATCGCCGGTCGACCGGTGCTCGGCATCTGCGTGGGCATGCAGATCCTCTTCGCCGAAGGCATCGAGCACGGCGTGCGCACCGAAGGGTGCGCGGAGTGGCCCGGGGTCATCGAGCGGCTGCAGGCGCCCATCGTGCCCCACATGGGCTGGAACACGGTCGCGCCCCACGACGGCTCACGGATGTTCGCCGGGCTGGCCGACGAGCACTTCTACTTCGTGCACTCGTACGGCCTGCGCGACTGGGTGCTCACGCGCCCGCCCGCCCTGGTGCAGGCCGAGGTGACCTGGACCGAGTACGGCGGCGACAGGTTCGTCGCCGCCGTCGAGGACGGGCCCCTGTGGGCCACCCAGTTCCACCCCGAGAAGTCCGGCGACGCCGGCATGCACCTGCTGCAGAACTGGCTCGCCACGCTGTAGCCCCACGACGCAGGAGGGCCCGGACGGCGCTCGCCGTCCGGGACCCTTCGTCGTCGTGCGTGGGTCAGGTCAGCTGGACCTGAGCCACTTCGTCCACCGCGGCACTCGCACGTTCTTCGGCGAGATCACGTCGATTCGCGTCGTGATCGACGTGTCGGTGACCTTCGCGGTCATCGAGACCAAGGCGACCTTGAAGCGCGTCGGGTCGGCGAGGCACGAACGGTCGATGACGACGCGCATGGTTCCCTTGGCGCCGGTCTTCGTCTTCACCGGGACCTTGCAGATCTTCTTGTTGATGTCGCTGTCGCTGATGATCCGTCCCGATCGGCTGTTCGAGCTCATGAACAGGCGATCGGGCTCGGCCTTCCCGTTGACGCGGAATGCGATGACGGCGTGCGCGTCGCGGTGGAGCTCGGCGAAGCGCAACGTGACGCTCACCGTCTTCTTCCCGTGGCTGGCGCGCATGCTGCGCAGGTCGATCCCGCTGGCGATGCTGTCGCGATAGCCGAGCACCGAGTCCTTCTCGTCGACGTCGGTGCCGTCATCGGTCAGGACGAGCTCGCTCTGAATCACGTCCGACGCCTTGTCCTTCACGACACCGGTGTCGGCCGAGGCGGCGGTCGCCGTGCCGGCGAGGGCGAGGGCGGTGGTCAGGAGCGTCGCGGCGACGCGGGCGCTGGTGCGCATGGGGGGAACTCCTAGGGGTCGACGAGGAAGCACCGAACGCTAACCCGCGCGGCAGCGGGGACATCGTGTCTTCATCCAATCGACACCGTGGTGCAGACCGGCCGCCGGGGGAGCCCGCGTCGGTGGATAACATCACCGGCGTGACCCTCGAACTCCTCCCCGCTGTCGACGTCGCCGACGGACAGGCCGTGCGCCTCGTCCAGGGAGCGCTCGGCAGCGAGACGTCCTACGGATCTCCCCTCGACGCGGCCCTGCAGTGGCAGACCGACGGCGCGGAGTGGATCCACCTCGTCGACCTCGACGCGGCCTTCGGCAAGGGCTCCAACCGCGAGCTGCTGGCCGAGGTGGTCGGACGTCTCGACGTCAAGGTCGAGCTGTCGGGCGGCATCCGCGACGACGCCTCGCTCGAGGCCGCGCTCGCCACGGGCTGCACGCGCGTCAACCTCGGCACGGCCGCCCTCGAGAACCCCGAGTGGTGCGCCAAGGTCGTGTCGCAGCACGGCGACCAGATCGCCGTGGGTCTCGACGTGCGGGGCACCACCCTGGCCGCACGCGGCTGGACCGAGGAGGGCGGCGACCTGTTCGAGGTGCTGGCCCGGCTCGAGCGCGACGGCTGCGCCCGCTACGTCGTCACCGACGTCGCCAAGGACGGCACGCTCACGGGCCCCAACCTCGAGCTGCTGCGTCGCGTGTGCGAGAACACCGACAAGCCCGTCGTGGCCTCCGGCGGCGTCTCCAGCCTGCAGGACCTGCGCGACATCGCGAGCCTGACGTCGGCCGGTGTCGAGGGCGCCATCGTCGGCAAGGCCCTCTACGCCGGAGCCTTCACCCTTCCCGAGGCGTTGACGGCCGTCGCCGAGGCCTGAGCGTGCAAGGCCGGGACGTGTGGGGCGCCTTCTCGGCCGATCCGCGCGACGCGACGGTTGCGGGCCTGCGAGCGTCCGACGCCGATCGTGATCAGGCTGTGGACGTCGTGCGTGATGCCTTCGTCGACGGCCGGTTGACCCGCGATGAGTTCGAGTCGCGCCGCGACGCAGTGCTGCAGGCGCGCACGATGGGCGACCTGCTGCCGATGCTGGTCGATCTCTTACCGTCCTCGACGCCGGCGGTCCCTTCGACCGCACAGGTCGTCCGGGGCGGCTCCGGCGGGGCCGACCTGCACCGCGAGGCGCAGCTGCAGTACGAGCGCGAGGTGCGCGACGCACGCAACGGCTGGATCATGATCACCACGCTGTGCGTCGCGATCTGGGGTGCCACGAGCATCGCCGGTGGGTTCTACTTCTTCTGGCCCGTGTTTCCGTCGCTCGGCGTCGGCATCGGCTACCTCATGCAGCGGTTCAACCGGGAGAAGCGCATCGATGAGATCGAGGATGCTCTCGTCCTCAAGCGCAAGGTCCTCAAGCGCCGGAAGCGGGACTACGGAAGCGGGGGCCCTGAGTCGTGAACGGTGCCGTGGACGATCGAGGCTCGGCCGCGGGCGTCGTCATCCGTCCCGCGACGCGCGAGGACGTCGACGGTCTTCTTGCCTTCGACATGACCGTCGTCGTCCGGACGCGCGACGACTGGGACGACGTCATCGACAAGGCGTCGCGCGGAGAGCGGCTGCTGCTGGTGGCCGAGGTCGAAGGTGACATCGCCGCGTTCGGGCAGGCGCACCACCTGGACGCGGACGCGGTCGACCACGCCCCGGCAGGCTGGTTCCTGACGGGCGTCACGGTGCTGCCGCCTCACCGTCGGCAGGGGCTGGGCGCATCGTTGACGACGGCCCGGCTCGACTGGATCGCGCAGCGCTCCGACACGGCCTGGTACTTCGCCACCGCGGACAACGTCGCATCGATCCGCCTTCACTCCGGGCTCGGCTTCGACGAGGTGTCAAGAGCGTCGTCGATCCATGGGGTCACGTTCGCCGGCGGCGAGGGCATCCTGTTCCGCCGGTCGCCCGACTCCTGACCGTCCCGCCCCGGCGGTCGAAGCGCCACCGAAGGTCGACGAGCGGTGCACTTGCCACCGAATGAGGGCCGAAACGCTTCCGAACGGTGGAGAAGTCACCGCTCGTGCGACGGGACGGTGGAGGATCCACCGCGTCGGCGGGGTGGTGAGGGCGGCCGGTAGGCTCGTCCGGTGAGCCTCGCCGTCCGTGTCATCCCGTGCCTGGACGTCGACCAGGGGCGCGTCGTCAAGGGCGTCAACTTCGTCGATCTGCGCGATGCCGGCGACCCCGTCGAGATGGCCACGGTCTACGACGCCGAGGGTGCCGACGAGCTGACGTTCCTCGACATCACGGCCTCGTCCGACAGCCGCGGCACCACCTTCGACGTCGTCGGACGCACCGCCGACCAGGTGTTCATCCCGCTGACGGTCGGCGGCGGCGTGCGCACCGTCGACGACGTCGACCGGCTGCTGCGCGCGGGCGCCGACAAGGTCGGCATCAACACCGCCGCCATCGCCCGCCCCGAGGTCATCGCCGAGATCGCCCACCGCTTCGGCAACCAGGTGCTGGTGCTCAGCGTCGACGCCCGACGCGCTCCGTCGTCAGGCCCCGGGGCGCAGCCGAGCGGCTTCGAGGTCACCACCCACGGCGGCCGCACCTCGGCCGGCATCGACGCGGTCGAGTGGGCCCGGCGGGCCACCGAGCTGGGTGCCGGCGAGATCCTGCTCAACTCGATGGACGCCGACGGAACACGCGACGGCTTCGACCTGGAAATGATTCGGGCGGTCCGTGACGTTACACAGGTGCCGCTCATCGCGAGCGGTGGCGCCGGACGGCTCGAGCACTTCGCACAGGCCGTCGATGCCGGCGCCGACGCAGTGCTCGCCGCGAGCGTGTTCCACTTCGGCGACATGACCATCGGACAGGTGAAAGAGACCTTGCGAGCTTCTGGACATCGTGTCCGCTGACCTGGGCGACGCCCGTACCGACCGCATCACGAGGCGGGGCTTCAGCCTGCTCGGACGTGGCATCAAGGAGCAGAGGTTCCTGTTCTGGGTGTCGGTCGTGGGCAGCGTGCTGTTCGGCTTCATGACGGTGGCGGACGCGCGCGTGCTGGGATGGGCCACCGACCACGTCATCCGTCCGTCGTTCGAGCGCGGCGACGTCACCGAGGGCGCCCTGGTCGCCGCGATCGCGCTGTTCATGGCCGTCGCGATCCTGCGGGCGCTCGGCATCGTGGCGCGACGGCTCATCGGCGGCATCGTCTACTACCGCCTGGTGGCCGAGTACCGCCGCCGGGTCACCCGCCAGTACCTGACGCTGCCGATGTCGTGGCACCACCGCCACCCGACCGGCCAGCTGCTGTCCAACGCCAACGCCGACGTCGAGGGCGCCTGGGCGGTCTTCATGCCCCTGCCGATGGCGATCGGCGTCATCGCGATGCTGGTCGCGGCGATCGTCGAGATGGTGCGGGCCGACCTCGTGCTGACGCTGGTCGGTCTGGTGGTCTTCCCGGCGCTGTTCGTCGTCAACGTCTTCTACCAGCGGTGGCTGTCGCCCAAGGTCGCCCACGCGCAGTCGCTGCGCGGAACGGTCAGCGCCGTCGCCCACGAGTCGTTCGACGGGGCCCTGGTCGTCAAGTCGCTGGGCCGCGAGGCCGACGAGACCGACCGCTTCCGCGACGTCTCGCACGAGCTGCGTGACGCCAACATCGCGGTCGGACGCATCCGCAGCATCTTCGACCCGCTGCTCGAGGCGCTGCCCAACCTCGGCATCCTCGCCGTCATCGTGCTGGGCGTGGGCCGGGTGGCCAGCGGGGCGGCCGATCCCGGCGACGTCGTGTCGGTGGCCTACCTGTTCACGGTCGTGGCGTTCCCGGTGCGAGCGATCGGGTGGGTGCTCGGCGAGCTCCCGCGCAGCGTCGTCAGCTGGGAGCGCGTCGAGTCGGTGCTCGCCGAGCGCGGCTCGATGCCGTACGGCTCGCAGACGTTGCCCGGTGCGGGAGCCGTGGCGCTCGACGTGCGCGACGTGACGTTCCGGTTCGCCGACGCCGACCGCGACGTGCTGCGTCACATCGATCTGGCGGTGCGGCCCGGCCAGGTGGTCGCGGTCGTCGGGGCGACGGGCAGCGGCAAGAGCACCCTCACCTCGCTGCTCACCCGTCTGGTCGACCCGCAGGGTGGCACGATCGCGGTCGACGGCGCCGACGTCCGCGACCTCACGCACGACGAGCTCGCCGCCGCGATCGCGGTCGTGCCCCAAGGGACCTTCCTGTTCGACGACAGCGTGCGCGCCAACGTCACGCTCGGCGGAAACTTCTCCGACGGCGAGGTGTGGGACGCGCTGCGGACGGTGCAGGCCGACGGCTTCGTGGCGTCCCTGCCCCGCGGACTCGACTCCGAGCTGGGCGAGCGCGGCACGACGTTGTCGGGCGGTCAGCGTCAGCGACTGTCGCTGGCTCGTGCCCTCGTGCGCCGTCCGCGGCTGCTCGTGATGGACGACGCCACCAGTGCGGTCGACCCCGAGGTCGAGCAGCGCATCCTGAAGGCGCTGGCGGCCAGCACGGCCGACGGCGCCGGTCCGACCGTGCTGGTCGTGGCCTACCGCAAGGCCACGATCGCCCTCGCCGACGAGGTCGTCTTCCTCGACGAGGGGGCCGTCGCGGCCCGCGGCACCCACGACGAGCTGGTCGAGTCGTCCGACAAGTACCGCAACCTCGTCAACGCCTACGACCAGGCCCGCGAGGAGATGTCATGAGCGAGCGCCAGCGAGTGAATCATGTGACTGCTGTCATGACATCTGCTCCCTACCGTGGCTCTTCACGGGAGGAGATGTCATGACCACCGCCACCGACAGCGACCTCCCGGAGGTCGCGCAGAGTCGCCAGTCGGGCACGCAGATCATCCGTCGCGGCCTCGCACTGTCACCGGCCATCAAGGACGGGCTCGCGTTCACGATCGTGCTGGCTGTGCTCAGCACGGTGGGCGGGTCGGTCGTGCCGGTGCTGATCCAGCGCACGGTCGACGCCGGCCTCGGCGACGGCGGCGACACGCGCCTCAGCGACATCGGGACGTTCCTCGCGATCGCGTCGGCGCTGATCCTGCTCACCGCGGTGGTCGCCTACTGGATGCGCATCCGCCTGTTCAAGGCCAGCGAGACCGGCCTGGCGCAGATGCGCGTCGATGCCTTCCGCCACGTGCACGACCTGTCGATGCTGACGCAGAACTCCGAGCGTCGCGGCGTGCTGGTGTCGCGCGTGACGTCCGACATCGACCAGGTGTCGCAGTTCCTGCAGTTCACCGGCATCCAGATCGTCGTGAGCCTGGGGCAGATCGTGGTCGCGACGATCATCATGGCCTACTACTCCTGGCAGCTGACGATCGTCGTCATCGTGTGCTTCCTGCCGCTGGCGATCAGTCTCAAGTGGTTCGCCCAGCGCCTCAGCGACGCCTACGACATCGTCCGTCGCACGGTCGGCGAGATGATCGCGGTGATCGCCGAGCCCGTCGTCGGGGCGTCCGTCGTGCGGGCCTACGCGATCGAGGGTCGCACGCAGCAGCGCGTCGACGACGGCATCAAGGGCAACCTCGATGCCAACGTCTCGGCGCAGAAGCTCGTCGCGGTCACGTTCGCGTCGTCGGGCGTCGCGGGCGGCCTCGCCAACGGGGCGGTGCTGGCCTTCGGCGTGATCCTCGGCGTCGCCGGCGACCTGTCGATGGGCACCGTGATCGCGTTCGCGTTCCTCGTCGGGCTCTTCGTCGGCCCGGTGCAGACCGCGACCCAGGTGCTGACCGACGCCCAGAACGCCATCGCCTCGTGGCGCCGCGTCATCGACCTGCTCGACACGCCCGCCGACGTCGTCGACCCCGGTGCGGCGGGGGTCCTGCTGCCCGCCGGTTCGCTCGGCGCCCGCTTCGACGCCGTGACGTTCGCCTACCCGGGCGGCGCCCCGGTGCTGAAGGAAGTCGACGTCGTGCTGGCGCCGCGCCAGCGCATCGCCGTCGTGGGCGAGACCGGCTCGGGCAAGACGACGTTCGCCAAGCTGCTCACCCGGCTGATGGACCCGACGTCGGGCACGGTGCGACTCGGCACCGATCCGCACGAGGCGGTCGACATCTCGACGGTCGCGTTCGTCGACCTGCGTCGTCACGTGCTGATGGTGCCGCAGGAGGGCTTCCTGTTCGACGCGACGCTGCGTGACAACCTGCTCTACGGACGCCACGACGCGACCGACCAGCGACTGCTCGACGTCGTGGCCGATCTCGAGCTCGACGACTGGTTCGCGAGCCTGCCGCACGGGCTCGACACCCAGGTCGGCCAACGCGGCGAGTCGCTGTCGGCGGGGGAGCGGCAGCTCGTCGCGCTGCTGCGGTCGGCGCTCGCCGATCCCGACCTCATCGTGCTCGACGAGGCGACCAGCGCCGTCGACCCCCAGACCGAGCTGCGCGCGACCCGCGCCCTCGACAAGCTGTTGCAGGGACGCTCCAGCGTGACGATCGCCCACCGACTGTCGACCGCCGAGAACGCCGACCGGATCCTGGTGTTCGACGCCGGCCGGCTGGTCGAGGACGGCTCCCACGCCGAGCTCGTCGACGCGGGCGGCGTCTACGGACGCCTGCACGGCAGCTGGGTGGCCCAGGCGACACTGACCTCGCGGGCGGGGGAGCCGGCATGACCGCGCCTGAGACACTGGGTGACGTGACCTCCCTCGATCCTGCCGTGGCGGCGCGCCTCAAGCGCGATGCCGACGGCCTCGTGCCCGCCGTCGTCCAGGACGCCACCACCCGCGACGTCCTGATGGTCGGCTGGATGGACGACGAGGCGCTGCACCGCACCCTCACCACCGGGCGCGGCACCTACTGGAGCCGCAGCCGTCAGGAGTACTGGGTCAAGGGCGAGACGTCCGGCCACGTCCAGGTGGTGCGGGGGGTGCGCCTCGACTGCGACGGAGACACGCTGCTCGTGACGGTCGACCAGACCGGCGGCGCGTGCCACACCGGCGACACCACGTGCTTCGACGCAGACCAGCTCCTGTGACACCGCGCCGGCTGTACGCCCCCGTCGTGCTGGCGACGTTGGCCGCGGGTGGCCTCGCCTTCGTCGCGGTCGGTCGCACCTGGGCCCAGGCCGAGCTGCGTCCACAAGGGCTCGCGTCGGCCGACGTCGCGGTGAGCGGCTCCGACGCGCAGCCGCTGGTGTCGGCGCTCGCGGTCGTCGTCGTCGCGGCGGCCCTGGCGATCCTCGCCGCGGGTCCGCGCATGCGCCGGGTCGTCGGCGGCCTGACGACCGTCGTGTCGGTCGCCGCGATCGTGTTGGTGCCCCGGTCCGGCACCGCCGCTCTCGACGACGCCCTGCGCGCCGCGGCCGAGAAGTCGCCGGCCTACACGGGCCCGGCGTCGCTCGGCGAGATCTCCTACGCCCCGTGGTACCTGCTGGCGATCGCCGCCTTCGTCGTGGCCGCCGTGCTCGGTGCCGCCACGGTGCGGTTCGCGGGCGCGTGGCCCACGATGAGCAGCCGCTACGACGCCCCGTCGGCTCGCCGACCGGCCCCGGGCACGAGCGACACCGACATGTGGAAGGCCATGGACCGGGGCGACGACCCCACCGCCTGACGTCCGTAACACCGAGTTTCTCCGCTCGTTGTCGTAGGTGTGATGTTCGACACCGAGACGAAGGGGCCGGTCGGATGAGAGTCCTCGTTCACGACTTCAGCGGTCATCCCTTCCAGGTGCAGCTGAGCCGCGAGCTGGCTCGTCGGGGCCACGACGTCGTCCACTCCTCGTGCGCCGCCTACGTCTCGGGCAAGGGCCGACTGGCCGCCGAGCCCGGCGAGTCGCTGGAGTTCCAGACCGTCGGCGACGGCCTCGTCTTCGACAAGTCCAGCTTCGTGAAGCGCCTCTTCCAGGAGCTGTGGCTGGGGGTGCACCTGGTGCGGCACGTGCGGGCGGTCCGTCCCGAGGTCGCCCTGATGTCCAATGTGCAGGTGCCGACGCTCGTGGTGTTCGCGGCCGCCATGATGCTGACCCGCACGCCCTGGGTGCTGTGGCACCAGGACGTCTACGCGGTGGCGGTGCGGTCGTTCGCCGGCGCCAAGCTGTCCAGGTCGTTCGCCCTCGTCGCCGGTGCCTTCGAGATCGCCGAGCGTTGGTGCTCGCGTCGCTCGGCGGCCGTCGTGGTCATCGCGGAGTCGTTCGTGCCCGTGCACCAGTCGTGGGGCACGGCCGACAAGGTCACCGTCATCCCCAACTGGGCCCCGCTCGACGAGATCGTGCCCTGCGACCGCAAGAACGACTGGGCGGTCGAGAACGAGCTCGACGACACCATGACCCTGCTCTACTCCGGCACGCTGGGCCTCAAGCACGATCCGGCCCTGCTGGTGGCACTGACCGACGAGGTGCGCCGGGCCGGCCGCGACGTGCGCCTCGTGGTGGTCAACGAGGGCCCCGCGGTCGAGCTGCTGCGGCGCGAGGCGGTGCAGCGGTCGGTGCCCCTCACGCTCCTGCCGTTCCAGCCGTACGACCGCCTGCCCGAGGTGCTCGCCACCGGCGACGTCCTGGTCGTGCTGCTCGACCAGCAGGCGGGTGCGTTCTCGGTGCCGTCCAAGACCCTGTCGTACCTGTGCGCCGGCCGGCCGGTGGTGGGGCTCATGCCGGCCGAGAACGCGGCGGCCGACCTCGTGGCCCGCACCGGCGGTGCCGTGTTCGCGCCTGCGCAGCACGACCTGCCCGGTGCGGCCGCCTGGGTCGCGGCGCTGCTCGACGACGCGCCGCGACGCGACGAGATCGGCGCCGCGGCTCGCGACCTCGCCGAGCGCGAGTTCGCCATGTCCGTCTGCGCCGACCGCTTCGAGCGGGTGCTGGCCGGCAGCGTGGGTGCGTCGCGATGAGCACGCGCACCACGATCGTGACCGGTCCGCGCACGAGAGCCGGCCTCGCGGTGTCGCGGCGGGCCGTGGTGAACGGCGACGCGGTCTACCTCGTGGCTCGTGACGCGGACGACTGCGCCGCTCTCTCGGGTGGCGACGCGAGCGTCCTGCGGATCGACCAGGACATGGCCCTGCTCGGCGCGGGCGACGGGGAGGTCCGCCTGGTCGTGTGCGCACTGGGCCCGGTCCACCCCGGCCCCTCGCGCGGCGAGCTCGAGGCCCAGCACGTGGCGCGCGACCTCGGCGGCATCGAGCGCGTCCTCGCGGCCACCGCCGGTCGTCCGGTCGCGGTCGTCCTGATCTCGTCGGTCATCGCGCTGGCGCCGGGGCCCGACCGTCGCCACTACGGCGGCTGGAAGTGCCTGGTCGAGCAGCAGCTCGCCGACGTCGTGGCCCGCACGTCCGCCCACGCGACCTTCTCGGTCGTCTACCCCGGCCGGATCGTCGACGGCACGTCCCGTCGGGGGCTCCTGGGCCTGCACACCACCTACCGCGGCCTCGCGGCGACGATCGACCGGCTCGGCCGGTCCTCGCGCACGCGTGTCAGCGGCGTCGACGCCCGCCTGTGGCTGGTCGCCCACGCCGTCCGGCTGCTCCTCACCCCCGTTCTTCCCCCGCGAGCGTCCACTCCCGGTCCGTCGCTCGAGCTCCACCTGTCCGCCTCAGATAGGAACGGCCTGCCATGAACAAGAAGCGCGCACTCGACGTCGTCATCACGGGCCTCGCAGCCGTGATCTGGGTCCCGGTCCTGCTGCTGGCCGGCCTGGCCGTGCTGCTGTCGAGCGGACGTCCGGTGCTGTACCGGTCGATGCGCCGCGTGTCCACCGAGGACGTGCTGCGCATCGTGAAGTTCCGCACGATGGTCAAGAACGCCGAGGCGCTGGTCAACCGCTCGACGGTCCCGATCCAGAACGACGTGCGGTTCCTCAACATCGCGCCCGACTCGCCGCTGTACACCCGTGTGGGCCGTCTGCTCGAGCGGTGCGGCATCACCGAGATCCCGCAGCTGGTGCACGTGCTGCGGGGCCAGATGAGCATCGTGGGCAACCGTCCGCTGCCCGAGAACGTCGTCGCGGCGCTGCGCGACGAGTACCCCACGGCCGACGACCGGTTCCTCACCAAGTCGGGGCTCACGGGGCCCGCCCAGCTGGTCGGTCGCTCGGCGCTGACCGACCTGGAGCGTCTGACGCTCGAGGGCGCCTACTGCCGGGCGTGCGTGCGGCGCTACTCGATCTGGCTCGACGTGTCGATCCTGCTCGCGACCGTCCTGATCGTGATCGGCATCAAGAAGGCGTACACCTACCAGGGCGTGCTCGACCTGATCGACCGTCGCTCCAGCGCTGGTCGGCGCACGATAGTCGCCGTCAGGGCGGACGCCGACGAGGCGATCGCGCCCGAGGCGGTCTGACGCGCGTCGACGACGCGGCACGGTCGGGCGCGTGCCGCCGAGGCGCCGCCACCCAGTAGTCTGAGGCTCAGATCAGCCACCACGAGGAGAGTCTCACCCATGCACGGATCGTCGCCCGCCGCTTGGACCGGAGTAATCATGTGCCTCGTCGGCATCACGATCGGCGGCGTCGCGCTGATCCCCGATCCCAACTGGCCGCTGTTCTGGATCGGCGTCGTCATCGCGCTGCTCGCCGGCGTCGTCGGGCGCGTCATGGCCGCTGCCGGCATGGGCGTCGACCGCGCCGAGCACTGAGCCGGCTCCTCCATGAGCGACCAGCCGCGGTACCCGAGCTACCCCGGCGACGACCCGGGGCAGGGTGACAACGGTCCCGGCTCGGCCTCCGACCCGGGCCAGGCGCCCCCGCCGGGCTACGGCCAGGCTCCTGCGCCCGGTTACGGGCAAGCACCTCCTCCACCCGGCTACGGCCAGGTGCCGCCGCCGGGCTACGGGCAGGTGCCGCCGGCGGGCTACGGCCAGGTGCCGCCGTCGTTCGGACAAGGTCCGCCGGTCTACGGGCAGACGCCCGAGCACGGATTCGGTCCGCCCCCGAGCTACGGCTATCCCCAGCAGGGGTACGGCTACCAGCCGCGCGGTGTCACCTCCACCAAGGCGGTGCTGGGCCTGGTCTTCGGCATCGTGTCGATCCTGTTCTGCTACGTCGGCCTGATCATCGGTCCGATCGCGGTGCTCCTGTCAGTGCTGGCGCGCAACGAGATCGACGACGCCCCGCACGGCACGGTCGAGGGCCGTGGCATGGCCATCGCGGGCCTGGTCACGGGCATCATCGGCACCCTCATCTGGGGCGCGGTCATCGCCCTGATCGTGGTCGCGTCGGTCCAGTGACGACGCACGGCCAGCCTGCGCCGTCGCGGCTCCGTGCGCTTCGCACGCCGCTGCTGCTCGGTGCTGGCGGGCTGGGTGCAGCGGCGCTGCTGCGGCTGCGCGACCCGCACGTCAGCGGGTCGTACGGGTTCTGTCCCTTCCAGTCGCTGACCGGCCTGCCGTGTCCCGGGTGCGGGGGACTGCGCGCGGTCAACGACCTCGCCCGCGGCGACGTGGTGGCTGCGGCCGGCAGCAACGCGGGGGCGGTGGCGCTGGTCGTCGCGTGCGCGGTGCTGTGGGTCGTGTGGGTCGCACGGCGCGCCGCCGGCGACTCCGACGCGGTGCTCGTGCGCGTCACCACCGGTGGCGCGCTGTCCGTGCTGGCTGCGTTCGCCGCCTTCGGCCTGCTCCGCGTGACGCCGTGGGGTGCGTGGCTCGCGCCCTGACCGTGAGGTGCCGCTAGCCGAACAGGTCGAGCGCCCAGGACAGCACGACGGTCACGATCGCTCCGCCGCCGACCATCAGGCCGATCACGGCCACGGTGTCGCCCGTCAGCCGACCCTTCGACGCGGCGATCTCGGTGCGGGCGTGCACGCCGCTCGCGATGCACGGCAGCGCCACCAGGAGGCCGGCGAACGGGTCGAGGTAGATGGCGGCGAACGCCAGCGCTCCGCACGCCAGGCTGTAGACGGCCTTGCGGCTGACGGCCGGCGGCGCGGCTGGACCTGACATGCGGTGAGCATAGTGAGCAGCACCAGGTGGCAGCCCCGGCGCATGTCGCTCAGCGTCCGGGATACCCTGGTAACACACGACCACGAGCCGGTGCGAAGGAGGAGTCATGTCAGTACTCGACGACATCCTCGTCGGTGTGGCCGAAGATCTCGAGGCGCGCATGGCGAACACCTCGCTCGACGACCTCAAGGAGCGGGCCTCCCGCCAGCACCCGGCGCTCGACCCGATGCCGGCGTTCAGGTCCGACGGTGTCTCGGTTATCGCCGAGGTGAAGCGGTCCAGCCCCAGCGAGGGCGCGCTCGCCGCGATCAAGGACCCCGCCGCCCTGGCCGCCGACTATGCGGCCGGCGGTGCCGCCGCGATCAGCGTCCTGACGGAGGAGCGCCGCTTCGGCGGCACCCTCGCCGACCTCCGCGCGGTGCGCGGCACGGTCGACGTGCCGCTGCTGCGCAAGGACTTCATCACCACCTCCTACCAGCTGTGGGAGGCGCGCGCTGCGGGCGCCGACATGGCGCTGCTGATCGTGGCCGCCCTCGAGCAGATCGCGCTCGAGAGCCTCGTCGAGCGCGCCCGCTCGATCGGCCTCACGCCTCTGGTCGAGGTCAACGACGCCGAGGAGGTCCAGCGTGCCGTCGACGCCGGTGCCGACCTCATCGGCGTCAACGCCCGCAACCTCAAGACCCTCGAGGTCGACCGCTCGACGTTCGAGCGTCTGTCGCCCCTCATCCCGAGCACCGCGGTCAAGGTCGCGGCCTCGGGCGTGCGCGGACCGCGTGACGTCATCGACTACGCCAAGGCCGGCGCCAACGTCATCCTCGTCGGCGAGACGCTCGTGCGAGGCGATGACCCGCGCGCCACGGTCGCCGATCTCGTCGCCGCCGGCGCCCACCCCGCCCTGCAGCATCGGTGGTAGCGGCGTCACCGCTGCGGCGGTGGCGCGCCCTCGCCTGCACTCGCGCCCTCCGGCGTCGTCGACCTGACCAATGAGGAACCCATGAACCAGCCACAGCCCGCCTACTCGCAGCCCGACACCACGGGACACTTCGGACGCTTCGGCGGCCGCTTCATGCCGGAGGCGCTGGTCGCCCCGCTCGACGAGCTCGACCGCGCATGGATCGAGGCGAAGGCCGATCCCGCGTTCACCGCCGAGCTCGACCGGATGCTGCGCGAGTACGCCAACGTCCCCAGCCCCCTGTACGAGGCGCACCGGTTCTCCGAGGCGGCGGGAGCCCGCATCTTGCTCAAGCGCGAGGACCTCAACCACACCGGTGCCCACAAGATCCGCAACGTGATCGGCCAGGCCCTGCTCGCCAAGCGCATCGGCAAGCCGCGCGCGATCGCCGAGACCGGGGCGGGCCAGCACGGCGTCGCCTCCGCCACGGCCTGCGCGTACCTCGACCTGCAGTGCACGGTCTACATGGGCGAGGTCGACACCGAGCGCCAGGCCCTCAACGTGGCCCGCATGAAGATGCTCGGCGCCGAGGTCGTCTCGGTGACGAGCGGCAGCCGCACCCTCAAGGACGCGATCAACGAGGCGTTGCGCGACTGGGTCGCCAGCGTCGACACCACCTCGTACCTGTTCGGCACGGCAGCCGGTCCGCACCCGTTCCCGTCGATGGTCCGCGACCTCACCCGCGGCATCGGCGACGAGGCGCGGGCCCAGTGCCTGACCCTCGACGGGCGTCTTCCCGATGCCGCCGTCGCCTGCGTGGGTGGCGGCTCCAACGCGATCGGCCTGTTCACGGCCTTCATCGACGACCCCGACGTGCGCCTGGTCGGCATCGAGGCCGGGGGAGACGGGGTCGAGAGCGGCCGCCACGCCGCGACCATCACCGGCGGCGACGTCGGCGTGCTGCACGGCGCCCGGTCGTTCCTGCTGCAGGACGAGGACGGACAGACCCTCGAGTCGCACTCGATCTCGGCAGGCCTCGACTACCCGGGTGTCGGGCCCGAGCACTCGTTCCTCGCCGACACGGGGCGGGCGTCCTACGTGCCAGCCACCGACGCCGAGGCGATGTCGGCCTTCGACCTGCTGTGCAAGACCGAGGGCATCATCCCGGCCATCGAGTCGGCCCACGCCCTGGCCGGCGCGCTCCGGCTGGCCGAGGAGCTCGGTCCCGACTCGACGATCCTGGTCAACCTGTCGGGCCGCGGCGACAAGGACGTGCACACCGCCGCCGAGTACTTCGGCCTCATCGACGACCCGGTCGTCCTCGAGGAGGGCGAGCAGCTGTGACGGTCATCGACGAGCTGTTCGCCCGCACGCGCAGCGAGAACCGCGCGGCGCTCGTCGGCTACCTGCCGTCGGGCTTCCCGACCAAGGAGCAGTCGATCCGAGCCATCCGGGCGATGGTCGAGGGCGGTGTCGACCTCGTCGAGATCGGCCTTCCCTACAGCGACCCGGTGATGGACGGCCCCGTCATCCAGGCCGCGGCCGAGCAGGCGCTGGCCGCCGGCGCTCGCACGAACGACGTGTTCGACGTGGTCGAGGCGACCGCGGCGACCGGTGTCCCGACCGTGGTGATGACGTACTGGAACCCGGTCGAGCGGCACGGGGTCGAGCGGTTCGCCGCCGACCTGGCCGCCGCCGGCGGCTCGGGCCTCATCACGCCCGACCTCATCCCCGACGAGGCCGGCGAGTGGATCGACGCGTCGGCGGCCCACGACCTCGACCGCGTGTTCCTGGTGGCCCCGTCGTCGACCGACGAGCGTCTCGCGATGACGGTCGAGGCGGCCAGCGGCTTCGTCTACGCGACCGCGGTCATGGGCGTCACGGGAGCCCGCGAGCAGACCAGCTCGCTCGGCGAGCAGCTGGTCGCGCGTGTGCGTGCGGTCAGCGACAAGCCCGTCGGCGTCGGTCTCGGTGTGTCCAACGGCACCCAGGCCCACGAGATCGCCGCGTACGCGGACGCCGTCATCGTGGGGTCTGCCCTCGTACGCTGTCTGCTGGACGCACCCGACGAGGCCGCCGGGATCGATGCGATCCGCGCGCTGGCGAACGACCTGCGCGCCGGCGTCGAGAGGAGCTGACCATGCTCGCGTACATCCCGAGTCCGTCGCAGGGGGTCTGGCACCTCGGACCCCTGCCGCTGAGGGCGTACGCGCTCGGCATCATCATCGGAGCGCTCGTCGCGATCTGGATCGGCGAGAGGCGCTTCCAGGCCCGCGGCGGACGGCCCGGGCTGATCGGCGACATCGCCATCTGGGCCATCCCGTTCGGCATCGTCGGCGCCCGCATCTACCACGTGATGACCGACCCCGAGCTGTACTTCGGCCAGGGCCGCCACGCCGTCGACGTGTTCTTGATCTGGAAGGGCGGGCTCGGGATCTGGGGCGCGGTCCTCGGCGGTGCGCTGGGCGCCTACATCGGCTGCCGCCGCTACGGTGCGTCGTTCTCGAAGGTGGCCGACGCCCTCGCACCCGGCCTGCTGGTCGCCCAGGCGATCGGACGCATCGGCAACTACTTCAACCAGGAGCTGTTCGGGCGTCCCACCGATCTGCCCTGGGGTCTCGAGATCGCCCCCGACAAGCGGCCTCCCGGCTACGCGCAGTTCGAGACCTTCCACCCGACGTTCCTGTACGAGCTGCTCTGGAACCTGGCCGCGGCTGCCCTGATCATCGCGATCGACCGCAAGGTCCGCCTGACGGGTGGTCGCGCGTTCGCGCTGTACGCGATGTTCTACACGGCCGGACGGGTCTGGATCGAGTCGCTGCGCATCGACACCGTCAACCACATCGGACCGTTCCGCCTCAACGTGTGGACGTCCATCATCGTGTTCCTGCTGGCCCTGACGTACTTCGTCGCGACCCGCAACCGCGTGCCCGCGCCCGACGCGCTGCCCGAGGCGTCCGACGACGCCGGGATCGAGGCGGACGCCGACGAGCCGGCCGCGGACGCCGAGGCGGTCGACGGTGACGAGAGCGACCGGACGAACGACGCCGAGCGATCGGCGACGCGCGCCGACGGAGACTGACCGACCTCGCCGAGCGGTGAGCCTGTCGTCCGTCCCGGGCGGCGGCGGTGGACGAGCCGCGCATCAGGGGGCTGGATGGACGACTCCCGCACCGGCCCGGCGCTCGACGGGCGATCAGGTCACCGCGCCAGGTCGATCGGCGGCACCGCTCAGCGGGCGAGCTCCTCGCGGATGACGTCGGCGAAGGCGTCCACGTCGGCCTCGGTGGTGTCGAAGGCGGTCATCCAGCGCACCTCGCCGGCGGCGCGGTCCCAGTCGTAGAACCGCACCCGCTCGCGGATGCGGTCGGCGACGGCGTTGTCGAGCACCGCGAAGACCGCATTGGCCTGGGTGGGCTGGCTGAAGGAGAGGCCCGAGAGGTCGCCGGACGCGATCGCGTCGTCGAGGGACGACCGCAGCCGGGCCGCCATCGCGTTGGCGTGGCCGGCCGAGCGCAGGTACAGATCGTCCTCCAGCAGGGCGAGCAGCTGCGCGCTGACGAAGCGCATCTTCGAGGCCAGCTGCATCGTGAGCTTGCGCAGGTAGGGCAGGCCCTCGGTGGCGGACGGATCGAGCACGACGACCGCCTCGCCGTACAGCGCCCCGTTCTTGGTCGCCCCGAAGCTGAGGATGTCGACGCCCGCATCGGTCGTGAAGTCCCGCAGCGGCACGCCCAGCGCCGCCGCCGCGTTGGCGATGCGCGCGCCGTCCATGTGGACGGCCATGCCGCGCTCGTGCGCGTGGTCGGCGATCGCCCGGACCTCGTCGACCGTGTAGAGGGTGCCCAGCTCGGTCGTCTGCGTGATGCTGACGGTCAGGGGCTGGGCGCGGTGCTCGTCGCCCCACCCCCACGCGTGCCGGTCGACGAGCTCGGGGGTGAGCTTGCCGTCGGGGGTGTCGACGGTCAGCAGCTTGAGGCCGCTGACACGCTCGGGAGCTCCGCCCTCGTCGGTGTTGATGTGCGCCGTCGACGTGGTGACGACCGCGCCCCACCGGGGCATGAGGCTCGTGAGGGCCGTGACGTTCGCGCCGGTGCCGTTGAACACCGGGAACACCTCGACCTGGTCGCCCAGCAGGCCACGCATGGTCTCGAGCAGCCGCGCGGTCCACTCGTCGCCGCCGTAGGCGGGCTGATGACCTGCGTTGGCGGAGGCGATGGCCTGCAGCACCTCGGGGTGCGCCCCGGCGTAGTTGTCACTGGCGAAACCTCGGGACTGTTCGTGGACGCTCACGGCACCAGCCTGCCACCGGCCGCGCTGGCGCCGAGGTCAGCCTGGCCTTCGGTGACGGATCGCGCCCTCTCGTCGTAGTTTCACTCCATGACCGATGTCGACGAGCCCCTGCCCGACCCGGCGCAGATCCAGCACGAGCACCCCGACGTCACCGGCGGCTGGCTGCGGCCCGCGGTGTTCGGTGCGATGGACGGCCTGGTCTCGAACTTCGCGCTGATGATGGGGGTCGTCGGCGGAAGCCAGTCGTCCGACACCCAGCCCGTCGTGCTGGCCGGCTTGGCCGGGCTGGCCGCCGGCGCGTTCTCGATGGCAGCGGGGGAGTACACCTCGGTGGCGAGCCAGAGCGAGTTCGCCCTCCAGCAGGTCGACATCGAGCGACGCGAGATCCTCGCCAACGAGCCGGCCGAGGAGGCTGAGCTGGCCGCCATGTTCGTCGACAAGGGCATCGACGAGGACACCGCCCGCGAGATGGCGCGCGAGGTGCACCTCGACCCCGAGAACGCTGTCAGGGTGCACGCGCGCGAGGAGTTCGGCGTCGACACCGACGACCTGGCCTCGCCGATGCTGGCAGCGGTGTCGTCGTTCTTCTCGTTCGCGCTCGGCGCGATCATCCCGCTGCTGTCGTACCTCGTGGGCATCGAGTCGGCGTGGCCGGCGATCACGCTGTCGCTGGTCGGCCTGTTCGCGTGCGGAGCCGTCGTCACCCGCGTGACCGCCCGCACGTGGTGGTTCGGCGGCACGCGGCAGCTCGTGCTGGGCGGCGCCGCGGCCGGTCTGACCTACCTGGTGGGCGAGGCCGTGGGTTCATCGCTCGGCTGACCGCATGACGCCGGAGACGATGTCGCCGAACCTGTCGACGTCGGGGTAACTGAGAGTTACTCTGTGCTCGACGGAACGGAGAAAGCCATGCCCAAGATCATCCTCGTCGGAGTGGACGGTAGCGACAGCTCGCGCCGTGCCGCCGAGACCGCCGCCTCGCTGGCTGCCAGCACGGGTGCGACCCTGCACGTCATGATGGCCGCGGATGACCGCGACCGTCCTGCCGAGGGCCAGTACGTCGGCGACGTCCGACTGCAGTCGCCGGCCGAGGCGACCGCCACCGAGATCGCGGAGTCGCTCACCGGCATCGTGCCCAACGTCCAGGCGGGTCCCGCCCACGGCAAGCCCGCCGACGCGCTCGTACAGGTCGCCACCGACATCGGTGCCGACCTGATCGTGGTCGGCAACCGGCGCGTCCAGGGCATCGGACGCCTCCTGGGCAGCGTCGCCACCGACGTCGCGCAGCACGCCCCGTGCGACGTCTACATCGTCAAGACGGTCTGACCACCGCGTCGCCCTCGCTACGCTGAGGGTCGACCCTCAGGAGAACCACATGCCCAAGATCATCCTCGTCGGAGTCGACGGGAGCGAGAGCTCGCGCAAGGCCGCGACCGTCGCTGCCGAGCTCGCCGCCAGCACCGGCGCGACCCTGCACGTCCTCACCGCCGTCGACCCGCGCAGCCACGGCGGTCAGGCCGAGCCCGGGCGACCGCTCAGCGACGTCCCCGCCCTGACCCCCGGCGAGGCCGCCGAGGCGATCGCCGCCGAGGTCGCCGCATCGCTCGGCACCGTCGTGCCCCACGTCGAGAGCAGCCCCATCCAGGGCAAGCCGGCCGAGGCGCTGGTGCAGGAGGCCAAGCGGCTCGGTGCCGACCTGATCGTCGTCGGCAACCGGCGCGTCCAGGGCATCGGACGCCTGCTGGGCAGCGTCGCCACCGACGTCGCGCAGCACGCCCCGTGCGACGTCTACATCGTCAAGACGGTCTAGGGCACGCCTGGGCGCACACCCAGGCCCCGAACGTGTAATCTTGCGATGCTGTCCGAGGCCAATGTCGTCCCCGGTACGAATTTTCGTGACCATCGATGACGTAGAAAGGGCTCCAGCATGCGCGCTCAGCCCCAGTCCTTCACGGTTCAGGCCTCGCTGCCGCCGGCCCAGGGTCTGTACGACCCGGCCAACGAGCACGATGCCTGCGGTGTCGCCTTCGTCGCGACCCTGACCGGCGTTCCGAGCAACGACATCGTGCTCAAGGGCCTCACGGCCCTGCGCAACCTCGACCACCGCGGTGCCGTGGGCGGCGAGCCCGACACCGGCGACGGGGCGGGCATCCTCCTGCAGATGCCCGACCGGTTCCTGCGCGGGGTCGCCGAGTTCGAGCTGCCCGAGCCGGGCGCGTACGCGTGCGGCATGGCCTTCCTGCCCGTCGAGCCCGGCGCTGCCGCCGAGGCGCGCACCTCGGTCGAGGCCCTGGCCGCCGAGGAGGGCCTCACGGTGCTGGGCTGGCGCGAGGTGCCGGTCGACCCCGAGATCCTGGGGTCGATGTCGCGCGGCGCCATGCCGTCGTTCGCACTGCTGTTCGTCACCGCCGGTGGCGACACGCCCCGTACGGGCATCGACCTCGACCGCGTCGCCTTCGCGCTGCGCAAGCGCGCCGAGCACGAGCTCGAGGTGTACTTCCCGACGCTGTCGAGCCGCACCCTGGTCTACAAGGGCATGCTGACGACCGACCAGCTCGAGGGCTTCTTCCCCGACCTGGGCGACGAGCGCATGGAGTCGGCGCTCGCGATCGTGCACAGCCGCTTCTCGACCAACACGTTCCCCAGCTGGCCGCTCGCGCACCCGTTCCGCTTCGTGGCGCACAACGGCGAGATCAACACCGCTCGCGGCAACCGCAACTGGATGCGGGCCCGCGAGTCGATGCTCGAGAGCGACCTCATCCCGGGCGACCTGCAGCGCCTGTTCCCGATCTGCGACCCGCACGGCAGCGACACGGCCTCGTTCGACGAGGTGCTCGAGCTGCTGCACCTGGGCGGCCGCACCCTGCCGCACGCCGTCATGATGATGATGCCGGAGGCGTGGGAGAACAACGCCGACATGGACCCCGCACGCCGGGCGTTCTACGAGTTCCACTCGTCCGTGATGGAGCCGTGGGACGGACCCGCCGCGGTCTGCTTCACCGACGGCACCCAGATCGGCGCCGTGCTCGACCGCAACGGCCTGCGTCCGGGTCGCTACTGGGTCACCGACGACGGTCTCGTCGTGCTCGCGTCCGAGTCCGGCGTGCTCGACATCGACCCGGCCACGATCATCCGCAAGGGTCGCGTCGAGCCGGGCAAGATGTTCCTGCTCGACCTCGACGAGCACCGCATCGTCGAGGACCACGAGATCAAGAACGCACTGGCCTCCGAGCAGCCCTACGACGAGTGGCTCTACTCCGGCCTCGTGCGCTTCGAGGACCTGCCCGACCTCGAGCACATCGTCCACACCCACGCCTCGGTCACGCGCCGCCAGCAGGTCTTCGGCTACACCGAGGAAGAGCTGCGCGTCCTGATCGCGCCCATCGCGCGCTCGGGCGCCGAGGCGATCGGCTCGATGGGCACCGACACGCCCATCGCGGCGCTGTCCGACCGCCCGCGCCAGCTGTTCGACTACTTCTCGCAGCTGTTCGCCCAGGTGACCAACCCGCCGCTCGACGCGATCCGCGAGGAGGTCGTGACGTCGCTGGCCGGCACGATCGGCCCCGAGCGCAACCTGCTCGCGCCCAGCCCGGCGTCGTGCCGCATGCTGCAGCTGCCGTTCCCGGTGCTCGACAACGACGAGCTCGCCAAGATCCGGCACATGAACAAGGACGGCGACATGCCGGGCTTCTCGGTGCACGTCGTCCGCGGCCTCTACGAGGTCGACGGCGGGGGCGAAGCCATGCGCGCCAAGCTCGACGAGATCTGCGCCGAGGTGTCGCGCGCCATCGCCGACGGCGCCCGCATCATCGTGCTGTCCGACCGGCACTCCAACGCCGACCTGGCCCCCATCCCGTCGCTGCTGCTGACGGGTGCGGTGCACCACCACATGGTGCGCGAGAAGCTGCGCAGCCAGGCCGGGCTCATCATCGAGGCCGGCGACGTCCGCGAGGTCCACCACGTCGCTCTGCTGATCGGGTACGGCGCGACCGCCGTCAACCCGTACCTCGTGCTGGAGTCGGCCGAGGACCTCGCCCGCGAGAAGATCTTCGTCGAGGGCGTCAGGCCCGCCCAGGCGCTGCGCAACGTCCGCTACGGGCTGGGCAAGGGCGTCCTGAAGGTCATGAGCAAGATCGGCGTCTCGACCGTCGCGTCGTACACCGGTGCGCAGATCTTCGAGGCGATCGGCCTGTCGCACGAGGTCATCGACGCCTACTTCACCGGCACCTCGTCCAAGCTCGGCGGCGTCGGCCTCGACGTCATCGCCCAGGAGGTCCGCTCGCGCCACGAGCGCGCCTACCCGACCCGCGGCATCGCCGGTCCGCGCCGCCACCTCGAGGTCGGCGGCGAGTACCAGTGGCGTCGCGAGGGCCCCGAGCACCTCTTCGACCCCGAGACGGTCTTCCGCCTGCAGCACTCGACCCGCACGGGCTCGTACGAGATCTTCAAGCAGTACACGTCGCGCATCGACGACCAGTCCGAGCGCCTCATGACGCTGCGCGGACTGTTCGGCCTGAAGGAGGGGCTGCGCCCCGCCATCTCGATCGACGAGGTCGAGCCGGTCTCCGAGATCGTCAAGCGCTTCTCGACCGGTGCGATGTCGTACGGCTCGATCAGCCAGGAGGCGCACGAGACCCTCGCGATCGCGATGAACCGCCTCGGCGGCAAGTCCAACACCGGTGAGGGCGGCGAGGACCCCGAGCGCCTGTACGACCCCGAGCGCCGCTCGTCGATCAAGCAGGTCGCGTCGGGACGCTTCGGCGTGACGTCGGAGTACCTGACCAACGCCGACGACATCCAGATCAAGATGGCGCAGGGTGCCAAGCCGGGTGAGGGCGGCCAGCTGCCGGGCCCGAAGGTCTACCCGTGGGTGGCCAGGACCCGTCACTCGACGCCCGGCGTCGGCCTCATCTCGCCCCCGCCGCACCACGACATCTACTCGATCGAGGACCTCAAGCAGCTCATCCACGACCTCAAGAACGCCAACCCGTCCGCGCGCGTGCACGTCAAGCTCGTGTCCGAGGTCGGCGTCGGAACGGTCGCGGCGGGCGTCTCGAAGGCCAAGGCCGACGTGGTGCTGATCTCCGGTCACGACGGCGGCACGGGCGCGTCGCCCCTGACGTCGCTCAAGCACGCCGGCGGACCGTGGGAGCTCGGCCTGGCCGAGACCCAGCAGACGCTGCTCATCAACGGGCTGCGCGACCGCATCGTCGTCCAGGCCGACGGCCAGCTCAAGACCGGCCGCGACGTCATCATCGCCGCACTGCTGGGCGCCGAGGAGTTCGGCTTCGCGACGGCCCCGCTGGTCGTCAGCGGGTGCATCATGATGCGGGTCTGCCACCTCGACACGTGCCCGGTGGGCGTCGCCACGCAGAACCGGACGCTGCGCGAGAAGTACTCCGGCAAGGCCGAGTACGTCGTCAACTTCTTCACGTACATCGCCCAGGAGGTGCGCGAGTACCTCGCGAGCCTCGGCTTCCGGTCGATCGAGGAGGCCGTCGGTCACGCCGAGGTCATCGACATCGACAAGGCGGTCGACCACTGGAAGGCCGACGGTCTCGACCTGTCGCCGATCCTCTACGTGCCCGAGCTGCCCGAGGGTGCTGCGCTGCACAACACCACGACGCAGGATCACAGCCTCGACAGGGCGCTCGACAACGAGCTCATCGAGCTCAGCGCCGACGCCCTCGAGCGCGGTGAGCCGGTGCGGGCGCAGGTCGCGATCCGCAACGTCAACCGCACGGTCGGCACGATGCTCGGCCACGAGGTCACGAAGCGCTACCGCGGCGAGGGACTGCCCGAGAACACGATCGACCTGACGTTCCTCGGCTCGGCAGGCCAGTCGTTCGGCGCCTTCGTGCCCAGGGGCATCACGCTGCGGCTCGAGGGCGACGGCAACGACTACGTCGGCAAGGGCCTGTCGGGCGGGCGCATCATCGTCCGTCCGCCGCGCGACGCCCAGTTCACGGCCGAGGCGCACATCGTGGCCGGCAACGTCATCGGCTTCGGCGCGACCGGGGGAGAGATCTTCCTGCGCGGACGCGTGGGCGAGCGCTTCTGCGTCCGCAACTCCGGTGCCAGTGCCGTCGTCGAAGGCGTGGGCGACCACGCGCTCGAGTACATGACCGGCGGACGCGTCGTGATCCTCGGTGCCACCGGCCGCAACGTCGCGGCCGGCATGAGTGGCGGTTCCGCGTACGTCCTCGACCTCGACGAGTCGCTGGTCAACCCGGACATGGTCGAGCTTCGACCGGTGCCCGACGCCGCGGCGACCGAGCTCGAGCGGTTGGTGCGAAAGCACCTGGAGGAGACCGGGTCCGCCGTGGCCGAGCAGCTCCTCTCGCACTGGGAGCAGTCGCTGACCCGTTTCACCGAGATCATGCCGGTCAACTACCGGCTCGTGCTCGAGGCGCGTGATGCCGCAGAGGCCGAAGGCCTGTCCGAAGAAGACACCACAGCTCGCATGATGGAGGTGGCCGCTCGTGGCTGATCCCAGAGGTTTCATCAACACGCCCCGCCAGGTCGCCGATCGGCGTCCGGTCGAGGAGCGCGTCAACGACTGGAACGAGGTCTACCCCGGTGGGCCCGGCCGGGCGCTGCTGCCGATCATCACCGAGCAGGCCGGTCGGTGCATGGACTGCGGCATCCCGTTCTGCCACAACGGCTGCCCCCTGGGCAACCTGATCCCGGAGTGGAACGACCTGGTCTGGCGCGACGACTGGGACGAGGCGCTCGACCGTCTGCACGCGACCAACAACTTCCCGGAGTTCACGGGTCGCCTGTGCCCCGCGCCCTGCGAGACCGCCTGCGTCGTCGGCATCAACCGCGACGCGGTGACGATCAAGAACGTCGAGGTCTCGATCATCGACAAGGCCTGGGACGACCGCCGCGTGCGTCCCGAGCCGCCCGAGTGGCTCACGGGCAAGACCGTCGCGGTCGTCGGCTCGGGTCCTGCGGGTCTGGCCACGGCCCAGCAGCTCACGCGGGCCGGGCACACCGTCGCGGTGTACGAGCGCGACGACAAGCCCGGTGGGCTGCTGCGCTACGGCATCCCCGAGTTCAAGATGGAGAAGATCCAGGTCGAGCGCCGCATCGAGCAGATGGAGCGCGAGGGCACGGTGTTCCGCACCGGTGTGCAGGTCGGCGACACGCTGACCGGCTCGCAGCTGCGCGACCGCTACGACGCGGTCGTGCTCGCGATCGGCGCCACGGTCCGTCGTGACCTGCCGGCGCCCGGCCGCGAGCTCGCCGGCATCCACCAGGCCATGGAGTTCCTGCCCCAGGCCAACCGGGTGGCGCTCGGCGAAGAGGTCGAGGGCCAGATCCTGGCCACCGACAAGGACGTCGTCATCATCGGCGGCGGCGACACCGGCGCCGACTGCCTCGGCACGTCGGTGCGCCAGGGCGCCCGCTCCATCACGCAGCTGGAGATCATGCCCAACCCCGGCACCGAGCGTCCCGGCCACCAGCCGTGGCCGACGTACCCCATGACGTACCGCGTGTCGTCGGCCCACGAAGAGGCGGGGGAGCGCGTCTACTCGGTCTCGACGAAGGAGTTCGTCGGCGACGACGAGGGCAACGTGAGCGCCCTGCGTCTCGTCGAGGTCGAGTTCGTCGACGGCAAGCTCACCGAGGTGCCCGGCACCGAGAAGGACCTGCCGGCGCAGCTCGTGCTGTTCGCGATGGGCTTCACGGGCCCGCAGACCGAGGGCCTGGTCGACCAGCTCGGTGTCGAGCTCGACGAGCGCGGCAACGTCAAGCGCGACAAGTCGTACATGTCGAGCGTCGACGGCGTGTTCGTGGCCGGCGACGTGGGACGCGGTCAGTCCCTGATCGTCTGGGCGATCGCCGAGGGACGCTCGGCCGCGGCGGGCGTCGACGCCTACCTGTCGGGCTCGACCACGCTGCCCGCGCCCATCCCGCCGACGGCACGCCCCCTCACGGTCTGACGTCAGCACGCAACGGTTTACCACGCCGGCAGGGCATACGTCTTCCGGGCGGGGCAAGCCTGCTCCGGGCGCGGAAAGTCTCCCGCGCCCGGAGCAGGCCTCCCTTGCCGGCGTGGTAAACCGACTGTTCATGAATTTGTTGTGTGAAACGACAAAAATGACTCGCGGGTAACCGTCCCCGCCGCCTAGGGTGGGGACGTGAGAAGAGCAAAGATCGTCTGCACCCTGGGTCCCGCCGTCGGAAACGCCTACAAGATCCTCAAGCTGGCCGAGGCCGGCATGGACGTGGCGCGTCTCAACATGAGCCACGGCGACCAGTCCGACCACGAGCAGAACTACGCGTGGGTGCGTGAGGCTGCCGAGACCACCGGCAAGGCCATCGCGACCCTCGCCGACCTGCAGGGGCCGAAGATCCGCCTCGGACGCTTCGCCGACGGACCGGTCCAGCTCGAGGCCGGAGCGACGTTCACCATCACGATCGACGACATCCAGGGCGACCAGCACCGCTGCTCCACCACGTACAAGGGCCTGCCGGGCGACGTCAGCCCCGGCGACGAGATCCTCATCGACGACGGTCGCATGCGCTTCCGCGCCACCGAGGTCACCGACACCGACGTGACCTGCCTGGTCGAGACCAGCGGCACCATCAGCAACAACAAGGGCATCAACCTGCCCGGCGTCATGGTCAGCGTGCCCGCGATGAGCGAGAAGGACATCGACGACCTGCGGTTCGCGCTGCGCCTCGGCGTCGACTTCATCGCGCTGTCGTTCGTGCGCTCCGCCGACGACTACGACGACGTCCGCAAGATCATGGACGAGGAAGGCATCCTCCGTCCCGTCATCGCCAAGATCGAGAAGCCGCAGGCCGTCGACAACCTCGACGGCATCATGGACGCCTTCGACGGCGTCATGGTCGCTCGCGGTGACCTCGGCGTCGAGCTGCCGCTCGAGGACGTGCCGATCGTCCAGAAGCTCATCGTCGAGAAGGCGCGCCGCAATGCCAAGCCCGTCATCGTCGCGACCCAGATGCTGGAGTCGATGATCTCGGCGCCGCGTCCCACCCGCGCCGAGGCCTCCGACGTGGCCAACGCCGTCCTCGACGGCGCCGACGCCGTCATGCTCTCCGGCGAGACCAGCGTGGGGGAGTACCCCATCCACACGGTCCACACGATGGCCCGCATCGTCGAGTCCACCGAGGACCACGGACTGCCCCGCATGGCCGCCTTCACCTGGAAGGCGCGCACCAAGAGCGGCATCATCTGCCGCGCCGCCTCCGAGGTCGCCGAGTCGGTCGACGCGCGCTACGTCGTCGCCTTCACCACGAGCGGCGACTCCGCCCGTCGCATGACGCGCTACCGCTCGCGCGTGCCCGTCATCGCGTTCACCCCCGACCCGCTGGTGCGCAACCAGCTCGCGCTCAGCTGGGGCATCGAGACGTTCACCGTTCCGGAGGTCAAGCACACCGACGACATGGTGCTGCAGGTCGATCGTGCGCTGCTCGAGATCGAGCGCTGCACCGAGGGCCAGCAGGTCGTCATCGTGGCCGGGAGCCCCCCCGGCATCCCCGGCTCGACCAACGCGCTGCGCATCCACAACATGGGCGACGCGATCAACAAGGTCGTGCCGGGCTACGACGACGTCGAGGTCTGAGGGTCACGTCCGCAGGGTGAGCAGACGCTGGCCCTGCGGACGCCGTGGGTCGAGCGAGCCTGATCGCCACCCTTGCCGACGAGTCGGCACGACGACGCCGAGGACGGCGTCGGTGCTCCGAGACTCGAGCTTCTGGTGCCTGCCCGGTCCTTCGGTTGCGTACCCGTGCCGAGTGCGGGACTCGAACCCGCACGCCCTTTCGGACAACGGTTTTTGAGACCGTCGCGTCTACCATTCCGCCAACTCGGCTCGCCTCGTTCGAGGCCGTATAACCTTCTCATGTGAACGACCTGAACCAGCCATCGGCTCCATCGCCGGCTCCCCGCGTCGTCATCGCCGAGGACGAGGCGCTGATCCGGCTCGACCTGGCCGAGATGCTCGCCGAAGAGGGCTACGACGTCGTCGGGCAGGCCGGCGACGGTGAGCAGGCCGTCGCCCTGGCGACGCAGCTGCGTCCCGACCTGGTCGTCATGGACGTCAAGATGCCCAAGCTCGACGGCATCGCCGCCGCGGCTCAGATCGCCCACGAGCGCATCGCCCCCGTCGTCATGCTGACGGCGTTCAGCCAGCGCGACCTGGTCGAGCGGGCCCGTCAGTCCGGGGCCATGGCCTACCTGGTCAAGCCGTTCACCAAGTCCGACCTCGTGCCCGCCATCGAGATGGCTCGTAGCCGCTTCGCCGAGATCGCCGCGCTCGAGCACGAGGTCGGCGACCTCACCGAGCAGCTCGCCACCCGCAAGGCGATCGAGCGGGCCAAGGGGCTGCTGCAGGCATCGCTCGGCCTCAGCGAGCCCGACGCGTTCCGCTGGATCCAGCGCACCGCCATGGACCTGCGTCTGTCGATGCTGCAGGTGGCACAGGGTGTCATCGACCACGGCCCGGAGCTGGGCACGACAGCCGAGTAGCCAGCCACGACAGGCGTTCCGCGGGCTCGGTTACAAATTGGCTACTTAACGGCGGGCTCACACAACCTTGACGCAAATGACCCGGTGAACAACTAGGTTCATGCATACGTACAGGCTCCCTGGCGCGGCCACGGGCTTTCTACCTATCCGGAGGATTGATGAAACGCAGTACCACAACGATTCGCCTCGCTGCCGTGGCAGCGGCCAGCGCGCTCGTGCTCGCTGCCTGCGGTAGCAGCGACAGCGAAGGAAGCTCCGACGAGACCAAGGCTGCCCCCGCGGCCGCCAAGGGCGACGGCACCCTGACGATCGGCACCCTCCTCCCGCAGACCGGAAGCCTGGCCTTCCTCGGTCCCCCGGAGTTCGCGGGCGTCGACCTGGCCATCAAGGACATCAACGCCGCTGGCGGCGTCAACGGCAAGGACGTCGTCGGCGTCAAGGCCGACTCCGGCGACACCGACTCGGGCATCGCCCCGGCCGAGACCGACAAGCTGCTCAAGGCCGGAGCCGACGTCATCGTCGGTGCTGCCTCGTCGGGCGTCTCCAAGACCGTCGTCGACAAGATCATGTCGGCGGGCGTCGTCATGTACTCGCCGGCCAACACGTCGACCGACTTCGACAACGGTGACTTCTCCAAGCCCGACCTGTACTTCCGCACCGCGCCGTCCGACATCCTCCAGGGTGCCGTGCTGGCCAACCTGCTGATCGAGGACGGACGCCAGAACGTCGCGATCCTGGCTCGTCAGGACGCGTACGGTGAGACGCTGGCCAAGGAGATCTCCAAGAACCTCAAGAACGCCGGTTCGACCGTGGCCGCCAACGTCCTCTACAGCGAGAAGACGGGCCCGGGCGACAGCCAGATCACCGAGGTCGCCGACTCCAAGCCCGACGCCGTCGTGCTCGTGGCCTTCGAGGAGACCACCACGATCGTCCCGAAGCTGATCCAGGCCGGTGTCGGCCCGAAGAACGTCCCGACGTACTTCGTCGACGGCAACACCGCCAACTACGGCAAGGGCGACGCTGCGACGCTGCCCGACGGCACGCTCGAGGGCACCAAGGGCACCATCCCCGGTGCCGAGGCCGCGCAGGACTTCAAGGATCGGCTGGCCACGGTCAACCCCGACCTGAAGGACTACTCGTACTCCGCTGAGTCGTACGACGCGACCGTGACGTCGGCCCTGGCCGCCATCGTGGCCGGCGACGACTCGGGTGCGGCGATCGCCAAGGCGCTGCCGAGCGTCACCGAGGGCGGCGAGAAGTGCGACTCGTTCGAGGCGTGCGCTGCGCTGCTGAAGGACGACCCGAAGGCCGACATCGACTACGACGGCGTCTCGGGTCCGATCGAGCTGGGCAAGACGGGCAGCCCGACGGCCGCCTCGATCGGCATCTACCAGTACGACAGCAAGAACAAGATCAAGCCGGTCAAGTACATCGCCGGCAAGATCTGATCCACCGATGACGCTGACGCTGATCAGCTGACTCGCAAGGGCCCCGGTGCTTCGGCACCGGGGCCCTTCTGCATGCCTCCATCGTCGCTGTGGCGCGGCGGGCGGGGACGGATCTGTCTGCGCTCGCGCTGCCAGGGCTACGCGAACGCAGAAAGAACTGTCCGTCCAGGAGCTGTGCCTGGACGGACGAAGGCCCGGCACCCCATGGGGGCCGGGCCTTCGTGGTGGGTCGCGGGTCAGTCGTCGGTGTTCTGGCCGAGGGTGCCCAGGTAGAGCTCGATGACGCGGGGGTCGTTCGACAGCGACTTGCCCGTGCCGGAGTAGGCAGTGGTGCCGTGGTCGAGCACGTATCCGCGGTCGCAGATCTGCAGGCAGCGACGAGCGTTCTGCTCGACCATGATGACCGAGACGCCGGCCTTGTTGATGTTGCGTGTCTGCACGAACACCTCGTCCTGCAGCACGGGGGACAGGCCCGCGGACGGCTCGTCGAGCAGCAGCACCGACGGGTCCATCATGAGCGCGCGGCCCATCGCGACCATCTGACGCTCACCGCCCGACAGCTGTCCGGCCCGCTGCTTGCGACGCTCGCCGAGCCGCGGGAACAGGTCGGTGACGAACTCGAACCGCTCCTGGAACTTCTTGGGCTCCTGGTAGCAGCCCATCTCGAGGTTCTCCTCGATCGTCAGGCTCGGGAACACGTTCTCGGTCTGCGGCACGAAGCCGATGCCCTTGGTGACGAGCTGGTCGGCGCGCTGGTTGGTGATGTCGCCGCCCTTGAGGCTCACGGAGCCCTCGTGGATCTTGACCAGGCCGAACAGCGCCTTCAGCAGCGTCGACTTGCCCGCGCCGTTGGGTCCGATGATGCCGACGAGCTCGCCGGGCTGGCAGTACAGATCAGCGCCGTTGAGGATGTTGACGCCGGGCAGGTAGCCCGCGATCAGGTTGTCGGCCCTCAGCACCGCACCCTCGGCGTTGGCGACGTGCTTGTCGTGCTCGGACGTCGTGGTGGGTGACTCGGTCATGACTTGTTCTCCTCCGCCTCGGCCACGAGCTCGGCCTCGGCCTCTGCCTCGAGGTCGGCGACGTCGATCTCGGTGATGTCGGTGTCGTGGTGGGCGCCGAGGTAGGCGTCGATCACGCGCTGGTCGGCCATGACGGACTTCGGGGTGCCCTCGGCCACGATCTGGCCCTGCGCCATCACGATGACCCAGTCGGAGATGTCGCGCACCATGTCCATGTCGTGCTCGACGAACAGGACCGTGCGGCCCTCGTCGCGCAGCGACTTCACGTGCCCGAGCAGTGACTGCTTGAGCGCCGGGTTGACGCCGGCCATGGGCTCGTCGAGCATGATCAGCTCGGGGTCGACCATCAGCGCGCGAGCCATCTCGAGCAGCTTGCGCTGGCCACCGGACAGCGAGCCGGCGAAGTCCTCGCGCTTGGCGTCGAGCTTGAACCGGGCGAGCAGCTCGTCGGCCCGTGTGGTGTTGGCGTCCTCCTGCGAGCTCCACAGCGACTTGAAGGCCGCCGAGAAGAACCGCTCGCCGCGCTGACCGGTGGCACCGAGACGCATGTTCTCGATGACGGTCAGCTTGGACAGCACCTTGGTGAGCTGGAACGTGCGCACCATGCCGCGACGGGCGACCTTGTAGGCCGGCACCTTCGCGAGCGACTTGCCGTTGAAGGACCAGTCGCCCTCGTTGGGCTCGTCGAAGCCGGTGAGCAGGTTGAACAGGGTCGTCTTGCCGGCACCGTTGGGACCGATCAGGGCGGTGATGACACCGCGCTGGATCTCGATGTGCTCGACGTCGACGGCCTTGAGGCCACCGAACGTCCGGGTGATGTTGCTGCCCTTGACGATCGGATCGGGCTTGGGAGCACCGGGTTCGTTCGAGACACCGGCCAAGGCGGCGCGTGCCTCACTGAGTTCAGCGGCCATCGATTGCGATCTCCCTTCGGTCCCCGAAGATCCCCTGTGGGCGGAAGATCATGAGGAGCATGAGGCCAAGTCCTAGCAGGATGAAACGGATGAGGCTGGCCTGGGTGTTGGTCATGAGCCAGTCGGGCAGCAGCGGGTCGGCGCCGCTGGTGGCCTGGCTGAAGAACGATCCGATGCCGGCGATGAGGAACCAGAAGATCATCGATCCGACGACCGGGCCGAAGACCCGAGCGGCGCCTCCGACGAGCAGCGCGGCGTACGCGTAGAACGTGAATGTCGTGTTGAAGTCGGTGGGGACCGCCGAGCCCTGCTTGAGGATGTGGAAGATGCCGGCGAGACCGCCGAACACGCCACCGAGGACGAGCGCCTGCATCTTGTAGGCGAAGACGTTCTTGCCGAGCGAGCGGACGGCGTCCTCGTCCTCGCGGATCGACTTGAGGACGCGGCCCCAGGGGCTGCGCATGAGGGCGAAGACCAGCAGGCAGCTGAGGGCCACCAGGGTCCATCCGACGGTGATCGACCAGAGGTCGTTGCGGCTGAACGAGACGATGCCGAGGTCGACGCCGCCGCCGTAGGGGTTCATGTCCTGGTACGTGCGGGCGAAGCCGGTGAGGCCGTTGGAGCCGCCGAAGGTGTCCTTGAACTCGACCGCGCCGAAGATGAGGCGCAAGATCTCGGACGTGGCGATCGTGACGATCGCGAGGTAGTCGGCGCGCAGCCGCAGCGTCGGCACGCCGAGCACGAGGGCCAGCAGCACCGCGCCGAGCATGCCCACGATGATGCCGAGCCAGAAGGGCAGGTCCCACGTGACGACCGTGACCGCGAGCCCGAAGGCGGCGATCGACATGAAGCCCGACTGGCCGAAGTTCAGCAGGCCGGTGTAGCCGAAGTGCACGTTGAGCCCGATCGCCGCGAGGGCGAACACGATGGCCTGAGGCCCCAGGGCCGCCGACAGTGCGGCGTCGATGACAGTTCCGAAGTCCATGATGGGTGCCCTATCCGATTCGCTGGGCTTTGCCGAGGATGCCTTGCGGCCTGACGAGCAGGATCAGGATGAGCACCACGAGGGCGCCGACCTCCTTGATCGAGGCGGGGACGCCGAACACCGGGCCGAGCTCGACCATCAGGCCGATCACCAGCGAGCCGATGAGTGCGCCCCAGATGGTGCCGAGGCCGCCGAGCGTGACGCCCGCGAAGACCAGGAGGAGCAGGTTGAACCCCATCTGGAAGTTGACCTGCTGCTGGACGGCGAGCAGGACGCCCGCCAGCCCGGTGAGGGCCGTGCCGAGCACCCACACCGCCGAGATGACGCCGTCGACCCGCAGGCCGGACGACGCCGACAGGGCGGGGTTGTCGGAGACGGCCCGCATGGCCTTGCCGAGGCGGGTGCGCATCAGCGCGAGGCAGGTCACCACGATCGTGATGACCGAGACCAGCACGATCGCGATCTCCTTGTGCGACAGGTCGATGGGGCCGTAGCTCTGGCGGCCCTGCACGACGTACTGCGACAGCGTGCGCGTCGAGCCGCCGAAGCCGTACTGGAAGATGCTGCGCAGGAACAGGGCCAGGCCGATCGAGACGATCATCATCGCGATGAGGCCCGTGCCGCGGCGGCGCAGCGGCCGCCACAGCCCGCGGTCCTGCAGGTAGCCGAAGGCGGCCGAGGCGATCACGGCCAGCACGCCCGCCGCGACCACCGGCAGGCCGAACCCGCGGTTGAAGATGTAGGTGGCGATGGCGCCGAAGGTGATCAGCTCGCCGTGGGCGAAGTTCGTCAGGCCCGTCGTGCCGAAGATCAGCGAGAGGCCGAGCGCGGCCAGCGCGATGAGCAGGCCGGCGATGATGCCCGAGCGCGTGCCGTCGACGATCTTGCTGCCGAGCGAGGCGTCCTGCACCACGACCGCGCCGATCTGGAACTGCACGAAGTTCGACGAGGCCAGCTTGACCTCGACCGTCTTGACGGTCTCACCGTTGCCGCTGAGCTTGACGCCGTCGGGCAGCGTCTTCGGGTCGAGCTCGACGACGTAGGTGCCGTTGCCCTCGATGCCGATGCTGACGCGGCCCTTGGTGTCGGTGGTCTGGCTGCCGACCTCGGCGCCGTCCTTGCTGTCCTTCAGGACGGTGAGCCCGACACCGGGGACGGGCTTGGGATCTCCCTTGCCGCCGTTGAGGTCGAGCAGGGTGACGGTGATGTTGGCGCCCGGGACGATCGGGTTGACGGCAGCTGGCGCTCCGGCACTGGCCGGGGGCGTCGGGCTGGGCGTTGCCTGGGCCAGCGCAGCGCTGGGAGCGAGGAGAGTGAGTACTCCCGCCACCGCTGCGAGTAGGGCCGCGAGTCGCAATCGCACGCGTGTACTCCTGTCGGCTTTCAAGGGGTGGTGCTGAGTGGTCTTCGGACTATAGCCACATGACGGAGTCACGTGCGTGTCGAATGATCTGAATCAGGTAACAGTTGGGTTTCGTTCGTTCTGTTCACGAATCAGCGGGTCGCGACGACGATCTGACACAGGATCGGAGCGATGACGAGCGCTGGCAGCAGATCGGCCACCGCGACCGTCTTGAGGTCGAGCAGGCGCATCGCCACGCCGATGAGGATGAGCCCGCCGGTGGCGGTGAGCGCGGCCAGGTGGGCGTCGGGCAGGAACGAGCCGAGCAGCGCCCCCAGCAGCGTCAGCGACCCCTGGATCAGGCCGACCGACAGGGCGGACGCCATCACGCCGATGCCGAAGGACGCCGCGAAGGCCAGAGCAGCGAAGCCGTCCAAGGTCGACTTGAGCAGCAGCTGGTCGGCGCCGTTGCCGAGCCCCTCGTTGATCGAGCCGAGGATCGTCAGCGGGCCGACGCAGAAGACGAGCGAGCTGATGACGAAGCCCTCGACGAAGCGGTCGCGCGCCTCGTCCTGCCCGGTGCCGCGCGAGAGCCTGGCCTGGAGCCATCCGCCGAGCGACTCGATGCGGTCCTCGAGACGGAGGGCCGCACCGATGATGCCGCCCAGCACCAGGGAGCCCAGCACGATCAACGTCGGTGCGCTGTCGCCCACGGCCCGGGTGAGGTCGGCGTCCGACACGGCGACAGCCGCCTGGGCGGCGATCAGCAAGGTCACCAGGCCGAGCGCCGCCGTGACGGTCGTGCGCACGCGGGGGCTGAGGCGGTGGCCGATCAGCAGACCGAGACCGGAGCCGGCGACCACCGTGGCGACGTTCGTGACGGTGCCGAACCCGACGAACATGTATGGTCTCCCTGCACGATTGATCGTTCAACCGGGCCTGTTGGCCGGGTCAGCGCGTAGTGTGTCATTCCAGCTCGGCGCCCGCGTCGCGGGAGCGCCCAGGACGAGAGGCAGAACGGCATGTCGGCTCGACCGCACATCGTCCTGCGCGACGCCGACCGCGAGGACGCCGCCGCCCTGGTGGCCCTGTGGACCGAGTGCTTCGGCGCCAGCCAGGACGAGGGGTCCGAGGCCTTCACGCAGCAGGCCCTGTGGCGCCAGCCTGGTGTCGCCGAGGCGGCATCGGCGCTCGAGCTGACGCTGGGCCGACCCGACAAGCGCATCATCGTGGCGCTGGTCGACGGCGAGATCATCGGCGCGACGGTCTGCGACGTGACGACCCTGACGCCCATCAACCTCACCCGCGTGCTGATCGTCACCGAGATCCAGGTGTCGCCGCGGTTCCGCCGCAAGTCGGTCGCGTCGACGCTGCTGTCGGCCGCAGCCAGCCACGGCGAGGACCACAACTGCGAGATCGTGATCGCCGCGATCCCCGTGCACTCGCGCGAGCCGCACCGCTACCTCACCAAGATCGGCTTCAACCAGATCGCCGTGCTGCGCGCGATCCAGTCGAGCAAGCTGCGCTCGCGCCTGACCACCAAGGCGACCAACTCGCGCGACACCGGCCGGCTCATCGCGGTGCGCCGCACGCTGCGCCGCCGCCAGGGCCACTCCCGCAGCACCCAGCCGCGTCCCTGAACCGGCGTCGCCCCGGTGGCCGAGCATCTCGTCGGTGGCGACGACTAGAGTCGGTCGGGTGGACCGCCTCCTGCTGATCGACGGCCATTCGGTCGCCTACCGTGCCTTCTTCGCCCTGCCCGTCGACAACTTCTCGACGACGACCGGGCAGCACACCAACGCCGTCTTCGGCTTCACGTCGATGCTCATCAACGTGCTGCGCGACGAGGCCCCGACGCACGTCGCGGTGGCGTTCGACGTCTCGCGCCAGACCTTCCGGCTCGAGCAGTACCCCGACTACAAGGGCAACCGCTCCAAGTCGCCGCAGGAGTTCACCGGCCAGATCCCGCTGATCAAGCAGGTGCTCGACGCCCTGCACATCCAGACGTTCGAGAAGGACGGCTTCGAGGCCGACGACATCATCGGCACGCTCGCGACGCAGGCCGAGGCGCAGGGCATGGAGGTGCTGATCTGCACGGGCGACCGCGACGCGCTGCAGCTCGTCACCGACACCACGACCGTGCTCTACCCGCGCAAGGGCGTCTCCGACCTGGCACGCATGACGCCCGGGGCGGTGCAGGACAAGTACGGCGTCGCGCCGGTCAACTATCCCGACATCGCGGCGATGGTCGGCGAGACGAGCGACAACCTCCCGGGCGTTCCCGGCGTCGGGCCCAAGACGGCCGCCAAGTGGCTCGGTCAGTTCGGCTCGCTCGACGAGATCATCGCCAAGGTCGACCAGATCCCCGGCAAGGCGGGGGAGTCGATGCGCGCCCACCTCGACGACGTCATCCGCAACCGCAGCATCAACGCGCTGATCCGCGACCTCGACCTGCCGGCCGGCCCGGCCGACCTCGCGTTCACGACCGAGTGGGACCGCGACGCGATCCACACGGTGTTCGACGCCCTCGAGTTCGCCGCGCTGCGCACGCGCCTGTTCGAGTACCTCGGCGGGGGAGACGAGCACGTCGAGGGCGACGCCGCCATCGCGATCGACGTCTCCGTGCTCGGTGCCGGGCAGGTCGTGGCATGGCTCGACGAGCACGCGACCGACCAGACCGCCGCCGTGGGGGTCGACGTCACGGGTGTGCTGCGGCCCGTCGGTGCGAGGGCCGACGCGATCGCGCTGGCATCCGCCGGCGGTGCCGCGGCCTGGATCGACACCACGACGCTCGACGCGTCCGACGACGCCGCGCTGGGCAGGTGGCTGGCCGACCCGGCACGGCCCAAGGTGCTCCACGACGCCAAGGGTCAGCTGCACGCGCTCCAGGCGCAGGGTTGGACGCCGGCGGGCGTGCGGGCCGACACGGCGCTGGCCACCTACCTCGTCAAGCCCGACCAACGCTCGTACGACCTGGCCGACCTGTCGCTGCGCTACCTCAAGCGCGAGCTCGTCGTCGATGCCGGCTCCGGTCAGCTGGCCTTCGACGACAACACGGCCGGCGCCGACACCGCGGCACAGCGCGCCCGCGCAGCACTCGACCTCTGGGCGGTGCTCGAGTCCGAGCTCGAGCAGCAGGAGTCGCTGACGCTCCTGCGCGACCTCGAGCTGCCGCTCGTCGACGTGCTCGCCCGCATGGAGTCGCGAGGCATCGGCGTCGACACCGACCACCTCGACACGCTGCACGCCGAGTTCACCGAGCGGATGCTCGCAGCGGCGCAGGGCGCCTACGACGCGATCGGCCGCGAGGTCAACCTCGGCTCGCCGAAGCAGCTGCAGGAGGTGCTGTTCGAGCAGCTCGAGATGCCCAAGACCAAGAAGACCAAGACGGGCTACACGACCGATGCCGAGGCGCTGCAGCAGCTGTTCGTCAAGACCGAGCACCCGTTCCTGGCGTCCCTGCTGTCGCACCGCGACGTCACGCGGCTGCGCCAGACGGTCGAGGGCCTGCAGAAGACCGTCCAACCCGATGGCCGGATCCACACGACGTACGCCCAGACCATCGCCGCGACCGGCCGGCTCAGCTCGGCCGACCCCAACCTGCAGAACATCCCGATCCGCACCGAGTCGGGCCGACGCATCCGCGAGGCGTTCTGCGTCCGCGACGGCTACGACCTCCTGCTGACGGCCGACTACAGCCAGATCGAGATGCGCATCATGGCGCACCTGTCAGAGGACGCCGACCTGATCGAGGCGTTCCGCTCGGGCCACGACTTCCACACCGTCATGGCCGCCAAGGTCTTCGAGCGCGATCCGTCCGACATCGACGGCGGGCTGCGCGCCCGCATCAAGGCGATGAACTACGGACTGGCCTACGGATTGTCGTCGTACGGCCTCAGCCAGCAGCTGAGCATCACCACCGGCGAGGCTCAGCGGTTGATGGACGACTACTTCGAGACGTTCGGCGGCGTGCGCGACTACCTGCGCAGCCTCGTCGACGAGGCCCGTCAGACCGGCTACACCGAGACCATCATGGGACGTCGCCGCTACCTCCCCGACCTGCAGAGCGACAACCGTCAGCGTCGCGAGATGGCCGAGCGGATGGCGCTCAACGCGCCGATCCAGGGCTCGGCCGCCGACATCATCAAGGTCGCGATGCTCGGGGTCGAGCGGGCGCTCGGTGACGCCGGGCTGACATCGCGCATGCTGCTGCAGGTGCACGACGAGCTCGTGCTCGAGGTCACCGAGGCCGAGCGCGAGCAGGTCGAGGCGCTGGTGCGCGAGCAGATGGCCTCGGCGGCCGAGCTGTCGGTGCCCCTCGACGTCTCGGTCGGTGCCGGTCGCACCTGGCACGACGCCGGGCACTGATCGCCGAGGTCTCAGCCGAGCCGATCCGCGGTGTCGCGGCCCAGCACGGGGGCCGCGTACACCACGACGGCGAGAGCCGCCGACACCGTGGCCATCGTGACGACCAGACCGGTGAGGCCGACGCCGACGCCGTAGGTGATGGCGAGCACCGCGGCGACCGCCACCCAGATCATCACGACGATGCCGTGCGCGCGGCGCGCGAGAGCGTCGAACACCAGCAGGTGCACGATCGCGAGCGACGACCCCGACACGGCGAACAACCACAGCCGGTCGCTCACCTCGGCGTACTTGCTGCCGCCGGTCAGGATCTGCGCGACGTCGGGCAGGGCGACCGTCGCGGCGACCGCCAGGGCGCCCATCCCGGCGACGATCGACACCGCTCGCAGCCGTGCTCGGTCGTCGGTCGAGCGCGCCAGGTCGGGGAACAGCACGACGCTGACGAACTGCGGCAGGAAGAGTGCTGCCTTGGCCAGGATGAGCCCCGACGCGTACAACCCGCTGTCGTGCTCGCCGAGCCGGTTGCGGGCGATCAACGCGTCCATGTTGCTGAGCACGAAGTAGGCGAGCAGGGCGTGGGTCGACATCGTCACCTCGCGCAGCAGGTGGCGTCCCGTGCCCCGGGCGGCCATGGTCCAGTGCCCGATCATGAGCGGTGCGCCCGCCACGATGGGCAGCCACGAGCCGATCGCGATGCCCACCATCGCCGACGTGGGGCTCGGGTCGATGAGCATCGCGACGGTGCCGCCGACCAGCCGTCCCACTCCGTTGCCGAGGTAGATCGCCGTCAGCGTCCCCCACCGCGACTGGCCTTGAGCGATGCCCGACAGGGTGCCCATGATCGTCAGCGGGACGAGGGCGGCACCGGCCAGGACGACGGGCCAGTAGCTGCTCAGCTTGAGTGCCGGCGTGAGGCCGATCGACGACGCGGCCACAGCCAGACCGACGCCGGCGGCAACGGCCATCGTGAGGCGCAGCGACGCACCGATGATCTGGTCGACCTCCTGCGGGGAGGTGGCGATGCGACGGGCCGTCGTCGCCTGTAGGCCGAAGGCCGCCACCGTGCCGACGAGCAGGATGCCGAACAGGGCCGTCAGCGCGCCGAGGTCGCGGGTGTCGAGGATCCTGGCCGCGACGATGTTGAACCCGTAGACGGCGATGTTCATCCCCATCATGCCGGCGGCGACGAGCGTGCCGCCCGACAGCGACGCGCGCGTTGACCTCACCTGAAGACCCTACCGGCCCCGGCCGAGACAGGGTCTGCACACCCCGTCGTGACAGCGATTGTGTCGCGATTCAGGTTACTTACGGGTAAGTGATGTGCGCCACGAATGCTTGCCATGACCGATTTGACCCCGACATGTGATTCCATTAGCCCCTGGAGGGAGTCGACGAGGGTTCTTGATGCGCCTGACGGTGCAGCCACTCGTCGCAAACACACATGAAAACTCGTGTCATCAAGGGAGCCGTTCTCGCGCTCTTCGGCGCGCTGACGATTGCGTTCGGCAACGCGCTCGGGCTCGACCTCGACCAGGTCGCCCTTCTCGGCGTCACGCTCGGCGGCGTCATCGGGCTCGTGCCCGACCGCTCGCTCGCGCAGCGCATCATCGGCTTCGCCATCGGCTTCGTGCTGGCCTGGGTCGGCTACGGCCTGCGCGCCGGCATGCTGCCCGACACCGACACCGCGCGTGCGGTCGTCGTGTTCGTCGTCATCGCCGTCGCGATGCTGATCACCGCCTCGACCGGGGGACGCATCCCGCTGTGGTCGGCCCTCGTCGGCGCGGCCGCGATGGTCGGCGCCTACGAGGAGACGTACACGGCCACGCCGTCGATGTTCCTCGACGACTCGGTCACGGCTGCCACCACGGTGCTGCTGGCCGTCGCCATGGGCGTCCTCGGATCCGCACTGCTGGGCGAGGACATCGCCGAGCACCGCGAGGCCGAGCACGCCGAGCTTGATGAAGATTCCCGTCACCGTTCGGAGGCCACCGCATGAGCGCCCGCAACCGCCGTCGCAGCACCATCATCGGTGTCTCCGGCCTTTCCCTCGCCGTCGCCGGCGTCGTCGCTCCCGGTGCGTTCGCCGCCGAGACCGTCGACGGCGACGTCAAGGTCAGCAACACCGAGACCGTCCAGATCCAGACCGATGCGTCCGGCAAGGTCGACACCAAGCGTGTCTACGACCAGCTCGTCCTCATCGGCAAGGGCAAGGTCGATATCTCCAACCCCGTCTCGACCAGCGGCCTGCGCAACCTCGACGGCTTCGGCGGCTTCGACGTCCGTGACGGCAAGGTCCGCGTCAAGACCAGCGTCGACGGCACCAAGAAGTACCGCTCGGTCTCGACCTTCACCAAGCAGCTGCCGATCGATGTCAAGGCCACCTACACGCTCGACGGCAAGAAGATCGAGCCGGGCGACGTCGTCGGCAAGTCCGGCGAGCTCGAGGTGCGCTACGTCATCACCAACACCACCGGCACCACCGAGGACGTCACCTACAAGAACGGCACGGGCGCCGAGGTGTCGGCACCTGAGCGCGTCGTCGTCCCCATGGTCGCCTCGATGACCACGGTGCTCCCGTCGTCGTTCACCAAGGTCCAGACCGACGGCGCCAACGCGGCCGGTGACGGACGCGGCGGCACGCAGCTGTCGTTCACGATGACGCTGATCCCGCCGATCGGCAAGGCCACGGCCGAGATCGGCTACAAGGCCCAGGTCAAGGACGCCGTCATCCCGGCCGCGTCGATCTCGGCCCTGCCGGTCGACCCGCTGCAGAACACGTCGTTCGCGACGGCCGCCAGCGGCTACAGCGGCGGCGCCGAGACCGGTCAGGACCTCACGGCCGGTGCCACGCAGATCGACACCAACGTGCTCAAGCTGCGTGACGGTGCCAGCGACCTGGTCGACGGCATCATCCAGCTGCGCGACGGTGCCGACAAGCTCAGCAAGGGCCTGCAGGACGACGCGGCCCCCGGTGCCAAGAAGCTGGCGAAGGGCGCAGGCGACCTCGATGCCGGTGCCAAGAAGCTCAGCGGCGGCACGGGCGACCTGAGCGACGGCGCCACCAAGCTGAAGAAGGGTGCCGGCCAGCTCTCGGACGGCACCGACAAGCTCAGCGCCGGAGCCAACAAGCTCAACAAGGGTGCCTCCGACCTGTCGGACGGTCTCAAGACCGCCGCAGCCGGCGGACCGGCCCTCCTCGAAGGCGTCGCCCAGCTGAAGGCTGGTGCGCAGAGCGTCGACGCGGGCCTGGTCAAGCTCAGTGCGGCCACGACTGCGGGTGGGACGACGTTCAAGAACACCTTCGCCAACTCCGTTGACGGCGCGATCACTGCTTTCGTGGACGGGTTCGCCCCCAGCCTCAACGGCGCGCTCGACAACTTGAACGCGTTGGTCCAGGCCAGCTCCGCGACCCCGACCGAGAAGGCCACCTTCGCCGGCAACGTCGCCGGGACGAAGACTGGGCTCAAGAACGGTCTGAAGAGCGCGATGGACGGGAACCTGGCACCGCCGCTCAAGTCGGGCGTCAACAATGGGGTGGACCAGTTGACAGGCGGAGTTGCGGGCGGAGTCGGTACGCCCACGTCCACCATCCCCGACGGCAACGGTGGTCAGGGTCCGAGCCTGCGCAACGGCGTGGCGCAGCTCATCGGGGGCCTTACCAAGCTCGAAGGAAAGGGCGGCGAGCTGGCCGATGGTCTGAAGAAGCTCTCGACCGGAGCCGGACAGCTCAAGGACGGCACCGGGGATCTGTCGAAGGGCGCGGGCGACCTGGACGCCGGCGCAGGCGCGCTGTCGAAGGGCACGGGCGACCTCAAGGCCGGAACCGAGAAGCTCGACGCCGGTGCCGGTGCACTGAAGGACGGCACGGGCAAGCTGTCTGACGGCGCGAGCAAGCTGTCCGACGGTCTGGGCACCGCTGCCAGCGGCTCGGGCCAGCTGGCCGAGGGTCTCGACACCGCGGCCGAGAGCGCTCCGGCGCTCCCGGAGGGTGCGGAGCGTCTCTCCAAGGAGGGCACGAGCCAGCTCGTCCAGCGCGGCGACGCCACGGCCGTCGACTTCGGCAAGCGCTACGCGCTGCTCGAGGCCGGTGCCAAGCGGGCCGCCTCGGCGCAGCCGTACGGCAGCCCCGAGGGCGCCACGGCGCTGACGGCGTACAAGTACGAGATCGCGGGTGAGTCGGGTGAGGACTCGGCCAACCTCAAGCGCGGCATCGCTGCCATCGCGCTGCTCGCTATGGCCGGCGCGGTCGCGACGATCCGTCGTCGCCGCATCCTCGGCTGAGTCACACCACACGACACCGCGGCGTCGCCACCCCACCGGGTGGCGGCGCCGCGGTGTTCTAGTCTGTGGACCTGATGACCATCGCTCCCGCCGCCGACCTGTGCGCCTTCGTCGACCGATCGCCCACGCCGTTCCACGTCTGCGCCACCGTGGCCGCCGAGCTCGAGTCCGCCGGGTACCGCCGGCTGGCCGAGCACGAGGGCTGGCCCACGGAGCCCGGACGCTTCTACGTCGTCCGAGGCGGCTCCCTCGTCGCATGGTCGTCGGAGTCGAGCAGTGCTCCGCACGACGCCTTCCGCGTCGTCGGCGGCCACACCGACAGCCCCAACCTGCGGCTCAAGCAGCACCACGACCTCTCGCCCGAGGGCCTCGGCGTGGTCGCGCTCGAGCCGTACGGCGGTGCATGGCTGCACTCGTGGCTCGACCGTGACCTCGGCATCGCCGGACGCCTGTCGCTGCGCGACGGCCGCGACGTGCTGGTGCACGTGGGCGAGCCGGTGCTGCGGGTTCCGCAGCTCGCGATCCACCTCTCCGACCGCAAGCCGCTCGAGGTCGACCCCCAGCGGCACCTCAACGGCATCTGGTCGACCTCGCGCGGATCCTTCCTCGAGGTGGTGGCCGAGCGGGCGGGTGTCGACGCCGCCGACGTGCTGGGCTTCGAGCTGATGACCCACGACGCGCAGCCGAGTGCGCTCATCGGCGTCGACGCCGAGCTGGTCAGTGCGCCGCGCCTCGACAACCAGGTCACGTGCTTCGCCGGCACCCGGGCCCTGCTCGCCGCGACACCGACCGCTGGCATCCGTCCGGTGCTCGCGCTGTTCGACCACGAGGAGGTCGGCAGCACGTCCGAGCGTGGCGCCCAGTCCGACCTGCTCGCGACGGTGCTCGAGCGCATCGTCCTGGCGGCCGGGGGCACGCGCGACGACTACCACCGGGCTGTCGCGGCCTCGGTGTGCGCGTCGGGCGACATGGCGCACGCGACGCACCCCAACCACGCCGAGCGTCACGAGCCGCTGCACCACATCGCCATCGGCGGGGGACCGGTGCTCAAGCTGCACCCCAACCTGCGGTACGCCACCGACGCCCCGGGCACGGCCCACTTCGTCCGCGCCTGCGAGCAGGCAGGCGTGCCGCTGCAGCGCTACGAGCACCGTGCCGACCTGCCGTGCGGCTCGACGATCGGCCCCCTCAGTGCAGCCCGCACCGGCATGCTGACCGTCGACGTGGGAGCGCCCCAGCTGGCGATGCACTCGGCTCGCGAGACGATGGGCGCCGCCGACGTCGATCCGTACGCGCGGGCGCTGTCGGCCTTCCTGTCGCCCGCCTGACCTGTGCCGTCCCGCACCGTCTGACTGCCGGCAGAAGAGGGTCGCCACCCACCTGTCCTGCCGGCGGGGCTGTCGCGTACGCTTGATTCTGCGCAGAACGCCTGTATGCACCTCGGACAGAGCAGGCTCGTACTCGTGCCCGGCCGGGCGAATATCGCCGGCGTCCTCACGATAAAAGGGCTTTCATGCGTGCCCGACAATTCCACCCATCCATCGGAGCAACTCCTTTATGACAAGCAGCATCGCCCACGTGGCACCCCAGGTAGCGGTCAACGACATCGGCTCTGAGGCAGACTTCCTCGCCGCGATCGACCTCACCATCAAGTACTTCAACGACGGCGACATCGTCGAGGGCATCATCGTCAAGGTCGACCGCGACGAGGTCCTCCTCGACATCGGTTACAAGACCGAAGGCGTCATCCCCTCGCGCGAGCTGTCCATCAAGCACGACGTCGACCCCAACGAGGTCGTTTCCGTCGGCGACAGCGTCGAAGCCCTCGTCCTCCAGAAGGAGGACAAGGAAGGCCGCCTCATCCTGTCCAAGAAGCGCGCGCAGTACGAGCGCGCGTGGGGCGACATCGAGAAGATCAAGGCCGAGGACGGCGTCGTCGAGGGCACCGTCATCGAGGTCGTCAAGGGTGGCCTGATCATGGACATCGGTCTGCGCGGCTTCCTGCCCGCCTCGCTGGTCGAGATGCGCCGCGTGCGCGACCTCGACCCGTACATCGGTCAGAAGATCGAGGCCAAGATCATCGAGCTCGACAAGAACCGCAACAACGTGGTCCTGTCGCGCCGTGCCTGGCTCGAGCAGACGCAGTCGGCCGTCCGCCAGAACTTCCTCACCGAGCTCCAGAAGGGGCAGGTGCGCAAGGGCGTCATCTCGTCGATCGTCAACTTCGGTGCGTTCGTCGACCTCGGCGGCGTCGACGGTCTCGTCCACGTCTCCGAGCTGTCCTGGAAGCACATCGACCACCCCAACGAGGTCGTCCAGGTCGGCGACGAGGTCACCGTCGAGGTGCTCGACGTCGACATGGACCGCGAGCGTGTCTCGCTGTCGCTCAAGGCCACCCAGGAAGACCCCTGGCAGCACTTCGCCCGCACGCACCAGATCGGGCAGATCGTGCCCGGCAAGGCGACCAAGCTGGTCCCCTTCGGTGCGTTCGTCCGCGTCGAGGAGGGCATCGAGGGCCTGGTGCACATCTCCGAGCTCGCCGAGCGTCACGTCGAGATCCCCGAGCAGGTCGTCCAGATCGGCGACTCGGTCATGGTCAAGATCATCGACATCGACCTCGAGCGTCGCCGCATCTCGCTGTCGCTCAAGCAGGCCAACGAGACCGAGGCCGCCGTCAGCGACGACTTCGACCCGACGCTGTACGGCATGACCTCCTCGTACGACGAGCAGGGCAACTACATCTACCCCGAAGGTTTCGACCCCGAGACCGGCGAGTGGCAGGAAGGCTTCGACGAGGCCCGCGCCACTTGGGAGAAGCAGTACGCCGAGGCTCACGAGCGCTGGGAAGCCCACAAGAAGCAGATCGAGGAGGCCGAGAAGGCCGGCCTCGAGGCTGCCGAGGCGTCGAACTACTCGTCGGACTCGTCCGCCGGTGCCGACGCTCCCGTCCAGGAGGGCTCGCTGGCCTCCGACGAGGCGCTGCAAGCTCTTCGCGAGAAGCTCACGGGCGGCGAGGCGTAAGTCTCCCGCTCAACCCCAGCACCCCCGGTCCTCACGGACCGGGGGTGCTGTCGTTCGGGGGCGGTCCCGGGTCAGGCCGGGGGGTGGTCCGAGCCGGCCAGCTCGGTGCGCCTGACCTTTCCGGTCGCCGTGCGGGGCAGGACCGCGAGCCGCTCGTACGACTTGGGACGCTTCGGGGGAGCGAGGCGCTCGGCGGCTGCCGAGCGCAGCGCAGCCTCGTCGACCTCTCCCACGTACGCCGCACAGACCCGCTGGCCCCACCGCTCGTCGTCCCGGCCGAAGACGGCCACGTCGACGATGCCGTCGACGCTCTCGAGCGCCGCCTCGACCTCCGCCGGGTAGACGTTGACCCCACCGCTGATGATGAGATCGTCGCGTCGGGCGTCGAGGTAGACCAGACCGTCCTCGACCCGGCCCAGGTCGCCGACCGTGAAGGCGGGTCCGCCAGCCGTGTCGCGCCAGGCGCCGGCCGTCTTGTCAGGGTCGTTCCAGTAGGTGAAGCGTGCCCACGGCGGCACCGTGCACCAGATCTGGCCGTCGTCGTCGACGCTGATGGAGCGGCCGGGGCGCGCGTGGCCGAGCGTGCCGGGATGCTGGACCCACTCGTGCGCGGGGCAGGCGGTGAACTGGCCCTCCGTCGAGCCGTAGAACTCCCAGACGACGTCGACCCCGAACAGGTCATGGGCGCGGCGGCGGACGGGCTCGGGGCACGGCGCTCCGGCGTGCGCGACCAGCCGGAACGACGACATGTCGGGCGTCATCCCGTGCTCGTCGACGTGCGCGAACAGTCGTTGCAGGTGGGCCGGGACGCAGAACATCGTCGTCGGCCGCACGTCCTCGACCGCGGAGAGGAAAGTCTCGGGGGCGAACGCGGGCAGGACGGCGATCGACCCCCCGGCCAGGAGCGTGCCCATCGCGAACCGCAAGGGTGCGGAGTGGTAGATCGGCGAGACGACGAGGTCGACATCCTCCGGCGCGAAACCCCACAGGTCGCGCTCCTCGGCGACGAGGGCGGCAGCGTGCTCGGGCGACAGCAGCCCCGACCACACGCCCTTGGGTCGTCCGGTCGTGCCCGACGTGAAGTGCATCGGCCGGCACCGCGGCAGCGCGCCGAGCTCAGCCTCCGGACCGTCCACGAGGGAGTCGAGACCAGCGAGCTCGTCGACCACCAGGACGGGCGACACGTCCTCGATGATGACGTCCCGTTCGTGTGCCGTGAGCCGAGGATCGAGCGGCACCGGCACCACACCGAGGCGCAGGGCGCCCAGCACCACGCTGACATAGGCCGCGCTGCCGGGAACGGCCAGGACGATGCGATCGCCCTCGACGGCCCCCAGGGAGGCCAGCGAGCCGGCCGTCCGGCGTTGCTGCTGCTCGCTGTCGGACGCGGTGAGCACGGCAGGGAACATGACGAAGCCTCCGGACGATGAGAGATGGGTCACACGGCCCCGCGAGGATGTGGACGTTCGAGGTGAACCGTTGGTCTCAGTATGGTTGACTCGGACGCTGAGCCGATTGTCGTCGATGCACTAGGTGGTACTTCGTGGCAGACCAACGCCACAGCAAGCACGCAGCACCGCGCCGCACGCTCCAGCGCAGACGTCGCACCATCTCCAGATGGGCTGTTCTGCCCACCGTCGGCATGCTGACGGTCGCCGGAGCCGCAGGCGCGGCCGTGCTCCACGACGGGGCTCCCGCCAAGGCGCGCGATCTCTCCCGGGCTGCCGCAGCCGCTCCTGCCAAGGACGTGTTCGCCGCCTCGGCCAGCAGGGGCCAGGCGCCCGTCGACGTCAGCCGCAGCGCGGAGCGTCCGCCGGTCCCCAACGTCGCCGCCGTCGAGGCCAAGATCGAGGGACTGCGGTACGCGACCACCGACATCGAGGTGCACGCCGACGCCAAGTCGTCGTCGCCGGTGCTCGCCTCGGTCGGCTACGGCGACTCGGTCGACGTGACGGGCGAGACCGACGGCAAGTGGGCCCAGATCATGCACAACGACGTGCCGCGCTGGGTCGAGGCCTCGAAGATCTCCGCCGAGGAGCCCATCGGCACGGCGCCCTGTGCGTCCGGCTCCGGCGTCGAGAAGGGGCTTCAGCCCGACACCGTCAAGGTGCACCGCGCGATCTGCGCGAAGTTCCCGTCGATCGTCCGCTACGGCGGCATCGCCGGCCGCGGCGAGCACGCGACGGGGCACTCGCTCGACATCATGATCTCCAGCGACCTCGGCAACGAGGTGGCGTCCTACCTGCAGGCCAATCGCGCCGAGCTAGGCGTCGAGTACCTGATCTGGCGCCAGCGCATCTGGCGTCCGGCGACGTCGAACTCGTGGCGTGGCATGAGCGACCGTGGCGGTGCCACGGCCAACCACATGGACCACGTGCACGTCACCGTGTACGGCAACGCAGCCACGCGCTAGACGACCGATGGCGTTGAGAGTCGGTCTGACCGGCGGCATCGGCTCGGGCAAGAGCACCGTGAGCGCGTTGCTGGCCGGCCACGGTGCCGTCGTGATCGACTACGACCTGCTGGCTCGCGAGATCGTCGAGCCCGGAAGTCCTGCGCTCGCCGCGATCGCCGAGCGCTTCGGCGAGGGCGTGATCGCCGCCGACGGCGCGCTCGACCGTCCGGCGCTGGGCGCCATCGTCTTCGGCGACGCGGCGGCGCTGGCCGATCTCAACGGCATCACGCATCCCGCGATCCGCGACCTGGCGGCCCACCGCGAGCACGAGGCCGGTCCCGACGCAGTGGTCGTGCACGACAACCCCCTCCTGGTCGAGATGGGCGCCGACGCCCACTGCGACGTCGTCGTGGTCGTCGACGTGCCCGTCGAGGTGCAGGTCGAGCGACTCACGGCCCTGCGTGGGATGACGCCGGACGACGCACGTGCCCGCATCGCCGCACAAGCCTCCAGAGAGCGAAGGACCGGTGCTGCCGATCTGGTGATCGACAACACCGGTCCGGAGAGCGAGCTCGCCCTCATCGTCGGGGGGATATGGAGCGAGCTCGCGTCCAGGGCCGCCGCCCGGCGCGAGCCGGACGGCGACTGATCTAGGCGGCCAGGTCGGGGTCGGCGATCCGGCGCAGGGTGGCGAGCGCCTCACGCTCGAGCTGGCGGACCCGCTCGGCCGAGATGCCGTGACGCTTGCCGATGTCGGCCAGCTTCTGCTGTCGGCCGTCGAGCAGGCCGTAACGGGCTCGCACGATGTCGGCCTCCCGCTCGCCGAGGTTGTCGACGAGGCTGGCCACCAGGTGGCGCGACTCGTCGTCCAGCACCGCGAAGTCGGGTCCGGGCGCCGTCTCGCGGGCGATCAGGTCACCCAGCGACGTGTCGCCGTCGTCGTCGACGGGGGAGTCGAGGCTGACGTGATCGCGACCCCACGACATCAGGTCGATGACGCGGTCGACGTCCATGCCCAGCTCGAGAGCGATCTCGGCCGGCTCGGGGTCGTAGCCCAGCTGGCGCTCGAGGTTGCGGCGCGCGGCGGTGACCTGGTTGAGCTCTTCGACGACGTGGACGGGCAGTCGAACGACACGTGCCTGCTGCGCGATGCCGCGGGTGATCGCCTGACGGACCCACCACGTGGCATATGTCGAGAACTTGAAGCCCTTGGCGTAGTCGAACTTCTCGACCGCGCGGATGAGGCCCGTGTTGCCCTCCTGGACCAGGTCGAGCATCGGCATGGCCGAGCGCCCGTACTTGCGGGCGATCGAGACGACCAGGCGCAGGTTGGCCTGGATGAACTCCTGGATCGCGCGGTCGCCCTCTTCGGCGAGCCAGGTCAGCTCGTCCTCGGTGGCCGACTTGGGCGCTCCGCCCTTCTTGCGACCCACGCGGCCCTCTTCGAGCAGGTGGCGGGCGAACAGTCCGGCCTCGACCGTCTTGCTCAGCTCGACCTCTCGTGCAGCGTCGAGCAGGGGAGTGCGGGCGATCTCGGCGAGGTACATGCCCACGCTGTCCTTGCCCTCGGCGGTGGTGTTGCCGGTTCTGGTGCTCACGGTGCGCCTCCCATCAGTGTCTGTACTGATTGGAACGCGCGAGTGTGCCTCAGGATTCCGCTCTCAGTCAAGTCTTAGGGTGTGCGTGCTATGTGCGCGGTTCGACGCCGCGGGCGGTGGACCGTCCACCGTACGAGCGGCGAGATCGCGTCATCCGGTGGCAGAGCCACCGCCGGACCGGGGCGGTGCTGAATCGGCGGTGCCGACGGTGTCGATGATCCAGGCGAGCTCCCAGGCCCGCTCCTTCCAGGACGCGTAGCGCCCGCTGACGCCTCCGTGACCGGCGTGCATCTCGGTCTTGAGCAGGATCGGCGCGTCGCCGGTGGCCGTGGCGCGCAGGCGGGCGACCCACTTGGCGGGCTCGACGAACATGACGCGGGTGTCGTGCAGGCTGGTGACGGCCAAGATGGCGGGATAGGCGTGCGCGCCGACGTTCTCGTACGGCGTGTACGACTTCATGTAGGCGTAGACCTCGGGGTCGTCGAGGGGATTGCCCCACTCGTCCCACTCGATGACGGTGAGCGGCAGCGACGGGTCGAGGATCGTGGTGAGCGCGTCGACAAAGGGCACCGCCGCGACGATGCCGGCGAAGGCGTCGGGCGCGAGGTTGGCCACGGCTCCCATCAGCAGGCCGCCGGCACTGCCGCCCTCGGCCACGAGCCGCTCCGGCGACGTCCAGCCCTCGTCGACCAGGTGACGTGCTGCGGCGACGAAGTCGGTGAACGTGTTCTTCTTGTGCAGCTGCTTGCCGTCGTCGTACCAATGACGTCCGAGCTCGCCACCACCGCGCACGTGAGCGATCGCGAACACGAAGCCGCGGTCGAGCAGCGACAACCGCATGACCGAGAAGCCGGGGTCCATGCTGGCCTCGTAGGAGCCGTAGCCGTAGATGAGGGCGGGGGCGGTGCCGTCGCGGGGCGTGTCCTTGCGACAGACGATCGAGACCGGCACGCGGGTGCCGTCGTCGGCGACGGCCCAGCTGCGGTGCTGCTCGTACTCGTCGGGGTCGTACCCGCCGAGCACGGGCGCCTGCTTGCGCAGGACGAGCTGCCGCGCGGAGGGGTCGTAGTCGTAGACCGACGACGGCGTGACGAACGAGCCGACGCCGACGCGGATGAGCGGCGGGTCCCACTCGGCGTTGCCGCCGACACCACTGGTGAACAGCTCTTCGCCGAAGTCGACCTCGTCGAGGGCGCCGATGCCATCGCCGTCGAGCGGCAGCAGCCCGATGCGGGCGAGCGCGTCGCGGCGGTACGACACGACGATGTAGCGGGCGAAGACGTCGACGTCCTCGAGGCGCGTGGTGTCGCTGCCGGCGATGACGACGGTGCAGCCGTCGAGGTCGGCCAGCGGCTCGGCCTGGACGGGCACCGTCACGAGCTCGAAGTTGATCGCACCCTCGTTGTGCAGGATGACGAAGCGGTCCTCGCCGGCGATGACGGCGTGCTCGAGCGAGTACTCGACACCGTCGCGGCGGGGGAGCACGACACGGAACTCGCCCTCCGGCTGGTCGGCCTCGAGCACGCGGTACTCGCTCGTGATCTTGGACGACATGCCGATGACGAGGTACTTCTCGGAGTGGGTACGACCGACGCCCACGAAGTAGCGCTCGTCGGTCTCCTCGTGCACGAGCACGTCTCCGGACGGATGGGTGTCGACGGTCGACCCGACGGCATGGCGCCACACGCGGAACGGTCGCCACGCGTCGTCGACCGTCGTGTAGAACAGGTGCGTGCCGTCGGCCGACCACGTGGCGCCGCCGCTCGCGCCGGTGATCTCGTCGGCCAGCACCTCGCCGGTGCGCAGGTCCTTGATGCGGATCGTGTAGCGCTCGTCGCCCTGCGTGTCGACCGACCAGGCGAGGAAGTTCTCGTCGTCGCTGACGCTGAACGCTCCGAGCGAGAAGAACTCGTGTCCCTCGGCCTCGACGTTGGAGTCGAGCAGCACCTCTTCGCCGGGGATCGTGCTGCCCGCGTCGAGCGTCGGCGGGGTCCAGTCGTCGGGATCGGTCACGGCGCAGCGGCACCGGATGGCGTACTGCTGCCCCTCGACGGTGCGGGCGTAGTACCACCAGGCGCCGTGACGGGTGGGGACCGACAGGTCTGTCTCGAGGGTGCGCGACTTGATCTCGTCGAAGATCTGCTGGCGCAGCGGCTCGAGGTGCGCCGTGGCGGCGTCGGTGTGGGCGTTCTCGGCCTCGAGGTAGGCCAGCGTCGCTGGGTCGTCCTTGTCGCGCAGCCACTCGTAGTCGTCGACGAACGTGTCGCCGTGGTGGACGCGGTTGACGGGGCGGCGCTCCGCGACGGGGGCGGGCACGGACGTGTCGGGCGCGGTCATGACTGAAACGTACCGCTGTGCCCCGCGTCGAGCGCGGGGTCGTCGGCGCGGAACGTGTGCACCGGGCCCGGAGACGTCCAGCGGGTCTCGAAGCGGACCGTGACGCGTCCGAGGCCGGCGCCCCACACCCACCCGTCGCCGTGGGCCTCGTGGTGGACGTCCATGCCCGGGTACCAGCGGACGGGGCGCTGCTCGACGGTCGCGGACGCCTCGTCGTCGGTCTCGTCGGGGGCGTCGTCGCCCGACGAGAACAGGTCGTCCTGCACCCAGTCGGCCAGCCCGCTGACGCCGACCCCGAGCAGGCGCAGGCCGTTGCTGATGTCTTCGCCGGCCAGGAGCCCGCGGGCCTTGTCGGCCAGGACGCGCGCACTGTCGGTGGGGTGCGCCAGCGTGGACGAGCGCGTGTGCGTCTCGAAGTCGTGGTGCCGCATCTTGAGCGTCACGGTGCGTCCGGACAGACCGCTCTTGCGCAGGCGGCCCGACACCGTGCGGGCCATGCGGTCGATGATGGCCTCGAGCTGGAGGCGGTCGGAGATGTCCTGCTCGAAGGTGTCCTCGACGCTGACCGACTTGGCCTCGCGCGACGCCACGACGGGACGGTCGTCGTCGGCCCGGGCCAGCCGGTGCAGCGACCGCCCGGCGGCCTGGCCGAGCAGGCGCACCAGCTCGTCCTCGCTCTGCTGGCGCACCTCGTCGACGGTCATGATGCCCATGCGGCGCAGGCGCTCGGCGGTGGCGGGGCCCACGCCGGGGATCGCGGTGGCCTGCATCGGACCGAGCACGTCGACCTCGGTGCCGGGAGCGACGACGAACACCCCGTCGGGCTTGTTGATCTCGCTGGCGATCTTGGCCATGAGCTTGGACGAGGCGACGCCGACCGATGCGGTCAGCCCGCCGGTGACCGATGCGATGTCGGCCCGGATGCGCTCGGCCGACTCGGCGACACGGTCGGGGTCGAAGGCGGGGCCGGCCGCGAGGTCGACGAAGGCCTCGTCGAGCGACAGCGGCTCGATGAGCTCGGACTCCTCGCGCAGGCGCTCCATCACGAGCCGGCTGGCCTCGCGGTAGGCGTCGAACCGGCCGCCGAGGAAGGCGGCGTGAGGGCACCGGGCCCGCGCCTCGGCGGTGCGCATCGCCGATCGCACGCCGTGCACGCGCGCCTCGTACGAGGCGGTGGCGACGACGCCGCGGGGGCCGATGCCGCCGACGATGACGGGCTTGCCGCGCAGCGAGGGCTTGTCGCGCTGCTCGACGGAGGCGAAGAACGCGTCGAGGTCGAGGTGCATGATCGACGCCGTTGACCGCATGCGTCCATTGTCGCTCCCACCTCCGACACCGCCGTCGTCCACACCTCGGCCTCTGGATCTCGGTGATCCACAGGCGGTCCCCGGACGGTGTCGCCGGAGGTTTGCGACGACGAGCGTTGACGGCATGACCCAGACCCCCTCGCTGTTCGTCGCGCACGACGCCTCGGACCTCATCAACTCCCTGCCCACGCTGTTCGGCTTCAGGCCCGACGAGTCGATCGTCGCGGTGGCGACGACGGGCGAGCGGCGCCGATTCGGCTTCAGGCTGCGCGCCGACATCCCGTCGCCCGAGCTCGTCGACGCGGAGGCGGCCCGCATCGTGGGGCACCTGCGTGCCAACGGCGCCGAGGGCGCCATCCTCGTCGCGGTCACGCGCCGGCAGGAGGTCGCGCTCGACCTGCTCGACGCGATCCATGCCGAGCTCGACGAGTCGGGCGACATCGAGCTGGTCGTCCGCGTGCGAGCCGACGGCGAGCGCTACTGGACCGACTCCCTCGGGTCGCCGGCGGCCGGTGTCGCCTACGAGACGTCCGACCACCATCTCGCGATCGTGCAGGCCGTGGCCGCGGGGCAGCAGATCCTGCCCGACCGCGAGTCGCTGGTCGACCGGTTCGCCGCGGTCACGGGGGAGCGGCGACGCTGGCTCGAGCGCGCCACCGACGAGATCGTGGCCGAGGTCGTCCCGATGGTGGCTCGCACCTGGCCCGACCAGGTCGCTGCGGTCGGCCTGACGGTGGTCGATCCGATCCTCGACCGGGCGCTGGCCGGCTGCCGGATCTCGGACGCCGACCTCATCCGACTGGCGGCCTGCGTGTCCAGCATCGACGTCCGTGACGCCGTCTGGGCCCGGATCACCCGCGAGACGGCCGACGACATGCTGCGGGTGCTGACGGTCGTGAGCGGCAGCGTGGTGCCGCCGTTCGAGCCCGCCGTGCTCAGCCTGACGGCATTCGCGGCGTGGCTGACCGGCGACGGGGCGCAGGCGCTCGTCGCCGTCGAGCGTGCGCTGCGGGCCGACCCCGCCTACTCGATGGCGCGGCTCGTCCTCGAGATCCTCGAGCAGGGAGTCTCGCCCGCGCACTGGACCGCGTTCGTCGACGCTGGTGCCGACAGCCTGTCGGACGACGGATAGCCTGCTCCCGACCCGCTGCCCTCACCCCGAGGAACCTCATGCCCGCCAACCTCTCGCTCGCCGTGTTCCTGCTCGTCGTGGCGCTCGTCGTCGCGATCGTCTGGAGGAGCCGCCGCGGCGCGTCCGCCTCGCCGACGTCGGCTGCGGTCCGTCGCTGGACCGGGTACGGCGCGCTCGCCACCGCAGCCCTGGCTCTCGTGCTGCTCGCGACGTCGTGCGTCACCCAGGTCACGACCAAGAACGTCGGGGTGGTGACGTCGTTCGGACGTCCGGTCGGCGCTCTCGGCAACGGGCTGCACCTGAAGGCGCCCTGGCACAAGGTCACCGAGTTCGACGCCGCCGTGCAGACCGACACCCACAAGGCCGGTGACGGCGATGGCAGCTGCACCGACATCCGCATCGGCAACCAGTCGGTCGCCTGCGTCGACAACTCGGTGCGCTGGCGCATCGTGCAGGACTCGGCCGACGACCTCTACCGCGACTACCGCGAGTTCGAGAACGTCCGCGACAGCCTCGTGACGCGCGAGCTCGACGCCGCGCTCAACGAGGTGTTCGCCGACTACGACCCGCTGGCCGGGGTCGACACCAATGGTGCGTCCACGGCGCCGAGCCTCGACGAGCTGTCCGAGGCCGTCACGACGAGGTTGCGGCAGAAGGTCGGACAGCAGGTCGAGGTGCTCAGCGTGATCATCCCGCTGGTCTCGTTCGACAAGACCACGCAGGACAAGATCAACGACTACCAGGCCGAGCTGGCCAACACCCGCATCGCGCGCCAGAAGCAGCAGACGGCCGACGCGCAGGCCGAGGCCAACCGCAAGCTGTCGAGCTCGGTGTCCAACGACCCCAACGTGCTGGTCTCGCGCTGCTTCGACATCCTCTCGGAGATGGTGGCCTCGAAGGAGCCGGTGCCGGCGGGCTTCACGTGCTGGCCCGGCGGCGGCACGGGCATCGTGCTGCCATCCGCTGGCCAGTCCGGGTCGCGGGACGCCGAACGCTGATCCTCACCGCCCGTCGTCCGTCGTCACGGGCGCGCGGTACCGCGCAGCCCTAGGCTGTCGTCATGGGACAGGACGTCGACGCACGTGAGTTCAGTCGTGAGGACCGCACGCTCTACCGCGCCAAGGTCCGCAGGTGCCTCGACGTGTTCGCCCGGATGCTCGGCGAGCACGACTTCAGCGTCGAGCACACGCAGGTGGGCATCGAGATCGAGTTCAACCTGGTCGACGGCGACGGGGCCCCGGCCCTGAAGAACGCCGAGGCGCTCGAGGCGATCGCCGACCCGGACTTCCAGACCGAGCTCGGGCTGTTCAACATCGAGATCAACGTCCCGCCGTCGCGGATCGACGGCACCGGACTCGAGACGCTGGAGCAGTCGCTGCGCGACGACCTCAACGCGGCGCAGGACAAGGCCGCCGAGGTCGACACGCACCTGCTGATGATCGGTATCCTGCCCACGCTGCTCGAGGGGCACTTCAGCCGCGAGGCGATCTCGGCCAATCCCCGCTACCACTTGCTCTCCGAGCAGATCCTTGCTGCCCGCGGCGAGGACATCGAGATCGTCATCGACGGCGTCGACCGCCTCGACACCACGGCCGACACCATCATCCCCGAGGCGGCCTGCACCAGCACCCAGCTGCACCTGCAGGTCGAGCCCGAGGACTTCGCGCCGACATGGAACGCCGCGCAGGCCATCGCCGCGGTGCAGGTGGCCGTGGGCGCCAACTCCCCGTTCCTGCTGGGACGGCAGCTGTGGCACGAGACCCGCATCGCGCTGTTCGAGCAGGCCACCGACACGCGCGGCGAGGAGCTCAAGGCGCAGGGGGTGCGTCCGCGCGTGTTCTTCGGCGAGCGCTGGATCACCTCGGTGTTCGACCTGTTCGAGGAGAACAGCCGCTACTTCCCGGCCCTGCTGCCCATCGTCGACGACGAGGACCCCGTCGCCGAGCTCGAGGCGGGGCGCGTGCCCAACCTGGCCGAGCTGCGGCTGCACAACGGCACGGTCTACCGCTGGAACCGGCCCATCTACGACGTCGCCGACGGACGCCCCCACCTGCGCATCGAGAACCGTCTGCTGCCGGCCGGCCCGACGGTCGTCGACACGATGGCCAATGCCGCCCTGTTCTACGGGCTGGTCAAGGTGCTCGGGTCGAGCGAGCGCCCCGTCTGGTCGCAGCTGTCGTTCCGTGCGGCCGAGGACAACTTCCACCAGGCCTCGCGGGCCGGCATCGACGCGTCGATCTACTGGCCCGGCGTGGGGGAGGTGCCGGTGCGCGAGCTGGTGCTGCGCCAGCTGCTGCCGCTGGCGCACACGGGGCTCGAGCAGCTCGGCGTGGCGGGCGACGTGCGCGACCGGTTGCTCGGCGTCATCGAGCAGCGCTGCATCACGGGCCGCAACGGCGCCACCTGGCTGATCGAGGAGTTCGCACACCAGAGCGGCCTCACGGGCGACCGTGCCGAGGCGATGAGGGCGACCACCGTGGAGTACGAGCGGCACATGCACGCGGGGTCGCCCGTGCACGAGTGGCCGGGCCGGTCCTGAGAGGACCCTGAGATGCCGGTGCTTGGGCACCCGTGACACACTGGAGCCAGAGGTTGACCCCAGGCCTCTTTGTTGCGCCCATCAACCGTTTGTGAGGTCGACGTGCCGGTGAATCCCGCTTCTGAACCCCAGACGCAGGCTGTCACCCAGCGCCGCTCGAAAGCGTCCGCGGACGGATTCTCAGAAGAACCTGAGAGCTCCCGGGCCCCAGACGACACGCTGTCCGCAGCCGAGAAGACCCCAGCCACACACGTCCCAGCCCCTGCGAAAACAGAAACGACCGTGACGAAGACTTCAGCCAGCCCCGCCAAGAAGACTCCCGCCGCCAAGGCCACGACCAAGAAGGCGCCGGCCAAGAAGGCCGCCTCGAAGGTCGCGGTTCCTGAGGAGGGCAGCGTTCCTGCTGCCGTCGACCTCGCCGAGGCCCTCGAGGTCCCGGCCGTCGGCGACAAGGCCGCCGCGGTCGACGCCCAGGGCAAGAAGATCCTGCCCGACATCCCCGACGAGGAGTTCGAGAAGGACCTCGCGACCGACCCGACGCTGAAGGAGGACGAGAAGTCGTCCTACACGCTGTCGGCGGCCGACGAGTCCGACGAGCCGGTCCAGCAGGTCATGGTCGCGGGTGCGACCGCCGACCCCGTCAAGGACTACCTGAAGCAGATCGGCAAGGTCTCGCTGCTGACCGCCGGCCAGGAGGTCGAGCTGGCCAAGCGCATCGAGGCGGGCCTGTTCTCCGAGGAGAAGCTCGGCAAGGGCGGACGCATCTCCGAGAAGATGCGCGAGGAGCTCGAGTGGATCGTGGTCGACGGACGTCGCGCCAAGAACCACCTGCTCGAGGCCAACCTCCGTCTGGTCGTCTCGCTGGCCAAGCGCTACACCGGCCGCGGCATGCTCTTCCTCGACCTGATCCAGGAGGGCAACCTCGGTCTGATCCGCGCGGTCGAGAAGTTCGACTACACCAAGGGCTTCAAGTTCTCCACGTACGCCACCTGGTGGATCCGCCAGGCGATCACCCGCGCGATGGCCGACCAGGCCCGCACGATCCGCATCCCGGTGCACATGGTCGAGGTCATCAACAAGCTCGCCCGCGTCCAGCGCCAGATGCTGCAGGACCTCGGCCGCGAGCCCACCCCCGAAGAGCTCGCTATCGAGCTCGACATGACGCCCGAGAAGGTCGTCGAGGTGCAGAAGTACGGCCGCGAGCCGATCAGCCTCCACACGCCCCTGGGCGAGGACGGCGACTCCGAGTTCGGTGACCTCATCGAGGACTCCGAGGCCATCGTGCCGGCCGACGCGGTGTCGTTCACCCTGCTGCAGGAGCAGCTGCACGCGGTGCTCGACACGCTCAGCGAGCGCGAGTCCGGCGTCGTCTCCATGCGCTTCGGCCTGACCGACGGTCAGCCCAAGACGCTCGACGAGATCGGCAAGGTCTACGGCGTGACGCGCGAGCGCATCCGTCAGATCGAGTCCAAGACCATGAGCAAGCTGCGCCACCCGTCGCGTTCGCAGGTCCTGCGCGACTACCTCGACTGATCGGGCTCCGAGCCGGACGCGTGGTCACGCGTCCGGCTTGCGCCTGCGCAGCACCCGTCTGAGTTAGACTGTCGCGACCACCACCAGCGTCTTGGAGATCAAACCTGTGCACACAATCGGCGGATCACGGCGCGTAGCACGCGCTCTCGGAGTGGGTCTCCTGGCCGCAAGCGTGGTGTTGGGCATGGGCTCCATCGCCTCCAGCGCCGAGGACACCGACACTCCCAACCCCCAGGCACCTGCCACGTCGTCCGACCCCGTCACCTCGGGCACGCCCGCGGCGTCGGTCCAGGCCGCCGCATCTCCCTACGGCGTCGAGTACCCCGTGACGCTCGAGGCGAACTTCTCGCGTCCCTACCGGGCCGTGACCAGCTCGGCCAACGGCGACTTCACGCTGCTCGACGACCTCGAGCGCCTCATCCGCGGCTCCTACATCGACCCGCGCACCGGCAAGAAGCTGCCGAAGTCCGTCATCCAGGGCAACACGGTGCTGGTGGCGACGTCGCAGATGCCGCAGTCCAAGCGCGTCGGACGTGTGTTGGTGAAGGCGGCCAAGGCCGGCGTCCAGGTGCGCTTCATCCACGGTCGCGCCACGCAGTCGGCGTCGTCGCGGGCGCTGCAGAAGGCCCTCAACAAGAAGGGCCTGCGCGACTCGCACTTCAAGATCTGCGCCAAGGGCAAGAGCCTGGCCTGCCTGTCGGGTCTCAAGGGCGCGATCATGCACTCCAAGCTCGTCATGGTCAGCAACACCTTCACCCGTGACAACCAGCCTGCCAAGGGCGCGGTCTGGACCGGGTCGGCCAACCTCGGCGGACGCAGCGCCGAGCAGACGTACAACAACGGCCTGACGGTCTACAACGACAGCAAGCTGTGGGCCCAGACCTTCCAGATGTGGAAGGACATGTACGCCGAGCGCAACATCGGCAACAACTACCTCGGCTACGTGGCGAAGCACGCCAGCCGCTACGGCCTCGCGCCCGCCGACGCACAGGCCGCGGGGTACACCAACGGCTACGCCAAGTACGGGATGTTCTACTCCAACCTGGCCAACGTCACGATCTACGCGACGCCCATCCGCGCGACGCCGACCAACGGCAAGGACCCGATCCTCAACACCCTCAACCGGATCGTGCCCGACGACCAGTGCCGCATCCGCCTGCAGCACAACCGCTTCAAGTACCGCCGCATCGCCGTGGCCGAGAAGCTCGTGCAGCTGTCCAACGGTGGCTGCAAGATCAGCGCGGTCGCCTACGAGGACAACCTGAAGGTCAACCAGAAGCTGCACTGCCAGCAGCTCATCCGCATCTGCCGCCCGATCCTCGACGTGCTCAAGACGTCGAACCAGCGCATCGACGTCGCCTGGGCCAAGCCGCACGACAAGACGATGCTGGTCGACGCCAAGATGCGTCGCAACCCCCTCAACCCCGAGGAGGTCGCACCCGACGGCACGCTGAACTGGCCGGCCGACGGTGTGCGCATGAAGCTGGTCCAGGCCGGCTCGGCCTCGCTGACGGGCTCCAACCTCGTCGTCAGCGACGAGATCACGACCGAGACGACCGATCCGTCCATCTACGAGGACTACCTCGAGCACTGGAAGGCGATCCTGAAGTCGCACGAGTACAAGGCGTACCCGTACTGAGTCATCCACGACCCGGGGTCACGGCCACACCGTGACCCCGGCACGACGCGAAGAGCCGGCCAGAAGTTCTGGCCGGCTCTTCGCGTCGTGCGTGGTTCGTGGGCGGTCGATCAGACGTCGTCGTCGACCAGCTCGGTGGACGATCCCGAGAGTCGCTCGCTCTCGTCGTGGATGAGCGCGGACATCTCGCGCAGCTTCTCCTCGTGCTGGCGGGCGTGGTGAGCGCAGAACAGCAGCTCTCCACCTCCGCCGAGTGTCACGCGGACGTACGCCTGCGCGCCGCAGCGGTCGCAGCGGTCGAGCGAGCTCAGCTTGGGGGCTGTCAGTGTTGTCACGGTGACCTTCTCTCTGAGCCATCGGCGGGCTTTCCTGGATCAACATCCAATCACGGGGCGGTATTCCGCGTGATCGTTCGTGACCTATGACATAGATACTCCCCGACCGCGGCAAATCCGCGCAGGCGCGCGGCGTGGAGCGTGTCAGACCGCGTCACGCGGGCGCCGCTGACTAGGCTGGGACGAGGTCAATCGTCGCGAGAAGGAACCCATCATCGACAGCACGTACGACGCCCGCAACCTCCTGGTCCTCGAAGGCCTCGAGGCTGTCCGCAAGCGTCCCGGAATGTACGTCGGCTCCACCGACACGCGTGGTCTCATGCACTGCCTGTGGGAGATCATCGACAACGCGGTCGACGAGGCGCTCGGCGGCCACGGCTCGCACATCCTGGTCGCCCTCCACGGCGACGGCTCGGTCGAGGTCCACGACCAAGGACGCGGCGTGCCGGTCGACATCGAGAAGAAGACCGGGCTGACCGGTGTCGAGGTCGTCTACACCAAGCTGCACGCCGGCGGCAAGTTCGGCGGCGGCTCGTACGTCGCGACCGGCGGCCTGCACGGCGTCGGCGCCTCGGTGGTCAACGCCCTGTCGTCGCGGCTCGACGTCGAGGTCGACAAGGGCGGCTTCACGTGGGCCATGTCGTTCCGGCGCGGCGAACCCGGCGTGTTCGACGGCGACGGACCCGACGCCGGCTTCACGCCGGGCAACGAGCTGCGCAAGGTCGGCAAGGTCGCCAAGGCGCGCACGGGCACCCGGGTGCGCTACTGGGCCGATCCGCAGATCTTCATCAAGGGCGCCCACTTCGCCTACGACGAGCTCGTGGCGCGGGCCCGTCAGACGTCCTTCCTGGTGCCGGGCCTCGAGCTGGTCATCCGCGACGACCGCGGCGAGGTGCCCCACGAGGAGAAGTTCCGCCACGACGGCGGCATCGCCGAGTTCTGCGAGTTCCTGGCCCCCGACGAGGCCGTGTCCGACGTGCTGCGCCTGCAGGGCGAGGACGTCTTCACCGAGACCGTTCCCCTGCTCGACGCCAAGGGCCAGATGACCGCGCAGGACATCGAGCGCAACCTGGGCGTCGACATCGCGATGCGCTGGGGCACGGGCTACGACACCGAGCTCAAGTCGTTCGTCAACATCATCGCGACGCCCAAGGGCGGCACGCACGTCAACGGCTTCGAGCGGGCGGTCACCAAGACCTTCAACGAGACGCTCAAGACCACCCGGCTGCTCAAGTCGGGCGATCCCGACGTCATCAAGGACGACGTGCTCGAGGGCGTCACGGCCGTCGTGACGGTCCGCCTGGCCGAGCCGCAGTTCGAGGGCCAGACCAAGGAGGTGCTGGGCACGCCCGCGGTGACCAAGATCGTCAACCAGGTCGTGGCCCGAGAGCTCAAGAAGTTCCTCGGCGCCACCAAGGCCGCCGACAAGGCCAAGGCCCGCCTGGTGATGCAGAAGGTCGTCGACGCGTCCCGCACGCGCCTGGCGGCCCGCCAGCAGCGCGACACGCAGCGCCGCAAGAATGCGCTCGAGTCGAGTGCGCTGCCGGCCAAGCTGGCCGACTGCCGCAGCAACGACGTCGAGCGCTCCGAGCTGTTCATCGTCGAGGGCGACTCGGCGCTCGGCACGGCCAAGTCGGCCCGCGACTCGGAGTTCCAGGCCCTGCTGCCGATCCGCGGCAAGATCCTGAACGTCCAGAAGGCCAGCATCGGCGACATGCTCAAGAACGCCGAGTGCTCGTCGATCATCCAGGTCGTGGGCGCGGGGTCCGGCCGCACGTTCGACGTCGACGCGGCACGTTACGGACGCATCATCTTCATGGCCGACGCCGACTCCGACGGTGCACACATCCGCTGTCTGCTGGCGACGTTGTTCTTCCGCTACATGCGCGACCTCGTCGATGCCGGACGCGTCTACACCGCCGTCCCGCCGCTGCACCGCATCGAGCTGACCAACCCCAAGAAGGGGCAGGACAAGTACATGTACACCTACTCCGACCCCGAGCTGCAGCGCACGATGGCCGAGCTCAAGCGCAAGGGCGTCCGCTGGAAGGAGCCCGTGCAGCGCTACAAGGGCCTCGGCGAGATGGACGCCTCGCAGCTGGCCGAGACCACGATGGACCCCCGGCACCGCACGCTGCGTCGCCTGACCGTCGATGACGGCGAGGCCGCTGCCGAGGTCTTCGAGCTGCTGATGGGCAACGAGGTGCCTCCCCGCAAGGAGTTCATCGTGCAGGGCGCGTACGAGATCGACGCCGACAAGATCGACGCGTGACGATCGACCACTCGAGCGACTTCGACGCGCGTCGGGTCGGTCGGCGGCAGCGCCGTGCCGCGGCCAGGCTCATCCGTCGCGCGACGGCGCTGACGGCGGCCGACCGCGAGCTGCGGGTGCAGCAGGCTCGCGCGGCACGGACGCGGGGCGAGCTCAACGCGCTGACGCGCGGCCTCGAGGCCATGGCCGCCGCGCCGGTTCGGTCGTCCGTGGCTCGGCCGCCGATGTCGGGACTGCCGGTCGCCACACCCCCCGCTGCCCTCCAACGCGCCGCTCCCTCCGTGCCCGGTGCGCGGCCGCCGGCGTCGCCTGCCTGGCCGCCGTCCTCCCCGCCGCCCCAGCAGCCGCCCGCCCGCCGCCGCTCGTTCAACAGCAAGATCCTCGTCGGCCTCGTGGCCCTGGTGCTGGCGTGCGGCGGCAGCGTCGTGTCGTGCGTCAGCTCGTTGGTCGACACGGTCTCCGACAGCTCGTCGGGCGGGTCGTCGTCGGGTCCTCCCGACCTCGCAACCCACGCCGGGCTGACCGGCATGATCGACGCCTACGACGACGAGGTCGACGACGCCGCAGTGCTCCTGGTGGTCGAGCCGCGGTCGGCCGAGCTGTGGACCGACTCCGGTGCCACGACGTCCACGCGCTACCGGTACGACGGAGACGTCACCCGGGCCAGCGACGTGCAGGGGTACTCGTCGGAGCTGCCCTTCGACCTCGACGACATCGACCTCGACGTGGTGCTCGCCGCGGTGCGCCAGGCGCGACGCACCTCGGGCCTCGCGGACGACGACGCCCGGGTGCAGATCACCGGCAGCGCGGGCGGTCCCCGCACGCTCGTGACGTTCCCGAGCTCGACGCGGCCGACGTACCAGCTGTTCGTCGACCACGACGGCGACGTGGTCTACGAGACCGACTAGCCCGTCAGCGCCTGCGCTTGGCCAGCAGGCCGTCTCGCTCGAGCTGGGCCCCGACGTAGGGTGCCATGGTCGTCATGTACGTCTTGCTGATGTGGCTGATGTCGCGGTAGACGTTGACGCCGCCGATGACCGCCGGGCACGTCGTGGCGGAGCAGTAGTAGCGCGTGAAGTCGAGCAGGGTGCTGTTCTCGACCTGGCGGGTCGCCTCGATCAGCGGGTCGTAGTTGGGGAAGGCCTTGGAGCGCGGCAGGGCGCAGCTCGACGCGGTGATCGTGCGTTCCTGAGCCAGGCAGGTGTTGGTGTCGGCCGGCTGGAAGGGGTTGTCGCGGATCACCGCGACCGGGATGCCGCGATCGGTCATGGTGCGCCAGGTCTCGGCGAATCCCGCGACCTGATCGGCGGGTCCCGAGGCGGGGTCGGGATGGGCGAGTGCCGTGGTGACGACCAGGTCGATGTCGGCGGCGTTGTCGTCGAGCCAGGCGTTGACGCTGTCGCGCCACTCGTAGCAGTCGTCGGCGACCGCGCGGTCGGGATTGGGGTGCGGGTTGGTCGACCAGCTGCACCCGCCCTTGACCTGCGCCATCAGGAAGATCTTGCCCTCCTTGGCGAGCCTGACGAACAGCGGAAGCACCGAGCGGGCGTGCGAGTCGCCGAGCACGACGACGTGGGGGAGCGAGGGGTCGTCGCGGTCGCCGAACACGCAGCTGCCCCGTGCCCGGTTGGTCGACCGGCAACCGGGATAGCTGGCGTCGTCGCGGCGCACCGCAGTCGTGTCGGGCACCAGCATGCCGTCGAGCGCCGGGTTGACGCAGGGCGTGCCGGGAGCCATCGAGGCCGCACCGAAGCAGCGCGGCGGCTCGGCCGAGACCTTCGCCGTCAGCTTCTGCGCGCGGTCGGCCGCTGCATCGGCCGACCGGATGCCTCCGAGGCAGGCCACGGCGATGGCCGCCGCGCCCAGCGCCGTGAAGGCGAACGTGACGGTGCTGCGCTGGATGCCGAGCCGGCGCCCGGTGCGGACAGGGTCCTCGACGAACCGTTTGGTCGCGGCAGCGGCCGCGAAGGTCGCCACCAGGATCGCCACTCGCGCGCCGAAGCCGAGGTCGTGCCCCAGGACGACCGGCAGGACGACGATGGCCGGCCAGTGCCACAGGTACAGCGGGTACGAGATGTCGCCGGTCCACTGCACGGGTCGCAGCTCGATGAGCCGCCCGGGGGACAGCCGCGAGTCGGGCATGCCCGCGGCGATGACGGCGACGGTCGCCAGCACCGGCAGCAGCGCGGCGAAGCCCGGGAAGGGCGTGGACCCGGTGAGGAACAGACCGCAGCACAGCAGCACCAGCAGACCGACCCAGGAGAGCGCCGCACCGACCAGCGGCGGCAGGGCTGGCGCGCGCCTGCGCCCCTGCGACGCACGGAGCGTCAGCAGAGCCAGCAGGGCACCGGCGCCGAACTCCCAGGCACGGGTGAAGGTCGAGAAGTAGGCGAACGAGACGCTGTCGTACGTCAGCCACAGCGAGTACGCGAAGCTGGCCGCCGTGGCGACCGCGACGACCGCGGTGACGGTCGACAGCTGGCCCACGCGCAGGCGTGCCGCGACCAGCACCGCCACGAGCACCAGCAGGGGCCACGCGACGTAGAACTGCTCCTCGACCGACAGCGTCCAGTAGTGCTGCGCGACGCTGGGGGCGTTGTCGGCGGCGAGGTAGTCGACGGCATCGTTCGCGAGCCGCCAGTTCTGGACGTAGAGCGCCGACGAGAGGATCTCGCGGAAGTTCTGCGTCCAGTCGAGGCGCGGCATCCACGCGAAGACCGCGACTGCGGAGGTCGCCAGCACCAGGTACGCCGCCGGCAGCAGGCGCCGCGCCCGTCGGGCCCAGAAGCGTCCGAGCCTGATGCGGCCCGTCGACGTGACCTCGCGCGCCAGGTGGGACGTGATGAGGAAGCCGGAGATGACGAAGAAGACGTCGACGCCCATGAATCCGCCCGGGAGCCGCCCCGGCCACAGGTGGTACAGCACGACGAGCAGGGCCGCACCCGCGCGCAGCGCCTGGATCTCGGGGCGGACGGGACGCGGGACACGCGCGCCAGGGGTCCCGGGTGCCCCGGGGGACGGGTCGGGAGCCGCCGGGTCGGACGTCGCCGACATCAGACGATGGGCTCGAGCAGTCCGCTGTCGACGTCGTACAGGAATCCGCCGACCGAGACGGCGTCGCTGATCAGGGGATGGGTCTTGACCCGGATCACGTCGGCCTCGATCGTGCGACGCTGGTCGTCGATGGCGCCGAGCGTCATCCACTCGGCGTCACGTCCGGAGCTCTCGCCGAGACGGCGCTTGAGCTCGTCCTCGGACGACGTCGCCATGGCGCACCGGGTGTGCTCGACGACCAGGATGCGCTCGACGTTCAGCAGGTTGACCCCGAGCACGAGTGCGACGAGCGCCTGGTCGGTCACGCGGCCACCCGGGTTGCGCAGGATCTTCGCGTCGCCCGCCTTCAGCCCGATCATGTTGAGCGGGTCGATGCGCGAGTCCATGCACGTCACCATCGCGACGCCCGCGCGGGCGATGCCGTCGAACCCGGAGAGGGAGAACGAGTCGGCGAACGAACGGTTGGCGGTGAGCAGGTCGTCGAAGTCAGCCATGCCCCAAGAGTATCGAGCGGCCGGCAGCGGTCAGGCCGCAGCCTGCTCGGGGACGTCGTGGGCCGGCCGCAGCAGCACGAGGGCCAGCACGGCGGCGATCAGCGCGCACACGGCCGCCCCGACGAAGACGGTGTGCAGCTGGGTGATGCCGGCGTCGCGCACGGCGTCGCGATAGGACTGGCACAGCGTGGCACCGGCGCCGCAGAGCTCGGCGACCGGGGGGATCTTGTCGGAGGCGGCGTAGAAGGCGCGCAGCCCGATGGTGGTGAGTGCCGAGATGCCCAGCAGCATGCCGACCATGCGCGAGACGATCAGCAGCGCCGACGAGACTCCGTGCACCGCGTCGGCGGTGTGCACCAGCAGGACGGCGTTGACCGGGGCGATCGCGAGCCCGAAGCCGAGACCCGCCAGCACGAGCGACCACGTCTCGGTCTCGCGGCCCAGTGACGTCGCGTCCCACGTGGACATGTGCCAGAACGCGATCGCACTCAGGACCATCGCGACGGCCGTCAGCAGGTGCGCCGGCACCCGCCGCAGCAGCCATCCGCCCACGACGGCGCCCACGGGCAGTGCGACCAGGAACCGCACCAGCACGAGCGCCGCGTCGAGCTGGGAGTCGCGGTAGACCGTGAGGCGGGCGAAGAACGGGATGTCGACCAAGGCGGCGATCAGCGCGGCACCGATGAAGAACGACACCACGATCGAGCCCCAGGCCGGCCGGGCGCGGAGGGCGCCGCGCGGCACGAGCGGACGCTCGGCTCGTCGCTGGCGCAGCACGAAGCCGGCGAGGGCCACGAGCGCGACCGGGACCAGCCACGGCGCGTCGGGGGAGACGGCGCCGCTCTCGGGTTCGGCCGAGGCGAAGGTGACGATGACGGCTCCCAGCGCGACGGTCAGCAGCAGCGCGCCCCACAGATCGGTCTCGCGCGCCAGCGCGGGCCAGGCGCGCCAGTCGACGAGGGGGCGGCGTGCGGTCGCCAGCCGCGCGACCAGCAGCACCACGAGGGCGAAGGTCGCCAGCGCCAGGGGTGTCGTCCAGCGGGAGTCGCCCGTGACGGGCAGGTAGGCCCGCCCGATCTCGACGTCCTGCACCAGGCGGTCGGGAGCCGTCATGACGAGCGAGAGCCCGGCCAGTGCCAGCACCGCCAGCACGGATCCCGGCCAGTCGAAGCGGGGGTCGCTCGAGGGGCGGGGATCGCTCGTCGGGCGGGACGCCCGCAGGGGGAGGATCGCTGCCACGAGCACCAGGCCCACGGCGCAGTTGAGCCAGAAGATCGCCCGCCAGTCGCCGATCGCCAGCACCACCGCGCCGTAGAGAGGACCGAGGACGCTGCCGAGCTCCTGCACCGCGCCGACGACACCGAGCGGGAGCCCCCGGCGGTGCGGCGGCCACAGATCGGCCACGAGCGCCAGCGTCGGGGGGATCAGCCCGCCGCCGCCGATGCCTTGGACGAGGCGACCTGCCACCACCGTCTCGAGGTTGTAGGCCGCCGCGGTGACGAGCGAGCCGACCGCGAAGACGACGAGGGACCCCAGCAGCACCGGCACGCGTCCGCGCAGGTCGGAGATGCGTCCGATCAGCGGCAGGATCGCGACGTAGCCGAGCAGGAAGCCCGAGACGATGGGGGCCGCGCGCTGCAGCTCCTCGGTCTCGAGGCCGACCGAGGTCATCATCTCGGGCAGCGCCAGCACCACGACGTACGTGTCGGCGGCGGCGAACGAGATGGCGACGGCCGCGAGCGCCAGCAGCGTCCTGGAAGCGGGCGTGATGGTGCCCTCGCGCGCAGTCATCGGAGGGTCAGGGTGCCTTGATCGTCACCGGTGTGTCGGACGTCTCGAGGGCCACGACGTACGTGACGGACGCGTCGCCGGGGTAGAACGGGCCCGTGATGGTGGCATCGCGCAGGACGTCGTCGTCGTCGAGACGGTAGGTGACCGTGAAGTCCTTGCTGGGCGAGGCCGACGGGATGATCGTCGAGACGATGCTGCCCGGCAGCGCGCCCTTGATCGACGTCAGGACGTCCTTGCCGTCGCGGGACTGGCCGTCCTCGCTGAGCTTCTCGGTGCTGGTGAGGATCTCGGTGATGCCGCCGTCGGCCTCGAGCAGGGTGGCCGGATCGGGAGCCTTCAACGTCTCGGGGTCGATCGCGGTGAAGTCGGGCAGGAACCCGGTCTTGGCGTAGACCTTGCCGCCGGTGGCGATGACGTCGGCACCGAGGCTGGCGCCGCCCGTGACGACGGTGACCTTGCCCGTGAACGCCGGCGAGTGGTTGCCCTTGCCCTTGGCCGAGAGCAGACCCGTCACTCCGTCGGGGATGCTCTTGGTCGACAGCGAGATCGAGATGGTCTCGGCCTCGTCGAGGGTCTTCTTGGCATCGGCCAGTCGCGCGGCCAGATCGTCGCCACCGCCCGCGGAGCCCCCGTCGGAGGAGTCCGACGACCCGGTGCAGGCGGACAGCAGCAGTCCGGTGGCGAGCAGGGCGGGAATGAGGTGTCGAGTGCGCACGGCTCAGTCTTGCACGGGCTCGGCCGGTGCAGCGGTGACGCCGATCTGTGTCGCGAGGGGGCCGGCGACGGCGGCGATCGGCTGGCCGACGGGCACGCCCGACCCGTCGCGACGGTCGCTGGGCTCGGGCAGGTCGACGGCCGTGCCGCTCGTCGCGCACGCCATCGGGGCGCCGTCACCGGCCCAGGCCAGCAGCAGCTGGTCCTCGCCCTTGAGCAGCCGGTGGCACCGGACTCCGCCGGTGGCGCGACCCTTGGGCGGGTAGATCGCCATGGGACTGACCTTGACGGTGCCGACCTGCGTGCCGGGCAGGGCGCTGCTCGACCCGGCGACGGTCACGACGTGCGCGTCGCCGACCGCCGAGACGGCACCGAAGAAGACCGCGGACTGGCCGGCCGCGAGCTTGACTCCGGCGACACCGCCGCCCGATCGCCCCTGTGGACGGACGAGGGAGGCCGAGAAGTACAACAGCTGTGCGTCGGACGTGACGAAGACCAGCTCTTCGTCGCCGGTGGACAGTGCCTTCGCACCCACGACGGAGTCTCCGTCGGCGAGGGCGATCAGCTCCCACTCGTCACGGCCGAGGCGATCGGGCTTGACCCGCTTGACGGTGCCCTGGCGGGTGCCCAGCGCGATGCCGGGCCCGTGGTCGTCGAACGTCATGAGTGCGAGCGGTGCCGCGTCGAGGTCGGCGATCTCCGACAGCGGCACGCCGCCCTGCAGATTGGGCGACTGGGCCGTGGGGGGCAGCGCCGGCAGGTCGAGGACGCTGATGCGGCGCACCCGCCCGGACGTCGTGACGACGCCGATCTCGCCGCGCGCGGTGGTGCGGACCGCCGAGACGATCGTGTCGTGCTTGACCCGCCGGTCGACGTCGCCGACGGGGGAGGCGTCGGTGGTGCGGGCCAGCAGCCCGGTCGCCGACAGCAGGGCCCAGCAGGGGTCGTCGGCGACCTCGAGCGGAGCGGCTGACGTGGCGGTCTGGCCGGACGACTCGAGCAGCACGGTGCGCCGCGGGGTACCGAACGTCTGCGCCATCTCGGCGAGCTCGTCGCCCACGACGGTGCGCAGCAGCTGCTCGTCGCCGAGGATCGCGTCGAGCTCGTCGATCGTGCGACGCAGCTCGGCGATCTCCTTCTCGACCTCGATGCGGTCGTACTTGGTGAGCCGTCCGAGCGTCAGGTCGAGGATGTACGTGGCCTGGATCTCCGACAGGTCGAAGACGCTCATGAGGCGCTCGCGGGCGTCGGTGCGGTTGTCGCTGCCGCGGATGAGCTGGATGACCTCGTCGATGTCGACCAGGGCGAGCATCAGCCCGTCGAGGAGGTGCAGGCGGTCTGCGGCCTTGCCCCGGCGGAAGGTCGTGCGACGCCGCACGACGTCGATGCGGTGGTCGAGGTAGACCTCGAGCAGCTGCTTGAGCCCCAGGGTGCGGGGCTGGCCGTCGACCAGGGCCACGGCGTTGATGCCGAACGAGCTCTCCATCGGGGTGCTCTTGAACAGCTGCTCGAGGATCGACTCGGGGATGAAGCCGTTCTTGATCTCGATGACCAGGTGCAGACCCTTGTGCCGGTCGGTCAGGTTGGTGATGTCGGAGATGCCCTGCAGCTTCTTGGCCTGCACGAGCTTCTTGATCGCCTCGATGACCTTCTCGGGGCCGACGTTGTAGGGCAGCTCGGTGACGATGATGCCCTTCTTGCGCGGCGTGACGTTCTCGATGCGCGTCGAGGCGCGCATGCGGAACGAGCCGTTGCCGGTCGCGTAGGCGTCGCGGACGCCCTCGAGGCCCACGATCTTGCCGCCGGTGGGCAGGTCGGGGCCGGGGATGAAGCGCATGAGGTCGTCGAGGTCGGCCCGCGGGTTCGTGATCAGGTGGCGCAGCGCCTGCACGACCTCGATGAGGTTGTGCGGTGCGATGTTGGTGGCCATGCCGACCGCGATGCCGCTGGCGCCGTTGACCAGCAGGTTGGGCAGGGCCGCCGGCAGCACGGAGGGCTCCAGCTCGCGGCCGTCGTAGTTGGGCCGGAAGTCGACGGTGTCCTCGGTGATCGAGGCCGTCATGGCCTCGGCAGCGGCGTGCATGCGGATCTCGGTGTAGCGCATCGCAGCCGGGGGATCGTCCTGCGAGCCGAAGTTGCCGTGACCGTCGGCCAGCGGGAGCCGCAGCGACCACGGCTGGACCAGGCGCACGAGGGCGTCGTAGATCGAGCTGTCGCCGTGAGGGTGGAACCGGCCCATGCTCTCGCCGACGGGTCGCGCACTCTTGACGTGGCCGCGGTCGGACCGCAGCCCCATGTCGTCCATCGTGTAGAGGAGGCGCCGCTGGACGGGCTTGAGACCGTCGCGGGCGTCGGGCAGGGCGCGCGAGTAGATGACCGAGTACGCGTACTCGAGGAAGCTCGTGCGCATCTCGTCGCCGACGTCGGTGTCGAGGATGTGCTCCTCGAAGTCTTCGTCGGGTGCCGGCTTGCTGCTGCGGGCCATGCCGTCCTCTCGGGATGCGGAACGGGTGGGGTGCGGGTGTCGCAGACCATTTTGGCGTGTCGCCCCATCTCGGGCACCACCGCCACGCCGGGACCGGACCCGATAGGTTGGAGGGGTGACCAGCGAGGCGTATCCCTTCGAGCACTGGGAGGCCGACGTCCTGCTCAAGGACGGCCGCGTCGCACAGCTGCGTCCCATCCACGAGGACGACGCCGACCGCTTCATCGAGTTCTACGCGCGGGTGTCCGACGAGTCGAAGTACTACCGGTTCTTCGCGCCGTACCCGACGCTCTCCGACCGTGACGTCAAGCGCTTCACGACCGTCGACCACGACCGCCGCGTGGCATTCGTCGTGACGCTGCACAACACGATCATCGGCGTCGGCCGCTACGACGCCGTCAGCGACGACGAGGCCGAGGTCGCCTTCCTGGTCGAGGACGCGCAGCAGGGTCGCGGCGTGGGCCAGCTGCTGCTCGAGCACCTGGCGCAGGCCGGGCGCGAGCGGGGCATCCGCCGGTTCGTGGCCGACGTCCTGCCCACCAACGTGCGCATGCAGCAGGTCTTCCGCGAGATGGGCTACCAGATCGAGGGTGCGATCGAGGACGGCGTGCAGCGCCTGACGTTCCAGATCGAGTCGACCGACGTCGCGATCGGCGTCATGCAGGCGCGCGAGCAGCGGGCCGAGGCCGCCTCGATCGAGCGCATCTTCCGGGCCCGCAGCATCGCGGTCATCGGCGCCAGCCGTCGGCAGGACTCGATCGGGCAGGCCATGGTGCGCAACCTCGTGCTGGGCGACTTCGGCGGCAGCGTCTACGCCGTCAACTCCAACGCCGAGGCCGTCTCGGGACTGCCGGCCTACAAGCGCGTGCAGGACATCCCGGGTGAGGTCGACGTCGCGATCGTGGTGGTCCCGGCCGAGTCCGTCAACGACGTCGTGCTCGACTGCGCCGCCAAGGGCGTGCACGGACTGGTCGTCATCTCAGCCGGCTTCGCCGAGGAGGGCCCCGAAGGGCGTCAGCGCCAGCGGGCGCTGCTGGGCCTCAGCCGCTCGTACGGCCTGCGACTCATCGGGCCCAACTGCCTCGGCATCATCAACACGGCCCCCGAGCTGCAGCTCAACGCCTCGCTGTCGCCGTCGATGCCGCCCCAGGGGCGCGTCGGCTTCTTCTGCCAGTCCGGTGCCCTGGGCACCGCGATCCTCGAGTCGGTCTCGCGTCGTGGCCTCGGGCTGTCGACCTTCGTGTCGGCCGGCAACCGCGCCGACGTCTCGGGCAACGACCTGCTCCAGTACTGGCAGGAGGACGACTCGACCGAGGTCATCCTGCTGTACCTCGAGTCGATCGGTAACCCGCGCAAGTTCTCGCGCATCGCGCGGCGCGTGTCGGCCACCAAGCCGATCGTCGCGGTCAAGTCCGGACGATCGACGCAGGGCGTGCCCGTGGGGCACACGGTGGCCCGCACGTCGGCGCCGCAGTCGGCGGTCGACGCGATGTTCCGCCAGGCCGGCGTCATCCAGGTCGACACCCTCGACGAGATGTTCGACGTGGCCCAGCTGCTGGCCCACCAGCCGCTGCCGCGCGGCAACCGCATCGCGATCGTCGGCAACTCCGACGCCGTGGCCCTGATCGTGGCCGACGCCGCCTCGGCGGCGGGCCTCCAGGTCACCGAGCCCGTGTCGCTCGGTGCCAACGCCAACGCCGACGACTTCGAGGCCGCGATCGAGGCGGCGATCGCCAATCCCGACACCGACGCCCTCGTCGCGGTCTACATCCCGCCGCTCAACACGTCGGGCGAGGACGTCGCCAACGTGCTCGCCGCGATCGGCGAGCAGTCCGACAAGCCCATCGTCTCGACGTTCCTCGGCAGCGAGGGCGTGCCGGTGCTGCTGCGCGTGCCCGACCTGCTGGGCGGCTCGGCCGGACGCGGCTCGGTGCCGTCGTACGCGGCGCCCGAGTCGGCGGTGCGGGCCCTGGCCCGGGTCGTCAACTACTCCGAGTGGGCCGCGCGCGACCACGGCGAGTTCCACCTCGCGCTCGACCACCGCACGGGCGACGCGCGGGCCCTGGTGCGCGACGTGCTCAAGCAGGCGCCCCGCGGTGCCATCTTGTCGACCGAGCAGGTCCACGCGCTGCTGGCCTGCTACGGCATCGACATCTGGACCTGGATCAACGTGCACAACCGCGACGAGGCCATCGCGGCGGGCGAGACGCTGGGGTGGGACGTCGTGCTCAAGGCAGGCAGCGAGCACCTGCGCAGCCGGCCCGACATCGCGCACATCTGGCGAGGCATCCAGAACGGCAAGGAGATGGGCGACGCCTGGGACCAGCTGACGGGCTGGACCGGCATGCGCAAGGACACCAAGTTCTTCGTGCAGCGGGTGGCGCCCGAGGGGGTCGCGGTGTCGTTCAGCGTCAGCGAGGACCCGCTGTTCGGCCCGCTGGTGTCGTTCGGCCTCGCCGGCGCACCCAGCGAGCTGCTCGACGACCGCTCGTACGGCATCCCGCCCCTGACCGACCTCGATGCCGAGGCCATGATCAAGAATCTCCGGGCGGCCCCGCTGCTCTACGGCTACCGCGGCTCCGAGCGGGTCGACGTCGACGCGCTGCAGGACATCATCGTGCGCCTGGCGGCCATGAAGGACGACCTGCCGGAGATCGCCGAGCTCGACCTCGAGCCGGTGACCGTGCACGCCGACGGCTTCACGGTGCTCAGCGCGCGTGCCAAGGTTCTTCCGTCCGCCGACCGTCGCGGCGAGTGGTACGTCCGGCGCCTCAGCCAGCCGGCAGCGACGGGGGATACGCTCGCGTGATGACTGCCGACCACACCTCCTCGATGTTCGACGAGGTCTCCCGCAGCGGCTACTACCCCGAGATCGTCGCGGCGGGTCTGCGCGACGCGCTCGCCGGCGAGGTCGTCGAGGGCTACGTGCTGCACCACGAGCCGACCTTCGACCGCGACGAGATCCGCCGCCACATGACGGTGCTGGCGCTGACGCCCAGCCGGCTGATCCTCGTCCACACCGACGAGCACCCCGGCGACGACCTGCTGCCCAAGCCCTACACGTCCACGACGTCCGAGGCGGTCGCGCTCGACCAGGTGCGGTCGGTCGTGGTGACCCGCATGGTGACGTCGACGTCCAAGAAGCTCGAGGAGGCCCTGCTGACGATCGGCTGGGGCGCGGTCTCGCGCGTCGAGCTCGAGCCGGCGCAGTGCTCCGACCCCGAGTGCGAGGCCGACCACGGCTACTCCGGCAGCGTCACCGGCGACGACTTCTCGTTGCGCCTCGCGGCCGCCGGCGACGGTGGCGCCGCGGTCGAGAAGCTGCTGGCCTTCGCCCGCACCCTCTCGGCGGCCACCAGCGGGCGGGCCGGGTGACGATGCCGGTGCCCGGTCTGGCCGGGCGCCGCACGCTCGACCAGCTGATGCCGTCGGTCGGCGCGGCCCTCGGGGTCGACGGCTTCGTCAACACGATGGAGCTGCCCGACGCCCCGCGGTACGTCGTGTTCCTCGTCGACGGCATGGGCCTCGACCTGCTGCGCGAGCACGCCGACGCCGCGCCGTTCCTGTCGTCGCTGCACAACGTCGACGAGGTCGTGTGCGGGGTGCCGTCGACGACCGTCACGAGCCTGACCTCGTTGGGCACGGGGCTGCGCGGAGGCCAGCACGGCATGGTCGGCTACTCGTCGCGGGTGCCCGAGACCGGTCGACGGCTCAACTCGCTGCGGTGGGACCAGCCGGTCGACCCGGTCGTCTGGCAGCCCTTCCCGACGGTCCTGCAGCGCCTCCATGCCGCGGGTGTGTCGGCGTCGGCGGTCAACGACGCCGCGTTCGAGGGCACGGGCCTCACGGTGTGCAGCCAGCGCGGCGTGCCGTTCCATGGCATCAAGTCCGTCTACGAACGGCTCGACGTCGTCGTCGACGTCATCGAGTCGGCTCCGCGATCGGTGACGTACGCGTACGAGTCGAGGCTCGACCACACCGGCCACGGCAAGGGGTGCACGTCGCCGCAGTGGCGCGAGATGCTCACCACGATCGACACCGAGCTGGCCGAGCTGCGCGACGAGCTGCCGCGCGACACGGTGCTCGTGGTGACGGCCGACCACGGCATGATCGACCTGCCCTTCGACGGCCGGTTCGACGTCGACGCGGTCCCGCGCCTGCTCGACGACGTCGAGCTGCTCGCCGGCGAGGCACGCTTCCGCCACCTCTACACGCGTCCCGGGGCAGCCGACGAGGTCGCCGCGCGGTGGCGGGCCGAGCTCGGCGACCGCGCCGTCGTCCGCACCCAGGACGGCATCGAGGACTGGTTCGGGCCCATCACGCCCGACGTCCGCGGCCGCATCGGCGACGTGGTGGTCGCCGCGCTGGGCGACTTCGCGGTGTTCTCGTCGCGCGAGTTCGGCATCGAGCTGACGATGACCGGCTTCCACGGCTCGATCACCGAGGCCGAGCTGCGCGTCCCCGTCCTCGTCGCCCCTTGAGCACGCATGCCCGGACGTGGACCGGGTACAGCAACACCATGACGACCATCGCGATCATCGGAGCAGGCAAGGGTCTCGGCGCAGCCGTGGCCCGACGATTCGGCGCGGAGGGATTCGCCGTCGGACTGATCTCACGTCACCAGGGCAGGCTCGACGCGCTCGCAGCCGAGCTGTCGGCCGAGGGGGTGCAGGCCCAGGGCTTCGCTGCCGACGTCCGCGACCCCGACTCGATCGCCGCCGCCCTCGAGCAGGTGACCGAGACGCTCGGCCCCATCGAGGTGCTGCAGTACAGCCCGCTGCCCCAGAAGGACTTCATGCGTCCCGTGCTGGAGACGACTCCCGCCGACCTCGTCGGGCCCATCGAGTTCTCGGTCTACGGTCCCGTCGCGGCCGTCCACCAGGTGCTGCCCGGCATGCGCTTCCTCGGCGAGGGCAAGGGAACGATCCTGTTCGTCAACGGCGGGTCGGCGGTCAAGCCCGGTCGCAACGTGACGGGCACGTCGGTGGCCTTCGCCGGTCAGGCGGCGTACGTCGAGCTGCTGCACGAGGTGCTCGCCGAGGAGGGCATCCACGTCTCGCAGCTCATCATCGGCGGGCAGATCATCGAGGGTGACGACGAGAAGGGCCCGGACGTCCTGGCCGAGCACCTGTGGAACCTGCACGCCAACCGCGACACGTTCCGCCAGCAGATCAGCGAGGACTGACCCCGGTCCTCGACGGCACGCCGAGCCTCAGTCGAAGGGGAGCAGCTCGGTCTCGGCGAGGCGCCCGGCCGCTCGCGCGCGGGCCGCGGTGAGCGCGTGGCGGTGGTGCCGGCGGCACAGCACCTCGTACGCGACCTCGGGGGGCTCTTGTGCCGAGTCGGCCTCCTCGACGTCGCCGACCACGACGACCTCGCCCTCGGTGACCATCACGCCGTTCTCGGTGCGGGCGTTGTGCGTGGCCCGGCGCCCGCACCAGCACAGCGCCTGCACCTGCAGAACCTCCGTGCGGTCGGCCAGCTCGACCAGCCGCGCCGCGCCCGGGAAGAGCCGGGTGCGGAAGTCGGTCAGGATGCCGAAGCAGAACACGTCGATGCGCAGCTCGTCGACGATCTTGGCGAGGTCCTCGACCTGCGCGGGGGAGTAGAACTGGGCCTCGTCGCAGATCAGGTAGTCGACCTTCGACCCTCGCGTGAGCGCATCGACGACGTACGTCCAGAAGCTGAACTCGTCGTCGACCTCGACGGCGGAGTGCGACAGCCCCAGACGGCTAGTGAGCACCGCGGTGCCCGTGCGGTCGTTGCTGACGAAGATGATGCCGGCGCGGCCCCGGGCCGCGTGGTTGTGGTTGGTCTGCAGCGCGAGGGTCGACTTGCCGGCATCCATCGTGCCCGTCCAGAACGTCAGCGCTGCCACGGGCTCCATCTTGTCATTGGGCGAGTGGCCGGGCGTGGTCAGGGAGGCCGGTGACCGGGCTCGCCCGATCACTCACCCGGCCTCGCTGCGGAGCTGCTTCGCCGCGAGACGCTCACGCTCCGCTGGCCTGGAAGAGAGCCCCTCCGCAGAGCTCAGTCGTCTTTTCCGAACATGATCTCGTCCCAGCTGGGGACGCGGCGGCGCTCGTGGCGCTTCTTGCGCGGGCCCATCGTGTCGGGGACGGCGACGTTGCGCTCGAGGGCGTGCTCGAAGTCGTCCTCGGTGTCGTCGGCGGGCGCCGGCTCGTCGAGGACGGCGTCGCCGAGGGCCAGCTGCTCCATCGCGCGGCGGTCACGGGCGGCCTTGAGGGACGAGACACCCGTGACGATCTGCTCCTCGACGGCCTCGATGGGCTCGGGGATCTCGACGACGTGCTCGATCTCGGGCTCGGCCTCGACGGCGTCGGTCGCCTCGGCCGTGGTCTCGTCGGCAGGCCGCTCGGACGAGCGGACGGCGTCGGCGATGGCCATGTCGGTCGAGTCGGGCAGAGCGAGGTCGCCGACCAGCTCGTGAGCGAGCTCGTCGGCCGGGAGCACGTAGCGGCTCTTGACGTCGAACAGGAACGTGGCCGGGTGGGCGGCGTCGTGCGGGGTGACGAGGACGGTCCAGCGGCCGTCCTCGCGGCGCCACGAGTCCCACGCGGCGTCTTCGGGGACGCCCCCGGACGCGGCGATGTTCTCGGAGATGAGGACGCCCAGCTGCACGCCGGCGCCGCCGACGTGCTTGCGGCGGATGGCGGTCTTGCGGGCCTGCTCGCACATGAACTCGCGCTCGGCGAGCACCGGGCCGGCGAAGCCCTCGATCTGACCGACCGGGACGCCGGCGGAGTCGGCGACCGACTGCGGCGACTCGCCGCGCCGGATGCGGGACTGGATGTCGCGAGGACTGAGTGAGCTGGGCATGCGGATCTCCATCTGGCCGGAGGTGCTTCTGTCGCGGGACAGCGTGCGGGACAGCGTGCCGATCAGGGAAGAGAGGCGGTGATCAGCGGGGATGCGGTAGGTGTCGCCGGTGGTGACGTCGCGTGCGACGAGGAACCGTCTGTCCTCGCTCAATCCCTCGAGACTGAGATCGCGCATGCCATCGCCTCCGACGTGTCGCGGCTCGGGGTGGGCGTTCACCAAGGCCGTGGCTCCATCCTAGGCGGGGTGGCAGTCACGGCTGGGCGGCGCGCCGACACGGACCCCTCAGCGCGGCAGCACACGGTCGAAGGTGGCGTCGTGGTTGCCGAAGCGGTGGTGCGTGATCGAGACGGACTGCTCGCGCAGGAACGGCAGGGCCTCGACGCGTCCGGAGGGGGTGACGTCGCCGGCGTAGATCGCGACGTCGGGGTCGCCCTCGACGGCGACGGCCACCTCGCGCGCGTCCTGACCGACGAGGCGGACGCGGGACGGGCGGGACTGCGCCACGTGCGCGAGCCACTGCTCGTGGGTCTCGACCTGGGCGTCGTCGACCAGCCCGTCGGGCAGCGGCGTGGGCGTGCTGACCCTGACCGGAGCGCCGGCACGTGCCGCCGCGAGCAGCACGCGGACGAGCCCCGGCAGGTCGTCGCCGGCCCGGACGGTCACGGGCACGGGGAGGTAGCGCAGCACGTTGCGCTCGACCTCGAGCCCCGAGACGTCCTTGGCGACGCCGTACTCCCGCGTCCAGGCGACGTGGTCGGAGTGCGCGGCGGCGAGCAGGTCGCGGTGCTGAGCATCCGTCAGGTGGTGCGCGACGGCGTCGAGAACGGCGGTCACCGGACCGGCCAGGACCGCCGAGCCCGCGGACGCACGCAGCGGCCGCGGCTTCCAGGTGCCGAGGTGCGTGAGGTAGCTGGGTCCGCCGGCCTTGGCGGTGGTGCCGACCGACGACCGCTTCCAGCCCCCGAACGGCTGACGCTGCACGATCGCGCCGGTGATGCCGCGGTTGACGTACAGGTTGCCGGCCTCGACCGCGTCGATCCAGGCGGCGACCTCGTCGGCGTCGAGCGAGTGGATGCCGGCGGTGAGCCCGTAGTCGGTCGCGTTCTGCCAGGCGATGGCCTCGTCGAGGTCGGCGGCGTGCATGACACCGAGGACGGGGCCGAAGTACTCGGTGGTGTGGAACGTGTTGCCGGGCCGCACGCCGGCCCGGATGCCGGGGGTCCACACGCGGTCGTCCGATCCGATGCGACGCGGCTCGAGCAGCCAGGTCTCGCCCTCGTCGAGCTCGGTCAGCCCCTGCAGCAGCTTGCCCCGGGGCGGCTCGATGACCGGGCCCATCGACACCTCGGGGTCGGCAGGGTGCCCGACCGTCAGCGACGACACGGCGTCGACGAGCTGGCGGCGGAAGCGCTCGGACTCGGCGACCGACCCCACCACGATCGCCAGGCTGGCCGCCGAGCACTTCTGCCCGGCATGGCCGAACGCGCTCTTGACCAGGTCGGCGACGGCAAGATCGAGATCGGCGCTGGGAGTGATCACGATGGCGTTCTTGCCGCTGGTCTCGGCGAGCAGCGGGAGGTCGGGGCGCCACGAGCGGAACAGCCGTGCGGTCTCCCAGCCGCCCGTGAGGATGACGCGATCGACCGACGGGTGCGAGACCAGGGTCTGGCTCAGGCCTCCCTCGTCGATCGTGACGTACCGCAGGACGTCGCGCGGGACACCCGCCTGCCACAGCGCCTCGACCATCACGGCGGCGCAGCGACGTGTCTGGGGCGCGGCCTTGATGATGACGCCGCTGCCGACGGCCAGCGCGGCGAGCACCGAGCCGGCCGGGATCGCGACGGGAAAGTTCCACGGCGGCGTGACGACGGTGAGCCGGTCGGGGACGAACTCGGCACCGTCGACGGCGTCGAGACGTCGGGCCGCCTCGGCGTAGTAGTTGGCGAAGTCGACCGCCTCGCTGACCTCGACGTCGGACTCGGCGACGGTCTTGCCGGCCTCGGCCGCCATGACCGAGACGAGGTCGCCCCGGCGCGCACCGATCGCGCTGGCCGCCTGGTGCAGGATCCACGCACGGACCTCGGAGCCGCGCGCCTGCCACAGCGCCGCGGCGTCGCGGGTGTCGTGGATGATCGTCTCGAGCGACGCGGGTCCGGGCACCGCGCCGGTGCGGACGGTCTCGGCGCCGACCTGCGTGTAGGCCGAGCGCGACAGCGCGAGCCGCGCCCACGCGCGGTTGGCCTCGATGGACGGATCGGTGTCGGGCGTGTTGGTGAACGTCCCCGTCGACGGCGTCGGCACCTCGGTGGAGCGGTCCTGCACGCGGTGGGGTGCCGGGAGCGACGTGTCGAGCGCGTCGACCGACGCCAGGAAGCGCTGGGTCTCGCGCTCGAGCAGCGAGGGCTCGGAGGTCAGCTCGAAGGCTGCCGACATGAAGTTGTCGGCGCTGGCGTTCTCCTCGAGGCGACGCACGAGGTACGAGATCGCGACGTCGAACTCGTCGGGGTTCACGACGGGCGTGTAGAGCAGGAGGCGACCGACGTCGCCGCGGACCGCGTCGACCGGACCGGTGTCCATCCCCAGCAGCATCTCGAAGTCGACGGCGTCGCGGACCTCGCGGTCACCGGCCAGCAGCCAGGCATAGGCGACGTCGAAGAGGTTCTGCCCCGCCACACCGATGCGGACGGCGTCGACGCGCTCGGGCGTCAGGGCCCAGTGCAGGACGCGCTTGTAGTTGGTGTCGGTCTCGCGCTTGGTGGCCCACGTGGCCAGGGGCCACCCGTGCATCGCCGCGTCGACGTGCTCCATCGCGAGGTTGGCGCCCTTGACCAGGCGCACCTTGACGGGTGCCCCGCCCTCGGCACGGCGACGGGCGGCCCACGACTGCAGCTCCTGCATCGCGCCCAGCGCATCGGGCAGGTACGCCTGCAGCACGATGCCGGCCTCGAGGTCGGGGAACGACTCGAGGATCGTGGTGAACACCGCGACCGTGAGGTCGAGGTCCTTGTACTCCTCCATGTCGAGGTTGATGAAGGTCGGATCGCCGGTGGCAGCCCGCTCGTACAGCGGCGTGAGCTGCTTGACGACGCGCTGCACGGACTCCTCGAAGGCCCACATCGACAGCTGGCTGGCGACCGACGAGACCTTGACGGAGACGTAGTCGACGTCGTCGCGCTCGATCAGCGCGAGCGTGCCGTCGCGTCGGCGCGCGGCCTCCTCGTCGCCGAGCACGGCCTCGCCCAGCAGGTTCAGGTTGAGGCGGTCGCCGCGGGCACGCAGCTTGGCGACGGCCCGGCCCAGCTTGTCGGGGCGGGCGTCGACGACGAGGTGACCGACCATGCGCCGCAGCACGCGGCGCGCGATGGCGACGACCAGTCCGGGAGCGAGCACCGACATCACGGCACCGAGCCTGAGCAGGATCTTCTGGGTGACCGGCAGGAAGGCCGGGAGGTCGCGCGACAGCCGGCGCAGGTTGCGAGCGGCGACCCGGTGGTCCTCCGGCCGCACGACGCGGTCGACGAAACCGATCGTGAACTCCAGGCCGTTCGGGTCCTTGAGCAGCGTCGCCAGACGCGCGGCCGCACCCGACGTGCGCCGGCCACGGGCCTCGGTCCATGCTCTGACGAGCTCGACGCTGCGTCCGGCGAGTGTGATGTCGGTCATGGTGACCCAACCTTAGTGACTTTTCGGGGCCGCGTTCACGTCACGAGAAGGTCGGTCCGACGCGTGGGTGGTCCACGCGACGAGCGAGCCGGCCAGGCCGGCCGCGAGCGGCACCAGGAAGCCCGCCGAGGCGCCGTGGGAGTCGATCACCGAGCCCACGACGGCGGCACCGGGGGCGATGCCCACCGACATGCCGGTGGTCGTCCAGGTGAGGGCCTCGGTGAGCCGCGACGGCGGCACCTCGTGCTCGACCAGCTGCACCAGGGCGATGAGGGTCGGCGAGATCATGAACCCGCCCAGGAACATGCCGATCGCGAGCAGCGGGATGCCCGAGAGCAGCGCCATCGGGGCGAACAGCACGCTCAGCACCAGGATCGAGACCCTCAGTCGCCGCCGGGGACTGGGCGTCTGGGGGAGCGCGCCGATGCAGAAGCCCGCCAGCAGGCTGCCGGCCGCCCACACGGCGAGCACGGCTCCGGCGGCACCCTTGCGACCGTTCTCCTCGGTGAACGCCGCGATGATCACCTCGGCGGAGCCGAAGATGATGCCGAGGCTGACCGAGACCGCCACCAAGGGCCACAGCCCGGCCCAGTTGATGCGGGGGCCCGACCGCGTGCGGTGTCCTCCCGCTGGCGGCGCGGTGGACCGCTGGAGGGCCATCGCCCAGCTGCCCAGCAGTGCTGCCGCCGCGGCTGCCGCGAGGCCTGCGTAGTCGGCGACCTGGAACGTCAGGAACGCCACGAGCACGGGCCCCACGATGAACACGACCTCGTCGGCGATCGCCTCGATCGAGAACGCGGTGCCCAGCTGCGTGCGGTCGCTGATGGCGTGCGTCCAGCGGGCGCGGACCATGCTGCCGGTCTGCGGGGTGGCGAGCCCGGCGAGCACGGCGCACGCATGCGGCCACGGTGCGGCCCACGAGGCGTCGACGGCCACCAGGAACATCCCGATGCCCGCGGCGTAGGCCGCGCCGACGATCCACAGCACCACGGTCTGGCCGAAGCGGTCGGCCAGGCGTCCTTGCCCCGGGGCGAAGGCCGCCGCCGAGAGCACGTAGGCCGCCGACATGACGCCGGCCTGCCCGAAGGAGCCCGTCTGCTCCTTGATGAGCAGGACGATGCCGAGGCCGGCCATCGACAGCGGAAGCCTCGACCACAGGGCCGTGAACGAGAACAGGGCCGCGCCCGGCAGGGACAGCACGCCCTTGTACGTCGTCAGCATCGTTTCCCTCCGCGGCCGGAACAGCATCGATCGGCCCCAGCCGCCCCGAGCACCCTACCCAGGGCGGTGCGAGGATGGTCGCATGGATGTCCGACCTTTTGATGCGCTCCTTCTCGTCTCGTTCGGAGGGCCGGAGAAGCCCGAAGACGTCGTCCCGTTCCTCGAGAACGTCACCGCCGGCCGCGGCATCCCGCGCGAGCGGCTCGAGGAGGTCGGCGAGCACTACTTCCTGTTCGGCGGCAAGTCCCCGATCAACGACCTGAACCGCGAGCTGCTGGCCGCGATGCGCCGTGACTTCGCCGACAACGGGGTCGACCTGCCGATCTACTGGGGCAACCGCAACTGGGACCCGTACCTGCGCGAGGCCGCCGAGCAGATGGCCGCCGACGGCGTGCGCCGGGCCGCCTGCTTCGTGACGAGCGCCTACTCGTCGTACTCCGGGTGCCGTCAGTACCGCGAGGACCTGTTCGCCGCCACGTCCGGCGTCGAGATCGAGCTCAGCCGCCTGCGCCACTACTTCAACCACCCCGGGTTCGTGGGGCCCTTCACCGAGGCGACGCGCTCGGCGCTCGCCGACGCGCCGGCCGGCACGCACGTGGTGTTCGTGACGCACTCGATCCCGACTTCCATGAACGAGGCGAGCGGTGGGCCCGGCCGCGAGTTCTACGTGCGCCAGCACGAGAGCGTCGCCGCGATGGTCGCCGAGGGCGCAGGCGCCGAGACCTTTTCGCTGGCGTACTGCTCGCGCTCGGGCTCGCCGCGCATCCCGTGGCTCGAGCCCGACATCAACGACCACCTCGCCGAGCTCAAGGAGTCGGGCACCGAGTCGGTCGTCGTCGTGCCGATCGGCTTCGTCTCCGACCACATGGAGGTCATCTACGACCTCGACACCGAGGGCAAGCAGACCGCCGACGAGCTCGGGCTCCGCTACGTCCGGGCCGACACTCCCGGCGCGCACCCCGACTTCGTCGCGATGATCCGTGAGCTGCTGCTCGAGCGTGCGGCGGTCGAGCGTGGCGAGTCGGTCGACCGACCCGTGGTGGGCGAGCTGCCGCCGTCGCACGACCTGTGCCCGACCAACTGCTGCCTGAACCCCCGCTCGACGCTGCCGACGGTCGGCTCGGCCGCCACGCCCGTATGACCGATGCCGAGCTGCTCGAGCTGGCCCGCCGGGTCGGCCAGGAGGCCGCCGCCTACGTGCGGTCGGCCAGGCCTGACGGGCGGGTCGACGTCGCGTCGACCAAGTCGAGCGCGACCGACGTCGTCACCGAGATCGACGAGGCGTGCGAGCGCCTGATCCGCGAGCGCATCTTCGCCGCGCGTCCCGGCGACGGCTTCGTCGGCGAGGAGGGCGACGACGTGGCCGGCAGCACCGGCGTCGACTGGGTCGTCGACCCCATCGACGGCACCGTCAACTTCGTCTACGGCATCCCTGCCTACGCCGTGTCGATCGCCGCCCGCAGGGGCGGCGAGGTGGTGGCCGGCTACGTCGTCAACATCGCTGCCGGCACCGAGTGGGGTGCCGTCGCGGGGGAGGGCTCGTGGCGCTACGAGCCCGACGGCCGGCGGATGCTGACCGCGCCCGCGGTCGAGACGTTGGCGCACGCCCTCGTCGCCACGGGCTTCAACTACGTCCCCGAGGTGCGGGCCAAGCAGGCGGCGGCGATGGCCGCCTTCATCCCGCAGGTGCGTGACATCCGTCGCATCGGCTCGGCCGCGATCGACCTGTGCGCGCTCGCCGAGGGCCAGTTCGACGCCTACGTCGAGCAGGGCCTCAAGCCGTGGGACCTGGCGGCCGGGGGGCTCGTGGCCTCCGAGGCCGGCATCGTGCTGAGCGGCCTCGACGGACCGCCCGGCGAACGCCTCGTGATGGCCGCCCACCCGTCCGTCGCGACGGAATATTTCGAGCTGGTGCGTGCTTGTGGGTTCTGAGTGTGAACGCCACAGATCCGTGTGGCACAATCACGCCGGTTGTTCCGCACAAAGGGAGATTTGATGGCTACCGATTACGACGCACCGCGCAAGACCGAAGAAGAGCAGTCCGAGGACAGCATCGAAGAGCTCAAGGCGCGTCGGCACGAGAAGAACTCCGGCAAGGTCGACGAGGACGAGACCGAGGCCGCAGAGTCCTTCGAGCTGCCTGGAGCCGACCTCTCCCACGAAGAGCTCGCCGTCCAGGTGGTGCCCAAGCAGGTCGACGAGTTCACCTGCTCGTCGTGCTTCCTGGTCCACCATCGCAGCCAGCTGGCCACGGAGAAGAACGGCGAGCTCATCTGCCGCGATTGCGCCGACTGACCTTCTTGGTCGACGACCGCTTGGTCGATGTGTAGGGAGCCGGTTCGACACGAACCGGCTCCTTTGTCGTTCCGGCGGCCTTCAGCGTGGTCGATCCCGGCACCGGCCCCAGCGGCTTCATGCCGGGCGGCAGCTGCCCGGTCGACCTGACCCAGTAGGTGGCCGCGCTGCGACGCACGCCGACACGCACCAGCTCGACGACCGATCCTCCGATGACGGCCCAGGCCACGGCTTCCTTCGTCGTGACCTCGGGGTGACGCCCGGACGTCGGCGGCTTCTTGCCCGTGACGGCACGCCAGGCGACGGCGGAGGCGCGGGTGGCCAGCAGGCCGGCTGCGACCGACGAGCCCCGGTCCATGACCTTCCAGGTCGCCCGGCTCGGAGCCTTCGGCCTGGGGCCCGGGGCGCGGTTGGCCTCGGCGGCCTCGCGCGTGAGCACGGCTGCCTGCTCGTCGGACGTCCTGGTGCTGCGTCGCTTGGCGCTACGTCGCTTGGCCATGGGGTGCGTCTCCGTTCGGGTCGGGCGCCGGCGCGGTCGGCGCCGACGGTGCCAGCGCGGCTGCGAGGGCGTCGGGGTGACGGCTGGAGACCAGCCAGTACGGTGCGGGGTCGTTGGGGTCGTCGACCGTCACGAGCACGCCGTGGTCGAGGTAGGGGCGCGTCATCAGGTAGGCGCGGGCGTCGGCACCCGTGCCGAGCTGCGTGCGGTAGGCGGCCCGGTCGAGCGACCGCACGGGGCCGACGTGGCGGGGATCGAGGTGGGCCCGCCCCACGTGCAGGCCGTCGGGGCCCACCGCGACGACGACCGAGCCGTAGCGCCAGACCGTGTAGCCGCCGGCGGCGACGAGCAGCACCGTCACGACGATCGCGATCGACCAGGTGGTGGCGACGAGGAACACCCAGCCCCACACGGCGGCGAAGGCGAGGGCCGCCACCCACCAGGAGATCGGGGCTGTCAGGCGCTCACGATAGGTCGTCACGGTTCAACCTTGCCTCATCGGCGTCTCCGGTGCGACGCAGGTAGGGTCGTCGCCATGCTCGACGTGACCGTGACCCGGCTCGATCCCGACGTGGCGCTACCTGTCTACGCGCACCCGGGTGACGCCGGTGCCGATCTCGTGACGACCGTCGACGTCAGCCTGGCACCGGGGGAGCGCGCGCTCGTGCCGACCGGGATCGCGATGGCGCTGCCCGACGGATTCGCGGCCTTCGTCCACCCGCGGTCGGGCCTCGCACTGCGTGCGGGCCTGTCGATCGTCAACGCGCCCGGCACGATCGACGCGGGCTACCGCGGCGAGATCAAGGTGCTGCTGATCAACCACGACCGGTCCGAGACGGTGACGCTGAGCCGCGGCGACCGCATCGCCCAGCTGGTCGTCCAGCGGGTCGAGCACGTCCGGTTCGTCGAGTCCGAGGTGCTGCCCGAGACGGCCCGCGGATCGGGGGGCTACGGTTCAACAGGTGGTCATGCGACCGCCGACGTCCACGAAGAGAGCAGCTGATGGCACGACGACGAGGCAAGCAGCAGTCCGACGAGGCGACCGCACCCGCGGTCCCCGAGGTCGAGGGTGCGCGCCACCAGGGTCCGTGGGACTCCTCCGAGCGCTCGCCCGGTGATGACGAGACGTACATCGACCTCGGACCGCTCAAGGTGCGCGTACGGGTCGGCCTCGACGTCCAGCTGCCCACCGACGGCGACGGCGGAGACATCGGCTCGGTCGTGCTGGTGGCCGACGACGCCGCGCTCGAGCTGCGCGCCTTCGCGGCGACCCGGTCGGGAGGCCTGTGGGACGAGGTGCGCGACGACCTGATCATCGAGGTCGAGCGTCTCGGCGGCGAGTGCGAGCAGGTCGACGGCCTGTACGGGCCCGAGCTGCTGGTCAAGGTGCCGGTCGACCTGCCCGACGGCGAGAAGGGCTTCCAGCCCAGCCGCATCGTCGGCATCGAGGGCCCCCGCTGGCTGCTGCGGGCGACGTTCCTGGGCGAGGCCGGCCTCAACCCGTCCGACGAGGGGCTGCTCGTCGACACCCTGCGCGACGTCATCGTCGACCGCGGCCCCGAGCCGCGCATCCCCCGCGAGTCGCTGCTGCTGACGCTGCCGGCGAACGCCGTCGCCGTCGAGCCCGGCGAGTAGACTCGACGCGAGCAGAGGAAGAGGACATGGGACGCTTCAGCAGGACCCTCGAACGCCTGTCGACCGACAACCTGGAGGCCGGCGAGCTCAAGAGCGAGGCGGCCAAGGCGGGCTGCCAGCTCATCTCGTCGCAGGAAGACCGCTGCATGGCCACGATCCACGGCGTGCTCCGATCGGTCACGCTGCGGCCCGTCGACGGCGTGACGGCCCTCGAGGCCGAGCTGTACGACGGCTCCGACAGCGTCACGCTGGTGTGGCTGGGCCGTCGCAAGATCGAGGGCATCGCCGCCGGGCGTCAGCTGAAGGCCTTCGGCCGCATCGGCATGCGGGGCACGACCCGCATCATCTACAACCCGCGTTACGAGCTCGACGCGTGAGCCGCCGGTGACCTCGGCCCAGGTCACGGTCGAGCAGGTCGTCCGGGCGCAGCTGGCCAAGGCGCTCGGCGGTCCGCGCGGCATCGTCGAGAGCGCCGTTCCCACGGCGCTGTTCACGATCCTGTTCCTCGTCACCGACGAGATCCGGCTGTCGCTGATCGTCAGCATCGGCGTGACGGCCGCACTGCTGCTCGTGCGGCTCGTGCAGCGCTCGACGACGCAGTTCGTGCTCAACGCCCTGTTCGGCATCGGCATCGGCGCGTTCTTCGCGTACCGCGCGTCGCAGTCGGGCGGCTCCGACGAGGACGTCGCCCGCGCGGTCTTCACGCCCGGGCTCATCTACAACGGTGTCTACGCCGTCGTCATCGTCCTCACGATCGTGATCGGCTGGCCCATCGTCGGCTTCATGGTCGGCTCCGTCATGGGAGACCCGACGGCATGGCACTCCGACAAGGCGATGGTCCGGCTGTGCTCGCAGCTGACGTGGGTGCTGGCCGTGCCCTGCGTCATCCGCGTCGCGGTGCAGCTGCCGCTGTGGCTCGACCACCAGATCGGCCTGCTCGGTGCGTCCAAGATCGCGCTCGGGTGGCCCTTGCAGCTGGCCTCGTTCGTCGTCATGGGCTGGCTGCTCAGCCGCAACCGCACCCCCGTCGAGCAGGACGACCCAGCCTGATCGGCCGTTGCGTCATACCTTCCGGGGCCTGTGACCCTCGGACGCTATGACACAACGGCGTGACCGGGGCGCCTAGTGCTTGTGGGGCTTGGGGGAGAGCAGCTCGCCGAGGGTGTCCTCGGCGTCCTCGGGGGTGACGAACAGCAGCTCGTCGCCCGACTCGAGCGAGCGGTCGGCGTCGGGCGTCTCGATCGAGCTGCCGCGCAGGATCGCGACCAGCACGACGTCGTGCGGCCACGGCACCTCGCTGACCCGCTTGCCGATGAAGGGGGAGTCGGCCGGCATCGTCAGCTCGACGAGGTTGGCGTTGCTCTGCCGGAACGTGAACAGCCGCACCAGGTCGCCGACCGTGACGGCCTCCTCGACCAGGGCCGACATGAGCCGCGGGGTCGAGACCGACACGTCGACGCCCCACGACTCGCTGAAGAGCCACTCGTTGCTCGGGTGGTTGACGCGGCCGACGGTGCGCGGCACGGCGAACTCGGTCTTGGCCAGCAGCGAGATGACGAGATTGGCCTTGTCGTCGCCGGTCGCGGAGATCACGACGTCGCACGACTCGAGCTGCGCCTCCTCGAGGGACGACAGCTCGCAGGCGTCGGCGAGCAGCCACTGCGCGTCGGGAACCATCTCGGCGCGGATCGACGCGGGGGACTTGTCGATCAGCAGGATCGAGTGACCGTTGCCGATGAGCTCTTGGGCGACCGAGCGCCCGACGGCGCCGGCTCCGGCGATGACGACGCGCATCAGTGGTCCTCCGGTCCTGCGTCGAGGGCCGCGTGGGACGCCTCGGCGGTCGACTCGAGCATGAACAGGCTCAAGTAGTCGCCCTCTTGGATGACGGTGTCGGGGGTGGCGATCAGCCCCGTGCCCAGTCGCGTGAGGTAGGCGACGCGCACGCTGGCATCGGCCTCGAGCTCGGCGATGCGGTGGCCGATCCAGCTGAACGGCGCGTAGACCAGGTCGAGGCGGACCTCGCCGGTCTGGTCGCGCCACGCGGGCTCGGAGCCGGCGGGCACGAGCCGGCGCAGCACCTGGTCGGCGGCCCAGGGGACCGTCGCGACCGTGGGGACGCCCAGCCGCTCGTAGACCTCGGCGCGGCCCGGGTCGTAGATGCGGGCGACGACGTTCTCGATCTTGAACTGCTCGCGCGCCACGCGCGCCGAGATGATGTTGGAGTTGTCACCGCTGGAGACCGCCGCGAACGCGTCGGCGCGCTCGATGCCGGCCTTGACCAGCACGTCGCGGTCGAAGCCCATGCCGGTGACCGTGATGCCGGCGAATCCGGGCCCGAGACGGCGGAACGCGTCGGGGTTGGTGTCGATCACGGCGGTGGTGTGGCCGCGGGCCTCGAGGTTGCGAGCGAGGGTCGACCCCACGCGTCCGCAGCCCATGATGACGATGTGCACGGAGGCGACGCTACACCGCGGTGACCGCTCGTGCGGACGAGAGCCACCACCGGGTCCTCGGCCCCGCCGGCCCGCTCCTCGCTGGCTCGCGCGACCCCGCATCCCGGCCGGTGGCGTTCTCGTCGGTCTGCGCACAACCCCGGTGCGCATCCCTCCTCGGTCCTGCCGGACCGGGCGCGGATGCCACGCTCGCTCGCAGCGGGGAACGGACCGACATGGCCTAGCATCGTCTCTCGTGGGAGTCACCGAGGTCGCCAAGCGTGCACTGGTCGGGCGCAAGCTCCGCAGCGAACAGCTCGGAGAGACGCTTCTCCCCAAGCGCATCGCGCTGCCGGTCTTCGCGAGCGACGCGCTGTCCTCCGTGGCGTATGCGCCGGACGAGATCTTCCTGACGCTGTCGATCGGCGGCCTGTCGGCGTACGCGTTCAACTGGAAGATCGGCATCGCGGTGACGCTGGTGCTGATCACGGTCGTCGCCTCGTACCGCCAGAACGTCCACGCGTACCCGAGCGGCGGTGGCGACTACGAGGTCGCGACCGTCAACCTCGGCCCGACCGCGGGCCTGACGGTCGGCAGCGCCCTGCTGGTCGACTACGTGCTGACCGTGGCGGTGTCGATCTCGTCAGGGGTGCAGAACGCCGCCTCGGCGTTGCCCTGGCTCGAGGGGCACGAGGCCACGGCGGCGTCCGCGCTGGTGATCCTGCTGATGGCGATCAACCTGCGCGGCACCAAGGAGTCCGGCTCGGCCTTCGCCATCCCCACCTACCTGTTCATGATCGCCATCTTGCTGATGGGCCTGTGGGGCTATGCCCGCTACCTGTTCGGCGACCTGCCGACGGTGCCCAGCGCGCAGTACGAGATCGTGCCCGAGAGCCAGTTCGAGCAGGGCATCACGGGCGTGGCGATGGTCTTCCTGCTGGCGCGCGCGTTCTCGTCGGGCTGCGCGGCGCTGACGGGCGTCGAGGCGATCAGCAACGGCGTGCCCGCGTTCAAGAAGCCCAAGAGCAAGAACGCCGCCACGACGCTGCTGCTGCTCGGCACCCTCGCGATCACGATGCTGATGAGCATCATCGTGCTGGCCGACCTGATGAAGCTGCGCTACGTCGAGGACCCGGCCGAGCAGCTGATCAAGAACGGTGTGCTCGCGGGCGACTCGTACCAGCAGGACACCGTCATCGGCCAGCTCGCCAAGACGCTCTACAGCGACTTCACGCCGCTGTTCTACTTCACGATCGCGTGCACCGGCATCATCCTGGTGCTGGCGGCCAACACGGCCTTCAACGGCTTCCCGGTGCTGGGCTCGATCCTGGCCCGCGACGGCTTCCTGCCGCGACAGCTCGACACCCGCGGCGACCGGCTGACGTTCAGCAACGGCATCATCGTGCTGGCGCTGGCCGCGATCGTGCTGATCCAGGCCTTCGACGCCGAGGTCACCAAGCTCATCCAGCTGTACATCGTGGGCGTCTTCGTGTCGTTCAACCTCAGCCAGCTCGGCATGATCAAGCACTGGAACCGGCACCTGCGGTCCGAGACCGATCCGGCCGCACGGTCCAGGATGATGCGCTCGCGCGCCGTCAACGCGATCGGCCTCGGCATGACGGCCACGGTGCTGGTCATCGTGCTGCTCACCAAGTTCCTCGCCGGCGCCTGGATCGCCATCGTCGCGATGATCTGCGTGTTCCTGCTGATGCGGGGCATCGGGCGCCACTACGACCGGGTCGCCGAAGAGCTGGCGATCGACGACACCGACGTGACCCTGCCGTCGCGCGTGCACGCGATCGTGCTGGTCAGCAAGCTGCACAAGCCGACCATGCGGGCGCTGGCGTACGCGCGCGTGTCGCGACCCAACTCGCTCGAGGCGCTGACGGTCGAGTTCGACCCGGCCGAGACCGCTGCCCTCATGAAGCAGTGGGAGGAGCTCTCGATCCCCATCCCGCTCAAGGTCGTCAACTCGCCGTACCGCGAGCTGCTGCGTCCGGTCATCCGGTACGTCAAGGAGCTGCGCAAGCAGGGGCCGCGCGACATCATCACGGTCTACATCCCCGAGTACGTCGTGGGCCGCTGGTGGGAGCAGCTGCTGCACAACCAGACCGCGCTGCGGCTCAAGGGACGCCTGTTGTTCATGCCGGGCGTCATGGTCACGAGCGTCCCGTACCAGCTGAGCTCGGCCGGCCGAGCCAAGAAGAAGCTGGCCAAGCCGCGACCCGCTCCCGGCGACGTCCGCCGCGGGTTCCGGGGCCGCTGATGACGACTGAGACGGCCCTCCCGGACGGTCCGGTGGTCGACGTCGGTCCTGTCGCGCACGGAGGCCACTGCGTCGCCCGCCTCGACGGACAGGTCGTGTTCGTGCGGCACGCGCTGCCGGGCGAGCGCGTGCGGATCGCGATCACCGAGCGCACCACGAGCTTCCTGCGGGCCGACGCGGTCGAGGTGCTCGAGGCTGCTCCGGGGCGGGTCGTGCCGCCGTGTCCCTTCTCGGGGCCGGGCAGGTGCGGGGGCTGCGACTTCCAGCACGTCGACCCGGCCACGCAGCGACAGCTCCTCGGCGACGTCATCAGCGAGCAGCTGCGTCGCCTGGCCGGCATCGACCGTCACGTCGACGTCGAGGCCGTCGCACCGGACGCTCTCGGCTGGCGCACCCGCGTGCAGTTCGCGGTCGACCGCGACGGACGTCCGGGCCTGCGACGTCACCGCTCGCACGAGATCGTGCCGGTCGACCGCTGCCTCATCGCGCATCCCGATCTTCCCCAGGTGCTCGGACGCTCGTGGGACGCCGACTCGGTCGAGGCCATCGCCTCGTCGACGGGCGACCGGTTGCTGGTGACCGACGCCAGCATCAGCGACGAGGTCGAGGGCGAGGTCGACGGTGTCGTCGCGACCGACGGCACGGTGCGTGGAGGTCGGGGCGCGGTCACCGAGCGGGTCGAGGAGGCCGACTTCCGGGTGTCGGGCTCGGGCTTCTGGCAGGTGCACCCGGCAGCGGCGTCGACCTTGGCGAGCGCCGTCCTCGAGGGAGCGTCCGCCGGCGAGGGTGAGACCGTGCTCGACCTCTACGCCGGCGTGGGCCTGTTCACGAGGTTCCTCGCTGCCGAGGTGGGCGAGACCGGGACGGTGCTGAGCGTCGAGTCCGACCCGGGTGGATCACGCGACGCCCGGCGCAACCTCCACGACCTGCCGCAGGTGCGCCTCGTCGACCAGACCGTCGAGCGGGCGCTGCGGCAGGGACTGCTCGGCGAGTCGGCCGACGTCGTGGTGCTCGACCCGCCGCGCACGGGGGCCAAGAAGGCCGTCGAGGGCATCGCGGCCCTCGCGCCGCGGCGCATCGTCTACGTCGCGTGCGACCCGGCCGCCCTGGCACGCGACCTCGCCTCGTTCGCGGCGCGGGGGTACCAGCTGATCGGGCTGCGGGCCTTCGCGCTGTTCCCGATGACGCACCACGTCGAGTGCGTCGCGGTGCTCGAGCCCACCACGCCCCGCTGAGCCCGCACGGTCAGCCTAGGCGTGGCTCGCGGCGCGCGACCAGGTAGCTGACGACCGATCCGCTCAGCGCCAACGACACCAAGGCCCCGTTGTCGCTCGGCGCCACCAGCAGCGGCACGACGGCCAGCGCGAGCACGTCGAACCCGCGCAGCGCGCTGACGATGAGACCTGTCGGGATCGCTCCGGTGGGTGAGGCGACCAGCGGCATGGAGTAGTTGGGCGGAGGTGCCAGCATCCAGCGTGCGATGGCCGCCAGGGCCGAGCCGCCGGTGGCGACGGCCACCAGCAGGACGTCGGCGGGGGTCGCGTCGTCGAGCGCCTGGCTGAGCGCGGGGACGAGGGCGAGCGACCAGACCAGCAGCAGCGCGCCAGGCACGACCATGGTCGCCGAGCGCACCGCGGCCAGCGACATCGGGAAGCACCGGACGAGGCCCGGGTTGCGGCCGGTCGTGCGCAGCGCCGAGAACGACCACAGCCCGGACAGGAACGCCGTGAGCGCGCTGGCGAGCACGATCGCGTCGTCGAGGTCGAGACGCAGCACGACGTAGGGGACCAGCAGCGACCCGGCGAGTGCCGCCAGCGCGCCCGGCGACCTCCGCAGCCGGACGACGTCGCGCCACACCAGCGCCCAGGCGCCGCCCGGACCGCCCGTGGACGGCCGTACCGTCGCGGCGGTGCGCCACCGGCGGGCGACCAGCACGTCGTAGGCCAGCGAGAGGTCGAGGCCGGCCAACGCTCCCGACAGGCTGGCCAGGAGCGATCCGCCGGGCACGAGCTGAGCCCGGAGCAGCGAGGCGACGCGCGATGCGGCACGCACCAGGAGCGCGACCAGGGCGAGGGCGGCCGCTCCGGCGAGGGTCCAGCCGATCGGCCCCCCGAGCCAGCCGGACGAGGTGGACGGCTCGACGTCGAGCGCCACGAGCAGCAGCCAGGCGGCCGTGACCAGCGCGAGGGCCGTCGCGAGCCGGCGGGTCGGGCGACCATCACGCGCCTGCCACGTCGCGGCGAGGGCCGTCATGGCGCCTCCGGCGAGTGCGGTGCCCGCCGCGAGCGCGGCGATGGCTCGGTACTCGATGCCGGCCAGGAGCCCGATGACGGCGACCACCGCCCCGCAGGTCGCAGTCGCAGCCGTCGTCGCGGCCATCAACCGCGAACGCAGCAACGGCCCCCGGTCGACGGGGGTGGTCAGCAGCCAGGCACCCGTGGCCGGCGTCACCATGACGGGCCCCACGGCCTGCGCGGCGGCCAGGGCGATCGCGATCATCCCGGCCGCGGAGGCCCACACCAGCGAGGTCCGTGCGTCGTCGCAGGTCGTGGTGGTGCAGGCCGACGCGACGCTGACCCGCGTCTGCACCATCGCGCTGATCGCCATGGCGCCGAGCAGGACGAGGCTGAACACCCAGATGTACGCCTCGGAGAGCTGTTCGTAGAGGGTCGTGTCGGCGCGGTCGCGGCGCCACGCGCGCATCTGACGGCGCAGCGACCTGGCGCCGACCTCGGCGGTGGGGCTCACAGCTCGCCGAGGTCGAGGATCCAGTCGGCCACGGCATCGACGAGCTCGGCATCGTGGCTGACCAGCAGGATGCCGAGGCCGTCGGCCTTCTCGGCGTTGAGGCGCTCGGCCAGCCACGCCAGCCCCGCGGCGTCGAGCCTCTGCTCGGGCTCGTCGAGGATCAGCAGCCGCCGCGGCCGGACGAACGCACTGGCCAGCGCGAGCCTGCGACGCTGCCCGGACGACAACGTGCCGGGCAGCTGGGCGGCCTGGTCGGTCAGGCCGACGTCGGCGAGGACGGCGTGGACCACGGACTCGGGGTCGTCGACCCGGTGCGCGCGTGCCAGCAGGAAGAGGTGCTCGACGACGCTCAGGTCGGGGAAGAAGTCGAGATCGTCCATGACGACGGCGAGATCTCGGCGCGTGGCCGGCAGCCGCTCGTCGAGCGGCGCGCCGTCGAGCTCGACGGTCCCGCCGGTCGGCTCGTCGGCGCCGGCGATGCAGCGCAGCGCGGTGGACTTGCCGGCACCGTTGGGGCCGATCAGCGCGAGTGCCTCGCCGCTGGCCAGGTCGAGGTCGAGGCCGTCGAGGACGTGCAGGTCGCCGTAGCTGCGTCGCAGGTCGCGCACACGGAGGAGAGGGGCAGCCGCGGGTGTCTTCGACATGCGCACCACGGTAGTGCTCGGGTGCGGCGGCGGGTGCGCTCGACGCCGCGCGCGGCGTCACGGTGGTGCTTGTGCCCACCTGTCGCAACCGACAGAGTGTGGGCATGCGCTTCGCCGATCCTCAGGCCTGTCCGCAGTGTCGAGGCGCTATCGCCGGCCAGCCGGCCTGCCCGCACTGCGGTCTCGACCTGACCTCGCTCGAGGTCAGGCAGCTGTGGCAGGTGCTGCTCCAGGCCGACGACCTGCTCGCGCGGGCCGCGCGGCGCCCCCGGGCGCAGGTGCCCCACGCGCCGGCGCAGGCTGCGCCCGTACCGCCTCAGGCTCCGCCTGCTCCGCCGACCGCGGCGCCCCACGCTCCGCCGGCGCAGCAGGCTGCGCCCGTACCGCCGCGGCAGGCCCCGCCCCAGACTCCGCCGCCGAGCTTCGTCCCGCCGACTCCGGCGTCCGCCCCACCGCAGCCCGGACCCGTCGCACCGCCCCAGCCCGGCCCTGCCGCGCCCCCGCACCCCGGGTGGACCTTCCCGTCGATGCCCGCGCCCCCAGCACCGGTCCGGGCGCCCGCACGCGAGCGGTCGTGGTCGGTCGGCACGATCCTGCTCGTGCTGGGCGCCTTCGGCCTGGTCGTGGCGGGCCTGATCTTCGTCACCCGGTCGTGGGAGGACATCGGCCTGGCAGGACGCACGCTCATCCTGCTCGGGGTCACCGCGGTCATCGGAGGCCTGGGCGTCTGGGTCACCCGCCGGCCCCTTCGCGCGTCCGCCGAGGCGGTCTGGGCGGTCTTCCTGGCCCTGCTGACGCTCGACTTCTTCGCCGCCCGCCACGAGGGCCTGGTCGGCCTGGGCTCCCTCGACGTCGCCGCCGGGTGGGTCATGTGGGGCATGGTCGCCGTGGTGCTGAGCGTCGGGCTCTCGATGTGGGCCAGACCCCACCTCTCGGTCGACCTGGTCGTGCCCGCGGTCGCGGCCGGCCTCGCGATCGCCGCGGCCGGCGCCGGTGCGGGGGCGGTCGGCGACGACTGGGACGTCGCGTGGCGCGCCGTCGTGGCGCTGGTCGTGACGGGGCTGCTGGCCCTGTGGACGCGTCCGGCCGGCTCGCACGTCATGACGATCGTGGCGCGGGTGGTCGTCGCGGCGTTCTACGTGGTCGCCTACGTCGCCTCGCTCGTCGAGCTCGCCGCTCACCCCTCGCTCGACCAGGCCGCGGCCGGCGGCCACGGAGGGCCGCTGCTGCTCATGGGCCTGACGTCGCTGGCCGTGGCGTGGCTCGTGCCGGTCGTGCGCATCCCGGCCGTGGCGCTGGCCGTCGTCGCCGTCTCGGTGCTCGTCGTCACGCCGGTGCTCGACGCCGGGCCCGAGGAGGCTGCCTGGTCGGTCGTGACGCTGCTCGCCGTGGTGCTGGCCGCGACCGCCTCGCGTGGCACCGGCGACTGGGTCCGTGGCGCGCGTCTCGGTGCCACGCCGATGGTCGCCGCCGTCGGGGTCGTCCAGCTGTTCCTGCTGGGCGAGGCGCTCGGCACGGTGGGCCGGGTCGTCGACGATCCGTGGCGCGCTGCGTGGGACGCCAGACTCGCCAGCGTGGGCGGTGACCACGCCGCGTGGGCGGTCCCGGTCGTGCTGGCCGGGCTGCTCGTCACGACCTGGTTCGTCCTGGCGTGGCCGGAGCTCACGTCCGTCCGCCCGTGGCGCAGCTCCGTGCTCGGCGCGGCGCTAACCCTCGGCGTGGTGACGTCCGTCGTGGCGCTGCGGCTGCCCGTGTGGGGCGGCGTGGCGTCGCTGCTGGCGGTCGCGGCGGTGGTCGCCGTGCTGCGTCTGCGCGGCGTCTGGCCCGTGCCGACACCCGTGTCCTTGGCGCTCGTGCTGTTCGCGTCCGCGCTCGCCCTCGCCTCCCAGGGGGTCTCGGCGGTCACGTGGGTCGCGGGCGGCGCCCTCCTGCTCGGCATCGCCTTCGTCAGCGCCGGAGAGGTCCTGCGGCTCGTGCACGCCTCGGCCGGCACGCTCCTGCTCGTCTCCGGCAGCGCGGCGGTCACGGCACTGACGGACGCCGACGACTCCGCCGTCCCGCTCGTGGCCGTCGTCGTGGCGCTCGCCCTGATGGCCGCGGTCCGCCTCGTCGTGCCGGAGCATCCCGTGGCTCCGGCCGTCGAGATCGCCGCCGGTGCCGCCTTGGCGGTCGCCCTGGTGATGCCGGGCAGCTCGGGCGAGATCGCCGTGCGGTGGACCATCGCGGGGGTCGGCCTGATCGCGCTCAGCGTCACGGCCACGAGTCGGCGGTGGCTCGTGTGGCCGGGCATGTCGGCGCTGGTCGTGGCCTACGTCGCCCTGATCGTCGACAGCGGCTTCTCGTTCGTCGAGGCCTACACGCTCCCGCTCGGCGTCGCCGGCCTGGCTGCGGGGGTCTTCGCAGCCACCAAGAAGCCCGACACGAGCACCTGGGCGGTGCTCGGACCCGGCCTCGCGGTGTCGTTGCTGCCGAGCGTCCCGCAGTCGCTGGCCGCGCCCACCGAGCTGCGGGCGCTGCTGCTGGGAGCCGGAGCGCTGGCGGTGCTGGCCATCGGCATCCGTCTGAGGTGGCAGGCGCCGTTCGTCGCCGGAACGACGATCCTCACGCTGCTGGTGCTGTTCAACATCGGCCCGTACGCCAACGCCGCGCCGCGGGCCGTGGTGATCGCCGCGGTGAGTGCCGTCCTGCTGGGGGTCGGCATCACCTGGGAGGACCGCGTGCGGGACGGACGACGGCTCGTGACGTACGTCCGGTCGATGCGTTAGGAGAGGTGATGACCGAGACCCCCGAGACGTCCGACCGCACCGAGACGGCCGACCGCACCGTGCGGCAGCTGCGTCGCGAGGCCATGGGCCGCGACGCGCTGCTGTTCAGCGCCGCGTTCTCCCTCGGCGCCCTGATCTACTTCGTCGTCGAGAGCCTCCGGCTCGCGATCGACGACGGGCCCGGCGGCGACTTCTGGACCGTCAGCATGTCGGACGGCCTGATCCTCACCGGGCTGCTCGTGGGCGAGCTGTTCGTGGTGGTGAACAACGGGCTGCGGCAGGGCATCCGCGGCCACAGCGTCGGCAAGCACCTCGTCGGCCTCGCCGTGGTCGACGTCGAGACCGGCAGGCCCACCGGTGCCGCGCGGGGCCTGCTGCGCGGCGTGGTGGTGGCGGTGCTGCTCGACCTCGCGGCCGCCGCCGTCCCGATCGGCCTGCCGACCGTCCTGCGCCGTCTCACCCCCGACGCGTGGCACGTCGGGGGAGCGGCGTACCTCGCCCTGCTCGTGCTCATCGTGCCGATCCTGCTGTCGACCCACCGCGGTCTCGCCGACCGGGTCGCGCGCACCGAGGTCGTGCGGGGCGTGGGGGAGCAGGCCGTCACCGGTGAGCGTCGCAGTCGGTGGCTGATGATCATCGAGGTCATGGGCGTCGCCGGGCTGTTGACCGTCGCGGTCACCTACATCGCCTTCTTCGCGCAGGTCCTGCGCTTCCCGCGGTTGTTCTGAGCGCTCCTGCTGCGTGTGCATGTCGTCTCGACATCATGTATCTTGATATCAAGATACATCGTGCACCCGGGGTTAGGTGAGCCTGACCGTGCGCCGCGAGGCGCCGCTGGGCAGGATGGAACAGACCTCGCGAAGGAGAATGACGATGGCCGTCGACAGCTTCAATTCCAAGGACTCGCTCTCAGTCGGGGACGCCTCCTACGACTACTACCGCCTGGGTGCGGTCACCGGTGAGGGGCTCGACGTCTCGTCGCTGCCGTTCAGCCTCAAGGTGCTGCTCGAGTCGCTCCTGCGCACCGAGGACGGTGCCGACATCACCAAGGCCGACATCGAGGCGCTCGCCGCCTGGGACGCCGATGCCGAGCCGAGCAAGGAGATCCAGTTCACGCCCGCCCGCGTGATCATGCAGGACTTCACCGGCGTGCCCTGCGTCGTCGACCTCGCCACGATGCGCGAGGCGATGGCCGACCTCGGCGGTGACGCCACCAAGATCAACCCGCTCGCGCCGGCCGAGATGGTCATCGACCACTCCGTCATCGCCGACGTCTTCGGCACCCCCGAGGCCTTCGAGCGCAACGTCGAGATCGAGTACGAGCGCAACCGCGAGCGCTACCAGTTCCTGCGCTGGGGACAGGGCGCGTTCGACGACTTCAAGGTCGTCCCGCCCGGAACCGGCATCGTGCACCAGGTCAACATCGAGAAGCTCGCCCGCGTCGTGTTCGACAAGACGGCGTCCGACGGCAGCACCGTCGTCTACCCCGACTCCTGCGTCGGCACCGACTCGCACACCACGATGGTCAACGGCCTGGGCGTCGTCGGCTGGGGCGTCGGCGGCATCGAGGCCGAGGCCGCGATGCTGGGCCAGCCCATCAGCATGCTGATCCCGCGCGTCGTCGGCTTCAAGCTGTCGGGCGAGCTGCCCCAGGGCGCCACCGCCACCGACCTGGTGCTGGTCATCACCGAGATGCTGCGCAAGCACGGCGTCGTCGGCAAGTTCGTCGAGTTCTACGGCTCGGGCGTCGGTGCGGTGCCGCTGGCCAACCGCGCCACGATCGGCAACATGAGCCCCGAGTACGGCTCGACCATCGCGGTCTTCCCGATCGACGACGAGACCACCAAGTACATGCGCCTCACGGGTCGCGACGAGCAGCAGATCGCGCTCGTCGAGGCCTACGCGAAGGCCCAGGGCCTGTGGCACGACCCCGACCACGAGCCGCGCTTCTCGGAGTACCTCGAGCTCGACCTCGGCGACGTCGTGCCGTCGATCGCCGGTCCCAAGCGCCCGCAGGACCGCGTCTCGCTGACCGAGTCGGCCTCGTCGTTCCAGACCGCGCTGGCCGACTACGCCGGCTCGTCCGACGCGTCCAACGCGCAGTCGGTCACGCTCGAGGACGGCACGTCGTTCGAGCTCGACCACGGCGCCGTGACGATCGCCGCGATCACGTCGTGCACCAACACGTCCAACCCGTCGGTCATGATCGGCGCGGGCCTGCTGGCCAAGAAGGCCGTCGAGAAGGGCCTGCAGCGCAAGCCGTGGGTCAAGACGACGCTGGCACCGGGCTCGAAGGTCGTGACCGACTACTACGAGAAGTCCGGGCTCAACGTCTACCTCGACAAGCTCGGCTTCAACCTCGTCGGCTACGGCTGCACGACGTGCATCGGCAACTCCGGGCCGTTGATCCCCGAGGTCAGCAAGGCCGTCAACGACGGCGATCTGGCCGTGACCGCCGTGCTGTCGGGCAACCGCAACTTCGAGGGTCGCATCAACCCCGACATCAAGATGAACTACCTGGCGTCCCCGCCGCTGGTCATCGCCTACGCGCTGGCCGGCTCGATGGCCGTCGACCTGTTCAACGACCCGCTGGGCCAGGACGAGGACGGCAACGACATCTTCATGGCCGACATCTGGCCGTCGCCGCAGGAGGTGGAAGACGTCATCGCCGCCTCGATCGACTCCGACACGTTCAGCCGCGAGTACGCCGACGTGTTCGCCGGCGACGAGCGCTGGCAGAACCTGTCGACGCCCGACGGCGACGTCTTCGAGTGGGACCCCCAGTCGACCTACGTCCGCAAGGCGCCGTACTTCGACGGCATGGACCGTGAGCCGTCGCCGGTCACCGAGGTGTCGGGCGCGCGCGTGCTGCTCAAGCTGGGCGACTCGGTCACGACCGACCACATCAGCCCCGCCGGTGCCATCAAGAAGGACAGCCCGGCCGGCACGTACCTGTCCGAGCACGGCATCGAGGCGCGTGACTTCAACTCCTACGGCTCGCGCCGTGGCAACCACGAGGTCATGATCCGCGGCACCTTCGCCAACATCCGTCTGCGCAACCAGATGGCGCCCGGCACCGAGGGCGGCTTCACGCGCGACCTGATCGGCGACGGCGAGGTCACCACGATCTTCGAGGCGTCCGAGGCCTACGCGGCCGCCGGCGTCCCGCTGGTCATCCTGACGGGCAAGGAGTACGGCTCGGGCTCGTCGCGCGACTGGGCGGCGAAGGGCACGGCGCTGCTCGGCGTCAAGGTCGTCATCGCCGAGTCGTACGAGCGCATCCACCGCTCCAACCTGATCGGCATGGGCGTCCTCCCGCTGCAGTACCCCGCGGGCGAGTCGGCCGAGTCGCTGGGCCTCACGGGCGAGGAGACGTTCGACTTCACGGGCATCACCGAGCTCAACGAGCGCCGCACGCCCAAGACCGTCCACGTGACGGCCACGGCGGCCGACGGCGGCGTCACGGAGTTCGACGCGGTCGTCCGCATCGACACCCCGGGCGAGGCCAACTACTACCGCAACGGCGGCATCATGCCGTACGTCCTGCGCAGCCTGCTCGACTGACATCCGGCGCGACGCGAGCCCCGAGACCCCGCAAGGGGACTCGGGGCTCGTCGTCGTCGACACGCGGCCGGTCGGGCCTTTGGTCCTCAAAGAGAAGAATTGTCGTGCGACACGACGATTTGTTGCCGGAGTCGCTGGACGTGACCCCAGTCACCCATTACGTTGTTCCAAACAACAAACGCGTTACGTGGGCGAAACATCCTCGGCCAGGACGCACAACTGGAGGAATTGGAGGCGGTCTGTGTGAAGCGGACACGCAATCTCGTGCTGGCCACGGTCATGGGTGCGACGCTCGCGCTCAGCGCGTGCGGTGGCAGCGACAGCAGCGGTGGCAGCGATGGCGGCAACGGCGGCGGTGACAAGGTCGAGGGCAAGATCGGCGTCATCCTCCCCGACACGAAGTCCTCGGTCCGCTGGGAGAGCGCCGACAAGCCGGCGCTCGAGGCGGCCTTCAAGGCAGCCGGCGTGAAGTACGACGTCCAGAACGCCGAGGGCGACGCCGACAAGATGCAGACCATCGCCGACGGCATGATCACCGACGGCGTCACGGTCCTCGCGATCGTCAACCTCGACTCCGACTCCGGTGCGGCCATCGAGGAGAAGGCCAAGAGCCAGGGTGTCAAGACCATCGACTACGACCGCCTCACGCTGGGCGGCTCGGCCGACGTCTACATCTCGTACGACAACAGCAAGGTCGGCGCCCTGCAGGGCGAGGGCCTGGAGAAGTGCCTGGGCGACAAGGACGCGAACATCGTGTACCTGAACGGCTCGCCGACGGACAACAACGCCACGCTGTTCTCGCAGGGTGCGCACAGCATCCTCGACAAGAACGCCAAGTACAAGAAGGTCGGCGAGCAGGCAGTCCCCGACTGGGACAACGAGCAGGCCGTCACGATCTTCGAGCAGCTGTACACCAAGGCTGACGGCAAGATCGACGGCGTCTACGCCGCCAACGACGGTCTCGCCGGCGCGGTCATCTCCATCCTCGACAAGAACGGTCAGGCCGGCAAGGTCCCCGTCACCGGTCAGGACGCCACGGTCGAGGGCCTGCAGAACATCCTCAAGGGTGACCAGTGCATGACGATCCAGAAGTCGGCCACCGGCCAGGCCAAGGCACTCGCCGAGACCGCCATCGCGATGGTCAAGGGCGACAAGCCCGAGACCACCGGCACGGTCGAGGACGAGACCGGCAAGCGTGAGGTCCCGGCCATCCTGCTCGACCCCGTGTCAATCACGAAGGACAACGTCAAGGCTGTCATCGACAGCGGCGACATGAAGGCATCGGACCTGTGCACGGGCGACTTCGCCCAGCTGTGCACCGACGCCGGCATCAGCTGATCCATCGTGGCGCGGCTCCCCGGGACCTCCCGGGGGGCCGCGCCACGCCAGCGCTGACCGTCCAGCGCTCGTTCCACCCGGCCGCACCAGCACGACCAGAACGCCCCATCGGAGGCACAGCATGAGCACCACCCCCATCCTCGAGATGCGAGGAATCAACAAGAGCTTCGGCGTGGCCCACGTCCTGCACGACGTCGACCTCACCATCTACCCCGGCCAGGTCACGGCCCTCGTCGGCGACAACGGCGCCGGCAAGTCGACCCTCGTCAAGGCCGTCGCGGGCATCTACCCGATCGACACCGGCGAGTACAGGTTCGACGACAAGCCCGTCACCGTCCACGGGCCGAAGGACGCCTCGGCGCTCGGCATCGAGGTCGTGTACCAGGACCTCGCCCTGTGCGAGAACCTCGACATCGTCGAGAACATGTTCCTCGGCCGCGAGATCAAGAACGGCCCCGTGCTCAACGAGACCGAGATGGAGAGCAAGGCCCGCGAGGTCCTGAAGTCGCTGTCGGTCCGCACGGTCAAGTCGGTGCGCCAGAGCGTCTCGAGCCTGTCCGGAGGCCAGCGCCAGACCGTCGCGATCGCCAAGTCGGCGCTCTGGAACTCCAAGGTCGTCCTGCTCGACGAGCCGACGGCCGCGCTGGGCGTCGCGCAGACCCGCCAGGTGCTCGACCTCGTGCGCCGCCTCGCCGACTCCGGCGTGGGCGTGCTGCTGATCTCGCACAACCTCACGGACGTGTTCGAGGTCGCCGACCGCATCACTGCGCTCTACCTCGGTCGTGTGGCGGCCGACGTCGCGACGAAGGACGTCACGTCCCGTCAGGTCGTCGAGCTCATCACGACCGGCACATCCACCGACTTCGACGGCGCCGCGGCACCGTCCGCGACAGCCTGAGGGGCGAGAGCATGACTGACATCACCACCGACGCGGACGAGGCTGGCTTCGCCAACGACCGTACGCAGTCGAACACCTTCGGCGAGGCCGTCCGTTCCTACGTCAACCGTGTCCGCGGCGGCGACATGGGTGCGCTGCCCGCCGTGGCGGGCCTCTTGGTCCTGTTCATCGTCTTCGGGCTGGCCAACGACCGCTTCCTGTCGGCGCTCAACATGGCCAACCTCATCACGCAGGCCGGCGCGATCATCGTGCTGGCGATGGGCCTCGTGCTCGTGCTGCTGCTGGGCGACATCGACCTGTCGGCGGGCGTCACCGGCGGTGCGTCTGCGTCCGTGATGGGCCTGCTGATCGCCAAGCACGACATGCCGTGGGGCGTCGCCGTCCTCGGCGCGATCGTGACCGGTGCCGTCATCGGACTGGTCATCGGCGTGCTCGTGTCCAAGCTGGGCATCCCGTCGTTCGTCGTGACGCTGGCGTTCTTCCTCGGCCTGCAGGGCCTGATCCTGAAGCTGATCGGCGACGGCGGCTCCGTCCGCGTCGACCAGGAGGTCATCAAGGGCATCACCAAGAACAACGTGCCCGTCATGTGGGGCTGGATCTTCGCGGTCGTCATCATCGCGGTCTTCGCGCTGCTGTCGCTTCGTTCGCACCGCGTCAAGGTCTCCAAGGGCCTGCAGCACCAGCCGATCGCCGTCGTCTTCGCGCAGATCGGGGCCGTCGCGGTCATCCTGCTGGTCGTCACGTACGTGCTCAACCTCAACCGCGCGCCCAACCCGGGCTTCGTCATCGAGGGCATCCCGTACGTCCTGCCGCTGGTCATCGCGCTGCTGATCTTCTGGACCTTCATCCTCAGCCGCACGTCGTACGGCCGCCACGTGTACGCCGTCGGCGGAAACCCGGAGGCGGCCCGCCGCGCCGGTATCAACGTCGACCGCATCCGCGTGTCGGTGTTCGTCCTCGCGTCGAGCATGGCGGCGCTGAGCGGCGTCATCGCGGCGTCCAACCTGGGCAAGGTCTCGACCTCGTCCGGCGGCAGCAACACGCTGCTGTACGCCGTGGGTGCGGCCGTCATCGGCGGCACGAGCCTGTTCGGCGGCAAGGGCAAGGCGCGCGACGCCGTCATCGGTGGTCTGGTCATCGCGACGATCGCCAACGGCCTGGGTCTGCTCGACCAGGCGGCGTACATCAACTTCATCGTGACCGGCGGCGTGCTCCTGCTCGCGGCGAGCGTCGACGCGATCTCGCGCAGGCGGCGTTCCGCTTCAGGCCTGTAACCATGGCCTCCGCCGGGCGCGCGGGAGTCGGCACCAATCAGGAGGACGTGCGTCGTCACAACCTGGGGACGGTCCTGGGGCACATCCACCGGGCCGGCCGACTCTCGCGAGCCGAGCTGACGACGCGGATGGGGCTCAACCGCAGCACCATCGCGGGGCTCGTCGCCGAGCTGGAGTCGTTGGGACTGGCCGAGCAGGCCAAGCCCTCCGGCGCCCGGCTCGGCGCGGGCCGCCCGTCGGTCGACGTCAAGGCGCGCAACGGCGCCTACGTGCTGGCGGTCGACCTGCGGGTCGACGGCCTCACGGTCGCCCGCGTGGGCCTCGGCGGGGTCATCCAGTCGCGGGCCACCGGCCCGGTGCCGGCAGGTCGTGACCCGCACGTCATCACCAGCTCGGTCGTCGACCTCATGCGCCTGGTCGTCAAGGACGTCGAGCCGGAGTCGGCGCTCGTGGGCGTCGGCGTCGGGGTGCCGGGCATCATCCGGGCCGAGGACGGCCTGGTGCGCCTGGCGCCCAACCTCGACTGGCACGACGTGCCGTTCGCCGAGATCCTCGGCGAGCGGCTGGGTGCCCTCGGCACCCCGGTGCTGGGCAACGACGCCGACCTGGGCGCCCTGGCCGAGCACCTGCGCGGTGCCGGTGTCGGCGTCGAGGACCTGGTGTACCTGTCGGGCGAGGTCGGTGTGGGTGCCGGTGTCATCGTCAGCGGCCACAAGCTCGAGGGCGCCGGCGGTTACGCCGGCGAGATCGGGCACATGCCGTTCGTGCCCCGCGGCAAGCTGTGCCACTGCGGCGCGCGCGGCTGCTGGGAGACCGAGATCGGCGCCGACGCGATCGCCGCGGCCATCGGCTGCCCGCCCGAGCGGGTCGGGGCGCTGGGGGAGTTCCTCGAGGGCGTCCACGAGGCCTCGCCCGAGCTGCGGGACGTTGGTGCGCACCTCGGGCGAGGCATCGCCGGCATCGTCAACATGCTCAACCCGCGCGTCATCGTGCTGGGCGGGTACCTGCGATCGCTGTTCCCGCTCGTGCAGGACGACGTCGAGGAGCAGCTGACGCTGCAGTCCCTCACGGCACCCCGCGAGCTGGCACGGGTGACGCTGCCCGGCCTCGGCGGCGACTCGGTGCTGCACGGTGCGGCAGAGCTGGCCTTCGAGCCGCTGCTGGCCGACCCGGTCGAGCGTCTGGCCTCGGCCTGCCACGACGCGGACGCCGCCCTGGCGGGCTAGGCTCGTCCGATGGTCCAGCAGGAGCAGGTCACGACCTGGTTGTGCGCCACGTGCGGCGTCGAGCGCGGGCCGTCACCCGAGCAGCCCGAGCGCTGCGACATCTGCGAGGACGAGCGGCAGTACGTGCCCGCATCCGGTCAGCGATGGACCACGGTCGCGCGGCTGCAGGCGGCCGGCCGGGTCGTCACGGTCGAGCCGGCGGCCGAGCGCCTGTGGTTCGTCGGTGCCGACGACGTGGGCATCGGTCAGCAGGCCGCGCTGGTGCAGACCGGCGGCGGCAACCTGCTGTTCGACCCGCCGGGACTGATCGACGACGCGTCGGTCGAGCGCGTCCGTGCGCTCGGCGGCATCGCCGCGATCGTGGCCAGCCATCCCCACATGTACGGGGTCCAGTCGGCGTGGAGCGAGGCGTTCGACGACGCACCGGTCTGGATCGCCGAGGCGGATCAGCAGTGGGTCGGCCGGTGGACGCCCGCGATGCGGACGTGGACCGAGCCGTTCGAGGTGCTGCCGGGCATCGTGCTCGACCAGGTCGGCGGGCACTTCCCCGGCAGCACCGTGGCTCTGTGGTCCGATCCGCCGTCGTCGGGGCGGGGCGTGCTGCTGGCGGGCGACGCGATCTTCCCGGTCGCCGATGGGGGAGTCACCTTCCTGCGCAGCTATCCCAACCGCATCCCGCTGTCGGCCGCAGTCGTTCGGCGCATCGCCGAGCACGTGGGGCGGTGGCAGTACGACCACCTCTACAACAACTTCGGCGCCGCCATCGGTCCGCAGGCCGACGCGACCGTCCAGTGGTCCGCGCAGCGCTACGTCGACTGGGTCAGCGGGGCCAACGACCACCTGACCTGACGGCGGAGGCGCTACGCGGTGGGCGACAGCGTGACGGCGCCGGTGAAGACGTCGGTCAGGGCGTGCTCGGCGGCTCCGAGGGCTGCGGCGTGGATGCCGAGCGAGCTGAGCCGGATCTCGGGCAGGTGCAGCTCGGCGGTCGGCAGGCGTTCGGCCAGCACCGAGCGGGCGGCGGGCACCACGTACTCGCCGAGCGGGACGAAGTAGCCGCCGAGGACGATCGCCGACGGGTCGAGGATCGCGGCCAAGGTCGCGAGGCCGCGACCGAGGTCGAGGCCGAGCACCTCCAGGGCGGCGCGCGTGCGCTCGTCGGTGGCGGCGCGCTCGGCGACCGCCATCGCGGTGCGCAGGGGAGTGGCGTGCTCGTCGAGGCGGACCGCTGCGAGCATCGCACGCAGACCGACCGAGGCCTCCCAGCAGCCGAGGCGGCCACAGCCGCAGAGGGCAGCCGGGTCGCCGACCGGCATGTGGCCGACCTCGCCGGCGAAGCCCGAGCCGCCGCGCACGATCGCGCCGTCGCGGACGATGCCCGCGCCGATGCCGATCGTGCCGGTCAGGTAGAGGGAGTCGTCGACATCGGTCGCCACCCCGTGCGAGGCCTCGGCGAGCGCAGCGCAGTTGGCGTCGTTGTCGACGGTGGTGGGGCAGTCGCCGTCGAAGGCCTCCTCGAGCTCGGCGGCCACCTCGCGGCCGTCCCACCCGAGGTTGGGGGCCCACGAGACCGTGCGGCCGTCGTGGGCGACCAGGCCCGGTACGGCGACCGTCGCGCTGACGACGGTGCGGCCGTCGGCGATCAGCGACGACCTGACGTCGGTGGCCAGCTCGACGAGCTCGCGGGTGCTCGGGGGCTGGCCGGCCGTGGCCACCGACCGCGTCTCGACGACCGTGACCCGACCGGCGAGGTCGATCGCGACGGCGGCGACGTAGTCGACGTTGACCTCGAGCCCCAGGCCGATGATCGACTCACCGGCCAAGGTGACGGGACGCCCGGGACGTCCGCGACCGGACGACACCGAGGGGGACGTCGCATCCCCCTCGGTGACGGCACGACCCGTCTCGAGCTCGGCCACGATCGTCCCGATCGTCGCCTTGGCCAGCCCGGTGCGCCGGGCCAGCTCGGTACGGGTGGCCGGACCGTCGGCACGCAGCGACCGCAGGACGAGGCCGGTGTTCTGGCGTCGTACCTGCTCGGTGCCCGCTGGGGCACCGGTGGCGCCGGCGTGCCGGACGGTCTGGGCCACGGCTCAGCGCACCCCGTACAGGTACTCCAGCGCGAGCTGGTCGAGGTGCTCGAACGCCGCACCGCGGGCCGCGAGCTCGTCGGGATCGCGCAGCTCGGCCTTCTCGAGCTCGGCCCAGCCCTCGCCCTCCGACAGCGTCGGCACGGCCAGCTCGGGCAGCTTGGCGGCCTCGAGCGCTGCCTGCACCTCGGGATCGGCGCGGAACGCCTGCACCTTGTCGCGCAGGATCAGGTAGTTCGTCATGCAGCCGGCCGCCGACGCCCAGACACCCTTGTCGTCCTCGGTGCGCGGGGTCTTGAAATCGAAGTGCACGGGGCCGTCGTAGCCGCCCGACAGGATCGTGTCGACGACCCAGAACGCGCCGCGCACGTTGCCGGCGCCGAAGCGGAAGTCCTGGTCGTAGCGCGGGCCGCTCTGGCCGTTGAGGTCGATGTGGAAGAGCTTGCCCTGCCACAGGGCCTGCGCGTAGCCGTGGGCGGCGTTGAGGCCGGCCATCTCCTCGTGCCCGATCTCGGGGTTGACGCCCACGTTCTCGGAGCGGTCGAGGGTCTCGATGAACGCCAGCGCGTGGCCGATCGTCGGCAGCAGGATGTCGCCGCGGGGCTCGTTGGGCTTGGGCTCGATCGCGAACTTCATGTCGTAGCCCTTGTCGTGCACGAACTCGCCGAGCACGTTGAAGGCCTCGCGGTAGCGGTCGAGCGCCGACGCGACATCCTTGGCCGCACCCGACTCGGCGCCCTCGCGGCCGCCCCAGCAGACGTAGACCTTGGCGCCGAGCTCGGCGGCGAGGTCGATGTTGCGCATGACCTTGCGGATCGCGAAGCGGCGCACGTCGCGGTCGTTGGACGTGAAGCCGCCGTCCTTGAAGACGGGGTGCGTGAACAGGTTGGTGGTGGCGGTCGTGACGACCAGGCCGGTGTCGTCCAGGCCCTTCTTCCAGCGCTGGATGATGCCGTCGCGCGTGGCGTCGTCCGAGCCGAAGGGGATCAGGTCGTCGTCGTGGAAGTTGACGCCGTAGGCGCCGATGCGGGCGAGGTTCTCGAGCGCGTAGACGGGGTCAATGTCGGCGCGGGTGGCCTCGCCGAACGGGTCACGGCCCGGGTAGGCGACGGTCCACAGGCCGAAGGAGAACTTGTCGGACGGGGCGGGGGTGGGGATGGTCATGCTCAGCCAATCTCTTGTCGGTGGTGCTGGATGTCGGACGTGCGGGGTGTCGGTGGGGCGGGTCAGTGCCAGGTCTCGGTGCGGTCGCGCAGGCGGGCGTAGGCCTCGCGGACGGCCGGCGTCGCGTCGGCCGTGTAGGTCTCGGACGCCGGGGGAGCCCACGCCGGCGGATTCTCCGAGCCGGACAGCGCCCAGGCGGCCTGCCGCGCGGCGCCGAGCGCGACGTACTCGCCGGGTGCCGGCAGCGTCACGGGGGCGCCCAGGACGGCCGGTGCCAGTGCGTGCACGGCGGGGTTGGCGGCGGCACCGCCGACCATGAGGATGCGCCGAGCCGGCTGCCCCGTCATGGAGGTCACGAGGTCGACGGCGTCGGCCAGCGAGCACAGCAGCGCCTCGAAGGCGGCGCGCGCGATGTCCTCGCGGGACGTCGAGACCGTCAGGCCGGCCCACGTGCCGGTCGCGCCCGGACGGTTGGGGGTGCGCTCGCCGGCGTAGTAGGGCGAGATCGTCAGCCCATTGGCACCCGACGGCGCGGCGAGCGCGAGTCGCCCCAGCTCGTCGTGGTCGACGCCGAGCAGGGCGCACTGCAGGTCGAGGATGCGGGCGGCGTTCATCGTGGTGCCCATGGGCAGGAAGTTGCCGGTCGCGTCGGCGAAGCCCGTGACGGCGCCCGACCCGTCGGCCACGCGCGTCGTGCTGATCGTCGATGCGACGCCGGACGTGCCGATCGAGACCACGACGTCGCCGGGTTCGAGGTCGAGGGCCAGGGCCGCAGCCATGTTGTCGCCCGTGCCGGCACCGACCACGAGACCCGACGCGGTGGTGGCGGCGGTCTCGGACGGCCCGACGATGCGGGGCAGGGAGACCGCGTGGCCGATGGCGGCCTCGGCCAGGTCGGGACGCCATGCGTCGTCGGCCGTGGAGAAGTAGCCCGTGCCCGAGGCGTCGCCGCGATCGGTGAACGCGTCGCCGCCGGTGACGTGGCGCGAGACGTAGTCGTGGGGCAGGAGCACCTCGTGCGTGCGTGCGGCTGCCTCGGGCTGGTGGTCACGCAGCCAGCGCAGCTTGGTCGAGGTGAACGAGGCCACCAGCACGCTGCCGACGACGTCGGCGCAGGCCTGCGGGCCGCCGAGCTCGGCGACCAGCTCGACGGCCTGGTCGGCCGACCGGGTGTCGTTCCAGAGCAGCGCGTCGTGGACGGGCTCGCCCGAGGAGTCGAGCGCCACCATGCCGTGCTGCTGACCGCCCACGGAGATCGCCGAGGCCCGGTCGAGGAGTCCGTCCGTCGCGACGTCGAAGGCCTCGAGCCAGGCGCGCGGGTCGACCGCGGTGCCTGCCGGGTGCGGCGCAGCGCCCCGCGCGACGACCTCGCCGGTCGCGGCGTCGACGAGGACGGCCTTGGTCGACTGCGTCGACGAGTCGATACCGAGAACGAGGTCATCTGCCATGCCCCCTGTTTAATACGACTCTTGAACTAAGTCAACACCCGACACGGATCGACCACGCGTCGGGTCATGGTGGGGAGGCCGTATCCGTAGGCTGAGGCCGTGACGATCCACAGCGACCACCCCTTCGTCCCGCCCGAGGGCGAGCGCGACCCGTTGCGCCGGCTGCGTGGCCGGATGCCGTCGCCGGTGTCGGTCTGGGCGACGGGCGCGGCCCGCGACCGGGCAGGCCTCACGATCTCGTCGTTGCTGGTCGCGGGCGGCGAGCCCGCCCGGGTGCTGGGCCTGGTCGACGCCGACTCCGACTTCTGGGACGCCGATCCGGCGGCGTGGGTCGTCAACGTGCTGGGCACCGAGCACCGCTTCCTCGCCGATGCCTTCGCCGGTGCGGCCCCGGCTCCGGGAGGGCCCTTCACGACGGGCACCTGGAGCGACAGCGAGTGGGGACCGGTGCTCGAGGGGGCATCCGGATGGATGGGGGTGCGCCGGGCCGACACCGAGCCGCGCCCCGTCGGGTGGGGCCTGCTGGTCGAGGGAGTCGTCGAGCACGTCGAGCTCGGTGCCGCGTCCGCGATGATGCACGTCCGCGGGCGCTATCGAGACAGCGAGTCATCGTCGTAGAGTCCTGGGGCATGGTGAAGCCCTCCATCGACCCGGCCCGCTGGACGCCGCCTCACAGTGGCGCCGCCGGCACACCGGTCGCGCCGAGCGCGGTGCGCGTGTACGGCACGTCCGGCTACGGCACCGAGGATGTCCTGGTCGACCACGACGGTCGGGTCCTCACCGGCGTCGAGGACGGACGGCTGCTCGCGATCGACCCGGCGACGGGGACCGAGACCGAGATCGCCGCCACCGGCGGCCGTCCGCTCGGCATCGAGCGCCACCCGCACGGAGGGTACGTCGTGTGCGACTCGACGCGCGGCCTGCTGAGGGTCGATCCCGGCGGGGCCGTCACGGTGCTGGCCGGCGACCACGACGGCCGTGACCTCCTGTTCTGCAACAACGCGGCCGTCGCGGCCGACGGCACCGTGTGGTTCACCGACAGCTCGACCCGGTTCGGCTTCGAGCACTGGCGCGGCGACCTCATCGAGCACCGGCCCACGGGACGGCTGTTCCGGCGCGATCCCGACGGCACGCTGACCCTCGTGCTCGACGACCTGGCGTTCGCCAACGGCGTCGCGCTCGCCCAGGACGAGTCGTTCGTCGTGGTGGCCGAGACCGCCGGCTACGGCCTGCGGCGTGTCTGGCTGACGGGGGAGCGGGCCGGCGCCGTCGAGACCTTCGGTGCGGTGCTGCCCGGCTTCCCCGACAACATCTCGACCGGCGAGGACGGCAACATCTGGGTCGCGATCGCGTCGCCGCGCGACCCGGTGCTCGACTGGCTCCTCCCGCGCGCACCGATGCTGCGCAAGGTGGTCTGGGCGTTGCCGCAGCGGTTGCAGCCGCAGGCCAAGAACCTCATCCGCATCCAGGCCTTCGCACCGGACGGTCACCTGGTGCACGACCTCGCGCACGAGCACGATCGCTTCGGCAAGGCGACGGGGGTGCGTCAGGTCGGCCGTCAGGTCTGGCTGGGCAGCTTCGAGCAGACGACGATCGCCGTCCTCACCCTGCCGTGACCCCGCCCGTCGGGCAGCGCGCTCGGACCTGCTCGATAGACTGACCCCTATGGCTGAAGAGGGGAAGGGGTCCGACGTGAGCATCCTCGCCGACCTGTCGGGGCCCGCCGATCTCCGCGAGCTCGACGACGACCAGCTCGCGGCGCTCGCCGCCGAGATCCGTGAGCTGCTGATCGTCTCCGTGGCGTCCAACGGCGGCCACCTCGGACCCAACCTGGGCGTCGTCGAGCTGGGCATCGCCCTGCACCGCGTGTTCGACTCGCCGGCCGACCGCATCGTCTGGGACACCGGCCACCAGTCGTACGTCCACAAGATGTTGACGGGCCGCGCCGGCCAGTTCGGCGACCTGCGCCGCGAAGGTGGGCTGTCGGGATACCCCAGCCAGGCCGAGTCCGAGCACGACTGGGTCGAGAACTCCCACGCGTCCACGAGCCTGTCCTACGCCGACGGCATGGCCAAGGCCAATCTCCTGCTCGGCAAGGACGACTACGTCGTCGCGGTCATCGGCGACGGCGCGCTCACCGGCGGCATGGCCTGGGAGGCGCTCAACAACATCGCCGCCGACAGCGACCGCCGGCTCATCGCCGTCGTCAACGACAACGGACGCTCGTACACGCCCACCGTCGGCGGCCTCGCCAACCGCCTCACCGAGATCCGCACCAACCCCCGCTACGAGCCCACGCTCAGCGCCATCAAGGAACGGCTGCACCGCAGCCGGTTCGGCGGCGCGCAGGCCTACGAGGCCCTGCACGCGATCAAGAAGGGCGTCAAGGACGCCCTGGCGCCGCAGGGCATGTTCGAGGACCTCGGCCTGAAGTACATCGGCCCCGTCGACGGACACGACCGCGCGGCCGTCGAGCACGCCCTCGAGCGTGCCAAGACGTTCGGCGGTCCCGTGCTCGTGCACGTGCTGACCACCAAGGGCCACGGCTACGACATCGCGGTGGCCAACGAGAACGACCAGATGCACCAGGCCAATCCCTTCGACCGCGCCACCGGCGACGCGCTCAGCATCGCTCCGGCCGGGTGGACGTCGGTGTTCCGCGACGAGATCGTCCGCATCGCCGACGAGCGTCCCGACGTCGTGGGCATCACCGCGGCCATGCTCTATCCCGTCGGGCTCGATGCGTTCGCCGACAAGTTCCCCGACCGCGTCTTCGACGTCGGCATCGCCGAGCAGCACGCGGTGACGAGCGCCGCCGGTCTGGCGATGGGTGGCCTGCACCCGGTCGTCGCGGTCTACGCGACCTTCATCAACCGCGCCTTCGACCAGGTGCTGCTCGACGTCGCCCTCCACCGCTGCGGCGTCACGTTCGTGCTCGACCGGGCCGGGGTCACCGGCGACGACGGTGCCAGCCACAACGGCATGTGGGACATGTCGCTGCTGCAGATCGTCCCCGGCATCCGCATCGCCGCCCCCCGCGACGGCGTGCAGCTGCGCGAGCTGCTGCGCGAGGCCGTCGACGTCGACGACGCCCCCACGGTCGTGCGGTTCGCCAAGGGTGCGGTCTGCCCCGACCTGCCGGCCGTCGATCGCCTCGGCACGTGCGACGTGCTGACGCGCGACGACACCTCCGACGTGCTCGTCGTCGCCGTCGGGGCCTTCGGGCACCTCGGCGTCGAGGTGGCTCAGCTGCTGCGCGGCCAGGGTCTCGGCGTCACGGTCGTCGACCCTCGCTGGGTCAAGCCCGTCGACGCGGCCATCGTCGCGCTCGCCGCCGAGCACTCGATCGTGGTCACGGTCGAGGACAACGGCCGCCACGGAGGCGTCGGATCGGCGATCACCCAGGCGGTCCGCGATGCGGGCATCGACACGCCCGTGCAGGTGCACGGGGTCGAGCAGGAGTTCCTCGACCACGCCAAGCGCGACGTCATCCTCGGGCGCCTCGGCCTCACGGCGCAGGCCGTCGCCGACGACACGATGGCCGTCCTGGCCCGGAATAGCCTCAAGCAGTGAGTGGTTGACGATGGCGATGAAGAACTGGCGATCACGACGAGTGCGCGACACCCCGGCGTCCGGCGACGGCTCGGGGCCCGTGCTGATCCATGCCTTCGACGGCTTCCTGGGGGCCGGCTCGGCCGCCCGGCTGGCCGCACAGCAGCTCCTCAGCGGCCAAGGCGAGGTGGTGCACGAGTTCGACCTCGACGAGATGTTCGACTACCGCGCCCGGCGTCCCACGATGTCGTTCCGCGAGAACCACTACGCCGACTACGACGACCCGACGCTGCAGGTGGTCCTCGAGCACGACGGCAACGGCGAGCCGTACCTGCTCCTCGCCGGGCCCGAGCCCGACTTCCTGTGGGAGCGGTTCGTCAGCGAGGTGCACGACGTCATCGAGGAGCACGACGTGCCCCTGACGCTCGGACTCGGTGCCGTGCCCATGGGCGTCCCGCACACCCGACCGGCCATGATCACCGCTCACGGCACCCGTCCTGAGCTCGTCGACCGGCAGAACCTGTGGTCGGCGCACGTGACGGTCCCGTCGTCGGCGCAGTCGCTGCTCGAGTACCGGCTCGGCCAGTGGGGCCTCGACGCCGCCGGCTACGTCGTCCACGTGCCTCACTACCTGGCGCAGATCGAGTACCCGCCGGCTGCGCTGGCCCTGATCGACGCCCTCGTCGATCGCACGGGGCTGGCCGTCGACACCGAGCGCCTGCGAGCGCGCGAGGGCGACACGCTCAAGGAGATCGAGGAGCAGATCGAGGAGCAGGGCGGCGCGAGCGTGCTCAGCGGGCTCGAGGAGCAGTACGACGCGTTCACCCGTGGTGCTGCCCAGTCGCTGCTGGCCAGCGACGAGGAGCTCCCCAGCGGCGACGAGCTGGCCGACCAGTTCGAGCAGTTCCTGGCGCGTCAGCGCAAGAACGAGCAGTAGCGCGCTGGGCCCCCTCGGGCCGAGGACTTGCTCTGGCGCGATGCGCTGCCTCGCGATAACTTCTTCGCGACAGCTTCTCTGCGAAGGGCGTACACCGTGGGCATGTTCGACAAGATCAAGAGTGCCGTGGCCGGGCCGGACCCCGCCGAGACCTTGCGCGGGGTGCTGGGTGACGACGCGCTCCTGGCCTTCGTCCCGGTGATGGCGTCGGGGTCGGCTGTCGCCAGCCCCAACAAGCGACCTCGCGATCTCGGGGAGCTGGCCGGCAAGGCCGCGAACCGCTTGAAGGACACGTACATCGCGGACCAGCACGTCGGCGGCGACGACGGGACCATCGCTCGGTCACTTCCCAACACCACCGACATCCTGGTGCTGGCGTTGGCCGAGAAGAGCATCAGCCTCTGGTCGTTCGGCCCCACCGGACGAAGGACCGACCCCGACCTGGTCGCACGCATCCCCCGTGAGCAGGTGGCCTCCATCGCCGACACGGGCAAGCGGACGGTGCGTGGCCACGTCCGACTGAGCTTCACCGACGGGTCCTTCTTCGACGAACAGACCCTCAAGGCGCCCTCACAGGAGTTCTGGACGGCGGCCGAGGCCTACGGTCGGGGCTGAGGCCTCACCTGATCTGTGACGTCGATCCGGGTGTCGGCAGGGCATCGCTGCCTCCCGGTACGATCTGCACGTGCCTGCATCAGTTGACGAAGTCATCGGCCTGCTCGAGCTCGAACGTCTCGAGGTGGGGCTCTACCGCGGGGCCCAGCCGCAGGCATCCGTGCTCAAGCGGGTCTTCGGAGGACAGGTCGCGGCGCAAGCCCTGATGGCCGCGCAGCTGACGGTGCCCGACGACCGCTTCGTGCACTCGCTGCACCTGTACTTCATCCTCGGCGGCGACCCCAGCATCCCGATCGTCTACGACGTCGAGAACGTCCGGGACGGTCGCTCGTTCACGACGCGGCGCGTCGCAGCCCGCCAGCACGGCGAGATCATCTTCTACATGACCGCCTCGTTCCAGGTCGAGGAGGACGGCTGGGACCACCAGGACGTCATGCCGGACGTCCCGTCGCCCGACGAGGCGACGCCGATGCTCGACATCGTCCAGCTGCGCGGTCCTGACGCGGTCGACCACTGGAAGCGCGAGTGGGCGTCGTTCGACATGCGCTACATCGGCGACAACCGCGCCGAGGACGATCCGCAGCGCACGCTGGTGCCGGCCGTGCAGCGACTATGGTTCAGGGCCGATGGCGTGCTCCCCGACTCGCGCATCATCCACAACGCCGCGTTCACCTACATCAGCGACCTCAGCCTGCTCGGTGCCAGCCTCGTGCCGCACGGCCAGTTCATCGGGTCCGACCGGGTGCAGCCCGCGTCGCTCGACCACACCATCTGGTTCCACCGTCCGGTGCGCGCCGACGAGTGGCTGCTCTACGACCAGACGTCGCCGTCGGCGTCGGGTGCCCGTGGGCTCAGCACGGCACGTGTGTTCAACCAGGCCGGCACCCTCGTGGCGACGGTCGCCCAAGAGGGTCTGATCCGCAGGATCACGCCCAAGGGCTGACGCATGATCCCCGAGCCGAGCGCCGGAGCTCCCGCGATCCGCTACGACGATCATCCGTACGAGACCTGCGTCGACGGCGAGACGTGGCTCGTCCGGCAACGAGCCGACGAGCCCGGCACGTACGACTTCGACTGGCTCTCGGGCCCCAACGACGGATACGGGTTCGGGCTGTCGAGGTCGGACGGAGCGCAGTCCACCGAGGCCGAGCTCGATCAGAGCATCCGCGACTTCCTCGCGGACATCGACCCGGCCACCGGGTTCCTGCCGGACTGACCGCTACGCCAGCGGCCGGACCCGACCCACGAGATGGGGGACCGGCTTGCGGGCGCCCTGGACGCCGAAGGTGAGCACTCCGTCGTCGATGGTCGAGCCGAATACCACGGTCGTCGGCAGCAGGACGGGCTTGCGGAACTCGGCCTCGTTGACGAAGGCGTCGGGCAGCTTGTTCTGCACCGCGGCGAGCGAGCGGGCCAGTGTCCACATGCCGTGGGCGATGTTGCTCGAGAAGCCGAACGCCTTGGCGGTGAGGGGGTGGAGGTGGATCGGGTTGCGGTCGCCGGAGACGGCGGCGTAGCGCCGTCCGAGGTCGCCGGCGAGCTTCCAGTGCACGACACCCTCCGGCACGGCGACGCCCGTGAGCGGCGCCGACGCGGCCTCGGCAGACCCGCCCTTGTGACGTGAGAACAGCGTCATCGTCTCCTCCCACACCAGCTCGGTGCCGACCGTGACGGCCGTGAGGATGTCGATCAGCGATCCCTTGGGGTGCGGTCGGAGGTCGGCCGTACGCACGGTCACGTCGAACGACTCGTCGACGCGAATCGGCCGGTGCTGCGTGATGGAGTTGCGCAGGTGCACCAGACCCATGGGTGCGAACGGGAACGTCGTCTCGGTCATCAGCGTCATGTGCAGGCCGAAGGCCGCCATGTGCGGGTACGTGGCGGGCAGGGTGTCGCTGCGCGGGAAACCGCAGACGTCGTTGTACGCCTCGAGGTGCGCCGGGTCGGTGCTCACGCCGTGGCGCTCGAGCACCAGGTCGGGCACCGTGCCCCGTGCGTGCTTGACGCCCGGCAGGGCGCCGACGACGGGTATGGCCGGCAGCGCCGCCTTGAGCATCAGCGGCAGGGTGGCCGGGGCCTTGGTGAAGACGCGCGTGGTCACGTCAGGCGCCGATCAGGGCCTGGCCGCACACGCGGACCACGTTGCCGGAGATCGCCGACGAGCCCGGGTGGGCGTACCAGGCGATGGCCTCGGCGACGTCGATCGGCTGACCACCCTGCGACAGCGAGCTGAGTCGGCGTCCGGCCTCGCGGATGCCCAGGGGCATGGTCTTGACCATGTCGGTCTCGATGAAGCCGGGCGCGATCGCGTTGACCGTGATGCCGTCCTTGGCGACGCGCTTCGACAGGTCGCCGACGAACCCGATCACGCCGGCCTTGGCGGTGCCGTAGCTCGTCTGTCCGTTGTTGCCCGCGATGCCGGCGATCGAGGAGATGCCGATGACACGGCCGCCCTTGCGCAGCAGCTTCTGCTGCAGCAGCTCGGCGGTGATGCGCTGGGGTGCACCGACGCTGATGTCGATGACCAGGTTCCAGTTCTCGGTCTTCATGTTCTTGAGCCGCTTGTCGCGGGTGATGCCGGCGTTGTGGACGACGATGTCGACCCCGCCGTGAGCGTCCTTGAGGGCCTGCGCGATGACCTGCGGCGCCTCGGCGGCCGTGATGTCCTCGGCGATCGACGTGCCGCCGAGCTCGGCCATGACGGCGTCGAGCTCGTCCTTGAGGGCGGGGACGTCGAGGCCGACGATCGCCGCGCCGTCGCGGTGGAGGGTGCGGGCCATCGCAGCGCCGAGGCCGCGCGAGGCGCCCGTGACGAGGGCGACCTTGCCGGCCAGCGGCTTGGCGGGGTCGGCGACCGGGTCGGGGGAGACGAGCTCGGTGAGGCCCAGGCGGATGACCTGGCCGGAGACGAAGGCCGACTTGGGGGAGAGGAGGAAGCCCAGCGTCGAGCCCAGGGCGTCCTCGCTGCCCTCGCCGACGTAGACCAGGTTGGCGGTGCTGCCGTTGCCACCGATCTCCTTGCCGGCCGAGCGGACGAATCCCTCGAGGGCGCGCTGCGCGATGGCGGCGGTCTCGGTGGAGGCCTGCTCGGGCAACGCGCCGATCACGACGAGGCGGCCCGACGAGGCCAGGCTGCGCAGGGCGGGTGTGAAGAACTGCTGCATGTCGGCGAGGCCCGCGGTGTCGGAGATGCCGGTGGCGTCGAAGACCAGGGCCTTGTACTTCTTGCCGTCGGCCCGGACGCCCACGACCTCGATGCCACTGGACTTGAGCGTGGCGTTGAGGCGCGGCCCGACGGTGCTGTGCGGCGCAGCGCCGATGAGGACGGTGCCCTTGACGAGGGGCGAGCCCTCGGTCCACCGCTCGAGGACGGGCGGGTTGGGCAGACCCAGGTTCGTGACGATGAACTTGCCGATCGGGTTGTGCGCGAGCGACTGGTAGCGATCTGTCATGACTGGGGTGTGTCCTATCTCTCGGATACCATCGGTATCTGGAATGATGCTGAAACTGTAACGTCATGCCGTGACGCCGGTCCACCACCTGCGGCTGCGGCGCTCATCACGTTCCACCCCCCACTGTTCACGACGATCGAGGAGACCGCCATGGCGGACACGACCCCCGCGAAGAAGGCACCGGCCGCGAAGGCCCCCGCGCCCAAGACGTCCGCCGCGACGACACCGCCGCAGGAGGTGCGCCGCGTCGCCGTCATCGGCGGCAACCGCATCCCCTTCGCGCGCTCCAACACCGTCTACACCCAGGTCTCCAACCAGGAGATGCTGACGGCCGCCCTCGACGGTCTCGTCGACCGCTTCGGCCTCGAGGGCGAGCGGGTCGGTGAGTTCGCCGCCGGTGCCGTCCTCAAGCACAGCCGCGACTTCAACCTGGCCCGCGAGACGGTCCTGGGCTCCAAGCTGTCGCCCGACACCCCCGCCTTCGACGTCCAGCAGGCCTGCGACACCGGCATCCAGGCCGCGATCCTGGTGGCCAACAAGATCGCGCTCGGCAAGATCGACGTCGGCATCGCGGGCGGCTCCGACACCACGTCCGACGCGCCGCTCGCGATCGGCGACAAGCTGCGCAAGATCCTGCTCGAGGCCAACCGCGCCAAGGACAACAAGGGACGCGTCAAGGCGCTGGCCAAGATCCGTCCGGCCTTCCTCGCCCCCGACCAGCCGCGCAACGCCGAGCCGCGCACGGGCCTGTCGATGGGCGACAGCCAGGCCATCACGACCAAGCAGTGGGGCATCACCCGCGAGGCGCAGGACGAGCTCACCGTGGCCTCGCACCGCAACCTCGCGGCGTCGTACGACGAGGGCTGGCAGGACGACCTGGTCACCCCGTTCCAAGGCGTCGCCAAGGACAACAACCTGCGTCCCGACTCGAGCCTCGAGAAGCTCGCCAAGCTCAAGCCCGTGTTCGGCAGGTCGTTCGGCGACGAGGCCACCATGACGGCTGCCAACTCGACGCCGCTGTCCGACGGTGCGTCCGTCGTGCTGCTCGCGTCCGAGGACGAGGCGAAGAAGCACGGCTGGACGCCCGAGGCCTACTTCGTCGACTACGAGACGGCTGCGGTCGACTACGTGTCCGGCGCCGAGGGCCTGCTGATGGCACCGGTCTACGCCGTGCCGCGCATGCTCGCGCGGCAGGGCCTGACGCTGCAGGACTTCGACTTCTACGAGATCCACGAGGCGTTCGCCGGCCAGGTGCTGACGACGCTCGCGGCCTGGGAGGATCCGACGTTCTGCCAGGAGAAGCTCGGCCTCGACGTGCCGCTAGGCTCGATCGACCGCGCCAAGCTCAACGTCAAGGGCTCGTCGCTGGCGGCGGCACACCCGTTCGCCGCAACGGGCGGACGCATCGTCGCCAACCTCGCCAAGCTGCTGCACGAGAAGGGTTCGGGCCGCGGCCTGATCTCGATCTGTGCCGCCGGCGGCCAGGGCGTCGTCGCCATCCTCGAGGCCTGAGCGACCGCGATCTGTGACGCCCACGGCCGCACTGTGAACAGATGCGGCCGTGGGCGTCACAGATCGGGCTTGCGGTGGAGTGCGGTCCAGGGCCTAGCGTCAAGGCATGACTTCTTCGCAGCAGCCCATCGGCTCCGGGTTCGGGGCCTCCACCACCGCCGCCGAGGTGCTCGACGGCATCGACCTGACCGGCACGACCGCCCTCGTCACCGGTGGGTACTCCGGCATCGGCATCGAGACGACCCGCGCGCTGGCCGGTGCAGGAGCCCACGTCATCGTCCCGGCCCGCCGACCCGGCAGTGCCCGGGAGGCGCTGCAGGGGATCGACGGCACCGAGGTCGACGAGCTGGACCTCGGTGATCTCGACAGCGTCGCGGCCTTCGCCGAGCGACTGCTGGCCACCGGTCGGACGCTCGACGTCGTGATCGACAGCGCGGGCATCATGGCGACGCCCGAGACCCGCGTCGGTTCCGGCTGGGAGGCCCAGTTCGCCACCAACCACCTGGGCCACTTCGCGCTGATCAACCGGCTCTGGCCGGCCATCGAGCCCGGCGGTGCACGGGTCGTCTCGGTGTCCTCGACGGGCCACCTCCGCTCGGGCATCCGCTGGGACGACATCGACTTCGCCGGCGGCTACGACAAGTGGGACGCCTACGGTCAGGCCAAGACGGCCAATGCGCTGTTCGCCGTCCACCTCGACGCGCTGGGTCGCGAGTCGGGGGTCCGCGCCTTCTCGCTGCACCCCGGCGGCATCCTGACGCCGTTGCAGCGTCACCTCCCGCTCGAGGAGCAGGTCGCGATGGGCTGGGTCAACCCCGACGGCTCGCTGAAGGATCCGTCGCTGTTCAAGACACCCGAGCAGGGCGCCGCGACCCAGGTGTGGGCCGCGACCTCGCCGCAGCTCGACGGTATGGGCGGTGTCTACCTCGAGGACTGCGACATCGCCGAGCCGAACGTCCCGGACGGTCCACGACGCGGCGTGGCGCCGCATGCGACCGACCCCGAGCAGGCAGCGCGGCTCTGGACGCTGTCGGCCGAGCGCACCGGCGTCGACGCCTTCGCCCAGCGGTAGCGGCGTCGCTAGTACCTGGCGCTGAACCCGCCATCGGCGTTGAGCAGCTGGCCCGAGATCCAGCGGCCGGCCGGCGAGACCAGGAACGCGACGACGTCGGCGATGTCGCGCGGCTCGCCGAGCCGGCCCAGGGGGTGGTACGGCAGCAGGCCCTCACGGGTGTCGTCGTCCATCCAGCCCGTGTCGACGGGGCCGGGGTTGAGCACGTTGGCCGAGATGCCCTGCGGTCCGAGCTCACGGGCGGCCGAGATGACGATGCGATCGAGCGCACCCTTGGACGCACCGTAGGGCAGGTTGCCCGTGGCGTGATCGCTGGTGAGCGCGACGACGGCACCGCCCTCGGTGGCCTGCCGGGCGAAGGCGGCCACGAGCAGCAGCGCGGCGCGGGCGTTGACCGCCATGTGCCGGTCGAAGCTCTCGGCCGTGGTGTCGAGGACGCCCGACTCGACGCCGTGCGCATGGCTGAGCACGAGGGCGTCGATGCGCCCGTGGCGTCTCGCCACGGCAGCGACCAGCTCGGCGGGGGCCTCGGGCGTCGAGAGGTCGCAGTCGTGGGCGGTGCCGGTGAGGTCGGACGTCGCGACGTCCCAGCCGTCGGCCTCGAGACGGGGCACGATGCCGGCGGCGATGCTGTTGGCGCGCGCCGCGCCGGTGACCAGGACGGTGGGCACGGTCAGCCGCTGGTGCCGCGGGCCATCGCCACGGCAGCCGTCGCGATGAGCTGCTTGACCTCGTCGAACGGGACGGAGTCGACGGCCGGGAGCCCCGGGTTCTCCTCGCGCACCGAGAGCTGGAGGGTCGCGAGGTTGAGCACGCCCAAGGCCTGCGTGTAGAAGATGTTGGCCAGCAGGTTGGGGTCGCGGACGCTGAACTGCTGCGTGGCGACGCCGGCGTCGAGGATCTCGACGACGTGGTGCAGGCAGCTGGTCATCGCCAGGCCGAGGTCGATCATGACGCGCTGGCTGACCTCCTCCATGAGCTCCTCGCCGCGGCGGCGCAGCAGCGCCTGGGCGCAGTCGACGAACGCCGGCAGGCGCGCGCCGAAGTCGAGGAACGTCCCGGTGATGTCCTGCAGCCGGCGCTCGGGGTCGGCGGTCGGGTCGTCGGCGGCGGCCAACGTGCGGTCGAGCTCGTGGAGGTAGCCGACGAGCGTCTCGGCGAAGAGCTCCTCCTTGCCGGAGAAGTGCCGGTAGATGATGGCGCGGTTGATCCCGACGGCCCGGGCGATGTCCTCGATCTGGGCGTCCCTCACGCCACGCTCGTCGAACAGGGTCCGGGTCGCCTCGAGAATCCTCCTCTTGCGCTCTGCGCGGCGTTCTGAGACGGCCATGCGGGCCAGTTTAGGGTGCACTGTCGGTGGCTGGTCGTAGGCTCGGAGCATGAGGTCCGTTTCAGAGCTAAAGCGCCAGGTCGCCCCCATCGAGGTCGTGTCCGAGTACGTCCCGGCAGGCGACCAGCCGACGGCCATCGCCGAGCTCGAGAAGCGCATCAAGGCCGGTGCCGTCGACAACGTCCTGCTGGGTGCCACCGGCACCGGAAAGACCGCGACGACGGCCTGGCTGGCCGAGCGTCTGCAGCGTCCGATGCTCGTCATGATGCCCAACAAGCTGCTCGCGGCCCAGTTCGCCAACGAGCTGCGCGAGCTGCTGCCCAACAACGCCGTCGAGTACTTCGTGTCGTACTACGACTACTACCAGCCCGAGGCCTACATCGCGCAGAGCGACACCTACATCGAGAAGGACTCCTCGATCAACGAAGAGGTCGAGCGGCTGCGGCACTCGGCCACCTGGTCGCTGCTCACCCGGCGCGACGTCATCGTCGTGGCGACGGTCTCGTGCATCTACGGCCTCGGCTCGGCGCAGGAGTACCTCGAGCGCATGATCGGCTTCAAGGTCGGCGAGGAGATGCCGCGCGACCAGCTGCTGCGCACGCTCGTCGAGGCCCAGTACGTGCGCAACGACGTCGCCACTACCCGTGGCACCTTCCGGGTCAAGGGCGACACCGTCGAGATCTTCCCGGTGTACCAGGAGCACGCGGTGCGGGTCGAGTTCTTCGGCGACGAGATCGAGCGGCTCATGACGCTGCACCCGCTCACCGGCGAGGTGCTCAGCGACGACCAGGAGCTCTTCGTCGGCTCCGCCACGCACTACGCCGCCGGCCCGGCCACGATGCGCAAGGCCATCGAGACGATCAAGGTCGAGCTCGAGGAGCGCCTGGCCGAGCTCGAGGGCGAGAACAAGCTGCTCGAGGCGCAGCGCCTGCGCATGCGCACGACGTACGACATCGAGATGATGGAGCAGGTCGGCACGTGCGCCGGCATCGAGAACTACTCGCGCCACATGGACCAGCGTGGTCCGGGCACGCCGGGCCACTGCCTGCTCGACTACTTTCCCGACGACTTCGTGCTGGTCGTCGACGAGTCGCACGTCACGATCCCGCAGATCGGCGCGATGTACGAGGGCGACATGTCACGCAAGCGGTCGCTGGTCGAGCACGGCTTCCGCCTGCCGAGCGCGATGGACAACCGTCCGCTCAAGTGGCCCGAGTTCCTCGAGCGCATCGGCCAGACGGTCTACCTGTCGGCCACGCCGGGCAACTACGAGATGGACAAGGTGCAGGGCGACGTCGTCGAGCAGATCATCCGTCCGACCGGCCTGATCGACCCCGAGGTGGTCGTCAAGCCCACCAAGGGCCAGATCGACGACCTCATCACGCAGATCCGCACGCGCACCGACAAGAACGAGCGCGTGCTGGTCACCACGCTGACCAAGAAGATGTCCGAGGACCTCACCGACTACCTGCTCGAGGCCGGCATCCGCACGCGATACCTGCACTCCGAGGTCGACACGCTGCGCCGCGTCGAGCTGCTGCGCGAGCTGCGCATGGGCGAGTACGACGTGCTGGTCGGCATCAACCTGCTGCGTGAGGGGCTCGACCTGCCCGAGGTCAGCCTGGTCGCGATCCTCGACGCCGACAAGGAGGGCTTCCTGCGCTCCGAGCGCTCGCTGATCCAGACCATCGGTCGTGCGGCGCGCAACGTCTCGGGTCAGGTCATCATGTACGCCGACCGCATCACCGACTCGATGGCCTACGCGATCGACGAGACCAACCGCCGTCGCGCCAAGCAGGTCGCCTACAACACGGCCAACGGCATCGACCCGACGCCGCTGCGCCGCAAGATCGGCGACATCACCGACATGCTGGCCCGCGAGGACGCCGACACGGCCTCGTTGCTCGCCGCGACCGGCGACAAGCGGCGCAAGGGCGCCCCCGTGCCGCTCGGTCAGCACACCGCCGATCTGGCCAACCTGCCGTCGGGCGAGCTCGCCGACCTCATCGAGCAGCTGAGCGAGCAGATGCGCGCGGCGGCGGCCGAGCTGCAGTTCGAGGTCGCGGCCCGCCTCCGCGACGAGATCGGCGACCTCAAGAAAGAGCTCCGCAGCATGCTCGAGGCCGGCGCGTGACGTAGCAGGTCCTGCGGGCGGCGGCGGCCTTCTCGCCTCGCCGATTCCCAGGTTCGCCCCGACGCTTTCGAGGTGCATCTGGGATGCCGTCGGGTCGGCCGGACGGCGCGAGGCCGAGACAGCGCTCACAATCGGTGCCGCACGACCGCTTCGATGAGGCATATCTGCTGTCAGCCTGCAAGAATGTGCGACGGAGGGGAGTATTCCCCGATCGCAACGCCGTCATCACGGTGACTCCCTGCAGTCACCCGGTGTTGCGGGCCGCGCATCTGCGGCGGAAGAGACCTCCGGCCTGTCAGAGACCGGAGGAATCCCTTGAACGTATCCACCACCGAATGGGCGATCACGATCGGCGTGACGCTCGCGGTGCTGCTCTTCGACATCCTGATCGTCGCGCGACGTCCGCACGAGCCCTCGATGAAGGAGTGCGCGACCTACCTGAGCATCTACGTCGGCCTGGCGATCGCCTTCGGCATCTGGGTGACGCTGTACCACAACGACTCGACGATCAAGGACGGCGACTTCGGTCTGCAGTTCTTCGCCGGGTGGCTGACCGAGTACAGCCTGTCGATCGACAACCTGTTCATCTTCATCATCATCATGGCCAGCTTCAAGGTGCCGCGTAAGTACCAGCAGGAGGCCCTGCTGGTCGGCATCGTCATCGCGCTGATCTTCCGCGGCGTCTTCATCGCCCTGGGTGCGGTCGCGATCGAGCAGGTCTCGTGGATCTTCTACATCTTCGGCGCCTTCCTGCTCTACACGGGCTACAACCTGGTCAAGGACACCGATCACGACGACGACGGCGAGAACGCGGTCGTCCGCATGGCGCGCAAGCGCTTCACGGTCTCGGAGCAGTGGGACGGCCTCAAGCTCTTCGTCCACGAGAACGGCAAGCGCGCCATCACGCCGATGTTCCTGGTGATCATCGCGCTCGGCACGACCGACCTGCTGTTCGCGCTCGACTCGATCCCCGCGATCTACGGCCTCACCAAGGAGCCGTACCTGGTCTTCACGGCCAACGTCTTCGCCCTGATGGGTCTGCGCCAGCTGTACTTCCTGCTGGGTGGCCTGCTCAAGAAGCTCATCTACCTGTCGCAGGGCCTGGCCATCCTGCTCGCGTTCATCGGCGTCAAGCTGATCCTGCACGCGCTGCACGAGAACGAGCTGCCGTTCATCAACGGCGGTGAGCACGTGAAGGTGTACGAGATCCCGACGCTGCTGAGCCTCGGCGTCATCGTCGGCATCCTCAGCATCACGGCGATCGTCAGCCTCACGGTCTCGAGCCGGCGCGAGAAGGCCGGTCTCAACCCCGACGGCACCCCCAAGGTCGAGTCGGGCGTCTCCTCGGACGACAACGACTGATCCCTGCAGCACGAACGAACGGCCGGCCCCGAGGGGCCGGCCGTTCGTCGTCTCGGACGTGCGTGGTGAGGGCGACTACTCGACCTCGACCTCGTCCGTCAGCTCCTCGAGATCGCCGGTGTCGGTGCCGGTGATCTTGTTGACGAACAAGGTGATGGCCCACAGCGCGACGCCGATCAGCATCAGCACACCGGCGATCTCGTAGACCGCGGCGTCGCGGTCGACCCACGGACCGGCCAGGAACAGGCACAGCACGGCGGCCACGACCGGCAGGGGACCGGGCGACGTGAACGACTTCTTGGCGTCCGGGTCGCGACGGCGGCGCAGGACGGCGCAGGCGATGTTGACGATCGCGAAGACGCACAGCAGCAGCAGCGACGTGACGTTCGACAGGTTGGCGACGACGTTGCTGTCGGGATCGCGCGTCACGTAGAAGATCAGGCCCAGGGCCATGAGCGTCGAGAACAGGATCGCGGCCCATGGGGTGCGGCGGCCTGGCAGCACGGCTGCCAGCTGCTTGGGGAGCACCCGCTGCCGTGACATGCCGTAGAGCAGGCGGCTGGCCATCAGCATGTTGATCAGCGCGGTGTTGGCGACAGCGAAGACCGCCAGGAACGGGAAGACCTTGTCGATCGGGAAGTCCGGCGCGCCCTTGGAGACGACCTCGAGCAGTGCCCGTCCCTCGGAGTCGGCGATCGTCTTGAGCTCGGGCGCGGTCAGCACGCTGACGACCGACACGGCCACCAGCATGTACATGATGACCGCGATGCCGAGACCGGTCAGCATCGTGCGCGGGAAGATGCGCTCGGGCTCCTCGATCTCCTCGACCATGTTGACGGCGTCCTCGAAGCCGACCATGGCGAAGAAGGCGATCGAGGTGGCGGCCGTGACGGCCAGGAACATGCCACGGTCGCCGTAGTCGCTGAACCTGACGAGCTCGGACATGTCGGCGTCTCCGCGTCCGATGACGTAGAAGCCGACGCCGATGACGATCGTGAGGGCGGCGACCTCGACCAGGGTCAGCACGACGTTGAACTTGACGCTCTCGCCGACGCCCCGCAGGTTGATGAGCGCCAGCAGGATCATGAAGCCCATGGCGATGGCCGTGATGGCCCCCGGCGTCAGCGAGCTGTCGATCCAGCCGTTGATCTCGAGACCGCCGGAGAAGTTGTCGGCGAGGGTCTTGGCCGAGGTGGACGCGCTGGTGATGCCGGAGCACACCACGGCGAATGCCACCAAGAACGTGATGAAGTGCACGCCGAAGGCCTTGTGAGCGTAGAGCGCCGCCCCCGCGGCCTGGGGGTACTTGGTGACGAGCTCGAGGTACGACAGCGCGGTCATCGTCGCGACGATGAAGGCGAGCAGGAACGGCAGCCAGACGATGCCGCCGACCTGGCCGGCCATCTGCCCCGTGACGGCGTAGATGCCGGCGCCGAGGATGTCGCCGACGATGAACAGCAGGAGGAGCTTGGGCCCCATCACCCGCTTCAGCTCGGTCGGTTGGCCGGTAGTAGCAGTGTCCGTACTCATGGAACCCCCATCGAAAGTGCGTGCCGGTGGACATCGCTTTCGTGACACCCTCTACCGGCTGGCGCGAACCTGCAAGCGTGACGTGTAGTTTCTTCACGTGGTCGACGTCAGAGGAAGAGTGCGCCGCTGGGTCGGACGTATGCTGGTCAAGCGCATCCAGAAGAACGGCATCGACCTCAGCGCGCTGTCCTTCATCCCGGAGCAGACCAAGATCCCGTTGCAGCGCGACGTCATGGATCCGCCGCCGCAGATCGCCGAGTGGCGAGCGACGCAGCCGATGCGCAAGCTCGAGCTGCCGTTCACGTTCACGGCCTATCTCGTCACGGGCTACGACGAGGCGCGCACGATCCTGACCGATCGCGACAGCTACAGCAACGACATCCGGCACCTGTTCCACGGCGACGGGCCCGCGACGGCCGACGACATCGGCGGCCTGGGCTTCACCGACCCGCCGCTGCACACCCGCCTGCGCAAGATCGTCACGCCCGAGTTCACGATGCGCCGCCTCGCGCGCCTCGAGCCGATGATCAGCGATTTCGTCGATGCCCAGCTCGACGTCCTCGAGGCCGAGGGTCCCGGCGCCGACCTGTGCACCGCGGTCGCCTTCCCCGTCCCGTTCCAGACCATCTGCGCGCTGCTGGGTCTCGACTACGCCGACAGCCAGGCCTTCGCCAAGCTGGGCAGCGACCGCTTCGACGCGACCAACGGCGGCGCCGCGGCCTTCGGCGCCGTCTCCGACCAGCGCAAGTTCCTGTTCGAGGCCGTCGCGCGCCAGCGCAAGGAGCCGGGGCCGGGGCTGCTGGGCCAGATCATCCGCGACGAGGGTGACACGATCAGCGACTTCGACCTCGCGGGGCTGGCCGACGGCATCTTCACGGGTGGCTTCGAGACGACGGCCGGCATGATCGCGCTCGGCACGATCGTCCTGCTGCGCGACCCGGCCTACGCCGAGCTCGTCCGCAACGGATCTCCCGAGGACGTCGACCGCGTCGTCGAAGAGCTGCTGCGCTACCTCTCGGTCGTCCAGGTGGCCTTCCCGCGGTTCGCCAAGCACGACATGGAGCTGTTCGGCCAGAAGGTCAAGGCCGGCGACGTCATCCTCGCCTCGCTCAACGGCGCCAACCGCGATCCCAAGTCGGCGGGCGAACGTCCTGACGAGTTCGACCCCACGCGCGTGCCGTCGTCCGGTCACCTCGCCTTCGGTCACGGCATCCACCGGTGCATCGGCGCCGAGCTGGCCCGCATGGAGCTGCGGATCGCGCTGCCCAAGCTGTTCCAGCGGTTCCCCGACCTGGCACTGGCCACGCCGCAGGAAGAGCTGACCTTCCGCCAGCTGTCGTTCGTCTACGGCGTCGACGAGCTTCCCGTCACGTTCTGACCGTGACTGCCGCCGACGCCTCGACCGCCGAGCAGATCGAGGCGTGGTTCGACGACCACGGGCTGCCGTACTTCACGGGTGACCGCGCCGACACGGTCGAGGGCTGGCTGTCGAGCAAGCGCATCGTGGCCGTGATCGTCCTGATCATCGGCGTCTCGGTGGCAGCGGGCTTCGCCGTGGGAGCGGCGTGGTCCGACCGCGGCTCGCTCGGCACGGCCGTCGGGGTGCTGACGTTCTTCGTGCTGCTCGGTCTGTTCGCCGGCCGCCTGCTGCAGATGGGCACGATGCTGCGGTGGGCGGTGCGGCGCACGTTCAGCTCGCTGGGACTGATGTTCCCCCTGCTGACCCGTGCCCTGCCGCTGCTGCTGCTGGCCGTCACGTTCTTGTTCATCAACGCCGAGGTCTGGCAGGTCGCGGCGCTGATGCCGCGGCACGTCCTGTGGCTCGCGGTCGGCTTCTTCGCCGTGATCGCGGCGGTGTTCCTGCTCGTCCGGCTGCCCGAGGAGGTGCGGGAGGTCGAGCGCGAGGTCGTCGGGCCGCGGGTGGTCGAGTGCTGTGCAGGGACGCCGGCCGAGGACGCCGCGCGCCTGGTGTCGGCCGAGCCGGCCGATCTGCCGAGGTTCGCGCGCGTCAACCTCGTGCTGGTGCTGCTGTTCAACCAGGCCATCCAGGTGCTGCTGCTGTCGCTCGGCCTGTTCGCCTTCTTCCTCGTCTTCGGCTCGCTGACGATCCCCGACTCGACGATCATCGCCTGGACGCAGCAGGACGCCGTCACGGCGCTGCCGTCACGGCTCGGGCAGCACGTCCCCATCACCAACGAGCTGTGGCAGGTGTCGGTGTTCCTGTCGGCCTTCGCGGGGCTCTACTTCACGGTCTACGCCGTGACCGACGAGACCTACCGCTCGCAGTTCTTCGCGGGCGTCTCGACCGAGCTCGAGCAGGCCGTCGCCGTCAACGCGGTCTACGTCTCGCTGACGCGCGAGCCGTCCTAGACCGGCGTGCCAGGGGTCGCGTCGATCGGGTCGTCGGAGGCGCACTGCTCGAGGGTGATGACCTTGTTGCGGGCGAAGTTCTCCGAGCTGCGTGCGGCTTCCGGGTAGTCGGCGGGGGAGAGGTTGGCGTAGTACTCGACGGCGTCGAGCAGGGCGTCGGCCTCGGGCTCCTCGTTGACCTTGGCGTAGACCTTCGCGGGCACCTTGGCCCTCTCGAAGTGCTGGACCGTGCCCTGGTAGTCCTCGCGGTTGAACTCGTCGATGCCAGCACGGACCTCGCGGCACGTCGCCTGCATCGCCTCGGAGGCCGAGAGCGTGGATCTCGCCGGCGCCTCGGGGGCGTCCGAACCGCTGCTGCACGCCGCGAGCGTCAGCAGGAGGGCCGCGGCGGCGAGGAGCTTCATCCTCCAACGGTAGGGGCTGGCCCGCGATCCGCTACTCGAATCCGAAGGCCGTTGCGGGCATGATGTCACCATGAAGCGCCTGATCCTCGCCGCCGTTCTCGCCGTGTCGCTGGGTGCCGTGGTCGGTGCGAGCGTGCAGGTGCTGACCACGGGCGGCTCGGGCGGGCCGCGGGTCGTCGAGGCGATGCCGTACCCGCGCTCGACCTCGCCGCTGCCCGTGCCCGAGGTCGTCATCGCGCAGGAGCCGTGGCGCGATCCGCTCCCGTCGGCGGTGCCGGCCAAGCCCGTCGACGCGAAGGGATTCGTGACGCGGTGCTCGGCCTGCTCGGCGGTGCCGCTCGTGCCGTTTGCGAGCACGAAGCCGGACGTCGACCGGGGCGACTAGAACACCTGTTCGAACGGTCGTATCCTTCAGGGGTGAACCCGAACGGCTCGATCGACGGACGTCCGCTGGCGGCGGCCGATCCGTACGCCGTGCAGGTGCCGCAGCCCCCGCCGGTGTACCACGTGTGGGTCAACCTCTCGAACCTGACGACGCAGGTCGCCCAGGAGTACCCCGGCCTCGTCCTGGGCTGGCGTCGCACGTCCGACGGCTACGAGGCGCAGGTCGTCTACGTCGTCCCCAGCCGCACCCAACGGCACAGCGACGCCTCGCAGATCGCGTGGCTGCCCGCCAGCAAGCTCAAGCCCCGTCAGTGACCACCCAACATGTCGGCACTTGTCGACCTTCTCGGGCTGAAAAAACAGCAACAAGTGCCGACATCCTGGCGCGGGGCGTCTACCAGCCGCGCTCGCGCCACTCCGCCAGGTGGGGACGCTCGACCCCGAGTGTGGTGTCGTGCCCGTGGCCCGGGTAGACGCGGGTGTCGTCGGGGTAGGCGCCGAAGATCTTGGTCTCGACCTCGTCGATGAGCGTCGCGAAGTCGTCGGGCGACCAGGTCTTGCCGACGCCGCCCGGGAACAGGGAGTCGCCGGTGAACAGGTGGACGATGCCGTCGGGGTCGTCGTACGCGAGGGCGATCGAGCCGGGGGTGTGTCCCACCAGCTCGACGACCTCGAGCTCGCACGAGCCCACCCGCACGCGGGCGCCGGTCTGCACGCGGACGTCGACCGGGACGGGCAGCTCGTCGGCGTCGCGCTCCCCGGCCACGGTCTCGGCACCCGTCTTCTCGACGACGGCCTGCAGGGCCTGCCAGTGGTCGCCGTGGCGGTGCGTCGTGACGACCCGCGCCAGGCCGCCGTCGCCGACCAGCTCGAGCAGGCGGTCGGCCTCGTTGGCGGCGTCGACCAGCACCTGCTCGCCGGTCAGCTGGCACCGCAGCAGGTAGGCGTTGTTGTTCATCTCGCCGACGGCGAGCTTGGTGATCTGCAGGTCGCCAGCGTCCTGCACGTCGGCGCTGCCGCCGACCTCGACTTCTCCGGTGTACGTCATGGGGCCAGCCTGCCAGAGCCGCGGACGTCGTGGGAGGTGCGCCGGCGTCCGCCGGACGTCGGTGCGTGGACGCTCGCGCACCGCGCCAGGGGGAGGGGTGTGAGAAGCCCGACCCACTCGTCGGAAAGAAACTGTCGGACCTCGTCGTTACCATCGATGCGGGCAGATCTCTGCCCTCATCATCTACTTCTCAGGGGAGCCAGTGACCGATCGCCTCGTCATCCGCGGCGCACGAGAGCACAACCTCAAGGACGTCTCGCTCGACCTGCCCCGAGACTCCCTGATCGTCTTCACGGGGTTGTCGGGCTCGGGCAAGTCATCGCTCGCCTTCGACACGATCTTCGCCGAGGGCCAGCGTCGATACGTCGAGTCGCTGTCGGCCTACGCCCGTCAGTTCCTCGGCCAGATGGACAAGCCCGACGTCGACTTCATCGAGGGCCTGTCGCCCGCGGTCTCGATCGACCAGAAGTCCACCTCGCGCAACCCCCGCTCGACCGTCGGCACCATCACCGAGGTGTACGACTACCTGCGCCTGCTCTACGCCCGCGCCGGCCGTGCGCACTGTCCGAAGTGCGGCGAGCCCATCGCCCGCCAGACGCCCCAGCAGATCGTCGACCGCATCATGACCGGCGACGAGGGCACCCGCTTCCAGGTGCTCGCGCCGGTCATCCGCGGTCGCAAGGGCGAGTACCTCGAGCTGTTCCGCCAGCTGCAGACGCAGGGCTTCAGCCGCACCGTCGTCGACGGCGAGGTGCACATGCTGGCCGACGAGCCGCCCAAGCTCGCCAAGCAGAAGAAGCACACGATCGACGTGGTCGTCGACCGCCTGCAGGTCAAGGCCAGCTCGCAGCAGCGCCTCACCGAGTCGATCGAGACGGCGCTCAACCTGGCCGACGGCCTGGTCATCATCGACTACGTCGACCTCGACGAGGACGACGAGAACCGCACGCGACGCTTCTCCGAGAAGCTCGCCTGCCCCAACGACCACCCGCTCGAGGTCGACGAGCTCGAGCCGCGCTCGTTCTCGTTCAACGCCCCCTTCGGCGCGTGCCCCGAGTGCCACGGCCTCGGCACGCGCATGGAGGTCGACCCCGAGCTGGTCGTCCCCGACGACGCGAAGTCCCTCAACGACGGGGCCGTCGTCCCCTGGGCGTCCGCCCACGTGGCCGACTACTACTCCCGCCTGATCGGCGCTCTGGCCGACGAGCTCGGCTTCAGCGCCGACACCCCCTGGGGCGATCTGTCCAAGGAGGTGCAGGACGCGATCCTGCACGGGCACTCGACCAAGGTGCACGTCCGCTACAAGAACCGCTACGGCCGCGTTCGCTCGTACTACACCGAGTTCGAGGGCGCGATCACCTACATCGAGCGGCGTCACGCCGAGACCGAGTCCGAGACCAGCAAGGAGCGCCTCGAGGGCTTCATGCGCGAGGTCCCGTGCCGGGTGTGCAACGGCACGCGCCTGCGTCCCGTCATCCTCGCGGTCACCCTCAACTCGGTCGAGCACGGTCCCAAGAACATCGCCGAGGTGTCGGCCATGTCGATCCGCGAGGCCAGCGACTACCTCGCGACGCTCGAGATGAGCGACCGCGAGCGCCAGATCGGCGAGCGGGTGCTCAAGGAGATCAACGAGCGCCTGCGCTTCCTGCTCGACGTCGGCCTGCACTACCTCGCGCTCGACCGTGCGGCCGGCTCGCTGTCCGGTGGAGAGGCTCAGCGCATCCGCCTGGCCACGCAGATCGGCGCGGGTCTGGTCGGCGTGCTGTACGTGCTCGACGAGCCGTCGATCGGTCTGCACCAGCGCGACAACCAGCGCCTCATCGAGACCCTCGTGCGCCTGCGCGACCTCGGCAACACCCTGATCGTCGTCGAGCACGACGAAGACACCATCCGCGCTGCCGACTGGGCCGTCGACATCGGCCCCGGCGCCGGCGAGCACGGCGGTCAGGTCATCGTCTCTGGCCCCGTCGAGGAGCTGTACGAGAGCGAGCACTCGCTCACGGGCCAGTACCTGTCGGGCCGCAAGTCGATCCCCGTGCCCGACAAGCGCCGCAAGAAGGTCAAGGGTCGCGAGCTGAAGGTGCTCGGCGCCAAGGAGAACAACCTCCGCGACATCGACGTCAGCTTCCCGCTCGGCATGTTCGTCGCGGTCACGGGCGTGTCCGGCTCGGGCAAGTCGAGCCTGGTCAACGACATCCTCTACACGCAGCTCGCCCGCTCGATCTACGGCGCGCGCACGATCCCCGGTCGGCACCGCACCATCACGGGCCTCGACGAGGTCGACAAGGTCATCCACGTCGACCAGTCGCCGATCGGTCGCACCCCGCGCTCCAACCCGGCCACCTACACCGGCGTCTTCGACCACGTCCGCAAGCTGTTCGCGCAGACGCCCGAGGCCAAGATGCGCGGCTACCTGCAAGGCCGCTTCTCCTTCAACGTCAAGGGAGGACGCTGCGAGGCGTGCTCGGGCGACGGCACGATCAAGATCGAGATGAACTTCCTGCCCGACGTCTACGTGCCGTGCGAGGTCTGCCACGGGGCGCGCTACAACCGCGAGACGCTCGAGGTGCACTACAAGGGCAAGTCCATCGCCGACGTCCTCGACATGCCGATCGAGGAGGCCGTCGACTTCTTCGAGGCCATCCCGGTCATCGCGCGCCACCTGCGCACGCTGGTCGAGGTCGGCCTGGGCTACGTCCGCCTGGGTCAGCCGGCCACGACGCTGTCGGGTGGCGAGTCGCAGCGCGTCAAGCTCTCGGCCGAGCTGCAGAAGCGCTCGACGGGTCGCACGGTCTACGTGCTCGACGAGCCCACGACGGGCCTGCACTTCGAAGACATCCGCAAGCTGCTGCTGGTGCTGCAGCGCATCGTCGACACCGGCAACTCGGTCATCGTCATCGAGCACAACCTCGATGTCATCAAGACGGCCGACTGGGTCATCGACATGGGCCCCGAGGGCGGTAGCGGCGGTGGCACGCTCGTCGCCGAGGGCACGCCCGAGCAGGTCGCCGAGATCGAGGCCAGCTACACCGGCTCGTTCCTCAAGCCGCTGCTGGCCTGACCGTCCGACCGACCTCTCGGCGTTCGCGCAGCGCAGGCGCGCGGACGCCGAGCGGCCGCAAGATCCGCCCCGGCGATGTGTCGGGGCACGACCGTAGGGTGGAGCCGTGGCAGATCCAGCGACCTATCGGCCCGCGCCCGGCGAGATCCCGACCGACCCGGGCGTCTACCGCTTCCGCGACGCCGAGCGGCGGGTCATCTACGTCGGCAAGGCCAAGTCGCTGCGTCCACGCCTCAGCTCGTACTTCCAAGACATCTCCAACCTCCACCCGCGCACCCAGCAGATGGTCACGACGGCCAGCTCGGTCGAGTGGACGGTCGTGGGCACCGAGGTCGAGGCGCTGGCGCTCGAGTACTCCTGGATCAAGGAGTTCGACCCGCGGTTCAACGTCAAGTACCGCGACGACAAGTCGTACCCGTGGCTCGCTGTCACCGTCGGCGAGGAGTTCCCGCGCGTCACGGTCATGCGGGGCGCGCAGCGCAAGGGCGTGCGCTACTTCGGCCCCTACGGCCACGCCTGGGCCATCCGCGACACCGTCGACACGCTGCTGCGCGTCTTCCCGATGCGCTCGTGCTCGGCGGGCGTCTTCCGCCGCTCGGCCGCCATCGGCCGACCGTGCCTGCTCGGCGACATCGGCAAGTGCGCGGCGCCGTGCGTGGGCCGGGTCAGCCCCGACCAGCACCGTGCCATCGTCAACGACTTCCTCGCGTTCATGGGCGGGCAGACGGCCGGCTTCACCAAGCGCATCGAGGCCAAGATGCTCGAGGCCTCCGGGCGCGAGGAGTACGAGCTGGCGGCCAAGCTGCGCGACGACCTCGGCGCCCTGCAGCGGGTGCTCGAGAAGCAGACGGTCGTGCTGGGCGACGGCACCGACGCCGACGTGCTGGGCTTCGTCGACGACCCGCTCGAGATCGCGGTGCAGATCTTCTCCGTCCGCGGTGGACGCATCCGCGGCCAACGCGGCTGGGTCGCCGAGAAGGCCGACGAGGCCGAGTTCCCCGAGCTGGTCCAGCGCGCGCTCATGACGCTCTACCAGGACGCCAACGCCGCGGCCGTCCCGCGCGAGGTGCTGGTGCCGGCGATGCCCGCCGACGCCCAGACCGTCACCGACCTGCTCAGCGAGCGACGTGAGGGGCCCGTCACGATCCGCGTGCCCCAACGAGGCGACAAGCGTGCCCTGATGCAGACCGTCGAGCAGAACGCCAAGCAGTCGCTGATGCGCCACAAGATGAAGCGCACATCCGACCTCACGGCCCGCAGCCTCGCGCTCGAGGAGATCCAGGCGGCGCTCGATCTCGACACCGCGCCCCTGCGCATCGAGTGCTACGACATCTCCAACCTCGGGGCCACCGAGACCGTCGCCTCGATGGTCGTCTTCGAGGACGGCCTGCCCCGCAAGTCCGAGTACCGCCGGTTCACGATCCGCAACGAGGGCCAGAGCGACGTCGCCGCGATGCACGAGGTCATCACGCGACGCTTCACGGCGCTGCTCAAGGCCCAAGAGGACAACGACGACGACGGGCCCGGCATCGACCCCGAGACCGGCAAGCCCAAGCGCTTCGCCTACAAGCCGGCGCTGGTCGTGGTCGACGGCGGCCCGCCGCAGGTCGCCGCGGCCCACGCCGCGATGCAGGCCCTCGGCGTCACCGACATCGCGCTGGTCGGTCTGGCCAAGCGCCTCGAAGAGGTCTGGCTGCCCGACGACGACGACCCCGTCATCCTGCCGCGCACCAGCGAGGGGCTCTACCTGCTGCAGCGCCTGCGCGACGAGGCCCACCGCTTCGCGATCGGTCACCACCGCGGCCGCCGCAGCAAGACGATGATCGAGAGCGTCCTCGACCCGGTGGCCGGTCTGGGGCCGACCCGGCGCAAGGCGCTGCTCAAGTCGTTCGGATCGGTCAAGAAGCTGCGGGCCGCGACCGCCGAGGAGATCGCCATGGTTCCCGGCATCGGGGCGGCTACGGCACAATCCATCGTGGACGCTCTCGCCACCGGCGAGTCCGCTCCAGCCGTCAACACCGCGACCGGCGAGATCATCGACTCCTGACAGGACACCACCGTGAGCCAGCTGAGCCAGTTCGTCATCGTGACGGGGATGACCGGGGCGGGTCGCGGCACCGCCGCCAAGGTCCTCGAGAAGCTCGGCTACTACGTCATCGACAACATCCCGCCGGCGCTGCTGGCGGGGGCCGTCGAGACGATCACGGCCTCCGACGACATCGACAAGCTCGCGGTCGTCGTCGACGCCCGCTCGCGTGAGTTCTTCGGCAGCCTCGTCGACGCCCTCGAGTCGCTGCGCGACACCGGCGTGATGTCGCGGATCCTCTACCTCGAGGCGTCCGACGAGGTGCTGGTGCGCCGTCAGGAGGCCGCCCGCCGGCCCCACCCGCTCAGCCACGAGGGACGCCTGATGGACGGCTTCGACCGCGAGCGCGAGCTGCTGCGGCGCATCCGTGGGCGCGCCGACATCGTCGTCGACACCACCAACCTCAACGTCCACCAGCTCGGCCAGCGCGTGCACGCGGCCTTCGAGGACGCCGACTCCGGCCTGCGGGCGTCCGTCATGTCGTTCGGCTTCAAGTACGGCATCCCGATCGACGCCGACATGGTGGCCGACCTGCGCTTCCTGCCCAACCCGTTCTGGGTCGACGAGCTGCGCCCGCTCAGCGGCCTCGACCTGCCGGTCAGCGAGTACGTGCTGGCGCAGCCGCGCGCCGAGGAGTTCCTCGAGCAGTACGAGAAGCTCGTCGCGCTGCTCACCGGCGGCTACCTCAACGAGGACAAGCACTTCCTGACCATCGCGATCGGCTGCACCGGCGGGCGCCACCGCAGCGTGGCGATGTCCGAGGCCTTCGCCGAGCGTCTGCGCGCCCGCGGCGTCCGCACCCTGGTCGTCCACCGCGACCTGGGACGGGAATGATCGCGCGTCCCACCAGGCCCGAGCGGCCGGAGCGCTTCGACGGAGACCTCAAGGTCGTGTCGCTCGGTGGAGGTCACGGTCTCGCGGCGAGCCTCTCGGCCCTGCGCCGGCTCACGACCGAGCTCACCGGGGTCGTGACGGTCGCCGACAACGGAGGCTCGTCAGGTCGGCTGCGCGACGAGCTGGGCGGCCTGCCGCCCGGCGACCTGCGCATGGCCCTGGCCGCGCTGTGCGGCGACGACGAGTGGGGCCGCACGTGGGCAGCCGTCCTGCAGCACCGGTTCTCCGGCGGGGGACCGCTCGACGGTCACGCGGTCGGCAACCTGCTGATCGCCGCGATCTGGGACCAGCTCGGCGACCACGTCGCGGGCCTCGACCTCGTGGGCGACCTGCTGGGCGCCCAGGGCCGGGTGCTGCCGATGGCCGCCGTGCCGCTCGACATCGAGGCCGACGTCCACCTGCACTCCGCCCCCGAGCGGCTGACCGTCGTGCGAGGGCAGGTCGAGGTCGCCTCGACCGACGGGCAGGTGGTCAGCGTGCGGCTCCAGCCCAGCGATCCGCCCGCGTGCCCCGAGGCCGTCCGGGCCGTCGAGTCCGCCGACTGGGTCGTGGTGGGGCCGGGGTCGTGGTTCACGAGCGTCATGCCCACGCTGCTGGTGCCGGGGTTGCGCGACGTGCTCATCTCGACCCCCGCCAAGCGCGCCCTCGTGCTCAACCTCACCGAGCAGGACGGCGAGACCGAGGGCCTCAGCCCCACCGATCATCTCGAGGTGCTCGCGGCCCACGCGCCCGAGCTGCGGCTCGACGCCGTCATCGCCGACCGCAGCCTGGTCGACGCCCGCGGCACCCTCGAGTCGACGGCTCGGGCCCTCGGCGCGCGGCTGCACGTCTCCGACCTCGCGACGGCTCCCGGGTCCGATCAGCACGACCCCGGACGTCTCGCGGCCGCATTCGGTCAGGTCATGCGAAAGGCGTAGTGTGTCCACGTCCTGTTCGTGCAGAAGCTGCCCGACGAGACGCATCTCGACGACGACACCATAGGGGACTTTCTGCATGGCGATGACGGCCCAGGTGAAGGCAGAGCTCGCCAACACCACCATCACCAAGTCGTGCTGCCGCAAGGCCGAGGTGTCGTCCATCCTGCGGTTCTCCGGCGGGCTCCACATCGTCTCGGGCCGCATCGTGGTCGAGGCCGAGCTCGACACCGGCGCCGCGGCCCGGCGCCTCCGCAAGGACATCGCGGAGATCTACGGGCACGACAGCGAGCTGCTGGTGATGCAGAACGCCGGCATCCGCAAGGACACCCACTACGTCGTCCGGGTGTCCAAGGACGGTGAGGCCCTCGCGCGCCAGACCGGTCTGATCGACGGCAGCGGGCGTCCTATCCGCGGGCTCCCGCCGCAGGTCGTCTCGGGCTCGTCGTGCGACGCCGTCGCGGCGTGGCGCGGATCGTTCCTGGCCCACGGCTCGCTCACCGAGCCCGGACGCTCGTCGGCGCTCGAGGTCAGCTGCCCGAGCCCCGAGGCCGCGCTCGCGCTGGTCGGTGCAGCCCGGCGGGTCGGCATCAGCGCCAAGGCCCGCGAGGTGCGGGGCGTCGACCGGGTCGTCATCCGCGACGGCGAGGCCATCGGTGCCCTCCTCACGCGCCTCGGTGCGCACGAGTCGCTGCTGGCGTGGGAGGAGCGCCGCATGCGCCGCGAGGTGCGCGCGACCGCCAACCGCCTGGCCAACTTCGACGACGCCAACCTGCGCCGCTCGGCGCGTGCGGCCGTCGCCGCCGGAGCCCGCGCCCAGCGTGCCCTCGAGATCCTGGCCGACGAGGTGCCCGACCATCTCAAGATGGCCGGCACCCTGCGCGTCGAGCACCGTCAGGCCAGCCTCGAAGAGCTCGGCCAGCTGCACGAGCCGGCCCTCACCAAGGACGCCATCGCCGGCCGCATCCGGCGACTGCTCGCGATGGCCGACAAGCGGGCCGAAGAGCTCGGCATCCCCGACACCGAGTCGACGCTCGGCGACGACGCCCTCGGCGACGACTGAGCCGTCGCGACCGAACGCCGCCGGCGAGGCCCCGTCACGGAGGTGACTCGCCGGTACGGTCCGCACCTCGGTAGAGTGGGGTCGTTACCCATCCGATCCCGCAGGAGTGTTGTTAGCCGTGACCGTACGCGTAGGCATCAATGGATTTGGCCGCATCGGCCGCAACTTCTTCCGTGCGGCTCGTGCCGCCGGCGCCGACATCGAGATCGTCGCCGTCAACGACCTCACCGACAACAAGACCCTGGCGCACCTGCTCAAGTACGACTCGATCCTCGGCCGTCTCGACGCCGACGTCACGTACGACGAGAGCAACATCTACGTCGGCGACCAGAAGATCGCCGCGTTCGCCGAGCGCGACCCCGCCAAGCTCGACTGGGCCAGCGTGGGCGTCGACATCGTGATCGAGTCGACCGGCTTCTTCACCGACGCGACCAAGGCCAAGGCCCACGTCGACGGCGGTGCCAAGAAGGTCATCATCTCCGCGCCCGCCAAGAACGAGGACATCACGGTCGTGATGGGTGTCAACCACGAGCTCTACGACCCGTCCGCGCACACGGTCATCTCCAACGCGTCGTGCACGACCAACTGCCTCGCGCCGATGGCCAAGGCACTCAACGACGGTCTGGGCATCGAGAAGGGCCTGATGACCACGATCCACGCGTACACGCAGGACCAGAACCTGCAGGACGCGCCGCACAGCGACCTGCGTCGTGCCCGCGCCGCCAACCTCAGCATCATCCCGACGTCGACCGGCGCCGCCAAGGCCGTCAGCCTCGTGCTGCCCGAGCTCAAGGGCAAGCTCGACGGCTACGCGCTGCGCGTGCCCGTGCCCACCGGCTCGGCCACCGACCTGACGTTCACGGCCTCGCGCGAGACCACGGTCGACGAGGTCAACGCGATCGTCAAGGCTGCGGCCGAGGGCGCCATGAAGGGCTTCCTGGTCTACACCGAGGACGAGATCGTCTCGGCCGACATCGTGACCGACCCGTCGTCGTGCATCTTCGACTCGGGTCTCACCAAGGTCATCGGCGACCAGGTCAAGGTCGTCGGCTGGTACGACAACGAGTGGGGCTACTCCAACCGCCTCGCCGACCTCGTCGTCCACGTCGGCTCCACCCTCTGACGTGCAGACCGTCTCAGATCTCGGAGACCTGCGCGGCAAGCGCGTCCTCGTCCGCAGCGATCTCAACGTGCCGCTCGACGGCAAGAAGATCACCGACGACGGCCGGGTGCGCGCCAGCGTGCCGACGATCAAGCGGCTGGCCGACGCGGGTGCCCGCGTCCTGGTGACGGCGCACCTCGGCCGTCCCGACGGCGTGCCCAACCCCGACTACTCGCTCGAGCCGGTCGCCGAACGGCTCGGCGAGCTGCTCGGCACCCCCGTGCTGTTCGCCGGTGACACGGTCGGTGCCGAGGCGCACCGCATCAGTGCTGCGCTGCAGGACGGACAGGTCGCGGTGCTGCAGAACGTCCGCTACAACGAGGGCGAGACCAGCAAGGACGATGCCGTGCGCGGCGCCTTCGCCGACGAGCTCGCAGCCCTGGCCGACGTCTTCGTGTCGGACGGCTTCGGGGTCGTCCACCGCAAGCAGGCCAGCGTGTACGACATCGCCACACGCCTGCCCGCCGCGGTGGGCGAGCTCGTCGAGGCCGAGGTGACGGTGCTCAAGCGCCTCACCGAGAGTCCCGAGCGCCCGTACACGGTGGTGCTCGGCGGCTCGAAGGTCTCCGACAAGCTCGGTGTCATCGACAACCTGCTGGGCAAGGCCGACAACCTGCTCGTCGGCGGCGGCATGGTCTTCACCTTCCTCAAGGCCCAGGGGCACGAGGTCGGCAAGTCGTTGCTCGAGGACGATCAGCTCGACATCGCGCGCGGCTACATCGAGCAGGCCGAGGCACAGGGCGTCCGCCTGGTGCTGCCGACCGACGTCGTCGTGGCACCCGAGTTCGCCGACGCCGGCGCGACGACCGTGGCGGCCGACGCCATCCCGTCCGACCAGCTGGGTCTCGACATCGGTCCCGACTCGGCAGCGGCGTTCGCCGAGATCATCCGGGGCTCGAAGACGGTGTTCTGGAACGGCCCCATGGGCGTGTTCGAGATGGCGAGCTTCGCCGAGGGCACGCGCTCGGTGGCGCAGGCACTCACCGAGGTCGACGGGCTCTCGGTCGTCGGCGGGGGAGACTCCGCCGCCGCCGTCCGCCAGCTGGGCTTCGACGACGACCAGTTCGGCCACATCTCCACCGGTGGCGGCGCCAGCCTCGAGTACCTCGAGGGCAAGACGCTCCCGGGTCTCGACATCCTCGAAGACTCGACCGACCAGAACGGAAACGCATGACCTCCGCACGCAAGCCCTTGATGGCCGGCAACTGGAAGTCCAACCTCAACCACCAAGAGGCCGTGGTCCTCGTCCAGAAGCTCGCGTGGACGCTGCAGGACAAGAAGCACGACTTCGACAAGGCCGAGGTCGTCGTCATCCCGCCGTTCACCGACATCCGCAGCGTGCAGACGCTGGTCGACGGTGACCACCTGGCCATCGGCTACGGCGCACAAGACGTCTCCGAGCACGACGGCGGCGCCTACACGGGCGAGATCTCGGCGGCCATGCTGTCCAAGCTCGGGTGCTCGTACGTCGTGGTCGGCCACTCCGAGCGTCGTGAGCACCACGCCGAGACCGACGCCGTCGTCAACGTCAAGGCCACCAAGGCGCTCGCGGCGGGCATCAGCCCGATCGTGTGCGTCGGTGAGGGTCTCGAGGTGCGACAGGCCGGCGATCACGTCGCCTACACGCTCGAGCAGGTCGACGGCTCGCTCGCCGGGCTGACCGCCGAGCAGCTGGCCGACGTCGTCATCGCGTACGAGCCCGTCTGGGCCATCGGCACCGGCGAGGTGGCCACGCCCGAGGACGCCCAAGAGGTCTGCGCGGCCATCCGCGGACGGGTCGAGGAGACCTGGTCGTCAGAGGTCGCGTCGGCATTGCGTATCCTTTACGGCGGGTCGGTGAAAGCGGCGAACATCGCCGCCATCATGGCAAAGTCGGACGTCGACGGAGCCTTGGTCGGCGGTGCAAGCCTCCAGCCGGAGGAGTTCGCCGGGATCGCCCGCTTCTACGCCATGCCGGACCTGTCCGGCGCCTGACGAACGAAGGCTCGTTGTGATTCTGATTTTCTCGGTCATCCTCGCGATCAGCAGTGTGCTGATGATCGTGCTGGTCCTCATGCACAAGGGGCGCGGGGGCGGCCTGTCCGACATGTTCGGTGGCGGCGTGTCCAGCTCCCTCGGCGGCTCCTCGGTCGCCGAGCGCAACCTCGACCGCATCACGGTCGGCATTGCAGTCGTCTGGGTCGTGTGCATCGTGGCACTCGGCCTGCTCCTGAAGGTGAGTAACTAGTGGCAGCAGGTGCTATCCGGGGCAGCCGCATCGGCTCCGGTCCCATGGGCGAGGCCGAGCGTGGCGAAGCGGCTCCCCGCCAGTTCGTGACGTTCTTCTGCATCAACAACCACACGACCGAGCTGCAGTTCGCCATCGAGGCAGAGGTTCCCGAGTCGTGGGACTGCCCGCGCTGCGGCATGCCGGCGAGCGTCGACTCCGACAACCGTCCGACGGCCAAGAAGATCGAGCCGTACAAGACGCATCTCGCCTACGTCAAGGAGCGCCGCTCCGAGACCGAGGCCGACGAGATCCTCAAGGAAGCCGTCGAGTCGCTGCGCAGCAAGCGCAAGTCCGGCGAGATCATCTTCTAGCCCTTCGTCGCCGGTTCACCACGCCGGCACGGCAGGCGCCCTCCGGGCGGGGCAAGCTTGCCCCGCCCGGAGGGCGTCTGCCCCGTCAGGGGCAGTTTGCCCTGCGGGCGTGGTAAACCGTCGGGAATGTCAGGGGAGGTGGCTGGCCGCGGCCTGGTCGAGCAGCCACACGGTCTCGTCGGTGCCGTGGGCGCCGCGTGCCGGGGTGTCGTCGAGCGTGCCGTCGCCCAGGGCGCGGGCCACGGCCTCGGCCTTGCCGTCGCCCGACACGACGAGCCACACGCTGCGGGCGTGGTTGACCGCCGGCAGCGTCAGCGAGATGCGCTCGGGCGGCGGCTTGGGGGACCCTTCGACACCGACGACGCGACGTTCGGTCTCGTGCAGCTGTGCGAAGCCGGGGAACAGCGATGCGATGTGTCCGTCGGGCCCGACCCCGAGCAGCACGAGGTCGAAGGGCCCGTCAGGCAGGACGGACGCGTGGGCGTCGGCCGCCGCGCCGATGCTGGGGAAGCCCTCGTCGGATGCCGGCATCGTGTGCAGTCGCGAGCCGGGCACGCCCAGCCGACTCAAGAACGCGTCGCGGGCCTGCTGGTCGTTGCGGTCGGCGTGGCCGGCGGGGACGAAGCGCTCGTCGCCCCAGTAGACGTCGACATCGGTCCAGTCGACCTCGCCGGGCTGGATGCGCTCGTACGCCGCGATCGCGATGGTGCCACCCGTGAGCACGATCGACGGCGTGCGCCCCGACCGCTGCACCTCGGCCAGGCGGGCCACGATGCGCTGGGCGATGGCGTCGGCCAGCGCATCGGCATCGGACCAGATCTCGGTGGAGCTCACGCGTCGTCCTTCAGCATGTGGGCGATGGTCTCGCTGTAGACCTCGTCGGCGTCGAGGCGGCGGAGGTCCTCGGCGAGCAGCTCGGCGAGCGACCTCGCACCCAGGGGCACCTCGCGCGGCGACGAGCCGGGCACGCTGAAGTGGCACGAGCCCGAGTCGATGCGCTCGATGACGACGTCGCCGACGGACGTGTTGAGCACGACAGACGCGATCTGGGCCGAGTCGCTGCGGCGCGTCGTGATGTCGACGCCGAGGCGGCTCTCGAGCCAGGCCACCAGCAGCGTCGCCGCCGGATTGCCCGAGCCGGCCACCACGGTGCCGCCCGTCACGGTGCCGGGCGACTGGTCGAGGGCGGCAGCGAGCAGCGCCCGCCACGGGGTGAGCCGGGTCCACGACAGGTCGGTGTCGCCGGGGGAGTAGGCGCGAGCGACCGACTTCAGGGAGCGGACGGGCGACGACGTGGCCTCGGCATCGGTCAGGCGTCGCCGAGCCAGCTGGCCGATCGCGTCGGACGACGGCTCGGCCGGCGGCTTGCCCGGCCACCACACGACGACGGGGGAGTCGGGCAGCAGCAGCGGCAGCACGACCGACTCGGCGTGCCGGGTGAGCTCGCCCGAGATGCGCAGCAGGATCGACTCGCCCGACGAGCTCTCACCGACGCGCACTTTGGCGTTGAGCTGAGCGGCACCGCGGCCGTCGCCGAGGATGACGCCGATGACACGCGAGGGGTGCTCGCGCGACAGGGTCGTGGCGGTGCGCAGGGCCTCGCCGACGTTCTCGTCGTCGGTGACGACGAGCAGGGTCAGCACCATGTCCATCGCCGGGCTGCCGGCCGCCGAGCGGGCCTTCACCAGGGCCCGCGCGATGCGGGCCGAGTTGGTCTTCTCGAGTGCGATCTCCATGGCTACGGACGCCTCCAGGTTCGGCCGTCGCGGGCCATCATCTCGTCGGCGGAGGCAGGACCCCAGGTGCCCGACGGGTAGCTGTCGATCGTGTCGCACGTCTTCCAGTGAGCGATGACCGGGTCGAGGATCTTCCAGGCCAGCTCGACCTCCTCGTGCTGCGGGAACAGCGGGGGATCGCCCAGCAGGACGTCGAGGATCAGGCGCTCGTACGCCTCGGGGCTGCTCTCGACGAACGCACCGCCGTAGGCGAAGTCCATGTTGACGTCGCGGATCTCCATCGTGGTGCCCGGCACCTTGGCGCCGAAGCGCAGCGTCACGCCCTCGTCGGGCTGGATGCGCATGACCAGGGCGTTCTGGCCGAGCTCCTCGATGTCGTTCTTGCTGAACGGCTGGTGAGGGGCGCGCTTGAAGATCACGGCCACCTCGGTGACCCGCCGGCCGAGACGCTTGCCCGTGCGCAGGTAGAACGGCACACCGGCCCAGCGGCGGGTCGACACGTCGACGCGGATCGCGGCGTAGGTCTCGGCCCGCGAGCCGTCGGGCACGCCGTCTTCCTCGAGGTAGCCGCGCACCTTCTCGCCGCCGGCCCAACCGGCGACGTACTGCGCCTGCGCGGTGTGCAGATCCATACGGGCCGGTGGCCGGGCGTTGGCCAGGATCTTCTGCTTCTCGAGCCGCAGCGACGAGGCGTTGAACGAGACGGGCTCCTCCATCGCGATCAGCGCCATGAGCTGCAGCAGGTGGTTCTGGATGACGTCGCGGGCCGCGCCGATGCCGTCGTAGTAGCCGGCCCGCGAGCCGATGCCGATGTCCTCGGCCATCGTGATCTGCACGTGGTCGACGTAGTGGTTGTTCCAGATCGGCTCGAACATCCCGTTGGCGAAGCGGAACGCCAGGATGTTCTGGACGGTCTCCTTGCCGAGGTAGTGATCGATGCGGAAGACCGACTCGCTCGCGAAGACGTCGGCGACGATGCGGTTGAGCTCTTCGGCCGAGGCGAGGTCGTGGCCGAAGGGCTTCTCGATGACGACGCGTCGCCAGCCCTTCGACGACTCGGCGAGGCCGTGCTTCTTGATCTGCGAGACCACGACGGGGAACAGGCCGGGCGGGATCGACAGGTAGAAGGCGTGGTTGCCCCCCGTGCCCTGCTGCTCGTCGAGCTCGGCCATCGTGTCGGCCAGGCGCTCCCACGCCTGGTCGTCGTCGAACTCGCCGGGCACGAAGCGGATGCCGGCGGCGAGCTGCTTCCAGACGGTCTCGCTCCACGGGGTGCGGGCGCCGTCCTTGGCGGCCTGCTTGATGACTTTGGCGAACGACTCGGTGCCGAAGTCCTGCCGCGCGAATCCGACCAGCGCGAAGCCTGGCGGCAGCAGGCCCCGGTTGGCGAGGTCGTACACCGCGGGGATGAGCTTCTTCTTGGCCAGGTCGCCCGTGACGCCGAACATGATCAGGCTGCAGGGCCCGGCGATGCGCGGGAGGCGTCGGTCGCGAGCGTCCCGCAGCGGGTTGCCGAGGAGGGTCTCGGTCATGACAGCAGCTCGCGGACGCGCGTCAGTCCTGCCTCGACGTCGGTGAGGTGCAGACGCAGGACGGGACGGCCGTGGTCGCGCAGCACGGCCGCATCGCCGGCGGCCTGCGAGTCGATGAACGAGCCGAACGTGAAGTCGCGGCCGTCGATCGCCAGGTCGTTCTCGGGCGTGCCCGTGATCTGCAGGAACACGCCGTTGGGCGTGCCGCCCTTGTGGTACTGCCCGGTCGAGTGCAGGAACCGGGGACCCCAGCCGAACGTGACCGGACGCGCGAGCCGTGCGGCCAGCACCTCGCGGACCTCGGCGAACTCGGCGTAGGCGATGCGGTCGAGGTAGACCTGCACCGCGAGGTAGCCGTGCTCGACGTCGATCTGGTCGAGCAGCTGGTCGAGCGCCTCGGCCAGCGACGAGCCCGCGCCGTAGACGTCGATGCCGTCCTCGGTGAAGTCGGGCGACGGGACGGACCCGGCGCCGTCGAGCAGCTCGCGGGCCGCCTTCTTGGCGCTCTCGACGTCGGGCTGGTCGAACGGGTCGATGCCGATCGCGCGGCCGGCGACGGCCACGGCGATCTCCCACAGCAGCATCTGCGCGCCGAGGGGGGCGTCGACGACGGTCGAGTAGCCCGACAGGGCCGTGGGGACGGCACTGTCGTCGACCGGCGGGTTGTCGCCGAGCGTGGCGGCCAGCGTGGCGTGGGCGACGTTGCCGGCCAGCCTGGCGGCCCGCTCGAGGCGGCCGACCTGCTGCTGGCCGATGACGGCGAGCAGCGAGTCGGTGGTGGACGGCACGAAGTTGGGGGCGTCCTCGTCGGGGACGACGACGGGCAGGATGCCCCGTCCCTGCTTGCCGGTGGACTCGGCGACGAGCTGCTCGATCCAGTCGCCGATGCCGTTGCCCGAGCGGTCGGCGATCACGAGCTTGTCGACACCGTGGGTGTTGGCGACGCCCAGCAGCACGCCGAGGCGCAGGGCGGGGTTGTCGACGTCGTCGGCGAACAGTGCCGGTGAGGCCTCGCGGGCGCTCTCGAGCAGCTCGCCGATGTCGGCGCCGGCCAGGCCGCTGGGCACCAGGCCGAAGGCCGTGAGCGCCGAGTAGCGTCCGCCGACGTCGGGGTCGGCACGGAACACCCGGTAGCCGGCCTCGGTGGCCTGCTGGTCGAGCGGCGAGCCCGGATCGGTCACGACGACGATGCGCTCGCGCGGATCGATGCCGGCCTCGGTGAAGGCGTGCTCGTAGGCGCGGCGCTGGCTGTCGGTCTCGACGGTGCCGCCCGACTTGCTGGAGACCACGACGACGGTGCGCTCGAGCCGGTCGGCGATCGCCGCGCGCACCATGTCGGGCTGCGACGAGTCGAGCACCGTCAGCTCGACGTCGGCAGTGTGGCAGATGACCTCGGGTGCCAGGGACGAGCCGCCCATGCCGCAGAGCACGACGTGGTCGATGCCCTTGCCGTCGAGCTCGGACCGCAGTGCCTCGACCTCGGCGACCAGGGGTTGCGAGGTCTGCGCCAGGCTCGTCCAGCTGAGCCGGATCGCCGCCTCGGACTCGGCGTCAGGACCCCACAAGATGGGGTCCTGCGCGCCGATGCGCGAAGCGACGCGATCGTCGACGGCGCGGCGCAGCGCCGCGTCGAGCTCGTCGGTGGACGGGACGGTGAGCGCGACGTCGACGCTGTGCTGTCCGGCCACGGATCAGGCCTTGTCGAGCTCGGCGGAGACCGTCGCGAGCAGCTCGGTCCAGGAGGCGTCGAACTTCTCGAGTCCCTCGTCCTCGAGCTGCTTGACGACCTCGTCGTACGAGATGCCCTCACGCTCGAGCGCCGCGATGGCGTCGCGCGACTCCTCGTACGTGTTGCTGACGCGGTCGCCCAGGATGTCGCCGTGGTCGGCGACGGCCTCGAGCGTCTTCTCGGGCATGGTGTTGACGGTGTTGGGCGCGACCAGCTCGGTGACGTAGAGCGTGTCGGGCAGCGCCGGGTCCTTGACGCCGGTGGACGCCCACAGCGGGCGCTGGGCGTTGGCGCCCTTGGCCTCGAGGGCCTTGAAGCGGTCGGAGCCGAAGACCTCCTCGTAGGCCTCGTAGGCCAGACGAGCGTTGGCCAGGGCGGCGGTGCCGCGCAGCGGGTGGTCGTCGCCGAGGCGCTTGTCGACCTCGGTGTCGACGCGGCTGACGAAGAACGAGGCGACGGAGTGGATCTCGGACAGGTCGCGACCCGCGGCGGCGGCCTGCTCGAGACCCTCGATGTAGGCGTCCATGACGCCGCGGTAGCGCTCGAGCGAGAAGATCAGCGTGACGTTGACGCTGATGCCCTCGGCGATCACGGCGGTGATCGCGGGCAGGCCCTCGAGCGTCGCGGGGATCTTGATGAGCAGGTTGGGACGGCTCACGCGCTCCCAGAGGCGGTGGGCGAGCTCGATGGTGCCCTCGGTGTCGCGAGCCTTGCCCGGGTCGACCTCGATCGAGACGCGCCCGTCGACGCCGCCCGTGGCCTCGAAGACCGGCGCGAGGATGTCGCAGCCGTTCTGCACGTCGGTCGTGGTGAGCTCGAAGACCGTGTGGTCGACGTCGGCGCCGGCGGCCTTGAGCTCCTTGACCTGCGGCTCGTACTTCTCACCCTTGGCGAGGGCCGAGGCGAAGATGGACGGGTTGGTCGTCACGCCGACGACGCCCTTGTCGGCGACGAGCTCGGCGAGGTTGCCGGACTCGATGCGCTCGCGCGAGAGGTCGTCGAGCCAGATGGACACCCCGGCGTCAGCCAGGGCCTTGAGACGTTCGTTCATGAGTGCTCCTTGGTATGAGAGGTCATGCGTGGACGGACGGGGCGTCAGTGCGACGCGGCGTCCGCGTTGTCACCCGGGCCGACAGGTCCTGCCGGGCGGGCGTGGAACGGTGCGGTGGGCTCGCCCGCGGCAGCCGCGATGGAGTCCTTGGCGGCTGCGACGACGGCCTCGGGCGTGATGCCGAACTTGTCGTACAACGTCTGGTAGTCGGCCGACGCGCCGTAGTGCTCGAGGCTGATGATGCGGCCGGCGTCGCCGACCACGTCGCGCCAGCCCAGCGCGACGCCTGCCTCGACCGCCACGCGGGCGCGCAGCGTCGGCGGGACGACCTCGTCGCGGTACGACGCATCCTGCTGCTCGAACCACTCGCGGCTCGGCATCGACACGACGCGGGCCTTGATGCCCTCGGCGGCCAGCAGCTCGCGGGCCTTGACCGCGATCTGCACCTCCGAGCCCGTGCCGAACACGATGACGTCGGGCGTGCCGCCGTCGGCCTCGATCAGCGTGTAGGCACCCTTCGAGACCAGGTCGGCCGATGCGTAGCCGTCGACGCCCCGCGGGAAGGTCGGCAGGTTCTGACGGCTCAGGATCAGCGCGGCGGGGCGATCGGTGGTCTGCATGATCGTCTTCCAGGCGACGATCGTCTCGTTGGCGTCGGCCGGTCGGACGACGTCGAGACCCGGGATGGCGCGCAGCGACGCGAGGTGCTCGACCGGCTGGTGCGTCGGCCCGTCCTCGCCGAGGCCGATGGAGTCGTGGGTCCAGACGTAGGTGACCGGCAGCTCCTGCAGCGCCGACAGCCGTACGGCCCCGCGCATGTAGTCGCTGAACGTGAGGAACGTTCCGCCGTACGGACGCGTGAGGCCGTGCTGGACGATGCCGTTCATGATCGCGCCCATGGCGTGCTCGCGGATGCCGAAGTGCAGCACCCGTCCGTACCAGTCGCCCTGGAACTTGGCGCTCGAGCGCTCGGGCGGCAGGAACGACGGCTCGCCCTTCGGCGTGGTGTTGTTGGAGCCCGCGAGGTCGGCCGAGCCACCCCACAGCTCGGGCAGGCCCGCCACGGCGGCCGACAGGAACTCGCCGGACGCGACGCGGGTGGCGACGCCCTTGGCGTCGGCCTCGTAGACCGGCAGGTCGGCGTCCCAGCCGGCGGGCAGCTCGCGGTTCTTGAGCCGCTCGAGCAGGGCCGCGTTGTCGGGGTTGGCCGAGGTCCACGCGTCGAACGTCGTCTGCCAGGTCTCGCGCTCGGCCGCCGCGCGCTCGCGGACGGCGTGGGTGTGCTCGATGACGTCGTCGTCGACGATGAACGTCTGGTCGGGGTCGAAGCCGAGCAGCTTCTTGGTGGCGCGGATCTCGTCGTCGCCGAGAGCGGAGCCGTGCGATCCACCCGTGCCCTGGGCGTTGGGCGTGGGCCAGGCGATGATCGTGCGCAGCTGGATGAAGCTGGGACGGTCGGTGACGGCCTCGGCTGCCTGGTAGGCGTCCCAGAGGGCCTGGACGTCCTCGACGTACTCGGTGCCGCCGTTGGTCCAGTCGACGGTCTGGACGTGCCAGCCGTAGGCCTCGTAGCGGGCGGCGACGTCCTCGGTGAAGGCGATGTTGGTGTCGTCCTCGATCGAGATGCGGTTGTCGTCCCACAGCAGCGTCAGGTTGCCGAGCTGCTGCGTGCCGGCGAGTGACGACGCCTCGGCCGAGACACCCTCCTGCAGGTCGCCGTCGGAGGCGATGACGTAGACGTGGTGGTCGAACGGGCTCTCGCCGGCGGCGGCCGACGGATCGAGCAGGCCGCGCTCGCGGCGGGCGGCCATCGCGAAGCCGACGGCGTTGGCGACACCCTGGCCGAGCGGGCCGGTGGTGACCTCGACGCCGGGGGTGTGGCGGTACTCGGGGTGGCCGGGCGTCTGGCTGCCCCACGTGCGCAGGCTCTTGAGGTCGTCGAGCGTCATGGGGTAGCCCGCGAGGTACAGCTGGATGTACTGCGTGAGGCTCGAGTGACCGCACGACAGCACGAAGCGGTCACGGCCGGCCCAGTGCGGATCGGTGGGGTCGTGGCGCATGAGCTTCTGGTAGTGCAGGTACGCCACGGGCGCCAGGCTGATGGCGGTGCCGGGGTGGCCGTTGCCGACCTTCTGGACGGCGTCGGCGGCCAGCAGGCGGACGGTGTCCACGGCCTTCTTGTCGAGGTCTGTCCACTCCAGGGAGGGGGTTCCGGACGTCACAGCGGTGGCTCCTGATCGTCGAGCGAGCTTGGGGGATGACTGGCTTCCGAGGCCGTCACCACGAGCCTACTCGCGTCGCTTAGACTGCTGCACGTGACCGCCATGGATGTGAACACCACCAGCCATAGCGACGTACCCACTTCCCCGTCGTTCACCGATGTCGTCAAGTCGTATGTCGCGCTGACCAAGCCGCGCATCATCGAGCTGCTGCTCCTGACGACCGTGCCGGTCATGTTCCTGGCGCAGGAGGGCGTCCCGCCGTTCTGGCTGGTCATCGCCACCTTCGTCGGTGGTGCGCTGTCGGCCGGCAGCGCCAACGCGCTGAACTGCGTCGTCGACGCCGACATCGACCAGATGATGCGGCGTACCTCGCGCCGTCCGTTGGCGCGCCACCAGATCCCCACCCGCAACGCGCTGGTCTTCGGGCTCGTCCTGGGCGTCGTGTCGACCGCGGTGCTCGGGTTCTGGGTCAACTGGCTCTCGGCCGGCCTGGCGCTGGCCGCCAACGTCTTCTACGTCATCGGCTACACGATGATCCTCAAGCGCCGCACCACCCAGAACATCGTGTGGGGCGGCGCCGCGGGCTGCTTCCCGGCCATGATCGGTTGGACGGCCGTCACCAACGAGCTCGCGTGGGCGCCGGTGGTGCTGTTCCTGGTCGTGTTCTTCTGGACGCCGCCGCACTTCTGGTCGCTCGCGATGCGCTACCGCGAGGACTACGCCGCCGCGAGCGTCCCGATGCTGCCGTCGGTCGTCGGCTCGGCCGAGGTCGCCCGCCAGATCGTGGCCTACACATGGGTCATGGTCGGCACGTCGCTGCTGCTGTGGCCGCTCACACCGACCGGCTGGTTCTACCCCGCGGTCGCGATCGTGCTGGGCATCGTGTTCCTGATCGAGGCGTACGACCTCAAGTCGCGCGCCCAGGACACCGAGGAGCTCTCGGTGCTCAAGCCGATGCGGCTGTTCCACTACAGCAACGCCTATCTGGCCCTGCTGTTCGTGGCCGCCGCGGTCGATCCCTTCCTGCGCTGAGGGCAGACCCCCCGGCCGTCTACGATTGATCGGCCGCGCACCCGTCACGGCCGGAACGGACGGTCATGACCACTGCCGAGCCCGGCACGCCGTCAGGCGCACGCCGCAGCGACATCCAGGGTCTCCGAGCGGTGGCGGCCACGCTCATCGTGGCGTTCCACGCCGGCGCGCTCGTTCCGGGCGGCTTCTTCGCCGTCGACATCTTCTTCGTCATCTCGGGCTTCGTGATCACCGCGATGCTCCTGCGCGAGCACGCCACGACCGGGTCGATCTCGCTGCGGCGGTTCTACCTGCGACGGGTGCGACGGCTGTTCCCCTCGCTGGCGCTGGTCGTGGCGGTCACGATGATGCTCAGCATCCTGCTGCTGAGCCCGTTCTCGTGGGGGCCACTGGCCCCGAGCGGGCTCGCGTCGCTGTTCGCGGTGTCGAACGTCTACTTCGCGGTCGCGACGGACGGCTACTTCCAGACCGCCTCGGACGCCGTCCCGCTGCTGCACACGTGGTCGTTGTCGGTCGAGGAGCAGTTCTACCTCGTGTTCCCGACCGTCGTGCTGCTGATCCTGGCCAGGGGACGGCGCCGCAGCCTGCTGGTGTGGGCCGTGGCGATCGTGACCGTTTTGTCGTTCGTGCTGTGCGTGGTGCTGACCCTCGCGCCGCTGCCTGGCGCACTGTCGTCGCAGGCGCCGCGGCTGGCGTTCTACTCGCCCATGACCCGGGCGTGGGAGTTCGGGGCGGGGGCGCTCGCGGCGCTGGCCCTCACCTCACGCGCCGTGCGTCCGTCGCGCTGGGCCGAAGCCGTCGGCTGGGCCGGCGTGCTGACGCTCGCGGTGGCGTTCGTCGTGGTCGACGAGGCCTCCTTCCCGGGGTGGAGTGCCGCGCTGCCGGTGGCTGCCACGGTGCTGCTGCTCGTCTCGGGCAGCCTGGCGTCGCCGGCCGGCACGCTGATCGGCCGGGCGTTGTCGGTCCGACCCATGACGTGGCTCGGTGACCGCTCCTACACCTGGTACCTGTGGCACTGGCCGATGATCGTCGCGGCGCACCAGTGGTGGCCGCAGTCGCGGGCGGCCGAGGTGCTGGCCGGTGTCGGCGCGCTGGGCGTGGCAGCAGTCGTCTACCGGTGGTTCGAGCGCCCGATCCACGACGGCACGTTCGTGCGGCCGGCGCGCACGCGTCCGCTGATGCTGGCGATCGTCGGGGGAGCGGTGGCCTGCTGCGTCGTGGCGGGCGCTGCCTCTGCCACGTCGTTGGGCGACGACCACCTCCGCGAGCAGCGCCAGGTCGTCTCGCAGCAGCACCTCGACCAGGTGAGGGGCTGCGACGGAGGACTCGTCGCCGGTCAGGGCGTGCCCGATCGGTGCCGATGGGACGTCGAGGGCTCCCGCGGACGACTGCTGCTCGTCGGCGACTCCCACGCCGGCCACTACTCCGAGGCGTTCGTCGACGCCGCCGCCGACCTGGGCTACTCGGCGGACGTCGTCACGTTCCCGTCGTGCCCGTTCGCGCTCGGCGAGTCCGCAGATGCCGCGTGCACCTCGTTCGTCCGCGACAACGTGCGCGCGCTGGCGGCGCCCGACGACCCCTACGACCTCGTCGTGGTGTCGACCGCCGCCATCAACTCGGTGCGCGACCCCGACCTGACGAGCTCCGCCCCCGCGACCGCGGGCCGCTGGCGCCGCGAGCTCGAGACGACGCTGAGGCCGGTCGCCGCCCGCACGCGCGTCGTGACCGTCGTCGACAACGTCCAGTTCCCCCGGCTCATGACCTGCCTGCGACGCTCGGTGCTGAGCACGGACCCGGCGCCAGGATGCCTGCGGCCCGGCGAGATCGACGTGTCGCTCCACGACGCGTCGGCGACGGCGCAGCAGACCGCGATGGACGCGATCGGTGGCCACGCCCTCGACCCGACGGTGGCGCTGTGCGGCGCCCGTGCCGCGTGCCGGCCCGTGGACGACGACGGCGTCCCGATCTTCCGCGACGTCTCGCACATCACGGTCGACGAGTCCCACCGACTCAGCGGCGTCTGGTCGAAGCGGCTCGCCGAGGTGCTGGCGACGCCGCGCGTGGCGGGCTAGCGCCGAGGGCTACGACGCCGTCAGGCGCTCGACCAGCTCGCCGAGCGCCTGCGGGTTGCCGGCCAGGTGCCAGCGGTGGCCGCGGTGCTCGACGACGGCGGTGCGCCCGCCGGCCGCCTCGACCAAGGCCTGGCCGGGAAGCCAGTCCCAGGCCGGCGTCGAGTGCTGCGCCCAGACCCCGATGCGTCCGGTGGCGACGCTCGACAGGTCGATCGAGCCCGAGCCGAGAACGCGGGGGGTCGCCACGCCGGCGACGAGCGCGAGCCACGACTGCAGGACGTCGGGGTCGTCCAGGGTGCTGGGGTGGATGTAGGTCGCGAGGCTGCACTCCGCCAGCGGACGGTCGGCGAGCCGGGCGACGGGTGCGGCGTCGAGCGTCGTCGGCAGGTCACGCCCACCCACCCACGTCTCGCCGCTGCTGGGTTGGTGCACGGCACCCAGGGCGGCACCGTCGGCGTCCTGCAGCGCCAGCGCGCTGCACCAGTAAGCGAGCCCCGACACGAAGTTGTAGGTGCCGTCGACGGGGTCGATGACCCAGGTGCGTCCGCTGGAGCCGTCGTGGGCCGCGCCCTCCTCGCCGAGGATGCCGTCGTCGGGGCGGGCGCGTCGCAGCGCCTGCATGACGTGCTCCTCGGCGGCGCGGTCGGCGGCGGTCACGACGTCCGAGATCGACGTCTTGCGATCGGTCGTGAGCCCCTCGTCGCGCATGCGGGCGGCGAGCGCACCCGCCGTTCTCACGAGGTGGACGGCCAGCTCGGCGTCGGACAGGGTCGGGTCGATGTCCCAGGCGTCAGGCATGCGCGCCAGTCTAGGGATCCACGTCCGCCCTCCGACCCGCGAGTGGCGCACTCTTGCGATTCTGAGACGGCGTTTCCCGCGGATCTGCGCCACTCGCGACAGGATTGCGCCACTCGCGCGGGGGAGGGCACCACTTGATCAGGCGGTGATGCGCCAGCCTGCGACGTCGATCAGGAAGTGCGAGAGCACGAGCGCTCCCAGGTAGAAGGTCGAGACGGCCAGCGCCGCGCCGACACGTGTCGGCGCGGTCGATGCACGGGTCGCCCTGAACGCCACGGCCGTGGCCCACCCCAGCGCCGCCTCGGCGGGCACGACGTAGATCGCGACGCCGCCCCACCGGGTCGTGTCGCCGGCGGGCTCCCACAGCCCCAGCGTCGGCGCGGCGATCTCGGCACCGAGGAAGACGACCGCCGACAGCACCGCGGCTCGTGCGGGACGGCCGCCGGCGAGCGCCAGGGCCACGAACAAGGGCGCCACCCACATGCCGGCCATCGCGAGCGGGATGACGTCGTCGACCCTCAGCCCCCCGGTGTCGGGGAAGCGCAGCGTGCCGACGAGCCCCGAGAGCACCCAGTCGGGCAGCACCTGGAACACCGAGACCGGCACGAGGAAGGCGGCGAGTGCCGCGAGATCGCTCCGGCCCGACCGGCGTGTCGCGAGCTGCAGGGCCACCACGTAGGCCACGACGATCGCCAGCACGCCCCATCCCTGGGCGGGACGGTCGAGCGAGAGGGCGACGCCACCGGCCACCAGCAGGCCGGCGTGCACCAGCAGGAGGGGGACCAGGTCGGTGCTGCCTGCGGACGTGGGCGACTCGGTGACCGAGCTGGACGACATCCGGTCACCGTAGGGTGACGTGGGTCTCAGGTCAATGAGAGGACGTCGAGGCCGACGCGCGGGTGTCGGTGACCTCGGACGACCGGCTGGCCACCACCTCGACCAGCAACCGCGTCGCGACCGCGACGAGCACGGCTGCACCGACCAGGTGCGCCGCCACGAGGGCGATGGGCAGGTCGGTGAAGTACTGGACGAAGCCGAGCGTCCCTTGAGCCAGCTCGGCGACGAGCAGGCCGCCAGCCAGCCGCGCGGCCGGCGTGCCCCGCAGCAGCAGGCAGCAGCCGAGCGTGAGGGCGACGAGGACGTAGACGGCGACGGCGTGGACGTGGCTCATGACCTGCGGGTCGAGCATGTTGCGCGGGGCCTCGTCGTCGCCGGCGTGCGGACCGCTGCCGGTGACGACCGTGCCGAGGTACACCACGACCCACAGCATCCCGTAGGTCGCCAGCACCAGCCGTCGCGCGCGGGTGGCGAAGGCGAAGGGCGTGGCGCCGCGCACCCGCACCACGAGCAGCACGGATGCCGAGACCAGCAGCAGCGACAGCAGCAGGTGCAGCGAGACGATCCACGGGTTGAGGTCGGTCAGCACCGTGATGCCGCCGATGACGCCCTGGAACGGGACGCCCAGCGCGATGAGCGCGGCGAGCCGGCGCAGGGGGCGTGAGGTTCTCGACCAGCGCCAGATGGCCACGAACGTCGCCACGACGACGGCGATCAGCACGTACGTCAGCATCCGGTTGCCGAACTCGATGACGCCGTGGAAACCGAGCTCGCGGTGCGGCACGAACGAGTTGTCGGTGCACTTGGGCCACGTGGGGCAGCCCAGGCCCGATCCGGTGAGGCGCACGAGACCACCGGTCAGGATGATGACGGTGTTGGCGACGACGGCCGCCCACGCCCAGCGCTCGACCGACGTCTCGGTGGGCTGACGCAGCCCCAGCCACGAGCGCTTGGCCTTGGTGGTCACTCCCATTTGAACGTCCTCGACACGAGAAGGCTGGCGCACACCGTCCAGACGAGCAGGACGACGGTGGCGAAGGCGGTGGGTCCGTCGCCGGCGAACGTGTCGCGCAGTCCCTGGCCCAGGGCACCGGAGGGCAGCAGGTCGAGCACGTGGCGCGCGGCGGTGGGGTAGCGGCTGAGCGGGACGAGCAGGCCGCCCCCGACCAGCAGCAGCACGTAGACGAGGTTGGCGACCGCGAGCGTCGCCTCGGCCCGCAGCGTGCCGGCGATCAGCAGGCCGAGCGAGCCGAAGGCCGCGGTGCCGAGCACGAGCAGCGCGACCATCTGGCTGGCGGCGACCACGCCGCCGTGAGGCTGCCAGCCCAGCGCCAGGCCGACGCCCGACAGCACGGCGAGCTGCGCGACCTCGATGATGACGACGGCACCGATCTTGCCGAAGAGCAGTCCCCAGCGGGGCAGCGGCGAGGCGCCGAGACGCTTGATGATGCCGTAGCGGCGCTCGAAGCCCGTCGCGATGGCCAACGACGTGAAGGACGTCGACAGCACGGCCAGGGCGAGGATGCCCGGCGTGATGATGTCGATCGTGCGGCCGGGCCCGAGGTCGACGATCTGGTCGGCCTGCGAGCCCAGCACCAGCAGCACCAGCGGGATGACCATCGTGAGCAGCACCTGCTCGGCGTTGCGCAGCTGCAGCCGCAGCTCCATCGTCGTCTGGGCCCTCAGCATGGCCGGGCGCGTGGCCGAGCCGGGTCGGGGCGACAGGTCGAGCCTGGTGGGTGCGGACGTCATCGCAGGGCCTTGCCGGTGAGCTCGAGGAAGCGGTCCTCGAGGGTCTGACGCTCGACGAGCAGCGACTCGGTGAACACGCCCTGAGCGGCGCACCACGTCGCGATGGTCGCGAGCAGCTGGGGATCGACGGCACCGGCCACGACGTACGCGCCGGGCGTCACCTCGTCGACCTTGGTGTCGTGGGGGAGCGCGCTCATCAGGTCGACGACGTCGAGCCCGGGGCTCGAGGTGAACCGCACGGTGTTCTCGGAGCCGGACGACGCGAGTGCCTGGGGCGTCCCGGACGCGATGACGCGGCCGCCGTCGACGATGTGGACGTCGTCGGAGAGGGCCTCGGCCTCGTCCATGAAGTGGGTCGTGAGCACGACCGTGACGCCGCTGCTGCGCAGCTCGGCGATGAGCTCCCACGTGGAGCGGCGCGCCGCGGGGTCGAGGCCCGCGGTCGGCTCGTCGAGGAACAACAGCTCGGGACGTCCGACGATCGCCATCGCGAGGCTGAGGCGCTGCTGCTGCCCGCCCGAGAGGCGGCGGTAGGGCGTCGAGCCGTACGAGCCCATGTCGAGGCGCTCGATCAGCAGGTCGACGTCGAGCGGATGGGCGTGCAGCGACGCGATGTGGTGCAGCATCTCGTGCGAGCGGGCGCCCGACCACGCGCCACCCGACTGCAGCATGACGCCGACGCGGGGCCGCAGCAGGTGCCCCTCGGCGACGGGGTCGAGGCCCAGCACGCGGACGGTGCCGCTCTGCGGGGTTCGGAAGCCCTCGCACGTCTCGATGGTGGTGGTCTTGCCGGCGCCGTTGGGTCCGAGGATCGCGGTGACGGTGCCACGGGCGACGCGGAGGCTCAGCCCGTCGACGGCCGTGACGTCGCCGTAGCGCATCGCGAGATCGACCACCTCGACTGCTGGCGCGTCCCCGGAGGTAGGCACTGCGACCGGCTCAGACACCCCCACAGTGTAGGTGTCGCCCGGCTAGGTCTCGTCTTAGGCTGGGCTGCATGGATCTGCCCGTCATGCCACCGGTCAAGCCGATGCTCGCCAAGTCCGTCAAGGGCGTCCCTGCGGCCGACTCGGTCGACGGCGGCCTGTCGTACGAGCCCAAGTGGGACGGGTTCCGCTGCATCGTGTTCCGCGACGGCGACGAGGTCGTGCTGGCCAGCCGGTCGACCAAGGAGCTCACCCGCTACTTCCCCGACGTCGTCGAGGCCGTGCTCGCCAACACGCCGGCGCGGTGCGTGCTCGACGGCGAGATCTTCCTGGCGATCGACGGACGCCTGGAGTTCGACGCGCTCTCGCAGCGCATCCACCCTGCGGCCTCGCGGGTCGCGAAGCTGGCCGAGCAGACGCCTGCGTCGTTCGTCGCCTTCGACCTGCTCGCGCTCGGCGACGAGTCGCTGATGGACGAGCCCTTCTCGGTGCGACGGTCACGTCTCGAGGACGCGCTCGCATCGGCGTCCGCGCCCGTGCACCTCACCCGCACCACGACCGATGCGGCGGTCGCCGAGGAGTGGTTCGGCATCTTCGAGGGCGCGGGGCTCGACGGCGTCGTCGCCAAGGCCCTGGGCAAGCCGTACGCCGAGAACGGGCGGCAGATGCTGAAGATCAAGCACGCCCGCACGGCCGACGTCGTCGTCGCGGGCTACCGCCTCCACAAGACGTCCACCGACGACCGGCCGCTGCTGGGCTCGTTGCTGCTGGGTCTCTACGCCGACGACGGCACGCTGCAGCACGTCGGCGTCGCCGCCTCGTTCACCGAGTCGCGGCGTGCCGAGCTGGTCGAGCTGCTGCAGCCGCTCGTGGTCGACACCACCCAACACCCCTGGGGCCAGTGGCAGGACGCCGATGCGCAGGCCTCGTCACGCCTCCCCGGCGGGCAGAGCCGCTGGACCGGCACCAAGGACCTGTCGTTCGTCACGCTCGAGCCGTCGCTGGTCGCCGAGGTGGGGTACGAGCACATGGAGGGCACCCGCTTCCGACACACCGCGCAGTTCAAGCGGTGGAGGCCCGATCGCGAGCCCGAGTCGTGCACGTACGGGCAGCTCGAGGAGGTCGCGAGGTACGACCTCGACGACGTCCTGACCTGACGGCCGCTCCACCAGCCCGGGCAGTGCGTACGCCACATTCCGTGGTTGAGCGGTGCTCACGCCACCTTCTGAGCTCGATTCGGCGTCGAGACGGTGGAGGATCCACCGCTCGAAGGGGACGGTGAGCCGTCAGGTGCCCATGCGCTTGAGGCGCTCGACGAAGGCGTCGTCGGGGAGGGCGACGGTGCCCCGCACCAGCTCGTCCTTGAGGCCGGACGACAGCGCGCCGGCCGACTTGACCTCGGTGTGCAGGCGCTCCATCGTCGCGTCGAGCTCGGTCGCGGTGTCGGCGGCGTCCTTGAGGCCGTCGAGCAGGGCCTGCGGCACGTCCTCGCGGTACTTGTAGTGGATCTTGTGCTCGAGGCTGGCCCAGAAGTCCATCGCGATGGTGCGCAGCTGCACCTCGACGAGCACCGGCACCTCGCCGTCGCTCAGGTAGACCGGTACCTCGACGAGGGCGTGCAGGCTGCGGTAGCCGTTGGGCTTGGGCGTCGTGATGTAGTCGCGCACCTCGACGATGACGACGTCCGACTGGCTCGTGAGCATGTCGAACACGTGGTAGACGTCGGACACGAAGCTGCAGGTGACGCGGACGCCGGCGATGTCGGTGATCTTCTCGGCGATCGACTCGAACGTCGACTCGCACTCCTTGCGGCCCATCTTCTCGAGGATGCTGTCGGGGTTCTTGAGCCGTGACGAGACGTTCTCGATGGGGTTGGTCTCGTGGAGGTGCTCGAACTCGTCGCGCAGGATCGACAGCTTGGTGACGATCTCCTCCATGCCGAACTTGTAGCGCATCATGAAGCGGGTGAAGTCCTGCCTCAGGTGCTGCACCTCGTCGTGCGAGAAGTCGTCGTCGGGGCGATCGATGAGTCGACCGAGATCGATCCGCGCGGGCTTGGGGTCCACCCGGCCACTCTAGACAGGCGCCCCGACGAATGCCCGAACGCTGCCGCTCGGTGTCGCCTCGACGACGTGCCGCCCGGCCCCGGCCGTCGTACCGTCGGTGCATGCACACCACCGTCACGACCGATGACGCCGCGCTCGCCGACACGCTGCAGGCGATCGACGAGTCCCTGCGCAAGAGCTTCGCCGCGATGCCCGTCGACGACGTCGCCGTCCAGGTGAGGCGCTCGATGGACGAGGCGTCGGTCGAGCTGCCCGAGGCGACGCTGCGCGAGTACGCTCAGCACATCAGCGACCGGGCTGACTACGTGCTCGTGCTGCCCTGAATTCCCTGGTCCTCCAGCGTGCGGGCCGCCGAGGACGCTCCTAGGCTCACGTCATGAATGACAAGAGGATGTGGACCATCGGGGGCCTCCTGTTCGTCGTCGCCGCCATCGCCAGCCTGGTCGGCGGCAACACGACCCTCGCCATCGGGTTCGTCGCCGTGGGGCTCGGCTTCCTGGCCATGCCGGCCTACCTCGACCGAGGTGGCAAGAAGTAGCGTCGACCCTGCGTGGGCGCCCGCCCCGGACGTCATCACGTCAGTACCTGGGTCACCGCATCGGTGATGACGTCCTGGACGCGGCTACGCCTTCTTCGCCTTGCTCGGCTGCACCCGCTTCGGCTCGCCAGGCATCTTCGGGTACTCGGGTGGGTAGGGCATCTCGGTCGGGTCGTCGGCCCACAGCGCGAGCAGGGGCGCGAGGTCGTGGGCGACGTCGTCGATCTCCGACCACGCGTCGCCGTCCGCCGCGAGCTTGTCAGGGACGGTGTGCAGCGTGAAGTCGCGCGGATCGGTCAGGTCGGCCAGCTCGTCCCAGGTGACGGGCATCGAGACCGTCGCGCCGGGGGAGGGCCGCAGGCTGTAGGCGGACGCGATCGTGCGGTCGCGGCAGTTCTGGTTGAAGTCGACGAACACGTTGTCGGCCCGCTCCTCCTTCCACCACTTGGTGGTGACGCCGTCGGCGCGGCGCTCCAGCTCGCGGGCGAAGCCGATGGCCGCGTGCCGGACGTCGGTGAACGTCCACCGCGGCTCGATGCGCGCGTAGACGTGGATGCCACGCTTGCCGCTGGTCTTGGCGAAGGCACGCACGCCCAGCTCGGCGAACAGGTCGCGTGCGACCGAGGCGATGCGCACCGCGTCGCCGAACGTCGCGGCACCGAACGGGTCGAGGTCGATGCGCAGCTCGTCGGGACGGTCGTTGTCGGCGCGGCGCGTGGGCCACGGGTGGAAGGTGACGGCTCCCATGTGCGCGGCCCACGCCGCGACGGCGATCTCGGTCATGCACATCTCGTCGGCGGCACGTCCGGACGGGAACAGCACGCGCGTGCTCTCGACGTACGACGGTGCACCGCGCATCATGCGCTTCTGGTAGAACGCGTCGCCGTGCGAGTCGGCCCGCGTCGACATCTCCATGCCCTCGCGGATGCCCTTCGGCCACCGCTCGAGCGCGACCGGACGCTCGCGCAGCGCGCGCATCAGCCCGTCCTCGACGGCCACGTAGTACTCGGCGACCATCAGCTTGGTGACCTCGGCCGAGAAGTCGGTGGCCTCGTAGATGACCCGGGTCGGGCTGGACACGCGCACCGTCCGGCCGCCCGCCTCGATCTCGACCGCATCGCTTGCCATGGCACGACTCTAGGCCGTGCGTGGGAGTGTGGGAGTGATCCGACACCAGCCGACAGGCGTGGATGTCGGCCCGTCCTCACCAAGGAGTTTCAGTGAAGGTTCTCATCGTCCTCACCTCGCACGACGAGCTCGGAGACACCGGGGAGAAGACCGGATTCTGGCTCGAAGAGCTCGCCGCCCCCTACTACGAGTTCGTCCGCGCCGGCGCCGACATCACGTTGGCGTCCCCGAAGGGCGGCCGGCCGCCGCTCGACCCCAAGAGCAACGAGCCCGATGCGCAGACCGACGACACGCGACGGTTCGAGTCCGACGCCGAGGCCTCGGCCGCGCTGTCGTCGACCGTGCGGCTCGACAGCGTCGATCCGACCGCGTTCGACGCCGTCTTCTACGCCGGTGGACACGGACCGCTCTGGGACCTCGCCGAGGACCCCGTCTCCAAGGCCCTCATCGAGGGAGCGCTCGCCGCCGACAAGCCCGTCGCGCTGGTCTGCCACGCGCCCGGCGTCCTGCGGCACGTGACGACGCCGTCCGGCGCGCCGCTGGTCGAGGGCAGGGACGTCACGGGGTTCACGAACTCCGAGGAGTCGGGGGTCGGCCTGACCGACGTCGTCCCGTTCCTGGTCGAGGACATGCTCAAGGAGAAGGGCGGTCGTTACACGCAGGGCGACGACTGGGGCCCTCACGTGGTGCGCGACGGTCTGCTCATCACGGGCCAGAACCCCGCGTCGTCGGCCCCGGCAGCCGCGGCGCTGATCGAGCTGCTCGCGGACACGTCCAGCTGATGCGCCGCCGGTGACGTCGAGTCACCGGAGAAGCGCGCCGGGCCCGGCTGTGGACGGGCGGGGCCCGGCGCGCTGGGGCGTTGGGAGGATGGTCGACATGGGCAGTCAGAGCAGGCAGCAGCGCGAGGCACGACGCCGTTCCATGGGTCGATCGCCCGGTCCCGACGACGTCCGTACCCTGATCGACGTCGCAGCGAAGTTCGCCTCCGCCGCCCCGGGTGGCCTCGGACCCCGCATCGCCCGGCTCAACGAGCTGGGTTCCGCGGCCACCGCTGACTCCGGCGATCCCGCCGCCCTCGTCGTCGACGAGGTGTTCGCGAGGATCGCCGCGGCGTGGGAGAGCGGGTGGCAGCCGCGCGACCTGGTCCACACGGCCGGACGGAGGGGGTCCAAGCCTGCCGCGCGCTGGACCGCGCGGGCCGTCCTCCTCGAGCCGAGTGGCGGCAGCTCCGCCGACACCGCCCCACGAGAATGGACCGACCAGCTCGACGCCCTGCGTGAGCAGCACGGAGAGTCGGTCGGGGTCGACGACCTGCTGGCACGCGGCGGCCGGGCCGGCGTGCAGCAGTGGGTCAGCGCACTCGTGACGCTCGACCTGCTGCGCATCCTCCCGGCCTCCCAGCTCTTGTCGGCCCCGCCGTCCCGATGGGGTCGTCAGCGTCCGGCACCAGCGCAGGCGTCCTCGCCACAGCACGGCGAGCAGCGCGCCAAGATGCTCTCGAAGGTGCGCTCGCTGCTGGCCAAGGCCGAGTCGACCGAGTTCGCCGCCGAGGCGGAGGCCTTCACCGCCAAGGCGCAGGACCTCATGACGCGTCACTCGATCGACGAGGCGCTGTTGACGGCCGATGCGGGCGAGGTCTTCGACGTCCGGGGGATCAGGGTGCTGATCGACCAGCCCTACGCCCTCGAGAAGGCCACCTTGCTGCACGCCGTCGCGGAGGCCAACCGGGTCACGGCGATCTGGAGCGAGTTCTCGTCCAGCGTGACGCTGATCGGCCTGCCGATCGACGTCGAGCAGGTCGATCTGCTGTTCACCTCGACCCTCGTCCAGGCGACCAGGGCCATGACGCGAGCCGAGGCATCGGGGACCGGCTTCCGGCGGGCCTTCCTGCAGGCGTTCGCCACCCGCATCGCCGAACGCCTCAGCTCGTCGGCGCACGAGGCGGCCGACAGCTATGGGGCCGTGCTCGTGCCAGTGCTGCGACGCCAGGCCGAAGCCGTCGCCGACGAGGTCGAGCGTCTCTTCCCGCACGTCACGACGGGATCACGTCGTCGGAGGTTCGACGCACGGGGCTGGGAGGCGGGCACCCGCGCTGCCGATGCCGCCGTGCTTCCGGCTGGTGCCGTCGAGTCCGGGCCGCGGTAAGGCAGTCCTTCCTTGAACGGTCGGAATCATTAACGGCACACTGGTGTTGTGAAATACGTGCAGCCAGTGGAGAAGGTGTCGGTCGACGACGCTCCCACGCGCACACGCGTCTCGCAGACCATCCTCGAGAACGGCCCCACCACGGCCGCCGACCTCGCCGAGCAGCTCGGTCTCACCCCGGCCGCCGTGCGTCGCCACCTCGACCAGCTCATCGTCGAGGGCGTCGTCGAGGCACGCGACCAGCGCATCACCGGCCAGCGCGGACGCGGCCGTCCGGCCAAGGTCTTCGCCATCACCGATGCCGGCCGCGACGGCTTCGAGCAGGCCTACGACAAGCTGGCCGCGGGTGCCCTGCGCTACCTGGCCGACACCGGCGGAGACGCCGCGGTCATGGACTTCGCACGTCACCGCCTCGTCGACCTCGAGAGTCGCTACCGTCCGCTGCTCGAGCTGGCCGATCCCGCCCAGCGTCCGGCCGTCCTGGCCCAGGCACTGACCGACGACGGCTTCGCGGCCTCGGTCAGCACCACGCCGGCCGGAGCCCAGATCTGCCAGCACCACTGCCCGGTCGCCCACGTGGCCGAGGAGTTCCCCCAGATGTGCGAGGCCGAGGCAGAGATGTTCTCCCGCCTGCTCGGCTCGCACGTGCAGCGACTCGCCACGATCGCCCACGGCGACGGAGTCTGCACGACCCACCTGCCCGCCACCCCCACGAACCCCACCACCGCAGAGAGGTTGCCCTCATGACGACCACGTCAGAGACGAACGCACCCACCGCAGTCCCGAACGCGATCGAGGAGGCCAACCCCGGCCTCAAGGACGTCGGTCGCTACGAGTTCGGCTGGTCCGACGGCAACGACGCCGGCGCCAACGTCCAGCGCGGCCTCAGCGAAGAGGTCGTCCGCAACATCTCGGCGCTCAAGAGCGAGCCCGAGTGGATGCTCGACCTGCGCCTCAAGGGCCTGAAGCTGTTCGATCGCAAGCCCATGCCGACCTGGGGCTCCGACCTCGGCGGCATCGACTTCGACAACATCAAGTACTTCGTGCGGTCCACCGAGAAGCAGGCCGCCACGTGGGACGACCTGCCCGAGGACATCAAGAACACGTACGACCGGCTCGGCATCCCCGAGGCCGAGAAGCAGCGCCTCGTCTCGGGCGTCGCGGCGCAGTACGAGTCCGAGGTCGTCTACCACTCGATCCGCGAGGACCTCGAGGCCCAGGGCGTGCTGTTCCTCGACACCGACACGGCGCTCAAGGAGCACCCCGAGCTGTTCAAGGAGTACTTCGCGACGATCATCCCGGTCGGCGACAACAAGTTCTCCGCGCTCAACTCGGCGGTGTGGTCGGGCGGCTCGTTCATCTACGTGCCCAAGGGCGTCCACGTCGACATCCCGCTGCAGGCCTACTTCCGCATCAACACCGAGAACATGGGCCAGTTCGAGCGGACGCTGATCATCGCCGACGAGGACTCCTACGTCCACTACGTCGAGGGCTGCACCGCGCCGATCTACTCCAGCGACTCGCTGCACTCGGCGGTCGTCGAGATCGTGGTCAAGAAGGGCGCCCGCGTCCGATACACGACGATCCAGAACTGGTCGAACAACGTCTACAACCTCGTCACCAAGCGCGCCGTCTGCGAAGAGGGCGCCACGATGGAGTGGGTCGACGGCAACATCGGCTCCAAGGTCACGATGAAGTACCCCGCGGTCTACCTCATGGGCGAGCACGCCCGTGGCGAGACGCTGTCGATCGCCTTCGCCGGCGAGGGGCAGCACCAGGACGCCGGCGCCAAGATGGTGCACGCCGCGCCCAACACGTCCAGCTCGATCCTCAGCAAGTCGGTCGCCCGAGGCGGCGGACGCACGTCGTACCGCGGCCTGCTGCAGGTGCTCGAGGGCGCCGAGGGCTCGGCCAGCACGGTCAAGTGCGATGCGCTGCTCGTCGACCAGATCAGCCGCTCCGACACCTACCCCTACGTCGACGTCCGCGAGGACGACGTGACGCTCGGCCACGAGGCCACGGTCTCCAAGCTCAGCGACGACCAGCTGTTCTACTTCATGTCGCGCGGCATGGAGGAGGACGAGGCCATGGCGATGATCGTCCGCGGCTTCGTCGAGCCGATCGCGCGCGAGCTGCCGATGGAGTACGCCCTCGAGCTCAACCGCCTGATCGAGCTCCAGATGGAGGGTGCTGTCGGATGACGACGTCTAGCTTCGTGGATGGCTCCGAGGCAATCCAAGACTCGATGGCCAAGGCGCTCGAATTGAGCCCTGTGGAGTCACACCTGCACCCGGAGGGGTCGTTCGACCTCGCCGACCACCCCGTCCCCACGGGTCTCGAGGAGATCTGGCGGTTCACCCCGCTCAAGCGCCTGCGCGACCTGCACAAGGACGCGCCGCTCGACGGCGACCACCACACGGTCGAGGTCGACGCCGCCCCCGGCGTCACGGCCGTCTCGGTGCCGGTCGCCGACTCGGCGCGCGGCGTCTCGGGCTACGTGCCCGTCGACCGCGTCTCGGCGCGTGCCTGGGCCGCCGCCACCTCGGTGTTCGAGGTGACGATCCCGGCCGACGCCGAGATCGAGCAGCCCACCACGATCCGCCTGCACGGTGCCGGCATCGAGAAGGCCGGCGCCGGCCACCTGCTGGTGCGCGCCGGACGCTTCTCGCGCGCTGTCGTGGTCGTCGACTATGACGGATCGGCCACCTGGGCCGAGAACATCGAGGTCGTCGTCGAGGACGGCGCCCACCTGACGTTCGTCACGATCCAGGACTGGAACGACGACAGCGTCCACGTCGTCACCCAGCACGCCACGGTCGGACGCGACGCCGAGCTCCGTCACGTGGCCGTCTCGCTCGGCGGCGACGTCGTGCGAGCCAGCACGTCGGCCGACTACCGGGGCACCGGCGGCAGCGTCGAGATGCTCGGCGTGTACTTCGCCGACGCCGGCCAGCACATCGAGCACCGCCTGTTCGCCGACCACACGGCGCCTCGCACCAAGAGCAACGTCGAGTACAAGGGCGCGCTGCAGGGCCAGGACGCCCACACCGTGTGGATCGGCAACGTGCTGATCCGCAAGGAGGCCGAGGGCATCCTGACCTACGAGAGCAACGACAACCTGGTGCTCACCGACGGGGCGAAGGCCGACTCGGTGCCCAACCTCGAGATCGAGACCGGCGACATCGAGGGCGCCGGGCACGCCTCGACGACCGGTCGCTTCGACGACCAGCACCTGTTCTACCTGCAGAGCCGCGGCATCCCCGAGGAGGAGGCGCGCCGACTCGTCGTGCACGGCTTCTTCAACGACATCATCCGTCGCATCGGCGTGCCGGCGCTGCAGGAGCGTCTCGTCGCCTCGATCGAGGCCGAGCTCGCCGAGCACGTGGGACGCATCGACTGATGCCGTTCGTAGCAGCGGCGCCGCTCGCCGACGTCCCGGACGGGGGAGCGCTGGCCGTCGAGATCGGCGGCCAGGAGATCGCCCTCGTCCGCGACGGAGACGACGTCTACGCCGTCCGCGACGAGTGCTCGCACGCGTCGATCCCGCTGTCCGAGGGAGAGGTCGACGGTTGCGAGATCGAGTGCTGGCTGCACGGCTCGCGCTTCGACGTCCGCACCGGCACACCGCTCAACCTCCCGGCCACCGAGGCCGTACCGACCTATTCCACCCAGATCGAGGGAGACACCGTGATGGTCGATCTCTCCACCCCCAGGAGCTGAACATGGCAACACTCGAGATCAAGGACCTGCACGTCACGGTCACCACCGAGGAGGGCGAGAAGGAGATCCTCAAGGGGGTCGACCTGACCGTCAAGACCGGTGAGGTCCACGCCATCATGGGGCCCAACGGCTCCGGCAAGTCGACGCTGGCCTACTCCATCGCCGGCCACCCGAAGTACAACATCACCAGCGGCACCGTGACGCTCGACGGCGTCGACATCCTGTCGATGTCGGTCGACGAGCGCGCTCGTGCGGGCCTGTTCCTGGCGATGCAGTACCCCGTCGAGGTGCCGGGCGTCTCGGTCGCGAACTTCCTGCGCACCGCCAAGACCGCCATCGACGGCGAGGCTCCCAAGCTGCGCACGTGGGTCAAGGACGTCAACGCCGCTCTCGAGCGCGTGACCCTCGACAAGGACTTCGCCCAGCGCAGCGTCAACGAGGGCTTCTCCGGCGGCGAGAAGAAGCGCCACGAGATCGCGCAGCTCGAGCTGCTCAACCCCAAGTTCGCGGTGCTCGACGAGACCGACTCCGGCCTCGACATCGACGCCCTGCGGGTCGTCTCCGAGGGCGTCAACCGCTACAGCGACCAGGGCGACCGCGGCGTCCTGCTCATCACGCACTACACGCGCATCCTGCGGTACATCAAGCCCGACTACGTGCACGTGTTCGTCGCCGGCCGCGTCGCCGACCAGGGCGGACCCGAGCTCGCCGACGAGCTCGAGGCCAACGGCTACGACAAGTACGTGAAGGCTGCCGCGCTGTGACCGTCGTCGAGGGGACCGCGTACGACGTGGCCAGGATCCGGGGTGACTTCCCGATCCTGGGACGCCGGCTGCCCGGTGACCTGCCGCTGGTCTACCTCGACAGCGCCAACACCTCGCAGAAGCCGCTGCAGGTCATCGAGGCGATCGATGACCACTACCGGCTGCACAACGCCAACGTGGCCCGCGCGATGCACCACCTCGGTGCCGAGGCCAGTGCCGCGTTCGAGCTGGGGCGCGACAAGGTCGCGGCGTTCATCAACGCGCCCGGCCGCGACGAGGTCGTCTACACCAAGAACGCCTCCGAGGCGCTCAACCTCGTCGCCCGCGTGCTGGGCGACGCAGGACGGGTCGGCGACGGCGACGAGATCGTCATCACCGAGATGGAGCACCACTCCAACATCGTCCCGTGGCAGCAGCTGGCCCAGCGCTCCGGCGCGAGCCTGCGCTGGTTCGGCGTCACCGACGAGGGCCGGCTCGATCTCGACGACATCGATCAGCTGATCACCGAGCGCACCAAGGTGGTCTCGTTGACCTGGGTGTCCAACATGCTGGGCACGATCAACCCGGTCGAGACCGTCATCGCCAAGGCCCACTCGGTCGGCGCGCTGGTCGTCATCGACGCCTCGCAGGCCGTGCCGCAGTTCCCGGTCGACGTCGCGGCGCTCGGTGCCGACTTCGTCGCGTTCACCGGCCACAAGGTCGTCGGACCGACCGGCATCGGCGTCCTGTGGGGTCGCTACGACCTGCTGGCCGAGCTGCCCCCGTTCCTGGGCGGCGGCGAGATGATCGAGACCGTCACGATGCAGGGCTCGACGTACGCGCCCCCGCCGGCGCGGTTCGAGGCCGGCACCCCGCCGATCGCGCAGTCGGTCGGCCTGGGCGCGGCCGTCGACTACCTCAGTGCCATCGGCATGGAGAACGTCGCGGCGCACGAGCAGGCCATCACGGCCTATGCGCTCGGTGCCATGCAGGAGATCGACGGTCTGACGATCGTCGGGCCGAAGGAGGCCGTCATGCGCGGGGGAGCGGTCAGCTTCACGCTCGACGGCGTCCACCCGCACGACGTCTCGCAGCTGCTCGACTCGCGGGGCATCGCGGTGCGCGCCGGCCATCACTGCGCCAAGCCGGCGCACCTGCGCTTCGGCGTGCAGGCGACGACCCGTGCGTCGTTCTACCTCTACACGACCGAGCAGGAAATCGATGCGCTGGTCGAGGCGTTGCACTTCACCAAGAAGTACTTCGCATGAGGCGACCCGAGACCAGGGAGGCGCGATGAACACCGCGGCCATGGATGCGCTCTACCAGGAGATCATCCTCGACCACTACAAGCACCCGCACGGCGCCGGACTGCGCGAGCCGTTCGAGGCCGAGGTGCACCACGTCAACCCGACGTGCGGCGACGAGGTGACGCTGCGCGTGCACCTCGACGGCGAGACCGTCAGTGACGTGTCGTACGACGCGCAGGGCTGCTCGATCAGCCAGGCATCCACCTCGGTGCTGAACGACCTCATCATCGGCAAGAGCGTCACCGAGGGCATGACCGTCCTCGACAGCTTCACCGAGCTGATGCAGGGCAAGGGCAAGGTCGAGCCCGACGAGGATGTGCTCGAGGACGGCATCGCCTTCGCCGGCGTCGCCCAGTTCCCGGCGCGCATCAAGTGCGCGTTGCTGGGCTGGATGGCCTGGAAGGACGCCGTCTCGCAGGCGCTCGTCACCACCAACACCTCAACCACCGACTCAGCAACCACGGGAGATCCCGCATGACCACTGATCACAGCGACCTGCCCGAGGTCAGCACGGCCCCGGCCGGCGCCACCACGACCGAGGACGTCCTCGAGGCGATGAAGGACGTCGTCGACCCCGAGCTCGGCATCAACGTCGTCGACCTCGGCCTGGTCTACGGCGCCGACGTCGACGAGCACAGCAACACCGTGCTGTCGATGACGCTGACGTCGGCTGCGTGCCCGCTGACCGACGTCATCGAGGACCAGACCCGCGCGGCGCTCGACGGCATCGTCAACGACTTCCGCATCGAGTGGGTCTGGATGCCGCCGTGGGGCCCCGACAAGATCACCGACGACGGCCGCGAGATGCTGCGGGCCCTCGGCTTCAACATCGGCTGACGCTGACGCGTGGGTTGTGCCCCGCTGATGCGCGGGTTGCGGATGTGGGCAATGACACCAACCCACGCGTCACAGGGGCGCAACCCACGCGTCAGCGGGGACGTAGACTGGTCGGGTGAGCTTCTACCAGCGGGAATGACGTCGAGCGCGATCTGCGCTCCGTCGACCCCCTCACACCAACCTGAAGGTTCTTCATGCTCACCGTCTCCAATGTGGAGCTGCGCTTCGGCGCGCGCGTCCTGATGTCCGATGTCTCGTTCCGCGTCGACAAGGGCGACAAGGTCGGCCTCGTCGGCCGCAACGGCGCCGGCAAGACGACGCTCACCCGCATGCTGTCCGGCGACGGCCAGCCCGCGCAGGGCTCGATCACGTCGACCGGCAAGATCGGCTACCTCCCTCAGGACCCCAAGTCGGGCGACCTCGCCACCACCGCGCGCGACCGCATCCTCGGGGCCCGCGGCCTCGACGAGGCGCTCACCGCGATGCGCAAGGCCGAGCTCGACATGGGCTCGCCCGATCCCGAGATCGCCGAGAAGGCGATGAAGGCGTACACCCGTGCCGACACCGCCTTCAACGCCGGCGGCGGGTACGCCGCCGAGTCGGAGGCCGCCACCATCTCGCACGCGCTGGGACTGCCCGACCGCGTGCTCGAGCAGCCGCTGTCGACGCTGTCGGGTGGTCAGAGGCGCCGCATCGAGCTGGCGCGCATCCTCTTCTCCGACGCCGACACCTTGCTGCTCGACGAGCCCACCAACCACCTCGACGCCGACTCGGTGACGTGGCTGCGCGGCTTCCTGAAGTCGTTCAGCGGCGGCATCGTGATCATCAGCCACGACGTCGACCTGATCGAGGAGACGGTCAACAAGGTCCTCTACCTCGACGCCAACCGCGCCACGATCGACATCTACAACATGGGCTGGGCGTCGTACGTCAAGCAGCGCGAGGCCGACGAGGCCCGCCGCAAGCGCGAGCGGGCCCTGGCCGTCAAGAAGGCCGACGCGCTGACGTCGCAGGCCAACAAGTTCCGTGCCAAGGCGTCGAAGGCCTCCACGGCCCAGCAGATGCTGCGTCGCGCCGAGCAGCTGGTCTCGGGCCTCGAGGGCGAGCGGGTGCAGGACAAGGTCGCCAACATCAAGTTCCCGAAGCCGGCCCCGTGCGGCAAGACGCCGCTCATGGCCGAGGGGCTGTCGAAGTCGTACGGCTCGCTCGAGATCTTCCTCGACGTCGACCTGGCGATCGACAAGGGCAGTCGCGTCGTCATCCTGGGGCTCAACGGCGCCGGCAAGACGACGCTGCTGCGCATGCTCGCCGGCACGCTGCAGCAGGACTCCGGAGAGGTCATCCCGGGCCACGGGCTGAAGATCGGCTACTTCGCCCAGGAGCACGAGACGCTCGACACCTCGCGCACCGTGCTCGAGAACATGCAGGCGCAGGCGCCGCAGCTGACCGACACCGAGGCGCGCAGCGTCCTGGGTTCGTTCCTGTTCAGCGGCGACGACACGTCCAAGCCGGCAGGTGTGCTGTCGGGCGGTGAGAAGACCCGGCTCGCGCTGGCCAGCCTGATCGTCTCGAGCGCCAACGTGCTGCTGCTCGACGAGCCGACCAACAACCTCGATCCGGCTTCGCGCGAGGAGGTGCTGCGGGCCATCCGCAACTACGAGGGCGCGATCGTGCTGGTCTCGCACGACGAGGGTGCCGTGCGCGCCCTCGAGCCCGACCGCGTGCTCCTGCTGCCGGACGGCGACGAGGACCTCTGGTCCGAGGACTACCTCGACCTCGTCACGCTGGCCTGAGGGCGCGCGTCTTCGCCGCTACAGCCGCTCGTTCCTCACGGCTGCCAGGCTCCGCCTGGGCGCCTGCCTTCGCTCGCTGCGCTCCCTCGGCTCATGGTCGGGTCGAGGACCCAACGGGCTTCTTCGGGTCGGGGCCCGCGAAGCCGTCGACGCGGGTGGGGTTGCGACGCTCCTTGGCCTCGGCGCGGGCGAACCAGATGTAGCCGACCACGGCGAGCAGCGCGAAGAACCACCACTGCAGGGCGTAGAAGAAGTGCGGGCCCTGTCCGAGCTCGGGCTTGGGCTCGGCGGCCAGGGACGCGGCCGGTGCGGGCGACTGGCGCTGCAGGTTGACGTAGCCGTCGACCAGGTCGTACGGCATGACCTTGCCCAGGGCGTCGCTGGAGATCGCCCGGATCTGCCCCTCGGACGGTCGCACGGCATCGCCGCCCGCTCCGTTGTTCTGGCGCAGCCATCCCTCGACCGTGACGGTGCCCTGGGGGGGAGCGGGGACCTTGGGACGCTTGACGGTGTTCTGGGTCTCGATCCAGCCGCGGTCGACGAGCACCGCGTCGCCCGACGCGAGCACGAGCGGCGTGACGACGTCGACGCCCGGTGCTCCGTCGCGGGTCGTGAACTTGACGGTCAGCTGCTGCGAGAGGTCGTAGGTGCCGACAGCCGTGACGCGTGTCCACTCGTTGGTCTTGTCGACCTCGGTGCCGCTGGGCAGGGCCGAGCCGATGTCGACGGGATCGGTCGAGAAGTGCTTGGTGATGACGTCGTTGCGATCGAGCCGCAGCTCGAGCTTGTGCATCTGCCAGAGGCCCAGGCGGGTGCAGACGGCGGCGAGCGCGATGACGAAGATCGCGAAGCCGATCCACCGTGCGCTCAGCATGAAGCGATACACACCACGACGTTAGTTGTCGGCGCCAAGTCGGCCTCAGCCGGGTTGGCCGTGACCTCAGCCGGGTTGGGTCGCGACGCCTACGATGGGGGGATGGACCTCATCGATCGGCACGGCCGCGTGGCCACGGATCTGCGGGTCTCCCTGACCGACCGCTGCAACCTGCGGTGCCAGTACTGCATGCCGGCCGAGGGTCTCGACTGGTTGCCCACCGAGGCGACGCTCACCGACGACGAGCTCAACCGGCTCATCGCGATCGGCGTCGAGACGCTCGGCATCCGTGACGTCCGGTTCACCGGCGGCGAGCCGCTGCTGAGGCGCAGCCTGCCGTCGATCGTGGCCACCACCAAGGCGCTGCCATCGGGCCCTCGCACGGCCATGACGTCCAACGGGCTGGGTCTCAAGCACACGGCGCGGGCGCTGGCCGAGGCCGGGCTCGACCGGGTCAACATCAGCCTCGACACGACCGACCCGGCGACCTTCGAGAAGATCACGCGACGCGACCGTCTCCACGACGTGCTGGACGGCCTCGCAGCCGCCCACGAAGCCGGTCTGCGGCCCGTCAAGGTCAACGCGGTGCTGCTGCGCGGCATCAACGAGCACGAGGCGCCCGACCTGCTGCGCTGGTGCATCGCGCACGGCTACGAGCTGCGCTTCATCGAGCAGATGCCCCTCGATGCCCAGCACGGCTGGAGCCGTGAGGCGATGGTCACCGCCGACGAGACGCTCGCGCTGCTCGGCGAGCAGTTCCGGCTGACCGGCCTGGACGGTCGGGGGTCGGCCCCGGCTGAGAAGTTCCTCGTCGACGACGGCCCACACACCGTCGGCATCATCGCCTCGGTGACCAAGCCGTTCTGCGGCGACTGCAACCGCGTGCGGCTGACGGCCGACGGCCAGATCATGAACTGCCTGTTCGCGCGCGAGGAGTCCGACCTGCGCACGCCCATGCGGGCAGGTGCGTCCGACGCCGAGATCGCCGACCGGTGGATCGCCGCGATGGCGACCAAGCTGCCGGGTCACGGCATCGACGACCCGACGTTCCTGCAGTCGGACCGACCCATGTCGGCCATCGGCGGCTAGCCGACCGTCCCCGCCGCCGGGTCAGGCTCGCTTGCGGCGCGCGATCTCGTCGGAGACCCGTTGCACGTCGGCCGGGTCGGCGTCCAGGGCCAGCGCGACGTAGTGGTCCATGACGTCCGGCCGGTAGCGCACGGGCATCGTCTGCCCGGGAGCCAGCCGGGTGAGCTCGGTGATCGTGAAGCTCTCGTCGGCGATGCCGCGGAACGCGACACCCTCGGCCGTCTCCACGTCGAGCATCAGCACCAGGCGCGGGTTGCTGTTGACCTCTCGCCAGTCGACCAGGACGCCGAGAGCGAGCGTCCCCTCACGCAGCTGTGCAGTGCGCTCGCGGGCCTCACGGCTCATGAGCGGGTTCGGAGCCACTCCGGGGAAGTCCGGTCCGACTCCGAGAGACTCCCGCGTGAGGTCGGGCCGGAGCCGTTCGACCACGTCCTCGAGCTTGGCCCTCGTCTTCTTCCGACCGAACATCTCGTCCCCCGCCCCGGTGCTGTCGCCCCGGCACATCACCCGGACGTGCCGCGATGCTACTCGGCGGGGGAGCGGAGCAGCGTCAGGCCTCGAGCGGGACGGTCTCGCGGTAGAAGTCGCGCGCGTCGAGGAAGCTGCGCAACGACGACTCGTGCTCGTCGCACGCCAGCCAGATCTTGCGACGGTCGGGCGTGTGCAGCTTGGGGTTGTTCCACACGACCTGGTGGACGGCCTCGGCCGTGCACCCCTTGGCCGAGCAGATCAGGGGCTCAGCCACGGTCGAGCGGGGTGGTGCGGGTGGTGGCGATCTGCTTGCCCGGCTCGGGCCCGAAGGGCGACGGACCGTCGCCCTTCTTGCGGACACCGGCGTTGGCGAAGATGACCGCCGCATACGGCAGGAACACGGCGCCGACGAACATCAGCCACCCGAGGACGGCGAACGGCATGGGCTGCATGACGAGCACGACGCCGCCCAGGAAGCACAGCGTTCGGATGATCATCGAGACGGCGTAACGCTTCTCGCGTCGCATGCGGTCGTCGGTCTGGGACTCGGCGGCCGTGGTGATCGAGAAGACCTGCTGCTTGCGTGGTTCTCGGGGTTCGGGCACCCTTCCAGCCTACGCCGGTCCACCGAGCCTGCATGATAGGCACATGACTGACCGCACATACCGCATCACCGAGATCGTCGGCACCTCCCCGGAGGGCGTCACGCAGGCCGTCGACAACGGCATCAAGCGTGCCTCGCAGACCCTGCGGCACCTCGACTGGTTCGAGGTCACCGGCATCCGGGGACAGATCACCGACTCCGAGGTCGGCCACTACCAGGTGACGATGAAGATCGGCTTCCGCCTCGAGGACGACGAGTGATCTCCGGCCTCAGTCCGTCGAGGTGAACTTTCGCAGGATCGCTGCAGTGAGCGACAGGACGACCACGACGGCTCCGTAGACGTACGTCGTCTCGGCCAGCCCGATGTGGCTCGACGCGATGCCGGCCACCACGGCCGGGATGCCGAAGGCCAGGTAGGCCACCACGAACACGGCAGCGAACAGCTCGCCCCGCTCGTGGGGTGCCGCGAGCGGGGTGATCGACCGCATGATGCCCATGAACGACCCGCCGAAGCCCACGCCCGCGACGACGGCCGCGGCGATGAAGCCCCAGTACGAACCGGCTGCGAGTGCGACGAGCGTCAGGGTGGTGCCGGTCGCCAGGGCGGTCGTGCCGACGATCGTGAGCTCGCGCGGGGTGCGCCGGCGCGCCAGGTAGCAGGTCAGGGCTCCGACGCCCGTCAGCACCGCGACGACGAGGCCCTGCTCGACGTGCCGCTCGGCGCCCAGCTCGCGGCCGGCCAGCGGCGCGCCCAACGACAGGTACAGGCCTCCGGTGGCCCAGCCCGCGAACAGGGCCGGCGCGCTGCGCAGGAACGGCCCCCTGGCCGCGCGAGGCAACCCGGCGCGCGGCACCAGCGACGGCAGCAGGCCCTCGTGGCGCGGCGAGGTCTCGGGGACGAACCAGACCACGACGGCGACGAGCACCGACAGCGCGGTCAGGCCGCCGAACACGATCGCGGACGCCGACGAGGTGCCATCGAGCAGGGCACCGGCCGCCAGTGCGCCGATGGCCAGGCCTCCCATCGGGCTGACGCTGTTGAGCGTCGCGGCCGCGCCGGGACGTGCGGCCGGCTCGCTGTCGACCACCGCCGCCGACAGCGCCGACATCAGCAGCCCTGCCGCGACGCCCTGCACGAAGCGGGCCCCGATCAGCACCGCGACGCTGTCGGCGTGCCAGAACGTGAGCATGCTGGCCGCCAGCACCACGAACCCGAGCGAGATGACGGGCCGGCGCCCGACGTGGTCGGAGATCGATCCGGCGACGAGCAGCGTCAGCAGGAGCGTCACGGCGTACACCGCGAAGATCGCGGTCATGGTGGTCGCCGAGAACCCGAGCTGCTGCTGCAGCACGGGGTAGAACGGCGAGGGCGCGCTGGCGCAGACCATCATCACGACGATCGCGGTGACGGCGAGCGCGAATCCCGAGACGCGGGAGGTCGTCCGTGACGTCGTCGGTGGCGCGGTGACGGTCATGTGGTCTCCAGGAGCAGGGGGCGGGATCGATCGGTTCGAACCAAGTGGAACTGTCTCACCGTACGCCGATCCTTGGAAAGTTCAAGTATTGTCGAACCATGACCACGCTCACACAGCTGCCGCACCCCGACGTCGCCGACGTCGAGGTCACCGACGTGCTGTTCGCCCTCAGCGACCCCGCGCGCCTGCAGATCGTCCGCGAGCTCGCCGCAGGGCCCCTGACGATGGCCGAGTGCGGAGTCACCAACCCCGATCTGCCGAAGTCGACCAAGTCGCACCTCATGAAGGTGCTGCGCGAGGCCGGCATCGTGCGCAACGAGCCCGACGGACGGCGCCGCGTCGTCAGCCTGCGCAAGGACGAGCTCGACGCGCGGTTCCCGGGGCTGATCGACTCGGTGCTGGGCGGACGCTAGACCGAATCGGCGGCGTCGGCCGCCTCGACCTCTTCGCGGGTGATGCCGAGCAGGTAGACGATCGCGTCGAGGTACGGCACGTTGACCGATGTCTTCGCCTGGTCGCGCACGAGGGGCTTGGCGTTGAACGCGATGCCGAGCCCCGATGCCGCGAGCATGTCGAGGTCGTTGGCGCCGTCACCGATCGCCACGGTGTTCTTGACCGGGATGCGCGCCTCGTCGGCGAACCGGCGCAGCGCCTCGGCCTTGCCGGCACGGTCGACGACCGGCCCGACGACGCGACCGGTGAGACGTCCGTCGACCACCTCGAGCTCGTTGGCCGCGAAGTAGTCGACCTCGAGCTCGGCGGCGATCCTCTGGATGATCTGCGTGAACCCGCCGCTGACCAGCGCGAACCGGTAGCCCAGGCGCTTGAGCGTGCGGATCATGGTGCGTGCGCCCTTGGCGTACTCGAGCGAGTCGTACACCGCGTCGAGGGCGGACTCCTCGACCCCCTCGAGCAGGGCGACCCGGGCGGTCAGCGACTCGCCGAAGTCGAGCTCGCCGCGCATCGCCGACTCCGTGATGCGCGCGACCTCCTGCTCGCAGCCCGCGTGCGCCGCGATCATCTCGATGACCTCGCCCTGGATGAGGGTCGAGTCGACGTCCATGACGACGAGGCGCTGGGCGTGACGCAGGATGCCGTTCTCCTGCACCGCGACGTCGACCCCCTGCTCGTGCGCGATCGCGGCCAGGTGCGCCTGCAGCTCGTCGGGGTCGGCTCCCGACACCTCCATGCGGATCGCCGTGACGGGGTAGCGGGCCATGCGCACGATGCGGTCGATGTTGCCGCCGTCGTCCTTGATGCCCTGCGCCAGCGCCGACATGGCGGCCGGGCGCAGCGGAGCACCCAGCACCACGACCTGCGCGCGTCCGACCCGGCGCGCCCGGTTGTCGCCCGTGCCGTGCTCGACCGTCACCTCGAGCCCGAAGTGGTCGCCGACCCCGCGCACGGTCCGCTCGAGGCTCGGCACGTCGTCGGGCACGGTGAGCAGGGCGCTGAGGATGAGGCGTCCGCGCACGACGAGCTGCTCGACGTCGATGACCTCGACGCCGGTAGGTGCCAGCTCGCCGAACAGGCGCGTGGTGACGCCGCTCTGATCGGGACCCATGAGGGTCACCAGGACGGTCGGATCGGTGAAGTGCACGGTGGGCACGGGCTCGGTCATCGCAAGAGAGGCTATCGCTGACGCCGAACACCGGCGCGATAGGTTGGCCGCACCGCACCACCGTCGAACCAGGTCCACGACCAGGAGGCCGCATGCCCGCCGCTTTCGAGCTCTCGGAGGTCAGCGTGATGCGCCCCGGCAAGCTGCTGCTCGCGGACGTCAGCTGGACCGTGGACGAGAACGAGCGCTGGGTGGTGCTCGGCCCCAACGGCGCCGGCAAGACGACGCTGCTGCAGATCATCGGCGCCTCCATGCACCCGACGGTCGGCACCGTCGACATCCTCGGCGAGCGTCTCGGCCAGGTCGACCTCTCCGAGCTGCGCACCCGCATCGGCCACACCAGCACCAAGGTCGCCGAGCGCATCCCGCCGGCCGAGTCGGTCCGCGACGTCGTGCTGTCGGCCGCCTACGCCGTGACGGGCCGGTGGAACGAGGAGTACGACGAGCACGACCACGCCCGTGCCGAGCAGATCATGGGGGAGTGGGGCATCGCGCCGCTGGCCGGACGCACGTTCGGCACGCTGTCGGAGGGCGAGCGCAAGCGCGTCCTGATCGCCCGTGCCCTGATGACCGACCCCGAGCTGCTGCTGCTCGACGAGCCAGGAGCCGGCCTCGACCTCGGTGCGCGCGAAGACCTCCTGGCCAGCCTCGAGACGCTCGCGCACGACGACGACTCGCCGGCGCTCGTGATGGTGTCGCACCACGTCGAGGAGATCCCGATCGGCTTCACCCACGTGCTGCTCCTGCGCGACGGCAAGGTCGTCGCGCAAGGTCCCATCGACGAGGCGCTCACCGCCGACAACCTCTCGAGGACGTTCGGCCAGCGCATCCAGCTCGACGACGACGGTGGACGCTACGCGGCCCGCCGTGCAGGATACGGACGCCGGGCCGTGCGGCCCGCCGACACGGGGGAGAACGCATGACCGACTGGATCCGCGACCACGCCTGGGCCGCCTGGCTGGGGCTCGCCGTCGTCCTGGCCGTCGTCGAGATGCTGAGCCTCGACCTGGTGCTGCTGATGTTCGCCGTCGGTGCGATCGCCGCCGGCGCCGCCGCCGGTCTCGGCGCCCCGGTGTGGATCACCGTGCCGATCTTCGCGATCGTCTCGCTGCTCCTGCTGTTCCTCGTCCGGCCCTCCGTCGTGGCCAAGCTGCACGCCGGCCCGACGCTGCAGACCGGTCACGCCAACCTCGTCGGGACCACCGCTGTCGTCGTCGAGCCGGTCGACGCGCGTCAGGGTCGCGTGCAGCTGCGCGGCGAGCTCTGGTCGGCCCGCACCGAGCTCGACACCGTCCTCGACACCGGCGCGGAGGTGCTCGTCGTCCGCATCGACGGGGCCACCGCCGTCGTCACCTCAGCCACCGCATCACCCCTCTCCAAGGAGTCCTGATGTCCGCAGCACTGATCGTGCTCGTCCTGCTCGCCGTCCTGGCGATCGTCGTCGTATCGATGACGGTCAAGATCGTCCCCCAGGCCCGGTCGGGCATCGTCGAGCGCTTCGGCAAGTACCGCACGACCCTGTCGGCCGGCCTCAACATCGTCATGCCGTTCATCGACAAGGTGCGTTACGTCATCGACCTGCGCGAGCAGGTCGTGTCGTTCCCGCCGCAGCCCGTCATCACCGAGGACAACCTCGTGGTGTCGATCGACACCGTCATCTACTTCCAGGTGACCGACCCGGTCGCCGCGACGTACGAGATCGCCAACTACATCCAGGCCATCGAGCAGCTGACGATGACGACGCTGCGCAACATCACCGGTGGCATGACCCTCGAGCACGCGCTGACCAGCCGTGACCAGATCAACTCCGGCCTGCGCGGCGAGCTCGACTCGGCCACCGGCAAGTGGGGCATCCGCGTCAACCGTGTCGAGCTCAAGGGCATCGACCCGCCGCCGTCGATCATCGACGCGATGGAGCAGCAGATGCGCGCCGAGCGCAACAAGCGCGCCGCGATCCTGACCGCCGAGGGCGAGCGCCAGTCGGCCATCCTCACCGCCGAGGGCGACAAGCAGTCGGCCATCCTGACGGCCGAGGGCCAGCGCCAGGCGCAGATCCTGACAGCGCAGGCCGACCGCCAGGCCCAGATCCTGCGAGCCCAGGGCGAGGCGCAGGCCATCCAGACCGTCTTCCAGGCGATCCACGACGGCAACCCCGACCAGAAGCTGCTGTCGTACCAGTACCTGCAGATGCTGCCGAAGATCGCCGAGGGCGACAACGCGACGACCTGGATCATCCCGGCCGAGCTCACCAAGGCGCTCGGCACGCTCGGCGGCACGATCGGCTCGATCCCCGTCGACGGCGGCGGCAGCAAGACGCGCGTCGACTACGACTCGGAGATCGAGGACGACTCGGTGCAGACCGAGGCCACCAACGAGGCCGTCCAGGAGGCGCTCGACGCCGCCAAGGCGGCCGAGAACCCGGCGACGACGGCGGCCGACGTGCCGCCCGCGCCGCCGACGGAGCCGCCCCCGGCTCCGCCCGCGCAGCAGTAGCGACACGCCTCGCCCCTTGAGCTTGTCGAAAGGCCCCTTTCGACCAGCTCGAGGGGCGTTGCTGCGTCTCAGGAGGCACTTTCGGGTCGGGGAGCAGAAGGTACGTCGTGCGTTCATCGCTCGTTCACCGCAGACGGTCCGCAGCAGGGTCTGCGTGGCCTAGGTTCCTCGCGACACCTTCGAATCCTGTCGCGAAATGAGCCCCATCTGTGAGCACGACCCTGCGCTCCGCCCTGCCCGAGGCGGAGGAGGACGAGCCGCGCGATCTGTGGATCGACGAGTCCGGCTCCGACCGGGCCTTCGTCCTCGGATCGCGCGCCATCGCCGCGACCGTCCTGGCGATCACCGCCGGTATCGGCCTGTTCCTGGCCTTCTCGGCCGTCCCGACCTTCGGCCGCTACGGCTTCGGGTTCCTGACCGAGACCCAGTGGCAGCCCGAGGCGGACATCCTCGGCATCGGGGCGGTGCTCATCGGCACCTTCACGATCGCCGCCGTGGCGCTGCTGTTCGCGTTCCCCCTGTCGGTGATGACCGCGCTCTACATCGCCGAGTACGCCCCCGCGCGCATCAAGGCGACGTTGGTGTCGCTGGTCGACCTGATGGCCGCCGTGCCGAGCATCATCTACGGCCTCTGGGGCTTCACGCTCGTGCAGCCCCACGCCAGCGCCTTCGCCCTCTGGTTGCACCAGCACCTGGGCTGGATCCCGTTCTTCCGCGTCGACGCCGATCCGAATGCCGCGGTCTGGGAGCAGTCCCGCTACACCGCGTCGGCGTTCGTCGCCGGCATCGCGGTGGCGATGATGGTCGTGCCGATGGCGTGCGCCGTGATGCAGCAGGTGTTCTCGCAGGCTCCTCCCGGTGAGCGCGAGGCGGCCTTCGCCCTCGGGGCGACCCACTGGGGCGTCGTGCGGACGGTCGTCCTGCCGTTCGGCAAGGGCGGCATCATCGGCGGCACGATGCTGGGCCTGGGCCGGGCGCTCGGCGAGACCATCGCGGTGGTGCTCATCATCTCACCGTCGTTCGACCTCAAGATCAAGCCGCTCGAGATCGGCACCAACTCGATCTCCGCACTGATCGCCGGCCGATTCGGCGAGGCGACGTCGCTGCAGCTGCAGGCACTGCTGACGGCCGGCTTCGTGCTGTTCCTCATCACGCTGGGCATCAACACGCTCGCCGCGATGGTCGTGGCACGCAGCCGCTCAGGACAGGGAGCTGACGCCTGATGAGCATCGACCTCGACCCTCGCCCCGTCCCGGTGACCGCACCGGTGTTGCGGACGTCGCTGCGCACGGAGCCGTCGTCGACCGACTCGGTCCCGGCGCACGCCCGGCGGTCCCTCAGCCGGTCGACCGCCGAGCAGCGGTTCGAGCTGATCGGCTGCTGGGTCGCGGCGCTCGCGCTGTCGTGGCTGGTGTGCGACCGGATCATGCCGTGGGACGGCGTGCTGGTGTTCGTCGCCGTGACGGTCGTGGTGGGCGTCGTGCTGCTGGCCGTGATCACCGCGATCGACGCCGGCTGGCCCGAGGTCGTCGACCGGATCGTCACGACGGTCATCACGCTCGCGGCCGCGCTCGTGGGCCTCGCGCTGGTCTCGACGGTGCTGTTCATCTTCGTCAAGGGCTACAAGCCGCTGCTGCACCTCAACACCTTCTTCGACGACATGCGCGGGGTCGGCCCCCGCGACGCGCTGAGCAAGGGAGGCATCGCCCACGCGATCGTCGGCTCGCTCATCGAGGTCGGCCTCGCGATCCTCGTGGCGATCCCGCTGGGCATCGGCACCGCGATCTACATGACCGAGATCGGCGGGCGCTTCGCCCGCGTCGTCCGCACGATCGTCGAGGCCATGACGGCGCTGCCGTCGATCGTGGCGGGCCTGTTCATCTACACGACGTTGATCGTGGGACTCGGGGTACCGCGCTCGGGCCTGGCCGCCGCGATGGCGCTCGGCGTCATGATGCTGCCGATCATCGCGCGCGCCTCCGACGTGGTCCTGCGCGTCGTGCCCGGCAGCCTGCGAGAGGCCAGCCTCGCGCTCGGAGCATCCCGGTGGAGGACCGTCTGGCACATCGTGCTGCCCACGGCGCGGCCGGGCCTGGCGACCGCCGTCATCCTCGGTGTCGCGCGAGGCATCGGCGAGACGTCCCCGGTGCTGCTGACCTCGGGTGCCGCGTCCTTCATGGTCACCAATCCCACCGACGGGGTCATGAACTCGCTGCCGCTGTTCATCTTCTCCACCGTCCGCAGCGGCGAGCCGATCTACATCGAGCGCGCCTACGGCGCCGCAGCGATCCTGCTCGCCGTCGTCCTCGTCCTGTTCGTCACCGCTCGCCTGCTCGCCCGCCCCCGAAAGGGATCCCGTTGAACACCCACCTGAACATCCCGGACCGCAGCTCCTCCCGGCGCGCGAGAGCGGCCTTGGCCGGGCTCGTGGCCCTGCTGGCGTCCTCGCTCATGATCGTGACGGCCAACCCGGCCCAGGCCGCCTACACCCAGATCGAGGGCTCGGGCTCCACGTGGTCGCAGGGCATCGTGTCGCAGTGGATCGCCGACGTCGACGCCAACGGCATGAAGATCACCTACAACGGCGCCGGCTCGTCGCAGGGTCGCAAGGACTTCGCGTCGAACGTCACCGACTTCGGCATCACCGAGATCCCGTACCAGGGCAAGGACGAGTACGGCGCGGTCGACACCGCCGGAGGCCGCGAGTTCGCCTACATGCCGATCGTCGCGGGAGGCACGGCGTTCACCTACCAGGTGCTGGTCGGCGGCAAGCCCGTCAAGGACCTGCGGCTCTCGGGCGACACGATCGCCAAGATCTTCACCAACCAGATCACCAACTGGAACGACCCCGCGATCACGAAGGACAACAACGGTCGCAAGCTGCCGAGCCTGACGATCGTGCCGGTCGTACGATCGGACGGATCGGGCACGACGGCCCAGTTCACGGCCTGGCTCGACAAGCAGTTCCCGAGCATCTGGCAGCCGTACTTCGGCAAGTCCGGCCTGACGTCCTACTACCCCAAGAAGCCGGGCACGAAGACGATCAGCGCGGCTGGCTCCGACCAGGTCATGAACACGATCTCGAGCAAGCAGGGCAACGGCTCGATCGGCTACGTCGAGTACTCCTACCCCGTCAACAAGAAGTACCCGGTCGTCAAGGTGCTGAACAAGGCCGGCTACTTCGTCGAGCCGACGCAGTACAACGTGGCGGTGGCCCTCACGAAGGCCCAGATCAACACCGATGCGAGCTCGCAGGCCTACCTGACCTCGATCCTGGACGGCGTCTACACGTCGACTGACCCGCGGGCCTACCCGTTGTCGTCGTACTCGTACATGCTGCTGCCGACCGGCGCGAAGGACCAGCGCATGACGACGTCGAAGCGCCAGACGCTCACCGACTTCATGTTCTACTCGCTGTGCCAGGGGCAGAGCAAGGCCGGACCGTACGGCTACTCGCCGCTGCCGCTCAACCTGGTGCAGGCCGGCTTCGACCAGCTCAAGAAGCTGTCCGTCGCCGATCCTGCGGTCGACTTCAAGGACCGCGACGTCACCAAGTGCAACAACCCCACGTTCGTGGCGGGCGACCTGTCGAAGAACAAGCTCGCCGAGATCGCACCCCAACCGCCGGCCTGCGACAAGGTCGGGGCGGGACCGTGCGGGCTCGAGACGGGCAAGGCGCCCACGACGCCCGAGGCGGCCAAGAACGGCAAGCCGACCGACGGCACGGCCGCGCCCGTCGCGTCGGCGCCGTCCGGCGCGGCTCCGGCTGCCGTCGACCCGGAGACCGGGGTGGCGGCCCCGACCACTGCCGACACCACCGACACGAGCCAGGCCGCGGTCGCGGTGCCGACCGAGCTGGTCGCAGGACGTGCCGGCGACACCAAGGTGTTCGGTGCGCTGGCGGCCCTCGAGCTGCTGGCGATCATCCTCGCGCCCGGTGTGGGCGCGGTCTACTTCAAGCGTCGTGCGCGACGCAGGCAGGGAGCCTGGTCATGAGCGCCATCATCCGTCCACGCGAGCTCGTCTCGCTGCTGCTCGGCCTGACCCTGATCGCGGTCATGGTCGCCACCGGCGACAGTCGTGCCTCGGCCGCGCCGACCGACGAGGTCGGCGCCTTCAGCAAGACCAAGACGGTGACGCGCGAGTTCGTCGACGGGGACCAGACCGAGCTCGTCGACTCGCGCGACGTGACGGTCAACGTGGACCACACGCTCAACCTGCGCGGTCGCGAGCGGGTCAAGATCGACTGGTCGGGCGCTCGACCCAGCGCGGGCCGCGCAGCCAACCCGGCCGGCGAGAAGGGCATGTCGCAGGAGTACCCCGTCGTGATCCTGCAGTGCCGCGGTCAGGACGACCAGAGCCTGCCGGAGGCGCAGCGGCTGAGTCCGAAGACGTGCTGGACCTCGACGGTGCAGCAGCGCTCGCAGTCCGCCGTGCAGCGCAACGCGGTCTGGCGGCACGACGCCTACGCGTCGGAGACCGACCGCGAGCAGGTGTCCGGTGTCGACCCGACCGCCGGGTGCGACGTCGACCCCGAGTTCTGGACGCACGCCACGCCGTTCGTGGCCGCCAGCGGCAAGACGTTCGCTGCGTGCAGCGGCTCCACGATGCCCCCCGAGGCGGCCGTCGGTGCTTCCTTCCCCCCGGCCGAGGTCGCCAGCTTCACGAACGCGGACGGCAAGGGCGAGGCCAACTTCGAGGTGCGGTCGGCGACCGAGAACGAGTCGCTCGGTTGCAGCAGCTCGACCCCGTGCTCGATCGTCGTCATCCCGATCATGGGTCTGAGCTGTGCCGACACCCCGGCCGCGGACCCGTGCGAGGCGACCGGCAGCTTCCGCACCGGGTCGAACAACTTCGCCAACGAGGGCGTCGACGCCGCGGTGTCGCCGCTGTACTGGTGGAGCGAGTCGAACTGGCGCAACCGCATCACGGTGCCGCTCACGTTCGGCCTGCCACCCGACGCGTGCGACGTCCTCGACTCCCGGGCACCCACGGCCTTCTACGGTTCGGAGCTCATGAGCCAGGCCGCCCTGCAGTGGTCGCCGGCCTACTGCCTGCGCAAGGACCGGTTCAAGTTCCAGCTCAACAGGCTGGGTGACGACCCGGCGTTCGCCCTGGTCGAGAACGGCCAGGCGACAGCGGCCTTCGTGTCCGGGACGCGGGAGAAGGAGACGACCGAGAAGTTCGGCTACGCACCGACCGCGGTGACCGGCTTCGCGATCTCGTACATCGTCGACGAGCCAGACAACGCCGGAGAGCGCCAAGAGCTGCGTCTGACGCCACGGCTCGTCGCCAAGCTGCTGACCCAGTCGTACCTCGGCTCCGACCTGGGCCGTGGTCATCCCGGGATGGCCGCCAACCCGCTGTCGATCAACAACGATCCCGACTTCCGGGCGCTGAACCCCGGGCTCGACACCGGGTCCCGCGAGGCTGGAGCAGCGCTGCTCTCGCTCTCGGAGTCGTCCGACGTGATCTCGAGCCTCACCGACTACATCGCCCATGACAAGGAGGCGATGGCATTCGTCAACGGTGCTGCCGACCCGTGGGGCATGGTGGTCAACCCCAGCTACCGCAAGATCAAGCTGCCCACGGCCGAGTTCCCGCTGCTCGACAGCTATGTGCCGACGACCAACGACGAGTGCCGTCAGCAGAACCCCGGCCCGTACTTCAGCCAGCTCGCCGCCCCCGTCACGACGTTCCGGAAGGTCGCCGAGGCTGTGCTCGACGGATGGCCCAACGTCCAGACGAGGTGCGAGCGCTCGTCGCCGTCCGATCCCTACAAGACCGGGCGCGTCGACCGTCAGGGCGTGGGCTCTCGGTTCATGCTCGGCGTCGTGAGCCTGGGTGACGCTGCGCGGTTCGGCCTGCGCACCGCCGCGCTGCAGACCGCCTCGAGCGTCAGCCCGAACGCTGCGTTCGACTCGCCCGAGGGGCGGACGTTCGTCGCCCCGACCGATGCGAGCCTGAGTGCCGCAGCAAGCATGGCCAAGCAGCAGGGCACCAGCAAGGCCTTCGACCTGAGCCAGGCCCGCCTGGCCAAGAAGGCGTCCGCGTACCCCGGCACGATGGTCGTCTACACGGCGGCCAAGACGAGGGGCCTCGACAGGGCCGAGGCCAAGAAGGTCGCCTCGTTCATCCGGATCTCCACCTCCGAGGGCCAGGTCCAGGGCTCGGGCAACGGCAAGCTGCCCGCTGGCTACGTGCCGATCCGGAAGTCAGGACCGACCGCGGCCCTGTACGCCCAGGCGCAGAAGGTCGCCAAGCTGGTCGAGGCACAGAAGGAGCCTGCGGCGAAGCCCACCAAGGCGGCGCCCACCAAGGCGGCCCCGGCCGCAGCGGCACCTGCAGGAAGTGCTGACGTCCCGCCCGCGGCCGCAGCCCCGGCACCGGCCGCGGCCACGCCGACGGCCGCCGTGACGACCGACGTCGTCGCGACAGCCTCGAACACCTCCGGGCCGGCCCAGTCGTTGCTCCCGGTGCTGGTCGCCCTGCTGCTGCTCGCCGGCCTCGGCGGCCCCGGCACCCGTCTGGTCGCGGAGTGGAGGAGGCGCCGATGACCGCCGTGCTCGGCGGACGCCGCCGCTTCTCGCGTCCCGCCCGGATGTGGCCGCTGGTCACGTCAGCGCCGCCGACGGCAGCGCCGGTGTCCGAGACGGTCTCGATCGTCAGCACCTCGCTGACGGTCCTGGCCGTCGTCGTCGCCTGGTTCCTCGCGCAGCTGATGCTGCTCGGCGGCATCGAGCAGGGTCGCGCCCAGGACCGCCTGTACGACCAGTTCAGGGAGCAGCTGGCAGCCGCGACGGCGCCCGTGGGCGGCATCATCGCTCCGGGAGCACCGGTCGCGGTCATGAGCATTCCCTCGCTGGGCTGGGAGCAGGTCGTCACGGAGGGCACGTCCGCCGGCACGTTGCTGAACGGTCCCGGTCACCGTCGGGACACCGTGCTCCCCGGTCAGGCCGGGGTCTCGCTGGTGTACGGACGGTCGAGCACCTTCGGCCGCCCGTTCGCGCCGATCCTGTCATCGGGCGCGGGCGCGAAGATGACGGTCGTCACGGGACAGGGCACCGCGACGTACACCCTGGGCTCGGTCCGCCGGGCGGGCGATCCGATGCCGCCGGCTCCGAGCGGCACGGCGTCGCGGATCACGCTCGTGACGTCGGACGGCTCGTCCGCCCTCAGCCCCGGCGACGTCGTCTACATCGATGCGACCTCGACCGGCGACACCTTCGTGGCACCGCCCGGCCGGCTCAACGCGATCGCCCCCTCGGAGACGGCGATGGCGGCCGACCGGAGTGTGATGCCGGCCCTCGCACTGAGCCTCGGGGCACTGGCCCTCGTGACGGTCGGGGTGCTGGTGGCGCGCCGTCGCTTCGGGATGGCGCGCACGTGGCTGGTCGGTGCTCCCATCGTCGTCGCACTCGCCTGGATGAGCGCAGACCTGACGACGTACCTGCTCCCGAATCTCCTGTGATCCCAGGAAATCCGAGTGGCCTGCCAATGGACATCCGGCGTTCATCTCAAACGCCACGGGGCCCGTCCAGACACGCCTAACGTGCTCGTGGGACAGCACTTCGGCTGCCCGATACGCATGAGAAAAGGACACACCGGAATGATTCGTCAGCGAGTCTCCCTGGCTGTTGCCGGCACCTTGGTCGCCGGCTCCGCCCTCGCCGTGGGACTGGCAGCACCTGCCAGCGCCGCCACGTCGCCGTTCGACCCCACGGGGTACACCCCCAACACCTCCGACCTGGTGGGATCGGGCTCGGACACCTCCGAGGTCGTCCTGGACTACCTGTCGAAGGGTCACGACGGCATCCCGGGATTCAACGCCGGCAGGACGAGCGGACGTATCGCCTCGTACGCCGCGACGCCGCAGCCCGACACCCTGACCCTGCGCGACGGATCGTCGCTCGCGCGTCCGGCCAACTCCGGAGGTGGCCGCTCGCAGCTGTTCGGCACGTCGAACAACGTCAACTTCGACTTCGCTCGTGCGTCGTCCTCGATCGGTGCCGGTACGGCTGAGGTCACCGCGGGCCTGCGCCAGATCCCGTTCGCCCAGGACGGTCTGAAGATGGTCACCGCGACCACGAGCAACGCGCCGACGACCATCGCACCCGCCGACCTCGTCAAGATCTACAACGGCACGTACAAGACGTGGAACGAGGTGCCGGGCGGCACCAGCACCGCCGCCATCGAGGCGTACATCCCGCCGACCGGCTCGGGCACCCGCTCGTTCTTCACCGCCCAGCTGGCCAAGGCCAACACCGGCGGTGCGACCGTGGACCTCGCGGGCAACTTGAAGGTCGCGCAGGAGCACGACGCCGCCCCGCTGCAGGGCAACCCGAACGCGATCGCGCCCTTCTCGACGGGGCGCGCCAAGTCGGCCACCGGCATCAAGACGATCGATGGCCTGAACGCCAAGCGCGCGCTGTACAACGTGTTCCGTGGCGCGGACCTGAACGGCTCGAAGAAGAGCACCATCGACGCGGCCTTCCGCGAGAACGGGTTCTTCTGCAGCCCGTCGGCTCGTCCACTGATCGAGGCCGCCGGCTTCGACCAGCTCGCCTCGGCCGACAACGGCGGAGCGTGCGGCATCCCCGTGCAGGCCGACATCAACAACTTCAAGCTGGCCTCGCAGGAGGGTGCTCTCGTCACGACGACGACCCTCTCCGCGTCGGCGGCCAACGGTGGAGTCGTGACCCTGAACGCGGAGCTCTCGGCCGCGGGGTCGTCGCTGAAGCCTGTCGGCAAGGTCTCGTTCCGTGAGAACGGTGTGCAGGTCGCGCAGGCCAACGCTGCCGGTGGTCTCGCCACCGCGTCGATCTCTGGCGTCGCCTCCGGTGCGCACACCTACACGGCGGTCTTCGTGCCCACCAAGGACGCGGACTTCGCTCCCTCGCAGTCGGAGCTGAAGACGACGACGGTCCTCGCCTCGTCCGCGGTGTCCGTCTCCGCCTCGGGTGGTGCCTTCGGCACCGCTCGCACCATCACGGTCAACGGATCGGGTGCCGCCGCGAACGCGCCGGTCTCGGTCTCGGTCTCGGGCGTCGTGTCGACGACCGTCAACCTGTCCAACGGCTCGGGATCGGTCGCCCTCCCGGCCACCACGCCGGTCGGCTCGCGGGCCGTCACGGTCTCGTTCGCCGGCAACGGCTCGGCGTACGCCAGCTCGGCCTCGGCCACGCTGTCGATCTCGAAGGCCGGCTCGGCCACGACGCTGAAGCTCGCCAAGAGCAAGGCCAAGGCCGGCAAGTCGCTCAAGACGACCGTCACGGTCAAGGTCTCCGGCTCGTCCCTGCCGGCCAACGGCAAGGTCACCCTCAAGGTCGGCTCCAAGACGATCGGCAAGGGCACGGTCAAGAACGGCAAGGCCACGATCACCCTGAAGAAGCTCAAGAAGGGCTCCTACAAGATCAAGGCCACCTTCGCCGGTGACGCCAACGTCAACGGCGGTTCGTCCAAGACCGTCAAGCTCAAGGTCGTCAAGTAGCACGTGAACCATCCCGCACGCAGCAGTCGGCTCTGGGTCCTCGCGGACCCGGGGCCGACTGTGTGCGCGAGCAGCACCCTCCCGCACCCCCAGACAAGGACATCCCATGACCGCGATCACTGACGACGTCGTCGCCGACGGCTCGACGCAGATCATCCCCTCCGCGACGCCCGCGGCCGGCCTCGCCGAGATCCGCGCGAACGAGGTCTCGGCCTGGTTCGGCGACCACAAGGTGCTCGACCGCGTCTCGCTGACCATGCCGGCGGGCAAGGTCACCTCGCTCATCGGCCCCTCGGGCTGCGGCAAGTCGACGTTCCTGCGCATCCTCAACCGCATGCACGAGATGATCCCCTCGGCCTCGCTCGCGGGTTCGGTCGAGCTGGACGGCGAGGACATCTACGACAAGTCGCGCAAGCTGACCGATGCCCGTCGCGCGATCGGCATGGTGTTCCAGAAGCCGAACCCGTTCCCGGCGATGTCGATCGAGGAGAACGTGCTGGCCGGGCTCAAGCTCACCGGCACGCGCATCGACAAGGATGCCCGCGATGAGCTGGTCGAGTCGTGCCTGGTCAAGGGCGGGCTCTGGAACGAGGTCAAGGACCGCCTGGACGCCCCCGGCGGCGGTCTCTCGGGCGGACAGCAGCAGCGCCTCTGCATCGCGCGCTCGCTGGCGATCAAGCCACGCGTGCTGCTGATGGACGAGCCGTGCTCGGCGCTCGACCCGACGTCGACGCGCGTCATCGAGGAGACCATGCTCGAGCTCGCCCGCGAGGTCACGATCGTCATCGTCACGCACAACATGCAGCAGGCGGCCCGCGTGTCGTCGCAGTGCGCGTTCTTCCTCGCTGCTCAGGGCACCCCGGGCGTCATCGTCGAGCACGGGGATACTGATGCCATGTTCGACAGCCCGCAGGACCCTCGCACGTCCGACTACGTGAACGGCCGCTTTGGATAGCGCACCGCACCGCGGGTTCGGCTGGCGCGAGGCGGTGATGATCGTCATCGCGCTGTGCGTCGTGGTGGCCGCGGGCATGGCCGCCGCGTCGGCGTTCTCCGCGGGCCGAGGCGCTCCGGACGCATCAGGTGTACCGACGGTCTCGCCGGTCCAGACGACCGCGTCACCGGCCCCCGTGCCGTTGCCCGTCGTTCCCGATGCCGCAGCCAGCGCCCCGCAGGCCAGCGGATCGCGGGTGGCGCCCCAGTGGGTGCAGCAGGTCTCTGCGCGGACCGGCATCGGACAGGTCGCCCTGTCGGCCTACGCGTCGGCGGCGCTGCGGCTGGCTGACGAGCGACCTGCGTGCCGGCTCGGCTGGACGACGTTGGCCGGCATCGGGGGAGTCGAGTCCATCCACGGCACCGACGGCGGGGCGACGCTGCTCGCTGACGGGCGCACGTCGCAGCCGATCATCGGGCCAGCGCTCGACGGCACCGATGGCACGGCTGCCATCCGTGCCACGGCCGAGACGGCGCAGTGGCACGGCGACAACCAATGGGACCACGCGGTCGGCCCGATGCAGTTCATCCCCTCGACGTGGGAGCGCTGGCAGTCGGACGGCAACGACGACGGCGTCGCGGACCCGTCGAACATCGCGGACGCCGCCTACGCGGCGGGACGCTACCTCTGCGCGGCCGGCTCTGACCTGACGACGGCGCAGGGCTGGACGCAAGCGGTGTTCTCGTACAACCACTCCGACACCTACGTGCGCACCGTGCTGGCCTACGCCAATGCCTACGCCGCTCGTTGAGCTCACCCACGCCGCTCGTTGAGCTTGTCGAGACGTCCTTTCGACAAGCTCAAGGAGCGGGCAGGTAGCTCAAGGAGCGGAGCAGCGGTCAGTGGGCGTAGGTGCCGTGGACGATCGCGCGGCCCAGCGTCTTGAACGCGAGGTTGAAGCTGACGACGGCGGGGGAGGCCGACGCGTCGACCCCGAGGGTCTCCTCGCCGACGGCGTGCACGACGAAGTAGTAGCGGTGCACCTGGTCGCCCGGCGGGGGAGCGGCACCGGTGAAGTCGAGGCTCCCGCCGTCGTTGCGCACGTGGAAGGCTCCTCCGGGGAGTGAGTCGTCGGATGCTCCCGCGCCGGTGGCCAGCTCGGTGACGTCGGCCGGGATGTCGACGGCGACCCAGTGCCAGAAGCCGGACGGTGTGGGGGCGTCGGGGTCGAAGCACGTCACGACGAACGACTTCGTGCCGTCAGGGGCTCCGCTCCACGACAGCTGGGGTGAGGTGTTGCCGTGGTCGGCGACCTGGTCGCCCTTCAGCGGCTGACCGTCGGTGACGTCGTCGCTGGTGACGGTGAAGCTCGCCACCGAGGGCAGCAGCTCGTAGGGATCGGGTGTGACGGGTCGGTCGAGGCTCATGCCATCTACGCTAGCCCGGTGGCTCAGATCGTACGACTCGACGACCTCGACGACCCGCGGTTGCGCGACTACACCGATCTGCGCGACGTCCAGCTGCGCCTGCGCCTCGAGTCCGAGCGCGGCCTGTTCCTCGCCGAGGGCGAGAAGGTCGTGCGTCGCGCGGTCGAGTCGGGGCACCGGCCTCGCTCGTTCCTGATGTCGCCGCGCTGGCTGGAGGGCCTGGCCGACGTCCTCGACAGCACCGATGCGCCGTGCTTCGTGCTCGACGACGCGTCGATCGAGCGCCTGACCGGCTTCCACGTGCACCGCGGCTCGCTGGCCGCGCTCGAGCGACCCGACCTGCCGTCGCCGCGTCAGGTGCTCGACGCCGCGCGCCGCGTCGTCGTGGTCGAGGACCTCGCCGACCACACCAACGTCGGCTCGTTGTCAACAAGGGGTGTTAGTTCGATAATTCGCGTCGCCGTGTTTGAGGACTTCGTTGACCACGCGAACGTCGGGGCCGCTTTCAGAGCCGCCGCAGCCCTAGGAATCGATGCGGTCTTGCTTTCACCACGTTGCGCGGATCCCCTATACCGGCGCGCCATAAAGACATCGATGGGCGCTGTCTTCCAGATTCCGTATGCAAGATTTGCTGACTGGCCCGAGGGCATCGAGGTGATTCGAGACAGCGGCTTTTTCGTAGCCGGTATGGCTCTAAGCGACGACTCAATATCGTTATCCACTCTTGTGGATGCCAACCACGAAAAGCTGGCGCTTGTCTTCGGCACAGAAGGAAGCGGGCTTTGGCGACGTACCCTCGACGCGGTGGACGCGACGGTGAAGATCCCCATGCACGGAGGGATTGACTCACTCAATGTCGCGTCTTCGGCGGCAATCGCGTTTTACGCCACACAAGGTTAGATGGGGACAAGTGGCGCCGGGAACTGGCGGGAGCGGACCACACGAGCAGGGCATGACCTTCTCGTCAGCCGGAGGTCCATCCTGACTCCACAGCGTATGCCTTCAACTTTCTGAGCGCGTACTGAGCGATCTCGGATCTGTTCGTCGTCGTGAGGAAGTCACCTGACCGCCAGTGAATCTCGACTCCCGTGACGAGGTCGGGGGTGTCGATTGCCAGATCCGGGATCAGAGGCAGGTACGGCAATTTCTTTTCGGTCAGGACTTCACCAAGTTCCGCCTTGCCCTGCGTGAGATAGTCACCGAGCGCCTGGTTCAACTTTTTATCGTTTCCTGAACCGAACCCATACGTCTGACCGAGTGCCGCGAAAGCAGCACGGGCACTATGCGCCGGGTTGCCACGAATCTCGGCAGTGGCTGAATCAGTGCCCAGCAAGAGTCGGCCAAAGTCGGCGCGCTCGAAGTAGTTGTTAATATCGCTGGGTGGGCGCGAAGCGACGCTTTGCTGCTCAAGCAAATCGGCTGCGGCTGCCGGACCGAATCGACGCACCACAGGGACGCTTAACGACGGAGCGATGTGCACAATTCGCGCGTCGAGTCGCACGATCGTCTGAACCAGCAGTCCACGCCGGCTAGCCCACCATCTGCCGATTACGCTTCCGGGCGTAGCGCCTACCAATTTGTCGGCGTCCAGGAAGCCGTAACGAGAGCTACTAGTCAACTCACTCAAGACGCCGGCCTTGCCACTTTCGCTTGCCATCGCAACGATGAGCCGCATGGGTTTTCTGCTCTGGGCAAGGAGTTCGCCAAGCAGGGCGACGAAGTCCATGCCGATCCGATCAAGGAAATCGCCGAGAGTCTTCTCCGAGGCCGGGTCGTATGAGTTCGGATCGACGCCGAGTTCTTCCAGACTGTCGAGCCCGTTGACCAGTTTCAGCGTAGCTACGGCTGTGGCTTGCCAAGTGTCTGATGGAGGACCTGTGACCTGGGCCGGAATCGGCACAGGAGATCGACCAGCACGGTCCTCGAATTCTGCGGACATCTTGCGCGCGTTTTCAAGAGACGTTTCAGGCCACACCACGAGAGCGCGCGAGCCCACCCCAGCTTCGCGCAGGAACGATTTGATTTGGCTCAACTCTTTATCCGAGGGCGGATCGCTCTCCCGGTCGTCGACGTTGATGATGATCACGCGCTTCTCGTTCGCCGGCAGGTCATGCTCTTCGGCGACGGATTCACAGACCTGGCGCAGTCGATCGGCGGAGACGTCGCCCCCAGCCAACCGAGCCGTGGGGCCGAACTCGTGAGGCAGCCAAGCGCCAACGCTGGTCACAAGCGTTGTTTTTCCGGTTCCGGAGCGTGCGTGGAGCGGCAGGAAAAGACCGCGGCCTCTGGCTTTGATGTGCAGTGCGCAGTTCCGGAACACGTCGAGCACTTCATCGTCCGGTGCCACGAGGATCTGCGCGATCTCCGGACCAATAGTGGCGATTAGTGACTCAAACCGCGATGGCAGTCGCAGCTGACTCAATAGGTGCTGATGTTCAGACATAGGCCCGCCCTTGTGCGATAGATGCGAGGGATCGCTCCGACCCGTTGGTACGAGTATCTGCTCGGCGTGCGCGGTCGGCCTGCATTGCAGACGGCGTGTCGCCATCACAGTTCAAGATCGAACAACGTCGGGGCCATCTTCCGCAGCGTCGCGGCGCTCGGCTTCGACGCCGTGCTGTTGTCGCCGCGCTGCGCCGACCCCCTGTACCGCCGTGCGATCAAGGTGTCGATGGGCTCGGTGTTCTGGCTGCCGTACGCCCGGGTCGACGACTGGTACTCGGCGCCCGACCTGTTGCGCGACGCCGGCTACACCACGTACGCCATGACCCTGGCCGACGACTCGGTGCCGATCGACGAGGTGCCGCACGAGGTCGAGCGGCTCGCGCTGATCGTGGGCTCGGAGGGACACGGGCTGTCGTCGCACTGGGAGCAGGAGGCCGACCATCGCGTCACGATCCCGATGGCGGCCGACATCGACTCGCTCAACGTGGCCTCGTCGGTCGCGGTGGCCTGCTGGGAGCTCAGGGAGCGGTGACCGGCTCGCTGGCCTGGTGGGCCAGCGGGTGCTGGGTCAGCAGCGCCGACTGGGCGAGGACGCTGCTCAGGTAGGCGGCGGCCTCGTCACGGTCGGGCGCGGGGGTCGCAGGGCGGGCACAGTCGTCGCGCCGGCAGAGCAGCTGCTCGAGCACGGCGCGATCGGCGGCGCCGATCTGCCCGCCCACCACCAGCAGCTCGATGAGCTCGGCGCCGTCGACCTTGCGCATCAGCTCGACGGGGTCGAGCTGCGCCCTGCGCCCGGACGTGCGCAGGACCGCGAAGTCGTCGTCGGCGAGGTGGGCGAAGGCCAGCGCGGCGAAGCTGTTCCAGGCCCAGACGACGGCAGGTCGGGTGAGGTCGTGCTGCAGGCACACGCGAGCGGTGTCGAACTCGGCGATCGACGCCTGCATCAGCCGGCTGATGTGGCCCACGACGGCACGCCGCTGCGGCGTGACGGCTTCGATGGACGCCGCGGCCGGGGTCTGCAGGTCGGCCAGCTCGCGCAGCGCCGCGAAGGTCGACAGCACCTGGTGGGCGGCGTCGGCGGACACGTCGCCGTGCTCGGCCACGAGGCGCGCGAGGGCCTCGTCGGAGGGCTCGTCGTCGAGCAGCAACCCGTAGGCACGGCGCACCGCATCGGCGAGCACCTCGGCGCGGTCGTCCGACTCGCGGTAGCCGACGTAGGCCGGGGTGGGCACGCCGTCGGCGCCGACGAAGCCGAGAGACTCGAGCAGGCCACGCACGTGGGCGGCGTCGTGCTCGGGGATGCCGTTGGCGATTAGGTGCTTGGTCGTGACCGCCGAGGGCATCGTCCCGCGCTCGACCAGGCGCAGGACGCGCCGGACGTCGCGCACGTCCGTCACGTACGGTATCGCCGTCATGGCCCTCCTCCAGGTCGATGGTGTGCCGCTCAGGCTAGTGGTCGGATGGCTCGTCGCTTGTATTGTCGACATATGGATTGGACAGGTGTCGCGATCGTCGTTCTTGCCGTCTGCCTCGTGGCCTCGCTCGCAGCGAGCTGGAAAGGGCGGTCTCGAACCCCGTCGGTGCCCGTGCCGCTGGTCCCGCTCGACGAGGCGACGGCCCGCGAGGTCAGCGACCTGATCGCCCGCGACCGCAAGATCCAGGCGATCAAGCTCGTGCGCGACGCGACGGGTGCCGGGCTGCGCGAGGCGAAGGAACGGGTCGAGGCGTGGGATGCCGCCCCGTCCGCGCAGCCCGTCGAGACCTCAGCCGTGCTGGACGACCTGGCGGCCGAGGCGCGCAGCGTGCGCGACGCGTCGGGGCCGATCCACGCGATCAAGCTCGTGCGAGAGCGCACCGGGTGGGGTCTGGCCGACGCCAAGGGCTACGTCGACCGCCTGGGATGACGATGCGCGGCCGACCCGACGGCTACTCGTCGTCGACGAGGATCGTGACGGGCCAGTCGTCGGGATAGTTCTCGGCCAGCTCGTCGTGCTGCTTGTAGAGCTTCTTGCGCGCCCGCTCGGGCACCCGGTCGCCGAAGACCGTCCCGAACAGGTGGTCGGTCTCGTGCTGGAGGCAGCGCGCCAGCAGGCCCGTGCCCTCGAACGTCACCGGCTCGCCGTTCTCGTCGAGCCCGGTGACGCGGGCGACGTCGGGGCGGGCGCAGCCGGTGAACGCGCCGGGGAGGGACAGGCAGCCCTCGTCGGCGTCCTCGAGGTTGCGGTCCCTGCCCTCGGGGAGCGTCAGCACCGGGTTGCAGACGACGCCGCTGATCATCACGTCGTCGTCATCGGGGCAGTCGAAGACGAAGACCTTGAGGTCGACGCCGACCTGGTTGGCTGCCAGGCCCACGCCGCGAGCGGCGTACATCGTGGCGACCATGTCGGCCACCAGCGTGCGCAGCTCGTCGTCGAAGACCGTGACGTCGGCGAGCTCGTGATGCATGACGGGCGTTCCCCACCGGGTGATGGGTCGCACCGAGCCTCCGCCGGGCAGGGGACGGGACTGCGTCTGCGCAGGGGTGGATGATGCTGAGTCGGCACTGCTGGGCACGTTCCGCGCTCCTTGGGATCGGGTCGCACCCAGGCTAACGAGCACATTCGTCCAGCGCGCCTCTGGTCCCCTGAAGTGACGTCGGATACCATGAGTATCCCGGAAGGTAACTCTCAGTTACATTTGTCTCGGGAGGGCGTTCCGCCCGATCCGTCACCGCAGCAGCGCAGTCATCTAGGAGTCCTTGTGGCCACACGTCGCGATCCCATGGGGATCGGCCTGGCGGTTCTCAACCGCATCGCCAGCTCGCCGACCATCGACAAGCTCAAGCTTCGCAAGACCACCGAGCGCGCCGTGTACGAGGGGGCCAAGGGCGGCTTCCGCGTCGCCGGCGCCACCACGCGCGCGTTCAAGCGCGTCAAGGGCGGCGGCAAGCCCGCTCGGCTCGCGCGCACGTCCGACAGCGGCGTGTTCGACCTCCAGCCCACCGACGACCAGCAGATGATCGTCGGCGTCATCAAGGAGTTCGCCGCCGAGGTGCTGCGCCCGGCGGCTGCCGAGGCCGAGACGGCCAACGACACGTCCAAGGAGGTGCTGGCGCAGACCGGAGACTTCGGGCTGACGCTGCTCAACATCCCCGAGAGCCTGGGCGGCCTGTCCGAGGACAGGTCGGCCGTCACCGGCGTGCTCGTCAACGAGGCGCTCGCCGAGGGCGACATGGGTCAGGCCGTCGCGTGCCTGGCGCCCGCAGCCGTTGCCACGGCGATCTCGCTGTGGGGCTCCGACGCCCAGCAGCAGACGTACCTCCCGTCGTTCGCCGGTGACGACGTGCCGGCGTCTGCGCTGGCCGTGGCCGAGCCGCGGGCCCTGTTCGACCCGTTCGAGCTGGCGACCACGGCGGTCGAGAACGACGGCGGCTACGTGCTCAACGGCGTCAAGTCCGCCGTCGTCCGCGGCAGCGAGGCCGAGCTCTTCATCGTCGCCGCCGACGTCCGGGGCCGGGGTCCGACCCTGCTGATCGTCGAGTCGAGCACGCCGGGCGTCACGATCGAGGCGGATCCGAGCATGGGTCTGCGAGCCGCCGGTCTCAGCCGTCTGCTGCTCGACGACGTGCAGGTGCCCGCCGACGCCGTGCTGGGCGAGGGCGCGGCCGACGACTACCGCGAGTGCATCCGCCTGTCGCGCCTGGCCTGGGCCGGTCTGGCCCTCGGCACCGGCCGAGCCGTGCTCGACTACGTCTCCGACTACGTCACGACGCGCACCGCGTTCGGCGAGCCGATCGCCCACCGCCAGGCCGTCGCCTTCATGGTCGCCAACATCGCGATCGAGCTCGAGGGCATGCGCCTGGTGACGCTCAAGGCGGCGTCACGGGCCGAGCAGGGCCTCGACTTCTCGCGCGAGGTCGCGCTGGCCCGACGCCTGACGTCCGAGTACGGCATGAAGATCGGCACCGACGGCGTCCAGCTGCTCGGTGGTCACGGCTTCGTCAAGGAGCACCCGGTGGAGCGGTGGTATCGCGACCTGCGAGCCGTCGGCCTGATGGAAGGAGCAGTCCTCGTCTGAGGGCGGACCACACCATGATCAATCTCGAGACACCTCGCAAGTTCCGTCCGTTCATCAAGCAGGCGCACCAGGTCGCCGAGGAGTTCCTGCGCGCCAACTCGCGCAAGTACGACCTCGCCGAGCACGCCTACCCCAAGGAGCTCGACCTGTTGGCCTCGCTCGTCGACGGCATGGGCGACTCCGGTGCGGGCCAGGGAGCCGGCGCTGCAGCGGTCGGCAACCAGGACGACGACAAGGCCAGCAAGGGCAAGGTCAAGAACGGCACCAACATGTCGTCGGTGCTGTCGATCATCGAGATGTGCTGGGCCGACGTGGGCCTGCTGCTCTCGATGCCCCGCCAGGGGCTCGGCAACTCGGCGATCGCCTCGGTGGCCAATGACGAGCAGCTCGAGCGCTTCAAGGGCACGTGGGCCGCGATGGCCATCACCGAGCCCGGCACCGGCTCCGACTCGGCCAACATCGTCACGACGGCGGTCAAGGACGGTGACGCCTATGTCCTCAACGGCGAGAAGATCTACGTCACCTCGGGTGAACGGGCCGACTCCGTGGTGGTGTGGGCGACGCTCGACAAGAGCCTCGGTCGCGCCGCGATCAAGTCGTTCCTGGTGCCCAAGAGCCTGCCCGGCATCCGGGTCGAGCGCCTCGAGCACAAGCTGGGCATCCGGGCGTCCGACACCGCGGTCATCGTGCTCGACAACTGCCGCGTGCCGGCCGAGAACCTGCTGGGCAATCCCGAGATCGACACCAAGCAGGGCTTCGCCGGCGCGATGGCGACCTTCGACAACACGCGTCCGCTGGTGGCCGGCATGGCTGTCGGATGCGCCAGGGCCGCCCTCGAGGACACGCGTGAGCTGCTCGAGAAGGCCGGCGTCGTCATCGACTACGACCGTCCCGCGCAGACGCAGACGTACGCCGCGGCCACCTTCATCGCGATGGAGGCCGACTGGGAGGCAGCCCTGCTGCTGACCCTCGAGGCGGCGTGGCTGGCCGACAACCGCAAGCCCAACTCGATGGAGGCCTCGATGGCCAAGGCCAAGGCCGGGCGGGTCGGCAACGACATCACCCTGCGCTGCGTCGAGCTGGCCGGCACCCTGGGCTACAGCGAGAACGAGCTGATCGAGAAGTGGTCGCGCGACTCCAAGATCCTCGACATCTTCGAGGGCACGCAGCAGATCCAGCAGCTCATCGTCGCCCGCCGCCTGCTCGACCTCAGCTCGTCGCAGCTGCGCTGAGCCGTCGACCGATCGTTCACCCCCTCGGCGCTCGAGGGGGTGAACGGTCGTTCTATAGGGTTCGTGCATGACGAATGAACTTCCCGCCGGTCTCGACGTCGACGTCGAGCTGACCCGATTCGTTCGCCGGGTCCGCAAGCGAACGCTGCGCCACCTCGCCGAGATCCACCCCAAGCTCGACTACGGCAACTTCACCTTCCTGCTCGCCATCGTCGACGCGCCCGACGGCATCCGAGGCTCCGAGCTCGCCGAGGACCTCGGGGTGCACAAGTCGACGGCCAGCCGCTCGATCGCGACCCTCGAGCGCCTCGGGCTCGTCTCGCGCGTGCCCGACCCCGACGACGGACGCGCCCAGCTGCTGGTGGCCGAGCCCGTCGCGGTCGAGCGGATCGAGGCCTACCGCCGCACGACCCACGAGCGGCTCGCCACGATGCTCGACGACTGGACGCCCGACGAGATCACCTCGTTCGCCCGCAGCCTCACCCGGCTCAACGACCGCGCCGAGAACGAGTTCTGAGCGCGCAGTCGTGATCATCTACCACCTGGCGCTGCCCGAGACCTGGCGGCTGTCGTACGCGGCCGGACGCTACACCGCGTCGACCCGCGACCTCGACCTCGCCGACGTCGGGTTCATCCACTGCGCCCAGGCCGAGCAGGTCGACGGCGTGTACGACCGCTTCTACAGCGATCTCGACGGGCCGTTGGTGATCCTGGCCATCGACACCGACCTCCTGACGTCACCGTGGCAGCTCGACGAGGTGCCGGGGCAGCCGCTGCCGTTCCCGCACGTCTACGGCCCGCTCGACCTCGATGCGGTCGTCACGGCCAAGCCGTACGTCAGGGCGTGACGACCGTCCGCACCATGCCGACCGACCGCGGTGCCGACTCGCGGAAGCCGAACCGCTCGTAGAGACGGCGACCCGGAGGGTCTGCCAGCAGGATCACGTACGGGTGTGCCGGCGACCGTTGGTCGGTGACGCCGAGCAGGTGCCGCATGACGCACGAGCCGAGTCCGAGCCCTTGATGATCCGGGTCGGTGGCGATGTCCGCGAGGTGGAAGTACCAGCCGCCGTCGCCGATGACACGACCCATCGCCACGACGGAGGACGTCCTGGCGTGCACCACGTGGCAGCCCGCCCAGCTGCCGGTCACGGCTCCGCGGGCCTGCGCATCGTCCTTCGGGCTGAGGCCCGATCGTTCGCGCAGGCGTCGGTACTCGGCGACGTCGGGCAGATCGGGCACGAGCTCGTAGCCGGCGGGTGCCCCGACGGCCGCGCGGGTCACAGGGTCAGCATCGTCTTGATCGCGGTGCGCTCGTCCATCGCGCGGTAGCCGTCCGCCACCTGGTCGAGCGGCACGGCCAGGTCGAACACGTCGCCGGGGGAGATGGTGCCGTCGAGCACGTCGGGCAGCAGGTCCTCGATGTAGCTGCGCACGGGGGCGACTCCGCCGGCCAGCCCGATGTTGCGGCCGAACATCTGCGGGACGCTGAGCTCGACGTCGTGGGGGACGCCGACGTAGCCGATGCGTCCGCCCGGGCGCGCCGACAGCATGGCCTGCTTCATGCTGTCGCCGGTGCCCACGCACTCCAGCACGAAGTCGGCACCGATGCCGTCGAGGATCTCGCGGACGGCGGACGCGCCCTCCTTGCCGCGCTCGGCCACGATCTCGTCGGCGCCGAACTGGCGGGCCAGGCGCTGGCGGTCCTCGTGGCGCGACATCGCCACGATGCGACCCGCACCGAGACGCTTGGCCGCCAGCACGGCGCTGAGGCCCACGGCGCCGTCGCCGACGACCGCGACGGTGCTGCCGGCGGTGACCCCGGCCGAGACGGCGGCGTGGTGCCCGGTCGGGAAGACGTCCGACAGGGTCAGCAGCTGCGCGACCATCTGCTGGCTCGGCTGCGAGGGCGTCGAGACGAGGGTTCCGTCGGCCCACGGGACGCGCACGAGCTCGCCCTGACCGCCGTCGACGTCGTGCCCCTGCTTGTCGGTGCGGCCCCAGATGCCGCCGTTGGTGCACGAGCTGTGCACGCCGCGCTGGCAGAGCGCGCAGGTGTTGTCGGAGAACAGGAAGGGCGCGATCACGAAGTCGCCCGCAGCGACGCTCGAGACGGACGCCCCCACCTGCTCGACGACGCCGACGAACTCGTGGCCGATGCGCACCGCGCCGTCGGGGGAGCTGATGCCCCGGTAGGGCCACAGGTCGGAGCCGCAGATGCACGAGGCGACGACCCGCACGACGGCGTCGGTGTCGAGCTGCAGCTGCGGGTCGGCGACCTCGTCGAGGCGGATGTCACGGGGGGCGTGGAGAACGGTGGCGCGCATGGGACTCAGTCTGTCAGGCTCGCGCTGCGACGGCTTGGCGGTGTGGAAGGATCGTGGACATGACTGACAAGCCTGAGATCGACTTCATCGAGGGGCCCGCGCCCACCGAGCTGACCATCACCGACCTGATCGTCGGCGACGGCCCCGAGGCCGTGCCCGGCGGACTCGTCGACGTCCACTACGTCGGTGTCGAGTTCGACACCGGCGAGCAGTTCGACGCGTCGTGGGACCGCGGACAGTCGGCCAAGTTCCCGCTGCCGCAGCTCATCGCCGCTTGGCAGCAGGGCATCCCCGGCATGAAGGTCGGCGGACGTCGCCAGCTGGTCTGCCCGCCCGAGCTCGCCTACGGCCCGGCCGGCGGCGGACACCGCCTCTCGGGCAAGACGCTCGTCTTCGTGATCGACCTGCTCGGCGTCTGACCCCTCGCTGAATCCCACGGCCTCGCGGGAATCCGGCACCCACCCAGGTTTGCAACCCTGGGTGGGTGCTGCTTTCCCACGGTCTCGTGGGAAGGCCGGAAGCCTCGACTTTCGGCCGACGGAGGTCTAGCCGGTCGGAGGATGTGCCGGGAGCGCCACCCTGGTGGACTGGGTGCATGACGATCGCGCTGCTCGGAACTCTCGTCGTCCTCGCCCTCGTCGACAGCACGAGCTTCGGGACGCTGCTGATCCCGATCTGGCTGATGCTGGCCCCCGGACGACTGCGGCCGGGCCGCATCCTGGTCTTCCTCGGCACGGTCGCCGCGTTCTACCTGGTGCTCGGCCTGCTGCTGGTCGCCGGCGTGGCGAGCTTCGCCGACGAGCTCTCCGACGCGTTCGACACGCGTCCCGTGCAGATCGCGCAGGTCGTCGTGGGCGCGGCCCTGCTGGCCGCCGGCCTGTGGGTGGGCCGTCGCGCGGGCAGCGGCGGATCCGGACGTCTGATGCGCTGGCGCGAGCGGGCCGTGGGCGACGAGGGATCCGTGCGCGGCCTCATGACGCTCGCGCTCACCGCCGCGCTCATCGAGGCAGCCTCGATGGTGCCGTACCTGGCCGCCATCGGGTTGATTGGCACGTCCGACCTCCGCGGCCCCGCCATCGTCGCGACGCTCGTGGGCTACTGCCTGGTGATGGTGCTGCCGGCCGTGGTGCTGCTGGTCGGGCGTGTGTTCGCCGCCCGGCACGTGCAGCCGCTGCTGCAGCGCATCAACGACTGGATGGCGCGCACGGGGCAGGAGAACACCGCCTGGATCCTCGGCATCATCGGCGTGCTCGTGGCGTCGTCCGCGCTGCAGGAGCTCGGCGTGATGGGCTGACCGGATCGGGCTGACGCAGCTCAGAGCTCGTCGACGAGCGCCGTGACACGCTTGACCGACACCGGGAACGCCGTGCGCAGCTGCTGGGCCAGCAGGCCGATGCGCAGCTCTTCGAGCGCCCAGCGGACGTGCTGCACGCGCGGGGTCAGCCGGGCCCACACCGACATCTCGGCCGTGCGGGCGTGGAAGCGGGCCTCGAGGTCCTGTGCGGCCAGCAGGTCGTGGCTCAGCGGCGCGTCGAGTCGCCGGGCCGCGGCCTGCAGGTAGAGGGGCAGCCGGCGCAGCTGGTCGACCCCGGCGTCACGGATGAAGCCCGGGTAGACCAGCCACGAGAGCTGCACGCGGACGTCCTCGCCGGCCTCCGTCGACGGCAGGGGAGTGACCTCGCCCAGCGCCCGCAGCGTGGCCAGGACGCTCTGCAGGGCGCGCTCGGTGACCTCGTAGGCCTCGGCCCGCACGGCCTCGTGCAGCAGCGACCACGAGCCCTCGTCCCACACCGGCCCGCCGTGGCGCACGACGAGGTGGTCGAGCGCGGCCAGCCAGCACTCCTCGATGACGGCTGCGGCGTCGCGGTGGGGCCCGGTCGACAGCAGCAGCTTGGCGTGCAGGTCGAGCGTGCGTCCGAGGTGCGTCACCGGCGGTGGCAGGCTGAACGACAGGAGTCGAGCCTGCCCCTTGACCATCGCGACCTGCTGCTCGGCGGCGGTGTCGAGGATGCGCAGGCCCACCGACGTGCCCTCGTCGACCAGGGCCGGGAAGCCCGTGACCTGACCGGCGGTGATGGACGCCTCGATGGTGCCGAGGTCGCCCCACGCCCGAAGGCCGGATCGCTCCTCCTGGCGCGCGACGGCGGTGAGGTCGGCGCGCAGGTGGCTCGACAGCTCGTCCCTCAGTGCGGCCAGGTCCTTGCCGCGGCCGACCTCCTGACCCGCCTCGAGCACGCGGAACGTCACCCGCAGGTGCGACGGCAGCGCCTCGAAGTCGAAGTCGTCGGGGGAGACGACGGTGCCGTTGAGGAGTCGCATCTGCCGGGCGAGCTCTTCGCTGAGGTCGGACGCGTCGGCGTCCATCGCGTCGACGAGGCGAGGGGCGAACTGGCCGGCCGGCACGAACTCGCGCCGCAGGCGCTTGGGCAGCGAGCGGATCAGCTCGGTGACCAGCTCGACGCGGTGGCCCGGCACGTGCCAGTCGAAGGCGCGGTCGTCGACGGTCATGAGCCGCTCGATCGGCAGGTCGACCGTGACGCCGTCGTCGCTCATGCCGGGCTCGAAGGCATAGGTCAGCGGGTACGCCTCGCCGTCGGAGTGCCACTCGCGCGGAAACTCGTCCTCGGCGTCGTCGGACCCGTGCGACAGCATCGCGGGGTCGAAGGTCAGCAGGTCGGGCTGGGTCTGGCGGGTCTTCTTCCACCACGTGTCGAAGTGGCGGGTCGAGACCACGTCGGCCGGCACGCGGGCGTCGTAGAAGGCGTAGAGCGTGTCGTCGTCGACGCGCAGGTCACGGCGCCGCAGTCGCTCTTCGAGCTCCTCGACGCCCTCGATCATGCGCTGGTTGGCCGCGAAGAAGGCGTGGTTGGTGCGCCACTCGCCCTGCACGAGGGCGTGCCGGATGAACAGGTCGCGCGAGATCACGGGGTCGATGCGTCCGAGCTGGACGAGCCGGTCGGCGACGAGCGGGATGCCGAACAGCAGCAGCTTCTCGCGCGCCATCGCCGAGCCGCGTCGCGTCGACCAGTGCGGCTCGCTGTACGAGCGGTTGATCAGGTGCTCACCGGCCGCCTCGACCCACTCCGGCTGGATCTTGGCCGCCGTGCGGCCCCACAGGCGTCCGGTCTCGACGAGCTCGCCGACCATCACCATGCGGGGTGTCTTCTTGGCCAGGCCCGAGCCCGGGAAGATCATGAACTTGGCCTGCCGCGCGCCGAGGTACTCGCGTCCGTCCGCGTCCTTGAGCCCGATGTGCGACAGGAGCCCCGACAGCAGGGCCTGGTGGATGCGGTCGGGATCGGCGCCGGTCGAGCCCGGCTTGAGGCCCAGCTCCTTGGCGGTGCGGCGCAGCTGCGAGTGGACGTCCTGCCACTCGCGGATGCGCAGCCAGTGCAGGTACTCGTCGCGGCACAGGCGCCGGAACGCCGAGCTGGACAGCTCGTCGCGCATCTCGCGGATGTAGGTCCACAGCGTCAGGTACGACAGGAAGTCGGAGTCGGGCTCGCGGAAGCGACGGTGCTTCTCGTCGGCGGCCTGCTGGTGCTCGAGGGGGCGCTCGCGCGGGTCCTGGATCGACATCGCGGCCACGATCACCAGCACGTCGGCGAGGCAGCCGAGGCGGTCGGCGGCCAGCAGCATGCGGGCGAGCCGAGGATCGGTCGGCAGGGTCGACATGCGCCGACCGATCTTGGTCAGCCGCGTGCTGCCCTTCGTCGCGGTGTCGAGGGCGCCCAGCTCGTACAGCAGGTTGAGGCCGTCGCTGACGGCGCGCGAGTCGGGCGGGTCGAGGAACGGGAAGTCCTTGATGTCGCCGAGGTCGAGCGAGGCCATCTGCAGCAGCACCGATGCGAGATTGGTGCGCTGGATCTCGGGGTCGGTGAACTCGGGCCGGCTGTCGTGGTCCTCCTCGGAGTACAGCCTGATGCAGATGCCGTCGGCCACGCGCCCGCAACGACCCGCACGCTGCGAGGCGCTGGCCTGCGAGATCGGCTCGATGGGCAGCCGCTGCACCTTGAGGCGCTGGCTGAACCGCGAGATGCGGGCGAACCCGGGGTCGATGACGTAGCGGATGCCGGGCACGGTCAGCGACGTCTCGGCGACGTTGGTGGCGAGCACGATGCGGCGGCCGGGATGACTGCTGAAGATCTTCTGCTGGTCGGCGGCGGCGAGGCGTCCGTACAGCGGAAGGATCTCGGTCCGCGGGTACTTGCGGCCGGCGAGGAACTCGGCGGCGTCGCGGATCTCGCGCTCGCCCGACATGAACACGAGGATGTCGCCCTCGTTGGGCAGCTCGGAGACGGCCTGCGCCAGCGCCTCGAGCTCGTTGTCGGCACCGGTCTCGGCCAGCGGCCGGTAGCGGACCTCGACGGGGAACGTCCGCCCGCTGACCTCGATGATCGGGGCGTCGAACATCTCCGCGAACCGCTCGACGTCGATCGTCGCGGAGGTGATGACGACCTTGAGGTCGGGACGTCGGGGGAGCAGCTGCTTGAGGTAGCCGAGCAGGAAGTCGATCGACAGCGACCGCTCGTGGGCCTCGTCGATGATGATCGTGTCGTACCGCGTCAGGCGCCGGTCGCGCTGCAGCTCGGCCAGCAGCAGGCCGTCGGTGACCAGACGGATGGCCGTGGACTCGCTGGTCTGGTCGTCGAAGCGCACCGCGTAGCCGACCTCGCCGCCGAGCTCGACCTCGCACTCGTCGGCGATGCGCTTGGCCACCGAGCGGGCGGCGATGCGACGCGGCTGCGTGTGCGCGATCGAGCGACGTCCGAGCTCGTAGGCGATCTTGGGCAGCTGCGTGGTCTTGCCCGATCCGGTCTCGCCCGCGACGACCACGACCTGGTGGTCGTTCATGGCGGCGGCGATGTCGTCGTGCCGCTCGGAGATGGGCAGCGACGGGGGGAACTCGATCTTCATGGGCTGGTCTTCACTTCAGGCCCAGCGTATCGGCGAGCAGCAAGTAGCCGACGAAGGCCACCACGTCGAGGATCGTGTGGGCGATGACCAGGGGCATGACGCGCTTCGTGCGGTGGAACCAGTAGCCGAAGACCAGACCCATCACGAAGTTGCCGATGCCAGGTCCGACGCCCTGGTAGAGGTGGTAGCTGCCGCGCAGGGCGGCCGCCGCGACGATCGTCGCCGCCGTTCCCCAGCCGCGCTGCGTCAGGCGGGTCATCAGGTAGCCGATGACGATGACCTCTTCGAGGATCGCGTTCTGCAGCGCGGCGAGGATCAGCACCGGGACGGTCCACCAGTAGGCGATGTCGGGTGCCGGGATGATCTCGGCGGTGATGCCCAGCAGACGTCCGATGCCGTACAGGCCGAGACCCGGCAGGCCGATGACGGCCGCGAGCGCCATGCCCCACAGCGCGTCGAAGCGCACGTGGTGCCGGTCGAGCCCGAGGCGTGAGCTGACGCGCTCCTTCACCGGGTCGAGCGACAGCAGGTACAGCGCGAGCGCGACGGGCACGAGCGCGAACCCGATGCCCAGCACCTGGTAGACGAAGTCGAAGACCTCACGGTCGTCACGGGAGCCGTTGAGCGTCGCGGTCTGCCCCTGGATGCCGCCGGGCAGGGTCGCCTTGCGGATCAGGCTGACCAGCGCATAGACGCCCGAGGCACCCAGCGAGAGGCCGAGGACGATCCAGACCTCGACCCCGAGGCGACGGTCGCGCGCGGGGGTGGCGGACGAGGTCACAGGTCGTTGGTGCTGAACGTGTCGCAGGCGTTGACCGTGCCGCTCTCGTAGCCGGTCTTGAACCACTTCTGCCGCGAGGCGCTGGAGCCGTGGGTCCAGGTGTCCTGGTTGACGCTGCCGCCGCCCAGCTCTTCTTGGATGTGGTCGTCGCCCACGGCCGCGGCGGCCGACAGGGCCGAGTCGATGTCGTCCTCGGTCAGCGGCTCCAGCAGCGTGTTGCCGTCGGCGTCCTCGGTGGTCGACGCGTGGTTGGCCCAGACTCCCGCCATGCAGTCGGCCATCAGCTCGATGCGGACGCCGCCGCTCTGCGGACCCGTCTTGCCGTCCTGGCCCTTCGCCAGCAGGCCCAGGATGTTCTCGACGTGGTGACCGTACTCGTGCGCGACGACGTACTCCTGCGCGAGCGCGCCGCCGTCGGCGCCGTACGTCGACTCCAGCTCGTCGAAGAAGCTCGCGTCGATGTAGATTCGCTCGTCGCTCGGGCAGTAGAACGGCCCGGTCTGGTTGGACGCGGTGCCGCACGGCGACTGCGTCGAGCCCGAGTAGATGACGGTCTTGGCGGCGCGGTACTGGCGGCTGACGTCGGCCGGCAGCGCGTCGTTCCAGTAGTCCTGGACGCTGTTGACCGTGCCGATGATGCGGCACGTCGTGTCGCGGTTGGCGTCGGCGCCGGTCTTGCACTGGTCGAACGACGTCGTCGACTCGGTGCCGCCGGTCTGCACCTGGCTGGTGTCGAACGGATTGCTCGAGCCCGACCCGAGCACCGACGGATCGACGCCGAGGAACACGGCGACGAGCGTGATGACGAGGCCGCCGATGCCGCCGCCGATCGCGAGTCCGCCCCGCGAGCCGCCGCCCGTGACCTGGCTGGTGTCCAGGTTGGCACCGTCGTTGAAGCTCATGCCGCCACCTTGGTCGAAGTTGCCCGCTCGCGCATGGCGGAGAGTCTACGCAGCGTGCACCGGTGCAACCGGGGATAGTTGCCGTGTGACCACGACCGAAACCGCGCCCGGCCTGTCGATGCCCGAAGAGATGTCGGCCGGCGACGCCGCCCGCCTGAGGGGCCTTCGCCGCATGCGCGCGCTCGCCCTCTCCCTGCTCGTGCTGGCCGCCGTCGTGTACGTGCTGACGCGCGAGCACGACACCGGATGGCTCGGCTACGTCAACGCCGGCTCGGAGGCCGCCATGGTCGGCGCGATCGCCGACTGGTTCGCCGTGACGGCGCTGTTCCGCCATCCGCTGGGTCTGCCGATCCCGCACACCGCGATCATCCCGAACCGCAAGGAGTCGCTCGGCGAGAGCCTGCAGGAGTTCGTCGCCGACAACTTCCTGAAGGAGGACGTGATCCGCGAGCGCATCGGCTCGGCCGGCGTCAGCAGGCGCGCGGGCGAGTGGGTCATCGACGGCCGGCACGCCGACCGCATCGTCCGCGAGGGGTCGCGCATCCTGTCCGACGCGCTGTCGCACGTCCGCGAGACCGATGTCGCCGCGGTGATCCAGGAGGCGCTGATCCCGCGCCTGAAGGAGGAGGAGCTCAGCCCCGTCGTGGGGCAGCTGCTCGACGAGGTGCTGCGCGACGACGCCCACCGCGGCCTGGTCGACCTGGCCGTCGACGAGCTGAGCCGCTGGCTCGACCACAACCACGACGAGGTCGCCGCGCTCATCGAGAACCGTGCCCCGTCGTGGACGCCCCAGTGGCTCGACCGCCGCGTCTCGACCTGGGTGCACGAGCAGGTCGTCGAGTGGGTTGCCGAGATCGGTCGCACCCCCGACCACAGCGCGCGCCTCGCCCTCGACAGCTGGCTGCGTGACCTGGCCCAGGACCTGCAGAACGACCCGCACACGAGGGAGCGCTTCGAGCGGCTGAAGGTGCGGATGCTGACGCAGGACCGCGTCAGCACGACGTCCATCCAGCTGTGGGACGCGCTGCGGCGCGCGGTGATCGGCTCGCTCGGCGACGAGACCGGCCTGCTGCGCACCCGAGCCACGCAGGAGATCGAGCGGCTGGGGCGCCGGCTCATCGACGACGAGCAGCTCAGCACCCGTGTCGACTCCACGATCGCCGACATCGCCGCCTATGCCGTCAACAACTACGGCCACGAGGTCGCCACGATCATCTCGGCGACCGTCAACCGGTGGGACGGCAAGGAGACCGCCGATCGCATCGAGCTGCACGTCGGCCGCGACCTGCAGTTCATCCGGATCAACGGCACCGTCGTGGGCGGTCTGGCGGGGCTCGTGATCCATGCGATCTCGACGATCATCTGACGACCTTCGAGAGATACTTCACACGTGGTCCACACATGTGGACAACCTGTGGGTAACTTACGGTGAACTGTGGGTGACCCGCGTCACACTGTGGACATCTGGTGCAGATGCCCTACATCGTCGGGCTGACCCCGGCATGGCAGGCTGAAACCATGACGACTCCTGCTCCGGCCTTTTCCCGCGTCCGACTGAGGGAGGGCTACCGGTTCGAGGACGTCGACGACTTCCTGCTCGAGATCCGTCCGCTGGTCGACGGGCGTCTGCCCAATGCCGAGCTGGCCGACCGCATCGTGAACGCACGGTTCGCGCCGGTCCGCCTGCGCCCTGGGTACGACATGCAGGAGGTCGACGACTACCTCGACCAGCTCCGCGCCCTGGCATCGCAGGGGCACCCGCGCATCTGACGTCCGGGCACGAGCGTCAGGAGGCACCGGGATTCGGTGACCCGGCACCCCTTTGCTAGAGTTCAGTGCTGCACCGCGCTTGCTTCTTGAGCGCATGTCCGGGTGGCGGAATGGTAGACGCGCTAGCTTGAGGTGCTAGTGCCCGGTTACGGGCGTGGGGGTTCAAGTCCCCCCTCGGACACAACGAAGGCCCCGCACAGACGTCAGTCTGGGCGGGGTTTCGCCGTTCCACGACGGACGTTGGTCTGACGGGACCGTCCCGCAGCATCGAGGGCGTGTCTCGAGGAAGCCGTAGGTTGAGTGGGCGAAGCCTCGAGATCCGGTCCGCACCTCCATCGTCATCGACCACGACGTGGTGGTGCACGGGCTCGCGCGGATGTCCGAGCCCTGCACGGAGCGGATCCTGGTAGTGGAGGTCTCCACGAATGCGCCTCATCTCGAGCGGATCGGAATCGCGTTGATCACGCCGCAGCACAACCCGTCCGCGTCGGCGCGCGAGGGCAACGAGGGCCAGGCGACGACCCTGCCAGCGGCGGTTCGTGGACTCCGGGCAGCGGCCTCACCTTTTTGTCGGTGGGGCAGGCCATGATGGACGAAACCCACCTCGCGTACTTCGAGGTGGGTTTCGCGCGTGCGCTGGTTGCTCAACGACACACCCTGTCTCTACCCGCATTCGTGCGATTCAATCGGACCAGCTGACGTGCCGTTGCCCCGACCGTGCGGTCATCCGCCCCGGGTAGGGCGCGACGCGTCTAGTGTGGTGGCCATGAGCAAGGCGAAGGAGGCCGTCCATCGCGTGCCATCGCGGGTGAAGGCCGACGAGGTCGTGCACGGAGGAGCCCTCGGCGATGGACGTCGAGTCGCTGCGTAGCGTGGTGACGCTGGCCGACGAGCTGCACTTCGGTCGAGCGGCACGACGCCACTTCGTCAGCGAGGCGCCCTTCGGACGGCGGATCCGACGGGTCGAGGCAGCGGTCGGCGGAAAGATCTTCGAGCGCACGAGTCGTCGGGTCGGCCTCACTCCGTACGGAGAGGTGGTCGTGGCTCGCATCAGGGCCGTGCTGGCCGGCCTCGACACCCTGCGCCCCAGCCCGCACGACGGCGCGGCAGTGAGGGTCGGAGTGCTCGGGTTCGGCGTCGGTCGCAGCTGGCATCGACTTCGCCGACTGGCGCTGGGCGAGGTCGCTGACGTCGCGCTGGTGCACCGTCCGCTCTCGCTGGCCGACCAGTACTCGGCGCTGAGGCACGACGAGGTCGACGTCGCCTTGGTGCATCATCTCGGCGATGTCGACGGACTGGACCTGATCCCGGTCATGCGGACGCCGCGAGTGGCCGTGGTGCCCCGCGACTCGACCTACAGCAGCGCCGATCACCTCGGCGTCGACGACGTGCGCCCGGGCAGCTGGCTGGCCTTCGAGGGCGTCGACGACAGATTCGCCGACTGGGTCGGCTCGACCGGTGGGGGCCGCGTCACCACGACGCTGGACACGCTCGTGACGGCCGTGGCGACGACGGGACTGCTCGGCGTGCACGGAGCCGTCGCCTCGGAGTTCTACGCACGCCCCGACGTCGTGTTCGTCCCGCTCGAGGGCGCGCCGGTCACCACCGCGCTGGCCGTGCGGTGCGATGACCACCGCCCCGCCATCGATGCCTTCCGTCGCGCGGCTCACCAGGTCTCAGAGGTGCCGGCAGCCTCTTGAGCGGGGCCGATCATGTCCTTTTGGGCCGATGATCTCGTGTCGCCTTCCTGCCACCCTCGATGTGGCGCCGGTCACCATTCGCCGGCCCGGACATTGAGGAGGAAGTGCCATGGCACAGCAGCGCACGCTGGTTCGCGGCGGTCACGTCATCACGATGGACCCGGCGATCGGTGACCTGCCGACGGGTGACGTCCTGGTCGAGGACGGCCGGATCGTCCAGGTCGCGCCGAGCATCGACGTCACCGACTGCGAGGTCATCGATGCCCGCGGACACCTTGTCCTCCCGGGACTGGTCGACACCCATCGACACACCTGGCAGTCGGTCGTCCGAGGCATCTGCGGCGACTGGACGCTCGGCGACTACTACTTCGGCATCCGGCTGGCCATCTCGCCGGCGATGACGGCGGACGACCTCTACCTCGGGCAGGTGCTCGGCGGGGCCGACGCGATCAACTCCGGAGTCACCTCGATCCTCGACTTCTCCCACACGAACAACACACCCGCTCACAGCGACGCCGCGATCGCCGGCATCAAGGCGAGTGGCGTGCGGGCGGTGCACTGTCACGGCTTCTTCGAGAGCAGCCCGACGAGTTCTCGTTTCGGCACCCACGGCGACCGTGTGAACGACTACCACCGACTCGTTCGTGAGCAGCTCAGCGACCCCGACGGTCGCGTGACCGCCGGCGTCTCCCTCAGCGAGCCCCTCGGCCTTCCGTGGCAGGACACGCTCGCGGAGATCGCCGTAGCGCGGGAGCACGGCGCCCTCATGGTCAACCACACCGGCTGTGTCTGGGGCAGCCCGCTGACGTTCGGCATCCCCGAGCTCGACGCGCTGGGCCTGCTGGGGCCCGACATCGTGCACGTCCACTGCAACTCCCTGGACGACCAGGAGTGGGAGATCCTCAAGCGGACCGGCGGCAAGGTCTCGATCTCCGTCGAGACCGAGCTGAACATGGGGATGGGTCGGCCCGTGTTCGCGGCGTGTCGCGAGCACGGCGTCGCGCCGACGCTGTCGGCCGACGTCATGAGCCTCAACAGCGGCGACCTGTGGCACCAGGCACGTTTCGGACTGGGCTTCGCCCGGTGGGACGCGACGCATGATCTCAACCTGTCCGGCAAGATGCCCGAGACCGTCGTCAGCTCGGCCAAGGAGGCCCTCGGCTGGGTCACCGTCAACGGAGCCGAGGCGCTCGGCATGGGGGACCGGATCGGATCGCTGACCCCTGGCCGCAAGGCGGACCTGATCCTGGTCGGCGGTGACAGCGTCGAGCAGCACCCGAGGATCGATCCCTACGGCACGCTCATCTTCCAGACCACGGCCAACGACGTGCGGACGGTCCTGATCGACGGAGAGGTCGTCAAGCGCGACGGGACGTTGGTCGCTCACGACCTGGCTGCGCTGGGACGTCAGGCCGACGTCGCTGCACAGGAGATCCTGGAGCGCGTGGCCGATGCCGGCGTCGTCCTTCCCGGCACGCCACCGGGTGCGTGGGAGGCGCTCGAGCCCATGACGCGCGGCTTCCTGGCCGAGGCCCGGGCATCGGTCGAAGCAGCCCGATGAGCCCGGAGTCGTGGGATCGCGCCGACCCGGCCGGAGCCATCGCCAGCGCGGCCGACCGGTGCAGCAACGTCGGACGATGGGGTGCTGACGACGTGCTCGGCACGCTCAACTACATCGACGACGAAGCCAGGCGCCGTGCCGCGCAGCTGGTCCGGACCGGGCAGGTGGTGTCGCTGTCCCAGCCGTTCGACAGCGCCGGCCCGCAGAACGGCTGGCGGGGCCGCACCAACCCGGTCCGCACCATGCTGACGTCCGGGCTCGACCACGAGCACGCCGAGCAGGGCTTCTTCCACGGTCTCGGCGGCGCCGACGACGTGGTGTTCATGCCGCTGCAGGCCGCGACACAGTGGGACGGGCTGGGTCACATCTTCGACCATGGGATGGCCTGGAACGGCCGTCGTGCCGGTGAGGTCGTCACCAGCGAGGGTGACCTCGTCACAGGGATCGAGACCGCCGCCGACCGGCTCGTGGGGCGGGGCGTCCTGCTGGACGTCGGGCGCGCGCTCGCTGGAGACGGCGAGCTCGAAGACGGCTATGCCATCTCGCCGGACGATCTCGACCAGACACTCGCACGGCAGGATGTCTCGGTCGGCACTGGAGACTTCGTGCTGGTCCGCACAGGCCAGCTGGCGCGCGCGCAGCGCGGCGTCGCCGACGGCAGCGGCTGGGGCACGTACGCCGGCGGTCCCGCGCCGGGGCTGTCCTTCGCGACGATCGACTGGCTGCACGACCACCAGGTGGCCGCGGTCGCCACCGACACGTGGGGAGTGGAGGTCCGCCCGAACGAGTTCGACGAGGCGTTCCAGCCCTTCCACCAGGTCGTGATCCCTCACCTCGGGCTGTTCCTCGGCGAGCTGTGGGACCTCGACACCCTGGCCCGGGAGTGCGCTGCCGACGATCGCTACGAGTTCATGCTATGCGCAACGCCCATCCCGTTCACCGGCGCCGTGGGCTCACCGGTCCACCCCGTCGCCATCCGCTGACCTCGATCCTAGGAAGACACATGCGATTTGCGACCTGGCAGCTCCCCGACGGATCGACCAGGGCGGGGGTGGTCTCGGGCCCGAGTGCCTACGGGTTCCGCGACGGGGAGAGCGTTCTCGACGTCGTGGCGCTCGGCCTCGACGACGCGCTGGCGCTCGGTGAGCGCACCCTCGGCACCAGCCGGGCGACCGCGCTGACGAGCGTCCGTCTGCTCCCGCCGCTCACGCCACCGAGCATGCGTGACTTCGCCGCCTTCGAGGAGCACGTGCTCGGAGCCCTGCGGTCGGTCACGAGCCGCGTCGAGGTCCCTCCCGAGTGGTACGAGGCGCCGGCCTTCTACTTCACCAACCCGCACGCGCTGGTCGGTGCCCACGACGACGTGCCGATCCCCCCTGGGTGCGAGGTCTTCGACTTCGAGCTCGAGGTCGCCGCGATCATCGGCGGCCGTGGTGCCTCGGTGAGCCCGGAGGCGGCGGTCGACCTCGTCTTCGGCTACACGATCCTCAACGACTGGTCGGCTCGCGACGTCCAGGCCCGCGAGATGGTGGTCGGGCTGGGACCCACGAAGGCCAAGGACTCGGCCACGACCTTGGGCCCGTGGCTCGTGACCCGTGACGAGGTCGACGACCGTCTCGACGAGGACGGCTTCCTGACCCTCGAGTGCACGGTGTCGGTCAATGGCGAGATGGTCGGCTCCGACCTGCTCTCGAACATGGCGTGGACCTTCCCCGAGCTCGTCTCGCACGCGTCCCGCGGCACGGTCGTGGTCGCCGGTGACGTGCTCGGGTCGGGCACGTGCGGCAACGGAGGCTGCCTCAGCGAGCTGTGGGGTCTGCGCGGCGAGCGCAGCCCGCGACCGCTGGCTCCGGACGACGTCGTCGAGATGACCGTCGAGAAGCTCGGGACGATCCGCAACCGCGTCGTCGCCGGAGCACCGGTGCCACCGGTGGGACCGGCGCGTCGCCGATCGAACCCCCTCCCCAGGACCCGATCCGATCTCGAGAGGAGGCGCTGATGAGCGCGTGGACACAGGTGCCAGCGGTGGTCGAGCGCGTCGAGCAGCTGCGTCAGGAGTACACCGCGCCTGAGGCGTCGCTGGCGGACCTGTTGTGCGATCGGCATCCTGATCACGCGGTCGCGGTGATGCTCGCGAGCGGCTCCGGTGCCGTGGAGGCACTGACCTACGGGGCACTCGAGGACGCCTCCCGGCGGATGGCGACGGTGCTGGCCGACGCGGGTGTGGGTTCAGGCGACCGCGTCACCACGCTGCTGGGCAAGAGTCGGGAGCTCGTCGTGACCATGCTGGCCGCGTGGCGGCTCGGTGCCGTCTACGTGCCGCTGTTCACCGCCTTCTCCGAGCCGGCCGTCCGCGAACGCCTGACGCTGGCGCGGCCGGTCGTGGCCGTGGTCGATCCCGACCAGCGTCACAAGATGACGATCCCTGACGTGCTGGTCCTTGAACCGGGCGACGCGCTGTCGGCGCGGATCGAGGCCGCCGAGCCGCGGCTCGCCGATCACGTGAGCGCACCGGACGATCCCTTCATCCAGATCTACACGTCCGGCACGACGGGCAGGCCGAAGGCGGTCGCCGTGCCGCGACGCGCCCTGGGGGCGTTCGTCGCCTACCTCGAGTTCGCCCTGGACGTCCAGCGCGACGATCTCTACTGGAACGCCGCCGATCCGGGATGGGCCTACGGGTTGTACTTCGCCGTGGTCGCGCCCCTCGCGGCAGGGCGCAGGTTCGTGCTGTCGACCACCGCGTTCACCCCGGAATCCACGGCGTCGATCATGCGGGACCGCGGCGTGACGAACTTCGCAGGGGCGCCCACGATGTACCGCGCCATCAAGCAACAGGCTCTGGAGCTCCCGCGGCTGCGCCGCGCCTCGTCGGCCGGCGAACCGCTGACGCCGGACGTCAACGAGTGGGCGCCAGCCGCCGTCGGCTGCGAGGTCCGCGACCACTGGGGCCAGACCGAGCAGGGCATGGCGATCGGGAACTGCTGGCACGACGAGCTCCGCGAGCCACTGCATCCGCGGTCGATGGGACAGGCCCTGCCCGGGTTCGCGGCCGACGTCGTGGACGGCGAGCTCGTCCTCGACACGCACCACAGCCCCCTGATGTGGTTCACCGGCTACGTCGGCGATCCCGAGCGGACCAAGGAACGCTTCGGCTCCGACGGCCGGTGGTACCGCACGGGGGACACGGCCGTGCGCCACGGAGACAGCTTCTCCTTCCATGCCCGGGCCGACGACGTCATCATCATGGCGGGGTATCGCATCGGGCCGGTGGACATCGAGTCCATCCTCGTCAGGCACCCGCTCGTCTCGGAGGCCGCGGTCGTCGGAGTGCCCGACGAGATCCGCGGCGAGGTTCTCGAAGCCTTCGTCGTGCTGGCCCATCCTCCTGCCGATGACGGAGCCGAGGCGGACGTCGCCCGTCTCTCGGACGAGCTTCGTCAGCTCGTGCGCGACGGCTACGGCGCCCATGCCTATCCACGTCGCGTGCACGTCGTGGCATCGCTTCCGAAGACCCCCAGCGGCAAGATGCAACGCTATCTCCTGCGAGTCGACGCGAACGAGCGGTGACGGCGAGTGACAGGAGACGTCCGACCACAACTCGCACCTGCAGGTGTCGCCGTGGGGCCGACTACGGTGGAGACATGGGGATGGCGGAGAAGATCGTCCAGCGCGCGCAGTCGCGGGTGGAGCCCGGCGAGGTCGTGCAGGGAGCGTTCGCGGGGCAGCCGACGCTCCGCAACCGCATCGGCGAGGGTGGCTACCGCGTGGTGGTGGCGACCGATCGGCGCTTCCTCGTGTTCCAGTCCGGCACGTTCTCGCAGACCGCGATCAAGGACCTGCTCGAGGAGTCGCCGCGCGACCAGCGCCTGGGCGAGCCGGGCGGGGTCTTCTACGACGTCACGGTCGGCACCCAGACGATGAAGGTCAACTTCCGCTACTTCGGCCAGCTCAGGGCGATCGACCTCGCGCTGGGCGGCCCCGCCTCGTAGCGACTCAGCCGAGCGCGGCGACGGCGATGCGCGTCGCACCGGCAACCGCCGCGTCGTCGTACGCGTCGTCGGCCTGGCCGCGGCGTGTCATGACGGCGATCAGCACGGGCCCCCGGCCGGGAGGGTAGGCGATCGCGACGTCGTTGCGGACGCCGTAGGCGGCACCGCCGGACTTGTCGGCCACGACCCAGCCGTCCGGGACGCCGGCGCGGATCAGCCCGTCACCGGTGGTGCTGGTGACCATCAGGGTGCGCAGGAGCTCGCGGTCGTCCTTGGGCAGGGCGTCGCCCAAGAGGTACGCTCCGACCGTCGTGGCGAGCGCGCGGGGCGTGGTGGTGTCGCGCACCTCGCCGGGCACGGCGGTGTTCAGGTCGGGCTCGATGCGCCGCGGGTCGGTGAGCCGGTCACCCAGGCGCTCGAGCGCGCGATCGAGACCCGCAGGCCCGCCTATCTCGTCGAACAGCAGGTTGGCGGCCGTGTTGTCGCTGAAGCGGAGCGCCGCGTCGAGCACGTCACGCAGGGGCATGCCGTCGTCGACGTGCTGCTCGGTGACGGGGGAGTGAGGCACGAGATCGGCTCGGTCGAACCGGACGACCCGCGACAGGTCCGCGTGCGAGACGCGCTCCAGCACGGCGCCGGCCAGCGGCGCCTTGATCGTGGACGCGAACGGGAACCGCTCGCCGCTGCGCCAGGCCACGGTGCGTCCCGTCACGGTGTCCCGCACGTAGACGCCCACCCGCGCGTTTGAGGACGCCTCGAGGGCGGCGAGCTCCGCGTCGGCAGTGATCGGAGTCGCGGCAGGGGCGCTCGCAGCAGCCGGTGCGTGCTTGGCCGACGGGCTGCGCGGCGAGGTGTCCGCACCGCCGCGCGTGCACGCGGTCACGGCGAGGACGGCTGAGACCGCGAGCCCGACGGACGCGCTTCGGTGGTTCGTGAGCTGCACGGAGGCCTCCTGTCCGAGCCCATCATGCCCGGCGCGCATCAGCGGCCCGAGCCACGCCGTGAGACGTAGGTCATGCGGACGCCGTAGGCGACAGGCTGCTACGTTGCGTGTGCCAGTCAACTCAGTGATGAGCCAGGGAACCCGGTGAGAGTCCGGGACTGACGCGCAGCGGTGAGGGTGACGGGCGGAGCACGAGGCCACTGGACCGGAAGGTCTGGGAAGGCGCGCCGCCTGGTTGATCCCGAGTCCGAAGACCTGCTGGCCGCAGACCGACCGTCTGTGTCACCCACCCACCAGGCTTCGCGCTAGAGCCTCCGGACTCGGAAGAGACCCCCTGATGACGTCATCCCGTCGCACCGCCATGCCCCCCGCCGTCCTCGCCGTCGCCACGCTGCTGCTGTCGGCGTGCGCCGGCGCCCCCGACGCAGAGAAGAAGTCGGCCGCCGCGTCGGCCGACTACCCCGTGAAGGCCGTGAGCTGCGGCTTCACCTCGACCGTCGAGTCCAAGCCCCGCCGCGCCGTCACGATGAACCAGGGCGCGACCGAGGTGGCGCTCGCGCTCGGCGTGCAGGACCAGCTCGCCGGCACGGCCTACCTCGACGACGCCGTGCCCGAGAAGTGGAGGAAGGCGTACGACTCGGTCGACGTCCTCTCGAAGGAGTACCCCGATCACGAGACCCTGCTGGCGGCGAAGCCCGACTTCGTCTACGGCTCGTACGCCAGTGCGTTCGACAAGGACGCCGCCGGGCCGCAGTCCGAGCTCGCCGAGCTCGGCATCGGCTCGATGACGTCGCTGTTCGGCTGCGGTGAGAACAAGCCCAGCCAGGACGTGTCGTTCGAGTCGGTCTGGGACGAGATCGCCATGGTCGGCGACGTCTTCGGCGTCCCCGACCGGGCCGAGAAGATCGAGGCGGACCAGGAGGCCACGCTGAAGACCCTGAAGACCCTGAAGGCCGACGGTGCCGGGGCCGGCGTCGACGTGTTCTGGTTCGACTCCGGTGACAAGACGGCCTTCGCCGGCGCCGGCGAGGGCGGCCCGCAGCTGATCCTCGACGCGGTCGGCGCGACCAACGTCTTCGCCGACCTCAAGGGTGGATGGGCGGACGTCAGCTGGGAGAAGGTCGTGAAGGCCGAGCCCGACGTCATCGTGGTGGCCGACGCCGGCTGGTCGACCGCCGACGACAAGATCGCCTTCCTCAAGAAGGACCCGGTGCTGAGCACGCTGGACGCCGTCGAGCAGGACCGGTTCGTCGTCATCCCGTTCTCGGAGTCCACGCCCGGCGTCCGGCTCGTCGACGGTGCGCAGCACGTCGCGGAGCAGCTCACGTCGCTCGACCTCGGCTGATGCTGTCGCCTGCGCCTGCGAAGGTCGGCCGGCGAGCCGCGATCCTCAGCAGGGGGCCCACCCCTCTGCTCCTGCTCGCGCTCCTGCTGGTCACGTCCATGCTGGTCGCGCTGGGCATCGGCTCGGTGACCGTCCCGGTGCGCGACGTGCTCGACGTCGTGGTGCGCCGTGCCGGGTGGCACACCGACGCCTCGCTGCTCGACGACCAGATCGTCTGGCAGCTCAGGATGCCCAGGGTGCTGGGGGCCGCTGCCGCCGGCGCGGGGCTCGCCGTCGCCGGCACGGTGCTGCAGTCGCTGACCCGCAACGACCTCGCCGACCCCTACCTGCTCGGCATCAGCGGGGGAGCGTCGGTGGGCGCCGTGAGCGTCATCGTGCTGGGTGTCGGGTTCGCCGGGCTCGTGTCGGCGTCGATGATCACGCTCGGCGCGTTCGCCGGCGCGGTAGCGGCGCTGGTGCTGGTGCTGGCCCTCGCGACCGGACGGTCCGGCGCGCTCGCCCCGTCGCGCACGGTGCTGGCAGGGGTCGCGGTCGGACAGATCTGCGCGGCGTTCACGTCGTTCGTCGTCATCATGAGCGGCGACCACGACGCGGCACGCCGGGTGCTCAGCTGGACGCTCGGGTCGCTGGCGGGGCTGCGATGGCACTCCACCCTGTTCCTGGTCGTCGTCGCGCTACTGGCGCTGCTGCTCATCCTGTCGTTCTCGTCGACCTTGGACGCCTTTGCCTTCGGCGAGGCGGCGGCAGGATCGCTGGGGGTCTCGGTCGGTGCCACCCGGTGGACGCTGCTGATCGGCACCGCGCTGCTGACGGCGTGCCTGGTGGCGTTCACGGGGGCGATCGGCTTCGTCGGCCTGGTCGTGCCGCACGTCGTGCGGCTGACCTGCGGACCGCTGCACGGACGCCTGCTCCCGCTCAGCGCGTTGGGCGGTGCGACGCTCCTGGTGTGGTCCGACACCGTCGCGCGCTCGCTGGTCGACGGCCAGGAGATCCCGATCGGCGTCGTCACCGCGGTCGTGGGCGCGCCCGTGTTCGCCTGGCTCCTGCGACGTGAGTCGAGGACAGCGTGAGGGTCGACGTGCGCGGCGTCGGGTGGGACGTCGACGGGCGCACCATCGTCGACGAGGTCACCGCCACCGTGCGGCCGGGAACGTTCACGGGGCTCATCGGACCGAACGGATCCGGCAAGACGACCCTGCTCCACGTCGTCGCGGGGTTGCTCGCGCCCGACCGCGGGTCGGTGCGCGTCGACGGCGACGACGTCCACGCGATGGGCGCGCGCGACAGGGCCACCCGCGTCGCGCTGCTCGAGCAGCACGCCTCGACCACCCTCGACCTGACGGTGCGACAGGTCGTCGAGCTCGGACGCATCCCGCACCGGGGCCGCTGGCCCGGGCGCAGCGACGAGGGCGCCGAGCAGGTCGACCGGGCGCTTCGCCTGAGCCGGGTCGACGGACTGGTCGACCGCCGGTGGCAGACGCTCTCGGGCGGCGAGCGTCAACGCGTCCAGCTGGCGCGTGCGCTGGCCCAGGAGCCGCAGGTGCTGCTGCTGGACGAGCCGACCAACCACCTCGACCTGTCGCACCAGATCGACTTCCTCGCCACGGTCCGCGATCTCGAGGTCACGGTGGTCGCGGCCCTGCACGACCTCGACCTCGCTGCGGCCTTCTGCGACGACCTCGTCGTCCTGAGGCAGGGCCGGGTGGTCGCGTCGGGCGCGGTCGCGGACGTCATGACGAGCGGCATGATCCGCGAGGTCTACGACGTGTCGACGTCCGTCCGGCACGACCACGACGCTGGCCGGCTGACCGTGACGTGGCACCGATGACCGCCGTCGTCCTGGTGGGGATGTCCATCGCCGAGGTCAACGAGCAGCAGGCACTGCGTCGTCAGGCCGCCGAGAGCGGCGCGACGCTGGCCTTCCTGCAGTACGGCGAGCCGTCTTTGACCGCTGAGCTGACACGGCTCGCCGCCGCGGGGGAGACCACCATCCGCCTCGAGATGGTGGCACTGACGGGCCGCTCGCCCGCGCGGTCGTGGATGCGGCGCGTCGCCGGTCACTGGCTCCGCGAGGCATCGCAGCGTCCCACGATCCTCATCGGCGACACCGAGGTCGCCGGCACGGAGGCGGGCATGACGTCGGATGCGTGGCAGGACGTCCCGGGCCACTCCCGGCACGTCCTGGTGTGCCGCGGCCCCCGGTGCTCGGCCCGGGGAGCTGAGGAGACCGCTGGCGCGATCGGAGCGACCCTCGGCGAGCTGGGTCTCGGCGACGACGACGTGCTCGTGACGCAGACCGGGTGCCTGTTCCCGTGCAACAACGCCCCGGTCGTGGTGGTGCACCCCGACGACGCCTGGTTCGGCGCCGTCGACGCCCACGCCGCTCGCCGCATCCTGATCGACTACATCGGCTGGGGCCTGCCGGTGCACCCTCATCGCCTGACGCGCAAAAAACACCACATGTAGGTAGTTACAAGACTGTCATTTCCAGATAGTGTGTCAGGCGCAGCTGGTTCGCCTCCTCAGCCAGGGGAGTCGTGGCAACAGGGAACCCGGTGTGAATCCGGGACTGCCCCGCAGCGGTAAGTGGGAACGACCTTCGTCATCAGCACTGGGCGCAAGCCTGGGAAGCGACGAACAGTAGGCGGTGGCGCGCGAGCGTCGCCCGGCCCATGAGTCCGAAGACCTGCCAGTGCCGCACCGTCCAGACGACGGTGTGGGTCCGCGACCTCGTGGGAAGGTCAGGGGATCAGGTCGCGCTGCCACGTCTCCATCTGGAGCCGACCGTCCTCGTCACCCCTCACACCGCGGACTGCGTCCACGCACCAGTTCACGAGGGGTGAACCGCATGACCATCCACGTCATCAAGCGCGACGGAACGCGCGCACCGTACGACGGCTACGAGATCGCCAGGTCCATCGAGGAGGCGAGCGTCGGCCTCGACGACCAGGTCGCTCGCGTCACGCAGCTGCAGTCCGAGCTCGAGATCACGCTGTTCGACGGCATCACGAGCGAGCAGCTCGACGAGGCCGTCGTCCAGGTGGCCCTGCAGAACGTCAAGGACGATCCGGCCTTCGACACCATCGCATCGCGCCTGCTGGTCAAGACGCTCTACAAGAAGATCTTCGGCGACGGCGTGACCCGCGACGAGGTCTACAGCTTCCACGGGCCGGCCTTCGTGGCCTCGGTGCTGCGCGGCGTCGAGCTCGATCTGCTCGACACGCGCCTGGCCGAGCTGTTCGACCTCGAGGTCCTCGGTGCCGCCCTCGACCCCGACCGCGACGACCTCATCCGCTACATCGGCGCCCAGACGATGCGCACGCGCTACATGATCTGCGAGCCCGATGGCACGCCCTTGGAGGTTCCGCAGTTCTTCTGGATGCGGGTGGCCATGGGCCTGTCGCTCAACGAGGCCGATCCCACAGCGTCCGCGATCGCCTTCTACGACAAGATGTCGCGGCTGGAGTACCTCGCCGCCGGGTCGACGCTGGTCAACGCCGGGACGTCGTACAGCCAGCTGTCCAACTGCTTCGTGATGCAGATGGAGGACGACATCGAGCACATCGCCAAGAGCGTCCGTGACGTGATGTGGCTGACGAAGGGCACCGGCGGCATCGGCATGTCGGTGACGAAGCTGCGCGCCGAGGGATCGCCGATCCGCTCCAACAACACGTCGTCGACCGGCCCGATCCCGTTCATGCACACGATCGACTCGACCCTGCGTGCCATCAGCCGCGGCGGCAAGAAGTTCGGGGCACTGTGCTTCTACATGGAGAACTGGCACCTCGACTTCGCCCAGTTCCTCGACCTGCGCGCCAACTCCGGCGACCCGTACCGACGCACCCGCACCGCCAACACGGCTGTGTGGATCAGCGACGACTTCATGAAGCGGGTGCAGGACGACCGGGACTGGTACCTGTTCGACCCGCTGGACGTCCCCGATCTGACCGAGCTGTACGGCGCGGCCTTCTCGGCCCGCTACGCGGAGTACGTCGAGGCGGCGGAGGCCGGGCAGCTGCGGCACAAGAAGCTGCGGGCGCGCGAGCAGTTCCGCGCGATCCTGGTGTCGCTGCAGGCCAGTTCGCACCCGTGGCTGACGTGGAAGGACACCATCAACACCCGTGCGTTGAACCACAACACCGGCACGATCCACCTGTCGAACCTGTGCACCGAGATCACGTTGCCGCAGGACCGCGACAACGTGGCGGTCTGCAACCTCGCCTCGATCAACCTGTCGCGTCACGTCACGGGTCGGCGCCAGCAGGCCCGCGTCGACTGGGCGCGCCTGGCGGAGTCGACCCGCCTCGCGGTGCGCCAGCTCGACAACCTGATCGACATCACGATCTCGTCGGTGCCCGAGTCGGAGCACTCCAACGAGCTCAACCGCGCGCTCGGCCTGGGGGTCATGGGGTTCACGGACGTCGTCGAGCGCTTCGGGTTCTCGTACGAGTCCGAGGAGTCGTACGACCTGATCGACCGGGTCATGGAGTTCATCAGCTGGCACGCGATCGACGCCTCGGCCGACCTGGCTCGCGAGCGCGGCGCGTACCCGAACTTCGAGGGCTCCCGCTGGTCGCAGGGCATGGTGCCGGTCGACTCGCTCGAGCTGCTCGAGCAGGACCGCGGCGTGCCCGTCGACGTCGACCGCACGACCCGGCTCGACTGGGACGCCCTGCGGGGCAAGGTGCAGGGGGGCATCCGCAACTCGACGCTCATGGCGATCGCGCCCACAGCGTCCATCGGCCTCGTGGCCGGGACGACACCCGGCCTCGATCCACAGTTCAGCCAGATCTTCAGCCGGGCCACGAGCTCGGGCAAGTTCCTGGAGGTCAACCGCAACCTCGTCGACGACCTGCGGGCGCTGGGTCTGTGGGAGACCGTGCGCGAGGACCTGCTGCGTCACCAGGGCGACCTGTCGAAGGTCGACGGGGTGCCCGCCGAGCTGCAGGAGATCTACCGGACGAGCTTCCAGCTGTCGCCCTACGCCTTCGTCAACGTCGCGGCGCGAGCGCAGAAGTGGATCGACCAGGCCATCAGCCGCAACATCTACCTGCGGAGCCGGGACGTCGGCGAGATGGTCGAGCTGTACGACGCCGCGTGGCGCATGGGAGTCAAGACGACGTACTACCTGCACATGATGCCGCGGCACACCGCCGAGCAGAGCACCGTCAAGGTCAACAAGGCCGAGGCCTCGGCGCCAGCTGGCGCCGCGCCGCGTCGTGGATTCGGAGCGGCCAGGCCCACCCGGCCCCTCGAGCCTGTCGAAGGGGCGGCGACCGTCTCGACGGGCGACCGGGTCGAGCTCGACGTCGTCGACGGTGCCGCGTGCCCGATCGACCCGCAGGAGCGCCTCCAGTGCGACTCCTGCCAGTGACACCTCCCGCGATGCACAGACCCGAAAGGCACCACCATGACTGAGACCGTCACCCGTCGAGGCATCCTCGGCACCGGCATCGAGCAAGGGCTGCTGCTCAAGCCCGTCACCTACCAGTGGGCCATGGACCTGTACGACCAGGCCGTTGCCAACACCTGGTTCCCCAACGAGATCCAGTTGGGGGAGGACCTCGCAGACTTCGAGCGCATGAGCGACGACGAGCGGCACGCCCTGACCTTCCTGATGAGCTACTTCAACCCCAACGAGCTGCTCGTCAACAAGGCACTGGCGTTCGGCGTGTACCCGTACGTCAACGCCGCGGAGTGCCACCTCTATCTCGCCAAGCAGATGTGGGAGGAGGCCAATCACTGCATGAGCTTCGAGTACGTCCTCGAGACGTTCCCGATCGATCGCGAGGCAGCCTACGAGTCGCACGTGACCGTGCCGTCGATGGCTGCGAAGGAGGAGTTCGAGGTCCGCTTCATCAGGCGGATGACCGAGCAGACCCTCGACATCACGACGACCGAGGGCAAGCAGGACTTCGTCCGCAACCTGGTGGCCTACAACGTCATCCTGGAGGGCATCTGGTTCTACTCGGGCTTCATGGTCGCGCTGAGCTTCCGGCAGCGGAACCTGCTGCGCAACTTCGGCTCGTTGATCGACTGGATCGTGCGCGACGAGAGTCTGCACCTCAAGTTCGGCATCAACCTGATCCTGACGGTGCTGGAGGAGAACCCCGACGTCGCGACCGAGGAGTTCGCCGCCGAGATCCAGCAGATGATCCTCGACGCCGTCGACATGGAGGAGGCCTACAACCGCGACCTCCTGCCCGGCGGCATTCTGGGGCTCAACGCCGACTACATCAACCAGTACGTCCGCTACCTGGCCGACCGGCGGCTGGAGGAGCTCGGGTTCGGGCCGCACTACAACGTCGCCAACCCCGCGAAGTGGATGGCCACCGCCAACGACACGTTGCAGCTGGTCAACTTCTTCGAGTCGACCAACACCTCGTACGAGGTGAACGCCAAGCAGGTCTGAGACGTGTGGCGGTGTGGTGGGGGGGGGCGCCCCCCCCCCCGCCCCCCCCCCCCCCACGCCCGGGCCGTGCTTGCACGGCTCCTCTCGACGTGCCTGACGCGCAAGGCCATGGCTAGCCAGGCGGCTCAGGGCGCGTCGTGCCGACCCAGGTGCCGAGAAGTCGGGCGGTCAGCACGGCCGCGACGGTCTCGGCCGCCAGCAGGCCGACCAGCACCAGCAGCTGCACCTCGGCTGCCTCCGCGGGCGAGGCGCCGCCCAGCAGCAGGCCGACGAACGCGCCGGGCAGCGTGACGAGACCAGCGCTGCGCGTCTGGTCGATGGCCGGGATCAGGGCGCGTCCGGCCGCGACGCGTCCCAAGGACGCGGTGGCTTGCCGGGCCGTGGCGCCGAGCGCGAGCCAGCCCTCGACCTCGCCCCAGTCGCGGGCGGCGTCGTCCCGCAGGCGTGCGCCGCTGAGGGAGGCGGCGGTCATCGATCCGCCGATGATCTGCGCGGCGAACGGCACGATCGTCTCCGAGCGCCATGCGAGCGCACCACTGGCCAGGACAGGTACGACGGCGCAGGTCGCGCCGGCGACGATCGCTCCTCCGACGAGCACGGCCGTTCGGGCGTCGCAGCCGATGCGCCGTGCAGACGTCGCCGTGGCGGCCACGATCATCACACCCAGGTAGAGCACGACCCATCCGGGGTGGCGGAAGACGAAGGCGATGACCAGCGCCACGACGACGAGCTGGACGGCCGCCCGTGCCACCGCCACGACGGCGTCGGCCCGCACCCGCACGCCCGCGACGGTGACGGTCAGCACCGTGATGGTTAGCAGCACCGCCACGGCGACGGCGGAGCGTGCCGGGTCGAGTGTGCTCATACGAGCAGTGTGCCGCCCGCGGCGGTCAGGAGATGCTCACGAGCGGCGCCAGGACGGCGACGCGTCGGTCGAGCTCGTCGTAGGCGGCGTCGAACGCCTCGTCGTCGCCGGCCCTGACCGGGTCGGGGATCGACCAGTGCAGGTCGATCGCCGACCCGAGCTCTTCATAGGCGTTGTCGCAGACCGCGACGACCAGGTCGCCGTCGGCGGAGAGCCCCGCGAACGGCCGCGGATCGCCACCGAGGAGCCGAAGGTCGTGACGCTCCGCGGCTGCGACGGCGCCGGGGGCGACGCGGTCGGCGGGCTGGGTGCCGGCCGACGCGGCGGGGACGTCGCTGACGCCCGCCCACATGGCTGCGGCGAGCTGGGAGCGCGCCGAGTTGGCGGTGCAGACGAACACGACGCGGGCGGCGTCGATCGAGGGGGAGACGCGGTCGACCGCGATGCGGTCGGTCAGGGTCAGGTAGGTGCGGCGACGATCGCCCTCCGAACGGCGTCGCGTGACGGTGCCGGCCGACTCGAGCACCTTCAGGTGGTGCGCCATCAGGTTGGACGGCAGGTCGAGGGCTGCCTGGAGCTCGCCGGGGGAGCGGTCGCCGAGTGCGAGGGCGTCGACCACCGCCAGGCGTGCCACGTCGGCCAGTGCCGCGTGGCGGCGCGCCCGGGTCACCAGATCAACTTGCTCAATACTCATTGAGTCAAGTTTGACTGAGCGTCCGCGAAAGGTCAAGATCATGCCGTGACCACATCACCCGGGACCACCCGACCGGACGACGCAGACGTGATCGGCGGCCTGTCCCGCCTCGACCGGTTCCTGCCCGTCTGGATCGTCGTCGCGATGGCCGTCGGGCTCGTCCTCGGGCGCACCGTCGACGGGCTCGACGACGCACTCGAGGCCGTGAAGATCGGCTCGGTCTCATTGCCGATCGCCATCGGTCTGCTGGTCATGATGTACCCGGTGCTGGCGAAGGTCCGCTACGACGAGACGCGCCGGGTCACCGGCGACCGCCGGCTGCTGGTCGCGTCCTTGGTCATGAACTGGGTCCTCGGCCCGGCACTGATGTTCGCCCTGGCCTGGCTGCTCCTGCCCGACCTGCCCGAGTTCCGCACGGGCCTCATCATCGTCGGCCTGGCACGGTGCATCGCGATGGTGATGATCTGGAACGACCTCGCGTGCGGCGACCGCGAGGCTGCTGCCGTGCTGGTCGCCATCAACTCGGTCTTCCAGGTCTTCGCCTTCGCCGCGCTCGGCTGGTTCTACCTGCAGACGCTGCCCGGCTGGCTCGGCCTGTCCACCGCCAGCGCGAACTTCTCGGTGTGGGCCATCACCACCAGCGTCCTGGTGTTCCTCGGAGTCCCGCTCGTCGCCGGGTTCCTGACGCGCACGATCGGCGAGAGGGTCAAGGGGCGCGACTGGTACGAGGGCGCTTTCCTTCCCCGGCTGGGCCCTTGGGCGCTGTACGGGCTGCTGTTCACGATCGTGGTGCTGTTCGCCCTGCAGGGCGACGCCATCGCCAGCCAGCCGCTCGACGTCGTCCGCATCGCCATCCCGCTGCTGGTCTACTTCGCGATCACGTTCGGTGCCGGCATGCTGGTCGGCCGCTGGCTCGACCTCGGCTACGCCAAGACCGCGACCTTGGCCTTCACGGCAGCGGGCAACAACTTCGAGCTCGCCATCGCCGTGGCCATCGGCACCTTCGGCGTCGCGTCCGGCCAGGCCCTGGCCGGGGTGGTCGGCCCGCTCATCGAGGTGCCGGTGCTCGTGGGGCTGGTCTACGTCTCGCTGTGGGCCCGCCGATTCTTCACCCGTCCGCAAGGAGTCTCCGCATGAGTCGTCCCACCGTGCTGTTCGTCTGCGTCCACAACGCCGGGCGGTCCCAGATGGCTGCGGGCTTCCTCACCGCCCTGGCGGGCGAGCGCGTCGAGGTCCTCTCGGCCGGCTCGATGCCGGGCGACCAGATCAACCCGACCGCCGTCCAGGCCATGGCAGAGGTGGGCATCGACATTGCGGGGGAGCAGCCCAAGAAGCTGACCGAGGATGCGGTCATCGCGTCCGACGTCGTCATCACGATGGGGTGCGGCGACGAGTGCCCGTACTTCCCGGGCAAGCGCTACGAGGACTGGGTGCTCGACGACCCGGCCGGGCAGGGCATCGACGACGTCCGTCCCATCCGCGACGAGATCAGGCGGCGGATCGAAGGGCTGATCGCCTCGCTGGACTGACTACGGCGCCTCGCGGTCGAGGATGCCGATGAACTCGTCGGCCATCTCGAGCTGACGGACCAGCTTCTGGCGGCGCTCTCCGGCATCGGCCCGCACCGCGGCCAGGTGGGCGACCGCGCGCTCACGGACGGCACCGTCGGTGGCCGGGTCGCGCAGGGCCTCGAGGTGGGCGAGGGCGTCCTTCATCTCGTCGAGGCTGAAGCCGAGCGGCTTCATGCGACGGATGGCGAGGATCTTCTCGACATCGCCGTCGGTGTACAGGCGGAACCCGCCGTCGGTGCGTCCGGACGGCGTCAGCAGGCCGACCTCCTCCCAGTGCCGCAGGCTGCGGACTGACAGGTCGGTCCGCGCGGCGACCTCGCCGATGTGCATCGCCCCACCCGTCACCGCGACCTCTTCCATTCCAGACGTGATTTCAACTCTACCCTTACGTGAGGGTAGAGTTGGTGAGCGTGACTACTCGCTCTCCCGAGGCCCACCCTAGAGCCGAGCTCGAGCCGACCGTGCGCAACGCCTTCCGCTCGCCGAGGCTGATGCGCACCGAGGTGCTCGCCGGCCTCGTCGTCGCCCTGGCACTCATCCCCGAGGCCATCTCGTTCTCGATCATCGCCGGCGTCGACCCCCAGGTCGGTCTGTTCGCCTCGTTCACGATGGCGGTGGCGATCTCGTTCCTCGGTGGACGTCCCGCCATGATCTCCGCGGCCACCGGTGCCGTCGCCCTGGTGATCGCGCCGGTCATGAAGGACCACGGCTACGACTACCTCATCGCGACCGTCCTGCTGGGCGGGGTGATCCAGGTCGTCCTCGCCGTCGCGGGCGTGGCCAAGCTGATGCGGTTCATCCCGCGCTCGGTGATGGTCGGCTTCGTCAACGCCCTGGCGATCTTGATCTTCGAGGCGCAGATCGACCACCTGGTCGACGTCCCGTGGGCGGTCTACCCGATGATCGCCGTCGGCATCGCGGTCATCGTCGGGCTGCCGCGCATCAGCTCGGTGGTCCCCGCCCCACTGGTCGCGATCGTGGCGCTGACGGCGTTCACCGTCGTAGCCGCCGTGAACGTGCCGGACGTCGGCGACGAGGGCACCCTGCCTGACAGCCTGCCCGCATGGTTCGTGCCCGACGTACCCCTCACCGTCGAGACGCTGAAGATCATCGCCCCCTACGCCGTCGCGATGGCGCTGGTGGGGTTGCTCGAGTCGCTGCTGACGGCCACGCTCGTCGACGACATCACCGACACGGGCTCGGACAAGACCCGCGAGGCGTGGGGCCAGGGAGCGGCGAACGTCATCACGGGCTTCTTCGGCGGCATGGGCGGCTGCGCCATGATCGGCCAGACCATGATCAACGTGAAGGTCTCGGGCGCCCGCACACGTGTGTCGACCTTCCTCGCCGGCGTGTTCCTGCTCGTGCTGGTGGTCGGGTTCGGTGACGTCGTCGCGCTCATCCCGATGGCGGCGCTGGTCGCGGTGATGGTGATGGTGTCGGTCGGGACGTTCGACTGGCACTCCGTCCGCCCCAAGACCCTGCGGAGGATGCCCAAGAGCGAGACGACCGTCATGGTCGTGACCGTCGTCGTGACGGTGCTGACCCACAATCTCGCGATCGGCGTCGTCGCGGGCGTGCTGGTCGCCATGACGTTGTTCGCGCGTCGCGTCGCCCACCTCACCGAGACCCACCGCACCCTCGAGCGCGATGCGGACGGCAACACCCGCGCGGTCTACACCGTCACGGGCGAGCTGTTCTTCGCCTCGAGCAACGATCTCTCCACGCAGTTCGACTACGTCGCTGACCCCGACCACGTCGTCATCGACCTGGCCGCGTCGCACATCTGGGACGCGTCGACGGTCGCCTCGCTCGACGCGATCACGACCAAGTACGAGCGCAAGGGCACGACGGTCGAGATCGTCGGCCTCGACGCTGCCAGCGCCGAACGGCACGGACGCCTCAGCGGCGGGCTCGGCGGGCACTGACCCGATCGGTGGAGCAGCCCGCCAGGTGTCAGTCGTCGGTCGTGGTGCTGCCCGTCAGCTCGCGGTACTGCGCGACGGTGTGCCCGTCGTCCTGGCGCAGCACGAGCTCGCCGCGCTCGCCGCAGCTGGCGCACCAGTGGGGGAGGACGATCAGGTGTCGGCGGCCGGGCCTGCTGCCGTCGCCGATCGTCGCGGTCACCACGGACAGGCCCTCGCCTCCTGCGGCGTGCAGAGGGACGACGTCCGCGCCGGGGTCGATGAGGGAGACCTCGTCGAAGTGCAGACCGCTGTCGGACTGGCACCGGGGGCACTTGACCGCTCGGTCGCCTTGCAACGGGATCGTCAGCTCGAGCTGCTTCGCCATGGTGCCTCCTGGTGCAGTGGTACGGCCGTGCCATCGATGAGCGTCGATCCACCATACCCGGCCCTCCGGCCCTCGGGCCCAGCCGTGTGGATCAGCGCTTCTTGTCCTTGCCCTTCCCGTGCCCCTTCCCGTCGGGCTTGCCCTTGGCGCGCTGAGAGGGTGCGCTGCCGCGGGCGTCCTTGCGGGGGTCGGCCTTCTGGGTGTCGCCCGCGGTGGTCGCCGCTGGGGTCGCCGTCTCGGCGGGGGCGTCCTCGTCGGGTGAGGCGGACAGTGGCACCGCGACGTCGAGGGTGACGGTGGCGCCCAGCGGGACCTGCCCGGTGCGGTCGACGCCGACGACGACCCCGGACGTCTGCGAGCTGGCGACGTCATTGCGCGCTGCGGTGAGCCCCAGCCGTTGCAACGTCGCGGCGGCCTCGTCGACGGTGCGGCCGACGAGGTCGTCCGCGGACACGGCCACCGTGGTGGGTGCTGCGACCTGCTCGACAGGTGTCGGGTCGGGGGCCGGTGAATCGGGGGCGCCGGACGTCATCCGGTCGACGCCGAGCAGGAGCGCGGCAGCGACGACGAGGGCGACACCCGAGTAGAGGACGCGCGGGCGGCGGACTCGTCTACGCACCGGCGGCACGATCAGCGTGGTGGCCGGCACGACGACCGGGTGGGCAGCACCGGCACCTCCGGCGCGTCGAGCGACCTCGGCAGCATCGGCGGGACGGTCGACGGGGTTCTTCTCGGCCAGGTGCCGCACCAGGTCGCGCACCTCGTGGGGAACCGACGGGTCGAGCGCGGGCAGCTCGTCCTGCAGGTGGGCGAGGGCCGTGGCGAGGTGGTGGTCGCGCCGGAACGGAGAGGTGCCGGTCAGGCACTGGTAGGCGACGACACCGAGCGAGTAGAGGTCGGAGCGCGGAGTGGCGGGACGTCCGGCGGCCTGCTCGGGGCTCAGGTAGTCGGCGGTGCCGATCAGGGCGCCGGTCTCGGTCAGCGGCTCGCTCGCAGCCGAGCTGGCGATGCCGAAGTCGACCAGGACGGCCCGCCCCGTCGCGGTGAGCATGATGTTGGCGGGCTTGAGGTCGCGGTGCACGACGCCGGCGGCGTGAGCGGCCGCGAGGGCGTCGGCCACCTGCTGCACGACCGACATGACCTGCTCGACCGGGAGCCGGCCTTCCTCGCGCAGCACCCGCGCCAGGCTCCGGCCCTCGATGTACTCCATCACGATGAAGGCCATGCCGCCGTGCGTCGAGCTGCGGTCGTCGTAGTCGTAGATCTGGGCGACGCCGGGATGGTGCACCGTGCTGGCGAGGCGCGCCTCGCTGCGCATGCGCGAGCGTGCCACCTCGTCGGCCAGGGCGCCGCCGCGCAGGGCCTTCACGGCCACCGTGCGTCCGAGACGGGTGTCGGTGGCCCGGTAGACGGCGCCCATCCCGCCGGCGCCCACGATCTCGCCGAGCTCGTAGCGTCCGTTCAGCATCTGGCTCATCGCTGCACAGTCCTCCGGTGGGTGACGCGACGCACCTCGCCCGCCGCGAGAGCGGCGGGCGAGGTGCAGGGGTGCGGCATGGTGGTCAGGCGCGCGATCCGCGCCGGTTGAAGATCGACCATCCACCGGGACCGACGGCCAGGCCGACGACGATGAGGATGATGCCGAGCAGAATGCTGCCGTTGATGAGCGAGATGACGCCGTAGATGACGAGTGCGACGGCGATGATCCAGAGCAGGAAGCCCATGGTGTGTCCTTTCGTGGGCGGGCGACGCGCGATGCGCTGCCCGGGTGGAGGAGAGGCTGGTGTCAGCGCGGCGGGACGTCGTCGCGCACGACGACGCGGTCGCGTCGGCCGTTGGCGACGAGGCTCAGGACGATGCCGAGGGCACCGGCCGCCATGCAGATGTAGCCGACGACGACGAGGTCGACGCCTGAGATCCGGTCTTGCACGGCGAACGACAAGATGGCGCCGATGGCGATGAGGGCGATGGATCCACCGAAGTACATGGGGTGTCCTTCCGACGTGCGGTGCGGCCGCCAAGTGGCGACCCAGGGAGACGTGCCCCTGTAGCACGGGGCTCAAACCCACCGGATCGACATTTGTCGATCTGTGGCGATCGACGCCTGCGATTGGAGTGATCGGGCACAATTGACGACATGGTGTCTCTGCTGCCCATCGACGAGTCCGAGGCTGCTGACGTCTGCACTCCTGTGGCGAAGGAGGCGCTGCCGGCCGACGAGGCCGTCGCTCTGGCCGCACGCCTGAAGGCTCTTGCCGAGCCGGCCCGCCTGCGACTGCTCTCGGTGATCGCGGCGCACGAGGGGCGCGAGGCGTGCGTGTGCGACCTGACCGAGCCCGTCCGGCTCTCGCAGCCGACGGTGTCGCACCACCTCAAGATCCTCGTCGACGCGGGCTTCCTGACACGTCACAGGCGAGGGGCGTGGGCGTTCTACGCGCTGGTGCCGGGTGCTGTCGACGAGCTCTCCGCGGTGCTGCGGACAGCGGTCGACGTCCGGTCCGGCTAGGGCTCGAGACGCGCGACAGCCCGCCTCCCTGAGGAGACGGGCCGCCGGAGTTGTCAGGCCGAGGTGAAGCCGTGCGGATCGAGCACGTACTTGGTGGCGGCGCCGGCATCGAACTCGGCGTAGCCGCGCGGGGCGTCCTCGAGCGGGATGGCCTTGGCGTTCACGGCGTCGGCGATCTGCACCTTGTCGTGCAGGATCGCCATCATGAGCTGACGGTTGTACTTCATGACGGGGCACTGACCGGTCGTGAACGACAGCGACTTGGCCCATCCGGTGCCCAGCGACAGCGACAGCGAGCCGACCTTGGCGGCGTCGTCGACGGCACCTGGGTCGCCCGTCACGTAGAGGCCCGGGATGCCGATGGCACCACCGGCGGCGGTGACGTCCATCAGCGAGTTCAGCACCGTGGCAGGCGCCTCCTCGGCCTGCGCGCCGCCTCCGTGGCCGCGAGCCTCGAACCCGACGGCGTCGACCGCAGCGTCGACCTCGCGCACGCCGAGGATCTGCTCGAGCTGGTCCTCGACGCTGCCCGCTCCGACGTTGACGGTCTCGCAACCGAAGCTACGTGCCTGAGCGAGACGGTCGTCGTTGAGGTCGCCGACGATGACGACGGCGGCACCGAGCAGCTGAGCGCCGGCCGCAGCGGCGAGACCCACCGGACCGGCGCCGGCGATGTAGACCGTGGACCCCACCGTGACGCCCGCGGTGACGGCACCGTGGAACCCGGTCGGGAAGATGTCCGACAGCATCGTCAGGTCGAGGATCTTCTCGAGCGCCTGGTCGCGGTCGGGGAACTTCAGGGCGTTCCAGTCGGCGTACGGCACCATCACGTACTCGGCCTGCCCGCCGACCCAGCCGCCCATGTCGACGTACCCGTAGGCGCTGCCCGGACGATCGGGATTGACGTTGAGGCAGATGCCGGTCTTGCCCTCCTTGCAGTTGCGGCAGCGGCCGCACGAGATGTTGAACGGCACCGAGACGATGTCGCCGACCTTCAGGAACTCGACGCCGGGGCCCACCTCGACGACCTCGCCGGTGATCTCGTGGCCGAGCACCAGGTTCTTGGGAGCGGTCGTGCGTCCGCGCACCATGTGCTGGTCGGAGCCACAGATGTTGGTCGTCACCGTCTTGAGGATGACGCTGTGCGGTACCTTGCGGCCGACGTTCTCGGGGTTGACGCCCGGTCCGTCCTTCAGCTCGAACGTGGGGTAGTCGATGTCGATGACCTCGACGACGCCGGGCTCCTTGTAGGCAACTGCTCTGTTGTTCGGCATGTCATCCCTTTCGGTGCCGCGTGCCCAGCGGCGCTGACGGCGTCAGCGGAGTTGCCCCGAAAGGCGGTGACGAGCTGGGACACGCGTCGTGACGAACATCGCACTGTGGTGCAAGCCGGACAACGCAGATTTCACTCGGTGGAAGGTTGCCGCCGTCAGGGGCTACGGGCGGGGCACGTTGCGCAGGTTCGAGCGAGCCATGCTCATGGCCTCGCCGACGCCCCCGTTGAGCACGACCTTGCTGAGGGCTGTCGCGAACCCGCGCACCTGCTCGCCCGTGATGGTCGGCGGGATGGACAGGGCCAGCGGATCGGTGACCAGCTGCACGAGGGCGGGACCGTCCGTCGCGAACGCGCTCTCGAGCGCTTGGCGGATGTCCTTGGGGTCGTCGACCCTCTGCGCGTGGATGCCGGCGGCCGCAGCGATCGCGGTGTAGTCGACCGGGGGCACGTCGACCCCGAAGTCGGGCAGCCCGTCGACCAGCATCTCGGCCTTGACCATGCCGAGCGTGGAGTTGTCGAACAGCACGATCTTGACCGGCAGCCGGTACATCGCGACGGTCAGCAGCTCCGACAGCATCATCGACAGGCCGCCGTCGCCCGAGATCGACACGACCTGGCGGCCCGGGTGCGAGATCTGCGCACCGATCGCGTGGGGGAGGGCGTTGGCCATCGAGCCGTGCAGCATCGACGCGATGAAGCGGCGCTGACCCGTGGGGTTGATGTAGCGGGCGGTCCACACGTTGCACATGCCCGTGTCGGTCGTGAAGATCGCATCGTCGTCGGCGACCTCGTCGAGCACCGAGGCGGCGTACTCGGGGTGGATCGGCACGAGCGACTCGGCCGAGCGCGTGTAGGCGCCGACGGTCTTGTGCATCATCTTCTGGTGCTTGTCGAGCCACCGGTCGACGAAGCGTCGGTCGTCCTTGCGGCGCACGAGCGGTGCGAGCGCCTGCAGGGTCGCCAGCACCTCGCCGTGCACCGGCAGGTCGACCCGCGTGCGCCTGCCGATGACGCTGGCGTCGACGTCGACCTGCGCCGTGGTGACGTCGTCGGGCAGGAACTGCGAGTACGGGAAGTCGGTGCCGAGCATCAGCAGCAGGTCGGCGTCGTGCATGCCGGCGTGGGCGGCACCGTATCCGAGCAGACCGGTCATGCCGACGTCGTAGGGGTTGTCGTACTGGATGAACTCCTTGCCACGCAGCGAGTGGCCGACGGGCGCGCCGATCGTCTCGGCCAGCGCGACGACCTCGTCGTGGGCGCCTCGGACGCCGTAGCCGGCGAAGATCGCGACGCGCTCGGCGGCGTTGATGGCCTCGGCGAGCCGCTCGACGGTTGCCTGGTCGGCGACGATCGACGGACGTGCCGGCAGCGACAGCGGCACCGTGGCGCCCTCGGCCGACAGCTCGGCGACGTCGCCCGGCAGGGTCACGACCGAGACACCGTGGCCGCTCGTGGCGGAGTGGATGGCCGCACGGAACATCCGGGGTGCCTGCGCGGCGGTCAGCACCAGCTCGTTGAAGCCCGAGCACTCGCCGAAGATGCGGTCGGGGTGCGTCTCCTGGAAGTAGCCGGAGCCGATCTCGACGCTGGGGATGTGCGAGGCGATGGCCAGCACGGGTGCGCCGGAGCGGTGGGCGTCGTAGAGCCCGTTGATGAGGTGCAGGTTGCCAGGGCCGCACGATCCCGCACACACGGCGAGCTCGCCGGTCAGCTGGGCGTCAGCCGACGCGGCGAACGCGGCCGCCTCCTCGTGGCGCACGTGGATCCAGTCGATCCCGCCCTTGGCTGATCCGCCGGTGCGGCGCACCTCGTCGACCACGGGGTTGAGGCTGTCGCCGACGATGCCGTAGATGCGGCGCACACCGGCTTGGACGAGGTAGTCGACCAGCTGGCCGGCGACGGTGTTCGAGCTCATCGGACGCTTTCGTGGATCATCGTGTCTCCTTGAAGGGTGTGGGGGCGGTCGGCGCCGCTCAGTCCTGCCGGTTCGCCAGGATGTCCTGCCAGTCCGCGGGCAGCCGCTCGGCTGGCCCCGGCGCGGACTGCGTGACCGGATGGTGGTGAGGCGCGACGAGCTCGGGGCCGTCGAAGGCGGTCTGCGACGCGAAGTCCCAGAACCAGTCCTCACCGGGCTCGAAGCTCTGCATCACGGTGTGCCCGGTCTCGTCGTAGTGCTGGGTGGCGTGGCGCGAGAGCGAGTCGTCGCAGCAGCCGATGTGGCCGCACCGTGCGCAGCGGCGGAGGTGGAACCACCATCCACCGGTCTGCTCGCACTCGACGCAGCCCGTGCCCGTGGGCGGGACCGTCGGCACGAGGTCGTCGGGATCGATCTGCATGGTCGTTCCTCCCCAAGGGTGCTGGCACCGACGCGACGGTGCGCCTGCTCCAGTCATACCCTTCCACCACCAGGCGGTCCGTGCCGAGGTGCAGGGCACGCGCCCAAGATGTCGGCACTTGTGGTGCCTTTGAGCAGTCAGAACGGTGCAGAAGTGCCGACATCTTGGCGTCGGCAGGCTCAGACCGTCAGCACGAGCCCGGCGGCGAAGACCAGGTAGAAGCCGCCGGCGTAGAACAGCTTCGTCGCCGTGAACGACTTCTGGTGCATGACCCACAGCAGGTAGGCCACCGAGGCGAGGGTCGCGAAGCCCGCGAGCATCAAGGGGGTGTCGAACTTCCAGCTCGTGAAACCGATCCCGATCGCCGACGGGACGGTCGCCTGGATCATCATCGAGCCCGAGATGTTGGCGAGGGCCAGGTTGGCCTTGCCCTGGCGCACCCAGATGATCGCGTTCATGATCTCGGGCAGCTCGGTCGCGATGGGCGACAGCAGCAGGGCGACGACGACGGCCGGCAGGCCGAGGGCAGGACCGGCCCACTCGAGCTGCTTCACGAACACCTGCGACGCCGCGAAGATCACGGCCAGCGAGCCGACGGTCTGGGCCACGACGAACCACGTGCCGGGGGTGGCAGCCTTCGGACGCAGCTTGAGCGGCTCGAGGTCGTCGGCCGACGCGTCCTCGCCCTCGCTGGTCATCTCGCGGTAGAAGTAGACGCCGTAGGCCGCGAGGAACAGCAGGCCGAGCCACGGCTTGATCGCGAACGCCACGAGTCCGAGCGCCACCTTGAACACGAAGATGCTGAGGAACCAGACCTGGTCGCGGGCGAGGCGATGGGTGTCGATTCCCTCGTCGATGCGCAGGTCGTGACCTCCGGGGGCCGGCTCGCCAGGGCCCGCAGCGGCCAGCGCCATCGCCCGCTTCTTGCGGAACCGCAGGAACAGCATCGCCCCCGTGACGGCGTAGGCCAGGGTGCCGACGACGAGCGGGCCACCCATCGCGGCACCGACCGCGATGTCGTTGCCGTTCTTCTCGCTGCCGAACAGCACCGCCATCAGCGTCACGACCGACTCGGGCAGCGCGGTGCCGGCTGCGGCGAGGATCGTGCCGACCGCGACCCCGCCGACCTTCATGCGGACGCCGAGCCACTCGATGGCGTTGACGAACCACTCGCACGAGAGATAGATCGCGACGGCGCAGACGACCAGCAGGAGCACGTGAACCATGCGTCCGACGCTATGGTCGTGCGCGACCGAGGCAAACGTCGTCGCCCCAACAGCAGAGTTCGGGTTTACGAACTCTCCGGTCCGACGTGCTCGCACGCGGCGTAGTGGCAGCCGCCGGAGGTCGCGTCGACCGGGGGAGTGGGGCCGATCCAGAGCGCGGCGACGGCCTGCAGCCCCAGGTCGAGCGTCGTCGAGCCGTCGGCGGTGTCGACCCGTACCTCGGTGGCACCTCCGAACGGCTTGCGACCCGTCACGGTGAGGCCGACGTCGAGCACCAGCCCGTGCTCGGCGAACCAGCGCAGCAGCTCGGGGTCGTCGTCGTCGATGCGGACGACGTGGCCGCCCTCGTCCTCGGCGAGCTCGCCGAGCGGACGGGCGACGGGTCGGTGCAGGACGCCCTCGGACGTCGGGATCGCGTCGCCGTGCGGATCGCGCCACGGCTGGCCGAGCCGCCGGTCCATCCGGTCGAGCATGAGGTCGGAGATGGCGTGCTCGAGCACCTCGGCCTCGTCGTGCACCTCGTCCCAGCCGTAGTCGAGCGCCGTGACGAGATAGGTCTCGATGAGCCGGTGGCGTCGCACCATCTGCAGGGCTCGCGCGAGCCCGGTCTCGGTCAGGTCGACGTGGCCGTAGCGCTCGTGCTCGACCAGGCCGTCGTCGGTGAGGCGCTTGACCATCTCCGAGACCGACGAGGTGGACGCCCGCAGCCGGGCTGCGATGTCACCGACGGTGCGCGCGGACTCGTCCCACTCGCCGACGGAGTAGATGGCCTTGAGGCAGTCCTCGACCGCGACCACGTTGCGTCTGTTCGCCACGCCGAGAGGATACGACAGACTCGTGGCATGGAGACCGTGCGCGCGTTCGTCTACTACCGCGAGAACTACCTGATGGGCGTCGCCCGCCCCGGAGCCCTGACGTCCGACGGCAGCCACCTGACGCTGCAGTCGAACGACCTGCAGGTCGTCTGGCAGGCGCCCGTGAGCGACGTCCGGGTCAAGAAGGGCATGGGCATCCTGACCGTCAGCATCGAGGGCGAGAAGGCCTCGATCCTCACCGCCGTGGGAGGACGGACGTCGCCCCGGCCGTCCGACGAGCTGACGGCGCTGCTCGAGTCGGGCACCGGCATCGCCGGAGCGCCGGCGATGAGCGACGCGCAGCACGTCTCGTGGCGCGGCATGCCGGACGTCGGCGCCTACGCGCAGGGCCAGAAGGCGCTGCGCGAGTTGTTCGAGTCGCTCGGCGTCCTGGACTGACCGGACGGCGGTGGCTGGAGCGCCCTCCACCGTTGCGGGCAGGAGTAGCGTTTTGGACGTGACTGCATCCACCGCTCCCGCTCCTGCCATCTCGACCCTGGGCGAGCTGCGCGCCTCGGGGCACGTGCTCAAGACCCTGCGCGTCGAGATCCGCGACAACCTGCTCGCCGCCCTGCGCGAGGGCCGCGATCCGTGGCCGGGCCTGCACGGCTTCGAGTCGACCGTCGTGCCTCAGCTCGAGCGCGCCCTCATCGCGGGGCACGACATCGTGCTGCTGGGCGAGCGCGGCCAGGGCAAGACTCGCCTGCTGCGCACGATGGTGGGCCTGCTCGACGAGTGGTCGCCGGTCATCGAGGGCTCCGAGCTAGGGGAGCACCCCTACGAGCCGATCACCACGGCCAGCCTGCGCCGGGCCGCCGAGCTGGGCGACGACCTGCCGGTCGCGTGGCGCGGCCGTGACGAGCGCTACGCCGAGAAGCTCGCCACCCCCGACACGTCCGTCGCCGACCTGATCGGCGACGTCGACCCCATGAAGGTCGCCGAGGGACGCAGCCTGGGCGACCCCGAGACGATCCACTTCGGGCTCATCCCACGCAGCCACCGCGGCATCGTCGCCATCAACGAGCTGCCCGACCTCGCCGAGCGCATCCAGGTCGCGATGCTCAACGTGATGGAGGAGCGCGACATCCAGATCCGCGGCTACGTGCTGCGCCTGCCGCTCGACGTCCTGGTCGTGGCCAGCGCCAACCCCGAGGACTACACCAACCGCGGCCGCATCATCACGCCGCTGAAGGACCGCTTCGGCGCCGAGATCCGCACGCACTACCCGACCGAGCTGGTCGACGAGGTCGCCGTCATCCGTCAGGAGGCCGACCTGGTCGCCGAGGTGCCCGACTACCTCGTCGAGATCCTGGCCCGGTTCACGCGTGCTCTGCGCGAGTCGCCGGCGGTCGACCAGCGCAGCGGCGTCAGCGCCCGCTTCGCGATCGCGGGTGCCGAGACGATCGCCGCCGCGGCGATCCACCGCGCCACGCGCCAAGGCGAAGACGTCGCCGTCGCACGACCCGTCGACCTCGAGACCGCCGTCGACGTGCTCGGCGGCAAGATCGAGTTCGAGTCGGGCGAGGAGGGGCGCGAGGACGAGATCCTCGACCACCTGCTGCGCACGGCCACCGCGCAGACGGTGCGCGAGCACTTCCGTGGCATCGACTTCACGCTGCTGGTCGAGGCCATTGAGAACGGTGTCATGGTCACGACGGGCGAGCAGGTCACGGCCCGCGACTTCCTGACCGGCCTGCCGACCCTCGGCGAGTCCGAGCTGTACGACGAGGTGTGCGACCGCCTCGGCGCGACCAACGACGGTCAGCGGGCCGGTGCCATCGAGCTGGCGCTCGAGGGCCTCTACCTCGCGCGCAAGGTCAGCAAGGAGAGCGGCGGGGGCGAGACCATCTATGGCTAGGGCCAACCGCCGCCTCACCCGCGCGTCCCGCTACGGCAAGTACGTCGACGGGCCCGATCCGCTGGCCCCGCCGGTCGACCTGTCCGAGGCGCTCGACCAGATCGGCGAGGACGTCATGGCCGGCTACTCGCCCGAGCTCGCGATGCGCGAGTTCCTGCGGCGGGGAGGACGCGACCAGGCCGGTCTCGACGACCTCGCTCGACGGGTGCAGGAGAAGCGACGCGAGCTCGCCCAGAAGCACAACCTCGACGGCACGCTGCAAGAGATCAAGGAGCTGCTCGACCGCGCCGTCCTCAGCGAGCGCAAGCAGCTGGCCCGCGACGTCGAGATGGACGACGCCGACCGCACGCTGGCCGAGATGCAGCTCGACAACCTCTCGCCGTCGCCCGCAGCCGCCGTCAGCGAGCTGAACGGCTACGAGTGGCAGAGCAGCGAGGCTCGCGCCGACTTCGAGAAGATCAAGGACCTGCTCGGTCGCGAGATGCTCGACCAACGCTTCGCCGGCATGAAGGACGCTCTCGAGAGCGCGACCGACGAGGACCGCGCCGCGATCAACGAGATGCTCGACGACCTCAACAGCCTGCTCGAGAAGCACCGCAGCGGTGAGGGCACGCAGGAGCAGTTCGACGAGTTCATGGCCAAGCACGGCGAGTTCTTCCCCGAGAACCCGCAGACGGTCGACGAGCTGCTCGACGCGCTGGCCCAGCGGTCCGCCGCGGCGCAGCGCATGCGCAACTCGATGACGGCCGAGCAGCGCGCCGAGCTCGACGCGCTGGCGCAGCAGGCCTTCGGCTCGCCCGAGCTGATGCAGTCGCTGGCCCAGCTCGACGGCAACCTGCAGGCCATGCGTCCCGGCGAGGACTGGGGCGGCTCCGAGCGCATGGACGGCGAGGAGGGTCTCGGCCTCGGCGACGGCACCGGCGTCTTCCAGGACATCGCCGACCTCGACGATCTCGCCGAGCAGCTGGCGCAGTCGTACGACGGCTCGCGCATGGACGATCTCGACCTCGACAAGCTCTCGCGCCAGCTCGGCGACGAGGCGGCGGTCGACGCCCGCACGTTGCAGCAGCTCGAGAAGGCGCTGCGCGACAGCGGCACGCTCAAGCGCGGCTCCGACGGGCAGCTCAAGCTGACCCCCAAGGCCATGCGGCAGCTCGGCAAGGCGCTGCTGCGCGACGTCGCCGACAAGATGTCCGGACGCCAGGGCGCCCGTGACGTCCGCCAGTCCGGTGCGGCCGGCGAGCGGTCGGGCGCCACCCGCGAGTGGGCCTTCGGCGACACCGAGCCGTGGGACGTCACCCGCACCATCACCAACGCCCTGACCCGCACGGCGGGCGAGGGCGGGGCCACGGGCCACGGCGTCCGCATCGAGATCGGCGACGTCGAGGTGCAGGAGACCGAGGCCCGCACGCAGGCCTGCGTCGCGCTGCTGGTCGACACGTCCTTCTCGATGGCGATGGACGGCCGCTGGGTGCCCATGAAGCGCACCGCGCTGGCGCTGCACACGCTCATCAAGAGCCGCTTCCGCGGCGACGACCTGCAGCTCATCGCGTTCGGCCGCCACGCCGAGGTGATGGACATCGAGCAGCTCACGGGCCTCGACGCGATGTACGCCAAGGGCACCAACCTGCACCACGCGCTGCTGCTGGCCAACCGGCACTTCCGCAAGCACCCCAACGCGCAGCCGGTGCTGCTGATCGTCACCGACGGTGAGCCGACGTCGCACCTCGAGAGCAGCGGCGAGGTCTACTTCGAGTACCCGCCGCACCCGCTGACCATCGCGTACGCGGTGCGTGAGCTCGACAACGCGACCCGTCTCGGTGCACAGACCACGTTCTTCCGCCTGGGTGAGGACCCGGGTCTGGCGCGCTTCATCCAGTCGATGGCCCAGCGGGCCGGCGGCACCGTCGTGGCGCCCGAGCTCGACGACCTCGGCGCGGCGGTCGTCGGCTCGTACCTGGGCTCGCGCCGGCGCGGCGGCGGAGGCGGTGGCCCCGGCGACATGTTCGGCGGCCGACGCGGCTTCTGGGCCGGCTGATCAGACCTCGCCGGCGATCAGGAAGCTGTCGCCGGACTTCTCGAGCTGCAGCGTGACCGCGTCGGAGCGCGAGTCGCCGTCGAGGTCGTACGAGTAGGTGTACGACACGCGCAGCGACGCGGGGTCGGCCGAGACCTGCTGGACGTCGAGGTTCGACACGCGGCCCCAGAAGCCCTTGTATCCCTTGATGCCCTTGCTCTGCTTCTGGAAGTCGGGCGTCAGCATCGCGAAACCGGCGTCCGGGTCGTTGGGCGCCGTCGTGAGGTAGTCGGCGACAAAGCCCTTGAGGGCCTGCGTCGTGGCGTCCTCAGCGGGAGCGTCGGTCGTGGGTGCTGACGTGGGGGCGGGTGCCGACGAGCTGGGGGAGTCGGCGACCGGCTGGTCGTCGTCGCCGCCTCCGAGCCGCAGCCCGACGACCACCGCGATCAGCGCGGCGACCGCGCCGACGGCGACCCAGATCATCCGCGAGCGGCGCGGCGTGTCGCCCGCGTGCGACGCGACCAGGGGCGCCGCCTGTGGGTCTGGCTCGGGCTCGCGCTCGGGGATCGGCGGAGCCAAGGGCCTGAACGCGGTCGTGGCGCTCGGGGGAGCGGCGACGGTCGGCGCCTCCGGCACGGGCTGTGTCTCGCCGAAGGCCGCGAACCCCTGTGTCGCCTCGAGGTCGATCGGCGGCGCGACCGGGCCTCGTGGCAGCGATGCCGCGGTGTGCTCGACGGCAGCCATCGACGGCCGTGCGTCGGGATCGTGCTGCATCATCGAGGTGACCAGCGCGGTCATCGGGCCGTCGTCGAGACGCGGCGGCTCCTCGTTGACGATGCGGTACAGCGCGCCCAGCACGTTGTCGCCGACCGAGTACGGCGGGTGCCCGCTCAGGGCGTGGAACAGCGACGCGCCGAGCGACCAGACGTCGCTCGCGCTGGTGGCGGTGCGTCCGCTGGCGACCTCGGGCGACAGGTACGCGGGGGAGCCGGTGACCAGTCCGGTCTGGGTGAGCGAGGCGTCCGCCTGGGCCCGGGCCACCCCGAAGTCGGAGAGCTTGGCGACCCCGCCGCTGGTGAGCAGGATGTTGGACGGCTTGACGTCACGGTGCACGATGCCGTGCGCGTGGGCGGCGGCCAGCGCGCGGGCCACCTGCTCGGCGATGGGGGCGAGGTCGGCGGCCTCGATCCACCCGCGCTCGGCGATGAGGCCGGCCAGTGTCGGACCGTCGACGTGCTCCATCACCAGCCACTGGAAGCCGTCCTCGTCGACGAGGTCGTAGACGGCCACGACGTTCTGGTGGTTGATGCGGGCGGCCAGGTGGGCCTCGCGCTCGGCGCGCTCGAGGTCGGGTGCGGTGCCGCCGGTCGTCATGCCGATCTGCTTGACGGCGACGTCGCGACCCAGCACGGTGTCGTGACCGAGCCATACCGAGCCCATGCCGCCGCGACCGATCTCGTGATCGAGCTCGTACCTGCCTGCGAGCATGCTGCCTCCTGTCGTCCGTCATCCAACGTAGGGGATGGACGGCGACACCGCGGCGTCGAGGCGAGCCGGATCACCAGGTGTCGATGCGGGCGCCGCTGCCGGTGAGGCGTCCGTCGCGTGCTGCGGCGGAGATCAGCTGTGCGACCAGGCCGCGCGTCTCGGCCGGATCGATCACGTCGTCGATCTCGAAGTGTCGAGCGACGTTGAGCGCCGAGGCGTTGGCCTGGGCGTGGGCGGTCAGCTCGCGCACCTGCTGCTCACGCTCCTCGAGGTCGTCGATGGCCTCGAGCTCCTTGCGCATCGCGAGGCGGACGGCGCCCTCCAGGCCCATCGCCCCGAGATGTGCCCCGGGCCAGCCGACCGTCATGAGCGGCTCGTGGGTACTGCCGCCCAGCATCGCCTGGGCGCCGAGCCCGTAGGCGCGTCGCAGCACCACGCCGATGAGCGGGACGCTCAGCTGGGCGCCGGCCACCAGCAGCCGGGACGTGTGCCGCACCAGCCCGGTCTGCTCGGCGTCCGGGCCGACCATCATGCCGGGGGTGTCGACCAGCGAGACGACGGGGAAGCCGTGGGCGTCGCACAGCTGCAGGAACCGGGCGGCCTTGTCGCCGGCGTCGGCGGTGATGGCGCCGGCGGTGTGTCGCGTGTCGTTGGCGACGATGCCGACCGTGCGGCCCTCGACGCGTCCGAGGGCGGTGACGAGCTCGGGAGCGAACGAGGGGCGCAGCACCGTGACGCTGTCGTCGTCGCAGATGGTCTTGACGATCGGGACGACGTCGTACGAGCGCCGCTCGCCCTCGGGCACGGCCTCGCGCAGCCACGACTGGTCGGGTGCCGTCCAGTCGTCCGTCGGCCCGGTGAAGTAGCCGAGCAGGCGGCGGGCCTCGTCGATGACGTCGTCGGCGTCCACCACGACGTCGATGACCCCGTTGGCGGTCATGACGTCGACCGGTCCCACGTCGGCGGCATCGACGTCGCCCAGGCCGCCGCCGGCGATCATGGCGGGACCGCCCATGCCGAGGGACGCCCGCGGGGTGGCGACGATCAGGTCGGCGCAGCCCGCGATGACGGCGTTGCCGGCGAAGCAGCTGCCGTCGACGACGGCGATGCGCGGCACGCGGCCCGACAGCCGCGCCCACGCGGCGAAGGTCGTGACGTCGAGGGCCGACACGAGCGGGATGTCGGTGTCGCCGGGACGTCCGCCGCCGCCTGAGGCGAAGAACACCGTGGGCAGCGCGAGCTGGGTGACGACGTCGAGCAGGCGGTCGGTCTTGCGGTGGCCGCGCATGCCCTGGGTGCCGGCCATGACGAGGTAGTCGTACGACATGACGGCGCAGGCGTGCCCGTCGACGGTGGCGATGCCGCCCACGATGCCGTCGGCCACGGTGCGGTCGAGCAGGTCGTCGTCGGTGCGGCGCCCGGCCTGGGCGGCGGTGACGAAGCGTCCGTACTCGACGAAGCTGCCGTCATCGACGAGGTCGGCGACGTTCTCGCGGGCGGTGCGGCCGCCGCGGGCGTGCAGGCGCTCGACGGCGTCGGGACGGGCTGCGTCCTCGGTCAGTGCGCGTCGGGCCAGCAGGTCGAGCAGCTCGGGTCGGATCGTCACGAACGCACGCTAACAGCCACGCGGCGGTGACGATCGGGAGAACAGCGCGTGTCTTTCCTTGACTCATTCAAGTTTGTCCGTAGGGTGGAGACATGCCCACCGCCGTCGAGATCGAGCAGCTCGTCCGAGCAGCCGACCTGCGCGTCACGCGTCCGCGCGTCGCGGTGCTGACGGCGGTGCACGAGCACCCGCACGCCGACACCGAGACCATCATCGGCGAGGTGCGCACGCAGGTGGGCGACGTCTCGCACCAGGCCGTCTACGACGTGCTCAAGGTGCTGACGGGTGCCGGTCTCGTCCGCCGCATCCAGCCGTCCGGCTCGCTGTCGCGCTACGAGGCGCGGGTCGGCGACAACCACCACCACGTGGTGTGCCGGTCGTGCGGCTCGATCGCCGACGTCGACTGCGCGCACGGCAGCGCGCCGTGCCTGGTGGCGTCCGACAACCACGGCTACGCGATCGACGAGGCCGAGGTCATCTACTGGGGCACCTGCCCCGCCTGCACTCCCTGATCCCTGCACGACGCTGATCTTTCTACGACCACGCCCCACCCGGAAGGAACCACATGACCGAGAACACCCACCACAACGCCGTCGTCGGCGACATGGACGACGAGAGCAACGAGGGCGTCGGCAAGTGCCCGGTCATGGGTGGCGAGCGTCCGCACCCGACCGCCGGTTCGGCCAACCAGGAGTGGTGGCCCAACCAGCTCAACCTCGGCATCCTGCGCAAGCACCCCGTCGTCGCCAACCCGATGGGTGACGACTTCGACTACGCCGCAGCGTTCAACGAGCTCGACCTCGACGCCGTCAAGGCCGACCTGGCCGCGCTGATGACCGACTCGCAGGACTGGTGGCCGGCCGACTTCGGTCACTACGGCCCGTTCTTCATCCGCATGGCGTGGCACAGCGCCGGCACCTACCGCACCAGCGACGGTCGCGGCGGCGCCGGAGCGGGCATGCAGCGCTTCGCGCCCCTGAACAGCTGGCCCGACAACGGCAACCTCGACAAGGCCCGCCGTCTGCTGTGGCCCATCAAGAAGAAGTACGGCGCCTCGATCTCGTGGGCCGACCTGATGATCCTCACCGGCAACGTCGCGCTCGAGACCATGGGCTTCGAGACGTTCGGCTTCGCCGGTGGCCGCGCCGACGTGTGGGAGCCCGACGAGGACGTCTACTGGGGCCCCGAGAGCGAGTGGCTCGGCGGCGAGCAGGGCGGCAAGCTGCGCTACAAGGGTGACCGCGAGCTCGAGGACCCGCTCGCAGCCGTCCAGATGGGCCTGATCTACGTCAACCCCGAGGGCCCGGAGGGCAACCCCGACCCGCTCGGCTCGGCGCGCGACATCCGCGAGACCTTCGGCCGCATGGCCATGAACGACGAGGAGACCGTGGCGCTGATCGCCGGCGGCCACACCTTCGGCAAGACGCATGGTGCGGGCGACCCCGACCAGTTCGTCGGCCCCGAGCCCGAGGGCGCCTCGATCGAGGAGCAGGGCCTCGGCTGGAAGCAGACGCTCGGCGACGGCAAGGGCGACAACGTCATCACCAGCGGCCTCGAGGTCACCTGGACGTACCACCCGTCGCGCTGGGACAACGAGTTCTTCCACATCCTGTTCGCGTACGAGTGGGAGCTGTTCCAGAGCCCGGCCGGCGCCAACCAGTGGCGTCCCAAGAACAACGCCGGCGACGACCTGGTGCCCCTGGCCCACGACGACAGCAAGCGTCGTGAGCCTCGCATGCTGACGTCCGACCTGGCACTGCGCTTCGACCCGATCTACGAGCCGATCGCGCGCCGCTTCAAGGACGACCAGGCGGCCTTCGCCGACGCGTTCGCCCGTGCCTGGTTCAAGCTGACGCACCGCGACATGGGCCCGATCCAGCGCTACCTTGGCCCCGAGGTGCCGCAGGAAGAGCTGATCTGGCAGGACCCGCTGCCCGTCGCGCCCGCCGAGGTGATCGATGCCAACGACATCGCGGCGCTCAAGCAGCAGATCCTCGACACGGGCCTGACGGTCTCGCAGCTCGTCTCGACCGCGTGGGCGTCGGCCTCGACGTTCCGCGGCAGCGACAAGCGCGGCGGCGCCAACGGTGCGCGCATCCGTCTCGAGCCGCAGAACGGCTGGGAGGTCAACAACCCCGACCAGCTCGCCACGGTGCTGCGCACGCTCGAGGGCGTCCAGACGGCGTTCAACGCCGAGGGCACCAAGGTGTCGCTGGCCGACGTCATCGTCCTCGGTGGTGTCGCGGGTGTCGAGCAGGCGGCCAAGGCTGCCGGTCACGACGTCACGGTGCCGTTCACGCCGGGTCGCACCGACGCGCTGCAGGAGCAGACGGACGTCGAGTCGTTCTCCGCGCTGGAGCCGTCGGCCGATGGCTTCCGCAACTTCCTCGGCAAGGGTCACCGCCTGCCGGCGGAGTTCCTGCTCGTCGACCGCGCCAACCTGCTGACGCTGAGCGCTCCGGAGATGACCGTCCTCGTCGGCGGCCTGCGGGTGCTGGGCACCAACTGGGACGGGTCGCAGCACGGTGTACTGACCGACGCGCCGGGCACGCTGACGAACGACTTCTTCGCCAACCTGCTCGACATGGGCATCTCGTGGAAGGCGACCTCGGACGCCGAGGACGTCTTCGAGGCCCGTGACGACAGCGGCACCGTCAAGTGGACCGGCACCCGCAACGACCTGGTGTTCGGCTCCAACTCCGAGCTGCGCGCCCTCGCCGAGGTCTACGCCAGCGACGACGCCAAGACCAGGTTCGTCACCGACTTCGTCGCAGCGTTCGACAAGGTCATGAACCTGGACCGCTACGACGTCGCCTGAATCACCACCTAGTTCGCACAGAGCCTCCACCGGCACCCTGCCGGCGGGGGCTCTGTGTGTTGGTGGGGGTATGCGGTGCGCCGAGCGGTGGGTGGTCGCTCGCCGGCGCGCCGCGTATCACAGGTCAACCGCGGGATAATTGCGCGACATTCCGCCCAGAATGACGCGGGTCGCGCCTTGAGCGATAGCGCCGTAGACAGTCCATAGTTCCTGCCAGTGAAGGTCGGCATCAGGAGCTGGACCCGCGAGGCAGCAGTTTCCGTCCGCAAATCAGGTAGACTCTCAGTCACAACTCGAAATTTGTTTTCGCTGTAGTCGTCTGCCACCGCGGGCCCACCTATCGCTGAGAGATCCACTGGTTCGATCAGCACCTATATGCCGAAGCCTCACGTCACGACGTCGGACTCCGCCACCCAAGCTCTCGACCAGCCGCTACACGGACACGAACACCGGTCTCGTCGCAACTGCGACGTCGCGCCGGGATCGTCGAAGGGGCGTCGGACCGCATCCCGAACACCACAGCAACCCGCTGGGGCGTATGCGGCAATTACACCGGGAGCAAGACCGATGGACCCCTCCGATCCTCAGGCGTGCACGCGCCGGCGGCCTTCAGCGCCGTACCGCGTACCGCCCGACCAGGGCTGAACCGTGAGTGCCGCAAGCAGGCACCTCGGCGCCGAGCACAACGATGACCCGTCGGCAAACCCCGACGAGGTCGAGCCAGACTTTGCCGTCACCCCGGAACCGACTCCGACGCAATCAGTCGCGCCCGGAACCTTGCAGGTAGACCCATCGCCTGCGCTCCCGGCAATCGCCGAGCCGCCCCCTGGCCCGGTGTCGAACTACATCCTTCGGATCGTGCCGGTAATCCGATCGGCTCACGTGGTCATCCGCGCGCTCGGAGACGTCGGCGAGGACCAGCCTTGGGCTGCCATCGCAGCCAAAACCTCGCTTCGATTCCTCGGTTTTTGGCTGTTCGGCACCTCGGTGATCCACCAGGCCCAGGACCCGTCGGCGCCGACCCCGACCGACCGCATTCTCGGCGTAGCCGGCCAGTGGCACACCTGGGTGCTGGCGCTCCTCGTCGCCGAGGCAGCCTGGGCCTGCTTCAAGCGCGTCCGGAATTGGCGGCGACGGCGCAACGCCGAAGGCCAGGTCGGCTTGGACTGAATGCCGCGATTCCCTGCCCCAGCCGAACCTCTCGCGCAACACCGACTCTCAACACGGAAGTGAGGACGTCACGTGACCCACGCCCCTGACCTCGACATCCCCAGCCCCCTGCCGCCGATGCCCGAGCTCCCGAAGGCGCCAGCGGTCCAGAGGCTCATCACCACACTGACCGGACGAGGCATCCACCTCCACACGGCTCGGGCCATCGGGTACGCCGTGTGCGACCCCTCTGCAGTACGACGCCAGCTCGAGGAACCGGCCGAGATCCGCGTCAACGGTGGAGCACTTCTTGCCGTCCACGCACAAGTCTGGGTGCCCGGCGTCCTCATGTGGCCCGAGAACCCCCGCCTTCTGCCCGGACTCACCTACGCCGTTGAGAGCCGCGCCAAACGCCGCCACCCCCTGCCTCCGACACATCCCGGTTCAGATCCGGCTTCCCCTGAACTAGTCATGGACATGGTGCCCACCGCAGAACTCGTGGGCTACCTCGACAACCAGATGTCGTACCTGCGCAACACCAACGACCTGAGCACCAGCGTCGGGAACCACGGCATTCTCTCCGAACTCCTGCTCGTGCCGCTGGTCTTCAACAGCGGGTACGCGGATCCCGACGACGTCGACCTGCTCAAGGATCTTGAGATCGCTCACGATGACGGGAGCCGGACGGTCCTCACCTCGGTCGACGGAAACTCGCGCCTGGCCGGCGCATACCGGCACCTCCGGCTCGACCCCTCCGACGTCCTGACCAAGCTGGTCAACAGCCCCCGTACGCTGCGCCAGCGCATCGGGACCTACCTTGCCTTCGCGGACAACCCGGAGATGACCCTCGAGGAAGCAGCGGCGCTCCGGAGCCTCACTGCCCCCGCCGCGATTGTCGTCGGGTTCCGCGCAGACACCCCGCACATCAATCTTGTAGAGGCGGTTCAGTCGCGCCTGGGTGCGATCCATGTGTCTCCCGCAAGTCCCTGGAGCACCTCGAGCCAGCTCGACATGCTTCTGAACGCGACCCTCGATGCACGTCAGTCCGACTTCGAGTCGTGGTCCAACGTCAACGAGGGCGCTTTCACCGCCGGGCAGTACCGCGACTGGCTCGCCGGAAACCTCGACGCGGACCAGGCAACCGAAGCCGGCCTGGACCCACATCCAGACGTACGAGCTGCGTCGCTGCGATGGTGGCTGCGCGATCATGACCTCCAAGTCGCCAAAGCCATCCGCCGCCTCGACGTCGTCAGGTCGATGGACGCGTCAGTCCGAACGAACATCGCTGCGGAAGGCGCTCTGCGCTCATTCCGCTCTGAACTTCGCACCGACTCAGAGGCCGACAACGTCCGTCGTGTACTCGTCGCCCTCTGGCAGATAGACGACCTCAAGGGGGATTGGGAAGTCGACGACGACGAAGGGCTTGGGTCCTTGAAGAAGCTCATGACCGACGCCACAGGAGAGGTCGCACTCCTCGGCCGTCCCGGGGACCGAGGGCGGCTCCTCATGGTCGTCGCGTTCTACTGGATGGCCCGAGCGCGCCTCGTGCCCCTGCAAACTCGCGGTGGCATGAAGGACCGTCGCAAGGTGGGCGACGTCGTCACACTGATGTGTCGCACCGAACACGGGATGCGTCAGTTGGCGCGCATCGTTCACGACTCCCGCGCCGAACGCACACCCGTCCGGGTGAACCCCAAGGGACAGCCCATCCTCGGCCCGGACGGGCGCGAACTCCTCTTCACCGACGAATGGATGCGCGACACCTGGTCGAGCGGGTATTCCAAGAGCCCGGTCGTTCCGCTTTCAGCCGAGAAAGACCTCGAGAACCGCGAGGCGGTTCTCGTAGGGGCCATCGAGAAGGTCGTCCACGAGCTCGCCAGCCTGCGCGAACCTCAGGCCGGTGACGGAACCCCACTCGTCGACACCTCAGGAATCCAAGTTGCTAACGCCGATAGGGCGCTGGCACAGCTCAAAGAGATCGCAGAGACAGTGACCGAGTACAGGTTTCTAGCAAGGCGTGCCAACCCGGCAGCAGATGCCGAGTAGGCGCGATATTCAGCACACCGGAGCTGCAACCAACCTTCAATGGGTCCAGGTTGTTGCAGGTCTGACAATCCAAACCTGTCACGCGAGAAGCGTCGGACCCTTCGGGCACGATCTAGGCATGGATACCTACGACTCACTGGAACTGGCACGGGAGTTCAAGCCCCTGCGCAAAATCCTTGGCTTCGTGCTCGTCGTGGCCGCGATTTTCTTCAACGATGAGCTCGTCTCCTTCATCATCGCGATAAGCCAGGAGCACACCGCAAACATCCTCGAACCGTTCCTCGAGACACTCACGCCTGCTCCGGCGCCCGCCGGCTGACTCGGCCGCACCTCTATCCCGACCCTTCGGGAGGAGACGGATGACTGACGACTCACCTGGGTATGTGGTGATTCGCGAAGACATCGACAACAAGCTTTCGTTCGAAGCGGGTGGCCCGGTCACCACGTAATCGCGAGCTGGTGTCGGGTTAATGGTTGACCTGTCCCGGATTTCCCGGACGGGTCAGTGGGTCAGTCCACCGCAACTGCTCTGCACAATCAGGTCGAGCAATCCGATCGTTTGGTTGCTCGATCGACGTTGAATTTCCGACAGTCTGAGCCTCTGCGCAGCAGTCGGTCGTCACGGCTCATCCAATCTTCAATAGAACAGTCGACACGACCAACCGGACTGCAGGTCTATAGATGCATCTCAGAACTGACCTACCGTTGGGTGACGCTAGGAGCGTGGCATCAATCGAGTTGATTCGTTCGATATGGGAAATGGCAGCCCAAATTGACAACGCCCCCTCCAAACACCATGCCCTAGCCGCCCTAGTCGCGCTGCTACCGCAGTCCGAGCGCGCGTAACCCGCAGTGGTATGAGTCTTCCTCGCCCACTTGCATGGCCATCGGACTCCGGCAAATAGGCCATTCCGCCGCTTTCTAGGATTAGGGACTTTTTCACCCGCATGTGCCGAAGATGCGAGATTCAGTTCTGGTTAGCAGCGGCCATTAGTGCCGGGTGGCACTGAGCGTCGTCGCACGAGCCGCGAACTTAGAGCTGTAGACCCGGACGAGCCCGCGCGAGCACCCGGCATGCGCCTCCCACCCTGAGGGCTGGAGGGGGCGGCGAGACGCTTGCGAGATAGCGACAATGTTGACAGGAAGGTCGCCGAGAACGTTCCGAAGACGAGAGCGGCGGCCGCGGAAACTGTGGCGAGGTGCTGCGCCTGCGCCTGATCTAGGACGGTTCGTCTTGCCTGGAATCCGGTCTGCCCACTCCAGTGAGGGCTCGGTGCCACCTTCAACTCTGGTTGCGCTATTTCGGTCAACGCATTCAGGTTGCTGGAGGACGCCTCTACGGAGGTGAAAAGACCGGGCGGAATGATCGCTCCTTCAATGCTCAGCTCAGGGATCTCAAACTCGCCGCTATCGCCGAGAGGTCGGTCCGGCATCGCGCCCATCAGCGGCATCGTCTCGGCAATCCGGGGAGCCGTGAAAGGCCAGTACCTTCGAGTCGAAACGATCGGGGCAGAGATATTGCCCTCGATTCTGGTTGCTCTCCCAACGAAGCCGGTGTCGTCGGATTGCACGGTCGAGATACAGGGGTCCAGCTTCGAAATGTCAATGGCTAGCGACTGGATGTCCCCGAGGGGAACTGTCCCATCGAAGGACGCGCCAGACAGCTGGGCCTCACTCGTGAACTGCAGACGACCGTCGGAGAGGTCCCCCAGACCGAAGGAGGCGTCTGTCAAGCGGGCGTCGCCGCCGAAAATCAGGTGACCGCTGATGGCCCCTTCTCCGCACGCCGCAAGGTCTACGCGTATTCGCGGTCGAGGACCGTAGGACAGCGGGCCAAGGGCGAGCCAAATCTGCTGCCCAGATCCGAGAGTGGCCGTGTCTTGGAGAAACACGACAAATCCATTGAACTGTTCATCGCGCGGAACCGATGACGAAGCCAAACTAGAAGAGACAAACGCTCCGGCCGCTAGCGCGGAGACTACGCCCGTGACGATCAACGGGAACCGCGCAGCCCACTTTGAAAGTCTGGTGCCCGAGCTATTCACGAAGGTCACGATACCGATCGTCTGCGCCCGTCGTGCCAACCTCGGGACGTCGTCGATGGCTGGACGACCGCGTCATTCCCCGCCTACTAAGTGAAGCGTCATTCTCGCGTTCAACAGATGTGCAGCGAGACCCTCACCGGTTATACCTCGAAACGAAGCTATCGCTCAAGGCGTCGGTTGGTCTCATACAGGTAGAACAGCTCGTTGCTCTCTACGTCGCCAGTTGCAGCGCGGCGAGTACGAACAGCGCTGAGAGCGACTGAGGCCGCTTGAGGTACGGCAGATGCCCCGGTCGCCACCAAGCCGGTTGCTAGCGCATCAAGGCTCGTCGAGTTCGCGAAAGCAAAGTAGGTCCCGGACGTCCAGAAGCCGAAGTTGCGGACGTCCTTCACATTCAGCGAGCGAGCCAGTTCTCTCACAAGTCCGTGATCGGCCATCTCGTCTTTTAAGTCCATCAGCATCGGCTTCACGCTCTCATCCCAACGCTGCTGCACTTCGAATGCCAGACCCTCGCCAACCATTGGCTCAATGTTCTTTGAGAAGCGGATCACAGCGCCCCGATATCTCGCCAGCGGCAATGCAAGCTCTGCGCGCAAATCAATCAATTCGTCCATCTTCGCCATGGGAAAGGCGGGGAGACGCTCTGCAAATCCCGCCCCCAGAGCGGCTTGAGCGGCTAGCCGCATCCCCTGCGGGCTTGCAGGGATCTTCCCCTCGTCGTACATCGACTGGATCAGATTCCCGGCGTCCCGATCGAACAGAAGACGCGTTCGCCGGTCCGTAAGTCTCGATATGAGCGCGTCAATCCAGTTCCAGATCTGCTGGTCGGTCTCGGTGGCACGAACGTCCGCAGGCCGGAGCGTCGTGGACGGAGTGATACCCAAGTCGGCGACCTTGACCACTTTGGCGCGCAAGGCGACGACGAGTTCAGTGGCTCCGAACTGCTCAAACAATGCTTCGATGTCGGCTTGGGTGCTACTGCCTATCTCCTCGGCCGCCTCCCGAAGTTCGCGCAGCACCTGAGCGCTCCCCGGATCGGTACGCTCAAGAGCGTTCGGATCCAGGGCAAGGGCCCGGCCGAGCATCTCTCTCCAATTGACCGGCAGCTCAGCGTTCCCGCCCTGACTTGCGATATGCGCGAGTGTTTCATCGTCCATCGCGGCCAAAAGGTCGAAACCGCCATGATCGCCCGAGTTCATGGCCTGCTGCAGTTCATCGAACATCGACACGCCGAGGCTGACAATTTCAACTTCGTCCGCGTAGAGAAGTGCGGCTTTGACGAGCGCGACGTCCTGATGCATCTCCGGTTGGCCGTCCGAACCGGACTTCGGTGTTGTCGCAATCGCGACCTTGATCGGCTCCTCGCTGACGGTCGGCCTACTCCGGCCACGCTCGCGGTTCGGTCCTGAGCCTTTCCGACGAGAGCCTGTCATGCAGGAAGTATCTACGAAGACACTGACACTCGGTGGCAATGACTTTCCCGAACCTTCGAAACCTGTGCACGCAAGCGTCATTCCACCGCCAATGAAGCAGCAGATGCCGCGCGGTGAGGCGGAGGCACGATCGACGCCAGCGCTCGCTGCAAGTGCGTGACCTAGGTCTGCCATCGGCACGTCAGCTCTACTCGGGCCCGCGAGCCGTGTAGCGTCCGGAAGTGGCCAGTCCCCGCCGATCCAAGGCTCGCCGGCGCAGTGCGTCGCCGCGCCGTGGCGGGGCGAGCCAGCAGCTGCCGGTCGCCGGGCCGGGGGAGCGGATCTGGGTGGTCGACGTCCCGTACGGGACGCAGGTCGACGGCGCCGCCTGGCACACGGCGGTGAAGACCCACTTGTTCGTCGGGCGTGATCTTCCCGAGCACCTCGCTCCGTATGCCCCGGGGGCGCACACGCTCGGTCGGTTCATCGAGAACTCCCTGAACCCCGATGATCCGACACCTAACCCCGAGCCGACGGGCGCTCTCGAACCGCGCAAGATCCAGTTCGAAGCAGCCGACGCGATCGCCGAGCGCGCCGCGGCGGGTGGACGGCAGTTTCTCCTGGCCGACGAGCCTGGGGTGGGGAAGACGATCTCGGCCGTCCTCGGCGCGACGGCGGTCGGCGACCTGCGCGGCGCGCAGCGGGTGCTCGTCGTGGCCGACCGTCCCGCTGCCATCACCATCGGCCACTGGTGCCGCACGATCACGGCACTTGGCGACGGTGGTCTGGAATGGGTCGTCATCACCTGGGACAGGCTCGACAAGGTCAAGGACCACACCTGGGACGTCATCATCGCCGACGAGGCTCATGCCCTGCGACGGACGACGACGAAGCGCTGGAAGGCTTGGACGAAGATCTCGGGCCACAGCCGTCCGCACGACAAGGCACCGTTCGTCATCGCGACGACGGCGACGCCCGGGCACACACCGCTTGAGCTGCCCTACCTCGCTCCCGCCTACGCGCAGGTGCTCGGCGAACCCATGCGGGAGTGGACCGCCGCGACGCAGGCCGGCACGACGTTCGCCGCTGCGCTCGAGCGCCACGGCGTGGGGGTGGAACACGGACGCTACGGCGCCACCTGGACCACCGATCCCACCCGCCGCGCTGCCGACCTCAAGCTGGTGCGCGGCTGGCTCGCCGACGAGCGACCCCCGGCGATGTTGCACCGCGCAGCGCCGTGGGGCCCGGTGCCGATCTCCGGCATGCCCGTGACGCTCACGCCGGCCGAGCGAGCCGCCTACGGGGCCGAGTGGGGCGAGTTCTGCCGCGAGATGGACCTCGCTCGACGGGGTCGCAGCATCGCGAAGGGACGGGCTGCGCTGCTGCGCTTCCGACAGAAGGCCGGCTTGATCCGGGTCGACTCGACGGTCGCCTGGATCGCCCAGCAGGTCGAGGCCGAGCGTCAGGTGGCGTGCTCGGTCGAGTTCGTCACGACTGCTGCCGACCCCATCGCCGACCGGCTGCGCGACGCAGGCATCGAGGTGGCGTCGATCTACGGTGGCGACCGGTTCGACGCCGAGGCCGAGCGACTCCGGTTCCAGAAGGGCGAGGCCAAGGTCTGCGTCTTCACCACGGTCGCCTCGATCAGCCTGCACGCCGGCGAGACCCTCGCGGACGGACGCCGGGCGAGCACCGAGCCGCGCGTCGGCATCTTCCACCAGGCCCGCTTCTCCGGCATCGCCGCGCGACAGGTCACCGGACGCACCCACCGCGACCACCAGGTCTCGCCCTGGCACATTGCCTACGCCGAGGGGACGGTCGAGGAGCAGGTCGGCAAGGTGATGGTCGAGCGCATCGCCGCCGCTTCCGACTCGGTGGGGAGCGACACCACCGGCCTCACCGACCTCGCCCATCTGCTCGGCGCCGACTGGCTGCCGCCCACGGCCATGACGACGGACGACTCCTGACCAGGGTCCGACCTGCACTGACTATGGTTGCGAGCGATGATCACTCGCCGCGACGCCGCACAACGCCTGGACATCCCTCTGGAGATGGCCGCCCGGCACGGCCTCCCGGCGCACCTCACCGAGGCCCAGCTGAGCGAGATCACGGACAACCCGCCGCCGTGGCTGGTGCAGTCGCGCGCCAACCGGACCGGCAAGAAGCCGGTCTGGGTCGACCTGGTGTGCGATGTCTGCGGGTTCGCCGAGAAGGCGCGGCCGAAGAAGTGGTGGCCGACGTTCACCTACATCAGCTGCGACACCCACGACTCGTCCGATCTGCCGCAACCGCGTCCCAGTGACGTGCGCGCCGAGATCCCAGGCATCGGCAGCCGTTTCGTCGGCTGGGTCGACACCCCGCTGGACTGAGCGTTCGTTCGGCTTGACCCTCCCTCCGGGGGAGGCCTCAGCGTGAGGTGTGAGCGCGCCGTCGGGCGCGACACATCGTCGAGAGGCACCTCATGTCGTACCCAGTAGCACTGTCCCTGGCCGGTCGTCGAGCACTTGTCGTCGGAGGCACCCGCGGTCTCGGTGACGCCGTCGTCCGGCGTCTTGACGACGCGGGTGCACGGGTCATCGCGGTCGGCCGCACCGAACCTGGGACGACCGTCGCCGCACGCGTCGTCATCGCCGACAGCACGCAGCCCGAGGCGGCGGACGTCATCGCCGCGGCTGTCGAGGAGCAGGGTGGCATCGACATCCTCGTCCACGTGGCCGGCGGGTCGAGCTCGCCCGGCGGGGGACATGCCTCGCTCTCGGACGCGGACTGGGATGTCGAGCTGTCGCTCAACCTGCTGTCGGCGGTGCGCGTCGATCGGGCACTGACGCCGTCCATGCTGCGGCAGGGGCGTGGTGCGATCGTGCACGTCGGATCCATCCAGGCGCGCATGCCTCTGCACGACGGGACCCTCGGCTACGCCGCGGCGAAAGCCGCACTGCGCGCGTACAGCAAGGGGCTCGCCAACGAGCTCGCCCCGCAGGGGATCCGGGTCAACACGGTCTCGCCGGGCGGCATCGACAGCCCGAGCGCCAGGGCGCTCGCCCAGCGCATCGCCACTGCCCGCGGCATCAGCGAGGAGGCCGGGATGCAGACGCTCATGGACTCGCTCGGTGGCATCCCCGACGGGCGGTTCGCGCCGCCGTCCGAGATCGCGGACGTCATCGGGTTCCTCGTCTCGGACGCCGCTGGGTCGGTGGTGGGCGCCGACATCGTCGTTGACGGCGGGACGATCAAGACGATCTGAGATCGCCGAGCGTGACACCTTCGCGTGCAGCGATCCAGGGATCTGGAGCTCTGAACCACGACGATCCGCACACGGAGAGAGCACTGTCCACAGCCTCCGTTTGCAGTGAAAAGGGGTGTCGGTGGTGGCCTCTAGGTTGGATGTATGGCCACCTCGACAACCGATCCGATCGATGTCTTGACCGACGTCGCTCGGGCTCGTGCGCGGGGTGAGTTTCGTGAGCTGGCCGCGATGCTGGAGTTCCGCGACCTGGAGCTGGAGCGGATCGAGGCCGAGGTCGAGTCTGCGATCAAGCGGTTCAATGAACGTGGCGCGATTGCTTTGGAGATCGGTGAGGCGATGGGTTTCAGCGAGGGTCAGGTGCAGTATCGGTTGTCGTTCGCCGACACCGTCCGCGATCAGTCACCGACCACCTGGGGTGCGTTCAGCGAGGGTCGGGTCGATCTGGCGCGGGTGCGCGAGATCGGACACACGATCAGCCAGCTCAAGCGCGCCGAGTCCGTCCACCGGCTCGACCAGCGGGTCGTGACCTATGCCGAGACCCACACCGTGGCCGAGCTGCGGGTCTGGCTGAAGCAGTTCGTGCGGCGGGTCGAGGCTGATCTCGCTGTTGAGCGGGCCGACGATGAGCGGGCCAAGCGGCACGTGTCGTTCCAGCACGGTGACGACTCGATGGGATTCATGGGCGCCTACGCCCCGTCGCACGAGATCGCTGCGGTTGAGGACCGCATCCGCAAAGCCGCGCGCAGGCCTGTCGACGCCGATGATCAGCGCACAGTCGCTCAGCGTGAAGTCGACCTGCTGATGGCGTGGCTCCTTTCGACAAGCTCAAGGGCCGAGAGCGTGATCGACGCGAATATCGCGGTCACGGTCGACGCCGACGTCCTCGGCGGGGCGAACCCGGGGTTCGCCGAATCCGCAGACGGACGCTGGGGCGTCCCGGCCCAGTGGATCGCCGACGTCGCTGGGTCCGGCAGCACGTTCTGGCACCGGATCGTGGTCGATCCGGTCAGCGATGACGTCCTCGCCCACGAATACCTCGGCAGGTTCGCGCCGGACGTCCTCAACATCGCGTTGAGATTCCTCTACGGAACGTGCCAAGGCCCAGGCTGCATGGTGCCGGCCGAACGGTGCGACATCGACCACCGAGTCCCGTTCCCTCACGGACCGACCCGCGGCGACAACCTCGGCCCCTTGTGTCGAAGACACCACACCTACAAAGGCCACGGCATCCTGCACTGGACCACCAGACCCGAGCCGGCCACCCCAGCAGCCTGACCGTACGTCGAGCCGCAGTTCAGCCGTGTCGTCGGCGACCAGATCGCCTGCCTGCAGACCCACGTGCCGGTCTGACCGCTACACCTGCGCGTGCCCGCCGTCGGCCGCCAGCTCGCTGCCGTTGACGAAGCTCGAGTCGGGCGAGGCGAGGAAGAGTGCCGCCGCCGCGATCTCGGACGCCGCGGCGACGCGCCCCGACGGAAGCTCGGAGGCGAACGTGTCGAGCAGTCCCTGCTGCTGGTCCTCCGGCACGAGCCCGACCAGACCGGGCGTGCGGGTCGGGCCGGGAGCCAGGGCGTTGACGCGGATGCCGCGCTCCTTGAGGTCGAGAGCCCAGCTCCGGGCGAAGTTGCGGATCGCTGCCTTCGACGCGGCGTAGATGCTGAAGGCGGCGCCGCCCATCGTCGCCGACGACGAGCTCATCAGCACGACGGATGCCCCATCGGCCAGCAGAGGCAGCGAGCCCTGCACCGTCAGCAGTGTTCCCTTGACGTTGGAGTCGAAGGTGTCGTGGTACTGCTCCTCGGTGATCGCGCCGAGCGGGGCGAACGAACCGCCCCCGGCGTTGGCCACGAGGACGTCGATCCGTCCGGCCTTCTCGCGGACGACGTCGAACAGCGCGGCGACGTCGTCGGCTTTCGACGCGTCGGCGAGCACACCGGTCGCATCGCCGCCGATCGTGGCGACGGCGTCGTCGAGCGCGTGCTGCCGGCGCCCGGTCACGAAGACCCGCGCTCCCTCGGCTGCGTAGCGCTGCGCGATCGCCAGGCCGATGCCGCTCGTGCCTCCGGTGATCACGGCGACCTTTCCTGCCAGAACCTGTGTCATGAGAACTCCCTCATCGTTAACGGAACGTACGGTCCAGAATGGGCCGAGACCCACCATAACGGAACGATCAGTCCGTGACGAGGTAGGGTGGGCACATGGCACGCACCAAGACCTTCGACGAGGCGAGCGCCTCTCGGCTGGCGCGTGAGACGTTCCACGACCACGGCTACGCGGCGACGTCCGTGCAGCAGCTCACGGCAGCCACCGGGCTGAGTCGCAGCAGCCTCTACGACACGTTCGGCGACAAGCACGGCCTGTTCCTGCGGTCGTTCGCCCAGTACTGCGAAGACAATGCCGACGTCATCGAGGACGAGCTGGCTGGCGACCAAGGTGGAGCGCGGGAGCGCCTCCAGCGTCACCTCCGCACGAAGATCGACGGCCCGTCGTCCCAGCGCGGATGCCTGCTGGCCAAAGCCACGGCCGAGCTCGGGGCCACGGACGACGACGTCGCGAAGACGTCCACCGAGTTCTACACGCGGTACGAGCGCGCGCTGGCGGCATGCGTCCGAGACGCCCAGGCCGCAGGCGACGTGCGCGACGACCTCGACGCGATGGCGATCGCCGCCATGCTCTTGTCGCTGCTCCGTGGCATCGAGACGCTCAACCGTGCCGGGTACCCGACTACGTCGCTGGCGTTTGCGGTCGACACGACCATGACGATGCTGGCGCCTGCCACCTGAACGTCGTAATGCACACCGACCTCTAGGTCAGGGACGACGATAGAGCCTGCTTGTAGGCCTCAGCGACGTCGAGGCAGAAGGTCAACAGTGGCCCAGAGGTGGCGGTCGTGAGCCACCCTGCCCGAGTCCGGGCCTGTTTCTCGGTGCCACTGAACTGGAACAACGCATCGGCACCTTCGCGGAACTCGGACGTCGTGAGCGTGGGGATCTCGATCCCGCTGTTGACGCCGGCGTACGAGCTGAACGGCACCAGCACCTGACCGTCGTTGAATACGGCCACGACCGTCCGCACCCCACTGACTGCAGGGCCGGCGGCCTCAAGCACCACGTGGTTGAGGCCGATGCGGCGCTTGTGACCGGCCGCGAGCCAGTTGGTGATCACCGACTCGGCAGCCGATCGAAGGTGCGAGCTCGTGAACTGCCCAAAGAACTCGTCCAGCGTCCCGGGCTTTTCGGCGAGCTTGGCCTGCTCGACCGTCGCCGTAAATTCGTTGGGTTCGACCACTGTCGTGAACAACGGAGCCCAGTTGCTGTCGCCGATGCGGACGGCCTTGGCTTCGACCAGCCATACCGAGACGCCGCGATCACGGTCGAGCTCTGCAAGATCGTTCAAGTACTGGGCGACGGCCTTGAACTCGTCTCGGTGCTCCTCAGCCACCACGACAAGTCCCCGCGCGTGACGAGCCACGGCGTAGGCGAGTCCGCGGGTCAGGTGGTCATGGTCGGCTCGGCCGTATTGGTTCTCGATGACGAACTCCGCGCCGTCATCGCCATGCGCAACGATGTCAATGCGTCGTCGGCCCGCCGTCAGTACTTCGGATTTGCCGACCGCAGCGAGGTCGATCCCCAAAGCATCGCCAAGACTGTCCAGCTGCTCGGCCAGCAGGGGGGTGAAGTCAGACGCTTCGCCTTTCCACGCTTCGGTGAGCCTGCCGAACACCAGCTTCGCCATCGTCATGGAGAAGGTCTACCAGAAGTTGACATGGCGAGCTGTCAGTGACAGACGCTCGAGATACCTACCGCCTGAACGTCACGTGGGTCGTGCCGCTCTCGGCCACCTCGGACGTCACCTGGTGGGTGAGCTCGAGGCCCGCCAGCCCGTCCCACACCCGCACGCCCCGGCCGAGCACGATCGGCGCGACGGCGACGTGCAGGTCGTCGACCAGGCCGGCGCGGACGAAAGCGGTCGCGGTGCTCACGCCTCCGCCGATGCGGACGTCCAGTCCGTTCGCAGCCTCGACGGCCTCGGCCAGGACGTCCTCGATCGCGGCGCTCCGGAAGTGGAAGGTCGTCTCACCCAAGGTCAGCGACGGACGCGGAGCGGCGTGCGTCAGCACGAACACCGGCATGCCGAACGGCGGCTCGTCGCCCCACCACCCCTGCCAGTCCGGATCGTCCGAGAAGTGGAAGCCGAACATGCCCGCGCCGAGGATCTCCGACCCGACGCCCTCGAAGTAGGCGGCGGCGTAGGCGTCCTCGATGCCCGTCGTGCCCGCGCCGGTGGTGTCGCCGAAGACGCGCTCCTGCATCGTGCGGGTGCCGGTGTACGCCGCCATCAGGCGTCCCCAGTCCTCGCCCATCGGGTTCTCGGCGCTCTGCTCGCCGGACGCATAGCCGTCCAGCGAGATGTTGAGGTCGACGCGCACACGGGTCATGTCAGGAGTCCTTCGAGGAGGGGGCGTCGTCATCGTCGGACACGGTGACAGGGCATGTCCATCGGCCAAGCATGGCAGTCTCGGGGCCATGACCCACATCAAGCGTCTCGACCACGTCGGCATCACCGTGGCGGACCTCGACCGCGCGACGTCCTTCTTCGTGCTGCTCGGTCTCGAGGTGGAAGGGACGGGCTCCGTCGAGGGCGAGTTCGTCGAGACGGTGTGTGCGATCCCCGGCGCTCGCTGCCGCATCTCGATGCTGGCGTCGCCCGGTGGGGGAGTGCGACTCGAGCTGTCGAGCTTCGACACACCCGAGCACGTGACGGGATCAGCCTCGGCGATGGCTAACGAGACCGGCATCCGCAACGTCTCGTTCGAGGTCGCCGACCTGCAGGCGGCCGTCGCTGCTGTCGCCACGGACGGCTACGGCCTCGTCGGCGGCATCGGCGAGTACCAGGGCAGCGTGCGCATGGCCTACGTGCGGGGGCCTGAGGGCATCATCGTGTCGTTGTTCGAGCAGCTCGGCTGACGCGCACGGCGCGCTTGGACGCGAGGTGCGCCATCACCGCTGCGACCAGACCCGCTGCGACGGGGATGACGAACGCGAACCGCAGGCTCGTGAGGTTGGACAGCCCACCCACCGCGGGCGAGGTGAACACGAACCCGAGCCGCATGAGCCAGCCGAGCATCGCCACCCCCGTGCCGGCGGGCAGACCAGGCACGCGGTCGGCGGCGGCGAAGGCGGCCGGCACCAGCGTCGCGCTGCCGAAGCCTGCCAGGGCCAGGCCCGCGAGCGCCACGGCCGCGGTCGGGCTGACGGCCGCGGTGGCCATGCCGAGCGCGATCAGCACGCCACCGGCACGCGCGACTCGCTCGCGTCCCCAGAGATCGGTCATCCGGTCGCCGAGCAACCGACCCACGAACTGCGCTCCGATCATCACCGAGATGGCCAGGCCGGCGACCGCGACCGGCGCGCTGGTCTCGTCGCGCATGAACAGCACGGCCCAGTTGTTGGCGATGTCCTCGATGAGGGTGCCGCAGATGGCCAGCAGCACCAGGGGGAGCAGCAGTCGTCGCGCCCTCCGTGGGGCGCTCGGAGCTGGCGCCGCGTCGTCGCCGAGCACCGGCTGTGCAGCCAGGGACGCCGCTGGCGACGCCAGGCGGCTGGCGACCAGGGCGACGACGCTCCACACCGTGCCGTTGACGACCATCTGCACGCCGATGCCGACGTCCGCCGCGGCAGCCAGAGCGCCGATCAGGCCGCCGGTGGCCGCGCCGAGGCTCCACAGGGCGTGCAGCGAGTTGATGATCGACCGTCCGTACGAGCGCTCCACCGCGATGCCGGCGACGTTCTGTGCCGCGTCGACGATCGCGTCGGTCAGCCCGGCGACGAACAGCGCCGCCGCGAACAGCCACACGCTGGGGCTCGCTCCCGCCAGCGCCATCGTGGCGGCGAGGACGATCGACCCCACCCAGGTGACTCGGGTCGCGCCGACGCGCCTGATCAACGGCGCGGCGGCACCTGCGGCACAGATGGCGCCCGCGGCGAACCCGACGACGGTGAGCCCGAACTGCGCATCGTTGAGGTCGAAGTGCTCCTTCAGCTCGGGATACCTGGGCAGCAGCGCGCTGAAGAGGACGCCATTGGTGAAGAACATCAGCGAGGCGCCGAGCCGTCCGCGACGAGCGGCGGACTGAGGTGTGGTGGAGGTCGTCACCGGACGACCGTAGGTGATTGGATGATCACGTGCAGCGATCACTTCGACACAAAGCGATCATCCACGCGGTCGGCGGACGACGTGAGGTGCTGGTGGCCGACCTCGTCGGGCTGACCGGCGCGTCGGCGGTGACGATCCGGCGCGACCTCGCCGAGCTGGAGTCGCACGGTGCCCTCAGCCGCACCCACGGCGGCGCGCGGCAGGCCTTCAAGCGCGGCAGCCCGCTGCCGTTCTCGTCGCGTCTCGACGACGACCAGGAGATCAAGACGGCGCTCGCCGAGGTGGCTGCCGGGCTGGTCGACGACCACGAGTCGGTCATCGTCGACAACGGCACGACCTGCCTGGAGGTCGCGCGGTGCCTGGCGGGCCGTCCGATCACCGCGCTGGCTTTGTCGCTGCACGCGGCCGCGGCGCTGGCGTCCCGTCCCGGCCCGTACGTCACCGTGCCGGGAGGTCCGGTCGAGACCGACAGCCTGGCGATGACCGCGTCCGGCATCGAGGCGGTGCGCGACATGCGGGTCGACGTCGCAGTACTCGGCGCCTGCTCCGCGTCGGCCACGCACGGCCTGACGTCCACCACTTTCGAGGATGCAGCCCTCAAGCGCGCCGTCATCAAGGCGTCGAGCCGCACGGTGCTGGTGGCCGGTGCCGCGAAGCTGAGTCGCTCGTCGACCTTCCGGTTCGGCAGGCCCGAGGACCTCACGCACCTCGTCACCACCCGCGACGCACCGGACGACCTGCTGTCGTTGTTCGCCGACCTCGGGGTCAGCATCCACCTCTGCTGACACCTAGGGTTGGGCGCATGGATCCCGAGCGCATGAACGACGAGACACTCCTGCGCCGCGTCATCGAGCTGGCCGCCGCGGCCCGCCTCCAGGGGGAGGCGCCGTTCGCGTCGCTGCTGGCGAGACCCGACGGCTCCGTGATCGCAGAAGACCACAACACCGCGCAGTCGACCGGCGACGAGACGGCCCACCCCGAGCTGAAGCTCGCGATGTGGGCGGCGCGCGAGCTCAACGCCGACGAGGCGTCCGAGGTCACGATGTTCACGAGCTGCCAGCCCTGCGCGATGTGCACCGGCGTGATCGACCGCGTCGGGCTGCGACGCGTCGTGTTCGCCCTCTCGAGCGAGCAGCTGGACGCGATCGCCCCGCAACCCGTCCGCCAGGCAGTGCCGCTCGACGGGCCCTACCTGCACGACGAGATCCGCGAGGCGATCGGCGACCACTACTCGGCGTCGTGAGCGTCAGCCGATCGACAGCTCGGTGATCAGGTCGTCGACGAGCGTGAACCGGTAGCTCAGGTCGGCGACGCCTCCCGGGAAGTCGCCCTCCAGCCGGATCGCGACGACCCAGTGCTCGTCGTCGACCTGCTCGACACCGCGCTCCTCGCTCGTGTAGGTGTACTCGCTGCCCGCCTCGCGCAGGAAGCGGTCCACGTCGTCCGTGCCGCGGAAGGTCTCGCCCTGGTCGGTGACCACGGCCGTGGGGGAGAAGGTCCGCAGAGCGGTCTCGTGGTCGTCCGCCGTGTGGGCGTCGAGGTAGGTGCGGATGGTGGGATGAAGTGATGTCGTCATGCTCCCCAGCGTGGGTGGTCGCCGAGCGAGAGGGTCAAGGCGTGGACTCTCCCCCCGAGGGAGGGTGGAGACTGTTTCCGTGCTGGCGATCGGTGAGTTCTCGCGCTTCACCCACCTGAGCGTGCGGACGTTGCGCCGCTACCACGACGCCGGGCTGCTGGTGCCCGCCGAGGTCGACACCGCCACCGGCTACCGCTACTACAGCGCCGAGCAGATCCCGACCGCGCAGGTCATCCACCGGCTGCGCGAGCTCGACGTCCCGCTCGCGGACGTCCGCGAGATCGTCGGCTCGGCCGATCCCGACGACCGCGCGTCCCTCGTGGCCGACCACCTCGGACGGCTGGAGGCCGAGCTCGACCGCACCCGGGCCGCCGTGGCGTCGTTGCGCAGGCTGCTGGCCCCCGAGCCCGCGAGCCTGGACGTCGAGCTGCGCGTCGTGCCCGCCATGACCGTCGCGGCCGTCGAGGACGACGTCGCGCTCGACGACGTCCTCGGCTGGTACGCCGGCGCGATGGCCGAGCTCGACGCCGTGGTCGCCGAGCCCGTCGGCGCTCCCGGCGGCCTGTACGACAACGCGCTGTTCGAGGACGGCCGCGGGCACCTGCTGGTGTACCGCCAGGCAACCGAGCCACCCCACGTCGGGCGCGTGCGTCCCGCCACGCTGCCGGCCGTCGAGCTGGCGGTCGCGGTGCACCGAGGCGCCCACGACGACATCGAGGTGACGTACGGCGAGCTCGGCACGTGGGTCGTCGACAACGCGCTGGCGGTGGCCGGGCCGGTGCGGGAGGTCTATCTGGTGGGGCCCCGGGACACCGCCGATGCGAGTGCCTGGCGCACCGAGATCGGCTGGCCGGTCTTCCGCGTCGGATCACCCGACCCAACCGATCGGACGTCCCACCCCGTCTAGGTGGTGTCAGTGTCGTTCGAACCAGGGAGCCAGCGTGCGTCAGACCAGCGAGGCGGACTTCAGCGAGTTCGCCCGATCCGCGTGGCCGCGCCTGTACCGCACGGCCGTGGTGATCGTGGGCGACCGGCAGCTGGCCGAGGACCTCGTGCAGTCGGCGCTGGTCAAGAGCTACGTCGCGTGGCCGAGGCTGCGTGAGGCCGACAAGGCGTATGCCTACACGCGGCGGGCGATGGTCAACGTCGCACACGACTGGTTCCGCAAGCACGGGTGGGCCAAGGAGAGCGCGACCGACCTCACGGCCGACTACGGCGGCCGGGCCGATTCGACCGACGACCATGCGTCCGCATCGGTCGAGCACCTCGCGCTGAACGACGTCCTGCGGTCGCTGCCGCTCGGTCAGCGGTCGGCCGTCGCGCTGAGGTTCCTCGACGACCTGTCGGTGCAAGAGACCGCCGACATCCTCAACATCACGTCCGGCACGGTCAAGAGCCAGACGTCCGCCGCTCTCGCGGCACTCCGCTCGCACGCCCACCTCGTCCCCGAAGGAAGCCACCATGACTGATCAGCTGCTCGAGAAGATCCGTGACCACGCCGGCGCCGAGCCGGTGCCGGAGATCGACCTGGACGGCATCATCCGTCGCGGTCGCCGCGTGCGCCGTCGTCGCACGGTGGCGCGGCGAGGCATCGTGACGCTCGCCGTCGGCGCCATCGCCGGCGCGGTGGTCGTCACGGGCATCGACCACGGCGGGCCGACCCGCCTCGACGCCAGCACGACCATCTCCGCGGGGGACGTCGACCTCGTGTCGGCGGCCTACCGCGCCGGTGGTGCGTTCTCGCGCGGCGACACGTTGTGGTTCAGCGATCCCACCTACTCCGTCGACCTCGGCGTGACGGTGCAGATGATGTTGTACACGTCGCAAGGGGTCGTCGCGGGAGTGACGAACAGCGACGACGGAACGGCCAGGCGCGACTACGTCTACGTCGGCACCGACGGATCGGTGCGCCCGCTCGACCTGCCGGGCAAGGTCGTGCCGGGCACCGATGCGCAGGCCGATCGTCTCGTCTACCTGACCAAGGAGGGCCCGGGCTGGCGCATCCACGTGGTCGAGGCGTCCACGGGACGCGAGGTCGCATCCGTCACGTATGCCGCTCGCTACACCTGGGCGGGTTGGGACGTCCCGCCGATCGGTCTGACCGGCGACTTCGTCGTGCTCGGCGTCGACGGCGACCAGCAGGTCGTCAACTGGCGCACCGGTGAGAGAGTCGCCGACGTCCCCGGCACGCAGCTGCCGGCCGTGGGCGGCGGACGCGCGCTCGGCGGTCCGCTGAGCGACAAGACCTATCAGCTGGGGGACTCCAAGAAGCTGCGGTCGACGACCGACCTGGCGGTGCGGATGGAGGGCAGCTCGGAGCCGTACGCGCGCAACTCGTTGTCGCCCGATGGTCGGTTCGTCGAGACCACCAACACCTTCGTCGGTCTCGACAAGCCCGGGGGTCCGGTGACGGGTGTCAGCGACGGGGTGACGGGAGAGACGGTTGCCGACCCCGTCGTCCACGTGACTGACGTCGCGACGGGCCGGCGCATCACCCTGCCGGGGCACGCCCTCACCTACGGCTGGACGCCCGACGGACGCCTCATGCGCGTCGACGGCACGAAGGTGACGACGTGCGACGCATCAACGGGGGAGTGCACGTCGACCTCGGTTCCCGCAGGCAGGGGAGCCATCCGGATGGCCGGCCGCTACCTGGGTTCGTGAGGGGCGTCGGAGGCGAGCTCGCGGTCGCAGCCACGAGGATCCGCTCGATCCTCGGCACGGCGGTGTGCTCGTCCGGTGACGTCTCTTCTCTCAAGCACCCTGCTTGAACGTCGGCGACCTCGTGGGGCCGTCCGACGCGCCCTTGCGCAGCATCGGCAGGATGCGCGGGGGCACCAGCTCCGACAGCACGATGACGCTCGTCGACCGAGCCACCGAGCCCGACCGGCTGATGTGCAGCAGCGTGTCCTTGAGGTCCTCGTGCGAGGTCGCCGCGATCTTGCACACGACGTCGGCGCTGCCGCTCGTGATGTAGGCCTCCAGCACGTTGGGCAGCGAGTCGAGCTCGACCGTCACGGCGTCCAGCGCGCCCTGCACGATCTCGAGCGTCACGAAGGCCAGCACAGGGTTGCCCGCTGCCACGAGGTCGACGTCCGGGCCGTAGCCCGTGATGACGCCACTGCTCTCCAGCTTCGCGAGTCGCGACTGCACCGTCGCCCGTGCGACCTTCGTGAGCCGTGACAGCTCGAGGTCGCCGACGCGCGGGTTGGCCTTCATCGTCTCGACGAGAGCGACATCGAGCTGGTCCATCATGTCTCCGTCCAGTCAGTCTGCCTAGTTCGGCTGCTCCATGATGCGCTGGATCGTCATGTTTGACCACCTCTGGACGTGCCGGTTGCTCATCGGTGCTCGACCGAGTGTGCTGGGTCACATGACGATCGATCTCACTGACTCCGAACGCCTCGCCGAGCTCGACCTCGACCAGCTCAAGCAGCTCGTCGGGCTGGTCGAGCACGATCCCGCCACCGACCCCTTCCCGGTCACGGGCTGGGACGCCGTCGTGTGGGCCGTCGGCAACGCCACGCAGTCGGCGCACTTCTACATGTCGGCCTTCGGCATGGACCTCGTCGCCTACTCCGGCCCCGAGACCGGCAACCGCGACCACCACGCCTTCGTGCTCGAGAGCGGTGCCGTCCGCTTCGTGCTGAAGGGGGGCGTCGACCCCGACAGCCCCGTGCTCGACCACCACCGTGCGCACGGCGACGGCATCACCGACATCGCCCTCGAGGTGCCGGACGTGGACACGTGCATCGACCACGCCCGCGCGCAGGGCGCGACGATCCTCGAGGAGCCGCACGACGTCACCGACGAGCACGGCACCGTCCGGGTCGCCGCGATCGCCGCCTACGGCGACACCCGCCACACCCTGGTCGACCGCAGCGGCTACACCGGTCCGTACCTGCCGGGCTACGTCGCGCGGACGTCCTCGCTCGTGCGCCCGGCCGACGCCCCCAAGCGCATCTTCCAGGCCCTCGACCACGTCGTCGGCAACGTCGAGATGGGCCACATGGACGAGTGGGTCGACTTCTACAACCGCATCATGGGCTTCACCAACATGGCCGAGTTCGTCGGCGACGACATCGCGACCGAGTACTCGGCGCTCATGAGCAAGGTGGTGGCCAGCGGCAACCACCGGGTCAAGTTCCCGCTCAACGAGCCCGCGGTCGGCAAGAAGAAGTCGCAGATCGACGAGTACCTCGAGTTCTACCGCGGCCCCGGCGCGCAGCACCTGGCGCTCGCCACGGGCGACATCCTCGACACCGTCGACCGCCTGCGCGCCGCCGGCATCGAGTTCCTCAACACGCCCGACTCGTACTACACCGACCCGGCACTGCGCGAGCGCATCGGCGAGGTGCGGGTGCCGATCGAGCAGCTGCAGCAGCGCGGCATCCTGGTCGACCGCGACGAGGACGGCTACCTGCTGCAGATCTTCACCAAGCCGATCGGCGACCGTCCGACCGTCTTCTTCGAGATCATCGAGCGGCACGGATCGCTGGGCTTCGGCAAGGGCAACTTCCAGGCGCTGTTCGAGGCCATCGAGCGCGAGCAGGCCCTGCGCGGGAACTTCTGACCATGCCGCACTACCGGCACGCCGGCAGCATCCCGCCCAAGCGTCACACCCAGCACCGGGCGCCCGACGGTGCGCTCTACCGTGAAGAGCTGATGGGGGAGGAGGGCTTCAGCTCGGACTCCTCGCTGCTCTACCACCGTGGTGTGCCGTCGGCGATCGTGGACGCCCGTCCGTGGGCGCTTCCCGACCTGTCGACGACGCCCAACGAACCCCTGCTGGCGCGGCACCTGAAGCTGCACGACCTGTTTGAGTCAGGTGAGGGAGTCGACGTCGTGACCGGACGGCGGCTGGTGCTGGCCAACGCAGACGTGCGCATCTCGTACGTCGTCGCGGCCGAGACGTCGCCGCTCTACCGCAACGCCACCGGCGACGAGTGCGTCTTCATCGAGGCGGGCATGGGCGTGCTCGAGACGGTGTTCGGGCACCTGCGGTTCGGCCCGGGCGACTACCTGGTCGTGCCGCGGGCGACGACGCACCGGTGGGTGCCGGACGGTCCAGTGCGGGCGTACTGCATCGAGGCCAACAGCCACATCGCGCCGCCCAAGCGGTACCTGTCGCGGTTCGGCCAGCTGCTCGAGCACGCGCCCTACTGCGAGCGCGACCTGCGCGGGCCGTCCGAGCCCGAGATGCGCGACGAGACCGACGTCGAGGTGCTCATCAAGCACCGCGGGTCCGGGCCTCTCGGCCTGACGGGCTCGGTGCACGTCGTGCCCCAGCACCCCTTCGACGTCATCGGCTGGGACGGCTGCCTGTACCCGTACGCCTTCAACGTCGCCGACTTCGAGCCGATCACGGGTCGCGTGCACCAGCCGCCGCCCGTGCACCAGGTGTTCGAGGGCAGCAACTTCGTCATCTGCAACTTCGTGCCGCGCAAGGTCGACTACCACCCGCTCGCGATCCCCGTGCCCTACTACCACTCCAACGTCGACTCCGACGAGGTCATGTTCTACGTCGCCGGCGACTACGAGGCCCGCAAGGGATCGGGCATCGGCAGAGGCTCCGTCTCGCTGCACCCCGGCGGCCACTCCCACGGGCCGCAGCCGTCCGCGATCGAGGCCAGTCTCGGCGCCGAGTCGTTCGACGAGCTCGCCGTCATGGTCGACACGTTCCGCCCGCTCGAGCTCGGCGAGGGCGGCCGCGCTTGCGACGACGGCGTCTACGCCTGGTCGTGGAGCAAGGGGTGAGCACCGACTTCGGGCACACCACGCTGCCGTACTGCTCCTTCGTCGGCACAGGCGAGAAGCGTCCGAAGGTCGGGGTGGGGGTGGGCACGGACGTCCTCGACCTCACGGCCGCGGCCGCGCGGGTGGTGCCCGAGCGCGCCGCCCTGTTCGCCGACGGGACGCTCGACGCCCTGCTCGGCGCGGGCCGCGCGGCGTGGGGCGAGGTGCGCGACGCGTTGCTCGCCTGGGTCACCGGGCCCGCCGCCGCGCGGTACCTCGTGCCGGCGTCCGACGTCGAGCTCGTGCTGCCGTTCACCGTGGCCGACTACGTCGACTTCTACGCGTCCGAGCACCACGCCACCAACGTCGGACGCATCTTCCGTCCGGACGGCGAGGCGCTGTCGCCGGCGTGGAAGCACCTGCCCATCGGCTACCACGGGCGGGCGGGGACGGTCGTGGTCTCGGGCACGCCCGTCCGTCGTCCGTCAGGTCAGCGCCGTGCCGGCGAGGGCGTCTCGTTCGGGCCCACCGCGAAGCTCGACGTCGAGGCCGAGATCGGCTTCGTGGTGGGCACGCCGTCCGTGCTCGGCCAGCCGGTGTCGGTCGAGGACGTCGAGCAGCACGTGTTCGGGCTGTGCGTCGTCAACGACTGGTCGGCCCGCGACGTCCAGGCCTTCGAGTACGTGCCGCTCGGCCCGTTCCTCGGCAAGTCGTTCGCGACGTCGGTGTCGCCGTGGATCGTGACGTTGGCGGCGCTCGACGAAGCCCGCACCGATCCGCCCACGCAGCACCCCCGACCGATGGACTACCTCCAGGCCGACGCCCCGTGGACGCTCGACCTCGAGCTGACGATCCGCATCGGCGACACCGTGGTCTCGCGGCCACCCTTCGCCACCACGTACTGGACGCCGGCACAGATGCTGGCGCACCTGACGATCAACGGCGCCTCGCTGCGCACGGGGGACCTCTTCGCGTCCGGCACCGTCAGCGGTCCGGACGCCGACCAGGTCGGCTCGCTGCTCGAGCTGCACCACGACACCACCTACCTCGACGACGGCGACACGGTCACGATCTCCGCGACGGCCCGCCTGGCCGACGGCCGGCAGATCGAGCTGGGCGACGTCGTCGGCACCGTCCACCCCGCCACCGCCTGAACCAGGAGCGCGCATGTTCGAAGAAGGTCAGTACTTCGCACCCGTCGTCGCCAAGACCGACGGCAGCCTCACGGTCGAGCTCGGCGAGGGGCATCCCGGTCTGCACGACCCGGAGTACCGCCAGCGGCGAGACGTCATCGCGACGACCGCCGACCGGTGGACGCCGGGGGAGCCGGCGCCTGCCGTCGCCTACACCGACGACGAGCACGAGGTGTGGCGCGTGGTGTGCGACGACCTGCGCGGCAAGCACCGGACGTACGCCTGCCGCGAGTTCCTCGACGGCAAGGAGGCGTTGGGGCTGCCGGCCGACCGCGTGCCACAGCTCGAGGAGCTGTCCGACTGGATCGAGCCGCTCACCGGCTTCCGCTACCGTCCGGCAGCGGGCCTCGTGCCCCTGCGCGAGTTCTACGGCGCACTCGCCGACCACGGATTCTGGGCGACCCAGTACGTGCGCCACCACTCGGTGCCGCTCTACACACCCGAGCCCGACGTGCTGCACGAGGTCGTCGGCCACGGCAACACGCTGGCCGACCGACGCTTCACCGAGCTGTACGAGGCGGCGGGAGCGGCGTCACGACGCGTCGAGAGCGCCGAGGCGCTGGAGTTCGTCAGCCGCGTCTTCTGGTTCACGCTCGAGTTCGGGGTGGTGCACGAGGCGGACGGGCTCAAGGCGTACGGAGCGGGCATCCTGTCGAGCCCGGGCGAGATCGAGGAGTTCCGGTCGATGACGATCCTGCCGCTCGACATCGCCGCGATGGGCACGCAGGACTACGACATCACCCACTACCAGGAGGTGCTGTTCGCGGCCCGCTCGTTCGCGGAGGTTCAGGACGTCGTCGGCGACTTCTGGTCGACGTGCGACGACGACTCGATCGCGCGCCTGAGGTAGGGCGCGGTCACGCTGTCGGCGTGGTCGAGCAGGTCGGCGGGCGTCGCCGCGGCGACGATCGTGCCGCCCTGGTCGCCACCGGCGGGGCCCATCTCGATGACCCAGTCGGCGGCCGCGATGACCTGCATGTCGTGCTCGACGGCCACGACGGTGTCGCCGGCGTCGACGAGCCGGCCCAGCACGCGCACGAGGTCGCGGACGTTGACGGGGTGCAGGCCGCCGGTGGGCTCGTCGAGCATCACGACGCTGTTCTCGCGCCGGGGCCGCTGCAGCTCGGTGGCCAGCTTGATGCGCTGGGCCTCGCCGCCCGACAGCTCGGTCGCCGGCTGACCGAGGGTCAGGTAGCCCAGGCCGACGTCGAGCAGCGTGGTCAGCGACCGGTGGATGGCGGGGACGTCGGCGAAGAAGTCGGCCGCCTCCTGGGCCGTCATCGCCAGCACCTGGCCGATGTCGCGGCCCTGGTAGGTCACCTCGAGCGTCTCGGGGTTGTAGCGCGAGCCGTGGCACGTGGGGCACGACGAGTAGCTGGTCGGCAGGAACACCAGCTCGATCGCGATGAATCCCTCGCCGTCGCACGTGGGGCACCGACCTTCAGCGACGTTGAACGAGAACCGGCCCGCCGTCCAGCCGCGCTCCTTGGCCTCGGGGGTGGCGGCGAAGAGCCGGCGGACGCCGTCGAACAGGCCCGTGTAGGTGGCCAGGTTCGATCGCGGCGACCGGCCGATCGGACGCTGGTCGATCACCGTGATGCGTCGCTGCTCGTCGGCCGCCTCGAGCCGTTCGGTCAGCGCGGTCAGCAGGGACGACTTGCCGGAGCCCGAGACGCCCGTGATCGCCGTCATGACGCCGAGCGGCAGGCGGATGCTGACGTCGTCCACGTTGTGGCGCGTCAGGTGGTCCATGGCCATCCACTCGGCCGGCTCGCGAGCCGTCAGTGCAGGCCTCTCGGTGCGGTCGAACATGAACTCGGCCGTGGCGGACTCGGCGACGTCGGCCAGCCCGTCGGGCGGGCCGCTGTAGACGATGCGGCCACCGAGCACGCCGGCGCTGGGCCCGACGTCGACGACCCAGTCGGCCTGGCGCGCGATCGACAGGTCGTGCTCGACGACGAACAACGAGTTGCCGCCGGCGACGAGCTGGCGCAGGGCGTCGTAGAGCGCCTCGGAGTCGGCAGGGTGCAGCCCGGCCGACGGCTCGTCGAGCACGTACAGGACGCCGAACAGCCCCGAGCGCAGCTGACCGGCCAGGCGCACGCGCTGCAGCTCACCGGGGGAGAGTGCCGTGCTCGACCGGTCCATCGACAGGTAGCCGAGCCCCAGGCCGATGATCGCCTCGACACGCTCGCCGAAGTCCTTGACGAGCGAGCGTGCCGCCTTGGAGGCAGCAGCACCGTGCCGGTCGGTGCCCAGGGCCTGCTGCGCGAGCCCCTCGTCGAGCAGCGCGCAGACCGACGACAGCGGCATCGCGGCCAGCTCGGCGATGTCGACGCCGGCGAACGTCACGGCCAGCGCCGCAGGACGCAGGCGCTTGCCGTGGCAGGTGGGGCACGGGCCCTCGGCCCGGAAGGCCTCGAGCTTCTCGCGCTGCGAGTCCGACTGCGTCTTGGCGAGGTTGCGCATCAAGAACTTCTCGGCCGACGACCAGTGGCCGTGGTACTGGCTCGCCTCGCCCTGCTTGTTGCCCTGCAGGAGCATCCGCGGCTCCTCGTCGGTGAACAGCAGCCAGTCGCGGTCCTTCTGGGGCAGCGTGTGCCACGGGGCGTGGATGTCGATGCCCAGCTTGGTGACCATGCGACGCACGTTGAGCCCGACCCAGGCGCGGTTGGCCCAGACGCCGATCGCGCCCTCGTCGATCGACAGGGTCGGGTCGGGCACCAGCAGCTCTTCGGTGGTCGACCGCGAGACGCCGCTGCCGCCGCACGTCGGGCAGGCGCCGACGGCGGTGTTGGGGGAGAACGCGGACGCCGGCAGGTGCTCGGCCCCGTCCGGATACGTGCCGGCCCGGCTGTAGAGCAGGCGCAGGACGTCCGACAGCGAGCTCAACGTGCCGAGCGACGACCGCGCGCTCGTCGCACCGCGGGCCTGCTGCAGCGCGACGGCCGGCGGCATCCCGTCGATCGAGTCGACGTCGGGAGCGCCGACCTGCGAGAGAAGCCGGCGGGCGTACGGCGCGACCGACTCGAAGTACCGCTTCTGCGACTCGGCGAACACGGTGCCGAACGCCAGCGACGACTTGCCCGACCCCGAGACGCCGGTGAACACGACGAAGCTGTCGCGGGGGAGGTCGACGTCGACGTCGAGGAGGTTGTGCTCTCGGGCGCCGCGCACGCGGATGAAGCCGGACGGCTCGGATGACTGCATTAGGACGACGTTAGTCGCCCGGAGCGCTCCCCGCCTCCTCGCTGGCCGCGCGGGCCGCGGCATTGATGCGCTCCATCAGGGCGGCCATCGCTGCGAGCTCGTCGTCGCTGTGCTCGTCGAGGACGCCGCGCATGTGCCGGGCGAGCAGGCCGAACATCGACGAGCCGACCGCGAGGGCCTGCTCGGTGATCTCGACCGTGACCGACCGCCGGTCGGTCTCGACCCGCTCGCGCCGCACGTGGCCCGCGCGCTCGAGACGGTCGATCATCGCGCTGGTGGCCGACGGGCTGAGGTTGAGCCCCTCGGCGATGTCCTTCGGCGTGGCTCCGCCGCGGTCCATCACGAGCCCGATCGCCGACAGGTCGGTGCGGTGCATCGCGTGCACGTGGCTCATCCGCAGGATGTAACGCTCGATCTCGAGGTTGAACAGGCGCAGCTCGCGGACCAGGTCGTTCGCCCCGGTCGAGCCCATGTCGCGTCGAGTGGCATCCGTCATGATCGCATCGTACTGTTTCACTCGTGGAATCATTCGATGATGGAACTAAATGGCGACGGCCGGCTCGTCGAGCGTCGGTGCTGACCGTGCTCGCGTTCGTGCTGCTGACGGGTCTGGTCTTCGCGCTGGCACCCGAGGCGCGCGAGGCCGACCAGGCGACGAGCGGCCTGCCCGACTCGGCCGAGTCGACGACGGTCTCGGCGATCCAGCGAACCCTGCCATCGAGCGGGGTCTCACCGGCGATCGTCGTGGTCAGCCGCGACGGACAGGTGCTGGGGGAGGGCGGTCGAGCTGCCGTCACCGACCTCGCAGGACGGCTGGGCCGGTTCGGCGTCGGTGGGGCCGACCTGACGCCGACGTTCTCGGACGACGGCGAGGTCGGTCTGGTCGCCGTGCCGCTGAAGGCGTCGACGGGCTCGGCGAAGGTCGAGGCCATCCGCGACGCCGTCGCGTCGCTGCCCGGCGGACTGGCGGCCGAGGTCACGGGCGGTCCGGCCTTCCAGGCGGACATCGAGAACGCCTTCGCCGGAGCCGACGTGCGCCTGCTGGTGGCGACCGCGCTGATCGTCGCGGTGCTGCTGCTCGTCACCTACCGCAGCCCGTGGCTGTGGCTCGTGCCGCTGGTCGTCGTCGCGGTCGGGGACCGCGTCGCCTCGCTCGCCGTGGCCGCCGCGACGCAGCTGTTCGGCTACGAGGTCGACGGATCGACGACCGGCATCACCTCGGTGCTGGTGTTCGGCGCCGGCACCAACTACGCGCTCCTGCTGATCGCGCGCTATCGCGAGGAGCTGCGCCGCCACGACGACCGGTTCGCCGCGATGCGCGCCGCCTGGCGCCAGGCGGCCCCCGCCATCCTGGCCAGCTCGGGCACCGTGACGCTGGCCCTGTTGACGCTGTCGTTCGCCGACGCGCCCAGCAACCGCGCGCTGGGCTGGTCGGCCGCGATCGGCATCGTGGTCGCCGTCCTGTTCGGGCTGGTCGCGCTGCCCGCCGCGATGGTGCTGTTCGGGCGTGGCCTGTTCTGGCCCTTCGTCCCCCGGGTCGGTCAGGACGATCCGGCTCGCACCGGCGTCTGGTCGAGGGTCGGTCACGCCGTCGTCCGTCGCCCGCGGACGTTCGTCGCCGGGTCGGTGGCTCTGCTCCTGCTGCTGTCGCTGGGCGCGGCCGGCCTGCAGGTCGGCCTCACGCAGAACGAGCGCTTCCGCGTGACGCCCGAGTCGGTCGTGGGGCAGGAGAGGCTGGCCGAGGCGTTCCCGGCGGGCTTCGCCGAGCCGACCGTCGTCCTCGCCCGTCCGGGCGCCGTGGCGGACGTCGCCCGGCGCGCGTCGAGCGTCGACGGTGTCTCGTCCGTGCGTCCCGGTGCCGCGTCGGACACGTGGGCCTCGCTCCAGGTCGTGCTCGACAGCGACCGTGGCTCGGACCGGTCGGCCGACACGGTCGAGCGGCTGCGCTCGTCCCTCGGCGACGAGGCACTGGTCGGAGGGCCCGATGCCCAGGACATCGACGCAGCGTCGGCGGCCTCGCACGACCGGCTGCTCATCATCCCGCTCGTGCTCGTGATCGTCATGATCGTCCTGCTGGTGCTGCTGCGGTCGGTCGTCGCGTCCGTGGTGCTCGCGCTGACGGTCGTGGCGACGTACGTGACCGCCGTGGGAGCGGGATGGTTCGTGTTCACGCACCTGTTCGACTTCCCGGCGCTCGACCTGCCGGTGCCCCTGTTCGCCTTCATCTTCCTGGTCGCACTGGGCGTCGACTACAACATCTTCCTGACGACCCGCGCTCGAGAGGAGGGCGCGACCCAGCCCGTGGCGGGGGCCATGACCAGCGCGCTGGCGGTGACGGGTGGCGTCATCACCAGCGCGGGCATCGTGCTCGCGGCCGTGTTCGCGGTGCTGGGGGTGCTGCCGGTCGTGGCCTTGACCCAGATCGGCGTCATCGTCGGCATCGGTGTGCTGCTCGACACGCTGGTGGTCCGCAGCCTGCTGGTGCCGGCCCTCGCGACGATGCTGGGCGAGCGCTTCTGGTGGCCGAGCCACCCGCGGCGATTGGACGGCGACGCGGAGGGTACGACGCGGCCATGAGTGACTACGAGAGCGAACAGATCGAGGCCATCCAGAACGTCGTCGACCGCGTGTCGGCCTACCAGGACGGTGCGACCGAGGTCGTCGTCGTCGAAGAGCTCCGCAAGGGCTTCGACGAGGTGGCGGTCGAGGTGCAGCCCGACGACGTCACGAAGATCGCGGAGGCGATCGAGTCCGAGGACGGCGACGTCTCGGTGCAGCAGCTGCTGGGCTAGCCAGCTAGTTGGGCCGGTCGACCGCCCTGACCGCCGGCGGCAGACCCCACTCGTCGATGCCGAGTCGCGACACGGTCTGCAGCTTGGCGAAGTCGGGGTGGTCGCCGTCCATGGCCTCCTCGACGACCGTCACGGCCACGACGTCCCCGAGCACCAGCACCGAGTCGCCCAGCTCGATCGTGGAGTGCAGCGTGCACTCCAGCGACGCGGGCGAGCTGACCACCCGCGGCGGGGCCACGCGCTCGCTGGGCTCCATCTCGATGCCCAGCGCCTCGGCCTCGTCGTGGTGCGGCTCGAAGGTCGCGCTCGTCGCGTTGACGAGGTCCATGTCGGGCAGCGTCGCGAGGTTCACGACGAACTCCCCGGTGGCCAGGACGTTGGTCAGCGTGTCCTTCTGGCGCACCGAGGTCCACGACACGATCGGCGGGTTGGCGCACGCGACGCTGAAGAACGAGTGCGGGGCGAGGTTGCCGATGCCGTCGGCCGAGAGCGTCGATATCCAGGCGATCGGGCGCGGCACCACGAGTGAGTTCAGCAGGGCATAGGCCCCGGCGTCGGGCCGGTCGGTGTGGATCACGCGTCTCATGCGTCCATCCTCGCCCGTCGCGGTCGCTGCCGCCACGCGTCGGTCGACCACAGCGCCCACGCCACCAGCGCGGGCTGGAACGGCAGCCGCAGCCACCGCGCAAGATCGGTGTCGAGCCCGAACGCGTCGGTGTGCGTCACGAGCTGGTTGACGTTGCCCGGGAGCACCGCCACGAAGAAGGCCGCCACGACCCAGCCGACCAGCACCCGTCGACGCGTCAGGGCGATCAGCGCCAGGCCCAGCGCTATCTCGACGACCCCGGACGCCACCACCGCGAGGTCGACGTCGATCGGCAGCCACTCGGGCACCTGGGCACGGAAGGTCGTACGGGCCCAGAAGAGATGGCTGAGGCCGGCGAGCACGAGGAAGGCGCCGAGGAGACGACGGGCGATGGTGCGGGCGGTCATGTGGCGAGTGTGACAGTCGCCACGGAACAGTCGTCGGAACTGTTTTTGTCGGTCCGGAATAGCAGGATGACGGACGGTGCTGACCTCGTCGGCGCCGATCGGCCGTCACCCCACCCTTTTCCTCGTGAGGACCCCCCATGTCCACTGCTCCTGCTCCCGACCCGAAGCGCTGGCTCGCGCTCGGCGTCATCGCGGTCGCCCAGCTGATGATCGTGCTCGACGCGTCGATCGTGAACATCGCGCTGCCATCGGCGCAACGCGATCTCAACATCAGCGACGCCGACCGCCAGTGGGTCGTCACGGCCTACACCCTGGCGTTCGGCGGGCTCCTGCTGCTCGGCGGTCGCATCGCCGACTTCGTCGGTCGCAAGCGCGTGTTCGTCATCGGCCTGATCGGCTTCGCCGCCGCCTCCGCCCTCGGCGGCATCGCGTCGACCGCCGGGCTGCTCTACGCGGCCCGCGGGCTGCAGGGTGCCTTCGCGGCGCTGCTCGCGCCCGCGGCGCTGTCCCTGATCTCGGTGACCTTCACCGAGACCAAGGAGCGAGCCACGGCCTTCGGCGTGTTCGGCGCCATCTCGGGCGGTGGGGCCGCGATCGGCCTGCTGCTCGGCGGCGTGCTCACCGAGTACGCCTCGTGGCGCTGGTGCCTCGGGGTCAACGTGCCCATCGCCCTGCTCGCCGCCTGGGCCGCCACCCGCGTGGTCCGCGAGAGCAAGGCCGAGGGCGACACCAAGTACGACATCCCCGGCGCCGTCCTGGTCACCCTGGGCCTGGTCTCGCTCGTCTACGGCTTCACCGAGGCCGCGAAGGAGAAGAACCCCGGCAAGAGCACCGAGGTGCTGGGCTGGACCGACAGCAGCACCCTGACCTTCCTCGGCGTCGCGGTCGTCCTGCTCGTGGCCTTCGTGCTGTGGGAGCGCCGCACGGCCCACCCGCTGCTGCCGCTGCGCGTCGCGCTCGACCGCAACCGCGGTGGCTCCTACCTGGTGTTCCTGTTCATCGGGGCCGGGCTGTTCGCGATGTTCCTGTTCCTGACGTTCTACTTCCAGGCCACGCTCGGCTACACCCCGCTGCGCTCGGGCTTCGCCTTCCTGCCGTTCAGCCTGGGCATCATCGGCGGCGCGGGCGTCATCTCGCAGCTGCTGCCCAAGCTCGGGCCCAAGCCGCTGATGGTGCCCGGGTTGGTCAGCGCCGCAGCCGGCATGCTCCTGCTCACGCAGATCACGGCCGAGACGTCCTACTGGACGCACGTCCTGCCCTCGCTGGTGCTCATGAGCGTCGGCATGGCCGCGGTGTTCATCCCGGCGTCCAGCACGGCCCTGGTCGGCGTCGGATCGCACGACGCCGGCGTGGCCAGCGCGCTGCTCAACACCTCGCAGCAGGTCGGGGGCTCGCTCGGCACGGCCCTGCTCAACACCCTCTACGCCGGTGCCGTCACGAGCTACCTGGCCGACAACATGAGCAAGGGTGCCGACCAGCGCAAGGTCGCCGCCGACGCGCTGCTCAGTGGCTATCACACGGCCTTCTTCTGGGGCGCCGTCATGCTGGTGCTGGCCCTGATCACCGCCATCACGCTGATCAACGCCAAGAAGGACGACATCCCGGCCGAGGGTGCGGTGGGCGTCGCCTGATCCGCATCTAGCCGATGCGCACGGTGCAGACCAGACCCAGGTGGTCCGAGCTCTCGGGCTCGGACACCTGGACCCGGCCGTCCAGGGCGGTCACCCGAGGGCCCAGGTAGATCGCGTCGAGGTGCCGCCCGGTCCGTGGATTCGGGCGGCCGAGCGCATGGTGCACGTCGTGGTCGACGTTCTCGACCTCGACGGCCGCGCGCCAGTCGACGTAGCCGGCCGCCTGCAGGATGCCGCGCGGGGTGTCGGGCCGCACCGCGATGTTGTTGATGTCGCCGGCCAGCACGTCCACCCCGTGCTCGTGGCACAGCTCGGCCAACCGGGTGCCCTGCACCTGCCGCGAGGTGGCCGCCAGCTCGGCCGTCGTGCCCACCGACGACGACAGGTGGGTCGTGGCGCCCGTCCACTCCACCCCGCTGGCCAGGTGCTGGTAGCGGACGATCGTGGCGTACCGCTGCTGACGGGTCGCCGTTCCCAAGGCGATCTCGTGCGACTCGACGACGCGGTGGACGCGCGGATCGCTGTACGCGTCGTTGTGCCCGCGCGAGCGGACCACGTCCCAGCCCGGCAGGATCGCGGCGAGGCTGCGGCGCTCGGGCGGACGATTGACCTCGACCAGGAAGTAGACGCTCGCGTCCATCCCACCCGGCCCGGTCATCTCGCGCTCGAGCATCGCGGCACGGCCAGGCCAGCGGTTGCGCAGGGGCGTCCAGTTGGAGCCGAGGACGTTCTTGAGCCCCAGCCGGAAGGTGGCCGTCATCGGGCGAGGGTATCGGAGACCTTGTAGCGTCGAGGTGATGTCTCTCCTCCGCACCCTCGTCGACAAGGTCCCGCGCGACCACCTGCAGTCCGATGCGGCGTTCCACCGCCGCAGACGGGTCGTGGCGGGCGTCAGCCTCGCCGGCGCGGCCCTGCTCGGCAAGTCGTTGTCGACCGAACCCGACTCCCGCGAGTTCTACGGCCTGACCCTGGGCGTGGCCGCCACCTGGACGGCGGGCGCGTTCGCTTCCGGTCCGCTGCACCTCGGCTGGGAGCAGACCCACGACGCCGGTCTGCGCAGGCCCGTCGTGACCCCCGTGGTGCTGGGTGTCGGTGCCTTCGGCGCCTTCTACGGAGCCGCCCTGGTGGCTCGGCGCATCCCGGTGCTCGACCGTGCGCTCACCCACATCCTGGCCTTCGCCGACCAGGGGTCGGCACCGCTCGTGACCCTGACGACGTTCGCCAACGGTGCGGCCGAGGAGGTGTTCTTCCGGGGCGCGCTCTACGCCGCGGTGGGCACCGAGAACCCGGTGGCCAAGTCCACGGCCGTCTACGCGCTGGCGACCACGGCGACCCGCAACCCTGCCCTGGTGCTGGCGGGCAGCGTCATGGGCACGCTGTTCGCGCTGCAGCGTCGTGCCTCCGGCGGCATCCAGGCCCCGCTGCTGACCCACCTGACGTGGTCGGGCCTGATGCTGCGATACATGCCGCCGCTGTTCCGACGCGCCGGCGAGGACGAGGTGCAAACGCCGGCCTGATCGACCACACTGTCCTGGTGCCGTGGCCGTCGTGGGAGCAAGCAGCCATCGCGGCGCTCCTCAGCGTCATCGGATGGCTCGCCGTCGGACGACTGCCGCGGTCGCGGGTCGGCGACGCCCTGCTGCCGGCCTTTCGCGAGTTCGCCCTCGTCGCGGGGCTCTACGCCGTCTGGCGGCTGGCGCGCATGCTGCCCATCACGCACGAGTCCGGCGCGATCGACCGCGCCCGCGACATCGACCGCCTGCAGCACGCCCTGCACCTGCCGACCGAGATCTCGGTGCAGCACCTGGTGATCGCGCACGACTGGCTCGCCCGCTTCGTCAACGGGTACTACGCGATCGTGCACGTCCCGGCGCTCATCGCCTTCATGGTCTGGGCCTTCGTGCGGCACCGCGACCTCTACCCGCACTGGCGCAACGGCCTGGTGGCCGTCACGGCGGGCTGCCTGGTCATCCGTTTCATCCGGGTCGCTCCGCCGCGGTTCGTCGACGAGCTCGGCTTCGTGGACCTGTCGACCCGGTACGGCCTCGGCGTCTACGGAGACGTCGGCACGGGCGTGTCCGACCAGTTCGCGGCCATGCCGTCGATCCACGTCGGGTGGGCGGCCGTCGTGGCGCTCGGGACGTTCGCGATGACCCGCAGCCGCGTGCGCTGGATCGTCCTGATGCACCTGCCCGTCACGGTGTTCGTGGTGGCGGCGACGGGCCACCACTGGTGGCTCGACGGCGTCGTCGCGCTGCTGCTTCTCGTGGGCGGGCTTAGGCTCGACGGATGGAGACGACGCGCACGAGCACGCGCACCGCGATCGCAGTCCTCGCACCTCCCGTCGTCATCGGACTCGTCGGCCTCACCCATCCCGCGCACCTGACGCAGGACGCGTCCGCATGGTGGCGCGACCTGCACATCGTGCTGCTTCCGCTCTTCCCGTTGCTGGCCGTGGGACCGTGGCTCGTCGCTCGCTCGATCGAGCCCGTGTACGGGCGCATCACGCTGGTGCTGGCGTACGTGTACGCCTGCTTCTACTCGGCGCTCGACGTCCTCGCCGGGATCGCGGCAGGCGCCCTGAAGTACGACCGCGAGGGTGGCCTCGCCACGGTGTTCGGCTACGCGAGCGACCTGGGTCAGATCGGCTCGATCGCCTACATCGGGGCCACCGCGGCCGCCGCCGGATGCCTGTTGCGCGTCGCGGGAGCGTGGGTGCTGCCAGGTGCCGCGCTCGCGCTGCTGGGTGCCTACGGCTTCATGGAGAACCACGTGTACCCGCCGTGGGGCGTGCTGTCGATGCTCGCGATCGCTGTGGGGTGGGCGTTGATGCTCACCGCAGCAGGTCGCGGCCCTGGTGCACGCGCACCCAGTCGATCTTGAAGTCGAACTCCGGACGGGTGTGGGCCGGGTCGGCCCAGCCCCAGTACTTCGAGCCGACCTGCATGTTGAGCCGCAGGTGGAAGGTGTCGGCGAACGTCGGCCCGCGGAAGTACGGCAGCGTCTTCGGGTCGTCGAACAGCACGGTGGCGACCGTCCGACCGTCGTAGGTGTAGCGCAGGCACGTGGGCGACCAGTTGACGCCGTAGGTGTGCCAGCCCTGCCAGATCTTGTCGCTGCCGACGTTCGCGCGGCCCTGGGTCTTGAGCTTCACCGGCTCGTTGGTCGAGCCCTGCGCGGTGTCGGCCCAGCTGTTCCACTCGTACGAGCTGGAGGGGTCGAACGAGCGGATGGTCGGCGCTCCGTACGACTCCATCGGGTCGATCTCGCCCGGCTGGTGGTCCGCGCGCAGCCAGAACGCCGGCCAGATGCCGCGCGACATCGTGTCGGCGCTCGGGACCCAGGCACGCACCTCGAAGTTGCCGTAGCGCTGGCTGAAGCGGCCGATCGTGTCGATGTAGCCGGTCGAGTAGTCGCGCACCATGTTCTCGGTGCCGTACAGGGCGTTGGGGTTGTTGCGCCACTGGTCCTGCGGCAGGCGCCGGCCCGTGATGGCGAGGTGCCCGTCGTGCACCGAGACGGCGTCCTTCGTGATCCACGCCTTGTCGTGGTTGAGGAAGGTGTTGTCGCGGACGCGCCAGCGGGTGGCTGCGAGCGTCGAGCCGTCGAACTCGTCGGCGAAGGTCTCCACGCCCTGTGCCGGGTCGGTGTAGTCGATCGCCTCGCAGGCGACGCTCGTGACGGGGGTCGTGATCGGATCCGTCACGGGTGGGGGAGCAGGCGGTGCGGGAGCAGCCGGTGGGAGGCGCACCAGCCTGCGCGCAGAGACCCGGGTCGCTCGAGCCGTCAGCTGCACGCGGCTGCCCGCATGCTGGGTGCGCAGCGACACGCGCAGGCGGCGCCAGCTCCGTGACGAGGCCTTGACGGTCTTGGTCCGCGTCGCCACCACGCGTCCGTGGTTGCGCTCCACGATGCGCAAGGTCATGCGCCGTCCGGGGTGGCTCGACCGAAGCCGCGCGGACGCCGTGACGAGCGTCCCGGCCTGCTCGACGGTCGCCGACAGCTCGGAGCGTGTCGACCTCGTGCCGGCCTCGGCCGGCGCGATCAGGGCGGCGGCGGTCGTCGCGACGACGATCGCGCCCACGGCGGCGGCCCGGCGTCTGCTTCTGCCCATACGACAGACGGTAGGCGGTCGGCCGCCTGCGCGCGAGGCAAACGTCCGAATCTGTCAAGACCTTGGACGGTCCCGGATTGGTCCTGACTTGCTAGACCGGCAGCAGCCGGGTGATGAACCGTGTCAGCTGGTCGACGTTGCTGCACTGGTGCATCTCGACGACATCGGCGTACTGGTGGGCCACGGAGTCGCCGAGACCCCACCGCATCGTCGCCTCGGGGTTGAGCCAGAACGTGCGGCGCGCCTTCTGGTTGATGTCGTGCAGCGCGCCGAGGTTGGGGTCCTGGTTGTTGTTGCGGGCGTCGCCGAGGATCAGCACGGCGGTGCGGGGGCCGATCGCGTCCATGTAGTCGGCGTGGAAGTCGCCCAGCGCCTCGCCGTAGTCGCTGCTGGTGTGCCACTTGGTGATGCGCGCCTCGGCCTGGATGCGTGCCGACAGGTCGTCCGAACCGGGGCCCGCGGTCGTCTCCTTGACCAGGTCGGTCACCTCGTCCATCGCGTTGACGAAGGCGAACACCCGCACCTTGCTGAACTGCCCGCTGAGCGCCTGCACGAGGTGCATCGTGAAGCTGCTGAAGCCCGCGACCGAGCCCGACACGTCGCACAGCAGCACCAGCTCGGGGCGTGACGGGTGCGGCTTGGCGAACGCAGGCTGCATCGGCACGCCTCCGGTGGACATCGACCGGCGCAACGTCTTGCGGATGTCGATGCGGCCGCGGCGGTTCTTGCGACGACGCGCGGCCAGGCGCGTGGCGAGCTTGCGCGACAGCGGCTGCACCGAGCGGGCGAGCTCCTCGAGCTGCTGACGGCTGGCGCTCAGGAAGTCGACCCGATCGGTACCCGAGCGGACGGCGTGCCGGGTGACGACGTCGCGCCCGCGCACCTCCGCGGTGCGGCGGCGTGCCTCGGCCGCCACCATGGCGCGGAAGCGCTCGATGCTCTGGCGGATCTCGTCGCGCTCGAGCCGCTCGGTGAAGTCGCCGCCGCCGGATCCCTGGCCCTGGCCTTGCTGCCCGCCCTGGCCCTGCCCGCGCAGCCCCAGTGCCTGCGTCAGCAGCGTCTGGGGGCGCAGCCGCTCGAGGGTCTGGTAGGCCGAGAAGCCCTCGCTCGGGGTGTCGGCGGTGCCGACACGGCCCAGCAGGTCGATCGCGATCTCGGCCACCTGCTCGAGCGTGCGCAGGTCGTCGTCGGCCAGGGCCATCGCCAGCAGGTCGCGCAGGTCGTCGAGGTCGAAGTCGTCGTCGACGTCCATCGCGGCCTGGGGTGCGCCCACCCCGGCAGGGAAGTAGATGTCGAAGGCCATGTCGAACACCTCGCGCTGGCCACCACGGCGGATGAGCGCCGAGGCGAGTCCCTCGCGCAGCTGCTCGCGGTCGCCCAGCCCCAGCACCTGGATGACCGCAGCGGCATCGACCGTCTCGCTGGTGCCGGCCGTGACGCCTTTGCTGCGCAGCGCCGCCACGAGCTCGACCAGGCGCCCGGCGAGGTCCTGCGTCACGGCGAGAGGACCTCGTCGAGGTCGAGCCGCGTGCGGGCCTTCTCGAGGTCGTCCTGGTGCTTCAGGATGACGCCCAGGCTGTCGCGCACGGTCTCCTCGTCGAGGATGTCGGCGCCGAGAGCGACGAGGGTGCGGGCCCAGTCGATCGTCTCCGACACCGACGGCGCCTTGCGCAGCGGCATCGCGCGCAGGGCGTTGACGACGCGCACCAGCGACTCGCCGAGCGACTGGTCGAGCCCCGGCACCTTGAGCCGGACGATCTCCTCCTCGAGGGCGGTGTCGGGGAAGTCGACGTGCAGGAACAGGCAGCGACGCCGCAGCGCCTCGGACAGCTCGCGCGTGGCGTTGGACGTCAGCACCACGAACGGGCGGTGCTTGGCGGTGATGGTGCCGAGCTCGGGGACCGTCACCTGGAACTCGCCGAGCACCTCGAGCAGAAGGCCCTCGATCTCGACGTCGGCCTTGTCGGTCTCGTCGATCAGCAGCACGGTCGGGTCGTCGCTGCGGATGGCCGTCAGCAGCGGGCGGGGGAGCAGGAACTCCTCGGAGAAGATGTCATTGCGAGCCTCGTCCCACGTCTCGCCGTGACCGGCTGTAATCCGCAGAAGCTGTTTCGCGTGGTTCCACTCGTACAGCGCACGGGCCTCGTCGACGCCCTCGTAGCACTGCAGGCGGATGAGGTCGGCACCGCAGCTCTCGGCGACGGCACTGGCGAGAGCGGTCTTGCCGACACCGGCGGGCCCCTCCACCAGCAGCGGCTTGCCCAGCTCGCTGGCGAGGAAGACGGTGGTCGCGATCGCGTCGGACGCCAGGTACCCCGCGGAGGCGAGCTTGGCCTTGACGTCGGCGATCGAGTCGAACGGCATGGTGCGCATGCCTACGATGATGCCGTGGCCCTGATCGAGATCGTGCGCGAGGTACCTCTGAGCCCAGCCGAGGCGTGGGGGCGGGTCACGGCGTGGCAGCGCCACGGAGAGTTCGTCCCTCTCACGCGCATCGCCCTGACTCCCCGCGGCTTCGACGCGTTCACCGGGGTGGGTCGTATCGGCTTCCACGACCCCATGGACGTCGTCGAGTGGCGCGAGCCGTCGTTCTGCCGCCTCGAGAAGCGCGGCCGTGTGGTCACCGGCTGGGCGGAGCTGTCTGTCGACGCCGTCGCCGCCGGCAGCCGGGTCACCTGGCGCGAGGACATCCACGTCACGGGCATGCCGCGCTTCATGGACGGCGTCACGAAAGCGTCGAGCCGGGCGCTCTTCTCGCGCGTCATCGACGGGTTGCTGCGTTCCGCTCCTTGAGCTTGTCGAAAGGACCCCTCCCCGTACGATCGCGGTATGGCCTACGCACCGGAGACCGAAGCCGTCGACATCTGCCGCGACCTGATCCGCATCGACACCAGCAACTACGGTGACGACTCCGGTCCGGGGGAGCGCGCGGCGGCCGAGTACGTCGCGGCCTCGCTCGCCGAGGTGGGCATCGAGTCCGAGATCATCGAGTCGATGCACGGCCGCGCCAGCGTGGTCGCCCGGTGGGGCAACCAGCAGTCGTCGCGTCCGGGCCTGCTCGTGCACGGGCACCTCGACGTCGTGCCGGCCCAGGCCGCCGACTGGACCGTCGACCCGTTCGCCGGCGAGATCGTCGACGGCTACCTGTTCGGCCGCGGCGCGGTAGACATGAAGGACTTCGACGCGATGCTGCTGTCGGTCGTGCGCGCCCGCCAGCGTGCGGGCGTCATCCCCGACCGTCCGATCCTGCTGGTGTTCACCGCCGACGAGGAGGCGGGCGGCGTGTGGGGCGCGCACTGGCTGGTCGAGCACCGTCCCGAGCTGTTCGAGGGCTGCACCGAGGCCGTGGGCGAGGTCGGCGGCTTCTCCACCGAGATCGGCGGCAAGCGTCTGTACCTCATCGAGTCGGGCGAGAAGGGCATCGCGTGGATGCGCCTGCGGGCCCGCGGCACCGCCGGCCACGGCTCGATGCGCAACGACGACAACGCGCTGATGCACCTGTCGCGCGGGCTCCTGGCCCTCGGCGAGCACGAGTGGCCCGCCGAGCCCGGTCCGTCGATGCAGCGGCTGCTCGCCACGGTGCGTGAGCTGACCGGCAGCGACGGGACACCCGACGAGCTGCTCGAGCACTTCGGCCCGGCGGTCCGCATGATCGGGGCGGGTGTTCGCAACACCACCAACGCCACGATGCTCGAGGCCGGCTACAAGCACAACGTCGTGCCCGGCGAGGCCGTCGCGTACGTCGACGGACGCTTCCTGCCCGGCCACGGCGACACCTTCGTGCCCGCCGTCGAGGGCATCGTCGGCGACGCCGTCTCGGTCGAGCCCTACATCAGCCAGCCGGCGCTCGAGTACGTCTTCGAGGGCGACCTGGTCGATGCCATGACCGTCGCGCTGCACTCGCAGGACCCCGACGCCCACATCGCGCCGTTCGTGATGTCGGGCGGCACCGACGCCAAGGCGTGGGACAAGCTCGGCATCACGTCGTTCGGCTTCGTCCCGCTGCGCCTGCCGACCGATCTCGACTTCACGGCGCTGTTTCACGGCGTCGACGAGCGGGTGCCGACCACGTCGCTCGAGTTCGGCGCGACGGTCTTCGACACGTTCCTGGGCCTCGCCTGACGCTGACGCGCGGGTTGCGCCCCGTTGACGCGTGGGTTACAGCGTGCTGCGCATGCGGATGATCTTGCGGCGCAGGGTGACGGTGCGTTGACCGCTGCCGTCCTTGCGCAGGCGGTCGAGCTCCCAGCCCTGGTACTCGGCGGCGTCGGTGAGCATGCGGCAGACGGCCGAGCGCGACTTCGTGCGGTCGATCGTCAGGTTCCAGAACTCGTACTCGATCATCGACTCACCTCTCATCAGCGTGCCGCCTGCGACACGTCGTCCAGCGCCAGCAGGATCTCCGGCGGCAGCTCGAGCTCTTCGGCGGCGAGGTTCTCCTGCAGCTGCGGCGTCGTGCGGGCCCCGATGATCGCGGACGACAGCTGCGGCCGGGCCAGCAGCCACGACAGCGCCACGTGGGCGATCGAGACGTGCAGCCCCTCGGACGCCCGCGCCAGCGCCTCGACGACGCCCGACTTGGCCGGCGTCAGGTAGGCGCCCACGAACTCGTCCCACCCCGGCGTCGCGCCGCGCGAGTCGGTCGGCACCCCGCCGCGGTACTTGCCCGTGAGCACGCCTCGACCGAGCGGCGACCAGGCCAGCAGGCCCATGCCCAGATGGGTGGCAGCGGGGACGACCTCGTCCTCGGGATCGCGGTTGACCAGCGAGTACTCGACCTGGTTGCTGACCAGCGGGACGCCCTCGGGACGTCCGGCGAGCCAGGTGTGGGCGATGCCCGTCTGCCAGCCGGTGAAGTTGGAGACGCCGACGTAGCGGGTGCGCCCGGTGCGCACGGCGTGCTCGAGCGCGCCCAACGTCTCCTCGAGCGGCACGTCGAGGTCGGGGGTGTGGATCTGCCACAGGTCGAGGTGGTCGGTCTGCAGCTGGCGCAGCGAGGTGTCGAGCTGGTCGAGCAGGGTGCGGCGGGATCCGTCCTTCACGACCTCGCCGCCGCGACGCGCGAAGCCTGCCTTGCCGGCCAGCACGATCTCGTCGCGGACCCCGGCCTTGGCCAGCAGAGAGCCGAGCAGCTCCTCGCAGGCCCCGTCGCCGTAGATCGGCGCGGTGTCGACCAGGGTGCCGCCGGCGTCGAGGAACGTCGTCAGCTGGTCGTCCGCCTCGTAGGAGTCGACCGAGGAGCCCCAGGTCATGGTGCCGAGGCCGAGACGCGAGACCTCCAGGCCGGAGTGACCGACGCGACGACGTTGCATGCCGCCAAGATAGTCGGCCCCGTGAAGGCGCGGCGGTAGGCTCGCACGGTGGACTTTCTCCGTGCCGTCGTCCTGGGGGTGGTGCAGGGACTGACCGAGTTCCTCCCGATCTCCAGCAGCGCCCATCTCGCGATCATCCCCAAGCTCCTCGGCTGGGACGATCCGGGAGCCGCGTACACCGCGGTCATCCAGATCGGCACCGAGCTCGCCGTGCTCCTGTACTTCTGGCGCGACATCTGGACCATCGGCTCGGGGTGGGTGCGAGGCGTCTTCTCGCGCGAGGCTAGGCAGGCCCCCGAGTGGCGCATGGGCTGGTTCGTCATCATCGGCTCCGTGCCGATCGTGGTGCTGGGCCTGCTGCTGCAGGACGCGATCGACCGCGAGTTCCGCAACCTGTGGGTCATCGGCACCACCCTGATCGTGCTGGGCATCGTGCTGGGCATCGCCGAGCGCGTCGGGCGCAAGACCAGCCCGATCGACGACCTCACCATGACCCACGCCATCCTGCTGGGCCTGGCGCAGGCCGGGGCGCTGGTGCCGGGCGTGTCACGCTCGGGCGCGACCATCAGCATGGGCCTGCTGCTCGGCTACGAGCGCGCTGCGGCGACTCGCTACGCCTTCCTGCTGGCGATCCCCGCCGTCGTCGGCGCGGGCATCTTCAAGCTCAAGGACATCGGCGGCGACAACGCCTACGGCGCCGGGCCCACGATCGTCGGCACGGTCGTGTCGTTCGTGGTGGGGCTCGCGGTCATCCACTGGCTGCTCAAGTACGTCAGCACGCACTCGTACACGCCGTTCGTGGTCTACCGCGTCGGCCTGGGCGCCGTCGTGCTGGTGCTGGTCGGCACCGGCGTCATCGCCGCCGGCACCACGGTCGGCTAAAGCTCGTCCAGCAGGTCCTCGACGGCCAGGTAGGCGTCGAGGCGCCACACAGGGTCGATCGAGTCGAGATACTCGCGAACGGCGGCGCCCGACGTGAACTCGCCGTGCAGGAAGGCATCCGGCAACGCGTCCTCTTCGGAAGACCGCGGCTCGCGCGCTTTCATGGCGTCGAGGATCGCGTCGAGCGAGTCGTAGAACTCCTCGGATGTCTCAGCGAGGAGAGACCGGTCAGCGTCGCCGAGCGCCTCGATCGATCGCACGAACTCCTCGGTCATCGCGCTTCTCGGATCAGGCAGGGCGACGGTGTGGGCTCTTCCGTCGGGCGACTTCCACATGGCTAGAGCCAGCCCGATTTCTTGAAGCGGCGGTAGATGTAGCCGCACAGGCCGGCGATGACGGCCAGGCACATCGGGTAGCCGTACGTCCACGACAGCTCAGGCATGTGCTCGAAGTTCATCCCGTACACGCCTGCGATGGCGGTCGGGACGGCGAAGATCGTGGCGCCGGCGGTGAGCTTGCGCATGTCCTCGTTCTGCTGGACGCTCAGCTGCGCCAGGTGCGCCTGCAGGGCGTTGTCGAGCAGGTGGTCGATCGAGTCGATGGCCTCGGCCGCACGGGCCAGGTGGTCGGCGATGTCGCGGAAGTATGGCCTGGCGTCCTCCGGCGCTGTCGCGAGGGCGAGCCGGTGGATCGGCTCGCGCAGGGGGAGCACGGCGCGGCGGAACTCGAGGGTCTCGCGCTTCAGGCGGTAGATGCGCGAGGAGTCGTTGGTGCGCTCGGCCCCGAACACGGAGGTCTCGACCTCCTGCACGTCGGTCTCGAGCTCGGCCGCGACCTCCTCGTAGTGGTCCACGATGCTGTCGACGACCGCGTAGAGCGCCGCCGTCGGTCCGTGCGAGAGCGGCTCGATCATGCCTTCGGCCGCCTTGCGGGCGTTGCGCAGCGTCGGGCCGCCGTGGCGAACGGTCAGCAGGAACTTCTCGCCCAGGAAGATGTTGACCTCGTGCGTCGTGATGTCGTCGTCGCTGTAGGAGACGGTGCGGATCGAGATGAACGTGTGGTCGGAGTACTTCTCGACCTTCGGACGCTGGTGCGCCTCGAGGGCGTCCTCGACCGCGAGCGGGTGGAGGCCGAGGGAGTCGCCCACCCGCTGCATCTCGTCGGCCGTCGGATTGCCGATGCCGACCCACAGGAAGTCGTCCTCACCGAGTCGGGAGAGGGCGGCGTCGAGGGACTCGGAGTCGTGCTCGGTCGTCTCGCGCACTCCGTCGCGGTAGACGGCGCAGTCGATGATCACGTCGTCATTGTCCACCGATAGGCTCAAGGCATGCGCAGCTGGTCGAGTCCTGAGGTCCCTTCTCTCAGCGACCTCGGTCTCGGCACCGGTGCGCCGTTGGCGGTGCACGACACGTCGTCCGCCGCCCTGCGCACCGTCGACCCCGACGAGAGCGCCCGCCTGTACGTCTGTGGCATCACCCCGTACGACGCGACGCACATGGGCCACGCGGCCACCTACCTGACGTTCGACCTCATGCAGCGCGTCTGGCGCGATCGCGGGCTCGACGTCACCTACACGCAGAACGTCACCGACGTCGACGACCCGCTGCTCGAGCGCGCGACCGCCACCGGCGTCGACTGGGTCGAGCTGGCCGAGCGCGAGACCCAGCTGTTTCGCGAGGACATGACGGCGCTGCGCGTCCTGGCACCCGCACACTACGTGGGCGCGGTCGAGTCGATCGACCTCGTGGTCGACCTGGTGGGACGTCTGCGCGAGGCCGGTGCCGTCTACTCCGTCGACGACGACCTCTACTTCGACGTGCACGCCGACGCCGGTTTCGGCCTCGTGTCGGGCTTCGACGAGGCGACGATGCGCGAGATCTTCCCGCGGCGCGGGGGAGACCCCGACCGCCCGGGCAAGCGCGATCCGCTCGACTGCCTGCTCTGGCAGGCCGAGCGTCCTGGCGAGCCGGCCTGGGACACCTCGTTGGGCCGAGGCCGTCCCGGCTGGCACATCGAGTGCGCGGCCATCGCGCTGCACCACCTCGGCACGGCCTTCGACGTGCAGGGCGGTGGCTCCGACCTGGTGTTCCCGCACCACGAGATGTCCGCGTCCGAGGCCACCGTCGCCACCGGCGAGCCCTTCGCACACGCCTACGTCCACGCCGGCATGGTCGGCTACGAGGGCGAGAAGATGTCGAAGTCCAAGGGCAACCTGGTGCTCGTCTCCAAGCTGCGCGCCGCCGGGCACGACCCCATGGCCATCCGCCTCGCGCTGCTCGCGCACCACTACCGCAGCGACTGGGAGTGGTTCGCCGACGAGATCGATCGTGCCGAGGCCCGGCTCGCCGAGTGGCGGGCGGCCGTCACGCGCACGGTCGCGCCGTCGGGCGAGGCCCTGCTCGAGCGCATCCGCACGGCGATGGCCGACGACCTCGACGCCCCGGCCGCCCTGGCCGCGATCGACGCATGGGCGTCCGACGACGCCGGCGTCGACCCGCAGGCCGGACGCACCGCGCGCAGCGCGATCGACGCGCTGCTGGGCGTCGCGCTCTAGAAGCCCTGCCGGCTGCGGTTCGGGGGCTTCGGCTGGGTGCGCTGACGGCCCAGCTCGCCGCCGATACGACCGCCGTACGGGCGTCCGTGGTCGGCGAACTCGTCACGGACGTACGCGAGACGCCACGTGCCGAGCTGGATGCGCGACCCGGTGTGCAGCGTCTGCCGCGGCAGCTGGCGACCGCTGACCGTCGTGTTCACCCTGCTGCTGCGCGCGATCAGCACGTACTCGTCGTCGTCGGTGCGGATGATCTCGGCCTGCACGTCGTCGACCCCGTCGAGGCGCAGGCCCGAGCCCGCAGCACTGCCGATCACGACGCCCTCCGCCGGCAGCGCGAACACACCGACCCGTCGGTCGACGGCCGGGTCGGACGTGTCGGACAGATAGAGCCGCGGGTGACCTCGACCGCCGACGGCATCGTGGGTCGTCGTGACCGTCCGCGGCACGGGCCTGAGCGGCACGAGGGGCCACGGCGTGCCCGGTGGCAGTCCTGCGCTCGACAGGTCCATCGCGCCGTGGGCGGACGGCCGACGAGCCACGACGGCCCGCAGCACGTGCGACCAGGCGCCGAGGCGCAGGTGGCGCGATCGCGTCACCAGCCGCTGCAGGAGCGGGGCCTGGACGGCTCCCATCGTGACCACGGTGCCGCTGGGCCCGGAGATCTCGACCACCAGGCCGAGCCGGGCCAGCGCATCGGCCATGCCACGCACAGCTGCACGCGATGGCTGGCCGGCCACCGCAAGCAGGTCGTCGGTCTGGACCGTCACCTGGTTGCCCGCGGCTCGGATCGTCCCGTGCACGTGCCGGTCGGATTCACCGCGACGGCCGCCGGTCTCGATGTCGAAGGTGAGGTCCGCGTGAAGGTGCAGCACCGCCGTCATGGCTACGGGCGGTGCTCGTCGGCGCCGGCGCGCTCGTCGTCGCTGGTCGTGATGCGCAGCGTGCCGTTGAGCTTCCACGTGGCTCGCGGAGCGTCCTCGCCGGTGTCGCGAGGAACCTCGACCGCCATGTCGATGAACTCGTAGTTGACCGCTGCGCCCTTGCCGGTCAGGTAGCTCCACATCTCCTGGCCGAGATCGGCCCAGTCGGTGACGGGCTGGATGGTGGGGGGCGGTGTGGGCTGGGTGGGTGCTGGATCGGACATGTCACTCCTGGGGTGAGCGGTGGAAGGTGCCACCACACTCAGGGTCACACTCGTACAGCGTTGCGCAAGTTGTGAACAGGTTCAATTCACTCAACCGGCGGCGTCGCACTCCGTCCCGCTGAAGCAGGGGGCCCGCCCGGGTCCCGACGGCTGCGGGTCCGGGTCGCGGCGCAGGTCGAGCGTCGGCACGGCGAGCACCACGGCGGTCACGACCGCCAGCAGCAGTCCGACGCCGGCGCCTCGGGCGATCCACCGCAGGTCGTCGCGCAGGCCCACCGCGAGCGCGACGACCAGCACGCCCAGGCAGAGGGACGCCCTGGCGACGGCCGCGGGCCGTCCGTCAGCCATCGCCTACTCCGGGTCGACGTTGCGGCGGCGGAGGTAGCGCTCGAACTCCTTGGCGATCGCGTCGCCGCTCGCCTCCGGCAGCTCGCTCGTGTCGCGCTCGTTCTCGAGCGCCTGGACGTACTCGGCGATCTCGTCGTCCTGCGACGTCAGCTCTTCGGCACCGCGCTGCCACGCCTCGGCCATCTCGGCCAGCACGCCCTGGGGGAGCGGCATGCCGACGGCGTCCTCGAGCGCGCCCAGCAGGGCCAAGGTGGCCTTGGGGCACGGCGGCTCGGCCAGGTAGTGCGGCACCGCAGCCCACAGCGCGGCCGACGCGATGCCCCCGATCGACGCGACCTCGTTGAGCACCGACGTGATGCCGACCGGTCCGGTGTAGGTCGACGGCATCAGCGACATGCGCTGCATCAACGCGGGATCGGTCGTCGAGCCGCTGACCGGTACGGGACGCGTGTGGGGGGAGTCGGCCAGCAGGGCCCCCATCGTCACCAGCTCGGTGACGCCGGCCTGGCGCGCGACCTCGATGACCGACGAGCAGAACGCCTTCCAGCGGAAGTTGGGCTCGGGCGCCCGCAGCAGCAGCACGTCGCGCTCGAGCCGTGCCGGCCGGGCCACGTAGATCTGCGGCGCAGGCCAGACGATCTGTCGTTCGCCGTCGTCCATGGACCGCACCTGCGGTCGCTGCACCTGGAAGTCGTAGAAGTCCTCCGGGTCGAGCTCGACCATCAGCTCGGCGTCCCACTCCTCGATCAGGTGGTCGACCGTGCCCGAGGCGGCGTCGGCCGCGTCGTTCCATCCCTCGAACGCGGCGACCATCCACGGGTTGCGCAGGGGCTGGCCGTCGGTGGGTGAAGTCACTCCTCCAGCCTAGCCTCGGGCTCGGGCGCGTCATGACGCTCGACCATCACCTGCGAGATGCGGCGACCGTCCAGCTCGGCGACCGAGAGCGTGGCGTCGCCGACCTGCACGGCGTCGCCGACCTCGGGCATGCGGCCGAGCTGGTCGATGATGAAGCCGGCCACGGTCTCGTACGAGCCGTCGACCAGCTCGATGCCGGTGACCTCGGAGAAGTCCTCGATGTTGAGCCCGCCGTCGAAGAGCCCGTCGCGGCGCACGTCGTGCGCCTCCTCGGTCTCGCCGGGCAGGTCGTACTCGTCGCGGATCTCGCCGACCAGCTCCTCGACCAGGTCCTCGAGCGTCACGATGCCGTCGGTGCCGCCGTATTCGTCGATGACCAGGGCGATGTGGACGCCGTCGTGACGCATCTGGGCCATCGCCGGCAGGATGCGGTTGGTGCCGGGCAGCACGGGGATGTCGCGGGCCAGCGAGCCCACCGTGGCCGTGGGGTCGACATCGGCCTGCAGCAGGTCGCGCACGTGCACGAAGCCCAGCACGTCGTCGACCGACGAGCCGGTGACGGGATAGCGCGAGTGCGGCATGTCGCGGACGCCCGCAGCCGCGTCGGCCAGGCGGGTGGACGCCGCCAGGAAGTCGACGCTGTGGCGGGGCTGCATGACCTCCTTGACGGTGCGCTGGGTGGCGGAGAAGACGTCCTGGACGATGCGTCGCTCGTCGATGTCGAAGCCCTCGTGGCCGCCGACGAGGTCGCGCAGCTCGTCCTCGCTCATCTCCTCGTTGGTGGCGTGGGGGTCACCGCCCAGCAGCCGGACGACCGCGTTGGTCGACAGCGACAGGAACCAGATCACCGGACGCATCAGCGACGCGAAGCGCGAGAGCGGGGGAGCGACGGCCGTCGCGAGCCCGGCCGACTTCTGCAGCGCGAACCGCTTCGGCACGAGCTCGCCCAGCACGAGCGACAGGTAGGCGATGACCAGGGTCATGACCACGAGCGCGACGTTGTCCGCGGCCCCCGCAGAGAGGCCGAGTCCCGAGAACGCCGGGGCGACGTCGGGCGCCAGGGTCGAGGCGCCGTAGGCCGCCGACAGGAAGCCGGCCACCGTCACGCCGATCTGGACGGCGGCGAGGAACCGGTTGGGGTCGCGCGCCAGCGAGGCGACCTTGGCGCCGCGACCACCCTGCTGCTCGAGGCGGTCGAGCTGGCTGGGACGCAGCGACACCAGGGCCATCTCGGTGGCGGAGAAGACCCCGCCGACCAGCACGAACACGAGCACCAGACCGAAGTTGAGCAGGGTCTGCTGATCCATCAGCGCCCACCTGCTCGGTGCTCAACGGATATGGCCGCGGGTCTTCGAGGTTTTTTCACCTGACCGAGTCTATGGGACGGCCGAATCCGTCGGCTCATGCACAGCGAGCGCAGCGAGCAGCCGGCCCGGTGCGAGCGCCAGCGAGTACCGGGGGTGAGCGGCGACGAAGGAGCCGCGGCCGGGTACCTACTCGTTCTCGGTGCGGTAGCCGAGGTTGGGCGAGAGCCACTTCTCGGCCTCCTCGAGCGTCCAGCCCTTGCGCTGGGCGTAGTCCTCGACCTGGTCGCGTCCGACGCGCCCCAGCACGAAGTACTGCGAGTCGGGGTGCGAGAAGTACAGCCCGCTGACCGAGGCGCCGGGCCACATGGCCATGCTCTCGGTGAGCTCGATGCCGGTGTTGGCCTCGACGTCGAGCAGCTCCCAGATGGTCTGCTTCTCGGTGTGCTCGGGGCAGGCCGGGTAGCCGGGCGCCGGGCGGATGCCCGCGTACTTCTCGCCGATCAGGTCGGCGTTGCTCAGCGACTCGTTGGGGACGTACGCCCAGAACTCCTTGCGCACGCGCTCGTGCATGCGCTCGGCGAACGCCTCGGCCAGCCGGTCGGCCAGCGACTCGAGCAGGATCGCGTTGTAGTCGTCGAGGTCCTTCTTGAACTCGGCGATCTTCTCGCCGATGTGCACGCCGGCCGTGACGGCGAAGGCGCCCACGTAGTCGCGTAGCCCCGTGTCCTTGGGCGCCACGAAGTCGGCCAACGACTTGCGGGCCGATCCCTCGCGGCCCTCACCCTGCTGGCGCAGCTGGTGCAGGGTCGAGAGCACCTCGGTGCGCGACTCGTCGGTGTAGACCTCGATGTCGTCACCGGCCACCTGGTTGGCCGGGAACAGGCCGAAGACGCCGTTGGCGCGGATCCACTTGCCCTCGATCAGCTGGTCGAGCATCGCCTGCGCGTCGTCGTACAGCTTGCGCGCGGCCTCGCCCGTGGCCGGGTTGTTGAGGATGTCGGGGAAGCGCCCCTTCATCTCCCAGGCGTTGAAGAACGGCTGCCAGTCGATGTACTCGCGCAGCTCGTCGAGCGAGTAGTCGGTGAACGTCTTGACGAACTGCGTCGCCTCACCGTGGCGGTGGTCGCAGCCCGGGCCCGAGCACAGGTCGCGTGCCTGCTGGGCCAGCATCCGCGGACGGGGCGGCTGGTAGTCGCTCCACTCGATCGGGGTGGCCTTGGCCCGGGCCGCCGCGATCGACAGCAGCGAGCGAGTGTCCTGGCGGGCGGCGTGACGCTCGCGCAGCGTCTCGTACTCGGCGGCCGTGTCGGCCAGCAGCTTCGGGCGCTGCTCGTCGGACAGCAGGGCCGCGACGACGGGCACCGATCGCGACGCGTCCTTCACCCAGATGACGGGACCGTGGTACTGCTGGGCGACCTTGACGGCCGTGTGGGCGCGCGAGGTCGTCGCACCGCCGATCATCAGCGGGATGTCGAAGCCCTGGCGCTCCATCTCCTTGGCGAAGTTGACCATCTCGTCGAGCGACGGCGTGATGAGGCCCGACAGCCCGATGACGTCGGCGCCCTCCTCCTTGGCGGCGTCGAGGATCTTCTGCGCCGGCACCATGACGCCCAGGTCGACGACGTCGTAGTTGTTGCACTGCAGCACCACGCCGACGATGTTCTTGCCGATGTCGTGCACGTCGCCCTTGACGGTGGCCATGACCACCTTGCCGATGCTGCGCTCGACGTCACCGGGCTTCTTCTCGGCCTCGATGAACGGGATCAGGTACGCGACCGCGCGCTTCATGACGCGGGCCGACTTGACCACCTGCGGCAGGAACATCTTGCCCTCGCCGAACAGGTCGCCGACGACGTTCATGCCCGCCATCAGGGGACCCTCGATGACCTCGATCGGCCGTCCGCCGCGGGCGCTGATCTCGGCGCGCAGCTCCTCGGTGTCGGACTCGGCGAACTCGTCGATGCCCTTGACCAGGGCGTGGGTGATGCGCTCCGACACAGGGAGGGACCGCCACTCCTCGCTGGCGACCTCCTTGACCGAGCCGTCTCCGGCGAAGTCGGCGGCGATCTCGAGCAGGCGCTCGGTGCTGTCGGGACGACGGTTGAGGATGACGTCCTCGATGCGCTCGCGCAGCAGCTCGGGCACCTCGTCGTAGACCTCGAGGGCGCCGGCGTTGACGATTCCCATGTCCATGCCCGCGTTGATCGCGTGGTACAGGAACACCGCGTGGATCGCCTCGCGCACCGGGTTGTTGCCGCGGAACGAGAACGACACGTTCGACACGCCACCCGAGACCAGGGCGCCCGGCAGGTTCTGCTTGATCCATCGCGTGGCCTCGATGAAGTCGACGCCGTAGTTGGCGTGCTGCTCGATGCCGGTGGCGACGGCGAACACGTTGGGGTCGAAGATGATGTCCTCGGGCGGGAAGCCGACCTCGTCGACCAGGATGTCGTACGCCCGCTGGCAGATCTGCTGGCGACGCTCGAGGTTGTCGGCCTGGCCGTCCTCGTCGAAGGCCATGACGACGACCGCCGCGCCGTACTTGCGGCACAGACGGGCCTCGCGCACGAACTTCTCCTCGCCCTCCTTCATCGAGATCGAGTTGACGATCGCCTTGCCCTGGACGCACTTGAGGCCGGCCTCGATGACCTCCCACTTGGACGAGTCGATCATCGTCGGCACGCGACAGATGTCGGGCTCGGTGGCGACGAGCTTCATGAACCGGTCCATCGCCTCGACGCCGTCGATCATCCCCTCGTCCATGTTGACGTCGATGATCTGGGCGCCGGCCTCGACCTGCTGGCGGGCCACCGCGAGGGCGGTCGTGTAGTCACCGGCCTTGATCAGGTTGCGGAACCGGGCCGAGCCCGTGATGTTGGTGCGCTCACCGACGTTGACGAACAGCGTGTCCTCGACGACCGTGACGGGCTCGAGCCCGGACAGGCGCAGCGCCGGTCCGGCCTCGGCGACCTCGCGGGGCGTCTTGCCCTCGACGTCGCGCGCGATCGAGGCGATGTGCGCCGGGGTCGTGCCGCAGCAGCCGCCGACCATGTTGACGAAGCCCGCGTCGGCGAACTCCGACACGATGGCCGACGTCTGGTCGGGCTCCTCGTCGTACTCGCCGAAGGCGTTGGGCAGGCCGGCGTTGGGGTAGCACGACACGAAGGTGTCGGCGACGCGCGCCATCTCGGCGATGTAGGGACGCATCTCCTTCGCGCCCAGTGCGCAGTTCAGACCGACCAGCAGCGGCTTGGCATGCCGGATCGAGTGCCAGAACGCCTCGGTCACCTGACCCGACAGGGTTCGTCCCGAAGCGTCGGTGATGGTGCCGGAGATGACGATGGGCCACCGCTGGCCGAGGTCCTCGAAGACCGACTCGACGGCGAAGATCGCGGCCTTGGCGTTGAGCGTGTCGAAGATCGTCTCGATGAAGATCACGTCGGAGCCGCCCTCGAGCAGGCCACGGGTCGCCTCGCGATAGGCCTCGACGAGCTCGTCGTAGGTCACGTTGCGCGCACCCGGGTCGTTGACGTCGGGCGAGATCGACGCGGTGCGGCTCGTCGGACCGAGCGTGCCGGCGACGTAGCGCGGACGTCCGGTGGCCTCGGCGACGGCGTCGCACTCGCGCCGGGCCAGTCGGGCCGACTCGAAGTTCAGCTCGTAGGCGAGCTCCTCCATGCCGTAGTCGCTGAGCGAGATCGTGGTCGCGTTGAACGTGTTGGTCTCGATCATGTCGGCGCCGGCCTCGAGGTACTCGCGGTGGATGCCGGCGATGAGCTCGGGCTGCGTGAGCGTCAGCAGGTCGTTGTTGCCCTGGACGTCGGACGGCCAGTCGGCGAAGCGATCGCCGCGGTAGCCGGCCTCGTCGGGACGGTCACGCTGGATCGCGGTGCCCATCGCGCCGTCGAGGACCATGATGCGGCTCTGCAGCAGGGCGGTGAGCTCAGCGGTGGCGTCGGGGCGGAGGTAGGTGTCTGGCACGAGCATTCCTCGAGGTGTGAATCGATAAGGAGTGCTGGGGAGCTCCAGCCGGCGGCGGGCTCGCCTGGGCCTTGGTGGGTTCCCGAACTACTGCGTCCATTGTCTCACGGAGGTCCAGCACCCGTCGGAGCTCGACCACGGCGTGGACCTGTCGCAATCTCCCGGACCTTCGATAGGGTTCCCACGAGACATCACCAGAGCAGCGGGGGCATCATGGTTGATCGAGAAGACGGTCCGTTCGAGTACTACGACGAGATCTACGCAGGCGTCACGGGTGACACCATCCGGGCCGACGCGCAGGACCCGGGGCTGAACGCCTCCACCCTGGAGGCCTTGGCCGGCGAGCTCGATGGAGACGCGGCGCGGGTCGCGAGCCAGCTCGAGGGGCAGATCACCGCCAGCGTCCAGGCCAATCCCGAGACGGCGGCGGGGCCTGTTCGCAACCTCGCCAAGAACGGCCACTATGCGGTCGGCCTGATCAACAGCTTCGCGGGCATGGTCGACGTCTTCGACACCGAGGTCAGTGCCATCAACCGTCAGTACCGCAGCGATCTCGCGTCGGCCCTGCGCTATGCCGGTCAGGCTGCGGCCGCGACCGAGTCCGAGACCGATGACGAGAACGCGACCGAGGCCGTGATGGGCCCCCAGACGAAGGCCAACCTGCAGCCGCGCTACAACCAGGCGCTCGCCAAGCTCGACGAAGATGCAGACTCCATCGCCGTCAAGTTCGAGCAGGGGCCCACGGACGAGAACGTGCGAGAGCTCATCCGCAGTGGCCTGATCCCGCTGTCGGCCGCCGGCTTCTGGCCCGGCATCCAGCTGACCGACGACGACCGCAGGCAGTACTTCGCCAGCATCCTCGCCGGCATGACCGAGGAGGAGCAGGTCGCGTTCATCCTCGCCCACACCGACGAGATGCCCCCGGGGATCGCCGATGTCATCCCGCCGGGCGTCCAGGAGCAGATCGCCGACCACGTCGCCGACGACATCGAGGACCCGGAGAACATCGACACGCAGACCGTCGCGCTGATGGCGTTGCTGCAGGGGTCCGCCCCGTTCGCCGACCGTCTCTACTCACGCGTCACGCCTCAAGAGATGAGCGACGCGATCTCCGAGCTCAACTACCGGGTCTTCGGTGCGGGTGAGCACGACGACGGCTCGGGCCGCACGCTCAACGGTCCGCCCGAGCTCGAGCTGTACGACAAGTTCATGAACTCCGCGGGCATCACGCTCGCGACCCACAGCCGGTCCGATGGCGTCGACCCGGAGGAGCTTGCCCGCACCTGGGGCGACGCGATCAAGGACGAGGACCACCAGCAGAACGCCGCGGCGCTCACGCTGCTGATCCGCGAGGGCGGCGAGTCCGGCGCAGACTACGACCCCACCTTCATCGACAAGCTCAGCAGCGACATGCTCGAGTGGGAACAGGGTCAGGACGGTCCTGTGTGGGGCCCGCGCAACGGTGCCGACGGCGTGTTCATCCGCGATCCCGACAAGGTCGAGATCAACGAGTCGGTCGACGAGTACGGCAACCAGGTCTACAGCGTGTCCGGCGGCCTGGCCAGCGACGGCATGGCCAATCTGCTGGCCGGCATGGGCTCGTCGCCCGAGGGTGCGCAGCGGTTCTTCACCAACGACTCCGGCGAGACCGACCAGGAGCGGCTCGAGTACCTGATGCTGCACCGCACGTTCTCCGAGTCCAACGACAGCGACGAGGGCGACGGGCTCGGTGAGGCGCTGCGAGCCGCGACGGTCGGCGGCACCGAGGACCGCAACGGCGACTACACCGACGACAAGGCCGCCGCGCTTGCCACCGACCTGTTCCAGCTGATCGCCGACAACAGCGGCACCGACGACCACGACAAGCTCGGCACGGACGAGGCGGGTGGCCCGCTCGACGGCGACATGAACAACGAGTGGCACGTGTGGGAGGACATGACCGACAGCCTCGGGGCCATCGGGGCGGGCTACTCCGACGACATCTACTCGACACTGGGCCCGGGCACGGGGTCGGGTCGCGAGCTCGACGTCGATGCGGACGACCTGCTGCGCGTCGTCGCCGAGATCGGCCACTCGGACTCCAAGACGGGTCTCGAGACGCTGCTCGCCGGCGTCGCCAGCTCCGGCATGGAGCAGCAGGTCGGCGACCGGCTCGACAACTTCGTGGACGGCCAGGGCGACGGTCCGATCGACATGACCGCCTTCCGCGAGAGCGGCATCAACCTCGACACGTCGAGCATCGGCCAGGTGCTGGGCGACATCGTCAACGCCTCCGACGACGTGTACAACGACGAGGCCATGGCGGAGTCCACGCGCAACGCCTACGTGGCCAAGGCGTTCGAGATCGGGACGAGCTTCATCCCTGGCGGCAGCACGCTGGCCGCCGGCGCCTCCGACGCCGCACAGAACGTCGTCGACCTCACCAAGGACGAGATCATCAGCAGGATGCAGGACCAGATCACCAGCACGCCGTCCGCTGCTGGGGGCGACTACCGGACGTCGGTGCCCGACAGCATGCAGTACGCCCTCGCCAACCAGTTCCTGCAGCACGGGATGCTGGGCGAGCAGGCCAACCCCGGATCCACCCCCGATCCGTTCCCGGGCGTCCAGCCGACGATCGTCACGGACGGGCCTGGCGGGACGCAGCTGTTCGATCCCGATCTGTTCTTCGGTCGGACGCCGGGCACGAACGCGGACTGGGACGACTGGGTCAACAGCAACCCGTACGCGGAGGTCAACGATCTCAACGACGAGCTGGCCGACGGTTTCGACCGGACCCTCAACGCCGAACGAGACCCGACCCAGGACCCGAGGAACTGATGCGCGCACCCATGAAGGCAGTCCGGGTCGGTGTGGCGGTCGGTGCGATCATCGTGCTGGCCGGGTGCGAGGGCTCGGCCGACGACGAGCCCGCACCGTCGCCGACGCCGACGGTGTCTGCCGGTGCCTACTGCGGGCTGGTCTCGACCGATCTGGCGCAGTCGTTGCTGGGCAAGGGCGTCACGGTCACGGGCGACCTCGTCACGGCTGCACCCGGCGCGGGATCCCTCGAGTGCAAGATCAAGGGCGACAGCGACGGACCCTCGGCCATCACGGTCGTGGTCGACCCCGACACCGGTCGGCCCACGCCCCAGAGCGTCGACACCGAGGGCTGCACGCCCATCACGGTCGAGGGCTGGGGACCGGTCACGTCGTGCCCCAGTGACACCTCGGTGACCCTGCCTGCCTATCCACCCACCGAGGGCAGGTTCATCAGGGTCACGGTGCGTCTCGACGAGCCCGGCGCCCAGCTCAGTGCCACCGACGAACAGCTTCAGGAGATGACCGATGCCGCAGTCCTCGTGGCCAAGGACGTCAACACTCGTCTCGACCAGTTCTGAGGTGGCTGCCTACGCGGCCGTGCTCTGGGACCTCGACGGCACGATCGTCGACACCGAACCCCTCTGGATGGCCGCCGAGCACCGGCTCGCGCTTGAGCACGGCAAGGTCTGGACCGACGAGGACGCGATGCAGCTCGTCGGCAACTCGCTGATCGCGTCGGGCGAGTACATCCGCGACCGGCTCGAGATCACGATGTCCGCCGAGGAGATCGTCGACTACCTCGTCGCCTCGCTCGCCGGCTCGTTGCGCGAGCACGTCGAGTGGCGGCCCGGCGCTCGCGAGCTCATCGCGGCGCTGGACGCCGCCGGGGTGCCGCAAGCGCTCGTCACGATGTCGTACACCGCGATCGCCGAGCCGATCGCGGCGCAGCTGCCCTTCGCGGCCGTCGTCACGGGCGACACGGTCGAGCGGCCGAAGCCGTTCCCCGACCCGTACCTGCTGGCGGCCGAGAAGCTCGGCGTCGACGCCGCGGACTGCCTGGCGATCGAGGACTCCCGAACGGGCGCCACCTCGGCCAACGCGGCGGGCTGCGACGTGCTGGTGGTGCCGCACTTCGTGACCGTGCCGGACGCCGAGCGCCGTGTGCTGGTGCCGACGCTAAAGGGCGTGACCCCCGCCGACCTCGCAGCACTCTTCAGCGGTTGAAGAGGCCTCCGAGGAAGCCCTTCTTGCGCTTCCAGCCGTGCTGCTCGAGGAACGTGAAGAGCGGCTCCTTGATGCGGCTCGTCTCGAACGAGTAGGCCAGGGGAGCGACAGTGATGTCGTCGTCCTTCTTGGTGATGCCGCCGAAGGAGACGTTGAACTGCTTGCTCGAGCTCTTGCCGGAGAAGAACTGCTTCTCGCCACCGAGCGTGAGGGTGTCGCCGTCGATGTCGGCCGAGCCGGTGGTGGAGGTGCGGTTCTCGGTGAAGTCGTACGTGCCCTTGTCGGCGTCGAGCTCGACCGTGATGCGATAGTCCTCGTCGACGTGCTCGACCTCGAGCACGGTGGGGTAGAGCGTGGTGGCCTTGACGATGTCCCACGCACCGACGATGCGGTCGCCCTCGACGGTGAAGACGAAGGGCTCCTGCGGGTCGTTGATCGTCGGGACGGCTGCGAGCAGGTCAGGGATCGGGGTGGTCATGACGACGACGCTACCTGCAGCAGCGGCAGCTCGGGCGGTGTGCCGCCCCACGCCGGGCAGATGTCCTGGTGCGCGCAGAACCTGCAGAGCCCGCTCTTGCGCGGCGGGAAGTCGCGCAGCTCGATCGCCCGCTCGATGGCCGCCCACAGCGCGAGCAGCTTGGTCTCGGTGTGCAGCAGGTCGGACTCGGTGGGCTCGTAGCGCAGGAACTGGCCGTCGCCGAAGTACATGAGCTGCAGCAGCGTGGGGATGACGCCCCGGGTGCGCCACATGACCAGCGCGTAGAACTTCATCTGGAAGAGCGCCTTGCTCTCGTACGCAGGATGGGGCGACGCGCCGGACTTGTAGTCGACCACCCGGATGCGTCCGTCGGGAGCGATGTCGATGCGGTCGACGATGCCGCCGAACGACAGACCGGGCTCGGGCTCGTACGACACCCGCTCCTCACGGGCCTCGGGCTCGAGGTAGCGGGGGTCCTCCATCGTGAAGTACGTGGTGAGCAGGTCGATGGCCGACGCCAGCCACGCGGTCTCGTCGGCGGCCTGCTCGCTCGTGAACAGCTCGGCGGTGCGGGGGTCGGACTGCCGCAGCTGCTCCCACTCGCTGGGCAGCAGGTCGACCGCGCGCTCGAGCGTGCGGAGGGGCGCGGGCTCGGCGAACAGGTCTTCGAGCACGGCGTGCACGAGCGTGCCGCGCACCATGGCGGGGCTGGGCGGCTCGGGCAGCCGGTCGATGGTGCGGAACCGGTAGAGCAGCGGGCAGTTCTGGAAGTCGCCGGCGCGGCTCGGCGACAGCGACCGGCGGTAGGTCAGCGGCGCGGGCTCTTCGGTCATGCCGACGATCCTAGGTCCGCCCGCCGACACGTCGTCAGGCGTACGGACCCGTGAACGGCGCCGGTGCGTCGGGATCGTCCGGCGCGCTGTCGAGGTTCGGGTCGGTCTCCTTGTGCTTCTGGTCGTCGTCGGGGTCCTTGGCGACCCGTGGGTCCTCGGACGGCATCTCGCTCATGCCGACAGTCTGCCCCGCATCCGCGTCGGCGGCGACCCGATAGGTTGACGCAGTGAGCTCCCAACGCCCTGGCACGTGGCGCATCGGCCGGGTCGTCGGCGTCGACGTCCTGATCAAGCCGTCATTGCTGCTGATGGGTGCCGCGCTGGTGCTGCTGTTCGCGCCTCGCTGGGAGGACCGGTCGGACGCCAGCCCGTACCTGCTGGCAACGATCTTCGTCATCGCCCTCTACGTGTCGGTGCTGGTGCACGAGATCGCCCACGTGCTGGCCGCGCGCGCCTACCGGATGCGGGTCGACTCGGTCACGCTGCACCTCCTCGGCGGTGAGACCGTCATCCAGGGGGAGAGCCGCACGCCGGTGCAAGAGCTCGTGACGGCCGTGGTCGGCCCCCTCGCGTCGCTGGCGATCGCCGCCGGCGCCTTCGCGGGCGTCGATGCCCTGGGCTACGGCACGACCGCCGACGTCGTGTGGTCGATCGCCTGGGTCAACCTGCTCGTGGCCGGCTTCAACATGCTGCCGGGCCTGCCGCTCGACGGCGGCCGCGTGTTCCGCGCGATCGTCTGGCAGGTCACGGGTCGCGAGGACGTCGGGGTGCGCATCGCCGCATGGATCGGACGCGCTGCGGCCGTCGCGGTCGTCGTGGTCGCGGTGCTCACCCGGGGCGACACCCGCGACACCACGATCAACCTGCTCATCGCCGCGCTCGTCGCCTGGTTCTTGTGGGAGGGCGCGAGCGACGCCCTGCGCAACGCCGGGCGCACCGCGCGCATCAACCAGCTGGTGGCCCGCGACATCGGGTTCACCGGCGCCACCCCGCCGCCAGGCGCGCCGAGACTCTCGGCCGACCTGCGCGGCTCCGACCTCCTCCGGGCCATGGCGGCGCACCCGGCGGAGGCGTACGCCCTCGTGGAGCAAGACGGCTCCGTGCTCGGTGTGCTCACGTCCCGCGCCGTCGACGAGACCTACAGAGCGAGCCGCCGATGACCTCCTACACCCGCAGTGGACCCCTCGTCGAAGGGGAGTGGGTCCGCCTGACCGATCCCAAGGGACGCCGGCACAACGTGCAGCTGGTGCCCGGCAAGGAGTTCTCCACCAAGAAGGGCCAGCTGCGCCACGACGACATGCTGGGCCAGCCCGAGGGCATCGTGATCCACTCGTCGATGGACCACCCGTACCAGGTTTTCAGGCCCCTGCTGTTCGAGTACGTCGTCTCGATGCCGCGCGGCGCGGCCATCATCTACCCCAAGGACGCGGCCCAGATCATCGTGCAGGCCGACATCTACCCCGGCGCACGAGTCGTCGAGGCCGGCGCCGGGTCGGGCGCGCTGACGTCGTACCTGCTGCGGGCCATCGGTCCGACCGGCACCCTCGGCTCGTACGAGCTGCGCGACGAGTTCGCCGACAACGTGCTGCGCAACGTCCACGAGGTCTCCGGCACCGACCTGCCGGGCTGGACGCTCACGGTCGGCGACCTCCGGGAGGTCGTCACCGAGACCGAGATCGACCGGCTGATCCTCGACATGGTCGACCCGTGGAGCTGCATCCCACTCGCCGCGGAGCGCCTGACGCCCGGCGGCATCGTGTGCGCCTACGTGGCCACGACGACGCAGCTCTCGCGGTTCGTCGAGACGGTTCGCGAGCACGGAGGGTTCACCGAGCCGCGAGCGTGGGAGACGCTCGAGCGCGAGTGGCACCTCGAGGGGCTCGCGGTGCGGCCTCAGCACTCGATGAACGGCCACACCGCCTTCCTCGTCACGGCACGCCGCATGGCTCCGGGTCATCACTCGATGGGCACCTCGCGGCGTCCGGCGCCCGGTGCGTACGGCCCCGACTACACGGGACCGCGTCCGTTCGGCCACGACGAGGCCTAGATCACGTCACGAGGTGGCGGCGACGGGTAGGGTCGTCGATACGAGCAGGAGGTGGCGGATGAGCGACAACGGACCCGATCAGGAGATCGCTTACTTGCGTGCGGAGGTGGAGCACCTGCGGCGCCGTCTGGGCACCGAGCGGTCCACCGACTCCCGCCTGAGCGAGCTCGAGGCGAAGCTGACGGCGACGAGCGGCCAGAACGAGCGGCTCACCTCGACGCTGCGCGAGGCGCGCGACCAGATCGTCACGCTGAAGGAAGAGGTCGACCGCCTCGCCCAGCCGCCCACCGGCTTCGGCACCTTCCTGCAGCGCAACGACGACGAGTCCGTCGACGTCTTCACGGGCGGGCGCAAGCTGCGCGTCAACGTCAGCCCCAGCGTCGACAAGGACGCCCTGCGCCGCGGCCAGGAGGTCATCCTCAACGAGGCGATGAACGTCGTCCTGGCGCTCGAGTTCGAGCAGACGGGCGAGGTCGTGTCGCTCAAGGAGATCCTGGCCGACGGCGAGCGCGCCCTCGTGATGGGCAATGCCGACGAGGAGCGCGTCGTGCGCTTGGCCGAGCCGCTGATCGGGCTCAAGATCCGTCCCGGCGACTCGCTGCTGCTCGACGGACGGTCCGGATACGTCTACGAGCGCGTCCCGAAGTCCGAGGTCGAGGAGCTCGTCCTCGAAGAGGTGCCCGACATCGACTACGAGTCGATCGGCGGCCTCCGCAACCAGATCGAGTCGATCCGCGATGCGGTCGAGCTGCCCTACCTGCACCCCGAGATCTTCATCGAGCACGAGCTCAAGCCGCCCAAGGGCGTGCTGCTGTACGGCCCGCCCGGCTGCGGCAAGACCATGATCGCCAAGGCGGTCGCCGCGTCGCTGGCCAAGAAGGTCTCCGAGCGCACGGGCGAGGAGGGGCGCTCGTTCTTCCTCAACATCAAGGGCCCCGAGCTGCTCAACAAGTACGTCGGCGAGACCGAGCGGCACATCCGTCTGGTGTTCCAGCGCGCCCGCGAGAAGGCCAGCGAGGGCACCCCGGTCATCGTCTTCTTCGACGAGATGGACTCGCTGTTCCGCACCCGCGGCTCAGGCGTGTCGTCCGACGTCGAGAACACGATCGTTCCGCAGCTGCTCAGCGAGATCGACGGGGTCGAGGGGCTCGAGAACGTCCTGGTCATCGGCGCCTCCAACCGCGAGGACATGATCGACCCGGCGATCCTGCGTCCGGGACGTCTCGACGTCAAGATCAAGATCGAGCGCCCCGACGCCGAGTCGGCCCGCGACATCTTCAGCAAGTACCTGACCGCAGGTCTTCCCCTGCACGCCGACGATCTGGCCGAGTGGGGCGGTGACCGTCAGGCCTGCGTCAGCGGCATGATCCAGCGCACCGTCGAGCGGATGTACACCGAGTCCGAGGACAACCAGTTCCTCGAGGTCACGTACGCCAACGGCGACAAGGAGGTCCTGTACTTCAAGGACTTCAACTCCGGCGCCATGATCCAGAACATCGTCGACCGTGCCAAGAAGATGGCGATCAAGGACCTCCTCGAGCACCAGCAGCGTGGTCTGCGCATCCAGCACATGCTGCAGGCGTGCCTCGACGAGTTCAAGGAGAACGAGGACCTGCCCAACACGACCAATCCCGACGACTGGGCGCGCATCTCCGGCAAGAAGGGCGAGCGGATCGTGTTCATCCGCACGCTCATCTCGGGCAAGAGCGGCAACGAGCCCGGCCGGTCGATCGACACGGTCGCCAACACGGGGCAGTACTTGTAGATGCGCGGGTTCGACCTCCGGGTCGTCTCGTACGCGATCGACGACGCCCAGCTGCTGACGGCCGAGGTGCAGGCCGAGTACGCGCGACGGTACGGCGGCGACGGCGACATCTCGCCGATCGACCTGCACCAGTTCGACGCGCCCGGCGGGCACTTCGTGATGGCCTACGTCGACGACGTGCCGGCTGCGATGGGCGGGTGGCGCCGCGGTGGTCCGGCGGGGGAGTCCGACGCCGAGATCAAGCGGATGTTCGTTCGCCCGGCCTTCGCCCGCCGCGGGCTGGCCCGCGCGATCCTGGCCGAGCTCGAGCGCACCGCGGCCGCGGCCGGCATCACCCGGCTGGTGCTCGAGACCGGCACCGCGCAGCCCGAGGCCATCGCCCTCTACGAGTCGTCGGGCTACGCGACCATCCCGGCGTTCGGCTTCTACGCCGACTACGACGACAGCGTGCACCTGGCGAAGCCGCTCATGCCTGCCTGACCGGACGGAGCGCGAGCGCCACGCCGGCCGCGCACACCGCGAGACCCGCCAGGCCCAGCGCGCCGATCGGGTCGCCGAACATCCATCCCGCCCACACCATGGTGGAGGGCGGGGTCAGGTACAGCCAGGTGCTGGCCCGCGTCGCACCGTCCCGGCGGGCGACGTGGAGGTACGCCCCGTACCCGCCGAAGCTCGACAGGACGACCACCCAGGCGATCGCCCACCAGAAGCCGGGCTCCGCCGGAGCGTCAGCAGTGCCTTGCAGGCCGGCGACGACCCAGAACACCGTCGCCGCCGTCACGGTCTGGATCGCCAGCGACACCACCACGGACTCCTCAGGCTGCCAGTGCTGCTGGAGGACCGTGCCGGCCGAGAGCGCGAGCATGCCGCCGGCCGGGAGGAGGTAGACCCACCAGGCCGCGCCGCCCCCGGCGAGGTCGCCGCCGACGACCAGCGCCACCCCGCACAGCCCCGTCGCGAGCCCGACGAGCTGACCGAGGCGTGTCCTCTCGCCCAGCACCAGGGCAGCCAGCGCCACCACGGCCAGCGGCTGGAGCGAGGCGATGAGCGAGGACGTCCCCGCGGTCGCCCCCAGGCCGACCCCGGTCACGACCAGGCCTAGGTACCCCGCCTGCACCAGCATGCCGAGCACGACCTGGCGGGCGATGGCCGACCGAGTGATGCGCTCGCGGCGCCACACGCACCAGGCGACCAGGAGCGCCGCCGCGACGAGGTACCGCCACGCCAGCAGCGTCGACGCCGGCGCCTCGCGGGTGCCCAGCTCGGCACCGACGAATCCCGAGCTCCAGAGCACGACCAGTGCGGCGGGTGCGAGGACGTCCGCACGGGATGACAGGCTCATGCCGCGACGTAACCATACCGGTCGGTATACTCGCAGTGTAGATTTGGAGGTATTCCCGATGACGGCCATCACACCGCCCCGCATGACACCCACCGCCGTGCGCATCCTCGACACCGCGGAGGTCCTGTTCTACCTGCACGGTCTGCGCGCCGTCGGCGTCGAGCGCATCGCCGAGGAGGCCGAGACCACCAAGAAGACGATCTACGACCGCTTCGGGTCCAAGGACGGCCTCATCACCGCCTACCTGGCGCAGAGGCGCGACCGGTGGCACGCCTACGCCCTAGCCTTCGTCGACCGGCACGAGCCCGACCCCGGGGCGGCACGGGTGCTGGCCCTGCTGCGGGCCCTCGACAGCTGGATGGACGACAACGCCCGCGGCTGCGGCTTCGTGAACGCCTACGCCGAGCTCGCGGGCACCGGGCACGCCGGCCTGTCGATCATCGCCGACGAGAAGCAGTGGACCCGCGACTACTACGTCGAGCTGCTCACCGAGGCCGGGATCGCCGACCCGCAGCGCCGCGGTCGAGAGCTGGCCCTCGTCCACGAGGGGGTCGTGGTGCAGCTGACGGCCGGAGCCCAGCCGCACGCCATGGCCGACGCCCGGTCGTTGGCCGGGCGGATCGTCGGGCCCTGGCCGTAGGGTGGCGCCATGACAGTTCGCCGCGTGCAGGGCAGCGAGGTCGAGTACGGCATCGCCGTGCAGGGACAGCCCAACGCCAATCCGATGGTCGCCTCGACGCACGTCGTCAACGCCTACGCGGCGGCGCACGGGCTGACCCGCCGTGCTCGGTGGGACTTCGAGGAGGAGAGCCCGCTGCGCGACGCCCGCGGCTTCGACCTGAGCCGCGAGGCGGCCGATCCGTCGCAGCTGACCGACGACGACATGGGCCTGGCCAACATCATCCTCACCAACGGCGCCAGGCTCTACGTCGACCACGCGCACCCCGAGTACTCGAGCCCCGAGGTCACCAGCCCGCTCGACGTCGTGCTGTGGGAGAAGGCCGGCGAGGACGTCATGCGCCGCGGCGCCGAGCTAGCGGCGCAGATCCCCGGCACGCAGCCGATCGTGCTCTACAAGAACAACGTCGACAACAAGGGCGCCTCGTACGGCTCGCACGAGAACTACCTCATGCGTCGCGACGTCCCCTTCGACCAGATCGTCGAGCACCTCACCCCCTTCTTCGCGACGCGTCAGGTCTTCACGGGCGCCGGCCGGGTCGGGCAGAAGCAGGACGGCAGCGTGCATGCCTTCCAGATCAGCCAGCGAGCCGACTACTTCGAGGTGGGCGTCGGCCTCGAGACGACCCTCAAGCGTCCCATCATCAACACGCGCGACGAGCCGCACGCCGATCCCAAGAAGTACCGGCGCCTGCACGTCATCATCGGCGACGCCAACTGCTCCGAGATCGCGATCTACCTCAAGCACGGCACGACGTCGCTCGTGCTGGCCATGATCGAGGCGGGTTTCATCACCGGCAGCCTCGAGCTGGCGCGCCCCGTGCGCGCCGTCCACGACATCTCGCACGACCCCACGCTGACCCAGCGCGTCGAGCTCGCCGACGGCCGCAGCCTCACGGCCCTCGAGGTGCAGCGCGAGTACCTCGAGCTCGCGAAGGCGTTCGTCGCCCAGCAGGGCTCCGACGAGCAGACCGACGACGTCCTGCGGCGCTGGGAGAGCGTGCTCGACCGGCTCGCCCGCGACCCCATGGAGTGCGTCCGCGAGCTCGACTGGGTCGCCAAGCTGGCTCTGCTCGAGCGCTACCGCGAGCGCGACTCCCTCGACTGGGACCACGCCAAGCTGCACCTCGTCGACCTGCAGTACCACGACATCCGGTTGCACAAGGGGCTCTACCACCAGCTCGTCCGCACGGGCCGGATCGACCGCCTGTTCACCGACGAGCAGATCGCGGCTGCTGTCACCGATCCGCCGCACGACACCCGCGCGTACTTCCGCGGCATGTGCCTCGCCCGCTTCAGCGGCGACATCGCCGCAGCCTCGTGGGACTCGGTGATCTTCGACCTGCCCGGGCGCGACTCGCTGCAGCGCATCCCCACCATGGAGCCGCTGCGGGGCACGGCCGAGCACGTCGGCGCGCTGTTCGAGTCCAGCGCGACAGCAGCAGAGCTGTTCACCGCGATCACTGGACGCTAAGGGCTAGGGTTGAGACATGTCTGAGCAGCAGCACAAGAGCACCCGCAAGCCGTCCGAGGCCGACGACGAGCAGGTCGAGACCACGGGCGTCGACGCCGAGGCCAAGGCCAAGCTCGACGACGACGTCGACTCGATCCTCGACGAGATCGACGACGTGCTCGAGGAGAACGCCGAGGAGTTCGTCCGCAGCTTCGTGCAGAAGGGCGGACAGTGATGCTGCCGGAGGGCACCCGCCTGACCGGTTCGTCCTCGTTCGCCGACTACCTCGCCACCACGGCCCCCGAGCTGATGCCCGGAGCCGCCTCGCGCGCCGGGGGAGCCCACGGTGACCTGGCACCCCACGCCACGACGATCGTCTCGGCGACGTTCGACGGTGGCGTCATCATGGCCGGCGACCGCCGAGCCACGATGGGCAACGTCATCGCCCAGCGCGACATCGAGAAGGTCTTCCCGGCCGACGAGTACTCGTGCATCGGCATCGCCGGCAGCGCGGGTCTGGCCATCGAGATGGTGCGGCTGTTCCAGGTCGAGCTCGAGCACTACGAGAAGATCGAGGGCACGGTGCTCTCGGCCGACGGCAAGGCCAACCGCCTGGCCGCGCTCATCCGCGGCAACCTGGGCCTGGCCATGCAGGGCCTGGCCGTCGTGCCGCTGTTCGCCAGCTTCGACCTCGAGACCCAGCAGGGCCGCATCTTCTCGTACGACGTCACGGGTGGGCGCTACGAGGAGCACAGCGGGTTCCACACCGTCGGGTCGGGCTCGGTCTTCGCACGCGGCTCGCTCAAGAAGCTCTACAGCCGCGGCCTCACCGAGGGCGACTGCGTCACCGCCGCCATCCAGGCGCTCTACGACGCCGCCGACGACGACTCGGCCACCGGCGGCCCCGACCTGACGCGGCGCATCTTCCCCGTCGTGTCGGTCGTGACGGCCGACGGCTACCGGCGCCTGGCCGACGACGAGGTCGGCGCGATCGCCGACGACGTCATCGGCAGCCGCCTCCAGCGTCCCGACGGCCCGTCCGCCCCCCTGAACTAGCCCCTCTCAACCAGGAGTCCTGCGATGACCCAGCAGTTCTACGTCTCGCCCGAGCAGCTCATGAAGGACCGGGCCGACTTCGCCCGCAAGGGCATCACGCGCGGTCGCAGCGTCGCCGTCATCCACTACGCCGACGGCATCCTGTTCGTCGCCGAGAACCCGTCGCAGGCGCTGCACAAGATCAGCGAGATCTACGACCGCATCGGCTTCGCGGCGGTCGGCCGCTACAACGAGTTCGAGAACCTGCGCATCGCCGGCGTGCGGCTGGCCGACATGCGCGGCTACGCCTACGACCGGCGCGACGTCACGGCCCGCGGGCTCGCCAACGCGTACGCGCAGACGCTCGGCACGATCTTCTCGTCGGGCGGTGAGAAGCCCTACGAGGTCGAGATCTTCGTCGGCGAGCTCGGCGACGACGCCTCGCACGACCAGGTCTACCGCCTCATGTACGACGGGTCGGTCGCCGACGTGCAGGGCTTCGGCGTCATGGGCGGCCAGAGCGAGCAGGTCGAGGCCTACCTCGGCGAGCACTTCGCGCCGGGGCTCGACCTCGCGTCGGCGATCCGCATCGCCGTCACGGCGCTGGGCCAGGACACCGACCCGGCCCGCACCGTCGAGGCATCCGCCCTCGAGATCGCCACGCTGTCTCGCTCGCGCCCGCAGCCGCGCAAGTTCAAGCGGCTGACCGACGCCGACGTGCGGGCGGCCCTGGGGTCGGCCTAGGTCACGGGCAGCCGGACCCGCCCGTACGCGATCCAGGCCTCTCCGCCGCGACGGACGAGCGTGAACTCGCCGCGGCCGACGCTGGCAGGGGCGACAGCCGGCCACGGTCGATCGACGCGGACGAAGCGGCGACCGTCTCCTCGGAACAGTGCGATGCTCACCGTGGCGGGGTCGTACTGGGGCTGCGTCGCGAGGAGGTACGGACGACCGTCAATGACGAACCGATGTGCGTCGGGCTCGTCCTCGAGGTACAGGCCCGCGACGAGGCTGACGACCGCGACGAAGGGGATGCCGGCCAACCAGGCGATGCCCATCATGAACGCACCGAGCACCTGCAGCACGGGATGCTGCCAGTGGTACATGACTCGCGTGATGCCCACCGTCACGCCGAGCCAGCACGACACGGCAGCCACCGCGGGCAGCACGATGCGAATCTCGTCGGCCTGCACCGGCCCCACCATGACGATGACGTCGGGCGACGCGTCGACCGCGAGCAAGCAGAGAGCCGACCCGACGCACGCGATGGGGACGGCGACGGTCAGCAACAGCACCCACGGCGGGCGGACGGAGCGAGTCATGCGCGACCTCCTGGCTCTCCCGACGAGCCTGGCGGTCGCCGAGGGCCTGCCGCATCGTCCTCAGGTGCCGCCGACACGACACAGGTACCGATCGGTTGGTCCGCGCTGTCACGGTCCGCGGTCTATCGTTACGTCATGGACCGGCGGATCTTCGGCATAGAGAACGAGTACGGCGTCACCTGCTCGTTCAAGGGCCAGCGCCGCCTGTCGCCCGACGAGGTCGCGCGATACCTGTTCCGGCGGGTCGTGTCGTGGGGCCGCAGCAGCAATGTCTTCCTGCGCAACGGTGCGCGGCTCTACCTCGACGTCGGCAGCCACCCCGAGTACGCGACGCCCGAGTGCGACGACCTCGTCGACCTGGTGACCCACGACCGAGCGGGGGAGCGCATCCTCGAGGGCCTCATGATCGACGCCCAGAAGCGGCTCGCCGACGACGGCGTCGAGGGCGACATCTACCTGTTCAAGAACAACACCGACTCCGCCGGCAACTCCTACGGCTGCCACGAGAACTACCTGGTGAGCCGTCAGGGCGAGTTCAGCCGCCTCGCCGACGTCCTCATCCCGTTCCTGGTGACCCGCCAGATCATCTGCGGAGCGGGCAAGATCCAGCAGACCCCGCGGGGCACGATCTTCTCGGTCAGCCAGCGCGCCGAGCACATCTGGGAGGGCGTCTCGAGCGCCACCACGCGATCGCGCCCGATCATCAACACGCGCGACGAGCCGCACGCCGACGCCGAGCGCTTCCGCCGGCTGCACGTCATCGTCGGTGACTCCAACATGAGCGAGACCACCACCCTGCTGAAGGTCGCCACGACCGACCTGGTGCTGCGGATGATCGAGGCCGGCGTCTCGATGCGCGACATGACCCTCGACAACCCCATCCGTGCCATCCGCGAGATCGCCCACGACATGACCGGCCGGCGCAAGGTCCAGCTCGCCAACGGGCGCGAGCTGTCGGCCCTCGAGATCCAGGCCGAGTACTTCGCCAAGGCCGCCGACTTCGTCGACAAGAACGGCCTGCACACACCGACGATCAACCGGACGCTCGACCTGTGGGAGCGCACGCTGAAGGCCGTCGAGTCCGAGGACCTGTCGCTGGTCGAGCGCGAGATCGACTGGGTCATCAAGTACAAGCTGCTCGACCGCTACCGCGCCAAGAACGACCTGACCTGGAGCGACCCGCGCATCGCCCAGCTCGACCTGGCGTACCACGACATCCGGCGCGACCGCGGCATCTTCTACCTGCTCGAGAACAAGGGAGCCGTCGCACGCGTCACCAACGACCTCGACGTCTTCGCGGCCAAGTCGGTGCCGCCCCAGACCACCAGGGCGCGGCTCCGCGGCGACTTCATCAAGCGGGCGCAGGAGCGCCGCCGCGACTTCACGGTCGACTGGGTGCACCTCAAGCTCAACGACCAGGCCCAGCGGACGGTGCTGTGCAAGGACCCGTTCCGGTCGCACGACGAGCGGGTGCAGCGCCTGATCGACGGCATGTAGACCGACCCTTGGCAGGTGTCGATACGCTGAACGGCGTTCTGTCGCCTCACCACCGAAGGTCGTACACGTGCGTCGAATCCTGCTGGTATCCGCGGCTGCCCTCCTCGTCCTGGCCGGCTGCGGCGACAGTGACAGCGGTGGCGGCAAGGCCTCCGGCGACCTGGACTCGATCTCGGTCAACGGCGCGGCCAAGCCGAAGGTCAGCGTCGGCGAGGGGTTCTCGGTCGCCAAGACCGTCAGCAAGGTGCTGAAGAACGGCGACGGCGACAAGGTCGTGGCCGGTGACGCCGTCAAGGTCAACTACGTCGCCGTCAACGGGCGCACCGGCAAGCAGTTCGACAGCTCCTTCTCGACGGGCACCCCCTTCACGGTCGACCTCACCGAGGGCAGCATCCTTCCGGGGTTCATCAAGGGTCTCGAGGGACGCACGCTCGGCTCTCGCGTGCTGGTGGCCATCTCGCCCGAGGACGGGTTCGGGCAGGCGCAGAAGCAGATGGACATCAAGAAGGACGACACGCTGGTCTTCATGTTCGACCTCGTCTCGAAGGTCCCCACCGAGGCCTCCGGCACGGCGGTCCCGCTCCCGAAGGACCTGCCCAAGATCACGTACGACGCCGACGGGCACCCCAGCGGCTTCAAGAAGACCTCGACCACCAAGGCCAAGCAGACCGAGCCCAGCGCCCACGTGGTCGTCCAGGGCGACGGTCCGGCCATCGCCAAGGGCCAGTCGGTGCGGTTCGAGTACGTCGGCCAGGTCTATCCCGCGGGCACGACGTTCGACGAGTCGTGGAGCAAGACCCAGCCGTTCGTGCCGCCGATCGGCACCGGCAAGCTCATCCCGTGCTGGGACCAGCTCATCCCGGGCCAGAAGATCGGCAGCCGCGTGGTGCTGGTGTGCCCCTCGAAGGTGGCCTACGGCGACGAGCCGAACGACCCCAACCGCAGCCCGGACATCAAGGCCGGCGACACGCTCATCTTCGCAATCGACTTGCTCGACGCTTCCTGACATCCTCCTCCTATGGCCGAACGCAAGACCGAGAGGTTGATGAACCTCATCTTCGCGTTGCTGGTCAGTCGCCAGTACCTCACGAAGGACCAGATCCGCGAGTCGATCGCCGACTACCGCGAGTCGACGCCCCAGGCGTTCGACCGCAAGTTCGAACGTGACAAGGAAGAGCTGCGCGAGCTGGGCATCAACGTCGAGACGGGTCAGAACGACAAGTACTTCAACGACGAGCCGGGTTATCGCATCCGCCGCGACGAGGCCGAGCTGCCCGATCTCGAGCTGTCCCGCGAGGAGGCGGCCGTCATCGGCCTGGCGACCCAGGTCTGGGAGCACGCCGGCCTGGCCAGCGAGTCGGCCACCGCACTGGTCAAGCTCAAGGCCATCGGGGTCGACGTCGACACCAGCGTCCTGCGCATGGCCGAGCCCCGCCTCTCGACCGACGAGCCGTCGTTCGACGCCATGTGGGACGCCGTCACGCGGCGCGTGCCGATCTCGTTCGTCTACGCGCGTCCCGGACGCGAGCCGATGCAGCGGCACCTGCAACCGTGGGGGATCATCTCCTGGCACGACCGCTGGTACGTGGGCGGATTCGACCTCGACCGCGACGAGCCCCGCATCTTCCGCCTGTCGCGGGTCGTCGGCGAGGTGACGACCGAGGGCGACGCAGGCTCCTACGAGATCCCCGAGGGAACCGACATGAAGGACGTCGCGCGCGAGCTGTTCCCGCCCGAGCCCGCAGAGGCCGCGGTGCTGCGCATCCGGCAGGCCCGCGGCCACTCGCTGCGACGCATCGCCCAGAGGGTCACCCCGCTGGGCGACGGCGTCGACGAGGTCGAGATCCGGTACTCGTCGCGCTGGGAGCTGGCCTCCGAGGTGGCCTCGTACGGCCCCGACGTGGTGGTCGTCTCCCCGCCGGACGTGCGCGACGCCGTCGTGCAACGGCTGACCGCTGCCGTCACCGGCAGCCTGGAGCCCACGTCGTGAGCAGGTCGCGGCAGCAGGTCGTCCGCATGCTGGCACTCGTGCCCTACCTGCAGGGCAACGACGGCATCCCCGTCAACGAGGTCGCCGCCGAGTTCGGCGTCAGCCCCAAGGTCATCCGAGACGACCTGCGGCTGCTGATGTACACCGGCACGGGGGAGTACGCCGGCGAGCTCATCGACTTCGACCTCACGGCCCTCGAGCGCGACGGCATCGTGCACATCCGCGACGCGGAGTTCATGGACCGCCCGCTGCGCATCAGCGCGCGCGAGGGCGTCGCCCTGATCGTGGCGCTGCGCACGCTGCGCGCCTCGGCCAGCGGTCTCGAGCTGACCGTGATCGACAGCGCCCTGGCCAAGCTGGAGAGCGCGGTCGGCGACACGGCCTCGCCCGCCGTCGACGTGCTGGTCGACGAGGTCGACCCGGCAATCCACGGCACGATCGTCGAGGCGCTCACGGGCCGCAAGCGGCTCGCCCTGACCTACGCGACGGTCTCGCGCGACGAGCAGACCGACCGCGACGTCGACCCACGCCGGCTGTTCACCGAGCAGGGCAAGCTCTACCTCGAGGCGTGGTGCCTCAAGGCCGAGGACCTGCGCTTCTTCCGGCTCGACCGCATCGTCTCGGCCGAGGTGCTGGCGATCGACGCCGAGGAGCACGACGCCGCGCAGCGCGACCTGTCCGACGGCATCTTCACGGTGGGGGAGCAGACGCCGTTCGTCGTCGTCGACCTGCACCCACGGGCGCACTGGCTGACCGAGTACTACCAGGTCGACCTGGTCTCCCAGGGCGACGACGGGGTGTGGCGCGCCAAGATCTACGGAGCCGACTGGTCGTGGCTGCGGCGCCTCGTGCTCCGCAACGCCGGCTCGGTCTCGGTGATCGAGCCCGCCGCCCTGCGCGAGCAGGTGGTTGACGACGCTCGGCTGGCCCTCAAGGCGTACGATGACCATGTCGTCTACGAGGAGTCATGATGTTCCGTCAGATCGGTCCCACAGAGATCCTGATCATCCTGGGTGTCGTCCTCCTGCTGTTCGGGGGCAAGAAGCTCCCCGAGCTCGCTCGCGGATCGGGCAAGGCCCTGCGCATCTTCAAGTCCGAGGTCAAGGCCATGAACGACGACGACGATGACGAGACCAAGCCGGCCAAGCCCGCGTCGCTCCAGACCGTCGAGGCCGCCGAGCTGGACGAGAAGCGCGAACAGGGCTGACGCTTGGCGCTGAGAAGCGGCAGGCCAACCCCGGCACCGGGCGGCTCGATGCCGCTCATGGATCATCTGCGCGAGCTGCGCAACCGGTTGACCATCGCCGTCCTGTCGATCCTGATCGGCACGGTCGTCGGGTGGATCATCTACCCCGAGGCCTTCGACTTCATCAAGCAGCCCTACGTCGACGGCATCCAGCCGCTGCTCGAGCGTCGGGGGTTCAACGCCGAGCTGGTGCTCAGCGGCGGCGTGGGCTCGGCCTTCAGCTTCCGGCTGAAGCTGTCGCTCGCGATCGGGCTCGTGGTCTCCAGCCCGCTGTGGATGTGGCAGATCTGGGCCTTCATCCTGCCGGCCCTGCACCGCAACGAGCGCCGGTGGGCAGCTCTGCTGGCCGCGACCGGGGCCCCGCTGTTCGCCGGCGGCGTCACGGTCGGCTACCTCGTGCTGCCCAAGGGCATCGAGGTGCTGATCAGCTTCGCGCCCGACTCCGTCAACGTCCTGCTGTCGCTCGGCGACTACCTCAACTTCGTCATCCGCACCGTGCTGGTGTTCGGTGTGGCCGCGCAGATCCCGCTGGTCGTGGTGATGCTCAACCGGCTCGGGCTCGTCAGCGCCAAGCAGCTGGTCAGCGCCAGGCCGTGGACCATCATCGGCATCTTCATCTTCGCCGCGATCGCCACGCCCAGCACCGACCCCCTCACGATGCTGTTCCTCGCCGTGCCGATGACCGTGCTCTACCTGATCTCCGAGATCATCGCGAAGCTGACCGATCGCAAGCGCCGCAAGACCGTCGGCACCGACGTGTCCGACGACCAGGCCGCTCCGATCGACGGTCCGTCCGAGCTCGACCGCCCGTCCGACCTGCGCGACTGACGCGTGCGCCTCGCTCTCGTCGTCAACCCGGAGTCCGGACGCCGGCGCGCGCCCGTCGTCGCCGACCACGCGTCGTCGCGGCTCGTCAGAGCCGGGCACAGCACCCAGCTGATCGAGGGTGCCGACGGGGCGTCGTCGCGCCGGCTGCTGAGCCAGGCGATCGGGGCGGGGATCGACGGGGTCGTGGTGGTCGGCGGCGACGGGGCGCTGCACGAGGTCCTCGACCTCGTGGCCGGCACTGACCTGCTCCTCGGTCTCGTCCCTGCCGGCACGGGCAACGACACGGCGCGCTCGCTGGGCATCCCCACCAAGGACGTCGACGCCGCCATCGACATCGTCCTGGCCGGTCACGTGCGCACGATCGACCTGGCTCGCACGGGCACGACCGAGGTGGCGACCGTCATCGCGTCGGGCTTCGACTCCAAGGTCAACGAGCGGGCCAACGACATGACCTGGCCGCGCGGCAACATGCGCTACAACCTCGCCATCGTGGCCGAGCTGCGCTCGTTCGAGCCGCTGCCGTTCACCCTCATCCTCGACGGTGCCGTCGTCGAGCGTGAGGCGATGCTGGTCGCCGTCGGCAACGGACCGTCCTTCGGCGGAGGGCTGCGCATCTGCGAGGGCGCCGTGATGGACGACGGGCTGCTCGACGTGGTCGTCATCAACCCCGTCAGCAAGGCCAAGCTGCTACGGGTCTTCCCGCAGCTGTACCGCGGCACCCACGTGGCGCTGCCGGAGTTCGAGCGTCACCTGGTGCGCGAGGTGACCTTGTCGTCGCCGGGCATCGTGGCGTACGGCGACGGCGAGCGTCTGGGTCCGCTGCCGCTGACGGCGGCCGTCCGACCGGGCGCGTTGCACGTCATCGCTCCACCTGGCTCCCCGTAGGCTGGACGCATGAGCAGCCCGGCGGAGAAGTACGCACAGGCCCGCGCGAGCCGGCAGCATCCGCACCTCGCGGAGTTCCGCGGCCTCTACGACTTCGGTCTCGACGGCTTCCAGGTCGACGCCTGCAAAGTCGTCGAGGACGGCCACGGCGTGCTGGTCGCCGCGCCCACCGGATCGGGCAAGACCCTGGTGGGAGAGTTCGCCGTCCACCTGGCGCTGCAGACGGGTCGCAAGTGCTTCTACACGACGCCCATCAAGGCGTTGTCCAACCAGAAGTTCTCCGACCTGGTCGAGCGCTATGGCGCCGAGAACGTCGGCCTGCTGACCGGCGACAACACGATCAACGGCGAAGCTCCCATCGTCGTCATGACGACCGAGGTGCTGCGCAACATGCTCTACGCCGGCTCGCGCACGCTCGACACGCTGGGCTACGTCGTGATGGACGAGGTGCACTACCTGGCCGACCGCACGCGCGGGGCGGTGTGGGAGGAGGTCATCATCCACCTGGCCGAGTCGGTGTCGGTGGTCGCGCTGTCGGCGACGGTCTCCAACGCCGAGGAGTTCGGCGACTGGCTCACCGCGGTGCGCGGCGACACCGTCACGATCGTCGAGGAGCGTCGCCCCATCCCGCTGCACCAGCACGTGCTGGTCGGACGCAAGATGTTCCCGCTGTTCGAGCCGAGCCCCGACGACCGCGGCGTCGAGGTCAACAAGGCCCTCGAGCGACTGGCCCGCGAGGACTGGCAGCTCAGCCGCATGATGAAGGGGCACAAGGGCAAGGGCGGTCGCCGTCCGCGCAGCAACAACCGCACACCCAGCCGGGTCGACGTCGTCGAGCGGCTCGATGCCGAGGGCCTGCTGCCGGCGATCACCTTCGTGTTCAGCCGAGCCGGTTGCGCCGCCGCCGTGCAGCAGTGCCTCGACGCGAGGCTCTCGCTCACGACGCCCGAGGAGCAGGCCGAGATCACGGCGTTCGTCGATGCCGCGTGCTCGCACCTGCCCGAGGCCGATCTGCACGTGCTCGGCTACTACGAGTTCCGCGACGGTCTCGCCCGCGGCATCGCAGCGCACCACGCCGGCATGCTCCCGACCTTCAAGGAGTGCGTCGAGGACCTGTTCAGCGCCGGGTTCGTCAAGGTCATCTTCGCGACCGAGACGCTGGCACTGGGCATCAACATGCCCGCCCGATCGGTCGTCATCGAGAAGCTGTCGAAGTGGAACGGCGAGACGCACGCCAACATCACGCCGGGGGAGTACACGCAGCTCACGGGCCGCGCGGGACGCCGCGGCATCGACGTCGAGGGGCACGGCGTCGTGCTGTGGCAGCCGGGCCTCGACCCCAAGCAGGTCGCAGGTCTGGCCAGCACCCGCACCTACCCGCTCAACTCCTCGTTCCACCCGTCGTACAACATGGCGGTCAACCTCGTGGGCCAGGTCGGTCGGGGGGTCGCCCGCGAGCTCCTCGAGCAGTCGTTCGCACAGTTCCAGGCCGATCGCGCCGTCGTCGGCATGGCTCGTCAGATCCGCAAGGCCGACGACGCCCTCGACGGCTACCGCGAGAACATCGCCTGCGACCGCGGAGACTTCATGGAGTACGCCTCGCTGCGCCGCGAGCTCAGCGACATCGAGGCATCCGGCTCGAAGGCGCGACGCCAGGCCGAGCGCGACGAGATCATGACGTCGTTGACCAAGCTGCGACCGGGTGACGTCATCCACGTGCCGGTCGGCAAGTTCGCCGGCATCGCCGTCGTGCTCGATCCCGGCCGGATGACCGACAGCGACGGGCCGCGGCCGATGGTGCTCACGGCGTCTCTGCACGCCCGCCGGCTGGCGATGATCGACTTCACGGCGCCGGTCGTCCCGGTGACGACGATGCGCATCCCCAAGTCGTTCAGCGCCCGCAACCCGCAGGCGCGTCGCGACCTCGCCTCGGCCCTGCGCAGCCGCGCCGACGGCGTCGCCTGGCATCAGGAGAAGCGCAACCGCTCCCAGCCCTCGCGCGAGGACCCGCGCATCGCGGCGATCCGCGACAAGCTGCGCGACCACCCCTGCCACCAGTGCCCCGACCGCGACAAGCACGCCCGGTGGGCCGAGCGCTACCTCAAGCTCGAGCGCGACACCCAGAACCAGCGCGGACGCATCGAGCAGCGCACCAACACGGTCGCGCGCCAGTTCGACCGCGTGTGCGAGGTGCTCGACGTGCTGGGCTACCTCGACGGCGACGAGGTCACCGCCGACGGCAAGAAGCTCAAGCGCCTCTACAGCGATCTCGACCTGCTGGTCAGCGAGTGCCTGCGCCAGCGCGTGTGGGACGGGCTCGACGCCGCCGAGCTCGCGGCGGTCGTCAGCGGACTGACCTACCAGTCACGCCTCTCCGACGAGCTGCCGGCGCCGCGCTTCCCGACCCAGCGCGTCCGCGAGGCGGCTGCCACGATGTCGGGGCTGTGCACCGACCTGCAGCAGCTCGAGCGCGAGCACCGCGTCAAGTTTTTGCACCAGCCCGACTTCGGCTTCTCCCAAGCCGTCTGGCAGTGGTGCAACGACGCGAGCCTCGACGACGTGCTGGGCGAGATGGAGCTCGCCGCCGGCGACTTCGTCCGTGCCATGAAGCAGCTGATCGACGTGGTCGCGCAGATCGCCGACGCCTCGGGCGCCGGACCGCTGCGCGACACGGCGCGCGAGGCGCTCGACCTGCTGCGCCACGGCGTCGTCAGCTACACCAGCATCACGAGCTGACGGCCTTCAGCGCGCGCTCGGTGACGCCGCCGAGACCCCACGTCGTGCCGAACTCGGTGAAGGCCTTTGCGTCGGCCTCGAGGTCGAACGAGGGCAGCCGGCACACGTCGCGGTGCACCGCGACCACCTGGCGGGCTGCCCGGATGTAGTCGACGGAGTCGAGCAGCGACTGCCGCACGCGGGGCTTGATCGACGACGAGGTGTCGTCGGCGGCCGCGAGGATGCCGTCGAGGTCGCCGAACTCGTCGAGGAGCACGGCCGCCGTCTTGTCACCGATGCCGGCCACGCCCGGCAGGCCGTCCGACGGATCCCCGCGCATCACGGCGAAGTCGACGTAGTCGGAGGCCCCGATGCCGTACTTCGCGCGCAGCCACGCGTCGTCGACGACGTCGTGCTTGGAGACACCCTTCGCGACGTACAGCACGCGGATCTCGTGCTCGTCGTCGACGAGCTGGAAGAGGTCGCGGTCGCCCGTGACGATGTCGACGGGCCCGTCCCAGAGCTCGGCGAGGGTGCCGATGACGTCATCGGCCTCGTAGTCGGCCGCACCGACCACCGGGATGCCGAGCAGCCCGAAGGCATCGGCGATCAGCGGCACCTGCGGACCCAGCAGGCCGTCGGTGGTGTCGGCCTCTCCGCCGTCGTCGTCCAGCCGCTGGGTCTTGTAGGTGTCGAGCAGGTCGACCCGCCACTGGGGCCGCCAGTCGTCGTCCCAGCAGGCCACGACGTGCTGAGGCGAGTACTGGGTGCGCAGCGACGACGTGAAGTCGAGGATGCCGCGCAGGGCGTTGACCGCGGTGCCGTCGGGCGCCGTCAGGGTCTTGGGGATGCCGAAGAAGGCGCGGAAGTACAGGCTCGCGCTGTCGAGCAGCAACAGGCGTCCGGGGGATGCGTCGGTGGTGGCCACGCACCGAGCGTAGAGGCCGCGGCCAGGTCTTGTCGGGTCCCTCGCCGAGCTCACGCTGCTGCCGCGCGCGATAGGCCTGGCGCTGCTCCTCGGCCCGGGCACGCAGCGCCCGTCGGTAGGCCGCCTTGCGGTCGGGGTCGGCATCGACCTGGTGCACCGGACGCTCGCGATCGTGCACCGACGGCACCGAGGTGCCGAGATTGCCCTTGTAGGTGCGAGGGTCTCGTGCGGTCGAACGCCGGCGATGATCCCACCGGTATCGTCGGGGTGTGAGCACATGGCGCAAGGCACAGCAGCTGGCAGCGGAGCAGGGCATCGACGCCCTCCTGATCACCCCCGGAGCAGATCTGCGATATCTGACGGGCTACGTGGCGCTGCCGCTCGAGCGCCTCACCTGCCTGGTGCTGCCCGCCCACGGTGAACCGACCCTGGTCGTGCCCGCGCTCGAGCGCCACGCAGCGGAGGCGTCCGGCGTCGAGATGGACATCGCCACCTGGGGCGAGACCGACGACCCGTTCGCGCTCGTGGCCTCGCTGGTCGGCGATGCCACCGTCGTCGGCCTCGACGACCACATGTGGGCCTCGCGGGTCTTCGCCCTCGGTGAGGCCATCCCGACCGCCGACCAGGTGCTGGCCGGCTCCCTCGTCCAGCAGCTGCGCATCCGCAAGGACGCCGTCGAGGTCGAGGCGCTGCGGCAGGCGGGGCTCGCGATCGACCGGGTGCACCTGCGGGTGCACGAGTGGCTGCGGCCCGGGCGCACCGAGCGCGAGGTCGGCGCCGACATCGCGCGCGCGATCATCGACGAGGGCCACGAGACGGTCGACTTCGTCATCGTCGGCTCCGGCCCCAACGGCGCCTCGCCGCACCACGAGCTCTCCGACCGCGTGATCGAGGCCGGCGACCCCGTCGTGGTCGACATCGGTGGCACGATGCCGTCGGGATACTGCTCGGACTCCACCCGCAACTACCTCGCCGGCGGCACCCCCGACCCGCTCTACCTCGAGGCCTACGCCGTGCTCGAAGAGGCTCAGCGGGTCCAGCTCGAGCACGCCCGTCCCGGCGTGACCGCCGAGTCGATCGATGCCGTCGGACGCCGCATCATCGCCGACGCCGGCTTCGGTGATCTCTTCATGCACCGCACGGGCCACGGTATCGGCCAGGAGACCCATGAGGAGCCGTACATCGTCGAGGGCAACGACCTGGTGCTCGAAGAGGGCATGGCCTTCTCGATCGAGCCCGGCATCTACCACGACGGACGCTTCGGGGCACGCATCGAGGACATCGTCGTGTGCACCGCCGACGGCCTCGAGGTGCTCAACAACACGCCGCGCGGACTCGTCTCCCTGTGACATCGCACCGCGTCGGCTGGAAGGTCGCGTGGCCGTCGGCGGTGGTGCTGGGCGTCATCTCGTCGCTCAACTTCGACCCGGTGGGCCTGCCGTTCGCGATGATCGTCGGCGTCGCCGGGCTCGCGTGGCTGGCGCGTGGCCTGTCGGACGCGCGCAAGCGCACCGTGGCCGTCACGGGCCTGCTGTACGGACTGGGGTTCATGGGGCCTCTCATCTGGTGGATGAACGCCGTCAGCCACGGCGCCTACGTCGGTCTCGCGCTTGCCGAGACGCTGTTCTTCGTGCCGATCATGCTGGCGCTGCGCGCGGCCACCCGGCTGCGCGCGTGGCCCGTGTGGGGTGCCGGCGTCTGGGTCCTGGGGGAGTGGGCCAGGGGCCGCTTCCCGTTCACGGGCTTCCCGTGGGGACGTCTGGCGCACACCTCGATCGACACGCCGTTCTCGTCGTACGCCCGACTCGTGGCGATGCCGGGCACCAGCGCTGTGCTGTTCGTCGTCGCCGCCCTCCTGGTCGTCGTGGTCACCGGACCGAGCCTGCGACGCCGGGCGACGGCGACCGCTGGCATCGTCGCCCTCGTCGGCGTCGGGGCGCTGCTGCCGACCGGCATCGCCGGGGCGGCCGGCACCCGTCAGGTGGCCCTGGTGCAGGGTGACGTGCCCGGCGTCTTCCTCACGTGGCCCCGCGGCGAGATCTTCGACCTGCACGCGGCCGAGACGGCGCGCCTGGCCGAGCGCATCCGCGACGGCAAGGTTCCGCAGCCCGACATGGTGCTGTGGCCCGAGAACGCGACCGACATCGACCCGTACCACGACGAGGTCGTGCGCGACCAGATCGAGAACCTGTCGGCGCTGCTGAAGGCCCCCATCCTCGTGGGCGGCATCTTCGACGGTCCCACGGTCGACACCGCCCGCAACTCCGGCGTGGTCTGGACGGCGGACGGTCCGGGCGACCGCTACGACAAGCTCAAGCCGGTGCCGTTCGGCGAGTACGTCCCGTTCCGCAAGGAGGCCGGCGCGATCGTCAACCGGCTGGCCCGCGACATCCCCCGCGACATGCTGGCCGGCGACCAGCCCGGTGCCATGACGATCGGCGACACCCGCATCGGCGACACGATCTGCTACGACATCGCCTACGACAGCGTCACCCGCCGCGCCGTCGACGGGGGAGCCCAGCTCATGGTGGTGCAGACCAGCAACGCGGCCTTCACGGGAACCTCCCAGCCCGAGCAGCAGTGGGACATCTCGCGGTTGCGCGCGATCGAGACGGGACGCTGGGTCGTCGTGCCGTCGACCAACGGCATCTCGGGCGTCGTCGACCCGTCGGGGCGCAGCGTCCAGCGGGCTCCGCTGCACCGGCCCGCCACCATCAGCGCTCAGGTGACGCTCGCCTCCGGCAAGACCCCTGCCCTGGTGATCGGCCGCTACCTCGAGTGGCTGCTGGTCGCGACAGGGCTCGCGGGCTGGTTGCTCGGCGCACGCCGCAAGACGTCCTGACGACGCAGAAGGACCCCGGCCGGAGCCGGGGTCCTCGTCGTGCGGGCGTCGGTGTGACCTAGGCGCTCTTCTTCTTCGCAGCCGACTTCTTGGCCGGCCGGTGCAGGTGCGGCGGTCCGATCTCGCCGCCGCGGAGCAGCTCGAGCCGCTCCGTCAGGATCTCCTCGAGCTCGTCGACTGAGCGACGCTCCAGGAGCATGTCCCAGTGGGTACGGACCGGCTTCTCGGCCTTGCCCTCGGGCTTGACGCCGTCGGCCAGCTGACCGATCGCCCCGGTCTTGGGGTCTTCCCACTCGAACGGGATCTCGGCCTCGTCGGCCATCACGACCGTGAAGGTGTGCCCGTCGGCGCAGACGTACTCGACCTGCTGTCGGGGAGCCATCTCGACTCCGCGCTCGTCCTCGAAGCTCTGCGTCCCGAGTCGAGCGCCTCGCAGTGCACGTTCAGCCATGTGCGTCCCCTTTCGTGTGCCTTACCACTGTCCAACGTAGATGACACACATGAGATTCCCCTGAACGGGCACTTCTATGCGGCCGGTTCTGCGCGAGCGGCTCCCGCGGCGCGGTCACCCGTCAGCGGCGGCACCCTCAGGAGCGCCAGCAGCCCGACCAGCAGCACCAGCATGATGCCGATGATGCCCCACCGGTCGTCGCCCAGCACGAAGGCGAAGAGCCCGAACAGGGTGGGCGCGAGGAACGAGGCCGCTCGCCCGGTCATGGCGTACAGGCCGAAGTGCTGACCCTCCTTGCCCGGGGGAGTGAGGCGCACCAGGTACGTGCGCGACGCCGACTGTGCGGGACCGACGAACAGGCACAGCACCAGGCCGAACACCCAGAAGCCGGCCATGCCGTCGAGGAACAGCAGGATCAGGCCGGCCGCGAGCATCGCGAGCAGCGAGAAGACGATCACGCGCCGCGGGCCGAGCCGGTCGTCGAGGCGTCCGGCCACGATGGCTCCGGCGGCAGCGGCGACGTTGGCAGCGATGCCGAACGGGATGACGGTGTCGTCGGTGAAGCCGTAGACGCTCACCGCGATGACGGCTCCGAAGGTGAACACGCCGGTCAGGCCGTCACGGAACAGGGCACTGGCGATCAGGAACTGCAGCACGTGGCGGTCGTCGCGCCACATCGTCCGGATCTCGGCGAACAGCACGCGGTACGACTCGCGGAAGCCGGCGTCGGGCGCAGGGCTTTCCCCGTCGAGAAGCGCAGTGGCGGGCAGCTCGGGCACCGCGAGGAGGACCGGGATCGAGAACGCGAGGAACCAGGCGGCCGCGACGACCGCGACCCACCGGATGTTGAGGCCGTTGTCGGTGCTGACGCCGAGCACGCCGCCGTCGCCGGAGATCAGCCCGACGTAGACGATGATCAGCAGCACGATGCCGCCCAGGTAGCCGAAGGCCCAGCCGACCCCCGACACCCGGCCGACGGTCTCGGGCGTGGAGACCTGGCGCAGCATCGCGAAGTACGGCACCTGCGCGAGCTCGAACAGCACCGTGCCGACGGCGATCAACGCCAGGCCCAGCCACAGGAACGAGGGACTGTCCTGGACGAAGAACATCAACGCGGTGGCGACGACGACCGACAGCGTCAGCAGCGCGAGCGACCGCTTGCGGTGACCGGACGCGTCCGAGCGCTGCCCCATGACGGGCGCAAGGATCGCGATCACCAGGCTGGCCGCCCCCACGGACCAGCCGAGCCACGAGCTGGCCGAGACAGGGCCGGAGAGGTCGTCGCCGACCGAGTCGGTGAGGTAGACCGAGAACACGAAGGTCACGATGACGGCGTTGAACGCCGCCGAGCCCCAGTCCCAGAAGCTCCACGCGAGGACGGGACCGCGCCGCGTGGCGTCGGCGACGGCGGGGGAGCGGGTCATCGGGGGTCCTTCCAGGAGCCTCGCGCGGTGAGGACGTCCTTGAGGACGTCGGTGCGATCGGTCACGATGCCGTCGACGCCGAGATCGAGCAGCCGGTGCATCTCGTCGGCCTCGTCGATCGTCCAGACGTGGACCTGCAGCTGCAGCGCGTGGGCCTTGCGCACGAAGGTGGAGGTGACGACCCGCAGACGGCCCCGCCGCGCGGGCACCTGCAGGCACACGGGGGCGAGGCTGATCCGGCGGAGCAGGCTCAGCGGCAGCAGCTTGACGGCGGCGGCCTCGAGGCTCGACGCGGAGGTCGCGACGTGCGGCAGCAGACGACGAGCTCGGCGCAGCCGGCGGTGCGAGAACGAGGCGAGCAAGGTGCGGTCGACCGCACGGTGCTGCGAGATCAGCTCGATCGCGGGCTCGATCACGTCGTCGGACTTCAGGTCGATGTTGAGGCGGGCGTCGGGGAACGTCTCGTAGAGCGCACCGAGACGGGCGAAGGGCTCGCGCTGGTCGAGACGCTGCAGGTCGAGCGCCTCGGCCGTCAGCGCGCTGACGGCGTCGGTGCTGCCGGTGAGCCGGTCGAGCGCCTCGTCGTGGATGGCGTAGACGACCCCGTCGGACGACGAGCGCACATCGGTCTCGAAGTAGCGGAACCCCAGCTCGTAGGCGTGCACGAACGCTGCCAGCGAGTTCTCGATGCCGACGTTGCCGGGAACGCCTGATCCGCCGCGGTGCGCGAGGGCCAGGGGAGGGGGGTCGAGGTAGCCGGGCACGCCCCCACGCTAAGCCCTCGTGGGGGCAGACCCGATGACCCGCGACGCGTCAGATGTCGCGGAACGTCTCGATCTGGGCGCCGAGGGCGTTGAGCCTCTCGGCGAGGTCCTCGTAGCCCCGGTTGATCACGTAGACGCTGCGCAGCACCGAGGTTCCCTTGGCGGCCAGCATCGCCAGCAGGATCACGACGGCGGGGCGCAGCGCGGGCGGGCAGACCAGCTCGGTGCCGCTCCAGTGCGTCGGTCCCTCGATCAGCACCCGGTGGGGGTCGAGCAGCTTGACCTGCGCGCCCAGCTTGTTGAGCTCGGTGAGGTAGATGGCCCGGTTCTCGTAGACCCAGTCGTGCAGCATCGTCTGCCCGTCGGCGGTCGCGGCGATGACCGCGAAGAACGGCAGGTTGTCGATGTTGAGCCCGGGGAAGGGCATGGGGTGGATCTTGTCGATCGGCGCGTGCAGGGACGACTCGTGCGTCGTGATGTCGACCAGCCGCGTCTCGCCGTTCTCGGCCGCGTACTCCTCGCCACGGTCGTACTGGAAGCCCATCTCCTCGAGCAGCGCCAGCTCGATCTCCATGAACTCGATCGGCACACGGCGCACGGTGATGCTGGACTTGGTGACGATCGCTGCCGCGATGAGGCTCATGGCCTCGATGGGGTCCTCGCTGGGGGCGTACTCGACGTCGCAGTTGATGACCGGCTTGCCGGTGACCCGCAGCGTCGTGGTGCCGATGCCCTCGATGCCGACCCCCAGCTTGACCAGGAAGAAGCACAGGTCCTGGACCATGTAGTTGGGGCTGGCGTTGCGGATGACGGTCACGCCGTCGTAGCGGGCCGCGGCGAGCAGGGCGTTCTCGGTGACGGTGTCACCGCGCTCGGTCAGGACGATCGGACGCTCGGGACCAGCGCCCTGGGCCGAGGTGGCGTGGTAGCTGCCCTCGGTGGCGACGACCTTGAGCCCGAAGGGGCGCAGCGCCGTCATGTGGGGCTCGACCGTTCGGGTGCCGAGGTCGCATCCACCCGCGTAGGGCAGCTCGAAGTCGTCGTAGCGGTGCATCAGGGGGCCGAGGAACATGATGATGCTGCGGGTGCGACGGGCCGCGTCGGCGTCCATCGCCGCGAGGTCGAGCGTCGCGGGGACGACCAGCTCGAGGTCGTTCTCGACATTGAGCCACGTGGCCTTGACGCCGATCGAGGTCAGCACCTCGAGCAGCCGGTTGACCTCCTCGATGCGCGCGACCTTGCGCAGCACCGTGGTGCCGGCGTTGAGCAGCGAGGCGCACAGCAGCGCGACGCCGGCGTTCTTGCTCGACTTGACGTCGATCGCGCCCGAGAGCTTGGTGCCGCCGGCAACGCGCAGGTGGCTGGGGCCGGAGGTTCCGACGCTGACCAGCTCGGAGTCGAGGGCGCTGCCGATGCGCGCCAGCATGTCGAGGGTCAGGTTCTGCTGCCCCTTCTCGATGCGGTTGATCGCGCTCTGGCTCGTCCGCAGCTCGGCTGCCAGCTCGGCCTGGGTGAGGCCGCTGTGCTGGCGGGCGTCCCGGATGAGGGCTCCGATGCGGGAAAGGTAGTCGTCACGAACACTCATGCCGACCACGTTATCTCAGTTGTGAGATAACTCAAACGAGGCCTGTTCGGTCTGCCCCAGCAGCCGGCTGTCGTCGACGCCGCCGTGCCCCGACACCTGTCCCCAGTACGTGCCGTACGCGATCTCGGCGATGGTGCAGTCGTGGATCGGGAACATCGCGGCGGGGGAGACGCGCTGGACGAAGTCGACCGTCTCGCTCGACTTGGCCCACGGCGCCGACAGGGGGAGTGCGAGCACGTCGACGCCGTCGGGTGCGTACTCGTACGTGTCACCGGGGTGGAACAGGGCCGGCTCGCCGGGCGCCGACAGCACCACGCCGACGTTCGCGATGCGGGGGATCGACGGCAGGATGACGGCGTGCCGGGCGCCCACGCCGCGCAGCGTCACGGCACCCACCGTGGTCTCGAGGCCATCGGCGTTCTCGGTCCAGGTGCCGAACGACACGACGGCCGCCGTCTCCGGGTCGCACAGCAGCACGGCGTCGGGATTGCGCTCGAGCAGCGCCGGCGCGCGGTCCTGGTCGAGGTGGTCGGGATGTTGGTGCGTCACGACGATCGCGTCGAGGTCCGTCAGGTCGAAGGTCTCGTCGACGCTGAAGACGCCGGGATCGATGAGGATGCGGGTGCCGGCGACGTCTACCAGCACGGCTGCATGACCGAAGCGCGTGATGTTCATGACTCCCATCGTGCACCAGCAGCCAACCGGTGGCCCGCCGGCTACGAACCCACCACATGGCACTGATCCACGACGCGTACGCCGTCATGTCCGGTCTGCTCGCGCCCGTCACCGTGACGTACGGCCGGGCGTTGCGCTTCTCCGGTCAGGAGCTGCCGAGCCCCGAACGACGGACGGTCCCGACCAGGCACGGGCGCGTGAAGGTCGACGTCTACCGCCCCGCGGCGGCCACGTCGCCGGCGGTGCACGTGCACTTCCACGGCGGCGCGTTCATCATGCGCTACCCACGGATGGACGACTTCTTCTGCCGGCACCTCGTCGCCGAGGCCGGGGTCGCCGTGGTCAACGTCGACTACCTGGCGGCTCCGCGCGTCCGCTACCCGGTCGCCCACGAGCAGGCCCACGACGTCGTGGCGTGGCTCAGCCAGCACGGAGGGGAGTGGGGTCTCGACGCCGGCCGCATCACCGTGGGCGGCTTCAGCGGGGGCGGCAACCTCGCCGCGTCGGCCTGCCTGCAAGCGCGCGACCACGGCACCGCATCGCCACGGCTGCAGCTGCTGGCGGTGCCGTCGCTGGAGGTGGCCGGCGACGTCGACGACAAGAAGTCGACGATCGCGCGCCCCATGATCACGCCGGGACTGCTGAGGATCGTGCGGGCGACGTACTTCAAGGACGCCTCCCGCCGGTCGGAGCCGTACGCGTCGCCGCTGCTCGCCGAGTCCGTCGCGGGCCTGCCGCCAGCGGTCGTCTACACCGCCGCGCACGACGTCCTGCGCGGCGAGGGGGATGCCTATGCGGGGCGGCTCGCCGCCGAAGGCCTGCTGGTCGAGCACCGCGTCGTGCCCGGCCGCGACCACTACTTCCTCGACGGCGGCGACCCCGCGCAGGCTCGCGGCCTGCTCGACGACCTCGCGTCCCACGTGCGCGCGGCGACGAGCTGACGGCGCACGGCGTCAGTGACGTTCCTCCAGGCCGACGGCCTCGCGCAGCTTGCGTGCGGCCTCGGCCAGGGCGGGATCGTTGCGGCCACCCGAGACCATCAGCTCCGACAGAGCCTCCGCGATGACGTTGAGCTTCTCCTGCGATGCCTCCTCGGCTCGCCTGCTGGCGTTCTCGAGCAGCACGAGCAGGAGCAGCGAGATGACCGACGCCACCGTGTGGATCGCGACCTGCCACGACTTCAGGTCGGGCCACAGCGGCACGCTGGCGAACCAGACGATGACGATGCCTGAGCACAGGACGAAGAACGGGGCTCGGCTGACGCGCTGGTACGACGCCTCGACGAACTTGTCGAACGGTGAGCGGTCGTCGCCGCTGGTCGGCACCTCGTGCGTCTTCATGGCGAGAACCTAGTGGCGAACGCGCGGATCGGCGAGTCGTGCGCTCGAGATGCGTGCCGCGCCGGCCGGACGTAGCGTGGGCGACATGACTGAATCGAACATGCATTCGACCGATGCTCAACCGACCGGCGACGTCATCGGTGCCGACGCTGCGAACACGACCGAGAAGGATCCCCACGACTGGGTGACCGGCGACGAACCGATGACCGGTGCCCAGCGCAGCTATCTCGACACGTTGGCCCGCGACGCCGGCGAGACGTTGTCGGCCGACCTGACCAAGGCCGAGGCGTCCGAGCACATCGAGCGGCTGCAGGAGAAGACGGGCCGCGGCAGCGAGTCGTAGCCAGCTCCTGTCCATCCGGGTGTCCGATGACGTATCAGCGTCGCGGTAGCCTCCCGTGTGGGGTTCTCTCCTTGGGGTCTGCTGGTCGGGCTCGTCGTCCTCGCGCCCAATCTGCTGCTCGTGTGGTTTCCGCCCACGTCTCCCGTCCCAGCAGCACGGGTTCCGCGTCCGTTGGGGTTGCTCGAGCGCTCGGGTCAGGCGATGTGCCTGGTGGTGCCAGTGATCACTCGTCCGGGGGAGCTCGACCCCTGGTGGGCGCCAGTGGTGATGGTCGCTCTGATCAGCTACTACGCGCTGTGGGCGCGCTATCTGCACTCAGGTCGCGCGTGGGTGGAGCTGTACCGGCCGACGCTCGCTGTGCCGGTTCCGATGGCTGTCGCGCCGGTCGTCGCCTTCCTGGCCGCTGCGGCGTGGCTCAGCAACCCGTGGATCGCTGCCGCAGCGGTGGTTCTTGCTGCCGGTCACATCCCGGCAGCCGTCCTCATCGCACGTGCTGCGACCTCACGATGACCCATGGGCGCAAGGCTGGTCGAGCGCGGGTCGGCGTCGGATCGCACCGACGTGAGACGGCGGGTTGTCAGCAGCATCTGCACCGCTTCCCACTCAGCCATTCGTTTGTCCGATAATGCACATTATGTCAACTAGTACGATCAGGGCAGCGAGGCGACGACGATCATGGTGACCACGACGACGAGCAACAGGCCGATCGCGAGGCCCAGGCCCAGCACCACTCCGTAGCCGGCGCGACGCACGCGCGCACCTGATCGCCGGGCTGCCGCGAGGAAGGCGGGTCCTCCTTGCTGGGCGAACGCGGACGCGTCCGCCGCGAGGTTGCCGGCACGCGCCGCCGTGGCGGCGCCGTACACGATCTCGACGCCCGCGAGGTGGGCCGTGCTCCCGGCCACGCCCAGCGCAGATCCGATGACCGGGCCACGTGGACGGGCCAGCACCGGGTAGGACTGGCCGCCGACCGTCACGGTGATCCGCTGGGCGGCCGACGTCACCCGCGCCTGGCGTGTCGGGACCCGGAAGATGTCGACGTACCCCGTCGGGCTCTCCCCCGGCGCCACCAGCGCGACGACGCCGTGCTCGGCGACCAGCCAGACGGGCACCGCGCCAGCACCGTCGGGCGCCATCCAGTAGCCCTGGAAGGCAGCGCGCGGTTGAGACGGACCGGCGTCCGGATGACTCATCGGGTGCCCCTCACACCGACCATGTTGATCCCTTCCTCAAGCCTGCACCGAGAGCTCGGCCCGGCGCTTCGTCTGATCGTGATCGTATGTCACACCTGTCCCCCGGCGCCGTCACGTGGCGGCGCGCATCCCGGCTCCCAGCCCACGGTGCCGGGTGCGACGGCCTCGCCCAGGAGGTGGGCAGATCGCTGAGCGGATCATCGCCAGCCACGTCAGCGGGACCGCAGAGACGCAGGTGGCCACCGTCCGGCGTCTGTGCCCCTCGACCAGGTTCAGTCGGGACTCGTTCGCCACAGGGCCAAGGTTCCACGGTGCAGGTGGCCGGTCTGCTCCCCCGCCGGTGGCACGATGAAGGCATGTCGACGTCCGACGACCGCGCGCTCTCGTTCGGTGCGGCAGCCGAGGCCTACGACCGTGCGCGTCCTTCGTATCCCGACGAGGTCGTGGACTGGCTCCTGGACGGTGTCGACGGCCCCGTCGCCGACGTGGGCGCGGGCACCGGCAAGCTCACCAGCTCCTTGGCAGCTCGCCACGGCGATGTCGTCGCCGTCGAACCCGACGCCCAGATGCGCGAGATCCTGCAGGCCACCGTGCCTGGAGCCGACGCCCGGGACGGCACGGCCGAGCACCTGCCTCTGGGCGCCGGTTCGACGAGCCTCCTGACGATGGCCCAGGCGTGGCACTGGGTCGACGTCCCGCGTGCATCGGCAGAGGCGGCCCGGGTCCTGGCCCGGCCGGGGCGTCTCGGGCTCGTCTGGAACTACCGCTCCCCCGCAGACCCGTGGGTCTCTCGGCTCAGTGCTGCGCTGGGCGGCGCCGACTCGGCCGGGCAGATGGACGGCATACGGGACGACGGGCCGGCCGTCGCCGCTCCATTCAGCTCGTGCGATCGGATCGTCGTGGCATGGAACCACCTCATCGATGTCGACTCGCTCGTGACCTTGGCTGCTTCGCGCAGCTACGTCATCGTGCGTCCGGAGCACGAGCGGGAGCAGGTGCTGGGCGCCGTTCGCGCGCTCGGCCAGGAGCGTGCTGACGTGGACGGATCGGTGCGGCTGCCGTACGAGACCTATGCGTTCCGGTACGACGTCACCTGACGTCGGGCAGCCCGGGTAGACCAGGTAGCCCGTCGATGCTGGTGGCGTTCTTGAGCACACGATAGGCGGCCATGCCGTCCTCCCCCTTCTTCTCGGCGTTCTGCTTGATCAGCTCGCGCTCGCCCGTCAGCTGCATCATCGGGACGCCCCAGCCGCAGGCATCGCTGATGCGGGTCACGTCGACCGTGATCACGGCGCGCGTGCTGGGGTTGTCGGGGTGCAGCGCCGTGACCTCGTCGAAGGCTCTCTCGCCCGGCAGGTGCACCGTGCCGCGTCCGTGCAGGCGGACGATGCGCGGGCGCGCACCGAACGAGCTGAACATCAGGCATACGCGAGCGTTCTCGCGGATGTGCGCGATGGTCTCGACGCCGCTGCCGGTGTAGTCGACCCAGCCGACACGGTGGTCGTCGAGCACCGAGAAGGAGTCGTGCCCACGCGGCGACATGTTGACGTGCCCCTCGGCCGACAGGGGCGACGTGGCCACGAACCACATCGGCTGCTGGGCGATCCACGCCCGCAGGTCGTCGTCGATGCTGTCGAAGATCTTGGCCATGCTCAGGTACCGAACCGCAGCTCGGGCAAGGCCTCGAAGGCGGGCCGAGCGAACCAGTAGCCCTGGAAGAGGTGGACACCGAGCGTCTTGAGCGCGCGGTACTCCCCCTCGGTCTCGATGCCCTCGGCGAGCACCGTGATGTCGAGTGAGGCCGCGATGTGCACGATGCCGGCGACGACCGCCCGACGTGCGGGCTCGGTGTCGATGCCGCGCACGATCGCCATGTCGATCTTGATGAGGTCGGGCTGGAACTCGACCAGCAGCCCCAGTCCGGCGTGTCCGGCGCCGAAGTCGTCGATCGCGGTCATGAAGCCGCGCTTGCGGTACTCGCTGATGATGCCGGTGAGGTGCTCGGTGTCGTCGACCTTCTCGTCCTCGGTGAACTCGAACATGATGGAGGTCAGCGGGAACCCGTGGAGGTCAGCCGCCCGCAGGGTCGCTCGCAGGCACGCGGACGGCTCGTAGACCGCGTTGGGCATGAAGTTGATCGACAGCTTGAGCGACTCGGGAGTCGGGAACAGCCGGGATGCCAGCTCGATGGCCTTGACCCGGCACTCCTGGTCGAAGCGGTAGCGCTGCTCGGGACGGACCTGCGCCAGGACTGCTCCGGCGCCTTCGCCGTTGACTCCCCTGACGAGTGCCTCGTAACCCCAGGTGCGGTCGGCCGTCGCGTCGTAGATCGGCTGGAACGCCATGCTGACCTCGAGGTCCAGCGGCGGTGACGTCGTGCATCCGGCGCAGCTCACGGTGTGGGAGCTTCGAAGTCGACGTCGGCCGTGGCGACGACAGCAGCGGAGCGACCAGGTGCGGCCTGCCGCTGCCAGTAGAGATTGGTGTGGGCGATGACCTCGGCGGGTGCCGGGGCCCCGTAGGCCGTTCTGTCGTCGGTGGTGTGCGCGTCGCCGACGAGCGTGACGTCGTAGCCGCGGGTAAACGCACCATGGATCGTGGATCGGATGCACGCATCGGTCTGCGCACCCGCGACGACCAGCGCGCCGACGCCGTGGGACGACAGCACCTGCCCGAGGTCGGTGTCCTCGAAGGAGTCGCCGTACTGCTTGTGCACGAGCGGCTCGGTGTCGAGGCGCTGCAGGTCGGGCACGTACTCCCACCCGTGGCTGCCCCGCACCAGACCCTCGTCGCTGTGCTGCACCCACACCACCGGGACGTCGGACGTACGGGCCCGGTCGACGAGCGAGGCGATGCGGGCGATCACGCCGTCGCGGTCGTGCGCCCCGGCCACGACGTCGTTCTGGACGTCGATGACGACGAGGGCGGTGTGCCGCCTGCCCGACAGGTTGTTCATGGAGCCAACGGTAGTCCTCCTCGCCGACATGAACCCGGCAACGTCATCGGCACCTTCGTAGACTTGGTGGACGGTGAGGAGGTGCACCCCATGAGTGCCAGCGATCGCAAGCGCTTCGAGTACCAGCAGCGGCTGGCCGCAGAGGCGGCCGCCGCAGCGTCCGGCGAGGATGACGACGAGCCCGACGACGCTGCTCAGCGGGCGCTGCGCATCGAGCACCAGGCCCTCTGGGTCGACATGCAGATCCAGCAGGCGATGCGACGCGGCGAGTTCGACGACCTGCCCGGAGCGGGCAAGCCCATCGCCGGCCTCGACCGTCCGCACGACCCCGATTGGTGGGTCAAGCGGCTGATCGAGCGCGAGCGCATCACCGGCGTCCTGCCGCCTGCCCTGGCCCTGCGCAAGGAGCATGCCGAGATGGCCGCGACCCTCGACCGCATCGCGATCCCCGATGGCGTCCGCGCGGCCGTGGCCGAGTTCAACGCCCGGGTGGTCGAGGCGCGACGACAGCTGCAGGGGGGTCCCCCCGTCATCACTCCCCTCCTCGACGCCGACGAGCAGGTCGAGGCCTGGCACGACCGGCGCACCCGCCGGGTCGCCGAGCAGAGGGCGCGCCTGGCCGAGATCCGCGCGGTCGAGGCCGCCATCGCGCCCCTCCCCTGGTGGCGACGCGTCAGGGGTCGGCGCCGCCCGTGATGGCCCCCGAGTCGGCGACCCGAGAGGTGACCACACCCGGCGACGTCAACGTTTCCTTGACACTTTCGTTGCTCCGACGGGGTGGCGCCGACCCGACCTTCCGGCGCGTCGGCTTGGTGGTCTGGCGCACGAGCCGGATGGAGTCCGGCCCCGTCACGTACGCGATCGAGCAGCTGGGTCCGCGGCACGTCCGTGCGACTGCGTGGGGGCCCGGCCGGCACGAGCTGCTGGACGGTCTGGAGTCGCTGGTGGGCGCTCGCGACGACTCGACCGGATTCGTCCCGTCGCACCCCGTGCTGGCCGATGGCGTACGACGCTACCCGGGACTGCGGGTGCCGCGGACGGGACGCGTGCTGGAGGCGCTGATCCCCGCGATCATCGAGCAGAAGGTGCTGGGCATCGACGCCTTCGCGGCGCAGCGCCGCCTGCTGGTCCGCTTCGGCGAGGCCGCTCCCGGCCCGGCACCCGACGAGATGCGCGTGTTCCCGACCGCCGAGCAGTGGGCCGCCGTCCCGTCGTGGGAGTGGCACCTGGCCGGCGTCGACCCCAGCCGGGCGCGCGCGGCCCAGGCAGCAGCCCGCCTGGCCCCGCAGCTGGAGAGACTGGCCGAGCGCAGCGGTGACGATCACGCAGCCGTCCACCGCGGGCTCCGCAGCATCCCGGGCGTGGGCGTCTGGACGTCCGCCGAGGTGGGCAGCCGCGCGCTGGGCGACGCGGACGCGGTGCCGTTCGGCGACTACCACGTCGCCAAGGACGTGGGCGTCGCCCTGCTCGGCCGCCCCATCGACGACGACGAGCTCGCCGAGGTGCTCGAGCCGTGGCGCGGACACCGCTACCGGGTCGTCCGGCTGGTGGGACTCAGCCCCCTGGTCCGCACCGAGCGACGTGGGCCCCGCATGGCCCGCGTCGACCACCGACGCATCTGATCGGCCGCAGACGTGTGGGAAGGATTCGCGGCCGCGCACGCTTGACCTCGTCATGACGACGACCGTGCGGACCCACCCCGAGCAGCAGATCGACCGCGAGACCCGTGACGCGATGGCGGCGGTCTACCTGGCGGCGTACGGCGACCCCGAGCTGCCCGAGAGCCGCCTCGACGCCGACGACTTCGCCGACGTCACCTTGACCCGCCACGCGGGCCGCTCGGGCTTCAAGCTCGTGCTCGCCGAGACGGACGGCGAGGTGTCAGGCTACGGCTACGGCTTCACCGGGCGCCGCGGCCAGTTCTGGAGTGACTGGTTGGCCACCACGGTGCCGGCCGACATCGTCCGGACGTGGGTCGGCGACCACTTCGAGCTGGTCGACCTGGTCGTCGACCCGGCACGTCGTGGCAACGGCATCGCCGGGCTGCTGCACGACGAGCTCGTCGCCGGCCTGCCGCACGACCGCGCGCTGCTGGCGACCGTGCCCGGCGACGGTGCCGCTCCGCGCCTGTACGAGGGCCGCGGGTGGCAGGTCGTCGCGCCTGGCATCGACGGCGACAAGGCGCTGTACGGCCTCGACCTCCGTCGTCCGGCCTCGTGAGCCACGCCCTACGCTGACCCGGTGTCGTCCCGCCTCGCCCTGCCGCCCTGGCTGCGTGTCGCGGCTGCGATGTTCGCCGTGGGCTGGGGAGCCAACCAGTTCGCCGCGATGCTGCTGGTCTACCGCGACGAGGACGGATTCTCCAGCGAGGCCGTGACGGGTCTGTTCGGCGCCTATGCGCTGGGGCTGATCCCCGCCCTGCTGGTCTTCGGGCCCATCTCCGACCGTGTCGGACGTCGGCGGGTCATGCGCCCGGTGCTCGTCCTGTCGATCGCCGCGACCGTCGTGCTGGTCGTCGGCGGTCACAGCCTCGCCGTCCTCCTCGTCGGACGCCTGATGGCCGGCGTGGCGTCCGGTGCTGCCTTCGCGCCGGGATCGGCCTGGATCAAGGAGCTCTCGGCTGATCGTCCGGGCGGCACGGGGGCGCGACGGGCCGCGCTGGCGCTGTCGGCCGGCTTCGGTTCAGGACCGCTCGTCGCAGGCGCGGTCGCGCAGTGGCTGCCGGCCCCGACGCTGCTGCCGTACGTGCCGCACCTCGTGCTGATGGCGCTCGTCGTCCCGATCGCCTGGCACGCACCAGAACCCGCCGCCCCTGCTGCCGACACCTCGCGCCACGGCCACGAGGTGTGGCGCGTGCTGCGCGGCCGGCCCTTCGTGCTGGGCATCCTGCTGACCGCCCCGTGGGTCTTCGGCGCGGCGTCGACGAGCTTCGCGACGATCCCGACCTTCGTGGACGTCGACGTGGCGCCCGTCGCCGTCACCGGCGCGCTCTGCGGGCTGACGCTCTGGACTGGCGCCTTCGTCCAGCCGTTCGGCAAGCGGCTGGGCGACGCGCGGCTCATCATCGCGGCCGGTCTGCTGGCGGCGACCTGCGGGCTGTTGCTGGGAGTCGTGGTCGCCCGCACCGACCTCGCGTGGCTGCTGCCGCTGGTGGCCGTCCTGCTCGGCACGGCGTACGGCCTGGTGCTGGTCGGCGGCCTCACCGCGATCGAGCTGATGGCTCACCGCGACGACCTGGCGACCCTCAACGCGGTGTTCTACAGCCTGACGTACATCGGCTTCGCCGCTCCCCTGCTCAGCACGCTGGCCCTGCGGGCGGTCTCCCCGACCGCGCTGATGGCGATCGGTGCAGCCGTCGCCCTGCTCACGATCCCCGCCGCTCTCGCATCGCGGGTCAGCCCGCGGCGATGAGCTACTCGAACGGAGTCGGGTCGCCCGCTCCGACGCGGACGATCTCGGGGCTGCCATCGGAGAAGTCGACCACCGTGGTCGGCTCGGGGATGACGTCCTCGCCCGACTCGACGACGGCCTCGATGCGCCCGTCGAGCTCTTCGGCGATCTCCCAGGCGGTCGTCATGGCCTCGGTGCTGCCCGGCAGGATCAGGGTCGTCGACAGGATCGGCTCGCCCAACGCGGCCAGCAGCGCCTGGACGACCTTGCTGTCGGGGATGCGCACACCGACGGTCTTCTTCTTCTCGTGCAGCAGGCGGCGCGGCACCTCGCGCGTGGCCGGCAGGATGAACGTGTACGGGCCAGGGGTCGCGTTCTTGACGGCGCGGAAGATCGCGTTGTCGACGTGCACGAACTGGCCCAGCTGCGAGAAGTCCCTGCACACCAAGGTGAAGTGGTGCTTGGCGTCGAGTGCCCTGATCGAGCGGATGCGGTCGAGCGCGTCCTTGTTGCCGATCTGCGCACCGAGGGCGTAGCCGGAGTCGGTGGGGTAGGCGATCAGTCCGCCGTCGGCGATCACCGAGGTCGCCTGGTCGACGGCGCGCTGCTGGGGGTTCTCGGGATGGATGTCGATGAAGCGGACCATGGGACGAGCATATGACCGATGCCGGACATGACGAAGGGGCCGCGCGATGAGCGCGGCCCCTTCGTCGTCGGTCATTTGAAGATGCTGTATCCGCCGGGTCCGACCGCGGCAGCGACGACCAGCAGGATGATGCCGATCAGGATGTCGCCGCGCACCAGGCGCAGGACTCCGTAGATCGCGATGGCAACGGCAATGATCCACAGAATGAAAGCCATGGTTCTCCCTCTCTCTCGGGTGGCGGTGGCCACCTCCGATCCGGCGTACCCCTACCTCGGCGCTCCAAACATGGGATGTCTCGAAGTCGTCGCGATGTCCGGTGCGCGTGTGACCGCCGTCACCTCTTGACGTTCCGCCATCTGGACGTGGGTCCGCGCCTCGGGATGCACGGGCGGCGGCGACCTATCCTGAGAAGATGACCGACGCCGTCCTGACGCTCGCGGAGCGCCGCCAGCAGCAGATCGCGCACGACCACGAACGCACCGCGCACCTCGCCGAGCGGGAGGCGCTCCTGGCGCCGCGGCGCACCAACGACGAGCTGAGGGCCGTCGCCCTGCAGGCACAGGAGCGGCTGGCCGACACCGATGGCGAGACCGTCCTGGCGTGGGTCGCCGATGAGTTCGGCTACCGCACCACCGTGGCCTGCTCGATGGCCGACGCCGTCCTGCCCGACGTCGTCGCGAAGCACTTGCCGTGGGTCGACACGCTGTTCCTCGAGACGGGCTACCACTTCGCCGAGACGATCGGCACCCGCGACGCCGTCGAGGCGTCGATGAAGCTGTCGATCGTCGACGTGACGCCGCAGCGCAGCGTCGCCGAGCAGGACGCCGAGTTCGGCGAGAAGCTCTACCTGCGCGACCCCGGCCTGTGCTGCGAGATGCGCAAGGTCGAGCCGCTGCACCGCACGCTGCAGGGCTACGAGGCATGGATCACCGGCGTGCGCCGCGACGAGGGCCCCACCCGCGCCGACACGCCGTTCGTCACGTGGGACGAGAAGAACGGTCTGGTGAAGATCAACCCGCTCGCGGCGTGGACGTTCGACCAGCTCCTCGCCTACGCCGATGACCACGGCGTCATCGTCAACCCGCTCGTCAACGACGGCTACCCGTCGATCGGCTGCGCCACCTGCACCCGCCGCGTCGCGCCCGGCGAGGACCCGCGCGCGGGTCGATGGGCCGGGCTCGACAAGACCGAGTGCGGCCTGCACACCTGAGCGTCCCGCTCCCCCGCCCACGACGCCTCCCCACCGAAGACGAAGGCACCGATGACCCTGACCGACGAACGCCGTCTCACCCAGCTGCAGTGGCTGGAGTCCGAGGCGATCCACATCATCCGCGAGGTGGCCGCCGAGTTCGAGCGGCCCGTGCTGCTGTTCTCCGGCGGCAAGGACTCCGTCGTGATGCTCCACCTGGCCACGAAGGCCTTCTGGCCGGCACCCGTCCCCTTCCCGGTGATGCACGTCGACACGGGCCACAACTTCCCCGAGGTGCTGGCGTTCCGCGACGCCACCGTCGAGCGGCTGGGCCTGCGGCTCGAGGTCGCGTCGGTTCAGGACTACATCGATGACGGACGACTGCGCGAGCGCAGCGACGGCACCCGCAACCAGCTGCAGACCCAGCCGCTGCTCGACGGCATCACGGACAACAAGTTCGACGCGGTCTTCGGTGGCGGGCGCCGCGACGAGGAGAAGGCTCGCGCCAAGGAGCGCGTGTTCAGCCTGCGCGACGAGTTCGGCCAGTGGGACCCGCGCAACCAGCGTCCCGAGCTCTGGAATCTCTACAACGGTCGCCACCGCCCCGGCGAGCACGTCCGCGTCTTCCCGCTCAGCAACTGGACCGAGCTCGACGTCTGGCAGTACATCGCCGCCGAGGACATCGCCCTGCCCGAGCTGTACTACGCGCACCAGCGCGAGGTGTTCGAGCGCGACGGCATGCTGATCAGCGTCAGCGACGTGTCGCAGCCCCGCGAGGGCGAGACCGTCGAGAAGCGCCAGGTGCGCTACCGGACCGTCGGCGACGCCTCGTGCACGGGCGCCGTCGAGAGCGACGCCACGACGGTCGAGGCGGTCATCGCCGAGGTCGCCGGCACCCGTCTGACCGAGCGCGGCGCCACGCGGGCCGACGACCGAGCCTCCGAGGCCGCCATGGAAGATCGCAAGAAAGAGGGCTACTTCTGATGCGGACGCTCCTTCGCCTCGCCACGGCCGGATCCGTCGACGACGGCAAGTCCACCCTCGTGGGCCGGTTGCTGTACGACTCCAAGTCGGTGCTGGCCGACCAGTTCGACGCCGTCGAGCGCGTCAGCCGCGACCGGGGCCTGGCCTCGGCCGACCTGGCGCTGCTGACCGACGGGCTGCGCTCCGAGCGCGAGCAGGGCATCACGATCGACGTCGCGTACCGCTACTTCGCGACGGCTGAGCGGTCGTTCATCCTGGCCGACTGCCCCGGGCACGTGCAGTACACCCGCAACACCGTCACGGGAGCCAGCACGGCCGACGTCGTGGTGCTGCTCGTCGACGTGCGCCACGGCATCCAGGAGCAGACGCGCCGGCACCTCGCGGTGGCGTCGTTGCTGCGGGTGCCGCACGTCGTCGTGGTGGTCAACAAGATCGACCTCGTCGACTTCGACGAGGCCACCTACACCCGCGTCTCCGACGAGGTGCTCGCCTCGGCCCGCAGCCTCGGGCTGTACGACGTGGCGACGATCCCCGTCTCGGCGCTGGCCGGCGACAACGTGGTCGAGCGCTCCGACCGCACGCCCTGGTACGACGGACCGAGCCTGCTGACGTTCCTCGAGCAGCTGTCGCCCGCCGGCAGCCCGCACTCCGAGCCCCTGCGCCTCCCCGTGCAGCTCGTGATCCGTCCGCAGCAGGCCGCCGGCGACGAGTTCCGCGACTACCGCGGCTACGCCGGGCAGATCACGTCAGGCCTCGTGCGGGTCGGTGACGCCGTCACGGTGCAGCCCAGCGGCCGGTCCAGCACCGTCACCGGCATCGACTTCGCCGGCGCGTCGCTCGACGAGGCATTCGCCCCGCAGTCGGTGACGCTGCGCCTCGCCGACGACATCGACATCTCGCGGGGCGACCTGATCGTCACCTCGCGCAGCGTCCCGGCCGTCACGCAGGACATCGACGGCACCATCGCCTGGCTCGCCGACCACACCCTCGTCCCGGGCACCAAGGTGCTGCTGAAGCACGGCACGAAGACCGTGCAGGCGATGGTCAAGGCGATCGGCGGCAAGCTCGACCTCGAGGACGCGCGCCTCCTGCCCGCCGAGTCCCTCGGGCTGAACGACATCGGGCACGTCACCTTGCGCCTGGCCACGCCCATTCCGGCCGAGGAATACCTGCACTCGCGCGACACGGGTGCGTTCCTGCTGATCGACGGCCAGGACGGCGGCACGCTGGCCGCGGGCATGGTCGGCGACGCGCTGCTCGACACCGTGGCCGAGGTCGGTTCCGCGGCGACGCCTGCATGACGGCTGGGGGCAACCTGCCGCTGACCTTGCGCGTGGGCGGGCGCAAGGTCGTCGTGGTGGGCGGCGGTCACGTCGCCACCCGGCGCACGCTCTCGCTCGTGCAGGCCGGCGCCGAGGTCACGGTGGTGTCGCCGGCAGTGTCCGACTCGCTGGCCTCGTCGATAGGTCGCGGCGACGTCCAGTGGATCCGCCGCACGTATGCGCCCGGCGACCTGAAGGGTGCGTGGCTGGTGCAGACCGCCACCGACTCCCCCGTCGACGACTTCGTGGCGGCCGACGCCGAGGCCTCGCAGATCTGGTGCCTCAAGGGCGGCGACCCCGAGAACGCGACGGCGTGGGCCCCGGCCGTCGCGCAGGTCGATGACGTGATGGTCGCCGTCAGCGGCGGCGGCGACGCGGGTCGCGCCACGGCGCTCCGTGACGGCGTGGCAGCCGCGCTGCAGGCCGGCGAGCTGCCGATGCGCCACCGCACCCATCACCCCGACGGCTTCGTCGCCCTGGTCGGCGGAGGGCCGGGCGACCCCGGGCTGCTGACCACGCGGGGCCGACGCCTCCTGGCCGAGGCCGACGTCGTGGTCGTCGACCGGCTGGCACCGCATGCGCTGCTCGCCGAGCTCGACGCCGACGTCGAGGTGATCGACGTCGGCAAGATGCCCGACCACCACCCCATCCCCCAGCACGAGATCAACGCGCTCCTGGTCGACCGCGCGCAGCAGGGCAAGGTCGTCGTCCGCCTCAAGGGCGGCGACCCCTACGTCTTCGGCCGCGGTGGAGAAGAGCTCATCGCCTGCCGTGAAGCAGGCATCCCCGTCGAGGTCGTGCCGGGCGTCACGAGCGCCATCTCGGTGGCCGCATCGGCCGGCATCCCCGTGACGCACCGCGGAGTCTCGCGCGGGTTCACCGTCGTGACGGGTCACGAGGACATCGGCCAGGTGCCGCACACCGGCGCCCACACGCTCGTGATGCTGATGGGCGTCAAGCGTCTCGCCCAGACCTGCGCCGAGCTGATCGCCTCGGGCCACGGGCCGCACACCCCGGCCGCCATCGTCGAGCGTGGTTGCACCCCCACCCAGCGTGTCACCGTCGCGACGCTGTCGACCCTCGCCGGCGCGGCGGTCGCCGCCGGCGCCGAGTCACCGGCGATCACGATCATCGGCGACGTCGTGACGCTCTCCCCTGCCTGGGCGGAGCGGTCGCGTCTTGGCGGGTAAAGCCCGCCGAATCTCCTGAAGTGGGACAAGTGGCGGGTTTTACGCGCCAATTCTCGGAGGTCGCGCACTGCGCGCGGCCAACCGTCGTGCCTCGTCGATCAGGGCGCTCATCGGCAGGTCTCTGACGTCGTTGCCGGTGATCGACTCGTGGCCGGCGCTCGGCCGCACCGCGATCTCGAGGACGTCCCACTTGCGGTAGGAGTCGCGCTGGTGGAGCCGCATGCCGACGCTGAAGTCGTCGGCCAGCCTCATCGCGACGAGCCGCTCGCCCTCCCCCGCCACGTGCACGGCCGACGGCTCGATGACGGTGTCCATCAGCTCTGCGAGATCCATGTCGACTCCACGATGAGGGGGAATCGACCGTAGCACCGGCGCAGCGGTCGTGTACGGGCTTCGAGAGGACCCAGGCCAGCGCCATACTGAGGCTCATGACCTCCGTGACGCTCTCGGCCCTGGCCGTCGCCGCGATCGTCATCACGAGCGGCTGCAGCGGCTCCGGCGAGCCGCAGCCGGTCGAGAAGCCCCTCCCCGACGGACTCGTCATGCACGTCGACCAGTCGCGGATGGAGCGCACGGGGCGCGAGGCGTTCGTGCGCATCGACAACGGCACCCGCCGCTCGCTGACGGTCGAGGCGCTGCGCCTCACCTCACCGCGTCTGCCCGACATCACGTGGAAGGGACGCGAGGTCGTCGGCGCGACGTACCAGGGCGACGTCGAGGTCGAGCTGCCGCCGGGTCGGTGCGGCACGGACGTCGACGCGACCGTCACGCTGACCTACCGCCTCGGCGACGGCCCCGTCACGGTCTCGACCGGCCCCGCCGACGACATCTACGGCGCCATCGGGTTGATCGCCGACCGCGACTGCGCCCAGAAGACGCTGGCCACGGCGGCAGACGTCACGGTCGGCGCCCCCACCGTGGACGGCGAAGGTCTCGACTCGGTGCTGCGCCTGCCCGTGACCCTGGCCCCCACCGGAAGGACGTCGGGCGTGCGCTTCGCGGGATTCGAGTCGACGGTGCTGTTCCGGCAGACCTCCGACTCGGCCGCCGACGTCTCCGTGCCGCTCGACGCCGGCGACCCCACGACGACGCAGGTGCTGTCGGTCGTGCCCACCCGGTGCGACCCGCACGCCCTCGCCGAGGACAAGGTCGGGACGCTGTTCGGCGTCCGCGTGCGGGGCACCGGGCTGGCTGACGACGCCACGTTCTACCTGCCGCTCACGCAGGGGCAGCGCACCGGGCTGCACGACTTCTTCGGCACCCACTGCGGGTTCAGTCGCCCTTGACGTTGACGATCTGCCGCAGCGTGTGGCGCACCTCCACGAGGTCCGCGGCGTCCTGCATGATGACGTCGATGTCCTTGTAGGCGGCCGGGATCTCGTCGACGAACGCGGCCGTGTCGCGGTACTCGATGTCGCCCATCGCGACTCTCAGGTCATCCTGGCTGAAGGCCTTGCGAGCCTTCGCGCGGCTGTACTCACGTCCGGCACCGTGCGGGGACGAGTTGAGTGCGACGGGGTTGCCCTTGCCGACCACGACGTACGACCGCGTGCCCATCGAGCCGGGGATCAGGCCCATCGTCCCTTCGGACGCATCGATCGCGCCCTTGCGGGACAGCCACACGTCCTTGCCGAAGTGGCGCTCCTTCGTCGTGTAGTTGTGGTGGCAGTTGATCTCCTCGGTCCGCTCCACGTCGTCAACGCCCATCCAGTCGGCGAAGCACGACACGACCCGATCCATCATCTCGGCACGGTTGAGCAGCGCGTACTTCTGCGCCCACCGCAGCTCGCGGACGTAGGAGTCGAACTCCGGGGTGCCCTCGACCAGGTAGGCCAGGTCGCGGTCGGGAAGGTCGATCCACCACGTCGAGCAGAGCCGCTGGGCCACGGCGATGTGCCGCTGCGCGATCTTGTTGCCCACGCCCCGCGAACCCGAGTGCAGGAACAGCCACACCCGGTCGTCCTCGTCGAGGCTGACCTCGATGAAGTGGTTGCCCGACCCCAGGGTGCCCAGCTGAAGCTCCCACCGCGAGGCGCGCTCCGCCGGGTCGAAGCCTGCGAGCTCGGCGTCGGCCCGCAGCTCGTCGACCCGCTGCTGGGTGTGGCGGCGCGTGATGGCGTTGTTGGCCACGCCCGCCGACAGCGGGATCGCCTGCTCGATCGCGAGCCGGAGGGCGCGCCGGTCGGGCGGCAGGTCCGAGAAGACGTAGGGCGTCTGCACGGCGATCATGCCGCAGCCGATGTCGACGCCGACCGCAGCCGGGATGATCGCCCCCAGGGTGGGGATGACCGAGCCGACCGTGGCGCCCTTGCCCAGGTGGGCGTCGGGCATCAGGGCCAGGTGGGGGTAGATGAACGGCATCGTGCTCGCCGTCCGTGCCTGGTCGCGCGCGTTGTCGTCCAGGATGGAAGCCCAGCTGAACAGCCGCTGGGAGATCTTCTCCATGGGTGTGCCTTTCCGTGAGCGATGTGGTGGATGCAAAAAAAGCCCCGACCGCGGGTGCGGTCGAGGCTCGGTGTGCCGGAGCAGGTGCTGGGTCAGCCAGACCTGGTTCCGGGGGTGAGCGCATCGACCGATGACGGCTTCTCATTGCGGCTGAACAGCTGCGACGAGGGCACGACGAGGTACGAACGGAACGATGCGTGGATCATCGTCATGTCCTCTCGTCGGGTGCTCGGTGCGATGCGTCGCAGGACGTTACACCACGGACGAGCGGCGCAGCCACCACAGGCCCACAAAGGGCAGCACCAAGGGGATGAACAGGTAGCCCATGCCGAAGTCGGACCACACGGTCTGGTCGGGGAACAGGTCGCCGTCGACCAGCGAGAGCACGCCGACCGTCAGCACGCCGACCAGCTCGATGCCGATCGTCACCGAGGCCAGCCGGCGGTGGTTGCGCGCGAGCGCGTAGGTCGCCAGCACGTAGACGACGCCGGCGAAGGCCGACAGCGTGTAGGGCACGACGGTGTCGGACTCGACCTCGGTGACGAGCTGCACGATCGACCGCGCGGACGCCGCGAGGGCGAACACCGCGTAGACGGCCACGAGGGCGCGGCCGAAGCCGTGCGAGGTGTCCGACGTCGAGGAGGGATTGATGTCAGACATAGCTGCCTTTCCAGATGCCGAGCAGACGCACCGAGAGGGCGGCGATGGTCAGCATGGCGACGACGACCACACCGGTGCCCCAGCGTGACTTCTCGGCGATCCCCCACAGCACGGCCGCCGGCGGGATGACGACCATCGTCACCAGGTACGAGACGAACAGGACGCCGTCGACGTCGCGCGAGGTGGAGGCCAGCGCCACCGACCCGCCGACCAGCAGGCCCACCAGCGCGATCTCGAGCACGCACACCGCGTAGAACAGCGGGTTGTCGAGCGGCAGGTCGCGCGCCATGCGCCACGCGGCGAACGCCGCCACGAGGAGGGCGAGGATCGCGATGCCATAGGCGACGGGGTCGTTCACGGGTCTGAGTCTTTCACGGGGCCCCGGCGCCTACACTCGCAGCAGGGACTCACCAGAGAATCTGGTCGAGCAGACCCATCCTGACCGGAGGCTACGTCGAATGGCTCGTAGAAGACTTCTCGGAAAGGACGATCAGATGTCGGCATCCGCCGCTCAGCTCAAGCTGGTCACCGCACCTGAGCACGACGCTGCGCCTGATCTCAACGACCTGCTGGTCAAGGTCGGTCGCGGGGACGAGCACGCCTTCGCCCAGGTGTACGACGCGCTGGGTGCGTCCGTGTTCGGCCTCGCTCGTCGCGTCATCCGCGACCCCGCCCGTGCCGAGGAGGTCGCCCAAGAGGTGTTCATCCAGGTGTGGCAGTCGGCGGCCCGATTCGATCCCGCCCGCGGCACCGCCAAGAGCTGGTGCCTGACCCTGGCTCACCGCCGCGCCGTCGACGCCGTGCGTCACGACCAGGCCGCGACCAACCGCGAGAACAAGTACGACTGGTCGAGCGGACCGGACTTCGACGAGGTGGAGGAGACCGTGACCATCACGCTCGAGCACGAGCAGGTCAAGCGCTGCCTCGACGGACTCACCGAGCTGCAGCGCGAGGCCGTCACCCTGGCGTACTACCAGGGCTACACCTACGCCGAGGTCGCCACGGCCCTCGACGCCAACACAGCCACGATCAAGACACGGATGCGCGACGGCATCGTCCGTCTGCGCGACTGCATGGGGGTCTCGGCATGAGCATCGATCTGCACTCCCTCATGGCGCCGTACGCGCTGGACGCCCTCGATGCCGACGAGCGCTCGCGCTTCGAGGCGCACCTCGACCAGTGCGTCGACTGCCAGGTCGAGATGGCCGGGTTCATGGAGACGGCCGTGCGCCTCGGCGACGCGGTCAGCCACACCCCTCCCCCGGCTCTGCGCGACCGGCTGCTCGCCGAGATCAGCACGACTCCTCAGCAGCACCCGATCGTGTCGTCGCTGGCCGAGCGCCGCACGCTGCGCCGCGTCCTGCCCCGGCTCGTCATGGCAGCGGCCTTCCTGGTCGGCGCGGTCGGCGTCGGGGGCTTCCTCGTCGAGCGCGACAACGCGCAGACCGAGCACGATCAGAACGTTGCCATCTCGCGCGTGATCGGTGCCGAGGACGTCGCGACCAAGGCCAAGACGTTCGACACCGGCGGCACGGTCAAGATGTACTCGTCCGCTGCGGCCGACTCGGCCGTCATCATCGCCAAGGACCTGCCCCGCCCGGGTGACGGCAAGGTCTACCAGGTGTGGATGATCGACCAGGCCGGACCGACCTCGCAGGGCACCTTCGAGACGGGCGGACAGATGATCATGAAGGGCGTCTCCGGCGCTGACCGGGTCGCCGTGACGGTCGAGCCGGCCGGTGGATCGAAGCAGCCGACGTCGGCGCCCATCGCGACGATCGCGGTCTGACGCGCGACGCTGACACCGGTGCTGTCATGATGGCGCCATGCGTTCGCCCTTGGTCCTGATCGTCGCGGCGATGGCCGTGCCGTCGGCGTTCTACCGTCCGCTCGTCAGCGAGATCGAGAGCCGCGGGTGGCAGGCACGCGCCCTGCCCCAGCGTGGCTTCGAGCGTGGTGCGCCGGTCGCGTCGCGCTCGGCCGACTGGAGCTACGCCGACGAGATGCAGTCGATCGCCGACGCCGTCGCCGCAGCCCGCGCCGAGGCCCCCGACCGTCCCGTCATCCTGCTCGGTCACAGCCTCGGGGCACAGCTCGTCGCCGGGCACCAGCTGCACCACGCCCCCGCCGACGGATTCGTCACGGTCGGCGCGTCGGTCCCCCACTTCCGGTCGTACCCGTACGGCGGCGTGCCCGTGCTGCTGATGGGCTTGATGGTGCCTGTCGTCACCCGCGCTCGTGGCTTCCTGCCCAGACCGTTCTTCGGTGCGCCGGGAGCCCGGACGTTGATGCGCGAGTGGGCGCGGTTCGTGCGGTCGGGCCGTCCGCCCTTCGACGTGCCCCGCCGCATCGCGACGCCGACGCTGGTCGTCCAGCTGCAGGGCGACACCTACGCCGTCTCCGGCTCGAACAAGGTCTTCACCGAGCTGATGATCGAGCCGGAAGCCGTGACCCGGTGGGTGTACACCAAGGACGCCACGCCCGAGGGAGGCACGACCCACCACGTGCGATGGGTGCGCTCCCCCGGGCCCGTCGTCGACCGCATGGTCGACTGGTGGGCTCAGACCTGCTCGGCGAACGCCTCCAGCGGAGGGCACGAGCACGCCAGGTGACGGTCGCCGTAGGCCTGGTCGATGCGACCGACCGGCGGCCAGTACTTGTCGTCGGTCGTGCCGGCCGGGAACGCCCCGGTCGAGATGTCGTAGGCGTGCTGCCAGTCGAGCAGCGTGCGCATGGTGTGCGGCGCGTGCACGAGGGGGTTGTCGCCCTCGGGCCACTGCCCCGCGATGACCTGGTCGATCTCGGAGCGGATCGCGAGCATCGCGTCGCAGAAGCGGTCGAGCTCGGCGAGGTCCTCCGACTCCGTCGGCTCGACCATGAGCGTGCCGGGCACCGGGAAGCTCATGGTCGGCGCGTGGAAGCCGTAGTCGATCAGGCGCTTGGCGATGTCGTCGATGCTCAGCCCGGCGGCCTTGGTCAGCGGACGCAGGTCGAGGATGCACTCGTGGGCCACGAGGTCGTGGTCACCGCTGTAGAGCACCGGGAAGGCGCCCTCGAGCCGCTTGGCGATGTAGTTGGCCGAGAGCACCGCCACCGACGTGGCGTCGGTGAGTCCCTCGGCGCCCATCATCGCGACGTACGCGAACGGGATCGGCAGGATGCCGGCCGAACCGTACGGTGCGGCGCTGATGGCCCCCACGCCCTCGCGCTTGCCGGCCACCGGGTGCAGCGGGTGCGTCGGCAGGAACGGCACGAGGTGCTCGGCCACCGCGACGGGACCGACGCCCGGGCCGCCGCCGCCGTGCGGGATGCAGAACGTCTTGTGCAGGTTGAGGTGCGAGACGTCGCCGCCGAAGACCCCGGGCTGGGCGTGGCCGAGCAGGGCGTTGAGGTTGGCGCCGTCGACGTACACCTGTCCGCCGTGGGCGTGGACGATGTCGCACAGCTCGGTGATGCCGTGCTCGTACACGCCGTGCGTCGACGGGTACGTGACCATGATGGCCGCGAGGTCGTCGGCGTGGGCCTCGCACTGTGCCCGCAGGTCGTCGAGGTCGACCTCTCCCTGGTCGGTCGACTTGACGATCGCGACCCGCATGCCGGCCATGACCGCCGAGGCGGCGTTGGTGCCGTGGGCCGAGCTGGGGATCAGGCACACCGTGCGGTGGTCGTCGCCCCGGCTGCGGTGGTAGGCGCGGATCGCGAGCAGCCCGGCGAACTCGCCCTGCGAGCCGGCGTTGGGCTGGATCGAGACCCCGGCGTAGCCCGTGACCTCGGCCAGCCAGCCCTCGAGCGTCTCGACGAGCTCGATCATGCCGGCGGCGTCGTCGGCCGGGACGAACGGGTGGAGGTCGGCGAAGCCCGGCCAGCTGATGGGCTCCATCTCGGCGGTCGCGTTGAGCTTCATCGTGCACGACCCCAGCGGGATCATGCCGCGGTCGAGCGCATAGTCGCGGTCGCTGAGCTTCTTGAGGTACCGCAGCATCTGCGTCTCGCTGTGGTGCTCGTGGAACACCGGGTGCGTCAGGATGTCGTCGGTGCGCAGCAGGTCGGCCGGCAGCGACGTGTCGTCGGCCGTCCAGTCGGGGCCCGCAGCGTCGAAGGCCCCCAGCACGGCCTCGACGTGCTCGACGGTCGTGGCCTCGTTGGTCGAGACGCCGACGTGGTCGGCGTCGACGAGGCGCAGGTGGATGCCGATCTCGCGCGCCTTCGAGACGATGTCGAGAGCGCGCCCCGGCACGGTGGCGACGAGGGTGTCGAAGAACGACTCGGACGCCAGCTCGATGCCCGCGCCCCGCAACCCGGCGGCCAGAGCGACGGCCTTGCGGTGCACGTCGGCCGCGATCGTGCGCAGGCCGTCGGGCCCGTGGTAGACCGCGTACATCGACGCGGCCACCGCCAGCAGCACCTGGGCCGTGCAGATGTTCGACGTCGCCTTCTCGCGACGGATGTGCTGCTCGCGCGTCTGCAGCGCGAGCCGGTAGGCCGGGCGTCCCGCGCTGTCGACCGAGACGCCCACGAGGCGGCCGGGCAGGTGGCGCTCGAGGCCCGCACGGACCGCCATGAAGCCGGCGTGCGGCCCACCGTAGAACATCGGCACGCCGAAGCGCTGGCTCGAGCCGACGACGACGTCGGCGCCGAGCGAGCCGGGCGAGGCGAGCAGCACGAGGGCCAGCGGATCTGCCACGACGACCGCCAGTCCCCCGGTGGTGTGCGCCGCCTCGATCGCGGGGCGCGGGTCGACGATGTGGCCGTCGGCCCGTGGGTAGGCCACGATCACGCCGGCGGCCTCGACGTCGGGGACGCCGTGCGCCAGGTCGGCCTCGAGCAGCTCGATGCCGAGCGCCTCGGCTCGGGTGTGCGTCACGGCGAGCGTCTGCGGCAGCAGGCCGGAGTCGATCACGATCGGGAGCGCGTCCTTGCCCTTCGTGGCGCGGCGGATCAGCGTCATCGCCTCGGCGACCGCCGTGCCCTCGTCGAGCAGCGAGGAGTTGGCGGTGGGCAGGCCCGTGAGGTCGGAGATCATGGTCTGGAAGTTCAGCAGCGCCTCGAGACGCCCCTGCGAGATCTCGGGCTGGTAGGGCGTGTAGGCCGTGTACCAGGACGGGTCCTCGAGCACGTTGCGGCGAACGACGGCCGGCGTCACGGTGGGGTGGTAGCCCAGGCCGATCATCGCCACGCCGGGGGTGTTGCGGCCGGCGAGGTCACGCAGCGTCGCGAGGGCCTCGGTCTCGGTGCGGGCCGACGGCAGGTCGAGTGCCGACGTGCTGCGGATGCCCGAGGGCACCGCCGCGGCCATCAGCTCGTCGAGCGACTGGTAGCCGACCCGGCGGACCATGGCGTCCTGGTCGGCGGCGGTCGGGCCGATGTGGCGGCTGGCGAAGTCGTGGGACGCGCGGGCTGAGGGCACAGAGAGCTCCGGGGGTAGAGGCGTGAAGGACCATCGCCTCCCCTTCTGTCACGGCTGCTCAGCGTGCGAGGCAGCGCTCCAGAATTGCCTCGAACGCGTGGTCCTTGGTGCCTGAGAGGTTCCGGGGAGGAATTGCCCCTTCGGCGTCGCCTGGGCGAGCTCTCCCACGCGCGATCGACAGCACGGCCAGCCTACCAAGGCCGACTCGATGCTGCGGGATCAGGACGACAGACGCGCGCGGCGTCGAGCCGCCAGCTCGTCGTCGGCCAGCGAGATCTCGACCGCACGCTCGCTCGGCAGCTCGTGCAGCGAGCCCTCGATCTCCTTCCAGACGCCGCCGATGGCGATGCCGAAGACCCCCTGGCCACCCTGCAGGAGGTCGATGACCTCGTCGGCCGAGCGGCACTCGTACACGCTGGCGCCATCGCTCATCAGCGTGACCTGGGTGAGGTCGTCGGTGCCGCGCACGCGCAGGTGGTCGATCGCCACGCGGATCTGCTGCAGCGAGACACCGGCGTCGAGCAGACGCTTGATGATCTTGAGCAGCAGGATGTCCTTGAACGAGTACAGGCGCTGGGTACCCGAACCGGTCGCCGAGCGGACCGTGGGCTCGACCAGGCCGGTGCGCGCCCAGTAGTCGAGCTGGCGGTAGGTGATACCGGCGGCGCTGCAGGCCGTCGGGCCGCGGAAGCCGGCGTCCTCGGGAAGCGGTGAGACGTCGTCGTTGAAGAGAAGACCCTGGTCGCTCGCCTCGGCGGCTGCCTCGTGACGTGTGGCGGTGGCGTCGTTGTCGTGCGACTCGATCATCCGGAATGCCTTCCAAAGCTGGTGTGGGGGAAGACTACCGCCACGGAACTACATCCGTGTACCTTCGGCAGCACTCTCAAGGTAGAGATGAGAGTTTGCGCGGTCAACGACCGCGCGCGTGTCGCGGACGAGCAATTCTCAAGTCTGACTCGAAGGTTGAGGGTTAGCCGAAATCCTCGGGCTCGACCTCGTCGAGGAACTCGCGGAACTTCTCGACGACCTCCTCCTCGTCGTCGCTCGTGGCGATGCCGGCCTCGTCGAGCACGTCCTCGGCGCACACGATGCGGGCGCCGGCCCGCAGCGCCAACGCGATCGAGTCGGACGGACGCGCCTCGACCTCGGCCCCGGAGGCGAAGACCAGCTGCGCGAAGAAGACGCCGTCGCGGACGTCGAGGATCCGCACCTCGTCGAGCTCGTCACCGAGCGCCTCGACCACGTGCTGCATGAGCTCGTGGGTCAGCGGGCGCGGCGTCGGGGTGCCCTGCTGCGCGTAGGCGATGGCCGACGCCTCGACCGCTCCGATCCAGATGGGCAGGTAGCGCGTGCCCTCGGACTCCCGGAGCAGCACGAGCGGTTGGTTGGTCGGCATCTCGACGCGAACGCCCACGACCTCGACCTCGCGCACGGGTCAGCCGCGCAATCGACTTCTGACCAGGACGGACTGCAGCCGGATCGACAGCGCCGCGAGGCCGGCGACGGTTCGCTCGGCCGCCTCTTTGTCGAGCTGGCGCGCCCGCGGCGAGACGACCTGGTCGAACAGGGCGGCCTCGCGGTCGGCAGCGGCACCGAACGGGCGCAGGTGCCGGGGCTCGAGGCCCAGCTCGGCGAACTCGCCGACGATCGACGCGATCTGCAGGGCCGTGGAGTCGTAGTACGTCTGCGTGGGCCGTCTCGGGATGAGACCGAACTCCTCGATCGCGTCGAGGGTCTGGCTGTCGATGCCGGCGGCCTCGATCAGGTCGTCACGCGACAGCCGCATGCTGCCCGACGACTCGAGGAACGTCGCCGGCGTGGGCAGACCGTCATCGGCGAGGCTGAGGTGCGGGACCCGCACGGTCGGACCCTGGACCGGGTCGGGGACGACGCCGCGGTCCATGTCGTCGAGCACCTGGCGGATGTGGCTGAGCGGCCAGAACTTGTCACGCTGCTGGCGCAGGATGAAGCGCAACCGCTCCACGTCGCTGAACGAGAACTTGCGGTAGCCCGAGGCGGTGCGCTCGGGCTCGAGCAGGCCCTCGGACTCGAGGTAGCGGATCTTGGTGATCGTCAGGTCGGGGAACTCCGGCAGGAGCTCGTCGAGGACCTTGCCGATGCCGAGCCTGGAGAGCTCGGGAAGCGGCTCGCTCACGTCGCCGCCGCCGTGGGAGAAGCGTACGGCGACGTCGCCGTGAGGCACTGACGGGTCGCTCGCTGACGCTCGCTCACGTACGGTCCTTCAGTGCTCCGGCGAAGTAGATCAGGCGGTACTTGCCGATCTGGACCTCGTCACCGCCCGACAGGGCGACCTCGCTGTCGATGCGGTCGCGGTTGACGTAGGTGCCGTTGAGGCTGCCGAGGTCGGTGACGGTGTAGCCGCCGCTGCCGCTGCGCGCGAAGACGCCGTGCCGGCGCGACACGCTGATGTCGTCGAGGAAGATGTCGCTGTCGGGGTGACGGCCGACCGACACCTCGTCGCTGTCGAGCAGGAAGCGTGCTCCCGAGTCGGGTCCGCGCTGCACCAGCAGCATCGCGCTGCCCGCCGGAAGGTTCTCGACGGCCGAGACGTCGGACGCGGTCATCTCCTCGGTGTCGGCGTCGAGGATCGGGATGTGCGTCGTGTGATCGGAGACGGGCTCCGACGCGGCGGCGCGGGGCTCAGACGGAACAGCGTCGGGCTCGTGGTCCGGCGTTGACATCGGCGTCACTCCTGTGTGCGGTCGACCTCGGCGAGGAGGTGGTGCGTGGTCTCCAACCTAGCACCCGGCGGGTCTCGTCGAACCGGAGTCGACGAGACCGCGCGCGGGGACGATGGGTCAGTCCGACGTGAGGGCCTTGTAGGCCTCGGCCTCGAGCAGGGACGCGGTCGGATCGTCCTCGACCGGGCGCAGCTTGATGAGCCAGCCCTCGCCGTAGGGATCGGAGTTGATGACCTCGGGGCCGCCGTCGAGCGCCTCGTTGCGGGCCACGACCTCGCCGCTCAACGGCGAGAACACGTCGCTGACGGACTTGGTGGACTCGAGCTCGCCGACGACGGTGCCGGCCTCGACGCGATCGCCCACCGACGGCAGCTCGACGTACACGATGTCGCCGAGCTGGTCCTGTGCGAAGTCGGTGATGCCGACCGTGGCGATGTCGTCGTCGAGGCGCACCCACTCGTGCTCCTCGCTGTAGTACAGGTCCTCAGGGATCACCGCGGTCTCCTTGCAGTCACACGCTCGTCGCGTGCGGGTGGGGTCATTTCGGTCGAGCGTACTCGGGGCTCTTGACGTCGGCCAAGGCGGTGATCGTGACCTTGTCCTTGCGGACCACGGTGGCCGTGCCTCCGCGGTTGGCGACGCGGTCGGTGAGCCCTCCACGGATGCGGACCGCCTCGGCCAGGTCTTGCGAGGCGCCGATCGCCTCGATGCGGTACGGCCGCTTGATCTCGCGTCCGCCCACGCGGATCTGCCCGTCGTCGTCGAGGAAGTACGTCTGCGCCACGACCCGTGCGACGCCGTTGATGGCGATGGCCTCGGCGCCGGCATCGCGCAGCTCCTCGATCGCGTCGAGCAGCGCGGGTGCGTCGATCTGGCGGTCGGGGTCCTTGATGACGACCTCGATGCCGGGGCCCGTGGCGCCGGCCGTGCCGGCGAGGATCGACAGGTCCTCCGCTCGCCGCTTGGCCTGCTTCTCGGCCCGCTCGGAGCGCTGCGTGCTGCTGAGCAGGCCGTTGCGGGTGACGGTCAGCTCGTCGAGCTGGGTGGCGAGACGACCGTTGGCGACGTCGAGCGACTTGAGCAGCTCGACGAGCTCGTCGCCGCGGACGCCCGAGTAGTCCTCGCTGTCGTCGTCGCTGACCTGCACGGTGATCGCGAACGCGAGGGCACCGATGAGCACGGCCACGATGATCTGGGACGCACGAGGACGCAGCAGCTCGCGCCAGCCCTGACGGGCCGGGAGCCCGTGGTCAGGCATGGAAGATCCTGCGGCGGATGGCTGCGGCGTTGGAGAAGATGCGGATGCCGAGCACGACCACGACGCCGGTCGACAGCTGCGAGCCGACGCCCAGCTGGTCGCCCAGGTAGACCATGAACGCGGCGATCACGACGTTGGAGATGAACGAGACGACGAACACCCGGTCGTCGAACCGCCGCTCCCCCAGCGCACGGAGCGCGCCGATGACGGCGTCGAGCGCCGCGACGATCGCGATCGGCAGGTAGGGCTGCAGGGCGGTCGGCACGGTGGGCTGCAGCACGAGTCCGGCGATGATGCCGAAGGCCAGGCCGATGACCGGGATCATGAGTCCTCCTTCGTCGCTGTCGCGTGCCGGATGGCCAGCCTGTCCTTGGGCACGGCCGTGACGGACAGGTCGTCCGATCGTGTCACGTCGAACTGCACGGCCGCTCGCTTTCGCCGCTGCAGCCAGTCGCGTCCGACCGCGGACTGCTCGAACCGCTCCTGCAGCGAGTCGGGATCGCCGAGCACGACGATCGTGTACGGAGGGCCGATCGCGTCGAAGTTGACCTTGATCACGCCGCTTGCCTGGCGGATCGCCGTGAGCGAGCCGATGCGCTTGCCGTTGACCTCGACGGCCTCGGCGCCGGCGTACCAGAAGCCGTTGACCAGCCGCTGGAGGTCGCGGTCGTCGATGTCGTCGGCCGGTCCGGGGCTCGTCACGACCTTCAGCCCCGGCCCGCGCACGGCTCGGTCGGCCGCCAGCAGCCTCAGCTCGTCAAGCTCGGCGTCGGCACCGACGACCGACGACCGCAGCGATGCGACCTCGCCGCGCAGCTTCTCGGCCCTCGCCTCGCGGTCGGCGAGCAGCGACTTGCGGGACTCGATGTCGCCGATGATCGTCTCGCGCGCTCGTTCGGCGGCCGGACGCTCGGAGCGGGTCTGGATCGCGGCCATCGCCACCAGCACCGCGAAGGCGGCCAGCACCAGAGCGGTCAGCACGGTGTTGAACCGGTGCGAAGCGTCGTGCGGCCCGGACCTGACCACGTAGTAGTCGTCGTCGAGCGCGGTGTCGGCGATCTTCTCGAGCAGACCCTCCTCGTCGCGCATGGTCAGGCTCGGACGACGCGCGGAGTCGTGACCAGGAGGCGTCTGACCTGGAAGGCGTACAGCACGCCGCCCCACCAGTAGAGCGCGACGCCCCAGATCGTGAAGGCCCAGCCGAAGACGTTGGCCAGGTCGGCGACGGTGCCGGTGGAGTCGCCCAGCAGCAGCAGCGGGAAGGCGTACAGCAGGCTCGCGGTGGCCGCCTTGCCGAGGAAGTGCACGGGGAGCGAGCTGTAGCCCCGTGTGCGCAGGAACGGCACGAGGCCGAACAGGAAGACATCCCGCAGCGGCAGGATGACGGCGAGCCACCACGGGATGATGTCGCGGAAGCCGAGCCCGATGACCACGGCCAGGATGTAGCAGCGGTCGGCGACGGGGTCGAGGATCGCACCGATCTTGGAGGCCTGGTTGAGCGAGCGTGCCAGCTTGCCGTCGAGGTAGTCGGTGATGCCGGAGATCATGAGGACGAGCAGCGCCAGGCCGTCCTTCTCGGGGCCGAGCACGAGCCACAGGAAGACCGGGACGAGCAGGAGACGGACGAAGCTGAGCGCATTCGGCACGGTGATGATGCGCTCGTCCACTCGATCGTCCTCCTCGCCTGTGCTCGTGGCCCGATGCTGGTGGGGCAGATGCCCCGATCGTCCACGGGACAGCCTAGGACATCACCCGGCACGCACCGGTGCCGGACACGGCGGTCGTGACCACCAGGCGGGCACCGCCGTTGCGTGCAGGAACAGGACTGACACACTGGGAGTTGTCACCAGACAACAGAACATTCAGGGCACGTCGTGCCCATTTCCCGAGGAGGAACGTGGCTGTCTACACACTTCCGGACCTGCCGTACGACTACGGCGCACTGGACCCGCACATCTCCGGCAAGATCATGGAGCTGCACCACTCGAAGCACCATGCCGCCTACGTCGCGGGCATCAACCAGGCTCTCGAGCAGCTCGAGGAGGCTCGCGAGAAGAACTCCTTCGGCACCATCAACCTGCTGGAGAAGAACCTCGCCTTCCACCTGGGTGGTCACATCAACCACTCGATCTTCTGGAAGAACCTCTCGCCCGAGGGTGGCGACAAGCCGACCGGTGAGCTCGCCGCGGCGATCGACCAGGACTTCGGCTCGTTCGACGCCTTCCGCGCGCAGTTCGAGGCCACGGCTCTCGGCCTGCAGGGCTCCGGCTGGGCCATCCTGACCTGGGACACCCTGGGCCAGAAGCTCGTCGTCGTGCAGCTGTTCGACCAGCAGAACAACATCCCCGCGACGCTGATCCCCATCACGCAGCTCGACATGTGGGAGCACGCGTTCTACCTCGACTACCTCAACGTCAAGGGCGACTACGTCAAGGCGTGGTGGAACATCGTCAACTGGGCCGACGCCCAGGAGCGCTTCACCGCGGCGACCTCCGGCGGCCAGATCATCTTCTGATCGGCTCCACTCGAACGGCGGGACCCTACTGGTTGGGGTCCCGCCGTTTGCCGTGCTCGGCCAGGTCGCGCAGTCGCGCGTTGTAGGCCTCGAGCGCGGCGTCGTCGCTGCGCTCCTCGGCGCGGTCGAACCGCTTGGCCTCGCGCGCGTCGGAGCGGAACCACTGCGACAGGATCGCGACCATGACCAGCACCAGCGGGATCTCGCCCATCGCCCAGGCCATGCCGCCGCCCAGGTACTGGTCGGCCAGCAGGTCGGTGCGGTAGGGACGGTCGAGCGACTTCCAGTAGTCGAGCGCGAACACGGTGTTGGACGACATCACCGCGATGGCGAAGAACGCGTGGAACGGCACCGTCACGAGCAGGGCCCCGAAGCGGGCGATCGGTGCCAGGGAGTGCGGTGACGGGTCGATGCCGATCAGCACGTAGTAGAACAGCAGGCCGACCGTCAGGAAGTGGATCTCCATCACCGCGTGCCCGAGGTGGTTGTTCATCAACGCCTCGAAGATGCCCGTGAAGTACAGGCCGTAGAGGCTGCCGACGAACAGCAGCGGTCCGACGAGCGGGTGCGTGACGAACCGCGAGAAGCGCGAGTGCAGGAACGACAGCAGCATCGCGCGCGGCGACACGTCGCCGGGCTGACGCGGCCCCGGCAGGGTGCGGAGCGCCAGCGTCATCGGCGCGCCGAGCGCCAGGAAGATCGGCGCCACCATCGACAGCATCATGTGCGAGGCCATGTGAGCGCTGAACAGGATGTGGGAGTACTCCCCCAGCCCGCCGAACGTGGCCCAGGCGATGACGACCATGCCGGCCATCCACGAGATGGTCCGGCCGATGGGCCAGGCGTCGCCGCGGCGGTGCATGGTCCACACGCCGCGCAGGTACAGAGCCGTGCCGAGGCCGACGATCGCCAGGCCCACGCCGTTGCCCGACCATCCCCACAGCAGGCGCAGCACGTCGGGGGCCGGCGGGATCGGGCCGCCGATCAGCTCCTCGGCCGGCGTCTGCAGCACGCGGTCGCCGACCGGCGTGGGCGTGCGCGACAGCGCCACCGCGAGGCCGACGGCCGCCGCCATCACGAACAGCTCGGTCGTGGCCAGGCGCAGGAAGCCCGAGCCGGCCGAGACGATGCGGCGCCGTTGGGCCACGCCGAACACGCCCAGCGCGACGAGGGCGACGACCTTGCCCAGCACCAGGAGTCCGTAGGTGGTGCCGAACACGTCGCCGAACGACCGCAGCCGGACCGCGGCGTTGACGAGGCCGGAGACGGCCACGATGACGAAGCTCCAGAGGGCCAGCGTCGAGTAGCGCGCGACGGCCGGCTCGAGCCGCTTGCTGCCGCGGATCGCGACCCAGCCCAGAGCGGCGAGGCCGCCGACCCAGAGCGTCGCGCCGAGCACGTGCAGGTACAGGCTCGTGGTGGCCAGGTCGTGCGACCCGGACGAGGCCGCGTGGCCGGTCAGCGCGATGGGGCCGAGGGTGGCCAGCGCGGCCCCGAGCGTCCCGGCGACGGCGCGGACGCTCAGGGTGAACCGGGTCGCGACGGCGATGACGGCCGCGCCCAGGGCCTGCAGCAGCACCGCCTTGCCCTCGCCGAACCCGAGGAAGCCGGTGATGTCGGCCCAGGCGATGTCGGTGAGGGGCTTGCCGAAGATGTCGCCCGACAGGAGCAGGAAGAAGTAGGCGACACTGATGACCGCCCATGCGGTGGCCCAGCGGGAGGCCAGGCGGACGGCCTGCACCGACAGCCCCTGCACCTCGTGCTGCGACGACGGCAGCAGGAAGGCTGCGGCGGTCAGGAAGCCGATGACCAGGACGGCCGCGATGTCGTTGGCGACCTTGGCCAGCGGCAGGGCCCACCCGACGAAGGCGCCCGGGTCGGCGATGCCGATCGGGGCCTTGCCGTAGGCGCCACCGCCGAGCACGAGGAAGGCCGTCAGCGACAGCCCGGCGATCAGGAAGCCGGCCAGGGTGTCGCGCACCGTCTGGGTCATCACTTCTCCTCAGCCTCCTCGCGCCGGCGCAGCGGGGCCAGCAGCAGGACGATCGCGACCACGGCGGCCAGGATGCCCCAGAAGAAGTGCGAACGGTGCCGGTGGACGAAGCCCTCCGGGGCGGGCGTGTCGACCTGCTTGACGCTCCGTCCGGCCGTCACGTCGTACGTCACGGTGCCCGTGACGGGATGACCGTCGGCCGAGATCACGCGGTACGAGGCGCTGTACGTGCCGCGCTGGTCGACGTCGGGCACCGCGGCGGTGACGGTGTTGTCGACCGCCCGGATGCGTCCGACGTCGACCTGCGTGCCGTCGGGGGCGGCGACGGCCACCTGCGCACGACGCGACACGTTCTCGTTGAACGTGAACGTGATCGTGGAGGGGGCCGTCGCCAGCGTCGCCCCTTCCTCGGGGTCGGTGCCGACCAGCGCCGCGTGGGCGCTGGCCGGTCCGGCCCCGAGGAGTCCCGTCCCGAGGACGAGGGCGACCGTGCCGAGCACGATGCCGCGCAGGAGGAGGTTGTTACGCACGACGACGAGTCTGTCGCAGCGCCACAACCAGGGCCGCCAGGGCCACCACCAGGGCGCCACCGCCGAGCCAGGTGCCGAGGCGGTTGCCGTCGTCGTCCTTGGTGATGCTGAGCTCGGACGAGTACGCGGCCTTGCTCGTGTCGGTGCTCGCTCCCCCGTGGTGGTCACCGGTCGGTTCGGCGAGCGTCAGGACCGGCGCGGGCTGCTCGGGCTCGTCCTCGCCCTTGGCCTGCTTCTGGTTCCAGTCGACGACCTCGCCGTCGGAGTACGTCTGCTGGGCGTCGAACGAGATCGAGGCGGCGTCGGGGAACGGCCCTCCGGAGATGGCGAACTCGTCGAACTGCCCCACGGGGATGCCGCCGTCCTCGGCTGTCCAGGTGACGGTGCTGACGGCCTCGGTGAGGTCGTAGTCGCCGACGGTCGTGGGCTTGGGCAGCTTCGCCTTGGTGATGGTGGCCTTCCAGCCCGGCTTGGACTGGGCGGTGAGGAAGGCGAACGGCGTGGCGGTCGGCAGCGTCACGACGACCTTGGTCGTGGCGGCGGTGTCGGACTCGTTGGGGACGCGGAAGACGGCCTTGCCGAATCCCTCCTTGGCGGCGTCGGGCGACGAGACGCCGACGTGCGCCGAGGCGGGGGCGGCGATCGCGACGAGGGCGACCGTGCTGAGCGCAGCGACGAGCCGCGCGGTGGTGCGTGTCATGGGTGTTCCTTCAGGTGAGAGGTGTGTGTGCAGGTCAGGCGGGGCTGACCGGCGGACCTCTCAACCAGCGCGAGTGCGCGAGGTGCACGTCGCGCCGCGAGCGCGGCGCGGCGGTGGACACGGGCCCGGCCACCACGACCGGCAGCTCGTGGACGGCGTGCAGCAGCGGGGCGACGCGCAGGGCGAGCCGCTCGGCGAGGCTCCAGACGAAGGCTTCGCCGCGGGCCAGCGCGAGCACGCTGACGGCGGTGGCGGCGAGGTGGGCCCCCATCATGGCCGCGCCCATCGTCATCTCGCCGCTCGACGCGCCCAGGTGCACCGCGACCTGGCACAGCACCAGCAGCCCGAGCAGCTGCGTCGCGGTGACGCGACGCGCCGACAGCAGCCAGGCGACGAGCGCAGAGCCGGCGAACACCGACACGACGGCCCCGGCGGGCAGCGCCCCTCCGGCGGAGTGGTGGCCGATCGCGGCGGCCACGACGCACACGAGAGCAGCGGCGGTCGAGCGCAGAGCCCTCAGCGGACGATCGGCCGGACGCCAGGCGTCGGGTCGGTCGTCGCGGCTCACGGGTCCACGATATCGGGGCACCTCCGCGGCGGTTACCGTGGTGCCATGACCCTCGACACCGCGTCCTACATCAAGCTCGACGAGGAGTGGGGTGCGCACAACTACCACCCGTTGCCCGTCGTCATCGCCGAGGCCGAGGGCGCCTGGGTCACCGATGTCGAGGGCAACCGCTACCTCGACTTCCTGTCGGGCTACTCGGCGCTCAACTTCGGCCACCGCCACCCGGCCCTGGTCGAGGCCGCCCGGTCGCAGCTCGACCGTCTGACCCTGACGTCGCGTGCGTTCCACAACGACCAGTTCGGCGCGTTCTGCCGCGAGCTGGCCGAGCTCACGCAGACCGAGACCGTGCTGACGATGAACACCGGTGCCGAGGCCGTCGAGTCGGCGATCAAGGTCGCCCGCAAGTGGGCCTACGAGGTCAAGGGCGTCGCGTTCAACAGTGCCGAGATCATCGTGGCGTCGGGCAACTTCCACGGCCGCACCACGACGATCGTCTCGTTCTCGGACGACCCCGCCGCCCACGACAACTACGGCCCGTTCACGCCCGGGTTCGTCACGGTCCCCTACGGCGACCTCGCGGCGGTCGAGGCGGCCATCACGCCCAACACCGCCGCCATCTTGATGGAGCCCATCCAGGGCGAGGCCGGCGTCGTCGTCCCGCCGTCGGGATTCTTCCCGGGCGTGCGCCGGCTGTGCGACGAGAACAACGTCCTGATGATCGCCGACGAGATCCAGTCGGGCCTGGCCCGCACCGGACGCCTGTTCGCACTCGACCACGACGACGTCCGCGCCGACCTGTACACCCTCGGCAAGGCCCTCGGTGGCGGCATCATCCCCGTCTCGGCCGTCGTCGGCCGCGCCGACGTGCTCGGCGTGCTCAAGCCCGGCCAGCACGGCTCGACCTTCGGTGGCTACCCCGTCGCGTGCGCGGTCGGACGCGCCGTCGTCGGCCTGCTCGAGACCGGGGAGTTCCAGACCCGCTCGCTCGAGCTCGGCCGCTATCTGCACGGTCGTCTCGACGAGCTGGTCGGCAAGGGCGTGGCCACGGTGCGCGGCCGCGGGCTGTGGGCCGGCGTCGACATCGACCCGGCCGCGAAGACCGGTCGCGAGGTGTCGATGGCGCTGCGCGACCGCGGCGTGCTGTGCAAGGAGACCCACGAGCGCACGCTGCGCATCGCTCCCCCGCTGGTGATCACCAAGGACGAGATCGACCACGCCGTCACCGCCCTCGCCGAGGCCCTCCAGGCCTGACCCCACCCACCGCGCGCCCCACCTCGCGAGTGGTGCAGTCCGGACAATCTGAGACGGCGTGTCTGACCGGACCGCACCACTCGAGGTCCGGAACGCACCACTCGGCGAGCCGGACGAGCAGGCAGGCGTCAGCCGAAGTGAAGGTGGCCACCGGGACGGGCCGGTGACTGCTCGGCGTCGGCGTCGGTGAACGGACGCTTGGCCGCGAACCGCTCGACGACCTCGCGATAGGGCAGCACGCGGTACGGGAACGGCGAGCTGGCTGCCCGGCGCGCCAACGCCTGCCACGGCAGCTCGTGCTGGGAGGCCATCACCAGGACGTTGCCGAACCGGCGCCCCTTGAGCGTCGCCGGCTCGGCGCTCAGCATGACGTGCGCGAACGAGTCGCACACGCCGCGCACGGCACGCCGCAGGTACGGGAACGGTGCGTGGTCGGCCAGGTTGAGCAGCACCAGGCCGGCGGGCACCGTCGCGCGGGCCAGGTCGACGAAGAACTCGGACGTCGTGAGGTCGGCCGGCACCCGGTCGCCGTCGAAGGCGTCGAGCACCACGACGTCGGCGAAGTCGTCGCGCATCGCCGCGATCCCCGACCGACCGTCGACGGGTCGTACCTTGATGCCGCTGTGGCGCGGCAGCGGCAGCTGGTCGCGCACCAGCGCCGTGACCTCCTCGTCGGGCTCGAGCACGATCTGCGCCGACCTCGGGCGGGTCGCCGCGACGTAGCGCGGCAGCGTCATGCCGGCCCCGCCGACGTGCACGCAGCGCAGCGGCTCCCCCGCGACCCCGTGGCCGTCGATCGCATCGGCCATGCGCTGCACGTAGTCGAACTCGAGCCGGGTGGGGTCGTCGAGGTCGACGTACGACTGCTCGGTGCCGTCGATGCGCAGGGTGGAGGCCGAGGGCCGGTCGCGATCGGGGACGATCTCGATCTGGCGTCGGCTCTCGGTCACCCCCACACCCTAGGTCAGCAGGTCCTCGGACCCGTCGGGCTTGACCGACAGCACGGGGCACTCCGCGTCGAGGATCAGCCGCTGGGCGACGCTGCCGAGCAGCAGCTTGCCGACCGGCGTCCGCGGACGGATGCCGACCACGATCAGCGAGGCCCCCGTGGACGACGCCGCGTGCAGCACCGCACCCGCGATGTCGGGCACCACGTCGTGCAGGATCTCCGACTCGACGTCGAGCCGCTCGAGCATCGCCCGCAGCGTGGCGAGCTCGTCGTCGCCGGCGAACTTGGTGTCGACGTAGGAGTCGCCCTTCGTGGGGTTCACCACGACCAGCCGCTCCTCGCGACGGGCCGCCTCGGTGGCGCCGTACGACAGCGCCACCCGCCCGAACTCGTCCGGGCTGTACATCACGACGACCGTCATGCCGATACCTCCCTCAGAAGACCACGGTAGGGAGGAATCGGCACGAGTCCTCCTTGATTCCCTCGCTGGCGCTCGGTCATGCCGATACCTCCCTCAGAAGACCACGGTAGGGAGGAATCGGCACGAGTCCTCCTTGATTCCCTCGCTGGCGCTCGGTCATGCCGATACCTCTTCCTTCTCGTTGAGCGGGGCCTCGGGCTTGGGCTTGCGCAGGCCCGAGACGACGATGGCCGTCAGGGCCAGCGCGATGAAGGCGTACACGATGACGGCCACGGGCTCGCTCCAGAGCGTGCTGACGTCGCCCGACGAGATCTGCAGCGACGTCGTCAGCTGCTCCTCGAGCTTGGGGCCGAGGATGACGCCGATGATGAGCGGCAGCACCGGCAGCCCGAAGCGTCGCATCGCGAGCCCCAGCAGGCCGATGACCAGCAGGATCGCCAGGTCGAAGGGCTGGAAGCTGACGCTGTAGGCGCCGAGCGAGGCGAAGAACAGGATGCCCGCGTACAGGTACGGCCGCGGGATCTGCAGCAGCTTGGCCCACAGCGGCGCGAGCGGCAGGTTGAGCAGCAGCAGCAGCGTGTTGCCGATGAACAGGCTCGCGAGCAGCGCCCAGACCAGGTCGGGCTCGGTGTCGAACAGCTGTGGCCCGGTCTCGATGCCGTAGCTCTGGATGGCCAGCAGCATGATCGCCGCCGTGGCCGTGGTCGGCAGGCCGATCGCGAGCAGTGGCACCAGCGTGCCGGCGGCCGAGGCGTTGTTGGCCGCCTCCGGTCCGGCGACGCCCTCGATGGCGCCCTTGCCGAACTCCTCGGGGTGCTTCGACAGCTTGCGCTCGGTCACGTACGACAGGAAGGTCGGGATCTCGGCGCCGCCGGCGGGCAGGGCGCCGAACGGGAAGCCGAACGCGGTGCCGCGCAGCCACGGCTTCCACGAGCGTCCCCAGTCCTCGCGGCTCATCCAGGGCTGACCGACCGGGATGATGTCGAGCGGACGACGACGTAGGTGCGCCGCGACCCACAGGGCCTCGCCGATCGCGAAGATGGCCACCGCCACCACGACGATGTCGATGCCGTCCGCGAGCAGCGGGTTGCCGAACGTCAGGCGCGCCTGGCCCGTCTGACCGCCGACCAGGCCGATGGCCAGGCCGAGGAACAGGGCGATGAAGCCGCGGAGCCGGGAGGTGCCGAGCACGGCGGTGACGGCGAACAGGGCCAGCAGGATCAGCGCGAAGTTCGACGGGTTGCCGAGCTTGACGACCTGACCGGCCACCGACGGCGCGAACAGCACCAGCAGCAGCGTGCCGATCGTGCCGGCGACGAACGATCCGATCGCGGCGGTCGCGAGGGCCTGGGCGGCGCGGCCCTTCTTGGCCATCTTGTTGCCCTCGATCGCGGTGACGACCGACGACGACTCGCCGGGGGTGTTGAGCAGGATCGACGTCGTCGAGCCGCCGTACATGCCGCCGTAGTAGATGCCGGCGAACATGATCAGCGCGCTGTCGGGGCCGACGCTGTAGGTGATCGGCAGCAGCAGCGCGAGCGTCATGGCCGGCCCGATGCCGGGCAGGACGCCCACGGCGGTGCCGAGGAACACGCCGAGCACGGCGTAGAAGAGGTTCTGGATCGTCAGCGCTTGGGCGAAGCCGTCGAGCAGCAGGTTGAGGGAGTCCATCACAGCACCCCGTCCAGGATGCCGGCCGGGATCGCGAGACCCAGGCCGGAGTAGAAGCCGTACCAGGTGCCGACCGACAGGGCCACGCCCACCGCGACGTCGCGGATCAGGGTGCGGCTGCCCAGCACGTAGGCCGTGCCCACGAACAAGATGGCCCCGGTGATCGCCCAGCCGAGCCAGTCGATCAGCAGGATGTTGGCCAGGAAGACCACGACCAGCTTGGCGACCGTGACCCAGTCGCTCGGCTGCGTCAGGTCGACGTCCTCGCCCTCCTCGGCGGCCGGCATGTCCCCGCGGGCCGTCGCGATCGCGAGCAGTGCGGCGAGCACGAGCAGAACCCCGCCGACGACGTAGGGGAACGCGTAGGGCTGTACGGGCTGGTCGGCGAATCCGTCGCTCAGCGTGGTGGCGTCGTAGACGACGTAGGCGCCGACGACCGCCAGGAAGGCGGCGAGGCCGTACTGCGCCTTGTCGACGGTCGTCGTGCCCGTCCGGGTCCCGGTGGGGCTGCTCTCGGTGGGTGTGGTCTCGGTGGGTGTGGTCTCAGCGGTGCTCATGCCAGCCCCAGCTCCTTCAGGGTCGTCTCGACCCGCTTGTCCTGCTCGAGCAGGAACGTCGTGAACTCCTCGCCGGTGGCGAACGAGTCGATCCAGCCGTTGCGCTTGACGGCGTCCTTCCAGCCCTTGGTCTGGTGCATCTCGGTGAACATCTTCACGAGGCGCTCGCGCGACTCGTCGGAGATGCCGGGCGGCGCGAGGATGCCGCGCCAGTTGACGAAGGTCATGTCGATGCCCGACTCCGTGAGCGTCGGCGCGTCGACGGTGTCAAGACGCTCCTCGCCCGATACGGCGAGGACGCGCAGCGAGCCGTCCTTGAGCTGGCCCTCGAACTCGCTGGGACCGGACGTGCCGACGTCGATCTTCTTGCCGAGCAGCGCACTGGTCAGCGGTCCGCCGCCGTCGTACACGATGTACTTGACCTGCTTGGGGTCGATGCCCACGGTCTTGGCCAGCTGCATCGGGAACAGGTGGTCGGGCCCGCCGGGCGACGAGCCGCCGCCGATCGTGACGCTCTTGGGATCGGCCTTCCAGGCGTCGACGAGGTCCTGGACGGTCTTGAAGGGCGAGTCCTTGGGGACGATCAGCGCCTCCTGGTCCTCGATGAGGCGGGCGATCGGCGTCGCCTGCGAGACGCGGGCGCGCGAGTCGTTGGTGTAGGTGGCCCCGACGACGCCCAGCCCCATCGACATGACCAGGTCGTCGACGCCCTTCTCGTTGAGCAGCCGCTGCATCGCCACGGTGCCGCCGGCGCCGATCACGTTGGTGACCTCGAAGCGTCCCGACAGGTCGGCGTCCTCGAGCACGCGCGCGGCGGCACGTCCGGTGAGGTCGTAGCCTCCGCCGGGGCTGTTGGGGATGTACATGCTGAGCCTGCGGTTGGCCTCGCCCTCTCCCCCACGCGTGACGCCGCACGCGGACAGCGGGAGAAGCAGGGCGGTGACGACGAGCACTACTGTCGCTGTCAACCGGTGTGATCGCCTGGTCGGCGTCATGGGACCTCCTGTGATCGACCCCGATCATGACCCACCACTGTGGTGTGGGTCACCATTGCGGAACCAAAGGAGGTTGTGGACGTTGTGGTCGCGGCGCAGGCGCTTGACGCTGGCGGGTCAGTTCCTGATCCTCCAGCTCGTGGTGGTGGCCGTCGTGCTGACGATCGTCGGACTGATCTCGGTGCGACAGTCCAACGACTCGTTCGCGTCCGAGCGCGGTGCCCAGATGCGCTCGGTGTCGGAGTACCTGGCCAATCTCTCGGTCGTCCGCGCCCAGATCGACGGGCCCGCGCCGGCGAGATCGCTGGCACCGGCGATCGACCGGGCCGTGGGGCTGTCCGGCGCCACCGAGATCACGATCGCCGACGAGACCGGACGCGCGCTGTCGTCGTCCGACCCGCGGCTGATCGGCGAACAGGTCGAGCTCGGCGACTCGCGCGTCCGTGAGGGGCGCGCCTGGGTCGGCACCGTCGACGCCCGCGGACGTCGCTTCGTGGCCGCCCACGCCCCGATCATCGACGACTCCGGCGAGCTCGTCGGCCTGGCCGTCGCGGAAGAGCGGTTCCCGTCGTTCTGGGCCCGCCTGACCAACGCCGCCGACGAGCTGGTGCTCTACCTGGGCGCCGGCGCCGGCCTCGGCATCGCGGGGTCGTGGCTGCTGGCGCGGCTCGTCCGCCGGCGCACCCGCGGCCTCGAGCCGCACGAGTTCGCGACCCTGGCCGACCACCGCGAGGCCCTGCTGCACAGCATCCGCGAGGGTGTCGTGGCCGTCGGCACCGACGACCGCGTCACGATGATCAACGACAGCGCCCGGTCGCTGCTGGGCCTCGGCACCGACGTGGTCGGGCGCCGGCTCGACACGCTGGGCCTCGACCGGGCGGTCGTCGACCTGCTGACCGCCGGCTCGGACAGCCAGGACGCCGTCCTGCTCGTCGGCGAGCGCGTCGTCGTGTTCAACCAGCGGTCGGCCTCCAGCCGCGGTCAGGGCATCGGCGCCGTCACCACGATGCGCGACCGCACCGACCTCGTGGCGATGCAGGGCCAGCTCAGCTCCAACCTGTCGATCACCGACACGCTGCGCGCCCAGACGCACGAGTTCGCCAACCAGCTGCACACCATCTCCGGTCTGGTCCAGCTCGGCGAGTACGACGAGGTGACCTCGCTGGTCGGTGTGCTGACCCGTCGTCGCGCGGAGATCACGGACGCCGTCACGCGGCGGGTGTCCGACGCGGCGGTCGCCGCCCTGCTGATCGCCAAGTCGAGCGTCGCCGCCGAGGCCGGCGTCACGCTGACGCTCACCGCCGACTCGACCCTGGCGGCGCTCACGCCGCACACGTCCGCCGACCTGACGACGATCATCGGCAACCTCGTCGACAACGCCGTCGACGCGTGCAAGGGGGTGACCGACCCCGCGGTGACGGTCGCCCTGTCCGACGACGCCGACGAGGTCGTGCTGGTCGTGCGCGACAACGGGCCCGGCGTGCCCGAGCCCCTGCGCGACGTCGTGTTCACGCGCGGCTTCTCGACCAAGCCCGAGCAGCCGGGAGGACGCGGCATCGGCCTGCCGCTCGTGCGGCTGATCTGCACGCAGCGGGGCGGTAGCGTGACGGTTGCCCACGACGCGGGTGCCGTCTTCGTCGTCCACCTGCCCAAGGAGGCCGCATGATCCAGGTCCTCGTCGTCGACGACGACTTCATGGTCGCCAGCATCCACGCGCGGTTCGTCGAGCGCACCCCCGGCTTCGCCGTCGCCGGCACCGCACGCACCGGCGCCGAGGCGCTGCGGCTGCACGCCGACCTCTCCCCCGACCTGCTGCTGCTCGACGTCCACCTGCCCGACATGAGCGGGCTCGACGTGCTGCAGCAGCTGCGGGCCGTCGGCGACGCCGTCGGCGTCGTGATGGTGACGGCCGAGCGCGACGCCGAGGCCGTGCGCACGGCGCTGCACGGCGGCGCCCTGCAGTACCTCGTCAAGCCCTTCGAGTACGCCGACTTCGCCGCGCGCCTGCAGCGGGTGCGCGAGCTGCACGAGACCCTGGCGGCCGGGTCGCCCGACCAGGCCGCGATCGACCGGGCCTTCGGCACCCCGCCGGCGCCCGCCGCCACGCTGCCGAAGGGGCTCAGCGCCGAGTCGGCTCAGCTCGTCGCCGAGGCGCTGGCGCGGGGCGACGAGCTGTCGGCGGCCGACTGCGGCGAGCTGGTCGGCCTGTCGCGCGTGAGCGCGCGACGCTACCTCGAGCACTTCGTCGACCAGGGCACCGCGACCGTGCGCCTCAACTACGGCAATGCCGGGCGCCCCGAGCGTCGCTACCGCTCCACGTCCTGACCCGGAGCGGTAGCGGCCCGGGGGCTGCGGCGATAGGCCGAGACCGTCGGGTCACCGGCGATCCAGAAGCGCCACGGCACGTCGGCCGCCTTCGATACGCCGACGCGTGGTCCCTCGCTGATCGGCGGGGACACCTCCGGAGCAGGCCCCAGCCGGACTCCGTCGCCGGTCAGCAGGTCGGTGCCGAGGTCGTCGACCGACAGCCCCAGGGCGCGCGCCAGATTGCCCGGCCCACGGGCCAGCGCGACGTCCGCGACGCCCCCGCGCCGGGCCCTGGCGGTCTCGAGCCCGTCGACCACCTCACCGGCACGCACCAGCACGGCCGCCGCGATCTCCGACGGCCCGGTCACGACGTTGGCGCACCAGTGCATGCCGTAGGACCGGTAGACGTACAGGCGCCACGGCGGGCCGTACATGATCTCGCTGCGCGGGGTGCGCGTGAAGGCGTGCGAGGCCGGGTCCTCGATGCCGCCGTAGGCCTCGACCTCGGTGATGCGCACGGCGGCTCCGTGGCCGTGCAGGGTGCGTCCGAGCAGACCGCGAGCCCGGACGACGACGCCGTCCGGACTCGCGTCGTGCACGTTCGTCAGCTGACCGACTCGAGGATGACGTCCTTGGCCGGCGCGGTGCCGTCGGCGCCCACGCCGTCGGCCTCGATCTGCTGGGCGACCTTCAGGCCGGCCGCGTCGACCTTGCCGAACACCGTGTAGCTCGGCGGCAGATCGGCATCGGCCAGGACGATGAAGAACTGCGAGCCGTTGGTGTCGGGGCCGGCGTTGGCCATCGCGAGGGTGCCGGCCGGGTAGGTCTCCTTGCCGCTCAGCTCGTCGGCGAACGAGTAGCCGGGGCCGCCCTGGCCGGTGGCCGAGGGGTCGCCGCACTGCAGCACGAAGCCGGGCACGAGACGGTGGCACTTGGTGCCGTCGAAGTAGCCCTGCTGGGCCAGGGACGCGAAGCTGCTGACGGTGCACGGTGCCGCGTCAGGCGTGAGGGACGCCTTGATGACGCCGCGGTTGGTCTTGATCGTGATCGCGTCGAGGCTGATCGGCGTGGCCGGCGGGAGCGTGGCCTTCTTGCCCGGCTCGTCGGTCTCGGTGTACGTGCACGTGCCGTCGGCGGCGGCGCTGGGACTAGGGCTGTCGGACGCCGCGGGCGCGTCCGACGAGGCGGCGGGCTTCGAGGCGGAGTCTCCGTCGGAGCTTCCGCCGTCGGAGCCGCCGCAGGCGGCCAGCGTGGTGATCAGGACGGTGGTCGCCGCGGCGGCGAGGAGACGAGAACGCATGCTCCGAGCCTAGCCAGCGACCGGGAGCGACCGTGACAGGCGGTCCCGCAGCTCGACCAGCTGCTCGGCGACCCGCACCTGGGCCGTGCCGCCGCGGGAGTCGCGCGACGCGAGCGATCCCTCGACCGTCAGCACCTCGCGGACGTCCGGGGTCAAGGCCGGCGAGATGGCCGCGAAGTCGTCGTCGGTCAGGTCCCACAGCTCGATGCCGCGCTGCTCGCAGGCCTGCACACACGCGCCCGACAGCTCGTGGGCGACGCGGAACGGCACGCCTTGCCGCACGAGCCACTCGGCGATGTCGGTGGCCAGCGCGAAGCCCTGCGGCGCCAAGGCCTGCATCCGCTCGGTGTGGAACGTCAGCGTCGCGACCATGCCCGTGAAGGCCGGCAGCAGCACCTCGAGCGTGTCGATCGAGTCGAACACCGGCTCCTTGTCCTCCTGCAGGTCGCGGTTGTACGCCAGCGGCAGGCCCTTGAGGGTCGCCAGCAGCCCCGTCAGGTTGCCGATCAGGCGACCCGACTTGCCCCGGGCGAGCTCGGCGATGTCGGGGTTCTTCTTCTGCGGCATGATGCTCGACCCCGTCGAGTAGCCGTCGTGCAGCGTGACGAAGTCGAACTCCTTGGTGTTCCAGATGATGATCTCCTCGGCCAGCCGGGAGAGGTCGACGCCGATCTGCGCCGTCACGAACGCGAACTCGGCCACGAAGTCGCGTGCGGCGGTGCCGTCGATCGAGTTGGGCGTCGAGCCGCTGAAGCCCAGGTCGGCGGCGACCTTCTCGGGGTCGAGGCCCAACGACGAGCCGGCCAGGGCTCCGGACCCGTACGGCGAGTCGGCCGCGACCCGTGCGTCCCAGTCGGCCAGCCGATCGAGGTCGCGCACGAGCGGCCAGGCGTGCGCCAGGAGGTGGTGCGACAGCAGCACCGGCTGCGCGTGCTGCAGGTGGGTACGACCCGGCATCGCGACACCGAGGTGCTGCTCGGCCTGGCCGGCGACGGCCTCGACCAGCGACGTGACGAGCGCCGAGATGCGCCGCCCGTGGTCGCGCAGGTACATCTTGAACAGGGTCGCGATCTGGTCGTTGCGCGACCGTCCGGCGCGCAGACGTCCGCCGAGGTCGGCGCCCAGCCGCTCGAGCAGGCCGCGTTCGAGGGCCGTGTGGACGTCCTCGTCGTCGGGACGGGCCACGAAGGCGCCCGAGGCGACGTCGGCCTCCAGCTCGTCGATGCCGGCGACCAGTCGGGTGAGGTCGTCGCGGCTGAGCAGGCCCGCGGCCTGCAGCACGAACGCGTGCGCGCGCGAGCCTGCGAGGTCGTAGGGGGCCAGGCGCCAGTCGAAGTGGGTCGAGCGCGACAGCTCGACCAGCTCGGGCGACGGGCCGGAGGCGAAGCGTCCGCCCCAGAGGGCGTTGGAGGGCTCGGAAGAGGTGGTCACGCGTTCTCCTTGGGTGCCGGACCGGCGAGGTCCGTGAAGCGGCGCGCGACGGCTGCGCCGCCCGCGGGGTCGCGACAGATCATCAGGACGGTGTCGTCGCCGGCGATCGTGCCGATGACGTCGTCGGGCGACGAGTGGTCGATGGCCGAGGCCAGGTACTGGGCGGCCCCCGGAGGGGTGCGCAGGATGACGAGGTTGGCCGACGCCTCGGCGGTCACCAGCACCTCGCGGACCAGGCGGGCCAGCCGCGACTGTGCCGCAGAGCTGCTGGACGCCGGACGGGGCGTGCGGTCGCCACCCTCGGACGGCACGGCGTAGACCAGCCCGCTGCCCTCGTGGCGGACGCGCACCGCGTCGAGCTCGACCAGGTCGCGCGAGACCGTCGACGGGGTGGCGTTGACACCCTGCTGCTCGAGCAGCTCGACGAGGTCGCCCTGCGAGCGCACGGCATGACGCGTCAACAGGTCGACGATGAGCTGCTGGCGCGCGGTCTTGGTGTCGGGGGTGCTCACGACGAGCCGCTCCGCGACTTCTCGAGCAACCACACCAGGAGGGCCTTCTGGGCGTGCAGGCGGTTCTCGGCCTCGTCCCACACGACGCTCTGCGGCCCGTCGAGCACCTCGGAGGTGATCTCGAGCCCACGGTACGCAGGCAGGCAGTGCAGGACGATCGCGTCGTCGGCCGCGCGGGCCAACGACTCGGCCGTGATCGCGTAGTCGCCGAACAGCGCCAGGCGCGCCTCCTTCTCGGCCTCCTGGCCCATCGAGACCCAGGTGTCGGTGATGACGACGTCGGCATCGGCGATGGCGGCGACCGGGTCGTCCGTCACGAGCACGGACCCGCCGGTGGTGGCGGCGATCGCCTCGGCGTCGGCGACGATACGGGCATCGGGCTGGTATCCGACCGGTGAGCCGATGCGGACGTGCAGTCCGGCCGTCGCCCCACCGAGCAGGTACGAGTGACCGATGTTGTTGGCGCCGTCGCCGAGGTAGGCGACCGTGAGGCCCGCCAGGCGACCCTTGTGCTCGATGACGGTCTGCCAGTCGGCCAGGATCTGGCACGGGTGGAACTCGTCACTGAGGGCGTTGACGACCGGGACGCCGGCGTGCGCGGCCATCTCCTCGAGGCCCGCCTGCGAGTACGTCCGCCACACGATCGCGCTGGTCATGCGACCCAGCACCTTGGCGGTGTCGGCCGGCGACTCGCCGCGTCCGCCCTGGGTGCCCGCCGTCTCGAGGATCAACGGACTGCCTCCGAGGTCGGCGATGCCGACGCCGAACGAGACCCGCGTGCGGGTGGAGGCCTTGTCGAAGATGACCGCGACGGTCTGCGGGCCCGCGAGCGGCGTGCGAGCGTAGGGGTCGGCCTTGATCTCGGCGGCCAGGGCCAGCACCTCCGCCTGCTCGGCGGGGCTCAGGTCGTCGTCGCGCAGCAGGTGCCTGATCTCGGTCATGCCGACACCTCGTCGAGCACGGCCCGCAGGGTCGTGACGGCGTGCGCCGCCTCGGACTCGCTCAGCACCAGCGGCGGGACGATCCGCAGCCGGTCGGGGGTGGCGTTGTTGAGGATCAGGCCGGCGGCCATCGCGGCCTTCTGCACCTCGGCGGCCAGCGGCTGGTGCAGCACGACGCCCACCATCAGCCCGCGGCCCGTCACCTCGGCGACCAGCGGGTGGTCGGCGAGGCCGCGACGCAGCTGGTCACCGATCGTCGTGACGTGGTCGAGCAGACCCTCCCCCTCGATCGTGGCGATGACGGCGAGCGCGGCGGCGGTCGAGACGGCGTTGCCGCCGAAGGTCGTGCCGTGGTTGCCCGGCTGCAGCAGCGTGCCGGCGTCCCCGATCGCCACGCAGGCACCGATCGGCAGTCCCCCGCCGAGCCCCTTGGCCAGCGTGAGCAGGTCGGGCACGACACCGGACTGCTCGTAGGCGAACCAGGCACCGGTGCGGCCCATGCCCGTCTGCACCTCGTCGAGCCACAGCAGGGCGCCGTGACGCGTGGTCACGGCGCGGGCGACGCGCAGGTAGTCGTCGGGCGGCACCACGACGCCGGCCTCGCCCTGGATGGGCTCGACCAGCACGGCCGCGACGGTGTCGTCGACCGCGGCCTCGAGCGCGGCGGCGTCGCCGTACGGGACCCACGTGACGTCGCCCGGCAGCGGCTCGAACGGCGCGCGGTACGCCTCCTTAGATGTCAGCGCGAGCGCGCCCATCGTGCGTCCGTGGAAGGATCCCTCGGCGACGACCACACGCGTGCGTCCGGTGCGGCGCGTGACCTTGAACGCGGCCTCGTTGGCCTCGGTGCCGGAGTTGGTGAAGAACACCCGGGCGTCGTGCCCGACGAGCTGGACGAGCTTCTCGGCGAGGCGCACCTGCGGCTCGGTCGCGAAGAAGTTGGAGGTGTGCCCGAGGGTCGTCAGCTGCGACGTGACGGCCTCGACGATCGCCGGGTGCGCGTGCCCGAGGGCGTTGACCGCGATGCCCGCGAGCAGGTCGAGGTACTGGTTGCCGTCGGCGTCCCAGACGTGGACGCCCTCGCCGCGCACCAGCACGGTCTGCGGCGGGCCGAAGGTGTTCATCACGGCGCCCTGGTAGCGCTCGGTCCACTCGGCGGTCGTCATGCCGGGCCCTCCTTGTCGACGCTGGTGGCGTACATGGCCGTGCGGATGCGGGTGGGGGCACCCGGCACGACCTGGGTGCCGACCCCCTCATCGGTGAAGATCTCGAGCAGCACGGCGTGCGGCTCGCGACCGTCGATGACGGTGGCGCGCTTGACGCCCTCCTGCACGGCCTTGAGGCACGCCGTCATCTTGGGGATCATGCCGGACGACAGCGTCGGGACGATCTCGGCGAGGGACTCGGGGCTGATCTCGCCGATGACGTCCGAGCTGTTGGGCCAGTCGGCGTAGAGCCCCTCGACATCGGTGAGCACCAGCAGCTTCTCGGCACCCAGCGCCACCGCGAGCGCCGCGGCGGCGGTGTCGGCGTTGACGTTGTGCACCTGCCCCGACGCATCGGGCGCCACGGTCGACACGACCGGGATGCGACCGGCCTCGATGAGGTCCTGCACCGCCTCGGGACGCACGCCCACGACCTCGCCGACCAGGCCGATGTCGGTCTCGACGCCGTCGATGACCGGCTTCGTGCGGCGCGCGGTGAACAACCCGCCGTCCTCGCCCGACAGGCCGACCGCGAGGTCGCCGTGCTGGTTGAGCAGGCCCACCAGCTCACGTCCGACCTGACCGGTCAGCACCATGCGGACGACGTCCATCGTCTCGGGGGTGGTGACGCGCAGACCGCCGCGGAACTCCGACTCGATGCCGAGGCGGTCGAGCATGTGGTTGATCTGCGGGCCGCCACCGTGCACCACCACGGGCTTGAAGCCCGCGAGCCGCAGGAACACGATGTCCTCGGCGAAGGCCCTCTTGAGCGCCTCGTCGGTCATGGCGTTGCCGCCGTACTTCACGACGATCACCTTGTCGTGGTACTTCTTCAGCCACGGCAGGGCGTGAGCGAGCGTGGCGGCCTTGTCGGTCGCCTTCTTCCAGTCCGCCGGATTCCATTCAGTCATGATGAGTACGCCGAGTTCTCGTGGACGTAGGCCTGCGTGAGGTCGTTGGTCCAGATGGTGCCCGACTGGTCGCCGGACTTGAGGTCGATCGTCACCGAGACCGCGCGCGCCTCGAGGTCGATCGCGTCGGGCGACTCGCCCGGGCCGCTGGCCCGACACACCCAGACGCCGTTGAGCGCGACGTCGAGGTCGGCCGGGTCGAAGACCGCCTGCGTCGTGCCGACCGAGGCCAGGATGCGTCCCCAGTTGGGGTCCTTGCCGAAGATCGCGCACTTGAACAGGTTGCTGCGGGCCACCGAGCGTCCGACCTCGAGGGCGTCGTCGACCGAGGCGGCGCCGACCACCTCGATCGCGATCTCGTGGTCGGCGCCCTCGGCGTCGGCCAGCAGCTGCATCGCGAGGTCGCGGCACACCTCGGTGACCGCGGCCGTGAACGCGTCGGCGTCGGGACGGGTGCCGGAGGCGCCGGACGCCATCAGCAGCACGGTGTCGTTGGTCGACTGGCACCCGTCGGAGTCGAGCCGGTCGAAGGTCTGGGACGTCGCCGAGCGCAACGCTGAGTCGAGCGTCGCGGCGTCGAGGTCGGCGTCGGTGGTGATGACGACCAGCATCGTGGCCAGGGCCGGCGCCAGCATCCCGGCGCCCTTGGCCATGCCGCCCACGGTGAAGCCGTCGCCCCGCGCGACCGCCTCCTTGGCGACGGTGTCGGTCGTCATGATCGCGGTGGCCGCGGTGTGCCCGCCGTCGGCGCTCTGGCCCTCGACCGCCGCCGTCACGCCGGCGAGCAGCGCCTCGCGGTCGTTGAGCAGGCCGATGAGGCCCGTCGACGCCACCTGGACGTCGATCGCGCCCACGCCGAGCTTCTCGGCGACGGCCTCGGCGGTGCGGTGGGTCGTCGTGAAGCCCTCGGCGCCCGTGTAGCAGTTGGCGCCGCCGGAGTTGATCGCCACGGCGACAGCGGAGCCGGCCTTGATGGCCTCCTGGCTCCACAGCACCGGATTGGCCTTGCACCGGTTGCTGGTGAACACGGCGGCGGCGGCCTTGGACGGGCCCTGGTTGACGACCACGGCGACGTCGGGCGCGCCGGTCGACTTGAGCCCGGCGGCGACGCCGTGGGCGGTGAATCCCTGGGCTGCGGTGACGCTCATACGGTTGCTCCCCTGCTCATGGTGCGAGTCCGATCGTCGAGAGGCCCGTGGTCTCGGCGAGACCCAGGGCGAGGTTCATGGACTGGATGGCACCGCCGGCGGTGCCCTTGACGAGGTTGTCGATCGCCGAGACGACGACCAGGCGTCGTGCCCGCTCGTCGACGGCGAGCTGCAGCTGCGCCGTGTTGGCGCCGAGCGTGGCGGCGGTCGTCGGCCACTGGCCCTCGGGCAGCAGGTGGATGAACGGCTCGTCGTCGTAGGCGGCCTCGTACGCCGCCCGGACGGCCGCGACGTCCACGCCGCCGGCCAGCCGTGCCGTCGTGGTGGCGAGGATGCCGCGCGCCATCGGCACGAGGGTCGGGGTGAACGAGACCGCCACCTCGCCGGCGCCGGCGCGGCGCAGGTTCTGCATGATCTCGGGGACGTGGCGGTGCGTGCCGCCGACGCCGTAGGGCGAGGCCGCGCCGAGCGCCTCCGACGCGATCAGGTGCGCCTTGGGCGCCTTGCCCGCGCCCGAGTAGCCGTTGGCCAGCACGGCGACCACGTCGGTCGCCTCGACCAGGCCGGCCGCCACGGCGGGCTGGATGCCCAGGGTGACCGCCGTGACGTTGCAGCCGGGCACGGCGACGCGGTTGACACCCGCCAGCGCATCGCGCTGACGTCCGGCGCCGACGATCAGCTCGGGCATGCCGTAGGGCCAGGTGCCGGCGTGCTCGCCACCGTAGAACTCGGTCCAGTCGTCGGCCGACTCGAGGCGGAAGTCGGCGCCCAGGTCGATGACGAGCGCGTCGTCGCCCAGCTGCGCGGCGACCGCGCCCGACTCGCCGTGCGGCAGGCCGAGGAAGACCACGTCGTGACCCGACAGGGTCTCGGTGGTGGTCGGCTGCAGCACGCGATCGGCCAGCGGGACGAGATGAGGGTGGTGGGCACCCAGGGCGGTGCCGGCGCTGGACGCCGCGGTGAGGGCACCGATCTCGACGTCGGGGTGCGACAGCAGCAGCCGCAGCACCTCGCCGCCCGCGTATCCGCTCGCGCCGGCCACGGCGACGGTGATCGTGGTCATCTGTCCACCTTTGCAGTAGTCGGGACGTGCAGGTCAGTCGGTGCCGAGCTCCATCGCGGCGGCGTCGAGGGAGTGCTCGTCCTCGACCGCGGCCGCGGGATTGGCCTCGATGCGGGTCGCTCCCCCGGCCGGCAGGTCGCCGAACAGGGTGCCGTTCTCGACGAGCACCTGGCCCTGGTCGAGCGGCTGTGCCGCGTACATCTCGAGCTTGGCGCGCGAGTCGGCGATGTCGAGGTTGCGCATCGTCAGCTGGCCGATGCGGTCGGTCGGGCCGAACACGGCGTTGTCTGTGCGCTCCATCGAGAGCTTGTCGGGGTGGTACGAGAAGTTCTCGCCCTGCGTGTCGAGGATCGAGTAGTCCTCGCCGCGCCGCAGACGGATCGTCACGCTGCCGGTGACGAGCGAGGCGATCCAGCGCTCGATCGACTCGCGCAGCATCATCGCCTGCGGGTCGAGCCAGCGGCCCTCGTACATCAGGCGTCCGAGCCGGCGTCCGTGCGCGTGGTAGTTGGCGATCGTGTCCTCGTTGTGCACGGCGTTGAGCAGCCGCTCGTAGGCGATGTGGAGCAGCGCCATCGCGGGCGCCTCGTAGATGCCACGGCTCTTGGCCTCGATGATGCGGTTCTCGATCTGGTCGGACATGCCGAGCCCGTGCCGTCCGCCGATCACGTTGGCCTCGTGCACCAGCGCCACCGGGTCGGCGAACGTCGTGCCGTTGATCGCGACGGGACGGCCCTCGGCGAACGAGATCGTGACGTCCTCGGTGTCGATGTCGACCGACGGGTCCCAGAACTTGACGCCCATGATCGGCTCGACGGTCTCGAGCGACACGTCGAGGTGCTCGAGCGTCTTGGCCTCGTGCGTCGCGCCCCAGATGTTGGCGTCGGTCGAGTAGGCCTTCTCCTGGCTGTCGCGGTAGGGCAGGTCGTGCTCGACGAGCCACTGGCTCATCTCGGTGCGGCCGCCCAGCTCGGCGACGAAGGCCGCGTCGAGCCACGGCTTGTAGATGCGCAGCTCGGGGTTGGCCAGCAGGCCGTAGCGGTAGAAGCGCTCGATGTCGTTGCCCTTGAAGGTCGACCCGTCGCCCCAGATGTTGACGTCGTCCTCCTTCATCGCCCGCACCAGCAGCGTGCCGGTGACGGCCCGCCCGAGCGGCGTCGTGTTGAAGTAGGTCTTGCCGGCCGAGCGGATGTGGAAGGCGCCGCACGCCAGGGCGGCGAGGCCCTCGTCGACGAGGGGCCGCTTGCAGTCGATCATCCGGGCCAGCTCGGCGCCGTACGCCATCGCGCGCCCGGGGACACCGGCGATGTCGGGCTCGTCGTACTGGCCGATGTCGGCGGTGTAGGTGCAGGGCACGGCGCCCTTGTCGCGCATCCAGGCGACGGCGACGGAGGTGTCGAGCCCTCCGGAGAAGGCGATGCCGACGCGTTCGCCGGACGGGAGACTGGTGAGGACCTTGGACATGACTCACATTCTTGCATGCGAGTGCAATACCTTGCAGATGGGGGTGCTCCCAATCGTCCTCGGAGGGTGCCGCCCCACCCCTAGGATGCAGCCATGAAGCGGATCCTGCTGCGTCTCGTCGTGCTCGTGGTGGCCGCAGCGATCCTCCTGGTGCCCCTGCTGATGGCCACCGTGCCCGACACGACCACACCGGGACCCGACCCCGTGCGCATCTCGGACTACCAGGCCGACTACCTCGTCACGGCGGGCGGCACGCTGGTGGCCAAGGAGACGCTGACGACCGAGTTCCCGGCCGGCCGGCACGGCATCTTCCGGTTCTGGGACCTCGCCGACCCCCAGGACGAGCACGCACGCCTCGAGCCCCGGCAGGTCACGGTCGAGCTCGACGGACGGTCCGTGCCGGTCGAGCTGTCGTGGGAGAAGGGCACCCGCCTGCGGGTGGCCAAGATCGGCGATCCTGACAGCACGGTCTCGTCCGGCACGCACACCTACACCATCACCTACCGCATCGACGGCGTCCTGTCCCCCACGACGGTCGGCAACGGCTCCGACGCGTCGTCGAGCTGGGCCGACGACCGTCCGTCCGAGTCGGTCCTCTACTGGAACGTCGTCGCCCAGGGCTGGCAGATGGACATCGACCGGTCGACGATTCGCCTGACGCTGCCCGCCGCCTCCAGCCAGGTGCAGTGCACGACCGGTGTCGGCGCCGCGACCGCCGGACCGTGCACGATCGAGGGTGCCGGCACCGACACCGTCACGCTCACCACGGGCGCCCTCCCGGCCCGCACGCCGGTGACGGTGCGCGTCAGTCTGCCGGTGCCGACCCCCGACCGCGTCACCGCTCCGTGGGGCATCGCGGCCGACGGCTCGCTCGGACGGTCGGGCATCGCGCTGGCCGTGGTCCTGCTCGTGACCTTCGTGCTGATGGCGCTGGCCTACGTCCTCGACCGCCGGTCGCGCGAGGACGAGCCCGGCCTGCCGGTCACCTACGAGCCGCCGACGGGTCTCGGGCCTGTCCAGACGGCGTACCTGACGACCGAGGAGGTGCCCGACCGCGCGCTCGTGGCGACCCTGCTGCACCAGGCCGAGCGCGGGCTCACGACCCTGTCGCACGGCGACGACGCGACCTGGACCATCACGGGTGTCGGCGACGCCGCCGCATGGGCCGCCACCGACGACGTGACCCGCTTCGTCGGCGAGTCGCTCGGGGTGACCCAGCCCGGCGCGACGTTCACGGCCGGCAAGAAGACGGTCGAGGCCGGAGCCGAGCTGCAGAAGACCCGCGACGAGCTGCCGGCCGTCGTCGACCGGTGGGCCGAGGGCATCGGCGCCCAACGGGCCGTCCCGTCCGAGGTCGCAGGACGGGTCGCCGTGGTGCTGTCGTTCATCGCGCTGCTCGTCGTCGGGTTCGTGTCGGTCGTCAGCCCCGTACCCGGCATCTACGCCCTGCCGTTCGCCGGTTTCGCCCTCGGCGGCGCCGGACTGGTGACGGCCGGCGTCGGCAAGAGGCGCACGGCCCTCGGTCGCGACCTGTGGTCGCGATCAGGCGGGTTCGAGCGGATGCTGTCGACCAGCTCGGCCAAGGACCGCTTCGACTTCAGCGGCCGCAAGGACCTCTACACCGCCTTCATCCCGTACGCCGTCGCCTTCGACTGCGCCGACCGGTGGGCCCGCAAGTACGAGACGACCACGGGCTCGCCGGCGCCGTCCCCGGTGTGGCTCGCCGGTGGCGCGGGCTCGGGCAGCGCGGGCGGCGGCTTCGGCGGCGGCCAGGACTTCTCGGGCTTCGAGAGCTCGCTGGCCGGAGCCATCAGCGCCTACTCGGCCACGCAGTCGTCGTCCTCGAGCGGCTCGTCCGGTGGCGGGGGCTTCAGCGGCGGCGGTGGTGGCGGGGGCGGCGGAGGCGGTTCCTGGTAGATCCCGCGCTCCGCGTCCTGTCCCGTCTCATCCCGGCTCGTCCCCCGTTCCGTCCGATCCGCACCTGGAGAAGCTCATGCCCGTCCTGCTCACCGTCATCGCCGTCATCGTCCTCGTGGGACTGTTCGCGGCCTATGCGTTCAACAAGCTGCGCCGGCTCGACATCGGCGCCCAGGAGGCGCTCGGCGGCATCGACGTGCAGCTGACACGGCGCGCCGACCTGATCCCCAACCTCGTCAACACCGTCAAGGGCTACGCCCAGCACGAGAAGGGCGTCTTCGAGGAGGTCACCCGCGCCCGCACCGCGGTCAAGGCCGCGGCGAACGACGGCACCGTGGCCGAGAAGTCGGCGGCGTCGGCGCAGCTCGACAAGGCGATCGTCGATGTCCTCGCGGTGGCCGAGGCCTACCCCGACCTGAAGGCGTCGACGAACTTCCTCGAGCTGCAGAAGGAGCTCTCGGACACCGAGAACAAGATCTCGTTCGCGCGGCAGTACTACAACGACGCCGTCGCGAGCCTCAACAACATCGTCAAGACGATCCCGTGGCTGCTGTTCACCGGCATGGCCGGCGTGCAGGCCCGCGAGTTCTACAACGCTCCCGACGGCCAGGAGACCGCCCCCTCCGTCACCTTCTGACGCTGACGCGTGGGTTGCGCACCACTGACGCGTGGGTTCCGCACCACTGACGCGTGGGTTGCGCAACCCGCGCCTCACGGGGGCGGAACCCACGCGTCAGCATCGGGTCAGGTGCGCAGGGTCGCGCCGGTGGCCTGGTTCGCTGCGCTCACCGCGGCCTCGCGGGCGCCGCGGATGTCGTCGTCGGTCAGGGTGCGGTCGGGGGCCCGCAGCCGCAGCGCGAACGCGAGCGACTTGTGGCCCTCGGGCACCTGGCTGCCGACGTAGACGTCGAACAACCGGGCCGACTCGATGAGCGGGCTGGCCGAGGCCAGCGTCCGCTCGAGCGGGCCCGCCGGCACCGAGGCGTCGACCACGAGCGCGAGGTCCTCCTTGGCGACGGGGTACGACGAGAACTCAGGTCGCGGGCCGACCGCCGGGGAGGCGGCGATCACGGCATCGAGATCGATCTCGGCCGCCACCACGCGGGGCGGCAACCCGTACGCCTTGAGCACCCGTGGGTGCAGCTCGCCGGCGTGGCCGACGGTCTCACCGTCGACGACGATCGCGGCACAGCGCCCCGGGTGCCACGGCGCGACGGCGGCCGCCTCGACGGTGACGTCGACGTGCATCGACGTCGCCACGTGTCGGACGACGGCGATGGCATCGGCCCAGGTGGCCGGGCGGCCTGGCCCTGCCCAGCCGGACCGCACGCGCTCGCCGCTCATGACCAGGCCGACGTGGTGCGGCTGCTCGGGCAGCGCGCTCTCGAACGCGGCCAGCTCGGTGTCGGTGGGGCGGTGATCGACCCCGTAGACGGGTGCCTCGGCCGCCTCGGCGCGCGGCAGGAAGACACGCCCCGTCTCGGTGATGTGGACGTCGGCGTGTCCGCGACCGATGTTGAGCGCGAGGCTGCGCAGCAGGCCCGACAGCAGCGTCGTGGTCATGCCGGGATCCTCGGCCGACAGCGGGTTCTCGAGCAGCACCTGACGGCGCCGGACGTCGTCGGGCGCCAGCCCCATGCGGTCGAAGTCGGACGGACCCGCGAACGGGAACGTCTTGACCTCGACGAGCCCCTCGCCCGCCAGCACGGTGCCCGCACGGCGACGCAGCTTCTGCGCGGTCGTGAGTCCACGTCCGGCCGGGGCGACAGGGATGACCGACGGCACCTGGTCGTAGCCCACGACGCGCAGGACGTCCTCGACGACGTCGTAGGGATCGGTCAGGTCGGGCCGCCAGGGCGGCGGGGTGACCGTGAGCCACTCGTGGTCGACCTCGACGGCGCAACCATTGGCCTCGAGCGCCTCGACGGCGGTCACCGTGTCGATGTCGACACCGGTGATGCGGGCCGGCAGATCGGCCTTCAGGACGATGTCGGACCGCACGGGCGGCTCGCCCAGCAGCGTCAAGCCGTCCTCGAGCGTGCCGCCACCGTGCTCGACGAGCAGATCGGCCACGCGGCGGACGGCGCGGGCACCCAACGTCGGGTCGACGCCGCGCTCGTTGCGCTTGGCCGCCTCGGACGTGAGTCGCTGCGTGCGAGCCGTGCGCGCGATCATGGGCGCGCCCCAGACAGCCGCCTCGACGACGATGTCGGTCGTCGCGGGGGTCATCTCGACCTGCTCGCCGCCCATCACGCCGCCCAGGCCGACCGGACCTCGGTCGTCGGCCACGACCGCGTCGGCGGACGTCAACGTGCGGGTGACGCCGTCGAGCGTCGTGAGCTGCTCGCCCTCGGCAGCCCGGCGCACGACCAACGTGCCCTGGAGCAGGTCGCGGTCGTAGCCGTGGATCGGCATGCCGAGCTCGAGCATGACGTAGTTGGTGACGTCGACCGCCAGCGAGATCGAGCGCATGCCGGCCAGCTCGATGCGCTGCGCGAGCCAGGCCGGCGTCGAAGCCTTCGGGTCGACACCGGTGACGGTCACCGCCGCGAACACGGGGCACGCGGACGGGTCCTGGACGTCGACGGGATAGGCCCCCGGTCCGGCGGACGGCACGGCGGCGGCCTCGAGGTCGGCGGGGTCGTGGAACGGCACGCCGAACGCGATCGACGCGTCACGGGCGACACCGCGCAGCGACAAGGCGTAGGCGCGATCGGGGTTGACCTCGAGGTCGAGCACCTCTTCGTCGAGCCCGAGCAGCGCCACGGCGTCGTCGCCGGGCTGAGCCGATCCGGGGGCCAGCACGATGATGCCGTCGGCATCGCCCGGCACGCCCAGCTCGGCACCCGAGCAGATCATGCCGTCGGACACGTGCCCGTAGGTCTTGCGTGCGCTGATCTCGAACCCGAGGGCGGGCAGCATCGTGCCCGGCAGCGAGACGACGACGAGGTCGCCCTCGACGAAGTTGTGGGCGCCGCAGATGATGCCGCGCGAGGGAACGTCCTCGCCGGGGGCGTCCGGCACGGACGGATCGTTGTGCGCGCCGACGTCGACGCGGCACCAGTTGATCGTCTTGCCGTTCTTCTGCTCCTCCTTGACGAGGGCGAGGACGCGACCGACCACGAGGGGCCCGCTGATGCCCGAGGAGACGATCTCCTCGAGCTTGAGGTCGAACGCGGTGAGGCGGGCGGCGAGATCCTCGGTCGAGAGGCCCTCCGGCAGGTCGACGTACTCGCGCAGCCAGGAAACTGGTACTCGCATTACAGCTCTACTCCGAACGGCTCGGTGAAGCGGATGTCGCCGTCGAACAGGTCGCGTAGGTCGGCGATGTCGTAGCGCGACGTGATGGTGCGGTCGATGCCGATGCCGAAGGCGAAGCCCGAGTAGACCTCGGGGTCGACGCCGCAGGCGATCAGCACGCGCGGGTTGACCACGCCGCAGCCGCCCCACTCGACCCAGCCCTCGCCCTTGCAGGTGCGGCACGACGCGACGGCGTCGGGCTCGTTGTGGCACACGTAGCAGAGCAGGTCCATCTCGGCGCTCGGCTCGGTGAACGGGAAGTAGGACGGACGGAACCGGGTCGTCATGCCGTCGCCGTAGATCGCCTGTGCGAAGTGGTCGATCGTGCCCTTGAGGTGCGCCATCGACAGACCCTTGTCGATCGCGAGGCCCTCGACCTGGTGGAACACCGGCGAGTGCGTGGCGTCGAGCTCGTCGGTGCGGAACACACGTCCGGGGCAGGCGACGTAGATCGGGGGCGTGCGGGTGAGCATCGTGCGTGCCTGCACGGGCGAGGTGTGCGTGCGCAGCACCATCGCGGCCTTCTCGGGCGTGACCCAGAAGGTGTCCTGCATCGTGCGGGCCGGGTGGTCGGGCCCCAGGTTGAGGGCGTCGAAGTTGAGCCACTCGGCCTCGACCTCGGGGCCCTCGGCGATCTCCCAGCCCATCGCGACGAAGACGTCGGCGATGTGCTCGGACAGCGTGGTGACGGGGTGCCGTGCACCGACCGGCGAGACGTCCCACGGCAGGGTGACGTCGACGGTCTCGGAGACGAGCGCGGCCTCCTCCTCGGCGGCCTCGAGCTCGGCCGTGCGGGCCGCGAGGGCCTGGCTGATGGCGCCACGAGCCTGGCCCACCCGCTGGCCGGCCTCCTTGCGCGCCTGCGGCTGCAGGGCGCCGATCTCGCGATTGGCCAGCGCGATCGGCGAGCGGTCGCCGACGTGGTCGATGCGGACCTGCTTGAGGTCGTCGAGCGAGCGGGCGGCGGCAACGGCCGCGAGGGCCTCGTCGCGCATGCGCTCGATCTCGTCGGAGCGCAGCGGGGTGACCTCCACCGGGTCGTACGAGGAGTTGGGCGCAGACACTGCGGACCTGTCTTTCGAGGTAGTGGCGATCGAACAGGCCCAGTCTAGTGACCGTCAGTCGGACATCGAGGCGGGCTCGTTGATCGGGAACCAGACCCGGATCTGCGCTCCTCCGCCCTCGGCGTCCTGGATGTCGATCGCACCGCCGTGCTCCTCGACGATGCCGCGGACGATGTACATCCCGAGACCGCTGCCGGCACCTGGCCCGGAGCGCCAGAAGCGGCTGAACACGCGCTGGCGCATCTCGACCGGGATGCCCGGCCCGTTGTCGTGGATCTGCAGTGACACGCCACCTCCGTAGTCGTGGTGTCGCGTGTTCTGCACCACGACCTCGCGCAGGCCGAAACCGTGCCGCATCGCGTTCTCGACGAGGTTGGTCACGACCTGGTGGATGCGGTCGCTGTCGCCCCAGATGAGGTCGAGATCGTCCTTGATGCTGATCTCGAACGGTTCGCTGCTGCCGCCGGAGACGTTGGTCAGCACGTGCCGGACGACCTCGTCGAGCTTGACCGGCCCGCGCTTGAGGGTCAGCCGACCCGCGTCGATCCGCGCGGCGTCGAGCAGCTCGGTGATGAGCCGGCTGAGCCGGTCGGCGTCGGAGTCGACCGTCTCGAGCATCAGCTGGCGCTGCTCCTCGGAGAACTTGCTCCACTTGGTGAGCAGGGTGGACGTGAAGCCCTTGATGCCCGTCAGCGGCGAGCGCAGCTCGTGGGCCACCGTCGCCACCAGGTCGGAGCGCTCACGGTCGGCCTGGTTGCGGATGCGGGCGTTGCGGACGCTCACCACGACCCGCTGCACCGGTCCCCCGCGCTTCTCGCGGACCAGCGTCGCGGTGATCAGGTACTCGCTGCCCTTCGGCGACCACCACGACGCCTCGGAGATGCGGGTGCGGATGTTGAGCCCGTCGTAGGGCCGCATGCTGTCGTACCAGGAGTTGCCGTTGAGGTCGTCGAACGGCACCGCCTCGGACAGGTGCATGCCCAGCATCTCGTCGTCCTCCGCACGCGCCATCGACACGATGCGCGGGTTGACGTACTCGACCAGGCCGTCGGGACCGGCAATGATCACGCCGTCGGGATAGTGGTCGAAGTCTGAGCGGTGGGCGGACTCCATGACGGCTGAATCTAGTACCAATGCGCCACTGGTGACGACTCGAACGGACGACGTGGCTCAGCCGTCGAGACGAGCCCGTGCCGTCGCGTACAGGCAGACGGCGGCCGCGGTGGCGAGGTTGAGACTCTCGGCACGACCGAAGATCGGCACCGCGACGACCCGGTCGGCCAGTGAGCGGACGTCGTCGGGCAGGCCCCACGCCTCGTTGCCCATCAACCACGCCGTCGGAACGCGCAGGTCGAGGTCGTCGTCGAACAGGCCGACGTCGCCCTGCCCGTCGGCGGCCAGGATCGTCAGGCCCGCCGCCTGCAGCGCCGCCAGCGACGTGACGACGTCGCGCTCGATCGCGATCGGCACGTGGAACAGGCTGCCGACCGTCGCCCGGACCGACTTGGGGTTGAAGGGGTCGACGCTGTCGCCGACGAAGACGACGCCATCGGCCCCGGCGGCATCGGCGCACCGGATGACCGCACCGGCGTTGCCGGGGTCACGGATGTCGGCGCAGACGACCACGAAGCCGGGCGACCGGTCGAGCAGGGTGGCCAGCGGACGGTCGAGCATCGCGCACCGGGCGACGACGCCCTGCGGCTGCACGGTGTCGGCGATCGCGGCGACCACCTCGTCGGCGACGACGTGCCACTCGATCTCGCCGCGGCGGGCTGCTTCGACGAGATCGGTGTGCTGCTCGGTGGCCGATGCGGTGGCGAAGACCTCGAGCACCGCTCCCCCGTGGTCGAGCGCCTCGCGGACCGCCTGCGGGCCTTCGGCGAGGAACTCGCGCCGATCCGCCCGGAACGCACGAGTGGCGAGCCTCTTGGCGTGCTTCACACGTCCTGAACGGACGGTGAGCTCGCCGGTCCCGTCACCGGGAGGAGGACTCGCCACTACGTGGGTGCTGCTGGGAGGGCAACCGCGGTCAGGCCGCGGCGCCATCCTTCGACTCGGTCTTCGGAGCGTTGACGTCGGCCGGAAGGTTGTCCTTCGCGGTCTGCACGAGCGCCGAGAACGCGGCGGGCTCGTGAACGGCCAGCTCGGCCAGGATCTTGCGGTCGACCTCGACACCCGCGGCCTTGAGGCCCTGGATGAAGCGGTTGTACGTCATGCCCTCGGCGCGGACCGCGGCGTTGATGCGCTGGATCCACAGACGACGGAAGTCGCCCTTCTTGGCCTTGCGGTCACGGTAGCTGTAGACCAGCGAGTGAGTGACCTGCTCCTTGGCCTTGCGGTACAGGCGCGAGCGCTGGCCGCGGTAGCCCGCAGCCCGCTCGAGTGTCTGACGACGCTTCTTCTGTGCATTGACTGAGCGCTTGACGCGTGCCATCTCAGTTCTCCTTCAAGTTGAGTGGACTAGCTAGTCCGTGGGAGGGGGTGGGACGCGGTCAGAGACCGAGCATCTTCTTCACGCGGGGGACGTCGTTCTTGGAGACGGCCGTGGATCCCTCGAGGCGACGCTTGCGGGCCGACGACTTGACCTCGAGGAGGTGACGACGGTTGGTCTGCTCGCGACGCAGCTTGCCGCTGCCGGTGAGCTTGACGCGCTTCTTCATCCCCGAGTGGGGCTTGAACTTCGGCATTTATGCCTCCATGTCTGGGTCGATGTTCTCGGAACGTCGACGGGGCTTCTTGGGTGCGGCGGTTGCCTGGTGGGCCTCGCGGTGTGCCTTGACCTCGGCCTCTTCGGCCTCCTTCTCGGCAGACTTCTCGGCCATGCTCTTGACCTTCTCGGCCTTGACCTCGGCCTGGGCCTCGGACTTCTTCTTGTGCGGCCCGAGCACCATCGTCATGTTGCGGCCGTCCTGGCGAGCGTTGGACTCGATGAACCCGAGGTCCTCGACGTCGGCAGCCAGGCGCTGCAGCAGGCGGTATCCCAGCTCGGGACGGTGCTGCTCGCGACCGCGGAACATGATCGTGATCTTGACCTTGTCGCCGGCCTTGAGGAATCGGACGACATGACCCTTCTTGGTGTCGTAGTCGTGCTGATCGATCTTGGGGCGCAGCTTCATCTCTTTGATGATGGTGTTGGTCTGGTTGCGCCGGGACTCGCGGGCCTTCTGTGCGGTCTCGTACTTGAACTTGCCGTAGTCCATGAGACGGCAGACCGGCGGACGAGCTGTGGGCGCCACCTCGACGAGATCGAGATCGGCTTCCGCCGCCAGTCGCAGGGCATCTTCGATACGAACGATGCCGACCTGTTCACCGCCAGGACCGACGAGGCGTACTTCGGGCACTCGGATTCGGTCGTTGACGCGCAGCTCTGTGGTGATGGATCCTCCTGGAGTCGTGTGGAGGGCCACGGACTGGAAACAAAAAAAGTGGCCCCCGTACGAAACGGACGCCACCGGCCAGACATTCCCGAGATGTGCACGAGAACACGTAACCACCGTCCTCTTGAACACGGTGTACACCGCACACAAAAAGACTCGTACCCCGTGATCAGGAACCACGCAGGTGGGAGGTGACCTCCACTTCGGCCTCAAGGCTATCAGGGCAAGGCGGGGATCGACAAAACGACACGTTGCCTGCGCGAAACACGATGGAATCGGTGCCGCAAAGTCGCGGGGCCAGGATGGACGCATGCTGTGGCGCGTGCGGACGACCCTCGTGGACAGGCCGGGGATCCTGGCCGAGATCGCGCTGGCCTGCGGCCGCGCGGAGGTCAACATCCTGGCGCTGCAGGTCTTCCCCACCAGCCCGCGCGTGACCGACGAGCTCGTCGTCAGCGCGCCAACCGGATGGACCGACGTCATGGTCGCCCAGCTGTTCGAGGCAGCCGGAGGCTCGGACGTCTCGGCGACCCGGGTCAGCGACGCGTCGGTCGCCGATGCCACCACCCGCTACCTGCGCGGCGTCCACGAGGTGCTCGAGGAGGAGCGCGACATCGCATCGGTGCTGCACGAGCTGCTCGAGACCGAGCCGCCGGACGTCGCCGACTACGCCGGCCACGACGTGATGGTGCTCAACCGGCGCAGCGGATCCGAGCTGAGGATCAGCCGTGCCGTGCCGTTCACCGAGGTCGAGCGCGCTCGGGCCCAGGCACTCGTGTCACTGGTGGGCGATGCCGGGGCCGACGTGCCGCTGATCGTCCCGTCGAACCGCGACGCGGTGCCGCTCCTGCGCGTGGCCGGTCTGACCGACATCGAGGCGGTGTCCGCGATGCACGAGCGGTGCAGCATCGACACGCTCTACGAGCGCTACCAGGTGCCCCTCAAGATGCCGATGACCACGCGGATGGCCCGGCGTCTCGTGGTGCCCGACCACGGCACCGCCCTCGTGGTGCAGGTCGGCACCGACGTCGTGGGCCACGGCGTGCTCGAGCTCATCGACGAGACGTGGACCTTCCAGCTGATCGTCGAGGACGCCTGGCAGAGACGTGGCCTCGGCACCCGGCTGATGCGCCTGGCCGCGAGCCATGCCAAGGACGCCGGCGCGGCCAGGCTGACCTTCGTGACGGCGGGATCGAACGACCGCCTGCTGCGGGCCGTCGGCCGTGCCGGGTTCGTGGCCCGCGTCGAGCGCCACGACGGCAACGTGCACATCACGGTGCCGCTGCGCGAGGTGCGCTCGATCGCGGCTACGGGGAGTGGCTGATCCAGGCCAGGCCGACGTCGCTGCTCACGAGCCGGTGGCCGGCGGCGAGGTGCTGCACGTCGTCGTGCTCGATCACCGAGAACGACGGGGCAGCCAGGTCGAGCAGGATGGCGGACGCTCCTTCGTCGATCGCCGCCAGGGCCGCGTCCTTGCCGAGCACCGGCACGGGACGGGCTTGGGGGTCCCACGCCGTCATGGTGGCGACGCTGGTGAACGCCAACAGTGCCTGACGCCCGTCGGCGCCGGTCATCAGCACGGCTGCCATGTCGGCGTTCTTGTCGCCCTCGGCGGGCACCTCGCCGAGCAGCGGGACGATCGGCACGAACACCCGTGCGCCGGGCAGGGCCTGCAGCACCGCGATGTCGTCGCCGAGGGCGCCGGTCAGCGCGGGGTCGACCGAGCCGTCGTCGCCGGGGAACTGCGGGCTCGCCAGCGATCGGCCGTGGTCGCCGGTCATCGCGGCACCCGCGCGCGCAGGTAGGCCACGGCCTCGCGGGCGTACTTTCCTCCGTCGCTGCCCTGGATGGCGAACAGCATGACGCGGTCGTCGTCGGTGGTGACGAGCGTCGGCCACGGAGCGCCCTCGTTCATCGCGAAGCCCTTGATCTCGTGCCACGAGACGTCGTGCCGGCGGTACCCGTTGACGACCTCGACACCCTCCTCGCCCGCGACGACGACGCTGCGTCCGATGCCGTGCAGCAGCACCAGCACCGCCCCGATGATGATCCACAGCGTGATGGTCTCGGCCGTCGTGAAGTAGATCTCGTCGGGCAGCGCGAAGGCGATGACCGCCGTGAGCACGAGCATGATGACCGCGACGGCGTAGGCGACGATGCGTGCGCCTCCGGGACGGAAGGTCCTCAGGTCCGACATGTCGACGTCAGATCCGGCACGCGAGGATGTCGGTGACGAGGATGCCGCGGGCGCCGAGCCCGTACAGGTCGTCCATGACCCTCTGGGCCGTGTCGCGCGGCACCATCGACCGCACCGCGACCCATCCCTCACGGTGCAGGGGCGAGACGGTCGGCGACTCGATGCCGGGCGTCAGCTCGACGGCCTTGTCGACCTGGCCGACCGTGATGTCGTAGTCCATCATCACGTAGGTGCGGGCGACGATGACGCTGTCGAGCCGCCGCTTGAACACCTCGAAGCCCTCCGGTTCCGGCGCGTCGCGACGTGTGATCAGCACCGCCTCGGACGACAGGATCGGGTCGCCGAACACCTCGAGGTCGGCCTGGCGCAGCGTGCTGCCGGTCTCGACGACGTCGGCGATGGCATCGGCCACGCCCAGGCGGATCGACGACTCGACCGCACCGTCAAGGCGGACGACGTCGGCGCTGATGCCCCGCTCGGCCAGGTAGGTGCCGACGATGCCCTCGTACGACGTCGCGATGCGCAGCCCCGCGAGGTCGTCGACGCTCGTGAGCGCGCCGACCGGGCCGGCGAAGCGGAACGTCGACGCACCGAAGCCGAGGGTCATGTTCTCGGCGGCGTGGGCGCCGGAGTCGAGCAGCAGGTCACGACCCGTGATGCCGACGTCGAGCGTCCCCTCCCCCACGTAGATCGCGATGTCACGCGGTCGCAGGTAGAAGAACTCGACGTCGTTGTCGGGGTCGAGGGTGACGAGGTCCTTGGAGTTGCGCCGCTGCCGGTAGCCGGCCTCGGTCAGCATCAGGGCCGCGGCCTCGGAGAGGGCGCCCTTGTTGGGGACGGCGATCTTGAGCATGGGGTGTCTCTTTCGCAGGATCTGGCTGGTCGGAGCCGCAAGGCTCCTCACGGGGACGGGCGAGGGCACGGACGAGCGTCAGCTGGGCAGCCGTGCCGGTCCGTCACAGATGCGCGTAGACGTCGTCGAGGCTCAGCCCGGAGGCGATCATCATGACCTGCGCGTGGTACAGCAGCTGGCTGATCTCTTCGGCCGTGCGCTCGGGGCCCTCGTGCTCGGCAGCCATCCACGACTCGGCGGCCTCCTCGACGAGCTTCTTGCCGATCGAGTGGACGCCGGCATCGAGCTCGGCGACGGTGCGCGAGCCCTCGGGGCGACGGGCTGCCTTGTCGGCCAGCTCGGCGAAGAGGTCGTCGAAGGTCTTCATCGCAGATGAGTCTATCGGTGCGTCAGCCGAGGGTGCGCAGCACGTTCCAGGTGGACAGTGCCGCCTCGACCGCCTCGCGTCCCTTGTCCTCGCGACTGTCGGCCAGACCGGCCCGGTCGAGGGCCTGCGCCTCGTCGTCGGTGGTCAGCAACCCGAAGCCGATCGGCACGCCCGTGTCGAGCGCGACGCGGCTGAGCCCGTCGGTCGCGGCGGCCGAGACGTACTCGAAGTGGGGCGTGCCGCCGCGGATGATGACGCCCAGCGCGATGACGGCGTCGAAGCCCTGACGCGCGTAAGCCTGGCACAGGATCGGCAGCTCGAACGAGCCCGGCGCCCGCGCGACGGTGACGTCGGTGACCTTGGCCTCGGCCAGGGCTGCCTGGGCACCGGCGATGAGGCCGTCCATCACCTCGGTGTGCCAGCGCGAGGCGACGATCGCGACGCGCGCGCCCTCGCCGTCGACGAAGATCGTGGGTGCTCCATTGCCTGACATCAGATGTTCTCCTCGAGTCCGGGAAGGTCGTGGCCCATCCGCTCGGCCTTGGTCTGGAGGTAGCGCAGGCTGTCCTCCGTGGGGGCGATGACCAGCGGCAGACGCTCGCTGACCTTGACGCCGTACGCCTCGAGCGCCGTCGTCTTGTCGGGATTGTTGGTCAGCAGGCGCGCCGACGTCACGCCGAGATCGCGCAGGATCTGGGCGCCGGCGGCGTAGTCGCGCTCGTCCTCGCCGAAGCCGAGCTGCAGGTTGGCGTCGACCGTGTCGCTGCCGGAGTCCTGCAGCGCGTAGGCCTGCAGCTTGTGCAGCAGTCCGATGCCGCGTCCCTCGTGGCCGCGCAGGTAGACCACGATGCCCGCGCCCGCCCGCGTGATCTCGGTCATCGACAGCTCGAGCTGCGGGCCGCAGTCGCATCGGCGCGAGCCGAACACGTCACCGGTCAGGCACTCGGAGTGGATGCGCACGAGCACGTCCTCGGTGCCGGGATCGCCGTGCACGAGGGCGATGTGCTCCGAGCCCTCGATGCGGTCGCGGTAGCCGTGCGCCTGGAACTCGCCGAACTCGGTCGGCAGGCGCGTCGTGGCCAGCCGCTCGACCTGCGACTCGTGCAGGCGGCGGTACACCTGGAGGTCCTCGATCGAGACCAGCGCGATGCCGTGCTCGTCGGCGAAGGCCCGCAGCTCGGGCGCGCGCATCAGCGTGCCGTCGTCGTTGAGCACCTCACCGATCACGCCGGCCGGCGTCAGACCGGCCAGACGGGCGAAGTCGACCGCGGCCTCGGTGTGGCCGGCCCGCTCCAGCACTCCCCCGGGTTTGGCCCGCAGCGGGATGATGTGGCCCGGCTGGTTGAGCTCGAACGGCTCGGTGGCCGAGTCGGCCAGCACCCGGCAGGTGCGGGCGCGGTCGGTGGCCGAGATGCCGGTCGTGATGCCGTCGCGCGCGTCGATCGAGACCGTGTAGGCGGTGCGCATCTTCTCGCGGTTGTGCGGCGTCATGAGCGGGATCGCCAGCCGGTCGAGGATCTCACCGGTGATGGGCGCGCAGATCAGGCCGCTGGAGTAGCGCACCAGGAAGGCCATGAGCTCGGGAGTCGCCTTGCTCGCCGCGAAGATGATGTCGCCCTCGTTCTCGCGGTCCTCGTCGTCGACGACGACGATGGCCTTGCCGTCGCGGAAGTCGGCGATGGCGCGCTCGATGCTGTCGAGGCGGACGCTGTCGTGCTCGGTCATGAGGGCTGTCCTTCGATCGTGGGGTCCGCCGTCCGGGCGCCCAGCAGGCGCTCGACGTACTTGGCGAGGATGTCGACCTCGAGGTTGACCCGGTCGCCCGGGCCCTTCGTGCCGAGGGTCGTGTCGGCGAGGGTGGTCGGGATCAGCGAGACCGAGAACCAGGCGCCGTCGGGGCCGTCGTCGACGACCTGGACGACCGTCAGCGACGTGCCGTCGACCGTGACGGATCCCTTGTCGACGAGGTACCGGGCGAGGTCGGACGGCACCGACACCCGGACGACCTCCCAGTGCTCGCTGGGTGTGCGGTCCAGGATGCGTCCCGTGCCGTCGACGTGCCCCTGGACGATGTGCCCGCCGAGGCGGGCGCCGGCCTGCGTGGCCCGCTCGAGGTTGACCTCCGAGCCGACCGCGAGGTCGCCCAGCGAGGTCTTGTCGAGCGACTCCTGCATGACGTCGGCACCGAACGTGTCGCCGTCCTGCGTCATGACCGTCAGGCAGCAGCCGTTGACCGAGATCGAGTCGCCGTGCCCGGCGTCCGACGTCACGACGGGGCCGCGGATCGTCAGTCGTACCGAGTCGCCGAGCTGCTCGACCGCGGTGACGGTGCCCTTCTCCTCCACGAGTCCGGTGAACATCAGTCGAAGTCCTCTCGTTGCATGCGCCCTGGGGTGCCGATGATGCGGATGTCGGGGCCGATCATCGTGAGGTCCTCGATGACGATCGGGCGCAGGTCGGCCAGCGTGGTCGCCTCGCCCTCGAGCGCGGCGCGCCCCGAGCCGAGCATCGCCGGTGCCATGTAGCCGATGATGCGATCGATCACGCCGGCGTTCCAGAACGCGCCCGCCAGCCGCGGCCCGCCCTCGAGCCAGATGTGCCGGATGCCGTTGTCGACCAGCTTGGCCAGGACCGTGGCGGGATCGCGCGACTGGATCATCAGCGTCGGCGCGACGCGGTCGAACACGCGGAAGTAGTTGGGGATCGTCGTCTCGCCCACCACGACGCGCAGCGGCTGGCGGTCGAACGGTACGGGCATGTCGCGCTCGTCGCGCACGGTCAGCCGCGGGTCGTCGGCCAGCACCGCGCCAGTGCCGGCCACGATGGCATCGGCCTCGGCACGGAAGGTCTGCACGTCGCGGCGCGCCTGCTCGCTGGTGATCCACTTGCTGGTGCCATCGGGGGCCGCGCTCAGGCCGTCGAGGGTGGCGGCGTACTTCCACGTGACGAACGGACGTCCGGCGGTGACGGCGAACGTCCACTCGACGTTGAGGTCGGTGGCCTCCTCGGCCATCACGCCCGCCTCGACGTCGATGCCCGCGGCCCGCAGCGTCGACGCCCCGCCGGACGCCGTGCGGTCGGGATCGATCTGCGCGAACACGACCCGGGCCACGCCCGCGTCGATCAGCGCCTGGGCGCAGGGCCCGGTGCGTCCGGTGTGGTTGCACGGCTCGAGCGTAACGACCGCCGTCGCACCGCGGGCGCGCTCGCCGGCCTGCGTCAGCGCCTCGACCTCGGCGTGCGGGGTGCCGGCACCGTGGTGCGCGCCGACAGCGATCTCGGAGCCGTCGCCCGCCAGCAGCACGCAGCCGACCCGGGGGTTGGGCAGCGTCCTGTCGGTGGCTCCGGCGGCGTCGAGCGCCCGCCGCATCGCCGCGACTTCGACGTCTGATGCCATGTGGTCCTCCGGGTCGTGGTGTGCGCTCACGTGTCCCGGGGACGGTGGTCAGCACGACCACCAGCGTCGCGGCGCCCGGCGCCACGACGCACGCTCCTCCTATCCGGACTTTAACCGTCGGTGCCGGAGTTCCACCGGCTCAACCGCGCCCCACCGAAGTGGGACCGCGGGTCGCGGACTGTGACCGCCGGCTCGGAATTTCACCGACCCCGGAGCATGCGAGCAAGCTTCTGCTCACGAGAACTCTAGCGCGGTCGATCCAGTCAGTGGACGTGACGTCCGGCATGTGAGCCCTGCGCGCTCGCGCCCAGGGCCCGCAGCCGGCTCACCATGTCGTCGGGGTCGTCGGCACCGAAGACGGCCGATCCGGCGACGAAGACGTCGGCACCGGCATCGGCGCAGCGCTCGATCGTCTCGACGGAGACACCGCCGTCGACCTGCAGCCAGATGTCGCCGCCATGCCTCTTGATGAGCTCGCGGGTGCGTCGGATCTTCGGCAGGCACAGGTCGAGGAACTTCTGACCTCCGAAGCCGGGCTCGACGGTCATGATCAGCACCATGTCGAGCTCGGGCAGCATGTCGGCGTACGGCTCGATGGGGGTGGCGGGCTTGAGGGCCATCGAGGCGCGCGCGCCCTTCGCCCTGATCTCGCGGGCCAGCCTGACCGGCGCCGCGGCGGCCTCGACGTGGAAGGTGACGCTGCTCGCGCCGGCCTCGACGTAGGCCGGTGCCCAGCGGTCGGGGTCCTCGATCATCAGGTGGGCGTCGATCGGCTGGCTGGCGACCTTGGCCAGCGCCTCGATCACCGGCGCGCCCAGCGTCAGGTTGGGCACGAAGTGGTTGTCCATGACGTCCATGTGGAGCCAGTCGGCACCGCTGATGCGGGCCGCCTCGGCCTCGAGGTTGGCGAAGTCGCTGGCCAGCATGCTCGGCGTGATCTGGATGCCCATGGAGGGGAGCCTAGCGACGCCGCATCAGCGCGCAGAACATGGCGTCGGTGCCGTCGATGTGCGGCCACCACTGCTGCGTCGACACGACCTCGACGTCGTCGCGCGCCGATGTCACGGCGTCGACGACGCCGGTGGTCTCGCGCACGTGGGGCGAGCACGTGGCATAGGCCACGACTCCCCCGGGCCGGACCAGCTCGAGCGCCCGCGTGAGCAGCGCCTCCTGCAGCGGCACGAGCCCGTCGAGGTCGGCAGGTGTGCGGCGCCACCGCGACTCGGGGCGGCGGCGCAGCGCGCCGAGGCCCGTGCACGGAGCGTCGACCAGCACGCGGTCGAACGTGCCGGCCTCCCAAGGACCCTCTCGACCGTCGTGCACCGTCACGTCGACGTTGCTCAGCCGGCGCACGCCGTGACGCACCAGCTCGGCGCGGTGCTCCTGCACCTCGTTGGCCGTCAGGTGGGCGCCGCGCTCGGCCGCCAGGGCGCCCAGCAGGGCCGCCTTGCCGCCGGGACCCGCGCAGAGGTCGAGCCATCGGGCGTCCGCGCCGTCGAGGTCGGCCTCGGCCAGCGCGATCGCGACCAGCTGCGAGCCCTCGTCCTGCACGCCGGCGCGGCCGTCGCGCACCTCGGCGAGCGCCCCGGGGTCGCCGCCCTCGTCGAGGATGCGGGCGTACGGCGACAGCTTGCCCGGGGTGCCCGGAAGGCTCTCGGGCGTGCTGAGACCGGGGCGGGCCACCAGCGTCACGCGCGGCGGGACGTTGTCGGCAGCGAGCAGCTTGTCGATCTGTGCGCCGTGACCGCCGAGGGCCTGGTGCAGGGCCTCGACGATCCAGAGCGGGTGCGACGTGCGGACGGCGCGCGCCGCATGGCCGTCGAGGCCCTCGGTGACGATGGTGATCCAGCCGTCGAGGTCCTTCTGGCCGATCTTGCGCAGCAGCGCGTTGGCGAAGTGGACCGGCTTGTGCCCGATCTCGCGGCGCACGACGTCGACGGTGGTCGAGACCGCGGCGTGCGCTGGGACGCGCATGCTCAGCAGCTGGTGGGCGCCGAGCCGCAGCGCGTCGAGCACGGGGGCGTCGATCGACCCGATGCCCTTGCTGGCGACGTGGTCGATGATCGCGTCGTAGGTGCCCCGTCGGCGCAGCGTGCCGTGCACCAGCTCGGTGGCGAAGGCCGCGTCGCGTCCCTCGATGTGGTGCTCGTCGAGCATCGCGGGCAGGACGAGGTTGACGTAGGCGTCGTCGTGGCTGACCGCACGCAGGGCGTGGAAGGCGACGGACCGCACCGGATCGGTCACGCGACGGTCCCCTCCGTCGGCGCCGCAGCGTCGAAAGAGGCCCCGTCGAGCGACGTGCCGCGGCCCCAGTCGGCGGCGGCCATGCGCTTCTTGCCCACGGCCTGGACGTCACCGAGCACCAGGTCGGTCGTGGACGTGCCGACCCGCACCTCGCGCTTGCCGGCATCGATGTGCCCGGGCTCGAGGGTGCTCTCGGCGGCGATCGACGCGGGGCCGATCTTGACCCGCTCGCCCCCCAGCGTCGTCCAGGCGCCAGGGGCCGGGGTGCATCCGCGGATGTGCCGGTCGATCGCGAACGCCGGGCGGTTCCAGTCGATGCGGGCCTCGTCGGTCGACAGCTTGGGTGCGAAGGAGATGTTGTCGTCGGGCTGCGGCACCGCGGCGATGTCGCCGTCCTCGATGTGGTCGACGACATCGACGAGCAGCTTGCTGCCCCAGTCGGCGAGCCGCGCGAGCAGGTCGGCGGTGGTGTCGTCGTCGCGGATCAGCTCGGTGATGGTGCCGAGCACGGGCCCGGCGTCGAGCTCCTCGACCAGGCTGAAGACCGTCGCGCCCGTGACCTCGTCGCCGGCCATGATGGCTCGCTGCACGGGGGCTGCGCCGCGCCATGACGGCAGCACCGAGAAGTGCAGGTTGATCCAGCCGAACGGCGGGATGTCGAGGGCCTCACGCCGGATCAGGGCGCCGTACGCCACGATCGGGACGCAGTCGGGCGCCAGCTCGCGCAGGCGGGCCATGAAGTCGGCATCGGACGGCTTGGCGGGCTTGAGCACCTCGATGCCGTGGGCCTCGGCGGCCAGCGCGACCGGCGACGGCGTCACGGCGCGTCCACGACCGGCCGGCGCGTCGGGCCTGGTCACGACGGCCACGACGTCGTGGCGGCTGGCCACGAGCGCCTCGAGGGACGGGAGCGCCGTCTCGGGGGTTCCTGCGAAGACGATTCTCACCCCGCGAGTCTAGGCCGCAGCCCGTGAGCGGTGCGCCAGCGTCCACCGCGGCCGGCTCAGTGGACGCCAACGCACCGCCCCACGAGGGCGCGGGGCTAGAACGTCGGCGGGTCGACCTGGATGCGTAGGCCCGGCAGCTTCGCAGCGCTGCGCTCGGCCGCCACGGCCGCGAGCTGGGCCGCGAGCGTCGCTCCCTCGCGACGTGGTGTGCGCAGGATCAGGCGCTCGCCGGCGTCGGGTGAGCGTTGGTCGACCGGCACGGGCCCCAGCACCTCGGTGTGGGGCGTCCACGTGCGCCGGGCCAGATCGGTGAGGACGTCGTCGGGGCCGTCGACCGTCACGAGTCGCGCGGCGGGCGGCAGGTGCGTCTCGGTGCGACTCGCGAGCTCGCGGGCTGCGAAGCCGGCCGGATCGGCCCGGACCAGCGCCTGGAGCGTCTGTGGGTCGCCGATCGCGACGGCGCGGCCACCCGGCCGGGCGAGGGCGAGCGCGTTGAACCAGCGCCGGTGCGACTCCTCGTCGACCCGGACGTCCTCGCGGCCCAGCATCAACCACGTGTCGAGCAGGATCACGGCGTCGTAGCCTCCCTCGACGTGCGGCTCGGCGCCGGGCGTCGACAGCACGATGCGACGCCCGGCCGGCAGGTCGTCGAGCACCGACGAGCCGCCCGACGTGACGACCTCGCGGTCGGGGAAGGCGCGAGCGAACTCCTCGGCCGTCCGCAGGGCCCCGACCACCGGAGACCGCAGCGACGTGCCGTGGCAGTGCGGGCACTCCCACGGCGACGCCTCGCGCCCGCACCACCGGCACGCGACCGGCGCCGACGCCGACGGCTGCCCCAACGGGCCTTGGCACTCGGCGCAGCGCGCCGGCTCGCGACACGTCTGGCACGCGAGGACGTCGCGGTAGCCGCGGCGCGGCACCTGGATGAGCACCGATCCCTCCGCCGCGCGGATGGCCCTGAACGCCTGCTGCGGCAGACGGACCGGTGCGGCACCCGCGGTCGAGCCGTCGGTGACCTCGAGCTGCGGCCACGCCCGGCGACGCGCGCGCTGCTCGGCGGCCAGCTCGGTGCACCAGCCGCTCTCGACCAGCGACTGCCCCTCGGCCGTGCGGGCGTATCCGCCGATCAGCACCGCCGTCGCCTGACGGGCGGCGCGCAGCAGCAGCACCTCGCGGGCGTGCGGGTAGGGCGCACGCGGCTCGGCGAACAGGTCGTCGCCGTCGTCCCACATCACGACCAGGCCCAGGTCGGCGACGGGTGCGAGGGCCGCGGCACGGGTGCCGAGGACGACCCGGACGTCTCCACGTGCCGCTGCCAGGAACGAGCGGTAGCGTCGCTCGGCGGGCTGCGCCGCCGTGAGCGCGACGTGCCGGTCGGCGCCCAGCACGTCGGTGAACACCGCGTCCCACCGCGCGACGTCGCGCACGTCGGGGACGCAGACCACGGCTCCCCGGCCGGACGCCAGCGTCGCCAGCACCGCCTCGGCGACGAGGCGGGCCGGGTCGGCACCGGGCACCGCGGTCCACCAGGCCCGCGGGCTCTCGCCGGCCTGCAACGAGGTCACGAAGCCGAGCCCGTGGACGTACGTCTGCCAGCCGTCGAGGCTCGCGACCGAGACCGCGTCGTCGCGCCGTGGGCGCGGTGCCTTCTCGGCCCGGGCATGACGCGGCGGGATCGCGAGCCTCAGGACGTCGCCGAGCACCCCGGCGTACCGGTCGGCGACGATCCGGGCGAGGTCGAGCACCTCGGGCGTCAGCACGACCTCGGACGAGACGACCTTCGCGAGGGGTGCGAGCCGGCCGAGGTGCTCGGTGCGGTCGACGCGCTCGACGACGAAGCCGTCGACGAGTCGCCCCGCGAAGCGCACCTTGACGCGGCAGCCCGGCACCGCCTGCAGGTCGAGGTCGGCCGGCACGGCGTAGTCGAAGGGACGGTCGAGGTGGGCGAGCCCGGAGTCGACCACGACCTTCGCGACGGGACGCACGACGGCGGTCGGCCGCGATTCGGGGACGGGTTCGGCCGCGGGAACGGGCACGAGCGACAGCTGCTCGGCCGCGTCGGCCGGCCTGTCCGTCTCCCCCGTCGTCACGCTGCTGTTCTACCAGCCGCCGCCGACACGACGACGCCCCCACCCGGACGGGCAGGGGCGTCGCGAGGACGTGCGATCAGGCGCCGGCAGCGGCCTTGAGCGCCTCGGCGCGGTCGGTGGTCTCCCACACGACGCCCGGCAGCTCACGGCCGAAGTGGCCGTAGGCGGCAGTCTGGGCGTAGATCGGCTTGAGCAGGTCGAGATCGCGGATGATCGCGGCCGGACGCAGGTCGAAGACCTCGAGCACGGCGGCACGGATCGTGTCGACCGGGACCGTCTCGGTGCCGAAGGCCTCGACGTAGAAGCCGACCGGGTGCGCCTTGCCGATCGCGTAGGCGACCTGCACCTCGACCTTGCTGGCCAGCCCGGCGGCGACGATGTTCTTGGCGACCCAGCGCATCGCGTAGGCGGCCGAGCGGTCGACCTTGCTGGGGTCCTTGCCGGAGAACGCTCCGCCGCCGTGGCGCGCGTAGCCCCCGTAGGTGTCGACGATGATCTTGCGACCGGTCAGGCCCACGTCGCCCATCGGACCGCCGATGACGAACTTGCCCGTGGGGTTGACCAGCAGCCGGTAGTCGGAGATGTCGACGTCGAAATTGGCCAGGACCACGTCGACGACGTGCTTCTTGATGTCGACGGCGAGCGTGGCGTCGAGGTCGATGCCGTCCTCGTGCTGCGTCGACAGCACGACGGTGTCGACGCGGACGGGCTTGTCGTTCTCGTCGTACTCGACCGTGACCTGGGTCTTGCCGTCGGGACGCAGGTAGGGCAGCGTGCCGTCCTTGCGGACCGCGGTGAGCTGCTCGGCCAGGCGGTGCGCGATCGTGATCGGCAGCGGCATCAGCTCGGGCGTCTCGTCGCACGCGAAGCCGAACATCAGGCCCTGGTCGCCGGCACCCTGCAGGTCGAGCGGGTCGGCCGATCCCTCGGTGCGGCCCTCGAAGGCCGTGTCGACGCCCTGGGCGATGTCGGGCGACTGCGCGTCGAGGGTGATCTGCACGCCGCACGAGCCGCCGTCGAAGCCCTTGACCGACGAGTCGTAGCCGATCTCGAGCACGCGGTCGCGCGCGATCTTCGCGATGTCGGCGTAGGCCTCGGTGGTGACCTCTCCACCGACGACGATCAGACCCGTGGTGATGAAGGTCTCGCACGCCACGCGGCTCTTGGGGTCCTGCGCGAGCAGGGCGTCGAGGACGCTGTCGCTGATCTGATCGGCGATCTTGTCCGGGTGACCTTCGGTCACGGACTCGGACGTGAAGAAGCGGCTCACATTTTCTCCTGGGTTGATGTCTGTTCGAGAGTGTAACGAGCGAGATGCCGAGGGGTCTTGGTCAATCCAAGCGCTGGACGACGGCGTCCCAGATGCTGTGCGCCAGGACGCTCTTGCTCGCGGGCGGCACCTCGACGACCGTGCCGTCCGCGCCGAGCAACACGGCCTCGGTGGTGTCGAGGCCGAACACCTTGCCGTCGCTGACGTCGTTGACCACGAGCAGGTCGCAGCCCTTGCGGGCCAGCTTGGCCCGGGCGTGCTCTAGCACCGTGGCGGTCGCGTCGCCCGTCTCGGCGGCGAAGCCCACGATGACCGGCCGAGCGCCGGCGGCGCCTCGCGCCGCCACGAGCTCGACGAGGATGTCGGGGTTCTCGACCAGGCGGATCTCGGGAGTCGTGCCGTCGTCGGTCTTCTTGATCTTGGCGTCGACGTGCTCGGCGGGGCGGAAGTCGGCGGGCGCCGCGGCCATCACGACGGCGTCGGCGCCGGCGCTGGCCGCGTGCACCTGCTGGCGCAGCTCTTCGGTGCTGACGACCGGGACGACGTCGACGCCGGCCGGGACCGGCAGCTCGACGTTGGCGGCCACGACCGTGACCCGTGCGCCGCGTGAGACCGCGGCCTCGGCCAGCGCGTACCCCTGCCGTCCGGACGAGCGGTTGCCGAGGAAGCGCACGGGGTCGAGGAACTCACGGGTGCCGCCGGCGGAGACCACGACGTGGCGACCCGTCAGGTCGCGGGGCCGCGCCTCGAGCAGGTCGCGCGCGGCGGCGAAGATCGCCGCGGGGTCGGGCAGACGTCCCTTGCCGGTGTCGGCTCCCGTGAGACGACCGACCGCCGGCTCGACGACCACGTGGCCACGGGAGCGCAGGGTGGCGACGTTGGCCTGCGTCGCGGCGTTCTCCCACATCTCGGTGTGCATCGCCGGGACGAACATCACGGGGCACGTCGCGGTGAGCAGCGTGGTGGTCAGCAGGTCGTCGGCCAGGCCGTGGGCGGCCTTGGCCAGCAGGTTGGCGGTGGCTGGAGCAACCACCACGAGGTCGGCCGAGCGACCGATGCGCACGTGCGCCACCTCGTCGACGTGCTCGAAGACACCGACCTGGACGGGCTTGCCGCTCAACGCCTCCCACGTCGACGTCCCCACGAAGTGCAGGGACGACTCCGTGGGGACGACGCGGACGCTGTGACCGGACTCGGTGAACAGGCGCAGCAGCTCGGCGGCCTTGTAGGACGCGATGCCGCCGGCGACGCCGAGGACGACTTCGGTGGTCATGGACGTGACCGGGGCGGTGCGGCTCAGGCCTTCTCGGCGGCGGCAGCCGCAGCGGCGGCCTCGGCCTCGGGGTCGATGTCCTCGACGGTCAGCAGCTCGGCGTTGATCTCGCGCAGCGCGATCGACAGCGGCTTCTCCTGGACGCCGGTCTCGAGCAGCGGGCCGACGTACTCGAGCAGACCCTCGCCGAGCTGCGAGTAGTACGCGTTGATCTGGCGCGCACGCTTGGCGCTGTAGAGGACCAGCTTGTACTTGCTGTCCGCCTTCTCGAGCAGGTCGTCGAGGGGCGGGTTGGTGATGCCGATGGCGGTGGAACGTGTCGTGGACACAGAGCCTCACAGAGAGAGAAGAGTGGTGGAAAGACGCGGGCGTTCGCTCACGAACGGGCCCGGCCGGAGCCGGAACGGAACAAGTCTACCAATTCCTCGCACGCGGCCTCGACATCGGTGTTGACGATCGTGACGTCGAACTCCGACTCGGCGGCCAGCTCGGTGCGTGCCGTGCGCAGACGACGCTCGCGCTCCTCGGGCCCCTCGGTGCCGCGACCGACCAGCCGGCGCTCCAGCTCCTCGAAGCTCGGCGGCTTCAGGAAGCACATCAGGGCGTCCGGCATGGTGGTGCGGACCTGGCGCGCGCCTTGCAGGTCGATCTCGAGCAGGGCGGGCACACCGGCCGCCAGGTGCTCCTCGACCTGGGCGCGCGGGGTGCCGTACCGGGCCGCGCTGTGCACGACGGCCCACTCGAGCAGACCGTCGTCGGCGACGAGCCGGTCGAACTCCTCGTCGGAGATGAAGTGGTAGTGCACGCCGTCGACCTCGCCGGGTCGGGCCGGCCGCGTCGTGACCGACACCGAGATCCAGATGTCGGGGTGGCGCTCGCGCACGCAGGCGGCGACCGTGCCCTTGCCGACCGCGGTGGGGCCGGCGAGCACGACGAGGCGGGAGCGTCCTGCGCCTGCCGTGTCAGCCACGGTCGGACCGGTCCGACCGCTCGCCGAACTCGGCCAGCAGCGCTGCGACCTGCTTGGCGCCCAGCCCGCGCAGGCGCCGGCTCTCGGCGATGCCGATGCGCTGCATGATCTCGTGGGCGCGCACCGCGCCGACGCCTGGCATGGCCTGCAACAGGTCGACCACGCGCAGCTTGGCCACCACCTCGTCGTCGGTCGCTCGCTGCAGCACCTCGGCGAGCGACAGCTCGGACGTCTTGAGGCGGGCCTTGACGTCGGCCCGCGCCTGACGTGCCGCGGCCGCCTTCTCCAGCGCGGCGGCGCGCTGCTCGGTGGTGAGACTCGGGAGTGCCACAGGGGTCACCTCTCAGATCGGTACGGTCGCCGGGTCACTTCAGCGTGACGTCGCAGGTCTTCTGGACGTCCTCGACCACGGCCTTGCGCTGCTTGGCCGTGTCGTTGAACCGGGCATAGGCCTTCTGGATCGCCTCGACGTCGGCGTCGTCGGCCTCGGCCCGCTTCTCGGGGTCGTTGAGGCCGTCGAAGGTGATGCCGGCCTTCTTCTGCGCCTTCTGCACGCCGCGCATCGCCGTGTCGATCGTGGTCCAGTCTCGGCCGATCTTCTCGGGGTGGGTCGCCGCGATGCGACGCACCGCCCGGGCCTCCTTGGCGAAGGCGACGTCGGTCGCGGCCGAGCCGAAGCTGTTGAGGGCGCGCTGGTTGTCCTTCACGGCGGCGCAGTAGGCGCTGTCGCCGCCGCACCCGCTCAGCACGGCGGCCGCGAGCAGGGTCGTCGCGAGCGCGGCAGCGGTCTTGGTCGTCCGGTGCCTGTTCATTCGGTCTCCTCGGTCGGGCGGCCCTGGGCGGGCCCTCACGACCCTACAAGTTCGGCGTTGACGCGTGACGCGGCGTCGCGCAGGGCCGCGACGTCGGGGCCGGCGGACAGCACCCCGCGGGACGTCGACGGGATGACCTGGTCGATGACGTCGCCGAACAGCCGGCGGATGTCGTCGACGGTGCCGCCTTGGGCCCCGAACCCCGGCACCAGCAGGGGGCCGTTGATCGCGAGGTCCTCCGACGAGCTGCCGATCGTGGCTCCGACCACGGCGCCGTACGATCCCATCGGCGACGCGCCGGCGTTGAGCTCGGCCAGCTGCGCCAGCACCGAACCGGCGACCGTGCGGTCGCCGCGCACGGCGTGCTGCACGTCGGGTCCCTCGGGGTTGGAGGTCAGGGCGAGGACGAAGACTCCGGCATCGTTCTTCTCGGCCACCTCGAAGAACGGCGTCAGCGAGCCGAAGCCCAGGTACGGGCTGACGGTGATCGCGTCGGCAGCCATCGGGGCGTCGTCGTCGAGATAGGCATCGGCGTAGGCCTGCGCCGTCGACCCGATGTCGCCGCGCTTGACGTCGAGCACCACCAGCGAGCCGGTGTGGCGCAGGTCCTCGATCGTCCGTTCGAGGACCACCACTCCCCTGGCCCCGAAGCGCTCGAAGAACGCCGACTGCGGCTTGACGAACGCGACCTGTCCGGCGAACGCCTCGACACATGTTCTCGCGAAGCGGTCGAGGCCCTCGATGTCGTCCGGCAGGCCCCACTGCTCGAGCAGCGACGGGTGCGGGTCGATGCCGATGCAGGCCGGTCCGTACGCCTGCATCGCGACGTGCGCACGACTGCCGAAGCTCATGTCAGCCCCTCGCCTCGGTGACGATGCGGCCCCAGTCCTGCAGCGAGGTGACGCCGATGCTCCCCTCGATGAGCGCCTCGATGCCCTGCACCGCGGCGGCCAGGCCCTGCACCGTGGTGATGCACGGGATGCCCTCGGCGACCGCAGCCGTGCGGATCTCGTAGCCGTCGATGCGCGGGCTGCCGCCCGAGGTGACGCCGTGCGGGGTGTTGATGATCAGCTGCACGTCCTGGTCGTGGATCTTCTCGACGATCGTGCTGCGGACCTGCCCGTCGAGCGGCTCCTCGTTGAGCTTGCGGATGACCGTGGCCTTGACGCCGTTGCGCGCCAGGACGACGGCGGTGCCGCTGGTGGCCAGGATCTCGAAGCCGAGGTCGGCCAGCCGCTTGACCGGGAAGATCATGTGCCGCTTGTCGCGGTTGGCGACCGACACGAACACCTTGCCCGACGTCGGCAGGCCGTTCTGGGCGCCGGCCTGCGACTTGGCGAACGCCTGGCCGAAGCCCGCGTCGAAGCCCATGACCTCGCCCGTCGATCGCATCTCGGGGCCGAGCAGCGTGTCGACGTAGGTGCCCTCGTAGGTGCGGAAGCGGTTGAACGGCATGACCGCCTCCTTGACCGCGATCGGCGCGTTGTCGGGCAGCCGCCCGCCGTCGCCGGTCGCGGGCAGGGCGCCCGCCGCGCGCAGCTCGGCGATGGTCTCGCCCAGCATGAGCCGGGCGGCGGCCTTGGCGAGCTTGGTCGCGGTCGCCTTCGAGACGAACGGGACGGTGCGCGAGGCCCGCGGATTGGCCTCGATCACGTAGAGGATGTCGGACGACAGCGCGAACTGGATGTTGACCAGGCCCCGCACGCCGACGCCGTGGGCGATGGCCTCGGTGGCCTCGCGGATGCGCTGGATCTCGAGGTCGCCCAGCGTGATGGGCGGCAGGGCGCAGGCCGAGTCGCCCGAGTGCACGCCGGCCTCCTCGATGTGCTCCATGACGCCGCCGAGGAACAGCTCGTGGCCGTCGTAGAGCGCGTCGACGTCGATCTCGATCGCGTCGTCGAGGAACCGGTCGACCAGCACGGGCCGGTCGGGCGAGATCTCGGTGGCCCGGCCGATGTAGTCGGCGAGGGTCTCCTCGTCGTAGACGATCTCCATGCCGCGACCGCCCAGGACGTACGAGGGACGCACGAGCACGGGGTAGCCGATCTCGTCGGCGATCTCCTTGGCGTGGTCGAACGTCGTCGCCATGCCGTTCTTGGGGGCGACCAGCCCCGCCTCGGCCAGCACGCGCGCGAACGCGCCGCGCTCCTCGGCCAGCTCGATCGCCGCCGGCTGGGTGCCCACGATGGGCACACCGGCAGCCTCGAGACCCGCCGCGAGGCCGAGCGGCGTCTGGCCGCCGAGCTGCACGATGACGCCGGCCACGGGACCGGCCTGCTGCTCGGCGTGCACGATCTCGAGCACGTCCTCGAGCGTCAGCGGCTCGAAGTAGAGGCGGTCGGCGGTGTCGTAGTCGGTCGAGACGGTCTCGGGGTTGCAGTTGACCATGATGGTCTCGTAGCCGCCGAGCCCGTTGGGCGCGTCGGACAGCGCCATCGCGGCGTGCACGCACGAGTAGTCGAACTCGATGCCCTGGCCGATGCGGTTGGGCCCGCTGCCGAGGATCAGCACGGCCGGACGCGTGCGCGGCGCGACCTCGGTCTCCTCGTCGTACGACGAGTAGTGGTACGGCGTGGTGGCAGCGAACTCGGCAGCGCACGTGTCGACCGTCTTGTAGACCGGACGCACGCCGAGCGCGTGCCGTACGCCGCGGACGACGTCCTCGCTCATGCCGCGGATGCGTCCGAGCTGGACGTCGGAGAAGCCGTGGCGCTTGGCGCGGCGCAGCAGCGACGGCGACAGCTCGGGAGCGTCGATGAGGTCGACCGCGATCTCGTTGATCAGCGCCAGCTGGTCGACGAACCACGGGTCGATCTTGGTGGCGTCGAAGATCTCCTCGGGCGTCGCGCCGGCGCGGATGGCGTCCATGACCTTCTTGATGCGGCCGTCGTGCGGCACCGCGACCTGCTCGAGCAGGGTCTGCTTGTCGAGCTCGACCCAGGTCTTGCTCCAGTCGAACACCGCCTCGGGACGCTCCAGCGACCGCAGCGCCTTCTGCAGCGCCTCGGTGAAGTTGCGGCCGATCGCCATCGCCTCGCCGACCGACTTCATGTGCGTCGTCAGGGTCGGGTCGGCGGCCGGGAACTTCTCGAACGCGAACCGCGGGACCTTGACCACGACGTAGTCGAGCGTCGGCTCGAACGACGCGGGCGTCTTGGCCGTGATGTCGTTGGGGATCTCGTCGAGCGTGTAGCCGATCGCGACCTTCGCGGCGATCTTGGCGATCGGGAATCCCGTGGCCTTCGACGCCAGGGCCGAGGAGCGCGAGACGCGGGGGTTCATCTCGATGACGACGATGCGGCCGTCCTCGGGGTTGACCGCGAACTGGATGTTGCAGCCGCCCGTGTCGACGCCGACCTCGCGGATGATGCCGATCGAGATGTCGCGCAGCCGCTGGTACTCGACGTCGGTCAGGGTCATGGCCGGCGCGACCGTGATGGAGTCGCCCGTGTGGACGCCCATGGGGTCGAAGTTCTCGATCGAGCACACGATCACGACGTTGTCGGCGGTGTCGCGCATGACCTCGAGCTCGTACTCCTTCCAGCCGAGGATCGACTCCTCCAGGAGCACCTCGGTGGTCGGGCTGAGCGCCAGGCCGGAGCCGGCGATGCGGTGCAGGTCGGCCTCGTCGTACGCCAGGCCGGAGCCCGAGCCGCCCATCGTGAAGCTGGGACGGACGACGACCGGGTACCCGCCGAGTCCTTCGACGCCGTCGAGGCACTCCTGCATCGTGTGGCAGATGACGGAGTTGGCCGACTCCGCGCCCCACTCGGGCGGCAGGGTCGCGACGACCTCCTTGAAGCTCTCGCGGTTCTCGCCCTTCTGGATCGCGTCGATCGAGGCACCGATGAGCTCGACGTCGTACTTCTTGAGCACGCCCGCGTCGTGCATCTGGATCGCGGCGTTGAGAGCCGTCTGGCCGCCCAGCGTCGCGAGCAGCGCGTCGGGACGCTCCTTGGCGATGACCTTCTCGACGAACTCGGGAGTGATCGGCTCGACGTACGTCGCGTCGGCGAACTCGGGATCGGTCATGATCGTCGCCGGGTTGGAGTTGATCAGGATGACCCTGATGCCCTCCTCACGCAGCACGCGGCACGCCTGGGTGCCGGAGTAGTCGAACTCGCAGGCCTGGCCGATGACGATCGGGCCGGAGCCGATCACCAGGACGCTCTTGATGTCAGTTCTCTTGGGCATCAGGCACCTGCCTGGACGTCGGCGCCGGTCTTGTCTGTCTGCATGAGCTCCACGAATCTGTCGAAGAGGTAGGCCGCGTCGTGCGGTCCGGCCGCGGCCTCCGGGTGGTACTGGACGCTGAACGCGGGCTGGTCGAGCAGGGCGAGGCCCTCGACGACGTCGTCGTTGAGGCACACGTGGGTCACCCGCCCGGGGCCGAACGGCGTGTCGAACTGGCCCGCCAGCGGCGCATCGACGGCGAAGCCGTGGTTGTGCGCCGTGATCTCGACCTTGCCCGTCGTCAGGTCCTGCACGGGCTGGTTGATGCCGCGGTGGCCGTAGACCAGCTTGTAGGTGCCTCGGTCGAGCGCCCGGCCGAAGATCTGGTTGCCCAGGCAGATGCCGAAGTACGGGATGCCTGCGGCCAGCACCTGCTTGAGCAGGGCGACGGCGTGGTCGGCCGCGGCGGGGTCACCCGGACCGTTCGACATGAAGACGCCGTCGGGGGCGACCGCGGCGACCTCTTCGAACGTCGAGGTCGCGGGCATGACGTGCACCTCGATGCCGCGCTCGGCCATGCGGCGCGGGGTCATGCCCTTGATGCCGAGGTCGATCGCCGCGACGGTGAACCGCTTCTCGCCCACCGCCGGGACGACGTACGTCTGCTCGGTCGTGACGTCGGCGAGGAAGCTGGCGCCCTTCATCGTCGGCGCCGCGTTGACCCGTGCCAGCAGCGACTCGACGTCGGCCGACGACGAGCTGATCGCGCCCCGCATCGAGCCGCGCTCGCGGAGGTGACGGGTCAGCGCGCGGGTGTCGACGCCGGAGATGCCGACGACCCCCTGCGCCGAGAGCTCGTCGTCGAGCGAGCGGTTGGCACGCCAGCTGCTGCGCACGCGCGCGGGATCGCGCACCACGTAGCCGTCGACCCAGATGCGACGCGACTCGAAGTCTTCGTCGTTGACCCCGGTGTTGCCGATGTGAGGGGCGGTCATCGCCACGATCTGCCCCTTGTAGGAGGGGTCGGTCAAGGTCTCCTGGTACCCGGTCATGCCGGTGCTGAAGACGATCTCGCCGATCGTCTCGCCGATCGCTCCGAAGGACTCGCCGCGGAACACGCGGCCGTCCTCGAGCACGAGAACTGCTTCGGTCATGCGCTGACACCTTCCTTGGACAACGGGGTGACGAGTTCGCCGTCACGGACGGTCGGTCTGCCGCGCAGGAACGTCGCGACGACGGTGCCGGGCAGGGTCAGCCCGGCGTAGGGGGTGTTGCGCGACAACGAGGCGGTGTCGCGCGCGTCGATCGTCCGGCTCGCAGCCGGGTCGACCAGCACGATGTTGGCGGGCTCGCCCACGGCCAGCGGACGTCCCTGGTTCGTCACGCGACCGATCGAGGCGGGCCTGGTCGACATCGCCGCAGCCACCTGCTCCCACGTGAGACGGCCGGTGTCGACCATCGTCTGCTGGACCACCGACAGCGCGGTCTCGAGGCCGATCATGCCGAAGGCCGCAGCGGACCACTCGCACTCCTTGTCCTCCATGGGGTGCGGCGCGTGGTCGGTCGCGACGATGTCGATCGTCCCGTCGGCCAGGCCCTCGCGGACGGCCTCGACGTCGTCGTTGGACCGCAGGGGCGGGTTGACCTTGTAGATCGGGTCGTAGCCCCGCACGAGGTCGTCGCTCAGCAGCAGGTGGTGCGGCGTGACCTCGGCCGTCACGTCGATGCCACGGCTCTTGGCCCAGCGGACGATCTCGACCGATCCGCGCGTCGAGAGGTGGCACACGTGCAGGCGCGAGCCGACGTGCTCGGCCAGCAGGACGTCGCGGGCGATGATCGCCTCCTCGGCGACCGCCGGCCAGCCGACCAGCCCGAGCTCGCCGGACAACGGTCCCTCGTTCATCTGCGCGCCCTCGGTGAGCCGCGGCTCCTGGGCGTGCTGCGCGACGACACCGTCGAACGCCTTGACGTACTCGAGCGCACGGCGCATCAGCACGGCGTCCGAGACGCACTTGCCGTCGTCGGAGAACACCCGAACGCCCGCCGCGGAGTCGGCCATCGCGCCGAGCTCGGCCAGCTGAGAGCCCTGCAGGCCGACCGTCACGGCACCGACGGGCTGCACGTCGCAGTAGCCGCCCTCGCGTCCGAGGCGCCACACCTGCTCGACGACGCCGGCGGTGTCGGCCACGGGCTCGGTGTTGGCCATCGCGTGCACGCACGTGAAACCGCCGCGGGCCGCGGCGCGCGAGCCGGTCAGCACCGTCTCGGCGTCCTCACGGCCGGGCTCGCGCACGTGCGTGTGCAGGTCGACCAGGCCGGGCAGGGCGACGAGGCCCGTGCCGTCGATCTCGTCGTGACCGCTGACCTCGGCGGCGGCGCCCGGACCGACGGCCGTGATCACGCCGTCGGCGAACACGATGTCGACCGGATCGTTGCCGAGGAGCCGTGCTCCCCGGATGACGTAGCTGCTCATGACGTTCCTTCTTCACTTGCTTCGGGCTCGCCGGACGCGCCGCCGAGGAGGAGGTAGAGCACGGCCATGCGGACGGCGACACCGTTGGTGACCTGCTCGACGATGACCGAGCGGACGTGGTCGGCGACATCGGCCGTGATCTCCATGCCGCGGTTCATCGGACCGGGGTGCATCACGATCGCGTGCGACGGCAGGCGGCCCAGGCGGGCCGTGTCGAGGCCGTAGCGGCGCGAGTACTCCCGAGCGCTCGGGAAGTACGAGGCGTTCATGCGCTCGGCCTGCACGCGCAGCATCATCACGGCATCGGCCTTCTCGAGCGACGCGTCGAGGTCGTAGGACGTCTCGACGGGCCAGTGCTCGACCCCGACCGGAAGCAGCGTGGGCGGCGCCACCAACGTGACGTGGGCGCCGAGCGTGTGCAGCAGCAGGGCGTTGGACCTGGCCACGCGGCTGTGCAGCACGTCGCCGACGATCGTGACGTTCTTGCCCGCGAGATCGGTGCCCGTCGACTCGACGAGGTGCCGGCGCATCGTGAAGGCGTCGAGCAGCGCCTGCGTGGGGTGCTCGTGGGTGCCGTCGCCGGCGTTGATGACCGCGCCCTTGGTCCAGCGCGCCTGGGCCAGCCGGTGGGGCGCGCCCGAGGAGTGGTGCCGGATGATGACGGCGTCGGCGCCCATGGCCTGCAGCGTCAGGGCGGTGTCCTTGAGGCTCTCGCCCTTGGACACGCTCGAGCCCTTGGCGGAGAAGTTGATGACGTCCGCGCTGAGACGCTTGGCGGCGGCCTCGAACGAGATGCGGGTGCGGGTCGAGTCCTCGAAGAACAGGTTGACGACCGTGCGTCCGCGCAGGGTCGGCAGCTTCTTGATGGGGCGGCTCGCGACGCCGAGCAGCTCCTCGGCGGTGTCGAGGATGCGGATCGCGTCGGTGCGGTCGAGGTCGCCGGCGCTGAGCAGGTTGGTGATCACGACGAGACCTCCGAGCGTCCGGAGTCGGTGATCGAGACCGCGTCGCTGCCGTCGGACTCGTTCAGCCGCACCTTGACCTTCTCGACCAGCGAGGTCGGCAGGTTCTTGCCCACGAAGTCGGCGCGGATCGGCAGCTCGCGGTGCCCGCGGTCGATCAGCACCGCGAGCTGGACGGCCTTGGGGCGTCCCAGCTCGGTCAGGGCGTCGAGCGCGGCACGGATCGTGCGGCCGGAGAACAGCACGTCGTCGATCAGCACGACGACCTTGCCGTCGATGTCGTCGGGGATCTCGGTGTGCTCGAGCGCACGGGCCGGCTTGAGGCGCAGGTCGTCGCGGTACATCGTGATGTCGAGGGCGCCGGCCGTGATGGTGCGCTGCTCGACCTCGGACATCCGCTCGGCGATGCGACGCGCCAGGTGCACGCCTCGCGTGGGGATGCCCAGCAGGACCAGCCCGGCGGAATCACGGTTGCGCTCGAGGATCTCGTGCGTGATGCGGGTCAGGGCCCGGGAGATGTCGTGCTCGTCGAGGACGGTGCGAGCGGCGTCGCCGCTCTCGTGGTCGCGGGCAGTGCCAGCACGCTCGGCGTCGTCGGACGCAGACATGTCTGACCTCCTTCTCCGCCTCTCGGGACGGCCGTTAAAGGATGTCGATGGAACGCAGCCAGACTAGCAGCGGCTCAGCGGTCGTCCGGACGCGGCTCGGCGGGCCGGCGCTCCCCTGCGCGGACTGCTTGCGCGAGCATCGTCGGGGCTACTTCAGCAGGCCCTCGTCCACGAGCCAGTCTCGGGCGACGATCGCCGGGTCCTCGCCGCCGGTGTCGACCTTGGCGTTCAGCGTGAGCATGACCTCGTTGGTCAGCTTCGGGTTGAGCTGGGCGAAGATCTCCTTGAGCTCGGGGTGCTTCCTCAGCACGTCCGAGTCGATGACCTCCGTGAGGTTGTAGAGCGGGAAGAACTTCTTGTCGTCCTCCAGCACCGTCAGGTTCAGGCCCGGGATGCGGCCGTCGGTCGTGAAGACCTCACCGAAGTTGCACGAGCCCTTCGCCGTGGCCGTGTAGACGACGCCGGTGTCGAGGGTCGTGACCCTGCCGATCGCGTCCTTGCTCAGCCCGTAGGCCTCGAGCATCGGCACGAAGCCGTCGTTGCGGGCGGCGAACTCGCTCTCGACGCAGAACGTCAGCTCGTCCTTCGGCAGCTTCTGCAGGTCCGACAGCTTCGTCACGCCGAGCCTCTTCGCCGCCGATGCGCGGATCGCGAAGGCGTACGTGTTGTTCATGGGGGCCGGCTTGAGCCATGTCAGGCCGTTCTCGCGGTCGGCCTCGTCGACGGCCTTCCACTGCTGCTCCTCGCCCTTGACCGGCTTGTCGTTGCCGAGGTAGTTGATCCACCCCGTGCCCGTGTACTCCGGCGAGATGTTGGCCTCGCCGCCCGTCATGGCCGCGCGGGCTCCGAAGCTGCCCGGGATGTTGCTCAGGTTCGTCACGTCGGCGCCCGCGGCGTTGAGGATGATCGAGAGCATGTTGCCCAGGATCTGCTGCTCGGTGAAGTCCTTGGCCGCGACCGTCAGGCTGACGCCCTCGAGAGATTCGTAGTGCTTGATCTGCCCCGGATCGGCGTCCAGCACCGTCCCGCTGGCCGAGCGCAGGCCGCAGCCGGACGTCGTCGCCAGCCCGAGGACGGCGACAGTCGCGAGGACGATCGTGGTGGTGCGGCGCGCGGTCATGTCAGAGCCCCTTCGGTGCGGCGACGAGCTCGACGAGCCGCGCCAGCCAGTCGATGAACAGCGCCAGCGACGCCACCAGTATCGCCCCGACGACGAGCGTGACGTCCTGCTGCAGCTTGATGCCGGTCGTGATGAGGGTGCCGAGTCCGCCGGCACCCGTGAACGACGCAAGCGTCGCCGTGCCGACGATCAGGACGAGGGCCGTGCGGACACCGGCGACGATGACCCGCAGAGCCAGCGGTAGCTCGACGCGAAGGAGGGTCGAGAACGCCGTCATCCCCATGCCGCGGGCCGCCTCGATGAGCCGGGCGTCGACGCTGTTGAGCCCCGTCACCGTGTTCGCGACGATCGGCAGCACGCCGTAGACGGTGAGCGCGACGGCGGCGCCCCAGAATCCGATGCCGAGCAGCACGGCGCCGAGCGCGATCAGCCCGATCGCGGGCGCGGCCTGGCCGAAGCCGGCGACGGTCGTGACGGGCTTGGCGTACCGGCGCATGCGACCACGGGTCAGCAGGATGCCGAGCGGGATCGCGACGACGCACGTCAGGACCGTCGCGGTCAGGCTGAGCGCCATGTGCTGGCGCAGCAGCGTCAGCAGGGCCGACACGCTGAGCGACCGTCGTTCGGTGTCGGAGACCGAGGCCGTGTGGACGTAGACCAACGACGCCACGACGGCGGCGACGCACAGGGCCGGCTGCAGGAGCCAGCGGGCGCGCCCGGGGCGATCGACGCTGACGGTCGACGACCCGTCGGCCGGCCCGGCGACGGGATGTTCGGCGACCTCCGCCGTCATACGACCGGCTCCGCGTCGTCGGCGGCGGCGCGCAGCTCGTTCATGGCGTCCATGATCGTCTCGACCCGGACGACGCCTTGGTACGCATTGCGCCGTCCAGTGACGACCACGACCCCGTGCGAGGCGGTCAGCATCTCGTCCAGGGCGTCGTTGAGGGTCGAGGCCAGGCTGACGGTCTCCAGGTCGTGGTCGCGCTCGACGGCGCGCAGCGAGCCCGGACGCTCCAGGTCGCGCAGCGACAGCCACCGCTGGGGACGCTGCTGTGCGTCCAGCACGATGACGTGCTCGCGACCGATGGCTCGGGCGTCGGCGATGGCGGCCTGCTCGTCGCCGCCGACCTGTGCCACGGCCGCGTCGTGCAGCTCGACGTCGCGGACACGGGTCAGCGTCAGCTGCTTGAGGGCGGCCCCGTGGCCGACGAATCCGCGGACGAAGTCGTCGGCGGGGTGGCTGAGGATCCGCTCGGGGGTGTCGTACTGGACGATCTCGGAGCCGACCTGCAGGATCGCGATGCGGTCGCCGAGCTTGACGGCCTCGTCGAAGTCGTGCGTGACGAACACGATCGTCTTGTGCAGCTCCTCCTGCAGCCTCAGCAGCTCGTCCTGCAGGCGCTGCCGAGTGATGGGGTCGACCGCGCCGAAGGGCTCGTCCATCAGCAGCACCGGCGGATCCGCGGCGAGGGCCCGCGCGACGCCGATGCGCTGCTGCTGACCGCCCGACAGCTCGCGCGGGTACCGGTCGCGGTACTGGCCCGGGTCGAGGTTGACCAGCTCGAGCAGCTCGTCGACGCGATCGCTGATACGCGACTTGTCCCTTTTGAGCAGCTTCGGGACCAGTGAGATGTTGTCGGCGACCGTCATGTGCGGGAACAGCCCAGCGCCCTGGATGACGTACCCGATGTGGCGCCGCAGCTGGTCGGCGTTGCGATCGGTCACGTCGTCGTCGCCGATGAAGATGCGCCCGCTCGTGGGCTCGATCAGCCGGTTGATCATCTTCATGGTGGTGGTCTTGCCGCATCCCGAGGGTCCGACCAGCATCACGATCTCGCCGGCCGGGATCTCGAGCGTCACGTTGTCGACCGCCGCGCGCTCCTGGCCCGGATACCGCTTCGTGACGCCTTCGAGCAGGATGCGCGCACCGCCGGCGCGAGTCGACTCGGACGTGGTCGAGGTGGGTTCAGACACGGATGCCCCTAGGAGTCGTGAGCCGGGTGAAGACGTTCAGCACGACGTCGAGGATCACCGCGAGGACCAGGATCCCCAGGGTGCCCGCGACGATCGAGTTGGTCGCGTTGGCGCCTCCCGTGCGGGAGATGCCGGAGAAGATGTAGCCGCCGAGGCCGGGACCGAGCGCGTACGCCGCGATCGCGGCGATGCCCATCAGCATCTGGCCGGAGACCCGCACGCCCGTCATGACGACCGGCCAGGCCAGGGGTAGCTCGAGCCGCACGAGCCGGGTCCAGCGCCCCATGCCCATGCCCCGGGCCGACTCGACGAGCGTCTGGTCGACGCCGTTCAGACCGACGACGACGTTGCGCAGGATCGGCATGAACCCGAAGAACACGAGCGTCACGACCGACGGAAGGACGCCGATGCTGACCACGCCGACCAGGACGCCCAGCAGCGCGTAGGACGGGATCGTGAGCCCGACCGCAGTGATCGCGTTGCCGAGCGCGACGCCCCAGCCCGAGCGGTAGAGGGCGATGCCCACGACCAGCGCGAGCAGCGTCGACAGCACCAGCGTCTGCACCACCAGGCTCATGTGCTGGTAGGCCAAGAACGACAGCACCGACCACCGGTCCTGCACGAATTCGAAGAAGCTACCCACCGATCGTCCCCCTAGGCGTTCCGTCGACGGTAGTGACCAGAACACCGTCGGGCTACTCGAAAACGTCCTGGTGAGCGCTCGCGAGGGCTTGTGAGGCGATCGTATGGAGCCAGAAAACAGCTGCCGTTGCAGGGTCTATGGCGTCGCCGCTTTCATCGATCGACCCCGCGAAAGATTGTCACGACACGCCCAGGGCGAGCAGCCGTCAGGTGCGGGAGCGGCGCCAGTAGTGCGGCAGGACGTACTTCACGAACACCGGCAGGCACTCGACGATGTAGCGGCGGAAGAGCCGGCTGGGCTCCTGCACCAGCCGGTAGAGCCACTCGACCTTGGCGGCCCGGACCCATCCCGGTGCCATCGTCGCGTTGCCCGTGACCATGTTGACCGCGCCGCCGACGTTGACCACGACGCCGCGGAAGCCCGCCTTGCGGACCTCCTCGCCGATCATGTCGCCGAATGGCGGCGTGACGGCCACGATCAGCAGGTCGACGCCGTACTTCTCGAGCTTCTTGGCGACCCGCTTGGGCTTCCAGTCGCCGCGGTTACCGTGGTCGCGGAACACGACGTGCAGGCCCGAGCCGTGCAGCTGTCCGCGGAAGTCGTAGCCGGCATGACGGTCGGCGCCGAGGATCGCGGCCTTCGTGCCCTGGAACTGCCGGCCCGCGAGCATCCGCTCGAGGAACTCCGAGCCGGTGACCCGGGCGGGGTCGATGCCACGCGACCGCATCAGCGACACGATCGGCCAGCCGTCGGCCGTGATGAAGTCGGCACGGTCGATGGTGCGGGCGAAGTCGTCGGAGCGGGCCGCCAGGGCCAGGTGGTGCAGGTTGACCGTCTGGATGCGCTTGGACCCGTGCTGCAGCACGACGGCGTCGAAGTCGGCGTCGTTGAGGAGGCACTTCTCCGCCATCCGGTCGATCAGCTCTTCGGTGATCACCGCGCACCCGCTCTCTGCCAGGAGACCTCGAGGTCTCACGGGTGCAGAGCGGGTGCGCGCCGGATCATGACGCGGCGGCGCCGAGGTGTGCGTCTCTCAGGACGTCAGCGACGGCTTGAGCTCGACGATGCGGCTGAGCAGACCGTTGACGAACGACGGCGACTCGTCGGTCGACAGGTCGCTCGCCAGACCCACGGCCTCGCTGACGGCGACGGCGTCGGGCACGTCGTCGACGTAGAGGATCTCGAAGGTCCCGATGCGCAGCAGGTTGCGGTCGACCGCGGGCATGCGGTCGAGCGTCCAGTCGTTGGCATTCTCGGCGATGATCTCGTCGAGCCGGTCACGGTGCGCGACGACGCCCTCGATCAGGAGCACGGCGTACTCGTTGACCGGGTAGTCGCCCTCGGCCTGCCGGTCGGCCAGCGTGCCGCCGGTCGGCAGGCTCTGCGCCTCGGACTCGAAGAGGATGTCGAGCGCGCGCTTGCGTGACTTGGTGCGGGCTGACATCAGGACGACACGCGACCGAGGTAGCTGCCGTCGCGGGTGTCGACCTTGATCTTCTCGCCGTTGACGATGAAGAGAGGAACCTGGATCTCCTTGCCGGTCTCGAGGCGAGCCGGCTTGGTGCCGCCGCTCGAGCGGTCGCCCTGCAGGCCCGGCTCGGTGTACTCGACGAGCAGCTCGACCGAGGCCGGCAGCTCGATGTAGAGCGGCACGCCCTCGTGCAGCGCGAGCATCGCGTCCTGGTTGTCGAGCATGTAGTCCTTGGCGTCGCCGACGACGGCCTCGGACACGTTGAGCTGGTCGTACGTCGACTTGTCCATGAACACGTACGAGTCGCCGTCGTGGTACAGGTACTGGAAGTCGCGCTTGTCGACGTTGGCGGTCTCGATCTTGAGGCCCGCGTTGAAGGTCTTGTCGACGGTCTTGCCGCTCATGACGTTCTTGAGCGTGGTCTTGACCATGGCTCCGCCCTTGCCGGGCTTGTGGTGCTGGAACCAGACGACGGACCACAGCTGTCCGTCGAGGTCGAGGACCATGCCGTTCTTGATGTCGTTCGTGGTGGCCATCAGCCGATCTCCAGGAGGTCTTTGGTCATCGTGGTGAGCACCTCGGGGGCACCCGCGGTCACGAGGACGGTGTCTTCGATCCGCACTCCCCCACGACCCGGCACGTAGATGCCCGGTTCCATCGTGAGGACGGTGCGACTGGACAGTTTACCTGCGTGCGAGGCCGCGATGAACGGGTCCTCGTGGATCTCGAGCCCGACGCCGTGCCCGAGGCCCGTCGTGAAGGCGTCGAGCCAGCCGGACGCCTCGAGCGAGGCGCGCGCCGCGACGTCGGAGGCGGCCACGTCGGCGCCGTGCCGGAGCAGGTCGACTCCCGCCTGCTGCGACGCGCGGACGGCCGAGTAGACCTCGCGCTGCCAGTCGTCGGCACGGCCCAGCACGACCGTGCGGGTGCAGTCCGCGTGGTAGCCGTCGACCCGCGCGCCGAAGTCGATCTTGAGCAGGTCGCCCTGGGCCAGGACGCGGTCGGTCGGGTGGTGGTGCGGGACGGCGGTGTGGTCGCCGGTGGCCAGGATCGTCTCGAACGCGATCGCCTCGGCGCCCAGGTCGAGCATGCGGTTCTCGAGGTCGCGGCCCACCTGCCGCTCGGTGCGTCCGACCAGCGGCCCCTCGAGCAGCTGCTCGAGCGCCCGGGTCGAGATGTCGCAGGCGCGGGTGAGCGCGTCGACCTCGTCGTCGTCCTTGACCTCGCGCAGCGACTCGACGACCCGGTCGGCGCCGACCAGCTCGACGCCGTCGAGGCGACCGGTCAGGGACCGGTGGGCGTCGACACTGAGCGTGTGGGTCTCGGCAGCCCATCGGCCGGACGTCATGCGGTGCGCCGCTCCGCCCACGAGATCGCGCCCGATGACGTGGTCGACGTCAGGCAGCTCGATGGCCGCCTGGTCGCGGTAGCGACCGTCGGTGAAGAACACCGGCTCACCCGACGTCGGCACCAGCAGCGCGCCGTTCGATCCGGTGAAGCCCGTCAGGTAGCGGACGTTGACGAGCGTCGTGACGAACACGCCCTCGAGGTGACGCTCGGTGAGCGCGGCGACGAGTGCCGCGCGACGGTCTGCGGCGCTCACGACGCCACCGCCCGGTACGCGTCGAGCAGCAGCGACTCGTCGGGACCGGCGAGGATCACCGGCTGGGCCAACGACTCGAGCACCACGAACCGCAGCTGGTCGCCGCGGGTCTTCTTGTCGAGCCGCATCGTGGTGGCCAGCGCCTCCCAGATGCCGGGCCGGTACGTCGTGGGCAGCCCGACGAGCTCGAGGATCGACCGGTGCCGGTCGAGCAGGTCGCGGTCGATCATGCCCGCTCGGTGGGCCACCTCGGCCACGAAGACCATGCCGATCGAGATGGCCTCGCCGTGCCGGACCCGGTAGTGCTCGAAGCGCTCGACGGCGTGCCCGAAGGTGTGGCCGTAGTTGAGCGCCTCGCGACCGATCGAGCCGTCCGAGCCGGTCTCGCGCAGGTCGCCGGCGACGGTGCGCGCCTTGACCGAGATGCCCTTGGTGATGAGCTCGGCCACGATGTGCGAGGTCGGATCGGCGATCGCCGCCGGGGCGGCCTCGACCAGGTCGAGGATCGACGGATCGGCGATGAAGCCGCACTTGACCACCTCGGCCATGCCGCTGCGCAGCTCGCGCGCCGGCAGGTCGGCCAGCACGTCGAGGTCGCACAGCACGCCGACCGGCTCGTGGAACGCACCGACCAGGTTCTTGCCCTCGTCGGTGTTGATGCCCGTCTTGCCGCCGACCGCCGCGTCGACCATGCCGAGCACCGTCGTGGGCACGTTGACGAAGCGCACGCCGCGCAGCCAGCTGGCGGCGACGAAGCCGGCCAGGTCGGTCGTCGCTCCCCCGCCCAGCCCCACGATGACGTCGGAGCGGGTGAAGCCCGCCCGGCCGAGCACTTTCCAGCAGAACGCCAGCACGTCGGTGGTCTTGGCCTGCTCGCTGTCGGGCACTTCGATGAGGTGCACCTCGAGGTGGTCGGACACGAGCGGCTCGCGCAGCCGGGCCGCCTGCGCGGCCATCGTCGGGGCGTGGATGATCGCGACGCGCATGACACCCATGCCGAAGCCGACGAGTCCCCGCAGCTGTTCGTGCACCCCGTGCCCGATCACGACGTCGTAGGGCCGTGCCGTGGGCACGGTCAGGCGGGTGGTCATGCGGGGTCCTCCTGGATCAGCTGCAGCGCGCGGTCGGTGACCGCGGCGGCGTCGAGGGTGTCGGTGACGATCGTGTAGGTGGCGACCTCCTCGTAGAGGGGACGACGGTGGTCCATCAGGGCCTTCAGGCGTCCCCGGACGTTGCCGAGAAGCAGGGGTCGGTTGCCGTTGACGCCGGCGCGCTTCACGCCCGCCGCCAGTCCGACGTCGAGGAACACGACGCGGTGCCGCTTCAACAGCTCGCGCGTCGCCTCGCTCAGCACGGCTCCTCCGCCGAGCGCCAGAACACCCTCGTGCTCGTCGAGCGCGCGCGCCACGGCCTGCTCCTCGAGCGTCCGGAAGTGCGCCTCGCCGTGGTCGACGAAGACGTCCTGCACCGAGGTGCCCACGTGCTGCTCGATGTCGTGGTCGGTGTCGCGGAAGCCGACCCCCAGCCGCTCGGAGAGCCGCCGGGCGACGGTCGACTTGCCCGCGCCGGGCGGGCCCACCAGGACGACGACCGGACCAGGACGGGTGGTCGTCAACGCAGCCTCAGGTTGGCGAGGTAGCCCTCGACGTTGCGACGGGTCTCCTCGACCGAGTCGCCGCCGAACTTCTCGACGAGGCTGTCGGCCACGACGAGCGCGACCATCGCCTCGGCGACGATGCCGGCCGCGGGGACGGCGCACACGTCCGAGCGCTGGTGGTGGGCGCGCGCCTCCTCACCGGTCTGGACGTCGATCGTGCGCAGCGCGCGGGGCACGGTGGCGATGGGCTTCATCGCCGCGCGGACGCGCAGGAGCTCGCCGGTCGTCATGCCGCCCTCGGTGCCACCGGCGCGGCCCGAGACGCGTCGGATGCCCTCGTCGGTGGGGACGATCTCGTCGTGGGCCAGCGAGCCGCGGGTGCGGGCCAGCTCGAAGCCGTCGCCGATCTCGACGCCCTTGATCGCCTGGATGCCCATGAGCGCCTGCGCGAGCCGGCCGTCGAGGCGCTTGTCCCAGTGCGTGTAGGAGCCGAGGCCGGGCGGAAGTCCCTCGACGACGACCTCGACGACGCCGCCGAGGGTGTCGCCCTCCTTGTGGGCCAGGTCGATCTCGGCGACCATGGCCGCGCTCGTGGCGGCGTCGAAGCAACGCACCGGATCGGCGTCGAGGGCGTCGACGTCGGCGTGACCCGGGATCGCGCCGGCCGGCGCGCGGACCGTGCCGAGCTCGACGACGTGCGACACGATCGTCGCGCCGGTGGTCTGCTGGATGAACTGGGCCGCGATCTCGCCGAGGGCCACGCGAGCGGCGGTCTCGCGGGCGCTGGCCCGCTCGAGGACGGGGCGCGCCTCCTCGAAGCCGTACTTCTGCATGCCGGCCAGGTCGGCGTGGCCGGGGCGGGGACGGGTCAGGGGGGCGTTGCGCTTGAGCCCCTCGAGGATCGCCTCGTCGACGGGGTCGGCCGCCATCACCTGGTCCCACTTGGGCCACTCGCTGTTGCCGATGCGCAGCGCGATCGGGCTGCCCATCGTGGTGCCGTGACGCAGGCCGCCGACGATCTCGAGCTCGTCGGCCTCGAAGGCCATGCGGGCACCGCGCCCGTAGCCGAGCCGGCGACGCGCGAGGGCGGCCTGGATCTCCTTGCTGGTCACCTGCACGCCGGCGGGCAGCCCCTCGAGGACGGCGACAAGAGCGGGGCCATGGGACTCACCAGCGGTCAACCAACGAAGCATGTCGATGATTCTCCCATGCCAGGACGGCCGGCCCGCCACGCGTCCGGCGCAGGGCGCACCGGCACGGCTCAGCGGTAGATCGCGGGTCCGAAGGCAGCCCCCAGGACGGCCCCGGCGACCATGTACGGGCCGAAGGCGAAGCCCTGGGGGTCGACGATGCGCAGCCTGGAGAGCACGACGCCCAGCACGGCACCGAGGATGAAGCCGGCATACATCCCGACCAGCACCTCGTCGGTGCCGAGGGCTCCGAGCGCCGGCGCGAGCACGCCCGACAGACGCACGTCGCCGTAGCCGAACGCCCCGCCCGCGAACCGGTTGCCGGCCCAGTGCAGCAGCCGGAACACGCCGTAGACGACGACGTTGGCCACGAGAGCGTGCACCAGCACGTCGCGATCGTCGAGCAACAGGGCGCCCAGCCCGACCAGGGCGATCGTCACGACGTACAGCGGTGCCACGATCAGGAACGGCAGCAGCCGGGTGTGCCAGTCGACGAACGACAGCAGGGCGCCGACGCCCGCCACGACGACCCACACGGGAAGCAGCTCGGGCTCGTCGATGCGCCAGGCGACGACCGCTGCCATCGTGGCCGCGGCGGCAGCCAGGCCGAGCCGGAGCAGACGGAACTCGGCCAGCACGGCGTACGGCAGCTTGTCGTCGTCGGGCACCGGCGGCTCAGGCACGCGCCGCAGGATCTCAGGACCCAAGGCACCGATGAGAGCCGCGCACAGCGCGGCGACGACGATGGTCACGAGCCGACCCTAGCGAGACGCGAGCGCACCGAGCGCGGCGTCGCGCAGCAGCTGTGGAGGGACCGACGAGCCGGTCATCAGCTCGACCTGCAGCGCGCCTTGGTGGGCCAGCAGGTCGATGCCCGACACGACCCGGACACCGGCTTCGTCGGCGGCGTGCGCCAGCGGGGTGGGCCACGGGTCGTAGACGACGTCGAAGACCGCCGCGCAGGCGTCGACCAGCTCGTACGCCCGCGAGCCGACGGCATCGCCCGGCACGGTCGAGACCAGCAGGTCGACGCGATCGATCAGGGGCTCCTCGAGCAGCCGGACCGTCACGCCGATGCCGCGACCGCGCACGACGGCCTCGGCCTCGGCCGCGCGCGCCGCGTCGCGGACGACGAACTCGACCTCCTCGACCCCCAGGCGCACGAGTGCCAGGGCCATCGACGCCGCCGTGGCGCCTCCGCCGAGGATGCGCGCCGTGACGGGGGCGCCGACACCGCGCTCCCCCAGAGCCGCGACGGCTCCGGGCACGTCGGTGTTGTGCGCCGAGATCAGGCCGTCCTCGACGACGAGCGTGTTGGCGACGCCCAGCACCTCGACGTCGCCCGTGCGCTGGTGGCCGACCTGCGCGGCCTCGCGCTTGAGCGGTGCCGTGACCGACAGGCCCCGCACGTCGTCGCCGAGCGCCCCGACGAACTCGGCCAGCGCACCCTCCGCGACCTCGACCGGCTCGTACGTCCAGTCGAGGTCGAGCTGTGCGTAGGCGGCCCGGTGCATGACCGGCGACAGCGAGTGGGCGATCGGCGAGCCCACGACGGCACAGATCATCGACGCGATCCGCTCATCCGCAGACGCCCTCGGGCGCCGTCTTGCAGTACTCCCGCAGCTGGGCGACGGCACGGTTGTGCTCGGCCAGGGTGTCGGAGAACACCGTCTTGCCGGTCTCGAGGTTGACCGCCACGAAGTACAGCCACGTGCCGTCGGCCGGGTTGAGGGCGGCCTCGATCGTCTTCTCGCCCGGCGAGCCGATGGGTCCCGGAGGCAGGCCCTGGTTCTGGTAGGTGTTGTACGCCGACTCGGCGTCGCGCTCCTCGGGCGTCGTGAAGACGTCGCCCTTGCGGCCGCTGACGTACGACACCGTCGAGTCGAGCTGCAGCGGCATCCCCCGGTCGAGGCGGTTGTAGAGCACGCGCGCCACCTTGGCGTAGTCCTCGTCGTTGTTGGCCTCGTACTCGAGGATGCTGGCGACCGTCAGGATCTGCTCGCCGGTGTAGCCAAGCGCCTTGGCCCGGGTGCTGATGTCGAGGTCGGACGCCACGGCGACGGTCTTGGCCGCCATCTGGCGCAGCAGGTCGAGCGCCGTCGTGCCGGGCGGGACGTCGTACGTCGCCGGGAACAGGTAGCCCTCGGGGTTGCCCTTGGCGACGGCCGGCAGGTCGAGCTTGCCGGGGTCGTCCAGCACGGCCTGCAGATCAGCCTTCGTGATCTTGGTGTTGGCCGCGATGATGTCGACGACCTGGTCGAGCCGCGCGCCCTCCGGGATCGTGACCTTGCCCTCGACCCGGTTGCCCTTGTCGACCAGCGCGCCGAGAGCGGCGTCCGACGACATCTCCTTGCGCAACGCGAAGTTGCCGGCCTGGACGGCGGCGAAGCGATTGTCGTTGAGGCTCAGCTGGTAGAACGCCTCGGCACTCTTGACCACGCCGGCCTTCTTCAGGATGTTGGCGATCTGCTGGCCACCCGCGCCCTCGGGGATCTGCACCGTGACCGAGCCGGAGCCCTGGCCGGTGTAGTCCTCGGCGCTCGAGAAGAACCGGTCCTTGACCTTGCCACCCACGACGACGACCGCGGCGACCAGGACGACCACCACGACCAGCGCGACGATGCGCCGGCCCCACGGCTTGCGGGGCGGGGTGTCGGCGCGCCGACGCCCTGGGCCCCTCGGTCCCTCGGGCTCGCCCATCACCAGATCGAGTCCGCTATCAGTCATGCCATGTCCTCACACGCTCTCGCCGGGGGCTGACCCGCGGGTTCGTTCGGCATCGAGTGCCGTTTGAAGGATCACCGTAGCGGCAGCCTGGTCGATGATGCTGCGCTTGCCCCGTGCGGAGCGCCCGCTGTGCCGCAACATGGCGTCGGCCGACACCGTCGTCATGCGCTCGTCGAACAACCGGATCGGCACCGGGTCGATGGCCTCGCCGAGCTCGGCGCAGAAGGCGCGCACCTTCACCGCGGCCGGGCCCTCGCGCCCCGACAACCCCATCGGCAGCCCGACGACGCACTCGAGCACCTCGTGCTCGAGCACGAGGGCCGCGAGGCGTCCGATCGCCGACGGCCCGGCCGCGACCGTCTCGACCGGCGTGGCCAGGATGCCGTCCGGGTCGCTGACGGCCACGCCGATACGGGCGTCGCCGACGTCGACACCGAGTCGGCGTCCTCGCCTCATCGCGCCAGGGCGGCCTCGACCGCGGAGAGCGCCGCGGGGATGCCTGCCACGTCGGTGCCGCCGCCCTGCGCGACATCGGCCTTGCCGCCGCCCTTGCCGCCGATCTGCGCTCCCACGACCTTGATGAGGTCGTTGGCCGACAGCCCGCGCTCCTGCGCGGCCTCGTTGAGGGCCACCACCGCGGCCGGCTTGTCGCCGGCGTCGCCGATGACGACCACGACGGCCGGACGATCGGCGAGCCGCTTGCGGATGTCGAGCGCGATCGTGCGCACGTCTCCCCCGGCGGCACCGGCGGCGTGGTGACCGACGTAGGCCACGCCACCGACGTCGCGCGCGGACGCGGCGACGTCGCCGGCCGCGCCCAGCAGCTGGGCGGCCTTGATCTTCTCGGCGGCCTTCTCGGCGGCCTTCAGGCGCTCGAGCAGGTCGTTGACGCGTCCGGGGACGTCCTCGGGCTGGGTCTTGAGCAGGTCGGTGAGCTGCCGGACGACGTCGCGCTCCTTGGCGAGGTACTGGAAGCCCTCGATGCCGACGAGCGCCTCGACGCGCCGGTTGCCCGCGCCCACCGAGCCGTCGGACGTGATGACGACGGTGCCGATCTGCGACGACCGGTCGACGTGCGTGCCACCGCAGAGCTCGCGCGACCACGGGCCGCCGATCTCGACGACGCGCACGTCCTCGCCGTACGTCTCGCCGAACAGCGCGAGCGCACCCCACTCGCGCGCCTCGGGCAGCGACATGGTCTTGGCCGTGACGGGCAGGTCGGCGCGCAGCGCCCGGTTGGACGCCTCCTCGACGCCGTGCAGCTGGTCGGGCGACAGCGCGCCGCTCCAGCCGTAGTCGAGGCGCAGGTAGCCGGGACGGTTGTACGAGCCCGCCTGCAGCGCCGTGGGTCCGAGCACCTCGCGCAGCGCGGCGTGGACGACGTGGGTGCCCGAGTGGGCCTGGCGGGCGCCGAGACGCCACTCGGCGTCGACGACGGCCTCGACCGGCGCGTCGAGCGTCAGCTCACCGTCGAGCACACGCACCTGGTGGACCACCAGCCCGCGCACGGGGCGCTGGACGTCGAGCACCTCGGCGCGGCCCCCATCCCACTGCAGGTGTCCGGCATCGGCGTGCTGGCCGCCCGACTCGGCGTAGAACGGGGTGCGGTCGAGCACGACCTCGCCGACCGAGCCCGCGCCGAGCACCGGGACGGTCGCGCCGCCGGCGATCAGCGCCTGGACGCGCGACTCGGTGGTCAGGGTCGTGTAGGCCTGCCAGTCGGTGGGGCCGTTGGCGTCGAGCGCGGAGCGGTAGACCGTCGTGTCGGCGTGGCTGCCCTTCTTGGCCTTCGCGTCGGCCTTGGCGCGGGAGCGCTGCTCGGCCATCAGCGAGCGGAAGCCCTCCTCGTCGACGCTGAGGCCCTTCTCGGCAGCCATCTCCAGCGTGATGTCGATCGGGAAGCCGTACGTGTCGTGCAGGGTGAACGCGGCCTCGCCCGACAGGCCCGAGCCTCCGCTCTCCTTGACCTTGACGGCGGCGCTCTCGAAGATCTGGGTGCCCTTGCCGAGCGTCTGGCGGAACGCGTCCTCCTCGGCGTACGCGATCTGCTCGATGCGCGGGAAGTCGGCCTCGAGCTCGGGGTACGACGCCTTCATGCGCTCGAGGCTCACCGGCAGCAGCAGCGGCAGGGCCGGGTCCTCGAAGCCGAGCAGGCGCATCGACCGCACGGCGCGGCGCAGCAGGCGACGCAGGACGTACCCGCGGGCCTCGTTGCCGGGCGTCACGCCGTCGCCCATGAGCATCAGGCCGCTGCGGACGTGGTCGGCGACCACACGGAACCGCACGTCGTCGGCGTGGTCCTTGCCGTACGTGCGACCCGAGACCTCCGAGGCCTTCTCGATGACCGGGAAGACCTCGTCGATCTCGTAGAGGTTGCCCTTGCCCTGCAGCAGGTAGGCGACCCGCTCGAGGCCCATGCCGGTGTCGATGTTCTTGTTCGGCAGCTCGCCGATCACGTCGAACTGGTCCTTGGCCCGGACGTTGGCGATCTCCTCCTGCATGAACACGAGGTTCCAGATCTCGAGGAAGCGGTCCTCGTCGACGACTGGGCCGCCGTCGGGGCCGAACTCCGGCCCGCGGTCGACGTAGATCTCGCTGCACGGGCCACCCGGGCCGGGCACGCCCATGTGCCAGTAGTTGTCGAGCAGCCCGCGGTCCTGGATGCGCTCGTCGGGCAGCCCCGCGACGCGCCTCCAGATCTCGCGCGCCTCCTGGTCGGAGTGCAGCACCGTCACCCAGATCTTGTCGGCGTCGATGCCGAGACCGCCGTCGGCCACGGAGCCCGTGATGAGCCGCCAGGCATGCGTGATGGCGCCTTCCTTGAAGTAGTCGCCGAACGAGAAGTTGCCGTTCATCTGGAAGAACGTGCCGTGGCGCGTGGTCTTGCCGACCTCCTCGATGTCGAGGGTGCGCACGCACTTCTGGACGCTCGTGGCGGTCTGCCACGGCGGCGTCTCCTGGCCGAGGAAGTAGGGCTTGAACGGCACCATGCCGGCGTTGACGAACAGCAGGTTGGGATCGTCGAACAGCAGCGGCGCCGAGGGCACGACCGTGTGTCCTGCCTGCTCGAAGTGGTCGAGGAAGCGGCGGCGGATCTCCGCAGTGTGCATCAGGTGGCCTTCGGATCGGGGTGGGTCACATCGGGACGGATGGTCTCGGGGAGCTCGTGGTCGGGTCGGGCCTCATCGAGGCGAAGCGCATCGGCGGCCGGGGCGTCTGCGAGCTGGCGGGCGATCTGCCGCTCACGGGCGAGCATCCCGTCGCGCACCTCGGCGCTGAGCTCGCGCCAGCCGAGGCCGAGGGCAGCGGCCTGGTCGACGACGCCCGGGGCCGAGAGGCGGTAGGCCGCGCGGCGGGCCTTGGCAGCGGTGTAGACACCGGCCGCCGACCCGGCGACGAACCAGACGAGACGAGACCTCATGAGCCCAGCCACTGGTCGGACGGCGGCGTGGGGCGCGTCGAGCGCACGGCGCGGCGCCCGGCCTGCAGCCGCTCGCGCCGGCGCCTGCGGAACTCACGGCGCATCAGGGCGGTGATGCGGTCGCGGCTCTCGGCCCGCAAGGCGTACGTGACTCCGTGCAGCGCGATCGACAGGCGGACGCCCGGGCGCCCGAGGGCGGCCTGCACGACCTGGTGCTGGGTGGGCGGCACGACCAGGCGGCCCTCGACGACGCGGGGCTCAAGCTCGGTCGGCAACGACGTGACGACGGCCTCGTGGACGATGACGTCGGCGGACGGTGCCGGCGCGTCGCGGGTGGCGGGGGTCGCGGGATCCTCGACGGGCTGGGTGGCGATCGTCCCGACCCGGCGCACGGCGCGGACGGCGATGACGGCAGCGCAGATCGCGACCACGGCCAGAACCGCGGTCGCCGCGAGGATCCACACCTCTGTCGACATGACGTCGAGCCTATCGCGGGGGCGGTCGGACGACCTGCGTGGCCGGGGCGGTCAGCGGTCGCGCAGGATCGAGCGGATCATCGCCAGACGCTCGCCCAGGCGGGCCTCGAACCCGTGCTCGGTCGGCTCGTAGTAGGTCGAGCCGTCGACGTCGTCGGGCGCGTACTGCTGCCCGACCACGCCGCGGGCGTCGTTGTGCGGGTATCGGTAGTCGTGGCCGTGGCCGAGCTTCTTGGCGCCCGAGTAGTGGGCATCTCGCAGGGCCGGCGGCACCGCACCGACCTTTCCGGCCCGTACGTCGGCCAGCGCGGCGTCGATCGCGGTGATGACGGCGTTCGACTTCGGGGCGGCGGCGAGATGGATGACCGCCTGCGCCAGGGGGATGCGCGCCTCGGGGAAGCCGATCATGGCGACGGCCTGGGCCGTGGCGGTGGCCAGCGGCAGCGCGGTGGGATCGGCCATGCCGATGTCCTCGCTGGCGTGGATCATCAGGCGGCGGGCGATGAACCTCGGGTCCTCGCCGGCCTCGATCATGCGGGCCAGGTAGTGCAGGGCGGCGTCGACGTCCGATCCGCGGATCGACTTGATGAACGCGCTGATGACGTCGTAGTGCTGATCGCCCTGACGGTCGTAGCGCACCGCCGCCTTGTCGACGGCCAGCGCGGCGTCCTCGACGTCGATCGCGTGCTTGCCCTGGCTCGTGGCCGCCCCGGCCGCGGCCTCGAGGTACGTCAGCACGCGGCGTCCGTCACCGCCGGCGAGCCGCACGAGGTGCGAGCGGGCCTCGTCGGTGAGGGTGACGACCCCGGCCAGGCCGCGCTCGTCGGTCAGCGCGCGGTCGACCAGCACGCCGATGTCGTCGTCGGTGAGGCTCTCGAGCGTCAGCAGCAGGCTGCGGCTCAGCAGCGGCGAGATGACGCTGAAGTGCGGGTTCTCGGTGGTGGCGGCGACCAGCGAGACCCAGCGGTTCTCGACGCCCGGCAGCAGGGCGTCCTGCTGCGACTTGCTGAACCGGTGCACCTCGTCGACGAACAGGACGGTCTCGACGCCGCTCTGGGCGAGCGCGCGTCGTGCTCCGGCGATCGTGTCGCGCACCTCCTTGACCCCGGCCGACACCGCGGAGACCTCGACGAACCGGCGGTCGGTGTGCGCGCTCAACAGGCTCGCGATCGTCGTCTTGCCGGTGCCGGGCGGACCCCACAGCAGGATCGTGAGCGGCTGGTTGCCGTCGATCATCTGCCGCAGCGGCGACCCCGGTGCCAGCAGGTGCTGCTGGCCGACGAGCTCGTCGAGCGTCCGGGGTCGCATGCGCACGGCCAAGGGCGCGGAGGAGTGCGTGTTTCCGCTCAGCGAGCCCGAGCACGACCCCGTGGATACGACGGGATCGGGGATGTCGAACAACCCGTCAGAGCTCATGGGTCGAGCCTATCCGCCCGTCCCGACGCCGCGGTTTACCACGCCGGGAGGGCAAACTCGGTCCGGACGCGGACGGCTTGCCGCGCCGGGATGAGGCCTGCCCTGCCGGCGTGGTGAACCGACGATCTGGAGCTCAGCCGGCCTGGCTGACTCCCCCGTCGGGCGCATCGCCGTCCGGGAGCTTCTCGGCCTTGGGCTTGGCATCGACGCCGGCGTCACGACGCTGCTCGGGCGTGATGGGCGCGGGCGCGGCCGTCAGCGGGTCGTAGCCGCCGCCGGACTTCGGGAACGCGATGACCTCGCGGATCGAGTCGGCACCGGCCAGCATCGCGCAGATGCGGTCCATGCCGACGGCGATGCCGCCGTGCGGCGGGGCACCGAAGGTGAAGGCGTCGAGCAGGAAGCCGAACTTCTCCTGTGCCTCCTCCTCGCCGATGCCCATCAGCGCGAACACGCGCTTCTGGACGTCCTCGCGGTGGATACGGATCGATCCGCCGCCCAGCTCGCTGCCGTTGCAGACGATGTCGTAGGCCCAGGCCAGGGCGTTGCCCGGATCGGCGTCGAAGCCGTCGATGTCCTGGGGCGACGTGAACGCGTGGTGCACCGCGGTCCACGCGCCGGCGCCGACCGCGACGTCGCCGGAGGCCACGGCGTCGCCGGACGGCTCGAGCAGCGGGGCGTCGACGACCCACACGAACTCCCAGGCGTCCTGGTCGATGAGTCCGCACCGATCGCCGATCTCGAGACGGGCCGCACCGAGCAGCGCGCGGGTCGACTTGGTCGCGCCCGCTCCGAAGAAGATGCAGTCGCCGGGCTGGGCGCCGACGTGGGCGGCGAGGCCCTCGCGCTCGGCATCGGTCAGGTTCTTGGCCACCGGACCGCCGAGCTCGCCGTCCTCACCGATGGTGACGTAGGCGAGTCCGCGGGCCCCGCGCTGCTTGGCCCACTCCTGCCACGCGTCGAACTGACGACGCGGCTGCGACGCACCACCCGGCATGACGACGGCGCCGACGTACTCGGCCTGGAACACGCGGAACGCCGTGTCCTTGAAGTAGTCGGTGCACTCGACGAGCTCCTGGCCCATGCGCAGGTCGGGCTTGTCGGAGCCGAACCGGCGCATGGCGTCGGCGTAGGTCATGTGCGGGATCGGCGTCGGGATCTCGTAGCCGATGAGCGCCCACATCTTCTTGAGGATGTCCTCCATCAGCGCGACGATGTCGGCCTGGTCGACGAAGCTCATCTCGATGTCGAGCTGCGTGAACTCGGGCTGACGATCGGCCCGGAAGTCCTCGTCGCGGTAGCAGCGCGCGATCTGGTAGTACCGCTCCATGCCGCCGACCATCAGCAGCTGCTTGAACAGCTGAGGGCTCTGCGGCAGGGCGTACCAGCTGCCCGGACGCAGGCGCGCCGGCACGAGGAAGTCGCGCGCGCCCTCGGGCGTCGAGCGGGTCAGCGTGGGCGTCTCGATCTCGACGAAGTCCTTGGCGCCGAGCACCTCGCGGGCCGCGGCGTTGACCTTGCTGCGCAGGCGGATCGCGGCAGCCGGACCGCTGCGGCGCAGGTCGAGGTAGCGGTACTTGAGGCGGGCCTCCTCGCCGACGGAGCCGGCCGATGACGAACCGGCGTCGTCGATCGGGAACGGCAGGGGCGCCGCGGCGCTGAGGATCTCGACGTCGTCGGCGATGACCTCGATGTCACCGGTCGGGATGCCCGCGTTCTCGTTGCCCTCGGGGCGCTTCTGCACGGTGCCGACGACTTTGATGCAGTACTCGGCCCTCAGCTGGTGCGCGACCTCCTCGCGGACGACGACCTGGACGACGCCCGAGGCCTCGCGCAGGTCGATGAAGGCGACGCCGCCGTGGTCTCGCCGTCGCGCGACCCATCCGGCGAGCGTGACCTGCTGACCGATGTGGTCGGGGCGCAGGCTTCCGGCGTCATGGGTGCGGATCACGAGAGTTGCTCCTTGGTGAGAATGGTCGGGGTGAGGTCTTCGAGGGGTGGTGTCCACGTGGTCGGGTCGGCGTCGACCTGCTCGCCCGACCGGATGTCCTTGACCGACGAGGGCGGGAACCAGACGTACGGGATGCCGCGCTTCTCGGCGTACTGGATCTGCTTGCCGAACTTCGCTGCCGCGGGGGCGACCTCCGTCGGGATGTCGCGGTAGCGCAGCGCCCCTGCGATCGTGTCACTGATAGAGCGGGACTCCTCGGCGTCGACCGCGACGAGCACTGCCGACGGCACCGAGCGGGACGCGGCCAGGGCCAGCGGCACGAGCAGGCGGGAGACGCCCAGCGAGATACCCACGCCGGGATAGGTCGAGCGACGGTCTTTCGCGAGCTCGTCGTAGCGTCCGCCCGAGCAGATCGAGCCGAGGTGCTCCCACCCCTCGAGGCGGGTCTCGAACACCGTGCCGGTGTAGTAGTCGAGGCCGCGCGCGATGCGCAGGTCTGCGGTGACGGTGACGCCGTCGACGTCCGAAGCGCCCTTGACGACCTGGGCGAGCTCGGCGAGTCCTTCGGCCAGCAGCTCGTGCTCGACGCCGAGTGCCTCGACCCGCTGCACGAACGAGGTGTCGGTCGTGACGATCTCGGCCAGGGCGAGGATCCGTTCGGCCTGCGGGGCGTCGAGGCCCTGCTCGAGCAGCAGCTCGCGGATGCGCTCGGCCGGCACCTTGTCGAGCTTGTCGACGACCTGCATGACGGCGGTCGGATCGGCCACGCCGAGCCCCAGGTAGAAGCCCTCGAGGATCTTGCGGTTGCTGATCTGCAACGTCGCCCGCGGGATCGGCAGCCCGGCCAGCGCCTCGGCCATGACCCGCGCGACCTCGACGTCGAAGTGGAACGGCAGCACGTCGCGGGCCACGATGTCGATGTCGGCCTGCGTGAACTCGCGGAAGCGTCCCTGCTGCGGACGCTCGCCGCGCCACACCTTCTGGATCTGCCAGCGGCGGAACGGGAACTCCAGCTTGCCGGCGTTCTCGAGCACGTAGCGCGCGAACGGCACGGTGAGGTCGTAGTGCAGGGCCAGCTCGGCCGGCTCGGCGGGATCGGCGGCCAGCCGCTTGACGGCGTAGACCTCCTTGTCGATCTCGCCCTTGCGCAACAGGACGTCGAGCGGCTCGACGGCACGGGTCTCGACGTTGGCGAAGCCGTGCAGCTCGAAGGTGCGGCGCAGGTGGTCGAGCACCTGCTGCTCGACAATGCGCTCGCGTGGGAGGAACTCCGGGAACCCCGACAGCTTCTTGCTCATGAGGCGACCTCAGCCAGGAACGGGTTGGTGGCACGCTCGCGACCGATCGACGTCTGGCCGCCGTGCCCGGGCAGCACCACGACGTCGTCCGGCAGCGGCAGGACACGGTCGCGCAGGCTGGCCTGCATCTCGTCGTGCGAGCCGCCGGTGAGATCGGTGCGGCCGATCGAGCCCGCGAACAGGAAGTCGCCGGAGAACATGATCTGCGAGACGTCCTCCGGCCCGTCGTAGTCGACCCGGTAAAACACCGTGCCGGGGGTGTGGCCGGGCACGTGGTCGACGGTGAACGTCAGCCCGTCCACCTCGATCTCGGCCCCGTCGACGGCATCGCGGACGTCGGCGGGCTCGGCGAACTCAGGCATGTCGGTCATGCCCAGCTGTGAGCGCAGCATCGCGGCCGACTGGCCTGAGATCGCGGCCATCGGATCGCTCAGCAGGTGGCGATCGGCCGGGTGGATCCACACGGGGCAGTCGTACTCGGCCGCGACGTCCTGCGCGTTCCACATGTGGTCGAAGTGGCCGTGGGTCACGAGGACGGCGGCGGGCCTCAGGTTGTGCTCGGCCACGACCTGGCGGACGCCCTCGAGCGCATCCATCCCGGGGTCGACGATGGCGCATCCGGCTCCGGGGCCACGCGAGACGAAGTAGCAGTTCGCCTGCAGCGGACCGGCCGGGAATGACGTGAGAAGCACGTCCGCCAGGGTACGCGAGACGGGCGGACGCCCTCCATGCAGTCGTCGCCCCGGTCGTCGCCCTAGACTGTCGCCCATGAGTTCTGCGCCCACGAACCCCTGGGGTCGTGTAGACGACGACGGCAACGTCTACGTCAAGACCACCGACGGCGAACGACTGATCGGCCAGTGGCCCGGAGGTGACCCCGCCGAGGCGATGTCGTTGTACGTCCGCCGCTTCGAGGGCCTCGAGACCGAGGTCGGTCTGCTCGAGGCGCGGCTGAAGGGCGGCACGGTGTCCCCCGACGACGCCGCCAAGGCCGTCACCAAGGTCCGCAACCAGCTCGTCGACGCCCAGGCGATGGGCGATCTCGCCTCGCTCGTCACGCGCCTCGACGCGCTGCAGCCGGCGATCGACGCGCAGCGCGAGCAGCGCAAGGTCGAGCGTGCGGCCAAGGTCGCCGAGGCGCAGACCGCCAAGACGCGCATCGCCGAGGACGCCGAGAAGATCGCTGCCGGAAACGACTGGAAGAGCGGCGCCGACAAGCTGCGCGCGCTGCTCGACGAGTGGAAGGCGCTGCCGCGGCTCAGCAAGTCCGCCGACGACGAGCTGTGGCACCGCTTCAGCTCCGCGCGCACCACGTACACCCGACGTCGCAAGAGCCACTTCGGCGAGCAGTCGACGCTGCGCGACGCGGCGAAGGTCGTCAAGGAGAAGCTGATCGTCGAGGCCGAGGCGCTGTCGACGTCCACCGAGTGGGGCCCGACGGCCGGCAAGTACCGCGACCTCATGACGGAGTGGAAGAAGGCCGGCTCGGCACCCCGCAACGTCGAGGACAAGCTCTGGAAGCGCTTCCGCGCCGCTCAGGACGCATTCTTCACGGCTCGCGACGAGGCCAACAGCGCGCTCGACGCCGAGTATGAGGTCAATGCCGAGAAGAAGATCGAGATCCTCGCCGAGGCCGAGAAGCTGCTGCCGATCACCAACGTCGACGCCGCCCGCAAGGCGTGGCTCGACATCGCCGACCGCTGGGAGGCCGCCGGCAAGGTGCCGCGCGGCCGGATCAGCGAGCTCGAGGGGCGCATCCGCAAGGTCGAGCAGGCCATCAAGGACGCGACCGACAGCATCTGGAAGAAGACCGATCCCGAGAAGTCGGCGCGCGCCGACGACATGATCGGCAAGCTCCAGCGCGCGATCGACGAGGTGCAGGACAAGCTCACCGTGGCCGAGGCCAAGGGCGACGCCAAGAAGGCCAAGGACCTGCAGAAGGACCTCGAGTCCAAACAGGCCTTCCTCGAGATGGCCAAGAAGGCCCAAGCCGACTTCTCCTGACGCTGACGCGTGGGTTGCGCCCCGCTGACGCGTGGGTTGCGCCCCGCTGACGCGTGGCTTAGGCCCCGCTGACGCGTGGGTTGCGCCCCCCTCACGCGTGGGTTGCGCCCCGCTGACGCGTGGGTTGCGCCCTGTCGCCGCGTGGTTGTGGACGAACGGTTCGACGCCAGCCCCCGGGCGCTCTTTGATCGGTGACGTGTCTGAGCTCGTCAACGACGGATATCCGTTCACCGTGCTGCAGGGCCGCGATCTCGGGCTCCACCCGAAGCACCTGCGGTCCATGTTCGCCCTCGGCGCCCTCCGCCGAGAGTTTCGCGGCGTGTACGTCGACGCTCGCGTTCCCGACTCCCGCCGGGGCCGCATGCGGGCACTCCGCCTCGTGACGCCGTCGAACGCGGTCGTGTGCGATGAGACGGCTGCGTGGGTCATGGGTCTGGACGTCTTCGCGCCCGGCGACAGGCACGACTTCACCCCCGCCATGGTGCTTCAGCACGGTGGATCGCGCATCGTCCGACCTGGGAGCCGCGGCAGGCAGGCCATCCTGCGCTCGGAGGACATCGACTTCGTCGATGGCATCCACCTGACCACGCCGCTGCGCACGGTGTCGGACCTTCTTCGCTCGATGTACCGGCCGTACGCACTCGCCGCGGCGGACGCCTTCGCGGCAGCCGGGCTCGTTCGCGCACCCGAGGTCGTCGACTACGTCGCGCGCCTCAACGGGTATCGCGGCATCGTGCAGGCGCGGAGCCTGGCGGCTGTCATCGAGCCCAAGACACAGTCCCCCGGCGAGTCGTGGCAGCGCCTGCGAATGCTCGACGCGGGGTTCCCGCCGCCCGAGGCCCAACACGAGGTGGTCGACGACTTCGGGCGAACCTTCTTCATCGACCTGTCGTACCCGGAGCGCCTCATCGGCAGCGAGTTCGACGGTCGGGAGTTCCACACCGATGCCGGCCACCGACAGCACGACGACGACCGGCGCGGATACCTGACCGACGTGTACGGGTGGCGTTGGATCAATGCCACTCGGGGTCGGATCTTCGGCGCCGACACCTCGTTCGAGGACGAGCTCGGCGCCGCGCTCGGGATGACACCCTTGGCCCGTCGCTGGGGAGCTCGCGGCTGAGGTAGGGCGGAACCCACGCGTCAGTGGGGCGGAACCCACGCGTCAGCGTTACTGGGTGAGGCGGTAGACGTCGAAGACGCCCTTGACCGTGCGGACGGCCGACAACACGTGGCCCAGGTGCTTCGGATCGGCCATCTCGAAGGTGAACTTCGACTTGGCGACCCGGTCGCGACCAGTGCTCAGCGACGCCGACAGGATGTTGACGTGCTGGTCGGAGATGACCCGTGTGATGTCGCTGAGCAGGCGCGGACGGTCGAGGCCCTCCACCTGCACGGCGACGAGGAAGGTGCTCTTGCCCGTCGGTGCCCACCGGACGCCGACGAGCCGCTCGGGCTGGCTGCGCAGCGACAGCAGGTTGACGCAGTCGGTGCGGTGCACCGAGACGCCGTCGCCGCGTGTCACGAAGCCCTGGATGTCGTCACCCGGCACCGGCGTGCAGCACCGGGCCAGCTTGATCAGGACGTCACCGTCGAGACCGTCGACGATGACGCCGGCGTCGCGGTTCTCGTTGCGCGGGCGCCGCGCCCCGATGCCCGGCAGCGTGGTGGCCTCCGCGAGGTCCTCCTGCGCCCCCTCGCGCCCACCGGCCAGGTCGATGACGCGCTCGACGACGCTCTGGGGCCCGACGTTGCCCTCGCCGACCGCGGCGTACAGCATCGACACGTCGGGAAGGTGCAGCTCTTGGGCCACCGTCGACAGCGTCTCGTGCTTGAACAGCCGGTGGAGCGGCAGCCCCTCCTTGCGCATCTGCTTGGCGATGAGGTCCTTGCCGCGCTCGATGGCCTCTTCGCGCCGCTCCTTGGTGAACCACTGGCGGATCTTGTTGCGGGCGCGGGGGCTCGCGACGAAGTCGAGCCAGTCGCGGCTCGGCCCGGCGTCGGCCGACTTGGACGTGAAGATCTCGACGACGTCGCCGCTCTCGAGCGTCGACTCGAGCGAGACCAGCCGTCCGTTGACGCGCGCGCCGATGCAGGCGTGACCGACCTCGGTGTGCACGGCGTAGGCGAAGTCGACCGGTGTGGCCTCGGCCGGCAGCTGGATGAGGTCGCCGCGCGGCGTGTAGGCGTAGACGCCCGCGTTGTTGATCTCGAAGCGCAGCGAGTCGAGGAAGTCGACGGAGTCCTCGGTCTCGGACTGCCAGTCGAGCACCTCGCGCAGCCACAGCATGTCGTTGCCGTCGGAGCCCTTGGCACCCCTGCCGCCGGCGGTCGCGTCTTCCTTGTACTTCCAGTGCGCGGCGACACCGTACTCAGCACGACGGTGCATCGCGTACGTGCGGATCTGCAGCTCGACGGCCTTGCCCTGCGGGCCGATCACCGTGGTGTGCAACGACTGGTACATGTTGAACTTCGGCACCGAGATGTAGTCCTTGAACCGTCCCGGGATGGGGTTCCAGCGCGCGTGCAGCACGCCGAGGACGCCGTAGCAGTCGGCCACCGAGTCGACCAGGATGCGCACGCCGACGAGGTCGAAGATCTCGGAGAACTCGCGGCCGCCGACCAGCATCTTCTGATAGATCGAGTAGTAGTGCTTGGGGCGGCTCGACACCGTCGCCTTGAGCTTGACGTGCCGCAGGTCGGACTCGACCTCGCTGGTCACCCGCTCGAGGAACTCGCCGCGGGACGGCGCGCGGTCGGCCACAAGACGCACGATCTCGTCGTAGACCTTGGGGTGCAGCGTCGCGAACGCGAGGTCCTCGAGCTCCCACTTGATCGTGTTCATGCCGAGCCGGTGCGCCAGCGGGGCGAAGATCTCGATGGTCTCGCGTGCGATGCGCTCCTGCTTGTCCTGACGCAGGTAGCGCAGGGTGCGCATGTTGTGCAGCCGGTCGGCGAGCTTGATGACGAGCACGCGGATGTCGCGGCTCATCGCCACGACCATCTTGCGGATGGTCTCGGACTGCGCCGAGTCGCCGTACTTGACCTTGTCGAGCTTGGTCACACCGTCGACGAGGTGCCGCACCTCGTCGCCGAAGTCGGCCGTCAGCTGCTCGAGCGTGTAGGGCGTGTCCTCGACCGTGTCGTGCAGCAGGGCCGCGCACAGCGTCGGCGAGGTCATGCCGAGCTCGGCCAGGATGGTCGCGACGGCCAGCGGGTGCGTGATGTAGGGGTCGCCGCTCTTGCGCTTCTGGCCGTCGTGCATCCGCTCGGCGATCTCGTACGCCTTCTGGATGGCGGCGACCTCGCCCTTGGGATGCGTCGCCCGGTAGACCTTGATCAGCGGGTCGAGCACGTCGACCGAGCCGGCGCGGCTGCCGCCGATGCGCGCCAGGCGATTGCGCACGCGCGCAGATGTAGGCACCGAGTCGGTGTTCTTCGACTCGACCGACGGGGTCTCGATGCGATCAGCCACGCGCTCTCCTCACTGTCTGCTCAGTCTAGTCGGACGGTGTGCACGGTCGTTCGGTCAGACGAGCTCGCCGAGCAACGTCGCGGCGGCACCCAGCACGAGGATCGCCACCAGGACGAGTGCGACGACGCGGACCTGTCGGGGGTTCATGCGGTCTCGATTCGGTCGGTGGGAGGGATTCAGTAGCTGCGAAGCGACTCGCAGCCGGCGGCGCCGATGCGCTCGCGGCCGCCGAGGGCGGACAGCTCGATCAGGACGAGGTTGCCGGCCACGCTCGCGCCCGCTTGGGCGACGAGGTCGGCCGCTGCCAGCAGCGTCCCGCCCGTGGCCAGGACGTCGTCGACGACCAGCACCCGGGCGCCCGGGACGACGGCGTCGACGTGCATCTCCATGGTCGCCGAGCCGTACTCGAGGTCGTACGACGTCGACAGCGACGTGGACGGCAGCTTGCCGGCCTTGCGCACCGGCACGAACCCGACGCCCAGTCGCAGCGCGATCGACGGGCCGAAGATGAAGCCTCGCGCCTCGACGCCCAGCACGGCGTCGACCGGGCCGGCTTTCTCAGCCAGGAGGACCAGACCGTCGATCACGGCCTCGAAGGCGACGGGGTCGGCCAGCAACGGGGTGATGTCGCGGAACGTGACGCCCGGCTCGGGCCAGTCGGCGATGGGACGTACGAGTCGGTCGATCGCGGCGTCTAGCTCGGTCACGAAGATCCTTCCGGGTGGGCGTGCTGTCGGGGCGACCCGCGGGGCGGGGTCTGGTGGCGTCAGCCTGCGCCGAGCTCGACGCCGCACACGTCCTTGGCCTGCTTGCCGATCTCGGTGCGCGCCTCGGCGAAGGTGTCGTTGTTGAGCTTCTGCAGGTCGGCCGCGAAGGCGGTCAGCTTCTCGACGCTGACGCCCTCGGGCAGCTTGCCGGCCTGGATGTCGGGCAGGTCGTCGAACGTCAGTCCGGCCTCCTTGAGCTTGTCCTCGACCGAGTCGGCAGCGTCGTCGAGCACCTTCCACTGGTCCTTCAGCTCGTCGGGCGCCTCGTCGGCCAGCCGGTGGAAGGTCGTGAACCCCTTCTCGAGCTCGGACAGATCGCCCGAGGCGAGGGTCTCGAAGGTCGGCTTCGCGGCCTTGATGTCCTTGCAGTAGCTGCTGCCCGCGTCGTCTCCCCCGTCGCTGCTGCCGCTGCAGGCTGCCAGGCTCGCGCCGATGAGGACGGCGCCGACCAGCGCCTGAGAGATCTTCACGTGTGCTCCTCGTGCAAGGGGTGCGGAACCGGCCCGCGCCGCCGACCAAGTGTCGTCAGCATGATGTCACGCGCCGGTGACCCCCTCGGTCAGGAACCCCCCTTGCCCCGCTGCGAGCGAGGCTTGCGTGAGGGCTGCGCGCGCTTGGCGGCCCCCGACGACTGCACGGGCCTCGCCGGCGCCGCGGGCGCGGACGCCGCGGTGGTGACCAGGGCACCCTCCTTGGCACGCCGGGCGAGCACACGCTTGGCCTGGGCCTGCATGGCCGGCTCGTGCTCCTTGAGCTGCGAGACCAGCGGGGTCGCGATGAAGATCGACGAGTAGGCGCCGGCCGCCATGCCGACGAACAGCGCCAGGGCGAGGTCCTTCAGCGGGCCGGTGCCGAGCACGCCGGCTCCGACGATCAGCAGTGCGCCGACCGGCAGCAGGGCCGTGATCGAGGTGTTGATCGAGCGCACGAGGGTCTGGTTGACGGCCAGGTTGGCCTGCTCGGCGTACGTCTTGGACGTCGACGACAAGATCCCCTTGGTGTTCTCGCGCACCTTGTCGAACACCACGACGGTGTCGTACAGCGAGAAGCCGAGGATCGTCAGCAGGCCGGTCACGGTGGCGGGGGTGACCTCGAAGCCCGACAGTGCGTACACACCGGCGGTGATCACGAGGTCGTGCACGAGCGCGACGATGCCGGCGACGGACATCCGCCACTCGCGGAAGTAGGCCCAGATGAACAGGACGATCACGACCAGGAACACGATCAGTCCGGTCAGCGCCTTGGTCGCCACCTGCTTGCCGTAGGTGGGACCGATCAGGTTCTGGCTGACCTCGGTGGCACCGGCCTTCTCGAGCGACTTCGAGACCTTCGTCGCCTCGTCCTGCGAGAGGGCGCGGGTCTGGATGCGGATCAGGTCGGAGCCGGACGTCTGGACGGTCGGATCGCCCGCGTCGGGCGCCCCGGAGTCCTCGACGGCCTGGGTCAGGCGGTCGGACGTCTCGCTGTTGGCGACCTTGACCGTCGCGGTGAACTCGACGCCACCCTTGAACTCGACGCCGTAGTTGAAGCCTCGCACCATGAACGCCAGGGCAGCGAGCACGACGATGCCGGCCGAGATGGAGTACCAGAGCTTGCGCCGTCCGACGAAGTCGAAGGCGATGCGCCCCTCGTAGAGGTGCTGACCGAATGTGCTGATGCGACCCATCAGATGGCCTTTCCGGGGGTGCTGGGCTTGGCGGCGCGAGCGATCTCGCTGACCTTGCGGCCGGTGATGCCGAGGTGCGACGCGTCCAGCCCGGAGAGCTTGTGGCCCTGGCCGAAGAACTTCGTGCGTGCGAGCAGCGACACCAGGGGCTTGGTGAAGAAGAACACCACGAACACGTCGATCAGCGTGGTCAGGCCCAGTGCGAAGGCGAAGCCGCGCACCACGCCGATCGCGAAGATGAACAGCGTCACCGCGGCGATGATCGACACCGCGTCGGCGGCGAGGATCGTGCTGCGGGCGCGCACCCAGCCCGCCTCGACGGCCAGCCTCAGCGACTTGCCGTCGCGCACCTCGTCGCGGATGCGCTCGAAGAACACGATGAACGAGTCGGCCGTGATGCCGATGGCCACGATGAGTCCGGCGATGCCCGGCAGCGTCAGCGTGAAGCCGACGCCCTGACCGAGCAGCAGCACCATGACGTAGGTCAGCGCCGAGGCCACCAGCAGCGAGCCGATGATGACCAGGCCCAGCCCGCGGTAGTAGAGCAGGCAGTAGACGACGACGAGCAGCAGGCCGATCGCGCCGGCCGCGAGGCCGGCGTTGAGCTGCGTGCCGGCCAACGACGGCCCGATCTCCTCGCTGCCGTTGACGCTGAACGTCAGCGGCAGGGCGCCGAACTTGAGCTGGTTGGACAGCTGCTTGGCGGTGGTGGCCGTGAAGCCGCCCTGGATCGACGACTCACCGTTGGTGATGGCCGCCTGCGAGGCCAGCGTCGAGATGGTCTCGCCGTCCAGCACGATCGCGAACTGGTTCTGTGCCTTCGACAGCTCGGTCGTGACGGCCTTGAAGGCTCCCTTGCTGTCGCCCTTGAGCTTGACGGCGATGGTCCACTGGGCGCGCTGGCTGTCGTACTGGGGCTCGGCCTTGGCGATGTCGGAGCCGGGCACCACCGTGGGGCTGAGGATCTGGACGTCACCGGTCGACGTGTCGCACGTGACCAGGGGCTTGTTCGCGACGTCGTCGACGTCGACGCCCTTGGGGTCGCACACGAACCCGGCGGCTTCCTCCTGCAGGGCCTTGATGGCGGGCTGCACGTCGGCGGGCAGGGTCTGCAGGCCCTGCGTCTCGGCCGTGATCATCTGGTCGAGGCTGACCTTCGACCAGTCCACCTTGTCGACGACGGCTTTCTGCGCGCTCACGTCGGCCGGCGTCGTCGCGCTGGGCAGGTTGCCGGCCCACACGAGGCGGAACCGCAGCTGCGCGGTCTTGCCGACCTCGTCGACGATGTTGGCGCGCTTCTCGCCGGGGATCTCGACGATGATCTGGTCGCCGCCCTGCGTCGTCACCTCGGCCTCGGCCACACCCGACGCGTTGACACGCTGGTCGATGATGTTGCGAGCCTGCTCGAGCTTGGGCGCATCGACCTTCTTGCCCGGCTCGGCCTTGGCCTCGAAGGTGATGCGGGTACCGCCCTCGAGGTCGAGCCCGAGCTTCGGGTGCCAGGGGCTGTCGTCCTTCTTCGAGCCGGTCGCGCCGATCAGGGCGACGAGTGCGTAGAGCGCGACGATGACCGCCAGGAAGATGACGACGGTACGCATCGGGCGCGCCCGGTTGGAGCTGCGCTGAGGTTTGGTGGCCATCAGAGGTCTGTACTCGTTTCGTTCTCGGACGCGGGCGTGACGACGCGCGAGACAGCGTGCCGGTTGACGGTCACGACGGTCTGGGCCGCGATGCGCAGCTCGATCGTCTCGTCGCCGATCGTCACGATCTCGCCGAAGATCCCGCTGGCCAGCATGACCTGCTGGCCCGGGGCCAGCGTGCTCTGCAGCTGCTGGAACTGGCGCCGGTTGGCCCGGGCGGGCCGGATGACCAGCACCAGGAAGGCGATGACCAGGATGACGAGGGGGAGGATGGACGCCCAGTCGTTCACGGTGGATGCTCCGTCGTGGATGTGAGAGTGCCCGCCGGAGCGGGAGGTGGCCGGTGGGCCGCCGGATAGTTTAACCCGGCAACCGTTCAATGGTGCTCCCCCGCACGGTGTGGCGTTCAGCCAGGGTCGTCGGGCAGTGCCAGCTGCTCGGTGCCGGCCGGCACGGCGAGCCCGAGGTGGCGCCACGCCGCAGCCGTCGCGACCCGTCCCCGGGGCGTCCGCGCGAGGAATCCGAGCCGGACGAGGAAGGGTTCGGCCAGCTCTTCGACGGTCTCGCGCTCCTCGGCCACCGCGACGGCGAGCGTCGAGATGCCGACCGGTCCCCCGTTGAAGCTGCGGCACAGCGCCGTGAGCACGGCCCGGTCGAGCCGGTCGAGCCCGAGCTGGTCGACCTCGTACAGCGACAGTGCGTCGCGGGCGACGTCGTGGTCGACGACTCCCCCGGCGCGCACCTCGGCGTAGTCGCGCACGCGTCGCAGCAGACGGTTGGCGATGCGCGGGGTGCCGCGCGATCGCGAGGCGATCTCGCGCCCGCCGTCGCCGGTGACCTCGAGGTCGAGCAGCCCGGCCGACCGGACGACGATGCGGTGCAGCTCGTCGGTGTCGTAGTAGTCGAGCTGGGCCGTGAAGCCGAAGCGGTCGCGCAGGGGGCTGGGCAGCAGGCCTGCGCGGGTGGTGGCGCCCACAACCGTGAAGGGCGGGATCTCGAGCGGGATCGCTGTCGCGCCCGGTCCCTTGCCGACGATGACGTCGACGCGGAAGTCCTCCATCGCCATGTAGAGCAGTTCTTCGGCCGGGCGCGACATGCGGTGGATCTCGTCGATGAACAGCACGTCGCCCTCGTTGACGCCCGACAGGATGGCGGCGAGGTCACCGGCGTGCTGGATCGCCGGGCCGCTCGTGATGCGCAGCGGCGCACCGAGCTGGTTGGCGATGATCATGGCCAGGGTCGTCTTGCCCAGGCCCGGTGGGCCCGACAGCAGGACGTGGTCGGGGGTGCGCCCGCGCGCGACGGCCGCCTCGAGCATCAGCGACAGCTGCTCGCGCACGCGCTCCTGCCCGACGAGCTCGTCGAGCGTGCGAGGACGCAGGGCGGCTTCGAAGGCGCGGTCCTCGGGGCCGGCCTCGGCCACGATCGCCTCGAAGCCGTCGTCCACGTACCCGTCCCCCATAGGGCCAGTGTGGTCCATCAGCGCGTCTTCGCGAGCGAGCGGAGGGCGTCGCGCAGGATCGTCGAGACGTCGGGCACCTCGCCCGGCGGCAGCTCGGCCGCGACGGCGTCGAGCGCCGCGTCGGCGTCGCGGGTGGACCAGCCGAGACCCAGCAGCGCCTCGTGCACCTGGCCGCGCCACGAGGACGCACCGGCGGCGACCGTCGTGGTGACGCCGACCCGGTCCTTGAGCTCGACCACGATGCGCTCGGCACCCTTGCGTCCGATACCGGGGACGGTGGTGAGCGTCGCGAGGTCGCCCTGGCCGATGGCCTGGCGCAGCCGGTCGGGGTCGAGCACCGCGAGCATCGCCTGCGCCACCTTGGGCCCGACGCCGCTGGCGGTCTGGACGAGCTCGAACATGTCGCGCTCGTCGGCAGTGGCGAAGCCGAAGATGGTCAGTGAGTCCTCGCGCACCACCATCGAGGTCGACAGCTGCACCTCGCGCCCGATGCGCAGCGTGGCGATCGTGCCGGGGGTGCACATGACCTGCAGACCGACGCCTCCGACGTCGAGCACGGCCGAGGTGAGGGTGACGGCGGCGACGGGGCCGCGGACGTGGGCGATCATCGTGCTGCTGCCTTCCGGGTGGCCTGCTCGGCCTTGGCGATGGCCTCCTGCAGGCGGTTCTGCGCTCCCCCGCGCCAGATGTGACAGATGGCGAGGGCCAGCGCGTCGGCGGCGTCGGCGGGCTTGGGGGCCTCGGTCAGGCGCAGCAGCCGGGTGACCATGCCGGTCACCTGCGCCTTGTCGGCGCGTCCGCTGCCGGTGACGGCCGCCTTGACCTCGCTGGGGGTGTGCAGGTGGACGGGGATGCCGTGACGCGCCGCCACGAGCATCGCGATGCCGCTGGCCTGGGCGGTGCCCATGACGGTGCTGACGTTGTGCTGGCTGAAGACGCGCTCGACCGCCACGACGTCGGGACGGTGCAGCAGCACGCTGGCCTCGACCATCTGCTCGAGCTGGTGCAGACGACGGGCCGTGTCGAGCTCGGCCGGCGTGCGGAACACGCCGACGTGCACCATCGAGAGCGTCCGGCCGACACTGCCGTCGACCACTCCGACGCCGCAGCGGGTGAGGCCGGGATCGATGCCGAGGACCCTCATGCGGGCGTCACCCAGGTAGAACGCATGTTCGACAGCCTAGTGGGGCAGTACGTCAGACCGCTGGAGACTCGCCGGGGTCGCGTAGGCGTCCGAGGCGAACGTGGTCGGCGAGCGCGTCCATGCGGCGGTGCGAGCTGCCCCAGCCGCGCACGGCCTCGGCGCGGACGAGTCGATCACCGTGCCAGACCTCGATGGGCCACCGAGCCACTGTCGCCGCTCGCAACACCACGAACAACGGCAACAGGAGAAGCAGCAGGAACAGCTCGGCCACGAGGACGGCCAGGACGGCCACGAAGGGCACGACGACCAGGAGCACGAGGACGCCGACGAAGATGGCCAGGCCGATCAGCAGGTCGTCCGCATCGGCGCCCCCGCCGACGTCCGGGGCATCGGTGAAGTCCGAGGGATCCCGTCGGCGCAGGCGCCACGGCAACCAGCGCCGCTTGATCCGCCAGGCCGCGCCGGACGGATCGTCAACGTGCACTACTGCACCTGGGCCATGACCTCGTCGGAGGCGTCGAAGTTGGCGAAGACGTTCTGCACGTCGTCGCTGTCCTCGAGGGCGTCGATCAGGCGCATGATCTTGGTGGCTGCGTCGACGTCGACGTCGACGGTCATGGTGGGGACGAACGAGGCGTCGGCCGAGTCGTAGTCGAGGCCGGCCTCCTGCAGGGCCGTGCGGACGGCGACGAGGTCAGTGGCCTCGCAGATGACCTCGAACGAGCCATCGAGGTCGTTGACCTCTTCGGCGCCGGCGTCGAGCACGGCCATCAGGATGTCGTCCTCGTTGGTCGGGCCGCCCTCCTGCTCCTCGGGGACGATGATGACGCCCTTGCGGTGGAACATGTACGACACCGATCCCGGATCGGCCATCGTGCCGTTGTTGCGGGTCATCGCGGTGCGGACCTCCATCGCGGCCCGGTTCTTGTTGTCGGTCAGGCACTCGACCAACAGCGCGACACCGCCGGGGGCGTAGCCCTCGTACATGATCGTCGTGTAGTCGACGGCATCCGCGCCGACGCCGCCGCCGCGCTTGACCGCGCGATCGATGTGGTCCTTCGGCACGGACGACTTCTTGGCCTTCTGGATCGCGTCGTACAGCGTGGGGTTGCCGTCGGGATCGGGTCCGCCGATGCGGGCGGCGACCTCGATGTTCTTGACCATCTTGGCGAACATCTTGCCGCGCTTGGCGTCGACGATCGCCTTCTTGTGCTTGGTGGTCGCCCACTTGGAATGGCCTGACATGGCTGATGCCCCTTACTGAACTGGCAGTGACTGCGACGACTGCTTGACGAGGTCGACGAAGTAGCGATGGATGCGATCGTCGTCGGCGACCTCCGGGTGGAACGAGGTCGCGACCAGGTTGCCCTGGCGGACCGCGACGATTCTACCGGCTGCCGGCCCCGACGGGATGGTGGCAAGCACCTCGACCCCTGCTCCAGCCTCCTCCACCCATGGGGCGCGGATGAACACCGCGTGCACGGGGTCGTCGAATCCGTCGAAGGCGATCTCGCCCTCGAAGGAGTCGACCTGACGACCGAAGGCGTTGCGACGCACCGTGATGTCGAGGCCGCCGAGGGTCTCCTGCCCGTCGATGCCGTCGCGGACGCGATCGGCCAGCATGATCATGCCGGCGCACGTGCCGAAGGTCGGCATGCCCGCGCCGATGCGTCGGGCGAGGGGCTCGAACAGGTCGAACGTGCGCGCGAGCTTGTACATCGTGGTGGACTCGCCGCCGGGCAGCACGAGGCCGTCGCAGCGCTCCAGCTCTTCGGGGCGGCGCACCGTGAACGCGTCGACCCCGAGTCTCGTGAGCACCTGGACGTGCTCGCGGACGTCGCCTTGCAGCGCGAACACGCCGATCGAGGGGGTCTGGTGGGTCGTCACGGGCACTCCTCCACCCTAGCGATGCGGCCGGTCGGCTCGTGACGACGGCGGTGACGCGAGAGGACCGGAGTCCCCCAGGGGATGCGTCACCGCCGTCGCTGCTCCCTCTCGGATGTCCCTCCCGATCGGGTCTTCACGAGGGTTGGGCCGTCGATCGACGCGAGCGCCGAGAACAGCCGTGCCCCCTCAGGCCGGTCCGCGTCGTGAGGCACTCCCATACCTCGCGCGGACCAACGCCCAGAGCATACTCTCCCCCGCCCCACACGTCACCGCCCGCAGCGAGCGAACGCCAAGCAACCCGGACGAAGCCCGGGAGAGCGCGAGGGACGAGCGCGAGGCGGCGGAGCCGCCCCGCCTACCAACCGCGCTCGGCCAGGCGGTGGGGCTCGGGGATCTCGTCGACGTTGATGCCGACCATGGCCTCGCCCAGACCGCGCGAGACCTTGGCGATGACGTCGGGGTCATCGAAGAACGTCGTGGCCTTGACGACCGCTGCCGCACGCTCGGCGGGGTTGCCCGACTTGAAGATGCCCGAGCCGACGAACACGCCCTCGGCGCCGAGCTGCATCATCATCGCGGCGTCGGCGGGGGTCGCGATGCCACCGGCGGTGAACAGCACGACGGGCAGCTTGCCAGCCTCGGCGACTTCCTTGACCAGGTCGAACGGCGCCTGCAGCTCCTTGGCCGCGACGTACAGCTCGTCCTCGCTCAGCGACTGCAGGCGGCGGATCTCGCCACCGATCTTGCGCATGTGACCCGTCGCGTTGGAGACGTCGCCGGTGCCGGCCTCGCCCTTGGAACGGATCATCGCGGCACCCTCGGTGATGCGACGCAGCGCCTCGCCCAGGTTGGTCGCGCCGCACACGAACGGCACCGTGAAGTTCCACTTGTCGATGTGGTTGACGTAGTCGGCGGGCGTCAGGACCTCGGACTCGTCGATGTAGTCGACGCCGAGCGACTGCAGCACCTGCGCCTCGACGAAGTGACCGATGCGGGCCTTGGCCATCACGGGGATCGACACCTCGGCCACGATGCCGTCGATCAGGTCGGGATCGGACATGCGCGCCACGCCGCCCTGCGAGCGGATGTCGGCGGGCACCCGCTCGAGCGCCATCACGGCCACCGCGCCGGCGTCCTCGGCGATCCGCGCCTGCTCGGCGTTGACCACGTCCATGATCACGCCACCCTTGAGCATCTCTGCCATGCCGCGCTTGACGCGCGCCGTGCCGGTGCCGACTGACGTTGCTTCGTTGCTCACTACGGTGTCCTTCGTTGTGCTGGAGGTCGTCATTTCAGTCTACTCCCGGGGCTCCTGCGGCGATCCGTCGGACACATGACGGACAGCCGGCTCAGCGACGGGCGAGCCAGGGCCGTCGGCGGGGTGGCACAGCGGGTGCAGCCGCCTCGAGCATCGCACCGAGCCGGACGATCTTGCGGCGTGGACGCCCCTCGCTCCGGCCGTCCTCGCGCTCGCGGGCGTCGATCGACCGCCACCCCGTCAGGTCGATCGCTCCGGTGACGCGGCCCGCGGCGAGTCGCCGGAACGCCCCTGCCGATGCGGCCGGCGCTGGCAGCAGCCCGGCATTGTCGTCGGCGACGAGACAGTCGACCGTCTCCTGCGCGCACGACCGGTTGGTGCCGATGAATCCGCTGGGCCCGCGCTTGATCCAGCCCGCGACGTACGTGCCCGCCATGCCGTCGACGCGGCCGCCGGTGTGCGGCACCGTCGAGGACTCGGCGTCGAAGGGAAGCCCCGGCACGGCCACGCCGCGGTAGCCGATCGAGCGCAGCACCAGCCCCGTCTCGACGACCTCGGCCTCCGTCGTCGCGACGGCACGAGGGACTCCTGCGGCGTCCGTCACGAGGTCGTTGCGGGCCAGCACGACCCCGCCGACCCGGCCGCCTGCCGCCTCCTCGATCGCCACGGGCGAGGCCGCGAAGCGGAACACGATCGTGCGGGCACCGGGACGTCGCGGCCTCGTGGCTGCCTCGCGCAGCAGCCCGATCTTGCGAGCCGTCATGGTGTCGGTGCCGCCGGGCGTGATGAGCGGGTCGCCGCGCACCTCGACGTCGATGTCGTCGCGCTCGACCAGTCCCACCAGCTCGGGCAGCGTGAACGCCGCGTGCTCGGCGCCGCGGCGTCCGACCACCTCGACCTCTCGCACGGACGACGCTCTCAGCGCTGCCAGCGCATGGTCGGCGATGTCGGTGGCGGCGAGCCACTCGGGATCGGTCGCGAGGATGCGGGCCACGTCGAGTGCGACGTTGCCGTTGCCGATGACGACCACTCTGCGGCTGGAGAGGTCGAAGCTCCTGTCGGCGTGCTCGGGGTGGCCGTTGTACCAGGCCACGAAGTCCGTGGCCGTCGTGCTGCCGACGAGGGACTCCCCCCCGATGTCGAGCCTGCGGTCGCGCGAGGCACCGGTCGCGTAGACGACGGCGTGGTGGTGGGCGGCGAGCTCGTCGTGCGTCACGTCGACGCCGACGTCGACGCCGAGCAGGTAGGAGAACCCGGGCTGGTCCTCGATGTGGCGGAACAGCCCCTCGACGGTCTTGGTCGACGGGTGGTCCGGCGCCACGCCTGCGCGCACCAGCCCGTGCGGGGTGGGCAGACGGTCGATGACGGTCACCTGCACGCCCGGCCGCTTGAGCAGCTCGTCGGCAGCGAACAGAGCGGCGGGACCAGCCCCGACGATCGCCACCCGCATCGGGTCGCTGGAGGTGCGCGCGACGAGGGGCGGGACGGGAGCCTGAGCCGGGTGCGAGCGGGGCGTGGAGTGGAACAGGGCGTTGATGTCGACGAACGGCAGCTGCGGCTCCGTCAGCTTGTCGTGGGCACTGATGGCCCCGACGGGGCACGCCGTGACGCACGCTCCGCAGTCGACGCACGACACCGGGTCGATGTAGAGCATCTCGGCCAGCGCGAAGTCGGGCTCGTCAGGCGTCGGGTGGATCGCGTTGACCGGGCAGGCGAAGACGCACGAGGCGTCGCCGCAGCAGGCCTGCGTGACGACGTGGGGCACGCGTCAGTCGTGGATCGGCGCGAACACGACGGGCGGCTCGCTGCGGTAGCGCGACGGACGTCCGTCGATGCCGCACAGCCGCCACATCAGGCGCGAGGCACGGCTGCGTCGCAGGTCCGCCTGGTCGGCGAGCATCCGCACGTCGCCGAAGAGCTCTCGCAGGCGCGACCGCGACTCGGGCGCACGCCAGTAGATGTCCTTCATGACCGAGCGGGGGATGCCGAACTCTCGGCGGAACGACCTCGACGGCACCATGATGACGTCGCACAGCACGCGCATGATGACCGGGAAGAGCAGCGAGATGACGACCTTCTCGACGCGACCCAGTCGCGGGGCGTTGCGCCTGATGTAGTGGTGCGCGAACGAGATGTGGCGGGCCTCCTCGGCCACGTGGATCTCCATGATGCGGCGCAGGATGGGCGGCAGGTCCTTGCCGCTGCGCAGGACGCCCTTCTGCGTGTGGTCGATCGGCTCCTCGCCGGCCAGGACCCCGATGAAGAACCCGTAGGGCGCGAGCGAGCCGGCCCACGGCAGCAGCGCGGCCAGACGTCGCATGAGCCACGGCATGCCCTCGACCGGCGCACCGATGCGGTTGACGGTCTCCTGGAACATCTGCGTGTGGTGGCACTCCTCGGTCGCCTCGTGCGTGAGGTAGCGGTACTCGGGCGAGCCGTTCGGCAGCGTGAAGACGTACTGCATGATGCCGCGGATCAGGATGTTCTCGAACTGCAGACCGACCTTGAGGATGTTGGCCTGCCGCCACTGGCCGATCGCGATCTGCCGCTCGAGGGGCTGCGCCTGGTACCAGGGGTGGGCTCCCAGCGGGTCGACGTCCGCCGGCAGCACCCACCGGGGGTCGTCGGCGCGCACGTCGAAGTCGGGGTGGTCCCACGGCACGTCGACGAAGGCGTCGAAGTGCCGGTCGACGGAGGCCTGCGACAAGCCCCGCAGGATGTCGGCGTACTGCTCGGGCGTGACGTCGACGGGGACGTCAGGGACGTCGGCGACCGGCGAGCCGGACGGACGGTCGTGCATGGTCTGCGACATGGGAGCTCCTCGGCGTGGCGGTCCTCACAGCATGTGGGATACCGAGGGTATGTGTCAATGCTGATGTCACATCCGTGTCGTCACATCGACACTGTCACGATGGGAGGGTCACAGCGCCGGGTCGTCGACCGTCTGCTGGTAGACGATGCGCATGCGCTGGAAGACCGTGATGAGGCTCGCGATCGCCAGCACCCACAAGGTGATCTCGCGCAGGAAGGGCAGGTCGAGCAGTCCCGCGAAGCCCGTCATCACGAGGATCGAGACGAGCCGGTCGGACCGCTCGGCGATGCCACCCTTGGCGGTCATGCCCAGGCTCTCGGCGCGGGCGCGCGCGTATGACGTCAGGTTGCCCAGCACCAGGCAGGCGAGGCTCAGGTAGAGGTACAGGCGCGGGTCGCCGAGGTCGGCCTGGGCGTCGGACGTCGTGTAGTAGAGCATGATGCCGCCGAACACGGCGGCATCGCCGACGCGGTCGAGCGTCGAGTCGAGGAAGGCCCCCCACTTGGACGCCTTGCCGAGCTTGCGGGCCATGTAGCCGTCGATCAGGTCGCTGAACACGAAGGCCGTCACGACCATCACGCCGATGAAGAACTGCCCGCGGGGGAAGAACCACAGGGCGCCGGCGCTGACGCCCAGGGTGCCGACGACCGTCACCTGGTTGGGCGTGATGCCGAGCCTGAGGAACAGGTCGCCCAGCGGGGCCCAGATCATGGTCCAGAACTGGCGGAATCGTTCGAGCACAGGGTCCTCTACTTCGTCGGCCAGGCGGCCGCGAACAGCTCGCGGGTGTCGCCCAGCAGCTGCGGCATGGTCTTGGTACGCCCGATGACGGGCAGGAAGTTGGCGTCGCCGCCCCACCGGGGGACGATGTGCTGGTGCAGGTGGGCCGCGATGCCGGCGCCGGCGACATCGCCCTGGTTCATGCCCAGGTTGAAGCCCTGCGGGCTCGTGACGTCACGCATGACACGCATCGCCGTCTTGGTGATGGACGCGACCTCGGTCGTCTCGTCGTCGTCGAGCTCGGTGTAGTCGGCGACGTGACGGTACGGGCAGACGAGCAGGTGACCCGCGTTGTACGGGTACAGGTTGAGCACGGCGTACGCGTGCTCGCCCCGGTGCACGATCAGCCCCTCGGCGTCGTCCATCGAGGGGATGCGGCAGAAGGGGCAGTCGACGGCGTCGGAAGTCGTCGGCTTCCCCTCACCCTTGATGTAGTCGACGCGGTGCGGGGTCCACAGCCGTTGGAAGGCGTCGGGCTCCCCCACGCCGTCCTGACCTGCATCGCCGGGATGACCCTCCGAGGTCATACCTGCACCCGGGAGCGGATCGCCTCGACGATCCGCTCGACCGCGTCGTCGACGGGCACGCCGTTCTCCTGGTCGCCGCTGCGGTAGCGGAACGAGACCCCGTCGCCCTCGACGTCGTTGTCGCCGGCGATGAGCATGAACGGCACCTTCTGCAGCTGCGCGTTGCGGATCTTCTTCTGCATCCGCTCGTCGGAGTCGTCGACCTCGACGCGCACGCCCAGCCCCTTGAGCCGCTTGGCCAGCTCGTACAGGTAGTCGGCGTGCCGCTCGGCGACCGGGATGCCGACGACCTGGACGGGGGCGAGCCACGGGGGGAAGGCGCCGGCGTAGTGCTCGACGAGCACGCCCATGAACCGCTCGATCGAGCCGAACTTGGCGGAGTGGATCATCACGGGCTTCTGACGGGATCCGTCGGCGGCCACGTACTCGAGATCGAACCGTTCGGCCGACGGCATGTTGAAGTCGTACTGGATCGTGGACATCTGCCAGGTGCGACCGATGGCGTCACGAGCCTGCACCGACACCTTGGGGCCGTAGTAGGCGGCTCCACCTGGATCGGGCACGAGCTCGAGGCCGGTCTCGAGGCACACGTCCTCGAGCACCTTCGTGGCCACCGCCCAGTCGTCGTCCGATCCGATGAACTTGTCGGGCTTGGAGTCGTCACGGGTCGACAGCTCGAGGTAGAAGTCGTCCATGCCGAAGTCGCGCAGCAGGCTGAGGACGAAGTTCAGCAGGTGGCGGATCTCGTCGGGCGCCTGCTCGGGCGTGACGTACGAGTGCGAGTCGTCCTGCGCGAAGCCGCGCACGCGGGTCAGACCGTGGATGACGCCTGACTTCTCGTTGCGGTAGACGTGCCCGAACTCGAACAGACGCAGGGGCAGCTCGCGGTAGGACCGCTGGCGTGACCGGAAGATCAGGTTGTGCATCGGGCAGTTCATCGCCTTGAGGCGGTACGGCTGCCCGTCGAGGTCGAGCGGGGGGAACATGTTGTCGCCGTAGTACGGCAGGTGGCCCGACGTGTAGAACAGCTCTTCGCGCGAGACGTGCGGGGTGCCGACGTACTCGAAGCCCTCCTCGATGTGGCGGGCGCGGACGTAGTCCTCCATCTCACGCTTGATGACGCCGCCCTTGGGGTGGAACACCGGCAGGCCGGAGCCGATCTCGTCGGGGAACGAGAACAGGTCGAGCTCGGTGCCGAGACGACGGTGGTCGCGTCGCTGCGCCTCCTCGATGCGGTGCAGGTGCTCGTCGAGCGCCTCCTTCGACTCCCAGGCGGTGCCGTAGATGCGCTGCAGCTGCTTGTTCTTCTCGTCGCCGCGCCAGTAGGCCGCGGCACTGCGCATCAGCTTGAACGCCGGGATGCGCTTGGTGGTGGGCAGGTGCGGGCCGCGGCACAGGTCGCCCCAGGCGACCGAGCCGTCGCGCTTGAGGTTGTCGTAGATCGTGAGGCCGCCCTCGCCGACCTCGACGCTCGCACCCTCGGCGGCACTCTCCATGCTTGTGTCGGCGGCCGTCGACTTGAGGCCGATCAGCTCGAGCTTGTAGGGCTCGTCGGCCAGCTCGGCACGGGCCGCGTCGTCGCTGATCTCGCGACGGTCGAACTTCTGGCCCTCCTTGACGATCTTGCGCATGCGCGACTCGATCTTGACCAGGTCCTCGGGCACGAACGGCTCGGGCACGTCGAAGTCGTAGTAGAAGCCGTCGGTGATCGGCGGGCCGATGCCTAGCTTGGCCTGCGGGAACAGCTCCTGCACGGCCTGGGCCATGACGTGCGCGGTCGAGTGGCGCAGGATGTCGCGGCCGTCCTTGGAGTCGATCGCGACGGGCTCGACGACGTCGCCGTCGGTGAGCTCGTAGGCGAGATCCTTCAGGGCCCCGTCGACACGGGCGGCGATGACGTCGGGCGACTCGGCGAACAGCTGCCAGGCCTTCGTGCCCGCCTCGACAGACCTGGACTCGTCGACGACGGTGATCTGGATGTCGGACACGGTGGCGCTCCTCGTTCGGTGTGACGCGCCCTACGGATGGCGCGTGCTGCTTGGCCCCACCCTAGCGTCCGATGGCTGCCGGTCCGCGAGTGGCGCAGACCACCCACCGACCGGCGCAACGTCGTGCGACACGCCGTCCCAAGAAGACGGAACTGCGCCACTCCCCCGCTATCGGGAGGTGCCCCCAACGGAGAGGTCGGCGGCTCGCGGGGGCACGGCCGGCACCGGCAGCAGCAGGGCGGCGGGTGCGCCCATCGGCACGGCCGGTGCGACCGGCGCGACGACCGGCACGCGGACGTACGGCTCGCCCACGGGAGGACGGGCGTCCGCTTCTCCCCTGTTGGGCCACAGCGCCATCGCGCGCTCGGCCTGTGCCGTGATGGTCAGCGACGGGTTGACGCCGAGGTTGGCGCTGATCGCAGAGCCGTCGGAGATGTGCAGGCCGTCGTAGCCGAACACCCGCTGGTACGGGTCGATCACCCCGGTCTCTGCGCTGGCGCCGATGACGCAGCCGCCGATGAAGTGCGCGGTCATGGGGATGCCAGCCAGGTCGGCGGTCGAGCTGCCGGCGTTGCCGCCGATCTCGGTCGCCAGGTCGCGAGCGACCCGGTTGGCCATCGGGATCCAGCTGGGATTGGGGTCGCCGACACCCTGCTTGCTGGTCATCCGGCGTCCGAACAACCCCTTCTTGACGTAGGTCGTGATCGAGTTGTCGAGGGTCTGCATCACCAGCACGACGATCGACTGCTCGGCCCACCGCCGCGGGTTGTGGATCGCCAGCGCCCGGCGCAGGCCCAGGGCACGATAGGCACGCCAGACGGCCTTCAGCTGAGAGCCACCGTGACCGCCGTCGACCAGCGGCGCATTGATCAGGCCCAGCGCGCTCGACCCGTGTCCGTAGCGGCACACCTCGACATGGGTGTGCTCGTCGGGGTGGAAGGACGACGTGATCGCGATGCCGGGCGTGTAGTCGGCGTCCTTGCGCATCGAGCGCGCCGTGAGCACCGCCTCGGAGTTGGTGCGGCTGAGCTCGCCGATGCGTGCCGACAGCCGGGGCAGGGTCGTGGCCCGCAGCTCGTGCAGCAGACGCTGCGTGCTGAGCGCGTTGCCGGCGAAGACGACCTGCTCGGCCGAGAAGGTGCGCCGGCGCAGCGGGTTGCCGGTGCGCCGGGTCGTGACGTCGTAGCCCCCGCGAGAGCGTGGGCGCACCCCCGTGACGGTCGTGAGCGGATGCACCACCGCGCCCGCGCCCTCGGCCAGGTGCAGGTAGTTCTTGACCAACGTGTTCTTGGCGTTGTGGCGGCAGCCCGTCATGCAGGCGCCGCAGTCGATGCACGCGTTGCGCGTCGGCCCAGCGCCGCCGAAGAACGGATCGGGCACCTCGTCGCCCGGTGCGGCCCCGTGGTCGGCACCGAACAGCACGCCGACGTCGGTGGCGTGCGCGGTGTGCTCGACCCCGTAGTCCTTGGCGAGCGCGCGCAGGTGCTCGTCGGCCGGGCTGTCGCCCGGGTAGGTCGTGACGCCCAGCATCTTGCGGGCCTGGGCGTAGTGCGGCGCGAGCTCGCTCTTCCAGTCGGCGAGGTCGGCCCACTGGCGGTCGCGGTAGAAGGCGTCGAGCGGCTCGTAGAGCGTGTTGGCGTAGACGAGCGAACCTCCGCCGACGCCGGTGCCGCTCGCGATCAGCACGTCCCGCAGCAGCGTGATGCGCATGATGCCGAAGCAGCGCGCCCACGGGGCCCACAGGTAGCGAGAGGCGTGCCACGACGTCTTGGGCAGCTCGTCGTCGGCGAACCGGCGGCCGGCCTCCATCAAGCCGACGCGGTAGCCCTTCTCGGTCAGCCGAAGGGCGGCGACGCTGCCGCCGAAGCCGGATCCCACCACCAGGACGTCGTAGTCGAAGTCGCTCATCCCCCGAGCATACGACGTTGTTGACACTCTGCCAATAGCCGGTGAGACTGGACGCATGGCCATCCCACGATCACGCCTGGCACCGGCGGAGCGGCGTCAGCAGATCATCGACGCCGCGCGTGAGCTCTACGTCGACCGCCCGTACGACGCCGTCTCGTCAAGCGAGCTCGCCGATGCTGCGGGCGTCGCCCGGGGACTCATCAACCACTACTTCGGCGACAAGCGCGAGCTGTTCCTGGCCGTGATGCGCGAGTCGATCATGATGCCCGAGCGGGCCCTGCCCGAGCTCGACGGCAAGACGCTCGAGCAGCGGGCCGCGATGACGATGGACTGGATCCTCGAGGCCGCCACCACGTACGGCCAGGCCTGGGTCGCTGCCAGCGGCGCGGCCAACCTGCACGGCAGCTCCGACATCCAGCAGATCGTCGACGAGGCCGACGACCGCGCGGCACGCCTGGTGCTCGACGCCCTCGGGCTGCCCGACACACCTCACCTGCGCGCCCGCCTGCGGCCCATGGCGGCCCTCACCAAGGCCGTGTGTCGCGAGTGGCTCCAGCAGGAGACCTTCACCCGCGACGAGGCGCTCACGCTGCTCACCGAGAGCGTGCTGCTGTTCGCGCAGCACCCGTATCCGTCTCCCACCCCTCCCACGGAAGGCACCGACTCATGACCTCGATCGGCATCATCGGCTCAGGATTCGGCGCCCTCGCCGTCGCGATCGAGCTCAAGCGCGCCGGGCACACCGACCTGCGGCTGTGGGAGCGCGCGGACGGCATCGGCGGCGTCTGGCGCGACAACACCTACCCGGGTGCGGCGTGCGACGTCCCCTCGCCGCTCTACTCGTTCTCGTTCGAGCCGTCGGCCGAGTGGTCGTCCCGCTACGGCGTGCAGCCGGAGATCCTGGCCTACATCCGCGCGACCGCCGACAAGTACGGCATCACGCCGCTGGTGCAGCTGGGGCGCGACGTCGTGGCAGCGCGGTGGGACGAGGCGAGCTCGACGTGGACCGTGGGCTTCGACGACGGGGACGAGCAGACCGTCGACGTGCTGGTGTCAGCCGTCGGGCAGCTGTCGCAGCCCGTGCTGCCGAGCATCCCGGGGGTCGACACCTTCGAGGGCGCCGCCTTCCACTCGGCCCGGTGGGACCACGACGTCGACCTGACCGGCAAGAAGGTCGCGGTCGTCGGCACGGGCGCGAGCGCCATCCAGTTCATCCCGCAGATCGCCGAGCAGGCGTCCGAGCTGGTGGTGTTCCAACGCACCCCGTCGTACATCCTGCCCAAGCCCGACCAGCGGTTCGGGCCCGTCTACCGCCGGATGCTGCGGCACGCGCCGGGCGCCCTCAAGGCCGAGCGCGCCGGGTCGTGGGGCATCGCCGAGCAGTTCTCGCGGGCCCTCGACGACGACTCGGTGATGGGCAAGACCATCAGCCTGATCGCGCGCAAGCACCTCGAGAGCAAGATCGCCGACCCCGAGCTGAGGGCCAAGCTGACGCCTGACTACCCGGTCGGCTGCAAGCGCATCCTGTTCGCCAACACCTACTACCCGGCCATCGCGCAGCCCCACGTCAGGCTCGTCGCCCACCCGATCACCGCCGTCACCCCCACCGGGGTGCAGACGGCCGACGGGACGGTGCACGAGGTCGACGTCGTCATCTACGCCACGGGCTTCGACGCGCAGGAGTTCCTCGAGTCGATCGACATCACCGGCACCGGCGGACGCAAGCTCGCCGAGCAGTGGGTCGACGGGGCCCGGGCCTACCTCGGCATCTACATGCCGGGCTTCCCGAACCTGCTCGTCACCTACGGCCCCAACACCAATCTCGGCGGCGGCTCGATCGTCTACATGCTCGAGGCGCAGGCGCGCCACATGCGGCAGGCCGTCGACCGTCTCGAGGCAGGCTCGTACCGCACGGTCGAGGTGACGGCCGAGGCCGAGCAGGCCTATGACCACGATGTCCAGCTGCGACTCTCGCACTCGGTGTGGGCGCACTGCGACAGCTGGTACCGCCACGCGTCCGGCCGCATCACGTCCAACTGGCCGGGCTCGACCCATCCGTACGCCCAGCGCACCAAGGTGCTCGAGCCGGAAGCGTTCCACTGGTCATGACGACATATCCCCCCGAGCCCTGGGACCTGCACGGTCACGCCTACATCGGCGCGTGGCTCGTGCCCGTCGCCCACCTGCCGGCACCGCACTACCCCGCCACCCGGCCGATCACGATCTTCGGGCGCGGCATCGTCGGTGCGGCGTTCTTCGTCTACGAGCAGCCGAGCCCGCTGACCTACAACGAGATCATGGCGACCGTGCTGGTGCGGCAGGGCTGGCGCGTGCGGGTGTCGATCACGCACATCTGGGTCGACAGCGAGGCGTCGCGCGACGGCGGACGCGACCTGTGGGCCATCCCCAAGCAGCTCGCCGACTTCGACGTCGTGCCGCACGCGTCGTACGCCGCGCACGACATCGGCTCGCTGGTGCTGCGCCGCGTGCGCCGACTGCCGTGGATGCTGCCGGCCGGGTTCAGGATCGCCCAGGACCAGCGCGGGAGCCTGCTGGTGTCGCCGGTGACGGGACGCATGCGCCTCGGCACGGCATCCGCCCGGTGGTCGTTCGCCGCGGACGGACCGTTGGCCTTCCTGCACGGACGTCGTCCGCTCGTCACGCTGGCCTCGCGACCGTTCCGCCTGCTGTTCGGACGTCGCTGAGTCAGTCGTTGCGCGAGCTCTTGCGCCGGGTCTGTCGCGATCGCGTGCCGGCCACCGTCTCGCCGGCGAGCCACACCACGCCGGCGACGAGCACGACCGCCGCGGCCGACCCGAACCCGATGCCGAAGGCCCACGTGGCCCACCGACCCCGCAGCGATCCGTCCACGACGAGATCGACGCCCGCGAGCAGCCAGCTCACCAGCACGCAGGTCGACGCGACCTTGATGGCGGCTCGTGTGACGCGCCGCGCCTGCTGGGCCCAGTCGGGCAGCGGCGGGTCCCCTGGTTGGTTCACGCGGTCTCCTGCCTGACGCCTCTCACCCCGCACGTGCGGGCTGTACCTCCAGCATGGCGCACCGAGCCGCCGGGGCGGTGACCTACTCGCGATGCTCCTGCGGACGCCGACATGGTCGCGGTCAGCGCCGGAGACAGCGACCGACCGTCAGTGCCTGCGCACGGAGAGCAGCTGCCACCCGTCGGGGATGCGAGTGCTGAGCCGGGCGTAGGCGGTGTCGTAATCAGCCGCCTCGGAGGTGATGACGTCCATCCTGAGGCTGTCGATGTCGTCGGCCGCGGGGTCGGGGATGGTGCGGACGGTGGCGGTGAGCTGCATTCGATCGACGCTAGCCACGGGGTGCGACAGAAGCGCCGTGTCGCTCCGACCGTGACCAGTCCCGGGACGAGGCCCGCAGAGGAACCCCTGCCCCCAGGCGGACGAGCAACGGTGACTCGCGACGCGTTGAACCAGCCGACCGGCGAAACACCGGCGTCGCTGCGGAGGCCGGCGCCGAGCGCCGACGACAGTCGTGGCTCAGGCTCCGGACGAGGCCCGACCGAGATTGCGGAATCCGAGGCGACCCTCCGAGTGCTCGTACGCCAGGCACGGCTCAGCGAGCTGGAGCACGACGCATGAATCTGCGAGCCGCCTGAAAACGAAGAGCCCCCGGAATCCAACAGGATTCCGGGGGCTTTCTCGTGTGGGCGATACTGGGTTTGAACCAGTGACCTCTTCCGTGTCAGGGAAGCGCGCTACCGCTGCGCCAATCGCCCGTGGATATGAAATTGTACCTGCGAGGTGGGTACGGGATTTGAACCCGTGTAAACGGATTTGCAGTCCGTTGCCTCGCCTCTCGGCCAACCCACCGCTGGATGGGTATGGAGACCCTCTCCGAGCGGACAACGAGATTCGAACTCGCGACCCTCACCTTGGCAAGGTGATGCTCTACCACTGAGCTATGTCCGCAACCGGCCCGCTTGGCGGGCCGAGATGAAACATTAGCGGATGCTTCCCGTACACCCCAAACCGGGGTCGGCGTAGCGTGGAGGCATGCGCACATGGGTCAACGGACGCCTCCTGCAATCCCCGGACGAACCGGCGATCAGCGTCCTCGATCACGGCATGATCGTGGGTGACGGAGTGTTCGAGACCGTCAAGATCGAGGACGACAGACCGTTCGCGCTCACGCGTCACCTCGACCGTCTTGTGCGATCTGCCGCCGGCCTGGGCATCGGAACCCCCGACCTCGGCGCCGTCCGCGACGGCATCGCCGCGACGATGGACGGCCAGTCGATCGGCTTCGGTCGCGTCCGCGTCACCGTGACGTCCGGCCCCGGGCCGCTCGGCTCCCCGCGGGGGTCGGGAGCGCTCACGCACACGGTCGTGGCCGAGCCGTGCGACCGACCCCCACCGGTCTCGAGCATCGTCACGGTGCCGTGGCCGCGCAACGAGCGCGGGGCGCTCACCGGCCTCAAGACGACGTCGTACGCCGAGAACGCACTGATGGTCGAGCACGCTCACGCTTACGGCGCGTCCGAGGCCGTCATGCCGAACACGCGTGGCGAGCTGTGCGAGGGCACGGGGTCCAACGTGATGTACGTCGTCGGCGACCGCCTCATCACCCCGACGCTCGGTGCCGGGCCGCTCGCGGGCGTCACCCGCGCTCTGGTGCTGCAGTGGTGCGCCGGCGAGATCGACGTCGTCGAGCAGGACGCCCCCATCGAGGTGCTCCGCACGGCCGACGAGGTCATCCTCGTCGGGACGACGCGGGACGTGCAGGCCATCAGGCGGGTCGACGACCGCGAGCTGCCCGCGCCGGGGCCGGTCACGCGACGCGCCCAGCAGATCTGGGCCCGCGAGGCGGCCAAGGACGTCGATCCGTGACGAGGCGGCGACCTCGCTGGTGGCGGACGTCGGCCGTAGGTTAGTGTTTCTGTCGCACGTCAGCGGGCGATTGGCGCAGTGGTAGCGCGCTTCGTTCACACCGAAGAGGTCACTGGTTCGAACCCAGTATCGCCCACCGCAGGCAAGCCCCGGACTCCGACGAGTCCGGGGCTTTCGTCGTCTCGGCCACGAGACCTCGCGCCGATGGGCAACTTCCAGATACCATCGGTACGCCGTCCCCGCCTCACCTCCCCTGGAGGGCGGGGGCGGCCCCGTTGTTGGGTCGGAGTTCACCCGTGGTTGGTGGTGCGGGTGCCGCGACGCCCGTAGCGTCGGAGACGAGCCGGTTGGTCACGCACGACCGGTGCACAGCGATACGGCAGGGCTTCCTCCATGTGCCCGCCGGTCGCGACCGAGCCCCTCCGCCGCCCACCCCGGCCGAGGGGCTCCGTCACGTGTTCGCCGGTCTGAGCAGCGTCTCATCATTCGAACACCTGTTCGACACGACGCTCGAAATACGGCATAATGATCATCACGAGGGCGAAGAAGACGCGGGAACCCTCGACGTGACACGAGATCCGACGAGCGATCGAACATGACCGGTCCGTGACGCATCGACCCTGGATGCGACACACCTGACGGGGCCAGGGGTGCGACGACCTACCTCCTTTGGATGTCCTCGTGTCCCTCGCCGTCGTCGAGCAGCTCCCCCACCCGCTGGTGGGTGGGGTCGCAGCGCTTGAAGCGGCTCTCGACCAGATGCCGATCGACGGCTGGCCAGGGCTCGAGCCCGACGCCCTGCGATCTGCTGCCGAGCGACTGATGCGTGTCGAGGCCCGCGTCAAGGCTCACCTGATGGCCGCGACCCGTGCGCTGGACGCCTCGGGGGTCGCCAAGAGCGCTGGTGCCACCTCGACCGGAGACCTGCTCGCCGGCGCGTTCGGCGGCGATCGACGAGCAGCGGACGCGATGGTGCACCGGGGCAATAAGCTCGGTGCGGCACCCAGCACCCAGGACGCGCTGGCGGCCGGTCAGATCGGTGCCGCCCAGGCGGACATCATCGCGGGCGCGATCAGCGGCCTGCCTGACGACGTCTCGGCCGACGACCGCCAGGCGTGCGAAGACACGCTGATCGGCGATGCCGGCCGGCTCTCGCTCAAAGACCTGCGCACGCGGTCCAAGCGCATCGCCGATCAGTTCACGCCCGAGCCCGGGGTCGACCGCTCCGAGAACGACGACCTCGAGGCCACCGAGAAGAAGTCCTGGGCCGCATCGACGTTCTGGATGCGTCCCAACGCCGACGGCACCACCAGCGGCGGGTTCACGATCCCCGACGCCCAGGCCGACATGCTCGAGACGGCGCTCAAGGCGATCTGCGCCCCCAAGCGAGACCATCTGCGCGACCACCCGGGAGCGGCGGCCCCCGAGGCGACCACGTCGGTGTACGACCGCGACCTCGACCACCGCACCCGCCTCGGCATGGCCTTCGCCGAGCTGTGCGGTCACCTGCCCGGCAACCTGCTGCCCGGCCGCTCCGGCTTCGGCGCGACCCTCATGGTCCACCTCGACCTGGCGACGCTCACCGAGGGAGTCAAGGCGGCGACGCTCTCGACCGGCACACGCATCAGTGCCTCGCAGGCGCGGCTGATGGCGTGCTCCTTGGGCATCATCCCTCAGGTCTTCGGAGGCAGGCCGGTCCCGCTCGACCACGGGCACGAGCAGCGGCTCTTCACCCGAGCGCAGAAGCAGGCCCTCGCCCGACGAGACGGCGGCTGCACCTTCCCCGGGTGCGACAGACCCCCCGAGCAGACCGAGGCACACCACTGGCGATCTCCTTGGTCGCACGGTGGCACCACCACCCTGGACGACGGCGTGCTGATCTGTCCGCACCACCATCGCGTGGTGCACGCCGACGACTGGCAGCTGCGCGAAGGTCCGGACGGCCACATCCAGTACCGCCGGGCAGGCACCACGGCGTGGCTCGCGAACCATCGCTGGCGGCCATGACGCCACAGTCACTCATGGCACACGTGCGCTCAGGCGACCGGTTCGGCACCCCACCGCGAGTCGTCGACGCCTGCCTCCACCGCAGCGTTGATGGCAGCGCCGATCAGCACCGAGATCGACAGCACGTACAGCCACAGCAGCACCGCGATCGGGGCGGCCAACGGCCCGTAGATCGACATGCCGCCGGTCGAGAAGCCGAGCGCCCAGCGCACGAAGTAGCTGCCGAGGATCCACAGCACCAAGGTGAACGCCGCACCCGGCAGACCCGACCGCCACTTCTGCCGCACGGGAACGGCCAGGTGGTAGAGGGTCGTCAAGAAGCCGAGCGACAGCACCAGCACGGCCGGCCAGTAGAACATGCGCAGGAACGCCCACCGGTCGGAGAGGATGTCCGCCGCCAGCTCGGGCCCGATCAGCACGAGCGGCACCAGCACGATGCCCACCAGGAGCGCCGCGATGTACAGCGAGAACGACAGGGCGCGCGTCTTGACGATGCCGCGCTGCCCGCCCATCCCGTAGATGATCGAGATCGTGTCGAGGAAGACGTTGAGGGCTCGCGACCCCGACCACAGGGCGAGCACGAAGCCGATCGAGATGACGTCGATGCGTCCCGATCCGAGCACCTCGTCGAGGGTCGGTGCGATCACCTTGTCGACGGTGCTGTCGGTCAGGGCCTTCGACGACAGCTCGATGATCCGGTCCTTCAGCACGTCGACCTGGGCGACGTCGTAACGCTCGGCGATGAAGCCGATCGTGCCGGCGAGGCCGAACACCAGCGGTGGCAGCGACAGGATCGCGAAGAACGCGGCCTCGGCCGCCAGGCCCGTGACCCGGTAGCGCAGGCAGCTGCTGACGGTGCGGGCGACCAGCCTGCTCATCAGCTCGGCGAGGCGCGGTCGGCCTACCGGTTGCGCCACCATGGCTCTACCGTAGCGACATGCATCCCCCTCACGACGCATCCGGTGACCGGGCGCGCACGACGTCGCGATCGAGGTCCTGATGGGTCGGCGCCTGGTCGTCGCCGGGCTGATGTCCGCGCTGACGACGCTCGTCGCCGCGATGGCGCTGAGGGCGGCCGAGGCGACGCTCGCCGTCGTCGCCGTCGCGGCCGTCGCGGCCCTGCTCACCTGGTACGCCCAGCTGCACTCCTCCGACGACGAGTCGGCGCTCGGTCTTGCCAACCCTGCCGCTTCGGTGACCCTGGCGGCCGTCGGCCGGCGACCGTGGTCGACCCTGCTGCCCGAGATCGCCGCTCACCTGGTGGGGGGCGTCCTCGGCGGGCTCGCCGCGATGGGGCTCGAGGACCAGCTGGGCGACACGCTGGTGCTCAGCGCGCCCGGCCTCGTGCTCGCCGGCGCGGGATCCGCCGTCGTCGGCCTCATCGTGGCGTGGACGACGCTCGCGATCGACGCCGGCGGGCCCGAGGCCACGGCAGCCGTGCCCGTGCTCGTCGGAGGTGCCGCACTCCCCCTCGGACTGCTGACGGCCTTCCAGCCCGCCGCTGTGATGGGCCTGGCCACGGCGGGCATCCTGCCCTGGGACGTCGCCCTGGTGGCAGCTGGCGCAGCCATGGCCGGAGCCGTGGTCGGCGCCTACGCCGTCTCGCTGCTCGTGCCGAGGTCGTGACCCCGCCCACAACAGCCATCCCTTTTTACCGTGATACCGGTACCGGAGTTCACCATGTGGACAGGCGTCCCATATCGCGAGACCGCTGCTTGTCGTGGACGATCGTCGTCAGCAGACTGAACACATGCTTTCGGCGCAGACCCTCTGGCTCGTGGGACGACTTCACGTCGACCTCGGTCGCGCCCGCAACATGATGTGTCGCTGATCAACGCGCGACCTCTGCACTGATCTCGAGCACCATCCGTCGAATCAATCCAGGCGCGCGGCGACCACCGTGACGAGCCTGTCCTGGTCGCCGTGTGCCCTGCCCCAAGGGACTCTCATGGCTTCAGCACCCGGTACCGACACCCCCGCCCGTCGCCCGCGCCCCAAGCGCGGCGAGGGCCAGTGGGCGCTGGGCTACCGCGAGCCGCTCAACGCCAACGAGCAGTCCAAGAAGGACGACAACCCGCTCAACGTGCGGGCCCGCATCGAGAACATCTACGCGCACCACGGCTTCGAGTCGATCGACGGCGGCGATCTGCGCGGCCGGTTCCGCTGGTGGGGGCTCTACACGCAGCGCAAGGAGGGCATCGACGGCGGCAAGACCGCGACGCTCGAGCCGGAAGAGCTGGACGCCGACCGGTTCATGATGCGCGTGCGCATCGACGGCGGACAGCTCAGCCTCGAGCAGCTGCGCACCGTCGCCGACATCTCGGTCGAGTTCGCTCGCGACACCGCCGACCTCACCGATCGCCAGAACGTCCAGTACCACTGGATCGACGTCCGCGACGTGCCCACGATCTGGAACCGCCTCGAGGCCGTCGGGCTCTCCACGCAGGAGGCGTGCGGAGACTGCCCCCGGGTCATCCTCGGCTCCCCCGTCGCCGGCATCTCCGCCGACGAGATCATCGACGGCACGCCGGCCGTCGACGCCATCGAGTCGACCTTCATCGGCGACCGCGCGTTCAGCAACCTGCCCCGCAAGTTCAAGTCGGCGATCAGCGGCAACCCCGACCACGACGTTGTCCCGCAGATCAACGACATCGCCTTCACCGGCGCGGTGCACCCCGAGCACGGCCCGGGCTTCGACCTCTGGGTCGGCGGCGGGCTGTCGACCAACCCGATGCTGGCGCAGCGCGTCGGCGTCTGGGTGCCGATCGACGAGGTGCCCGAGGTCTGGAAGGGCGTCGTCAGCATCTTCCGCGACTACGGCTACCGCCGCCTCCGCACCCGCGCCCGGCTGAAGTTCCTGGTCGCCGACTGGGGCATCGAGAAGTTCCGCGAGGTGCTCGAGACCGAGTACCTGGAGCGCAAGCTCGTCGACCTCGACGCTCCCCCGGCCCCCGAGACGCCGGCCGACCACGTCGGCGTCTTCCCTCAGAACGACGGCAAGTTCTACGTGGGCGTCGCAGCAACGGTCGGACGCATCTCGGGCACCCTGCTCAACCAGGTCGCCGACATCGTCGAGGCCCACGGCAGCGACCGCGTCCGCACGACGCCCATGCAGAAGCTCGTCGTGCTCGACATCGCCGAGGACAAGGTCGAGTCGCTGGTCGCGGCCCTCGACGAGATCGGGCTGCACGCGCGGCCGTCGCAGTGGCGTCGCAACACGATGGCCTGCACCGGCATCGAGTACTGCAAGCTCGCGATCGTCAACACCAAGGACACCGCGCGGACCCTGATCGACGAGCTCGAGCAGCGGGTGCCCGAGCTCGACACCCCCATCACGGTCAACGTCAACGGCTGCCCCAACTCGTGCGCGCGCATCCAGACCGCCGACATCGGCCTCAAGGGCATGCTCGTGCTGGACGAGCACGGCAACACCGTCGAGGGCTTCCAGGTGCACCTGGGCGGCGCCTTGGGCCTCGAGGCCGGCTTCGGTCGCAAGCTGCGCCAGCACAAGGTGACCGGCGAGCACCTGCCCGAGTACGTCGAGAAGCTCTCGAAGACCTACCTGAGCGAGCGGGACGGCGACGAGTCGTTCGCCCGCTGGGTTGCCCGCGCCGACGAGGAGGCACTGCGTTGAGTGCTCGCGCCGTCCCGTTCCACTGCCCCTACTGCGCCGACGACAGCCTGCGCCCGCACGGCGAGAAGCACGGGGAGTGGGAGTGTCGCTCCTGCTTGAGGGCGTTCCGGCTCGGCTTCATCGGCCAGCTCTCCCCCACCGACCTGACCACCCATTGATCACAGCACCACCCCCTGGAAGGAGGCACGCATCATGACCGCACCAGCACTCATCGCTCTTGCGCACGGCAGCACGGATCCCCGTTCCGCCGCCACCATCACAGCCCTCACGGAGATGGTCGCGTGCATGCGCCCCGACCTGCGTGTGGCGCCGGCATTCCTCGACCACGTCGGTCCGGCCTTCGACGAGGCCGTCGACCAGCTCGTGGCCGAGGGCCACCAGGAGATCGTCGTCGTGCCTCTGCTGCTCAGCGAGGCGTACCACGCCAAAGTCGACGTCCCCCAGGTCGTCGCCGCGGCCATGGCCCGTCACGACGGCATCAAGGTGCACGCCACGAACGTCCTCGGCATCGAGGCCGCGTTCTTCCACGTGCTCGACAAGCGCCTGCGCGAGGCGTTGTCGAAGCACCGCGTGCGCGAGCTCGACGCGCTCGTGCTGGCCGGGGCCGGCTCGTCCGACCCCATCGCCAACGCGGCGATCTCCCGCGCGGCTCGTGCGTGGGGTTCCCACCACCGGCTCCCGACGATCGCCGCCTTCGCGTCGAGCGTCCCGCCGGCCGCGGGCGAGGCCGTCCGCCAGCACCGCGCCGACGGACGTCGTCACATCGCGGTGGGCCAGCTGTTCCTCGCGCCGGGCGTGCTGCCCGACCGGGTCGCCGAGCTGGCGTACGAGGCTGGAGCGGTCGCCGTCGCCGAGCCCCTGGGCGTCGACGTCGAGGTCGCCCGCGTGATCCTCGCTCGCTACGCGGTCGGCGCGGTCGACCTCGTTCCGCTCGAGGCACTGTTCGCCTGACGCACCGCACCTGATCGGTCGACCCCGGACCGGGCACCTCCTCCCTGAGGCGGAGGTGCCCGGTCCTTCCGGTGCGGGGATCGGCCCCGCAGGTGGATGTCGGACGTCCGCCGGCTGCCTAGCGTCGAGGCATGGTCACCACCGCTGCCGTTCCACCGACCCGCCGCGAGACGTGGCCCGACGTCGCCAAGGGCGTCTGCATCGTCCTGGTCGTGCTGTGGCACGTCGTCACCAAGCACTACCAGCGGATCGACTGGGACACGTCGGTCCCGTGGTCGGCCGCGTGGGGCACGCTCGGCGAGCAGCTGCTGCCCCTGCGGATGCCGCTGTTCTTCACGATCTCGGGACTGTTCGCCGTCGGCGTGGTCGCGCGCCCCTGGCCCGTGCTGACCCGCACGCGGGTGGCGGGCTTCTTCTACCTGTACGCGGTGTGGCTGCTGATCCACACCGCGGTGATGTGGTGGACGCCGACGTTCGACACGGCCCGCGCCCGCAGCGCCGGCGACCTGCTGGAACAGCTGACGATCAGCCCGACCAACCTCTGGTACCTGTTCGCCCTCGCGGCATACTTCGCGATCGCCCGCGCGACGCGGCGCGTCCCGACCGCATGGCTCCTGACGGCGGCAATGGTGCTCTCAGCGGTCGCGGCGGCCGACCTGCTGCCCGTCGTCAGCAATCGCGGGCAGGTCTACCAGAACCTCGTGTTCTTCCTCGCCGGGCTGCGGCTTCGCCCGGCCATCGAGTCATTCGCCTCGGCCTCGTCGGTGCGACGCCTGGTGGCGACCTGCACGGCCTACGTCGCGGCCCTGGCCGCCATGGCAGCTCTCGGCGCGCAGCGCTGGCCGGGCGTCTGGCCGGCGGTGTCGGTGCTGGCCATCGCCGTCGGCGTCGTCGCGGCCGTGATGGTCGCGCGCCACCTGACGCGGACCACCCGTGCCCTGAGCGGGCTGGGCAGGCGCACCCTGCCGGTGTACGTCATGCACCTGCCGCTGCTGGCGGTGGCCGATCGTCTGCTGCGCGGCCCTCTCGCCGTGCTGGAGCCACGTACCGCGCTGGTCGCGGCGCTCGAGCCCGTCGTGCTGACCGGGGTGCTGATCGCGGTCTGCCTGCTGCTCGAGCGGATCGTGCGCCAGGTGGGCGCCAGGTGGCTGCTCGAGATGCCAGGCTCCAAGCGTCCGGCAGCGGTCGCCCGGTCAGCCGGCTGAGCGTCACATCGTCGCGAGTCTGGCCTTCTCCGCCTCGACGTCGAAGTCGGGGTCGGGCCACGCCAGGTCGAGAGCCCGTAGGTGCTCGAGCAGCAACGTCGCGACCGCCCAGTTGCGGTACCACTTGCGTCCGCTCGGCACGACGTGCCACGGGGCGGACTCGGTCGAGCACCGCTGGATCGCGATGGCGTAGGCCTGCTGGTAGTCGTCCCAGAGCTGGCGCTCGTCGAGGTCGGCCGGGTTGTACTTCCAGTACTTGGTCGGGTCGTCGAGCCGAGCCGCGAGGCGGTCCTTCTGGTCGTCGGCCGTGATGTGCAGGAAGCACTTGACGATGACGCCCCCGGAGGCGGTGAAGGCCTGCTCGAAGTCGTTGATCGCCGCGTAGCGTCGCGCGATCTCCTTCTCGCCCACGAGCCGGCGCACCCGGCCGATGAGGACGTCCTCGTAGTGCGACCGGTCGAAGATGCCGATCATCCCCGGCCCGGGAAGGGCCTTCTCGACGCGCCACAGGAAGTCGTGCTCGAGCTCCTCGGGCGTCGGCCGCTTGAACGACGTGATGGCCAGCCCTTGCGGGTCGGCGAGCCCGGCGACATGGCGGACGATGCCGCCCTTGCCCGACGTGTCCATCCCCTGCAGCACCAGCAGCACGCGGGTGCTGCTCGCACCGGAGCGCCCGTTGGCGAACAGCCGCTCCTGCAGGTCGTCCAGCTCGTCCCCGATGCCGGCCAGCGCGGCCTTGCCCTCGGCCTTGCTGCCGTCGAAGCCGGTCGTGGCCCGTGAGTCGAAGGTCGACAGGTCGACGTGTCCGGCGACCGCGAGCTGCGACGAGAGTGATGTGTCCTGGTGTGACGTGCCCATGCACGAAGTATGCCGGTCGGACGGTCGGCACCTTGGGCGTGACGATCGGTACCTCAGGCTGATCCGTCCGGGCTGACGTCTTCGTAGCGTCGATGACATGACGATCCTGATCTCCGACCCCCGCGTGGTCGGCATCCCCCTGCGCGAGATCGACGAGCCCGTCGTCGACCTGCTCGACCTGGCTCCAGGCGCCACGGGCCTCGCTCGTCTCGTGCGACGCGGCGTGCGTGACCGCCTGGTGGCCGCGGCGCGCGCCCTGCCTGACGGCATCGGCCTCAAGGTCGTCGAGGGCAGCCGTGCCTCCGACGTCCAGCTGGCGATCATCGAGGCCTACTCGGAGCGCCTCCGGCAGGACCGTCCGGCGGCGACGCCCGAGCAGATCCGACACCTGGCCAGCCGTCACGTCGCGCCGCTGCAGGCCGCACCGCACGTCGCGGGAGCCGCCGTCGACCTGACCCTGGTCGACGCGGACGGGCGCGAGCTGTGGATGGGGTCGGCCCTCGACGCGACCCCGGAGCAGAGCCAGGGTGCCTGCTACACCGACGCGCCAGGTCTCGACGCCGTGGCACGGGCACACCGCACGATGCTGGTGACGGCGCTGGAGGCGACCGGACTGGTCAACTACCCGACCGAGTGGTGGCACTGGAGCTACGGCGACCGCTACTGGGCGCACGTGACGGGCGCCGAGCACGCGATCTACGGCCCCCTGCCGATGACGGCCGCCGCATGACCGAGCCCGCGCACGTGGTGCGGCCCGAGCCCTCCCTGCCGGGGCCGCGGCTCGAGATCGACCTCGAGGCGATCGCCGACAACACCCGGCTGCTCGCGGACCGCGCCCGCGGCAGCCTCATGGCCGTCGTCAAGGCCGATGGCTTCGGGCACGGCCTGCTCGACGTGGCGACCACGGCGCTGACGCACGGAGCGACGTCCCTCGGCGTGACCTCGCTGGGCGAGGCGATGGCGCTGCGCTCGGCCGGCATCGCCGCACCGGTCCTCAGCTGGCTCAGCCCGCCGACTGCCGACTTCAGGCCTGCGGTCGCCGCCGGTGTCGAGCTGGCGGCGCCGAGCCTCGAGCACCTGCGGGCGATACGGGCCGCAGCGGACGCCGTGGGACGTCCTGCTCTCGTGCACCTCCACGCCGACACCGGCCTCGCGCGGGACGGGGCGTCACCCGACGCGTGGCAGCAGCTGTGCCAGGCGGCGGCGGTGGACCACGGTCGCGGACGCCTGCGCGTCGTCGGACTGATGGGCCATCTCGCCTGTGCCGACCGACCCGGCGACCCGGCCAACGCCGTCGGCCGCGAGGCCTTCGCCCGCTTCGTGGCGACGGCACGCGCCGCCGGGCTGGACGAGGCCCGCTGCCACCTGGCCGCGACCGCAGCCACGCTGACCGATCCGTCGAGCCACCACGACCTGTGCCGCGTGGGCGCAGGCCTGGTCGGCATCGATCCGTCCGGCACCACGATGCTGCGCTCGGCCATGACGCTGCGCGCGCCGCTCGTCAGCGTGCGCTCGGTGCCCGCAGGCACCGGCGTGGGCTACGGCCACACCCACGTCACCGAGCGACGCACGAGCCTCGGCCTGCTCCCGGTCGGCTACGCCGACGGCATCCCGCGGTCGTCGTCCGGTCGCGGCGAGGTGCTCGTCCACGGACGTCGCTGCCGCACGCTCGGCCTGGTCTCGATGGACCAGACCGTCGTCGACCTCGGCGACCTACCCGCCCGTCCGGGCGACACCGTGACGGTCATGGGCCCCGGCGACGACGGCGAGCCCACCGTGACCGAGTGGGCAGCGTGGTCGCAGTCGCTCCCCCACGACGTCGTCACCGGCTTCGGCCCACGGGTCGCGCGAACCATCCATGCGGCTCGGTCCCCGCGACTGCGGGCCGTGTCCGCCCTCGACGTCAGGAGCCGTCCATGACCACCACCGCTGCCCCGCGCCGCGTCGCCGTGATCGGCGGTGGCCAGAGCTGCGAGCACGACGTGTCGCTCGCGTCCGCCGCCGCCGTGGCCGCGGCGCTCGACCCCGACCTCTTCATCGCGATCCGCCTCACGATCGGCCTCGACGGGCGATGGCACCTCGGGTCGGTCCCGCTCGGCGCGACACCCGCCGCCAGCCTCGCCGGCGCGGTCACGGTGCTCGCCGAGTGCGACGTCGCCTTCCCGGCCGTGCACGGTCCGGTCGGCGAGGACGGCACGCTCGCCGCCCTCTGCCGGCTGGCCGGCATCCCCTGGGTCGGCAGCGACCTGCGCGCCGGTGCGCTGGCCATGGACAAGGTGACGACGAAGCTCGTGGCCGAGTCGCACGGCATCGCGACAGCTCCCGGCACGCTCGTGACGGCGTCGACCGCGTCCTCGGCTCGATGGGACGGACCGGTCGTGGTCAAGCCCGTCGCCGCCGGGTCCAGCCATGGCGTGTCGCTCGTGACCGCGGCGGACGACCTCGCCCCGGCGATCGACTCCGCGCTCGCCCTGGACGACCGGGTGCTCGTCGAGCAGCTCGTCGAGGGCCGCGAGGTCGACGTCGCGGTGCTCGAACGGGTCGACGGCAGCCGCCTGGTGGGCCCCGCGCTCGAGATCGTCTCACCGGAAGGCTCGGTGTTCGACCTCGACAGCAAGTACGACGGGTCGGCCGACTTCCGGCTGCCCGCCGCGCTCGACGACGTCCAGCGCAAGGAGCTCGCACACGCCGCGCTGACGATGTTCGACGCGCTGGGCTGCGCCGGCGTGGCGCGGTTCGACTTCTTCGTCACGCCGATGGGTGTCGTGCTCAACGAGGTCAACACGATGCCCGGGATGACCGCGGAGTCGCAGGTGCCGCGCATGTTCGCCGCCGCGGGCACGAGCTACCGTGACCTGCTGTCCGAGCTCGTGCTCGGCGCCGCGCAGACGGTGCGGTGACCGCGCGCGAGCGGTGTGCGATCCTCGGTCTGTGCCGCACGGAGACCGCAGGGTGACGACGCTGCGAGCGTGGCTGCCCGACGTGCTGCTGGGCTCGGCGGTCGCAGCCTTCGGCATCGCCGACGTGTCGTATCAGTTCAACGCGACGTCCTACGTGACGACGGCCCAGTGGCTGGTGACGCTGGGCTGCGCGCTCTCGGCCACGCTGTTTCGCCACCAGCCGGGCTGGGCCCTGCTGGCGTTCTGGCTCACCTGCCTGGAGCTGGTGCTGTCGTCGACCCCGCTGCTCGCGGTGATGCTCGTCGTCGTGCTGGTCGGCTTCGGCACCGGTCGCTACGGCACGCCGCTGGTCGTGTGGCTCAGCGGGCTGTCGATCCCGCTCGGGGCAGCGCTCGCCGCCCTCGTGGTGCGCCGCGACGGCTACCAGGTCGTCGCCCGCATCTACGACCCCATCCTGTCGATCTACGATGGCGGACGCATCGGCACCTTCACCCTCGTCGCGATCGGGCTCGTCGTGTTCGCGATGCCCTGGCTGCTCGGGCTGCTGGTGCGCAGCCTCGCCCAGACCGAGGAGTCCAAGGAGCAACGCATCGCCGCTGAGTCGCTGCAGCGCGAGGCCGAGGCGGGCCTGGCCCAGGCTCGTCAGATCGCCGACCTGCGAGCCTCGCAGGCGCGGCTGGCCAACGACGTGCACGACGTCGTCGGGCACTCGCTGGCCGTGATCCTGGCCCAGGCCGAGTCCGCCCAGTTCCTCGGCGACGACCAGACCCCGCAGATCCGCGAGACACTCCAGAACGTCGCCAGCTCGGCGCGCCAGTCGCTCCAGGACGTCCGTGCCGTGCTGTCGTCCGCGCAGTCCGACGCCCCCACCGGCTCGACGACCGCGGGGCTCGACAGCCTGGTCGACGGGCTCACCCGGTCGGGCCACGACGTCCGGTCGGAGGTCGTCGGGCAGCCGCGGCCGCTCCCCCCGGAGATCGAGGCCGTCGCCTTCCGGGTGCTGCAGGAGATGCTGACCAACGCCCTGCGTCACGGGCGACGGGGCCTGCCGGTGCTCGTCGAGCGGCACTGGGAGGAGCAGCTGCGCATCGAGGTGCGCAACGCCGTCGACGCGGTCGACGCGACGCGGGTCGTCGAACCGGACGGCGAGGGCGGCCTGGGCATCGACGGCATGCGACGCCGTCTCGAGTCCGTCGGCGGCCGCCTCGCCACGCGGCAGCGCGACGACCTCGAAGGCGTCAGCTTCACGGCGACGGCATGGATCCCGACCCGGGCAGGGGCCTCGTGAACGTCCCGATCCGCGTCGTCCTCGTCGACGACCAAGAGTTGTTCAGGGCCGGCGTCGCCGTCATCGTCGGAGCCCAGCCCGACATGGAGATCGTGGGCGAGGCCGCCGACGGACGCGAAGCCGTGCAGGTGGTGGACGAGCAGCAGCCCGACGTCGTGCTCATGGACATCCGCATGCCCGAGCTCGACGGCGTCGAGGCCACCCGCCTGATCTTCTCGCCCGACCGCACCGCCCGCCGGGCCCGTCCCGTGCGGGTCGTCGTGCTGACGACGTTCAACCTCGACGACAGCGCCGCCACGGCGATCCGGCACGGTGCCAGCGGGTTCCTGCTCAAGGACGCGACCCCGGCGATGCTGTGCGACGCGATCCGCACGGTCCACGCCGGCAACGCGGTGCTCGCACCCGCCGATCTCACCTCGCTGCTCGCGGGCACGTTCCGCGAGCGACGTCCCGCACCACCGGGCTTCGAGCAGCTCACCGCCAAGGAGCGCGAGGTGCTGTCGGCCGTGGCGCGCGGGCTGAGCAACGCCGAGATCGCCGACGAGGTCTTCGCCAGCGAGTCGACGGTCAAGACCCACGTCGGCGGCATCCTGCGCAAGCTGGGGCTGCGCGACCGGGTGCAGATCGTCGTCCTCGCCCACGAGCACGGCCTGACGGACCCGCCCCCGTAGGGTTCGACCCATGCCCCTGGACGTCACCGAGATCGAGCGCCTCTACGCCTACCCCACCACTGATCGTCCCTGGGTGCGCAGCAACTTCGTGGCCACGATCGACGGCGCCGCGCACGGTGCGGACGGCGTGTCGGGCACGCTCGGCGGCGACGTCGACCACCAGGTGTTCGGGGTGCTGCGCGCACTCGCCGACGTCGTGCTCGTCGGCGCAGGGACCGCACGCGACGAGGGCTACGGGCCGGCCGACGTGCCGATCGCCGTCGTGTCGCGACGTCTCGACGTCCCCGAGCAGCTGCTGGTGCCGGGCACGCTCGTGGTCACGACGGCCGACGCCCCGGCCGACCGGCTCGACGAGCTGCGCTCCGCGGTCGACGTCATCGCCCTCGGCCAGGGCGCCATCGACTGGCCGGCGGTGCTCGACGCACTGGCCGATCGCGGCCTGGTCCGCGTGCTGTGCGAGGGCGGGCCGTCCCTGCACGGCGAGCTCGTGGGGCACGACCTCGTCGACGAGGTCTGCCTGACCGTGGCACCCGTCCTGGCGTCCGGATCGGCTCCCCGCATCGCGCACGCCACCGTCGCGGTCGACCGGCCGATGACGCTCGGGCACGCGATCGCGTCCGACGACGTCCTGCTGACGCGGTGGGTCCGCGCCCGCGCGTAGGGTGGAGACGACGAAGGGACCACCTATGTTCGACGTGTCACTGCTCATCGAGCGCCAGCTCAACGCCCTCGACGCCGACCAGGTCGTCGCCCTCCACGAGGGGCTCGACGACACCGTCCGCTACCACCTCCTGCTTCCGGTCGAGAACTCGTCGACGCTGCTGATGTCGTCGATGGGCGCCCTCGGCGGCCAGGTCGTGCCCATCAGCGAGCCGGGCGCGATCGCCGACGTCCAGGAGTCGATCGACCGGGCCGGCCAGGACGAGCTCACGGCCAGCGCCGCCCTGCTGAGCGACCGCGGCCAGGAGGTGACCGCGACGATGACGGAGGACGACCCCATCGAGGCGCTGCTCGCGCTGGTCAGGAGCACGTCGTCGTCGGAGGTCATCATCCTCACCGAGCCGCACGTCGTGAAGGAGTTCCTGCACATCGACTGGACGTCCCGTGCGCAGCGCAAGCTCGACGTGCCCAGCGTCCACCTGCTCGAGCACGTGCCGTTCGACGCCCAGCGCTGACCCGTCCGCTGGGCCCGGCGGACGCTGGGCCGCGCGCGTAGGCTTGAGGCATGAGCAAGCAGAGCGAGAAGACCTACGCCGTCGACAAGACCGACGCCGAGTGGAAGGCCGAGCTGAGCCCGGCCGAGTACCAGGTGCTGCGCCAAGCGGGCACCGAGCGGCCGTTCAGCTCGTCGTACGAGACCGACCCCACGGTGGGCGTCTACTCGTGCCGGGCGTGCGACGCCGAGCTGTTCCGCAGCGAGACCAAGTTCGACGCCCACTGCGGCTGGCCGGCGTTCTACGCTCCGCTCGCCGAGGACCGGGTCGAGTACATCGAGGACCGCTCGCTGTTCGGCGGTGTGCGCACCGAGGTGCGCTGCGCGACCTGCGGCTCTCACCTCGGGCACGTCTTCGAGGGCGAGGGCTTCGGCACCCCCACCGACCAGCGCTACTGCATCAACGGCGTGGCCCTCAAGCTCCAGGCGGATGCCTGAGCCGAAGGCCGCTCGCGGCCGAAGCGCTCAGGCAGGTTGAGCGTGCGCGGCGGGGCCGCCGGTAGACGAAACCCGGTGAGAGATCGGGATCGGTGGGCCTACGGCCAGAGGTCGGCGAGCTCGCTGACCGTCAGTGCCCGGCCGGTGTAGAACGGGATCTCCTCGCGCACGTGGCGTCGCGCCTCGGTGGCGCGCAGCTCGCGCATGAGGTCGACGATGCGGTAGAGCTCCTTGGCCTCGAACGCCAGGATCCACTCATAGTCGCCCAGCGCGAACGAGGCGACCGTGTTGGCGCGCACGTCGGGGTAGTCGCGCGCGGCCATCCCGTGCTCCTTGAGGATCGCGCGGCGCTCGTCGTCGGGCAGCAGGTACCAGTCGTACGAGCGGACGAACGGGTAGACGCAGACGTACGGCTGCACCTCCTCATCGGCCATGAACGCGGGGATGTGCGACCGGTTGAACTCGGCCGGACGGTGCAGGGCCATCTGCGACCACACCGGCGCCAGGCGCGAGCCGAGGGCCGTGCGCCGGAACGCGTTGTAGGCCTGCTGTAGCGCGTCGCTGGTCGGGGCGTGCCACCAGATCATGAGGTCGGCGTCGGCGCGCAGCCCGCTGACGTCGTAGGTGCCGCGCACGATCGTGTCGTCGGCGGCCAGCGACGCGATCAGGGCGTCGACCTCGGCAGCCTCGGCCTGCCGGTCGGCGTCGCCCATCGGGCGGTCGAGCCGGAAGACCGACCACATCGTGTAGCGGATGGTCTCGTTGATCTCCTTGGCCAGCTTTCCCGCGTTGGGGATGCGGCCGGTGTCGGTCGGCGAAGTCATGACTCGATCATCCCAGCGTCGAGCAACCGGCGAGCAGCCGCCCGCCCGGACGCGATGACGGCCGGGATGCCGACGCCGCGATAGGCCGCGCCGCACACCTCGAGGCCGGGGACGGTCGCCACCGAGCGCTCGACGGTCTCGACGCGGTCGAGGTGGCCGACGTCGTACTGCGGCAGCGCTCCGCCCCACCGCTGGACGAGCTGGTCGGCCGGATCGGGCAGCGTGCCGAGGGCCGACCGCAGGTCGGCGAGGGCGCGACGGCCCAGGTCGCCGTCGTCGTGCTGCAGCAGCGTCGTGTCGCCGGCACGACCCACGGACGTCCGGATGACGGTGCGCCCGCTGTCGCCCACCCAGCCCCACTTGTTGGACGACACCGTGGCGGCCTTGATGAACGTGCGGTCGACCGGCGGCACGAGGAATCCGGAGCCCTCCGGCACCACGGCGTCGTCGAAGACGAAGGTGATGATGGCCATGCTGGCGTAGTCGACGGCTGCCAGCGCGAACGCCGCGTCGGGAGCCTCCTCGGCGAGCAGGCGAGCTGCCGCAGGAGCCGGCACGGCCACGACGACCGCGTCGACCACGACCGTCTCGACATCGGTCGTCGGGCCGACCGACAACCGCCATCCGTCGGCCGTGCGCGTGGCGTCGCGCACCGTCGCCGACAGCCGCACCTCGATGCCGTCGGCAGCAGCGACCGCGGCGGGCAGCTGACCGACGCCGCCGACGAGGCCGGCGAAGACCGGTCCGGTGGCCGTCGCGGCGGCGCGGTGCTCGGCCGCCGCCGCCACCAGGTCCTCACCCAGCGCAGCGATCTGCGGGGTGGTCGCACGTAGCGAGAGCTGGTCGGTGTGGCCGGCGTAGACGCCGCCCAGCAGCGGCTCGACCAAGCGGTCGAGGACGTCACGTCCGAGACGCTCGGTGACGAACTCGGCGACCGACACGTCGTGGTCGGGGACGGGCAGGACCCGAGCCTCGGGCATGTCGGCGATGCCGGACGCGGCGAGCGCGGCCGGGTCGGCCGGGATGCCCATCACCGTGGGCGGCATGGGGCGCAGGGCGCCGTGCGTCCAGATCGACGCCGTGATGGTCTCGGGGTGGACGACACGGTCGTCCAGGCCGACGCCGCGGATCAGGTCGAGTCCCTCGGGGCGGCGGGCCAGCACCGACTCGGCACCGAGGTCGAGGGTGAGACCCCCGACCTCGCCGAGCCGCAGCTTGCCCCCGAGCCGGTCGGACCCCTCGAGCACGACGACCTCGGCGCCCGACGTCGCGAGCTCGTGGGCGGCGGCGAGGCCTGCCATGCCACCTCCGACGACGACGACCCTCATGCGTCGGACGGCTGGTACGCGTGCACAAAGTCGACGAGGCGGGTCAGCGCGTCCGGATCGGTGGCCGGCAGCACCCCGTGACCCAGGTTGAACACGTGCCCCTCGGCCGCGCGTCCCGCCTCGATGACCTCGGCCGCGCGGGCGTGGACGAACTCGGTCGGCGCGAACAGCGTCGTGGGATCGAGGTTGCCCTGCACGGCCCTGCCGGGCCCGATGCGCGTGACGGCGTCGTCGAGCGGCACCCGCCAGTCGACGCCCACCACGTCGGCGCCCGCGTCGCCCATCGCGTGCAGCAGCTCGCCGGTGCCCACGCCGAAGTGGATGCGCGGCACGCCGAGGTCGGCGACCGACTCGAGCACCGCCGTGGAGTGCGGCTTGACGTAGGTCTCGTAGTCGGCAAGCGACAGGTGGCCGGCCCACGAGTCGAACAGCTGGATCGCCGACGCCCCGGCCTCGACCTGCATGCGCAGGAACTGACCGGCGATGACCGCCATGCGTCCGAGCAGCGCGTGCCACAGCTCGGGATCGGAGTACATCAGCTGCTTGGTGAGCCGGTGGTCGCGCGAGGGCCCGCCCTCGACGAGGTAGGACGCCAGCGTGAACGGTGCTCCGGCGAAGCCGATCAGCGGCGTCGAGCCCAGCTCGCCGACCAGCGCCGTGACGGCATCGGTGATCGTGCGGACGTCGTCGGGCTCGACGTCGCGGAACTGCGCGAGCTGCGCGGCCGAGCGGACGGGCTCGGCGACGACGGGGCCCGTGCCCGGCACGATGTCGAGGTCGACGCCGATGGCCTTGAGCGGCACGACGATGTCGGAGAAGAAGATCGCCGCGTCGACGCCGTGGCGGCGGACGGGCTGCATCGTGATCTCGACGACCATGTCGGTGCGGAAGCACGAGTCGAGCATCGCCGTGCCCTCGCGGATCTTGAGGTACTCGGGCAGCGACCGGCCCGCCTGCCGCATGAACCACACGGGCGTGTGCGCCGGGCGCTCACCCCTGCAGGCTTGCAGGAACGCGCTGTCAGTCAGTGTCGATGTCACTGCCTCAGTCTCTCAGGTCGTGCGGAGTGTCGCGCCCGGGACCTGGCGCCGTCGCCTCTACCATCACAGGGTGGCAGTCCGCAGCGAGATCGATCGCACACCGGCCCAGTTCACCGACGCGGTCGAGCAGGTCCGCCAGGCGGTCCTGCGACCCGAGGTGGTCGTCGACGAGATGCCCGCGCCGCAACGCATCGCCCCCCACGCCTATGCCATGAGCGGCGACGTCGTGGTCGACGACGAGGAGCTCGCGACGGGCCGGTTCATCCTGCTGCACGATCCCGCCGGCAACGACGCCTGGGGCGGCACCTTCCGGTGCGTCACCTTCGCGCGCGCCGACATCGAGGCCGACATGGCCGCCGACCCCTCGCTGCTCGCCGTCGGCTGGAGCTGGCTCACCGAGGCGCTCGACGCCTACGGCAGCGACTACTCGGCCGCCAGCGGCAGCGTCACCGTCGTGCGCTCCGAGGGCTTCGGCGAGATGGCCGAGGACGGCGGCGACGCACAGATCGAGGTCCGCGCCTCGTGGACGCCGCACATGCCCGTCCCCGCCACCACCACCGGCGGTCACGCCGGGGCCTGGTCCAACCTGCTGTGCGCGATCGCGGGCCTGCCGCCGCTCGCTCCTGGCGTCATCCCGCTGCAGCGCAGGCGCGGTGTCCGGTGACCCCTGCCGACCCGACGCCCCCCACCGACGCCGGCACCGAGGCTGACGCCGGTACCGAGCCGGTCGTCGCCGAGGCCCCGCGCCTCCAGCTGCGCGATCCGCTGCCGCCCGTCGTCGACACCGCCGCGGCCCTCGACGACACGTGCGCCCGCATCATGGCCGGCACCGGACCCATCGCGCTCGACGCCGAGCGCGCGTCCGGCTACCGCTACTCCCAGCGCGCCTACCTGATCCAGGTGCGCCGCGAGGGGTCGGGCACGCACCTGGTCGACCCCATCGCCTTCGACAGCCTCGTGCCGCTCGACACCGCCTTCGACGGCAACGAGTGGATCCTGCACGCGGCGACGCAAGACCTCATGTGCCTGGCCGAGGTCGGGCTCTACCCCGAGCACCTCTTCGACACCGAGCTGGCCGGACGCCTGCTCAACCTGCCTCGCGTCGGTCTGGCCGCCCTGGTCGAGCACTACCTCGGGCTGAGCCTGGCCAAGGAGTTCTCGGCCGCCGACTGGTCGACGCGCCCGCTGCCCGAGCCGTGGCTCGTCTACGCGGCCCTCGACGTCGAGGTGCTGGTCGAGCTGCGCGACCTGATCGACGCCGATCTCCAGCAGGCCGGCAAGCGCGCCTGGGCGGCCGAGGAGTTCGAGTCGCTGCTGCTCTTCCAGGGCCCGCCCGAGCGCAAGGAGCCGTGGCGCCGCACCTCGGGGCTGCACAAGGCACGGGGACGGCGGGCTCTCGGCATCGTCCGCGAGATCTGGCACGCCCGCGACGCGATCGCCGAGAGCCGCGACACGACGCCCGGACGCGTCCTGCCCGACGCGTCGATCCTCGAGCTGGCCACCGCGCCGCCGAAGGACCTCAACGCCCTCAAGAGCCTGCGCATCATGCGCAACCGTGGGCCGCGGCGCTTCGTCGAGACCTGGTTCGAGGCGGTCGAGCGCGGGCTTGCGCTCGACGAGGCGCAGCTGCCGACCACCAACCAGCGCGTCGACGGTCCTCCCCCGCCTCGCGCCTGGGCCGACAAGAACCCCGCCGCGGCCGAGCGGCTCGGACGCTGCCGCGAGGTCGTCACCGCCCTGGCCGAGGAGCACGACCTGCCGAGCGAGAACCTGATCAGCCCGCAGCTCGTCCGCAACCTCGCGTGGGAGCCGCCCGCCGACGTGTCGCCCGCGACGGTCTCGCAGGTGCTGCGCCAGCAAGGGGCGCGTCAGTGGCAGGTCGACCTCGTCCTCGACCAGCTCGTCGAGGCGCTCGCCGCCTGACCAGGTCTTACCGACATCACAGTCTCGACGGGCTGTGGTGAGCATTGCCTTGCCTTAGGCTTCACAGGTGCTAGCCAACTTCCTGATCGGACTGCGCGAGGGCCTCGAGGCCAGCCTCGTCGTCAGCATCCTGATCGCCTACCTGGTCAAGACCGACCGGCGTCACGACATCCGCTACATCTGGGGCGGGGTCGTGACGGCGATCGTCCTGGTCGTCGCCACGTTCACGGCCATCAACATCGCGATCGGCTCGCTGCCGTTCCGCACGCAGGAGCTGGTGGGCGGCACGCTGTCGATCCTCGCGGCCGGTCTCGTGACGTGGATGATCTTCTGGATGCGCCGCACCGCCCGCGGGCTCAAGAGGGAGCTCGAGAGCGAGCTGGCCTCGGCCGTGACGCTCGGCCCCGTCGCCGTCGCCGTCGTCGCCTTCCTGACGGTCGGCCGCGAGGGCCTCGAGACCGCCGCCATCATGTACGGCACGGTCGCCGACGCCTACACGCCCCGGCCGTTCCTCGGCGCCGCTGGTGGCCTGCTCGTGGCCGTCGTGCTCGGGTACCTGATCTACCGGGGCGCCATCACGGTCAACCTCGGCAAGTTCTTCACCATCACGGGCTACCTGCTGATCGTGGTCGCGGCCGGCGTGCTGGCCTACGGCATCTACGACCTGCAAGAGGCCGGCTTCCTGCCGCGCCTGACCGGCGACGTCGGCGGCATCTCCCACCTCGGCAACGCGGTGTTCGACATCTCGTCGACCATCCCGCCCGACAGCTGGTACGGCACGCTGCTGAAGGGCACCGTCAACTTCCAGCCCAATCCGTCGTGGCTGCAGGTGATCGGCTGGGCCTGCTACCTGTTCCCCGTGCTGTGGCTCTACTCGCGCAGGCCCAAGGCCGCGGCCGCTCCTGTCGCGGGTGCGCCGACCACGGTCGACGCCGGTCGCTGATCGACCTGCCCGGCTGTTGCGACTCACGGCTACCGTGATCGCATGACGTCGGACGCCGGGACACTCGACCCTCGTTTCGCACCACTGGCCGATCTGCTCCACGACAACGTCCGCTCGGGCGTCGAGCGCGGAGCGAGCCTGTGCGTCGTGCAGGACGGCGAGGTGCTGGTCGACATCTGGGACGGCTGGTCCGACCTCGAGGGCACCGTGCCGTGGCAGCGCGACACGATCGTGCCGGTCTGGTCGATCTCGAAGGTGATGACCAACCTGGCGGCTCTCGTCGCCGTCGACCACGGGCTCGTCGATCTCGACGAGCCGGTCGCCACGTACTGGCCCGAGTTCGGCGCCGCCGGCAAGCAGGACGTCACCGTCGGCCACCTGCTCGGTCACACGTCAGGCGTCTCGGGCTGGGCGCAGCCCGTGAGCGTCGACGACCTCTACGACTGGGACCGCTCGACGGCGATGCTCGCCGCGCAGGAGCCGTGGTGGACGCCCGGCACCGCCTCCGGCTACCACCTGCTCGACCAGGGTCACCTCGTCGGTGAGGTGGTCCGCCGCGTCACCGGCACCTCGGTGGGTGCGTGGTTCGCGCGCGAGGTCGCCGCGCCCCTCGGCGCCGACTTCCACATCGGCCTGCCCCCGTCGCACGACGACCGGGTCTCACAGCTCCGCGGCTGCCCGAGCTCGAGCCGTTCGACGACCCCGACGACGTCTCGCTGCGCACCATGACCGGGCCGTTCCTGCGGGCGACCGAGTGCAACACCGAGCGGTGGCGGCGTGCCGAGATCCCCGCTGCCAACGGGCACGGCAACGCCCGCTCCATCGCGCGCGTGCAGGCCCTGGTGTCGCACGCCGGCGAGGTCGACGGCGTCCGTCTTCTCTCCGCCGAGACCGTCGAGCGGATCTTCGAGGTGCGAGCCAGCGGCGTCGACCGGGTGCTCGGGCTGCCCCTGACGTTCGGCACCGGCTGGGCGCTGCCCGATGCTCACTCCATGCCGTCCGCGGCACCCGGACGACGCTGCTTCTGGGGCGGTCTCGGCGGCTCCGTCGTCGTCAACGACGTCGACCAGCGGCTCACGATCGCCTACGCCATGAACCGGATGGTCATGGAGCACGCCCCGGGTACCCGCATCGTCCGCCCGTGCGGCGACTCCCGCTTCGACGCCTACGCCGAGGTCGTCGCCGAGGCTCTGGCATGACCGGCAGCACTCTCATGCGGACACCTCCGTACCGTGCGCTTCCCACGGCGGTGACCGCATGAGCGACTTCAAGCGGCCGTCGCTGCCCGGGGCCGCGCTGTTCGAGGCGCAGGCGGGCGGCGACGACCCTGCCGAGCTGGCCGCGGCCGGTCACCGCATCGCCACCTTGCTGGTCCGCGGTCCGCGCACCCCCGCCGACGAGGGGCTCGTCGAGCGGGTGCTGCACCTGGCCGACGAGGAGGGCCTCGGTGTCATCGCCGACCTGTGGGCGACGGCCCCGGCCGACAGCCTGCCCGGCGCCCTGTGGCGCCTCTACCTGCTGCGCACCTGGGTGCACCGGCAGCCCGACCAGGCGGCCCGCGAGTACGCGTCGGGCAAGGCTCACGCCCCCGTGCACGAGGTGCTGGCGGGCGTGGTCGACCCGCCGGGACCGGCCGAGGTCATCGCCCTGGCCGACACGGTGGTGCGGGGCATCGTCACCAGCGACCTCGACGTGACCCTCGACCGTGCCGCGTCGTTCGCGCACATCGTCGGCGTGGGCCGGGCGCAGCTCGACAGCGGCGATCCGCACAGCGCCGCCAAGCTCGTCGACACCGCCGTGCACCTGCGCCGAGCAGCCGAGCTGGAGCGCCACGGCGAGCTGAGCTGACGTGTCGGTGCCATCTGCCGTCCGGGGTTGTCCGCTCCGTTAGGCTGGGCGACGCGTCGGGCTGCGGTAGCCCCGGGTCCCAAAAATAGCCGCTACGAGCGGCCATGCGCCGTGAGGCGCTTCCCAGCCCGACGCTCGACTTCCGGCCTGATCCTCCTCGGTGGGCCACGTGTCATGGCTCGAATGAGTCATTTGTCCAACACCACACCGGATTTCACCCGCGAACCGGTCCGAACCACCGCCCTCATCGTCTAGCGTGATGCGGTGCCCATGGGCAGCCAGACCGGTCGGCGGACGTTCCAGGGGCGATCGCCGGCCGGTCATCTCACGTCGGCGCGTAGGTCGTGTACGACTGGGTCGGCGCTCCGAGCTGCGCCAGGTCGGCGAGATCGTGGGCCGTCGGCTTCCACGCCGCGGCGGCCACGTTGGCCCGCACCTGCTCGGGGCGCGTTGCTCCTGCGATGACGCTCGAGACCGCCGGCTGGGCGGCCAGGCCACCCATCGCCAGCTCGAGCAGCGAGATGTCGCGCTCGTCGGCGAACGTCTGCAGCGCGTCGATGCGGTCCCAGTCGGCGCCGGCGAGGCGCGCGGTCTGCTGGGCCAGGCGCGTGCCCTCGGGAGCCTGCTCCCCTTGGCGGTACTTGCCGGTCAGGAGGCCGTACGCGAGCGGGAAGTAGGGCAGCAGGCCGACGCCCAGCTCGAGGCACGCCGGCACCAGCTCGACCTCGGCCGTGCGGTTGTAGAGGCTGTACTCGTTCTGCGCCGTCGCGAACGACGCCAGGTCGCGCGTCTTCGAGCGCCAGGCCGCATCGACGAGCTGCCATGCCTGCAGGTTGGACGAGCCGATCGCCCGCACCTTGCCCTCGGTGACGAGCTCGGTCATCGCCGCCAACGTCTCCTCGATCGGGGTCGACGGATCGGGCGTGTGCAGCTGGTAGAGGTCGACGTGGTCGGTGCCGAGGCGGCGAAGGCTGGCCTCGATCGCCGTGCGGACGTAGGCACGCGTGCCACGACGTCCGCCGTCGTCTCCGTTGACGCCCTTCATGTCCATGCCGAACTTGGTCGCGATGACGACCTCGTCGCGACGTCCCGCCAGCGCGGCGCCGAGCAGCTCTTCGCTCTGGCCCGTCCCGTACGAGTCTGCGGTGTCGAAGAAGGTGACGCCCTCGTCGATCGCGGCGTCGACGACGGCACGGGTCTGCTCGAGGTCGATGCGTGAGCCGAAGGCGTTGCAGCCGATGCCGACGACACTGACGTCGATTCCGCTGTGACCGAGGGGGCGCGTGGAGGACATGCCCCCACGATAGGCAGACCCCTCGTCGTCGTCCGACTCGCGTAGACTCTGCGGATGCTCACGAGGACCGCGACGCGCAGGTCTGCTGCCGTCGTCATGGTGGCGCTCGTCGCCATGCTCCTCGTCGCGACCGGCGGCTCGGCACGAGCCGTGCAGGCACGCACCAGCGCCGGAACCGGACACGTGGCGGGCACGCCGCACCACGGACGCCAGGTCACCGCCGTCGCGCCGTCGTCCCACGACCACTCGCACCTGCACCTCGACCTCGCCACGACACCGCCCGACGACCAGGCGTCGCCGGCTCTCATCGTGGCCGATCAGGTACCCGCGCACGCCGACTCCTACGTCGCAGCGGCCACGGTGACGGCAGACGGACGGGCACCGCCGGCTCTCTGAGCCCGCACCCGTCCCGTCCGTCCACGCCCACCGGCGTCACCCGAAAGATCTCCCATGCCCTCCCGTGCCCCCATGTGGCGCGCGATAGCCGCCTTCGCGGTCATCGCCGTCTCCTTGCTCCTCGCCCTGACCAGCAAGGCCAATCTCGGCCTCGACCTCAAGGGCGGCACCCAGATCGTCCTCGAGACGAAGGACTCCGAGCGCGTCAAGGCCGACGCCGAGTCGACCGACCGCGCCCTGACCGTCATCCGCGGACGCGTCGACGCCCTCGGCGTCGCCGAGCCCACGCTCGCCCGTTCGGGCTCCAACCGCATCATCGTCGAGCTGCCCGGCGTGCAGGACCCGCGCGAGGCCGCCGAGGTCATCGGCCAGACCGCTCAGCTGTCGTTCCACGAGGTGCTGTCGATCCCCGCCGAGGGCTCACCCGCGCCGGCCGAGGGGCAGCAGCTCATCGACGACGAGGACGGCAACCCGTTGCTCCTCGGCCCCCAGCTGCTCGACGGCAACGGCGTCAGCGACGCCTCGGCCGGGATCCCCGAGGGCGGCATCGGCCAGTGGGTCGTCGACGTCTCGTTCAACAAGCAGGGGCGCGGCGGGTGGGCCGACCTGGTCGGTGCCGCCTGTGCCAACCCAGCCGCAGGTCAGCGGGTCGCGATCGTGCTGGACGGCAACGTGATCTCGTCGCCGGGCGTCGAGCCGTCGCTGTGCCAGTCCGGCGGCGGCGCGCGGACGTCCATCACCGGCAACTTCACGCAGGCCACGGCCGACGACCTCGCGATCCTCATCAAGGGCGGCGCGCTCCCCGTGCCCGTCGAGACCGTCGAGCAGAGGACCGTCGGGCCCACGCTCGGCAAGGTCGCCATCGACGCCTCGATCGAGGCCGCCATCATCGGCATCGCCCTCACGGGCCTGTTCATCGTGCTCGTCTACCGCCTCGTCGGCTTCCTCGCCACGATCGCGCTGGCCACGTACGCACTCATCTCGTACGGGATGCTCGTCTGGCTGGGAGCGACCCTGACGCTGCCGGGACTGGCGGGCTTCGTGCTGGCCATCGGGTTGGCGATCGATGCCAACGTGCTGGTGTTCGAGCGAGCCCGTGAGGAGTACGCCGAGCGGGCGTCCGCGGGGCTCTCCCCCGCCCTCACCACGGGATTCAACAAGGCGTGGTCGGCGATCATCGACTCCAACGTCACGACGCTGCTCGCCGCCGCCCTGCTGTTCTTCTTCGCGTCGGGCCCCGTCAAGGGCTTCGGCGTCACCCTGTCGATCGGCGTCGTGGCCTCCATGGTGTCGGCGCTCGTCGTCGCCCGCGTGCTGTGCGAGTGGGCGGTCAAGCGCTCGTTCGTCAAGGGCCGTCCGGCCATGTCGGGCCTCGCTGGCACGGGCCGCATCCGTCAGTGGCTGACCGAGAGCGGTCCCGACCTGATGAAGCGCAGCGGCACCTGGATCGTCATCACGCTGGTCGTGGCCGTGGTCTCGGTCGGCGGCATCGCCATCAAGGGACTCAACCTCGGCGTCGAGTTCACCGGCGGACGCCTGCTCGAGTACTCGACGTCCAAGCAGGTCGATGCCGAGGAGGCCCGTGTCGCGGTCAGCGACGCCGGGTTCAGCCAGGCCGTGGTGCAGTCGTCGTCGGGTGAGGGCGGACGCGAGAACATCAGCGTCCGTCTGGACGACATCACCAACGAGGAGGCCGTGCAGGTCGAGGACGCCTTGGCCGGCATCGCCGGTTCGGTCGAGAAGGAGCGCGACGAGCTGATCGGGCCGAGCCTCGGCAAGGAGCTGCGCGACAAGGCGCTCATCGCGTTCGCGATCGCGATCGCCGCGCAGATGCTGTACCTGGCCTGGCGCTTCCGCTGGACCTATGCGGCGGCCGCGGTGCTGTCGATGTCGTCCGTGGTGCTGACGGTGGTCGGCGTGTTCGCGTGGTGGGGCAAGCCGATCGACGGCGTGTTCCTCGCAGCAGTGCTGTCGATCATCGGTCTGGCGGTCAACGACACGATCGTCGTGTTCGACCGCATCCGCGAGTACACGGCAGCCAACCGCAAGAAGCCGCTGCGCGGTGTCGTCAACGAGGCGATCCTGCAGACGATCCCCCGCACGATCAACACGGGGCTCGGCGCGATGTTCATCCTGGCGGCGCTCGCCGTCCTGGGTGGCGACTCGTTGACGGACTTCGCGATCGCGCTGCTGCTCGGCCTGTCGGTCGGCATCCTGTCGACGATCTTCACGGCGTCGGCGGTGGCGATCGTGCTCGAGGAGCGCTGGCCGTACGACCCGTCCGAGGGGCCCAAGAAGGTCATCGACCCGTACGCGAACGTCGACGACGGTCGCACCACCACGGGCGCGATCCTCTAACCCTCCGGCTCGCCGCCCTTGCGTCATACCTTCTGGGGGTCCTGACCCTCAGAAGGTATGACGCTGCGGAGTTACCCACAGGCTGTCTCGTAGGGGCTGACAGAACGGGCGGGATTTCGGTACTTTCGGGCCATGCGATTCGGGGGAATTGTCGTGGCCGCTGCCTTGGTGCTGTCCGCCTGCTCGTCGGACCCCACTCCCAAGGAGCCCGATCCGAGCAAGGCCGCCACCCCCACCACCCCGGCCGTCGCCGTGCCGACCATGCCGCCCCAGGCCTCCGAGGACTCCCCCGAAGGCGCCGCCGCCTTCGTCAAGCACTACGTGGACGTCTTCAACTACGCCGCCGCCACGGGCGACGTGAAGGAGCTGTCGGCGATCTCGTCGAAATGCAAGCCCTGCAGCGAGTATGCCGAGGATTTCTCGTCCCTCCAGCCGTCGTCTCGACCGCAAGGCGACGCGTGGGAACTTGGCGACGTCGGAGTCTCGACCGAGGCGGGCAATCGACGAGTTCAGGCGTCGATCTCTTCACTGGGCGACGCCGATGGGTCGTATGAGCTGCTCTTCGAACTGTCATCGCACCCTCCGTTCCAGGTGCTCGACATAAGAGATCGGACAAAGTGATGCGAGCACTGCTCTCGACTCTCACGGCTGCAGTTTTCTTTTTCGCGGCTACTCCAGCCTCGGCTCAGTACCGGTCCTCCGGCGACGTGGATGTGAAGCCGTCACCGTGGTCACCGAAGGTGCACATCGACGGGGAGAGAGCGAAGTGGCCGTCCACTGGTCGGCCGCAGTCCGGGGCAGCACCCACCACCAACAACCCGATCGTGTCGAATGAGCCCGCCTACGAGTCCGTGGTGCCGTGCCGGATCGAGCCGGAGATCGGGATCTACGGGTGCCGCACCGATGCGCCCGACCCCGACCCGGACGACGACGAGCGCGAGCTGACGCCCGGCGACGTCCTGCGGGCGGTGCGCGAGATCGGGCTGCCGAGCCTGCAGGTCAAGGTGCAGCCGGGCGGCGGCACGTTGGTCAACGTCCCGACGATCTTCTACGCCGAGCCTCAGCCGTTCGAGCGCCGCGTGCGGCTGCTCGACTTCGACGTCGACCTCGTCGCCGAACCGGTCGGCTACCAGTGGGTCCACGGCGACGGGACCACCGCCGCGACCGACACACCGGGGCGGCCCTACCCGGCGATGGACGTCGTCCACCGCTACGCGAAGCCGGCCGACGGCCTCCAGGCACGCGTCGACGTGACGTACCGCGTGCGGTTCCGGGTCGACGACGGTCCGTGGCAGACGATCGGCCAGACGCTGGTCGCGTCCGGTCCGCCGGCCGCGCTCGACGTCGACGAAGCGGCCCCGGTGATGACCAGACCGTGAGTGCAAGAATGGCGACATGCCCATTGCAGACCACATCGTCGACCTGATCGGCAACACCCCGCTGGTCAGGTTGAACTCGGTGACCACCGCTGGATCAGCCACCGTCGCCGCCAAGATCGAGTACCTCAACCCCGGCGGCAGCGCCAAGGATCGCATCGCCGTCAGGATGGTCGACGCCGCCGAGGCGTCCGGCGCGCTCAAGCCCGGCGGGACGATCGTCGAGCCGACCTCCGGCAACACCGGCATCGGCCTGGCCCTCGTCGCCCAGCAGCGCGGGTACAAGTGCATCTTCGTGTGCCCCGACAAGGTCGGCGAGGAGAAGCGCAACGCCATGAAGGCCTACGGCGCCCGCGTCGTCGTGTGCCCGACGGCCGTCGCACCCGAGCACCCCGACAGCTACTACAACGTCTCCGACCGCCTCGTGCGCGAGACCGAGGGCGCATGGAAGCCCGACCAGTACTCCAACCCTGCCGGGCCCCAGAGCCACTACGAGACCACCGGGCCCGAGATCTGGGAGGCCACCGACGGCAAGGTCACGCACTTCGTGGCCGGCGTCGGCACCGGCGGCACCATCACCGGCGTCGGTCGCTACCTCAAGGAGCAGAACCCCGACATCAAGGTGATCGGCGCCGACCCCGAGGGCTCGGTGTACTCCGGCGGCACCGGTCGCCCCTACCTGGTCGAGGGCGTCGGCGAGGACTTCTGGCCCAGCGCCTACGACCCGAGCATCCCCGACCAGATCATCGCGGTCTCCGACGCCGACTCCTTCGACATGACGCGGCGTCTCGCCCGCGAGGAAGGCCTGCTCGTCGGTGGTTCGTGCGGCATGGCGACCGTCGCCGCTCTGCAGGTCGCCGCCGAGGCCGGCCCGGACGCCCTCGTCGTCGTGCTGCTGCCCGACGGCGGTCGCGGCTACCTCGCCAAGATCTTCAACGACGACTGGATGTCGTCGTACGGCTTCCTGCGCGAGCCGCTCGACGGCACGACCGACCAGATGGCGGTCGGCGACCTCCTGACCAGCAAGACCGGCGGCATGCCGGCCCTCGTGCACACGCACCCGTCCGAGACGATCCGCGACGCCATCGAGATCCTCCGCGAGTACAACGTCTCGCAGATGCCGGTCGTCGGCGCCGAGCCGCCGGTGGTCATCGGCGAGGTCGCCGGCAGCGTCAGCGAGCGGGCCCTCATCAGCGCCGTCTTCGAGGGCCGGGCCCAGCTGACCGACCCGGTGTCCAAGCACATGGAGGCTCCCCTCCCGCTCCTCGGATCCGGCGAGACCCTCGACGACGCCCTGAAGGCGCTCAGCAGCAGCGACGCGGTGATGGTCGTCGAGGACGGCAAGCCACTGGGCGTCCTGACCCGCCACGACCTGCTGGGGGTGCACGTATGAGCGAGCCCTTCGACCACCTGACCAGCCCCGACGAGCACGTGGGGCAAGGGTTCGCGACGCGGGCCATCCACGCCGGCTACGAGCCCAACGCCCAGAACGGCGCGGTCAACGTGCCGATCTACGCCAGCTCGACCTTCGCGCAGGACGGCGTCGGCGGCATGCGAGGCGGCTTCGAGTACGCCCGCACCGGCAACCCGACCCGGGCGGCGCTCGAGGCCAACCTGGCCGCGCTCGAGCAGGGCACGTACGGACGGGGGTTCAGCTCCGGCATGGCTGCGACCGACTGCGCCCTGCGCTCGCTGCTGCGTCCTGGCGACCATCTCGTGATCCCCGACGACGCCTACGGCGGCACGTTCCGGCTCATCGACAAGGTCTTCAGCCAGTGGGGCATCACCTACACCGTGGCCGCCGTCAACGACCTCGACGCGATCCGCGCCGCCGTCACCGACGCCACCAAGGCGATCTGGATCGAGACACCCACCAACCCGCTGCTCAACGTGGGTGACGTCGCCGCGATCTCCGAGATCGCCCACGCGGCCGGTGCGACGTTCGTCGTCGACAACACCTTCGCCTCGCCCTACCTGCAGCAGCCGCTGACGCTCGGCGCCGACGTCGTGCTGCACTCCACCACCAAGTACATCGGCGGGCACTCCGACGTCGTGGGCGGCGTGCTCGTCACCGACGACGACGAGCTCGACGCCGCGTTCGCGTTCCTGCAGAACGGGTCCGGCGGCGTGCCCGGACCGTTCGACGCCTACCTGACGATGCGCGGCGCCAAGACGCTCGCCGTCCGCATGGACAAGCACTGCGACAACGCCGAGGCGGTCGTCGACTTCCTGCAGGGTCACCCCGCGATCGAGTCGGTGCTCTACCCGGGCCTGCCCGAGCACCCCAACCACGAGGTCGCGGCACGCCAGATGAAGCGCTTCGGCGGCATGGTCTCGGTGCGGCTCAAGGACCAGCAGGCCGCGCTCGACTTCTGCGCGCGCACCGAGCTGTTCACGCTGGCCGAGAGCCTCGGAGGCATCGAGTCGCTCATCGAGCACCCGGGCGCCATGACCCACGCGTCGACCGCCGGCTCGCAGCTCGAGGTGCCCGACGATCTGGTGCGCCTGTCCGTCGGCATCGAGGACGTCGCCGACCTGATCGGCGATCTCGAGCAGGCCCTGAGCTGAGGTCACCGCTCCCCCTCGTCGGGCAGGTCGTCTGGGCGCTGCAGCCGATCTACGTCCTCGTCGAGGTCGCGGTGGGGCTGCAGGCGTCCGCCGACTACACGTTCGCCGGCAGCACCGTCAGCGACCTCGGCGACACCGCGTGCCGCCAGGTGCGCGGCGACGTGCTGTGCTCACCGTGGCACGCCGGGATGAACGTCGCATTCGTCTGGTTCGGCTGCACCCTGCTGATCGGCGCACTGCTGCTCGGCACACGCGTGCTGAGGGGCCGCACCGGGACGGCCGCGGTCGTGGCGTGGTGCGTCTCGGGCCTCGGCTCGATCGGCGTGGGGCTCTTCCCGGTCAACGAGGACGCAGCGATCCACGGGCTCGTGGCGCTGCCGATCTTCGTCGCGCAGCCCCTCGCCGTGCTGTTGACGGGCCTGAGCCTGCGTGCGTCCCGCCCAGCAACGGCGCGGGTCGGATACGTCCTGGCGGCCCTGTCGGCCGCCGGCGCGATCGGATTCGGGCTCACGGTCGGCACCGACTCCGGCGCCATCGGGGCCCTCGAGCGGCTCGCCCTTTGGCCCGGCTACGTCTGGGTGTCGGTGGTCGCCATCGGCTCAGTCGCGCGCGGGCACGCACAGCACGGGACGCGACGACAGGTGCAGTAGCTTGTGCGGCGTCGAGCCGAGCACCGCGCCCTTCAGCGGGCTCTCGCCCCACGACCCGACGACGATGACCCGGGCGTCGTAGTCGTCGGCGACCTTCAGCACCGCCTCGGCGGGCTTGGCGTCGACGAGCTCGACCGACGTCGGCACCCCCGCCTCGTCGGCCGCCGCGACGGCCGCCGAGAGCGCCGCCCGACCGGCCGCCTCGAGGGCCGCGCGGTGGCTGCGGTACTCCTCGCCGAGCCCGCCGGGTGCCCCGACGCCGTGGACGATCACGAGCGGCTCGCCGAAGGCCGACGCGACCTCGATCGCCGCCTCGAGCGCGCGAGACGCACCGGGCGACTCCTCGTATCCGAGCACCACCGCCATGTCAGGCCTCCTTGCCGTGGACGAGTTCGGGATCGGCCACGCCGGGCCGCTCCTGCCAGAACCGGGGCGACACCACGCGCCACCACAGCATGATGACGACACCGGTGAGGGCGATGCCGATGCCGATGACGAGCGGCGGTCCGAGACCGAACCACGACGTCTGGCTGTACGAGTTCGCCGGGTCGGACAGGTCGCGCACCGACGCGACCAGCAACCAGGCCAGCAGCAGCGCACCGACGACGGGGCCGAGGCCGATCAGCACGAAGTTGCGGACGCTCTCGGTGAGGTGGCGCCGGTAGTAGACCGCGCACGCGATCCCGGTGAGGGCGTAGTAGAAGGCGATGAGCAGCGACAGGGCCGACAGCGAGTCGAACAGCGCGTTCTCGCTGAGCTGGTTGACCACCAGATACCAGGCGATCGCGATGCCCGCGACCCACCACGTGCTGACGTCGGGCGTGCGGAAGCGCGGGTGGACGTGGCCGAAGCTCCTCGGCAGCGCCGCCCGGCGCGCCATCGACAGCGCCGTGCGGGACGCCGGGATGATCGTGGTCTGCGTCGACGCGATCGCCGACGTGGCCACCGCGAAGTAGACGATCCAGTCCCACTGGCCCAGCACCTTGGTCGCGAGCAGCGGGAAGATGAACTCCTCCTCGTCCGCGTTGTCGACGAGGAACTGGGTGCCCGCGTAGGCCACGACCGCGAAGGCCACGGCGAGGTAGGTGGCCAGCAGGATCACGGTCGACCAGATGCCCGCGAGCCCCGGGGCCGATGCCGCCCCGCTCGTCTCCTCGGTGAGGTTGACCGCCGACTCCCAGCCCCAGTAGATGAACACGCCCAGCAGCAGGCCGGACGTCAGGGCCGCTCCCCCGACGGCGAACGGGTTGAGCCACTCGAGGCTCGGCCGCACGGAGTCGAGCGAGCTGGTGTCGGCGTAGACCCGGTAGACCGCCACCGCGGCAAAGACCAGCAGGAAGACGACCTGCGCCAGGATCAGCACATTCTGCAGCTTGGCCGAGCCCTCGGTGCCGGCCACGCAGATCGCGGTCATGGCGAGGATCAGCAGCACCGCCAGGCTCTGGCGGATCCAGGCGGTGTCGGCGGCGGCATCGAGCCCGAAGCCCCGCAGCGTGAAGCTGACGCCGACGTCGGCGAGCGATCCGACGACCAGGACACCGGTCATCGTGATGGCCCACCCGCCGAGCCAGCCGGCCCAAGGGCCCATCGACCGGGTGACCCACGAGAAGGTCGTCCCGCAGTCCTTGTCGACCTTGTTGAGGTAGTAGAACGCCGACGCGATGAACAGCATCGGCACGAACGACGCGAGCATGACCCCCGGCGCGTGCACGCCGGCGATGACCACGAGAGGCCCGATCACGGCGGCGATCGAGTAGGCCGGCGACGTCGCGTTGAGCCCGATCACGAGCGCGTCGACGAAGCCGATCGCGTCGGCCTTCAGCTCCTCGCGGGGTTCTTCGTCCACCTGGGCCACGGCGCCACCTCTCCACACGTGCGACCGGCACCGTGCGGCGCCGCGTTGTCAGGACACCTCACCGCACCGACGTCGGTGCTGTCCAGGGAACGGCCGAATCGGTCGCGGGACGAGGTGTCGGACGCCCCGTCTAGGCTCCAGGCATGCGGATCCTGCACACCTCCGACTGGCACGTCGGGCGCACCTTCCACGGGCACTCGACGCTCGCGGCGCTCGACCAGGTCGCTGGCGCCGTCGTCGAGGTCGTGCGCGAGCAGCGCGTCGACGTCGTGCTCGTCTCCGGCGACGTCTACGACTCGTCGACCCCCTCGGCCGAGGCAGTCGAGCTGCTCAACTCCATCCTGCTGCGGGTGCGCGAGGCGGGAGCCGTCGTCGTCATCACGAGCGGCAACCACGACTCCCCCGCCCGCCTGGGCTCCATGTCGGCCTTCGCCGCCGCAGCCGGCGTCCACGTCATCACCACACCGGCGCAGATCACCCGGCCCGTCACCCTCACCGACGAGCACGGGCCCGTCCACGTGTACGGCATCCCCTTCCTCGAGCCCGCCCGCCTGCGACACGTGTGGACCGACGCCCCGATGCGCTCGCAGAAGGACGTCGTCGGCCGCGCCATGCAGCTCGTGCGCGACGACCTGGCCACCCGCGCCGGACGCTCCGTGGTGCTGGCGCACACCTTCGTGCAGGGGGCCGACGGGGAGTCGTGCGACTCCGAGCGCGACATCGTCGGCACCACGGTCGGCGGCGTCGACAAGGTGCCGGTGCCGACCTTCGACGGCGTCGACTATGCGGCACTCGGCCACATCCACGGTCGGGCCCGGCTCTCCGAGCACGTCCGCTACAGCGGGGCGCCGCTGCACTACTCGTTCTCCGAGGCCGGCAAGCCTCGCGGTGGCTGGCTGGTCGACCTCGACGCCGACGGCCTGGCCGACGTCACCTGGGTCGACCTGCCCGTGCCACGTCCGCTCACGGTCGTCACCGGCACGCTCGACGACCTCCTCGCCGACACGTCGCTCGACGCCGTGGCCGATCACTGGGTCAGCGCGGTGCTCACCGACACCACCCGCCCGATGGACGCGATGCGCAAGCTGCAGACGCGGTTCGCCCACTGCGCGCACCTCGAGTTCCGTCCCAGCCGCGTGCACGACGACGGCGGGCGCAGCTATGCCGAGCTGGTGCGCGGCAAGACCGACGACCAGCTCGTCGACACCTTCCTCACCAAGGTCCGCAACGGCGAGGGCTCCACCGACCTCGAGACCACGCTGGTGCGCGACGTCATCGCCGAGCGCGAGGCGAGGGCGTCGTCGTGAAGATCCACCAGGTGACCATGACGGGCTTCGGCCCCTACCGCGACACCGAGGTCGTCGACTTCGACGCCTTCGATGACGACGGCATCTTCCTCATCACGGGCCGCACCGGCGCCGGCAAGACCTCGATCCTCGACGCCGTCACGTACGCCCTGTTCGGCAGCATCCCGCGCTACGAGGGCGGGGCGGGCGAGAAGGTGCGCAGCGACCACATCGGCCCCACCGACCCGTGCCAGGTCACGATCGAGCTCAGCACCGCCGACGGACGGTTCCGGGTCACGCGCAGCCCGGCGTACCAGCGCCCCAAGCAGCGCGGCACCGGCACCACCACGGCGCCGCCCACCTTCGAGCTGGCCCGACTGGTCGGCGACGGCTGGGAGGTCGTCGAGTCCAAGACCGGCAACGCCGAGGTGCGTATCGAAGAGATCGTGCGGCTGTCGGCCAAGCAGTTCCAGCAGGTCATCCTGCTCGCCCAGGGGCAGTTCCAGGAGTTCCTCGTCGCCACGAGCGACAAGCGGCGCGAGCTGCTGCGCATGCTGTTCGACACGCGCCGCTTCGCCGACTACAGCGAGGCGCTCGACGCTCGCGCGCGCACGCTCGGCGAGCGACTGGCCTCGTCGTCGACGGCGATCGGCACCTACAGCGCGTCGCTGGCCGGCGAGACCCAGCACGAGCTGCCCGACACGGTCGACACCACGACCGGCGAGGGCGTCGAGGCCTGGGTCGACGACGTCGTGCGCCAGCACGCCGACGTGCTCGAGCAGGCCATGACCGAGCGCCAGGCCACCGGGGCCGCGCTCGAGCTCGCGCGGGTCGCCTTCGACGAGGCCAGGTCCATCCGCGAGCGCCAGGACCGTCGCGCCGAGATGCTGCGCCGACAGGCCGATCTCGAGCTCGTCCGACCCGAGATCGACGAGCTGCGCCTGCGGTTGGCCGAGGCGACGCGCGCGGCGCACGTGTGGCACCGCGTCGAGGCCGAGCGCGAGGCCCGCCGCGCTCACCACGACGCGCAGCTGCGGCACCGCACCGCCGATGAGTCGTTCCGCCGGCTGCTGCCCGACGAGGCGACCGACCCCGACACCCTGGCCGGGTCCGTGCAGCAGTGGTCCGAGCTCGTCGGCTCGCTGCGCGACAGCGCCGACCGCGAGAAGGGCCTCGGGGGCCTGGCCGAGGCGGTTCGCGTCGCCGCCGACGCCCTGGCCACCTTCGACGAGCAGGTCGAGCTCGACGCGCAGGCACGGGTCGACCTGCGTGCCGAGCGCGAGACGGTCCGGGCGACGCTCCCGGCGCTCGACGAGCGCGCCGCCGCGCTGCGCGGCGTCGAGCAGGCCGTCACGTCGTTGCGCGCGCGGCTCACGGCGGCCGAGACCGCCGACCGCACGGCCGTCGAGATCGACGAGGCCCAGCAGCGTCAGCTCGACGCAGGCCGCGAGGTCACGCAGGCGTCCACGCGCCGCGACGACCTGCGCGCCCGCCAGCGGGCCGGCTTCGCCGGGGTGCTCGCCCAGCGGCTCGAGCCCGACGAGCCGTGCCCCGTGTGCGGCTCGTCGGCCCATCCGGCGCCGGCGGTGCTGACCGAGGGCCACGTCGACGACGGCGACGTCGAGCAGGCCGAGGCCGACTACGTCAGGGCCGTCCGACGGTCGCAGAAGTGCGATGGCGAGGTCGACGACCTCACCAAGCGTCTCGCCGCCGAGCGCGAGGCGGCCGGCGACGAGACCTCCCCCGTGCTGCAGTCGCTGGTCGACGACGCCGAGGCCGCGGTCGCCGGCGCCGAGGCCGCGGTCGCCGAGCGTGCCGTCGCGCAGCAGACGCTCGAGCGGCTGACGGCCGACATCGACGCGCTCACCGAGCGCATCGCCTCGGCCCAGCAGCGGCGCGCCGCGCTGGTCGCCGCCGAGGCTGCTGCGACCACCACCCACGACGACACCATGCGCTCGCTCGACGCGGCGCGGGGCGACCACGAGTCCGTGGCCGACCGGCTGGCCACCGTCTCGGCCCACGTTCGGGCCGGACGCGCGCTGCTCGAGACCGCCGCGGCGCTCAGCGACTCCGCCGAGCACGCCGAGTCCGCGAGGCAGCTGCTCGCCGCCGCGCTGGTCGAGCACGAGATCGCCGACGCGGCCGCCGCCGAGGCCGCGCGGCTGCAACCGCGCGAGCAGGCCGCCCTCGAGGCCCGCGTCGCCGATCACGACACCGAGACCCGGTCGGTCGCCTCGATCCTGGCATCGAGCGACCTGCACGACCTGCCCGGCGACCTGGTCGAGCTCGACCTCCCCCGTGGCGCGTTCGCAGCTGCCGACGCCGCCGACAAGCAGGCCCTCGCCGCCGAGTCCACCGCTCGGCAGAGGCGCTCGACGGTCGACCGGCTCGCCGCCCAGATCCACGAAGCGCTGGCCGCGGCCGGGACGCTGCGCGAGGAGCACGCCGTCGTCCACCGCCTCGCCAGCACGGTGCGCGGACAGAACCCCAACACGATGAAGATGGCTCTCGAGACCTTCGCCCTGGCCGCCGAGCTCGAGGAGATCGTGCGAGCGGCCAACGCCCGCCTGGTGCACATGACCGGCGGCCGCTACGAGTTCCTGCACTCCGACGCGCTCGCGGGGCGCGGGGCCCAGTCCGGCCTCGCGCTCGACGTGCTCGATGCGTTCACCGGCGAGACCCGACCACCACAGTCGCTGTCGGGAGGCGAGAAGTTCCAGGCGTCGCTGGCCCTGGCGCTCGGGCTGGCCGAGGTGCTCACCAACCGGGCCGGCGGCATCCGCCTCGACACCTTGTTCATCGACGAGGGCTTCGGCTCCCTCGACGCCGACACCCTCGAGACCACGATGGCGACGCTCGACGACCTGCGCGAGGGCGGTCGCACGATCGGGCTCATCAGTCACGTCGAGGCCATGAAGGAGTCGATCCCCGCGCAGCTGTTCGTCGACCAGACCGACGGCGGGTGGAGCACCATCAGGACGTCCCGCCCGACCTGAACGCCCAGCGCCTGGCACCGGCTGCTGCCACGATGGATCCATGAGCCACCTCGTGCTGCTGCTCGCCCACCCCAGGGCCGACAGCTACTGCCACGCCATCGCCGAGCGCATCGGCGAGCGGCTGCTCGACCTGGGCCACGAGGTGCGGTCGCACGACCTCTACGCCGAGCTGTTCGACCCCATCATGCCGGCGTTCGAGTCGCACACCAGCGGCCCGACGATCGAGTCGACGCTGGCCCGCGAGGACGACCCCCTGGTCGCGCTGCACCGCGAGGAGCTGCGCCAGGCCGAGGGACTGGTCGTCGTCCACCCCAACTGGTGGGGCATGCCCCCGGCGATCCTCACGGGCTGGATCAACCGCGTCGTGGTCCCGGGCGTCGCCTACCGCCTGGCCGACGCGACCGGTCATCCCGAGCCGCTTGCTCCCGTGAAGCAGCTGTTCGTGGTCAACACCTCCGACACCACCGACGAGCGCGAGGCGACGCTGTACGGCGACCCGCTCGCGTCAATCTGGGGCCGTTGCGTGGCCCCGTACCTCGGCGGGCCCCAGGTCACCCGCCGCGTCCTGCGTCCCGTCTCGAGCGCCACGCCCGAGCAGCGCGCCGACTGGCTCGACGAGGTCGAAGTGCTCACCACGCAGACATTCGGAGTCACCTCCTAGTCTGGAGGCCATGTCGAGACGTCCTGGATTCCTCGCCGAGGTCTCGTGGCTGCAGGTGGCCGTCAGCGCGCTCGCCGCGGTGACCGCCGCCTGGATCGCCTCGAGCCTCGGAGTCGCGGGCACCCTGATCGGAGCCGCCCTGGGCAGCTCGGTGGTCACGATCAGCTCGGCCTTCTACGGCCGCACCCTCGACAAGGGCAAGACGCTGATCGTGCAGACCGCCGGCGGCACCGTCGTGCAGAAGGCCGTCGACGAGGGCGAGATCGCCGAGGCCTTCGAGCAGGCCGAGGAGGTCGGCGGCTCGCCGGTGACCGGGGCCCAGGTGGTCGAGGACGAGAAGCCCCGCCGCCTGCACTGGAAGACGATCACGGCCACGACGGTGCTGGTGCTCGCCATCGCCGTCGGTCTGATGGGTGCGTACGAGGCGGTGACGGGCGACGCGTACGGCAACCGTTCCGACAACCCGCGCATCGGCAAGATCTTCGGCGGCTCGAGCGGGACGAGCAACGACGAGCCCGATCCGAAGCCGACATCGACCGAGAGCGGCACCGTCACGCCGCGCCCCACGCAGCCGTCCGCGACCGTCCCGGCACCTGTTGCGACGACACCCGAGCCGGCTGCCACACCGACGCCCGCTCCGACGCAGGCGCCCACCGCCGCGACCCCCACGCCGACACCGACGCCCAGCTCCACCCCCACGGCACCGGCGGAATGATCCACTCCGCGCGGACGTTGAGGCGGGCAACCACCCCCGAGAGGAGCGCACCATGACCATCCGTTTCATGCCGACCATCTCCGAGGCCATGATCGACTCGATGGACGTGTTCGACGCGTTCCGCACCGGCGAGGAGCTCGTCGCCGACCGCCACCCGCGCGACGCCGTCCGCGTGCTGCGCAAGGTCGTCGACGCCGAGCCGGGCAACGGTGCCGCCTGGGAGCTGCTGGGACGCGCGCACTTCGCGGCTGCGCAGCTCGTGCCGGCCGAGCAGGCGTTCCGCCGCCTGGCCGAGATCGAGCCGACCAGCGCGTGGGCGCAGACCGCGCTCGGGCTGTCGCTCGACCGTCAGAGCCGGCACCAGGAGGGTGCGGTCCACCACCGCATCGCAGCGGCCATGGGCGCCTCGCCGCACGACGCCACGCGCGTCGAGCTGGTCGACCGACAGGTCGGCTGACCCCTGCCCACGACCGACTCGTTCGACCCCACCTGGGCGGCAGCGGCGGCAGCACTCGTGCTCGTCGTCCTGCCGCCCGCCTGGTCGATCACCCGCCACCTCGTCACGCTCGTCCACGAGGCCGGTCACGCCGCGGTCGCGGTGCTGACGGGACGACGGCTCAACGGCATCCGCCTGCACACCGACACGTCCGGGCTGACGGTCTCGAGCGGCAAGCCCCGCGGGCCGGGGATGATCGCGACGGCGGCGGCCGGCTACCTCGCCCCCGCGGCGCTCGGGCTCGTGTCGGTCGTCCTCGTCGAGAACGGCCGCACCGCGTGGTCGCTGTACGCCGGGCTGGCCACGATGGCCGTGATGCTGGCGTTCATCCGCAACTGGTTCGGGCTGCTGGTCGTCGTCGCGGTCGGCGCCGCCGTGTGGCTGCTGATCTGGCGTGCCTCTCCCGAGGCGCAGGACGTCGCCGCCCTGACGTTCGCCTGGTTCCTGCTGCTCGCGGCCCCGCGGGCGACCGTCGACCTGTGGTCGCACCGCCGGCGGGCTCGCACCCGCACCACCGACGCCGACGTGCTGGCCCGCATCACGATCCTGCCGGCGCCGGTCTGGAACGTCGTGTTCGTCGTGCTGACGGTCGGCGCCCTGGCGGCGGCGGTGCGCGTCGTGGGCCTGCCGACGTCCTGACCGCACGACGTCCTGATCTAATGGGCGGGATGTTCACTCTCGGTCACGAGCTTTCCGGCGCCCTCGGACGCACCGGCACGATCACGACGCCTCACGGCCAGATCAGCACCCCGGCCTTCATCCCGGTGGGCACCCGCGCGACCGTCAAGGCGGTGCTGCCCGAGCAGATGTCCGAGCTCGGCGCGCAGGCGCTGCTGGCCAACGCCTACCACCTGTACCTGCAGCCCGGCGCCGACATCGTCGACGAGGCCGGCGGTCTCGGGTCGTTCATGAACTGGCCGGGTCCGACGTTCACCGACTCCGGCGGCTTCCAGGTGCTGTCGCTCGGCGCCGGGTTCCAGAAGACGCTGTCGATGGACACCAAGGGCGTCGAGGCCGACGACGTCATCGCCGACGGCAAGAACCGCCTGGCGACGGTCGACGACGACGGCGTGACGTTCACGTCGCACCTCGACGGCTCGAAGCACCGCTTCACGCCCGAGGTGTCGATGCAGATCCAGCACCAGCTCGGCGCCGACATCATGTTCGCCTTCGACGAGCTCACGACGTTGATGAACACCTACGGCTACCAGGTCGAGTCGCTCGCGCGCACCCAGGCGTGGGCCCGGCGCTGCCTCGTCGAGCACCGCCGTCTGTCGGCCGAGCGTGCCGACAAGCCGGCGCAGGCCCTGTTCGGTGTCGTGCAGGGTGCGCAGCACGAGGACCTGCGCCGCCAGGCCGCGCGCGACCTCGCCGCCCTGTCGGTCGGCGGCGGCGGATTCGACGGCTACGGGGTGGGCGGCGCGATCGAGAAGGAGAACCTCGGCACGATCGTGCGCTGGGTCTGCGAGGAGCTCGAGGTCGACAAGCCGCGGCACCTGCTCGGCATCAGCGAGCCCGACGACCTGTTCACCGCCGTCGAGAACGGCTGCGACACGTTCGACTGCGTCTCACCGTCGCGGGTCGCACGGTCGTCCCGCGTGTACGCCATGACCGGGCGCTACAACCTGCTGGTCGCCGCCTCACGGCGCGACTTCGGGCCGATCGATCCGGCCTGCGACTGCTACACCTGCGCGCACTACTCCAAGGCGTACCTGCACCACCTGTTCAAGACCAAGGAGTACGTCGCCGCGACGCTGTGCACGATCCACAACGAGCGGTTCACGGTGCGACTCGTCGACGACATGCGGGCGCACATCGAGGCCGGCTCGTTCGCCGACTTCAAGACCGATTTCCTGGCGCGGTTCTATGGGTGAGCCGAGCGAGTGCAACGAGCGGGCGCGAATCCAGGTGGAGCGCGACGCGGCGCAGCCGCCCGTCGACGGAACCGGGCGAGAGATCAGGATCGCTCGCGCCCCTCAGGCGGCGTAGGACGGCTCGCGGCGCTTGAGGATGCCGATGACGACCATCGTCACGGGCATCACCAGCAGCTCGACGGCGCACTTGAACACGAAGCCCACGACGAAGTAGTTGAGGAACTGGCCGCCGGTCGTGATGCCGATCGCCGACGCTGCGATCGCGCAGAAGATGAACGTGTCGGCCGCCTCGCCGACGCCGGTCGAGCCGGCCAGACGGCGCCACAGACCCGGCTCGGCCGACCGCGCCTTCATGCGCACCAGCACGTACGAGTTGAGGAACTGGCCGACGACGTACGCGATCATCGAGGCCGCCACGATCTGCACGCCCGACCACACGACGCTCTCGAACGCCTCCTGGTTCTCGTAGAACGAGGCGCTGGGCAGCTGGATCACGATCAGGAAGGTCGCGAAGGCCATCAGCGCGGTGCCGAAGCCGACCAGGATGGCGCGGCGGGCGGCCTTCAGCCCGTACACCTCGGCGATCACGTCGCCGATGATGTACGCCAGCGGGAACAGCACGGCTCCCCCGTCGGAGAACACCGGCAGGATCTGCACCGGACCCAGCGAGACGTCGCCGGAGAAGAACTGCGTGCCCTTGGTCGCCGCGATGTTCGACACCACCAGCACGACGCAGAACACCGCCAGCAGCACGTCGTAGTAGGACGAGCCGCGCGTGGCGTAGTGGATCTCGGGGTCGGACGTCGCCGACGTGGCAGCTGAGCTCATGGGTCTCATCCTTCCATCCGTCCGCTCCTCTGCGAGAATCGCAGCATGCCCTTCCCCACCCGCACGGACGTCCTGGTCGTCGGTGCCGGACCAGCCGGGGCGGCCGCTGCCGCCTGGACCACCATGCTCGGGATGGACACGGTCGTCGCCGACGCCGCGACGTTCCCGCGCGACAAGACGTGCGGCGACGGACTGACGCCTCGCGCCATCGCCGAGCTCGACCGCCTGGGTCTCGGCCAGTGGGTCCGCAGGCACGGCACCAATCGCGGGCTGCGCGCGGCGGGCTTCGGGCAGGAGCTGCTGCTCCCCTGGCCCGGCGGCACGCTGCCCGACCACGGCTCGGCCGTCCCTCGCACCGAGCTGGACGATCGCATCTTCCGCGTGGCGACCGAGTCGGGGGCCGTGCCCTTCGAGGGCGCCCGGGCCGTCGACGCCGTGCGCGACGCATCGGGCCGGGTGACCGGTGTCGTCTTCCACGTGGCCGCCGACCGCACGCCTCACACCGTGATGTGCGAGCGGCTGGTGGTCGCCGACGGCGTCCGCTCACCGCTGGGTCGCGTGCTGGGTCGCGAGTGGCACCGCGACACCGCCTACGGCGTGGCCGGACGCTCGTACGTCGCCTCGACCCGCAGCGACGACCCGTGGATCTCGTCGCACCTCGAGCTGCGCGGTCCGGCGACCGACGGCGGCGACGGTGAGCTGCTGCCCGGCTACGGCTGGATCTTCCCGCTCGGCAACGGCGAGGTGAACCTCGGCGTCGGCGCGCTGGCCACCGCCAAGCGTCCCGCCGACCTGCAGATCCGCCCCCTCATGCAGTACTACGAGACCCTGCGCCGCGACGAGTGGGGCCTGTCGGGCGAGCTGCGAGCCCCCACCAGCGCGCTGCTGCCGATGGGCGGGGCGGTGTCGGGCGTGGCCGGCCCCAACTGGGTCGTCATCGGCGACGCCGCCGGGTGTGTCAACCCGCTCAACGGCGAGGGCATCGACTACGGCATGGAGACCGGCCGCGAGGCCGCCGAGCTGATGAGCTCACGCACCGACCTCGCCGAGGCGTGGCCGCACCTGCTCACGACCCGCTACGGCGAGGCCTTCTCGATCGCCCGGCGCCTCGCAGGGCTGATCACGGTGCCCCGGCTGCTGCCGACGGCCGGACCCATCGGCATGCGCTCGCACACCCTCATGACCTTCGCGCTGCGCGTCATGGGCAACCTCGTCACTGACGAGGACCGCGACCTGACGGCCCGGCTGTGGCGCTGGGCCGGACGCCAGTCCGTCCGCCTCGACGACCGACCACCCTTCACGTCCTGACCTGGGCGTCAGACCCCGGACACGGCGAAGGGCCCGGCCGAGGCCGGGCCCTTCGTGGTGCAGGTCGTGCAGGTGGTGCCGTGGCTCAGGCGGCCGGCGGCGCGGGCGGCGTGGTGCCACCGTTGTTCTTGTTGGCCTGCGGCAGCTTCTCGCCCGACTCGCGGAACGACAGCACCGTGAAGACGGTCAGCGCGATGCCGGCCACGAACAGCAGGTAGCCGGACCAGCCGGGACCGGCCGAGATTCCGGGGTAGTCGGGCGCGTTGTCGAAGATGGCGCGCAGGATGACCAGCACCGTGCCGAGCCCGGCCAGCGCGGCGGCGACGAGGTTCCACGGCACGCCGTCGGGCAGGTTCTCGCGAGCGAAGGCCTTGATCGCGACGACGGCGGTCGCGGCGATGATCAGCAGCACGCCGAAGGTCGCGTAGCTGGTCCAGGCGCTGGTGCCGCTGGAGACGCCGAACCCGCCCGGGCCGTCGTACGACGCGGTGTAGTACTTGGGGATGAAGGAAAGGATGAGGGCCAGGACGCCAGCGATCAGCGCACCCTGTTCGAACTTGCCAATTGACTTGAAGTCGACGGCCATAGCGTTTTTCTCCCAACGATGAGTGTGAACGTGACGAATCTAGTGGTCTCGAGGCCCCTTGAACAATCCGACCGGCCCGTGTTCGCAAGCCTTTTGTGCCCGTCATCTGTGGTATGAGACGCCCTGTACGACACGCTAGGCTCCGCTCATGACCACCGTCGCCCTCGTCCTGGCCGCCCTCGCCGGCGCGCTCCACGTCTTCTTCTTCGTGCTCGAGTCGCTGCGCTGGACCCAGCCCGCGACCTGGAAGACGTTCGGCGTCGCCTCGCAGGCCGACGCCGAGACGACGGCGCCGCTGGCGTACAACCAGGGGTTCTACAACCTCTTCCTCGCGGTCGGCACCCTCGTCGGCATCGTGGTCGTGATCGTGTCCGACACCCGCGACGTCGTCGGCTGGACGCTCATCGTCTTCGCGTGCGGCAGCATGCTGGCGGCCGCCCTGGTGCTGCTGTCGACCGGCCTCGACCGCGCCCGTGCCGCCTCGATCCAGGGGCTCCCGGCGCTGCTCGCGGTCGCGACGGCACTGCTGGCCGCGAACACCTGAGCGTCGCACCGCCCGGTTAGGGTGAAGCACGTGCTCAGAATCGCGACCGTCAACGTCAACGGCATCCGTGCCGCCCACAACAAGACCCGTGGCCAGTCCTCCGGCCTCAGCGAGTGGCTCGCCACGCGCGGCGCCGACGTCGTGACGCTGCAAGAGGTGCGAGCACCCGATGCGATCGTCCACGAGATCCTCGACGGCTCGGGCTACCACGTCGTCCACGCCGAGGCCGCCGCCAAGGGGCGCGCCGGGGTCGCGGTGCTCAGCCGCACCGCACCCGTCGACCACCGCGTCGGCAACGGCGACGACTTCTTCGACGACGCCGGCCGCTGGATCGAGTCCGACATCCCCCTGCCCGACGGCTCGACCCTCACCGCGGTGTCGGCCTACGTCCACTCCGGCGAGGCCGGCACGCCCCGCCAGGACGAGAAGTACGGGTTCCTCGACCAGATGGTCGTCCGGCTCGCCGAGCTGCGCGCCACGGGCCGTCATGCCGTCGTCACGGGCGACCTCAACGTCGGCCACACGCAGCTCGACATCAAGAACTGGAAGGGCAACCAGAAGAAGGCCGGCTTCCTGCCCGAGGAGCGTGCCTACTTCGACCGGTTCTTCGGCGAGCTCGGCTGGGTCGACGTGCACCGCGCCCTGGCCGGCGACGTGCCCGGCCCCTACACGTGGTGGTCGATGCGCGGGCAGGCCTTCGACACCGACACCGGCTGGCGCATCGACTACCAGATGGCCACCCCCGAGCTGGCGGCGTCCGCCACGACGGCCGTCGTCGACCGTGCCGAGAGCTGGGCCGAGCGGTGGTCCGACCACGCACCGCTGGTCGTCGACTACGACCTCTGACGATGCCCGAGGCTCTCGACCGGCGCATCGGCCCGGTGGGGGCCGTGGCGGTCGGGGTCGGCGCCATGATCGGCTCGGGCTTGTTCGTGGTGTTCGGCGGCTGGTGGCCTCGCCGGGTGCCTCGTGATCGCAGCGTCGCTGCCCGTCCGGACGATGATCGTCTCCGTCCTCGTGCTGGCGCTGGCCACCGCGGTCTACCTCATCCGAGAACGTACATAACCACCTGATATATTTGGTTGCATGTTGCAACCACATCTCGCGGAGCTCGCTCCCGTGCTGCGAGAGTTCGCCTTGTCGCTGGTCCGGGACGCTCCGCAGGACTCGCTGAGCCGCACCGCCGCGGCGACCCTGTCGCTGCTCGAGCGGACGGGGCCGCAGCGCATTACGACGCTCGCATCCCACGAGTCGGTGTCGCAACCAGCCATGACCGGCCTGGTGCAACGGCTCGAGGCCCAGGGCCTCGCGTCGCGCCGCTCCGATCCCCACGACGGCAGGGCAGCCCTGATCGCCATCACGGCGACCGGGTCCGAGCGGCTCGCCGCCCGCCGACAGGGCCACGAGGACGCGATCACCGCGCGCCTCGACCTCCTGTCGGCCTACGACCGCGCCCTCCTGGCCGCGGCCACCCCCGCCCTCACCCACCTCATGGAGTCTCATGTCGCCTGACACCAGCCACCCCGGCGCCGGTCACAGCACCGGTAGCACCGGCAACACCCACACGACCAGCCTGTTCGACCAGCCGAAGGCGGTCTATGCCGTCGCCTTCGCCTGCGTCATCTCATTCATGGGCATCGGCCTCGTCGACCCGATCCTCCCGGCGCTCAAGACGCAGCTCGACGCCACCGAGAGCCAGGTGACGCTGCTGTTCACGAGCTACCTCGTCGTCACCGCCGTCGCGATGCTCGCCACCAACTGGGTGTCGAGCCGCCTCGGCGCCAAGCGGACCCTGCTGACCGGTCTGCTGATCATCGTGGTGTTCGCCGCACTCGCCGGATCGACCGACACCATCTCGGGCATCGTGGCGTTCCGCGCGGGATGGGGCCTCGGCAACGCACTGTTCATCGCCACCTCCCTAGCCGCCATCGTGTCGAGCGCCCGTGGCGGATTCGCCGGCGCCATCATCCTGTACGAGGCAGCCTTGGGCCTCGGCATCGCGGCCGGCCCGCTGGTCGGCAGCGTGCTGGGCAACATCAGCTGGCGCGGGCCGTTCTTCGGCGTCGCCGCCCTCATGGCGATCGCCCTCGTCGCCACGTTCTTCCTGCTGCCGGCCACGCCGAAGCCCGATCATCCGACCGCGCTCAGTGCACCGCTGCGGGCGCTCGGCCACCGCGGCCTGCTCACGATGAGCATCACGGCCCTGCTCTACAACTGGGGCTTCTTCACGATGCTCGGGTACGCGCCGTTCCCGATGGGGCTGTCGATCACGGCCCTCGGCTGGGTCTTCTTCTGCTGGGGCATCCTCGTGGCCTTCTTCTCGGTCATCGGCGCACCCTGGCTGCAGCGCCGGTTCGGCACCGCGACCTCGCTGTACGGATCGCTCGCGCTCTTCGCGGTCGATCTCGCGGTCATGGCGATCAGCCCGACCAACCAGACCCTGATGATCGGGGCGGTCATCGCGGCAGGCATCTTCATCGGCATCAACAACACGCTGATGACCCAGGCCGTCATGATCGTGTCGCCCGTCGAGCGACCGGTCGCCTCGGCGGCCTACGGGTTCGTGCGCTTCATCGGCGGCGGTCTCGCGCCGTTCGCCGCGGGCAAGCTGGTCGAGCACTTCACCGTCCACGTCCCCTTCGCCCTCGGCGCCGTCGCCGTCGCCGTCGCCATCGCGGTGCTCGCCAGCGGGCACCGCATCCTGGCGCAGGCCGACGCCGGCCTCGACGAGGACGGGCACGACGTCCGTGACGCCGACGTGGTCGAGGGCGAGATCGCCGACGAGTTCGGCGGCGCGTCCGGCGCGATCGACGAGTCGATCAACGCCCGCTAGACGGTCGAGCCCGCAGGCTCCGCGCATGACAGAGGCGGCACGCACCCCCCGGTACGTGCCGCCTCCGATCGTGGAGAAGGACTAGTTGAACTTGACCTTCATGGAGGTGCCGTCCTCCTTCTGGACGCGGATCTTGACGCCCGCAGCCGGGAGCTTGACTCCGTGGTTGGGCAGCTCGGCGAACCAATACTTCTTGGTGTCGTCGAACAACGGCTTGGCGTCCTGGCCCCGGATGTAGCTGGGCTTGCCGTTGGTGTGCAACGTGAACGAGTCAGCCTTGTGCAGCGAGAAGGGCGCGTCGTACATCTGGACACGTGCCCGCCAGGGAGCACCCGTCACGATGTTCGTGATCGGCGACGGGTTGGCGTCGATGATCAGGTTGCGCCCCGTGCCCGGGTGCACGTTGGTGTTGTTGTCCTGCTGGGAGGTGTCCCAGTAGGAGACCAGCAGCCCGTGCCCGTACGAGTAGTGCTCGGCGTAGTCGGGCTTGGTGTTGGCGAAGCCGAAGTTGTACGGCCCCGTCTGCAGGTACTTGTCGTACGAGACGTACGACCGGTGCCCGGCGATGTAGTAGTTGTCGAACAGCTCGGTCGACGTCGCGCCGACGATCGAGAACCCGTCAAAGGTCCACGCCGGGCCTCCGGCTTCGGCACCGTCGGCCAGCAGCGTCTCGCTGCCGGCCTTGACCGCCAGGTCGTCGACGAACAGACCGGCCTCGGACACGCCGCCGTCGGTCTTGTACAGGAACCGCAGCTTGATCTTCTGGCCGTCGTAGGCGCTCAGCGGCACCGAGAGATCGGCCCACGTGGCCTGCTCGCCGTCGATGGCCGGGTTGCCCGAGGCGTCGTCGGCGATCGGCGTGCCGCCGATGGTGCCGTCGAGCGACGTCCACGTGGAGCCGCCGTCGGTCGAGGCCTGGACGTAGGCGTAGTCGTAGCCCGCCTCGATCGCGTAACGGACCTTGGCCGTGAGGACGCCGCCGGTCTTGCCGGTGAGGTCGACGTCGGTGGTCATGGCGTTGGTGAGGTTGTCGGCCGATCCCGAGAAGAACTGCTTCGAGCCGGAGGCCGGCGCGCCGTTGTCCTTCGAGACCTCCTTCTTGGGCAGCACGACGACCGCGGCCTGGGCCTTCTTGGAGTTGTACTCCTGAGGACCGAGGTCGAGCGTCTTCTTCTGCTTGGTGGCGATGGCCTCGTAGTCGAGCCAGCCGAGCTGCAGCTTGTTCCACGCGCCGAGGTCGCCCGGCCGGGTGCCGAGAGCCTCCCCCTTGGCATTGAGACGACTCTGCGCCATCAGCGTCCAGTACTCGCTGCTGTTGTCACCCTGGCTGCTGGTGTCGTAGTCGTCGGGCAGCCCCAGGTCGTGTCCGTACTCGTGGACGAAGACCGACAGGCCGCCGTTCTCGGGCTGCACGGTGTAGTCGCCGACCCAGACGCCGGTGCTGCCGACCTGCGTGCCGCCCAGCTTGTTCTGGCCCGGGCCGGTCAGTCCGGCGTCGGTGCCGAAGGCGTACCAGCGGTGCGACCAGATGGCGTCCTCGCCCTGCTGCGGATCGCCGTCGGCCTCGTCGCCGCCGGCGTGCACGATCTGGAAGTGGTCGATGTAGCCGTCGGGCTCGTTGAAGTCGCCGTCGCCGTCGTAGTCGTAGCGGTCGTACTTGTCGTACGAGGCGATCGTGGCCTTGATCTGCTCATCGGTCTGGCCGGCCTTCTTCTGGTCGGCGACCCAGGCGGTCAGGGAGTCCTCGATGAGGTTCCAGACCGTGCGGTACGACTCGTCGCGACCGTAGCGCGCCTCGTTGTACGGCACCTTGACCCAGTCCTGCACCTGGCCGTCGACCGTGTACCGGCCTGACGACTGGGTCTCGTAGTAGGTCTTGACCGACTCCTGGCCCTTGCCCTTGCCGAAGTAGAGGTCTTGGTAGTGCTGGCGGTTGTAGTCCTTCTGCCAGACCGTCGAGTTGTCCTTCGTGCGATCGGGCTCGGGGATCTGGTTGCGCAGCGGACCGTTGAACGTCGTGGGTCCCGCGACGGCCGGATCGGTGTCCTGGTCGGGGAAGTCGGGGTGACGCTTGTCGCCGAACTCGGCCAGGATCACGAAGATCTTGTCCGAGCGCTCCTGCGCGAGCTCGACGTACTGATCCTTCTGCTTCTTGTTCTGGATCGCCTTGAGCTGCGTGCGCGAAGCCCGCTTGTTGGCCAGGGCGGCAGCATCGGCCGGGCTGTAACCCTTGCCGACCTTGACGACCGAGGTGCCGTTCTTCGAGGTGGCCGTCGCGTCGCCGTTGATGACGGAGGTCAGTGCCGTCTCGCGCAGGGCACGCCGCTTCTGCTCCAGCGGGTTGGGCAGCTCATCCTTGCCGACCTTGCCGGCCTTGCCCGGCTGGTCGGCGGCATTGGTCGGTGGTGCGGGCGCCGCCGAGCTCGGCGAGGCATATGCCAGACCGAGCGAGGCTGCGAGTGTGAGGCCGACGAGGCCTGGGATCACACGCTTCACTGTTCCCCCTTGTCAGAACGTCGCTGGGGTCGGATTCGACCTAGCGGTGAGGCCGGCCCCGCCCTCATGAGGCGGATCCCGGCGCAGTGCGTGCCAACTTAGGCAAATTTCAGGAAGAACGGCAGTCTTGACTTTGACCCGATCGGACTATACGAATCTAGTCATTTCGAACTAGTCCGAGACCTAGGTCCCGCGTGGGGATGCCTGAACGTCCCGGGTGTCCTAGTCTCGCTGCATGACCCCCCGCCGTGCATCCGCCGCCGCTCGCGTCGTCGCCTGCGCCGTGCTCTTCACCGTGGTGTCCACCGCGCCCGCGTCGGCCGCCAGCCTGTCGAGCTACGAGAAGCAGGTCGTCTCCAGCACGAACGCCTACCGGGCCGACCACGGCAAGGTGCGCGTGAAGATGCAGAAGTGTGTCGACCGATGGGCCAACGACCAGGCCCGCTGGATGGCCGCCCGGTCGACCTTGGAGCACCGCGACGGACAGCTGCGCAAGCTCCTGCGGTCGTGCAAGCTCACCGGCGTGTCGGAGAACATCGCCTGGAACTTCTCGACGGGCCGCGAGGCGGTCCGCGCCTGGGCGAAGTCACCCGGGCACGCCAAGAACATGCAGGCCGCGAAGATGCGCTACATCGGCGTCGGGGTGGCACGGGCCAGCAACGGGGACATCTACGTCTCGCAGGTCTTCGGCACCCGCAAGTAGCCCTCGCGTTCACCCAGAATTTTCATTCGGCGGCTCCAGCACTTGCCACAAGCACCTCGGATTGCCCTAGGCTTGAATCAGTTGCACGACGTTGGGCCGTACGGATGAATGAGCGTTTTTCTCGGGTATCTTCTCGGGCTGTCTAGTTCTTCTCGAAGGTTGGATGTACGTCGCGACAGCCACTCGCGACGGTCGTGGGTGGCATCTCGCCAAGAGGAGTAGGACATGGCAACAGGAACCGTCAAGTGGTTCAACGCGGACAAGGGCTTCGGATTCATCGCCCCCGATGACGGCAGCGAGGACGTGTTCGCGCACTTCTCCGCCATCCAGACCAGTGGCTACCGTTCGCTGAACGAGAACCAGAAGGTCGAGTTCGACGTCGAGCAGGGCCAGAAGGGCCTGCAGGCCGCGAACATCCGCCCCCTCTGATTCGTCACCTCGCATCGAGTCGAAGCCCCCGGGTCGCCATCGGCGGTCCGGGGGCTTCGTCGTGCCTGACCTCGGGGCCGGGGCCCTGAGTCAGACGGTGATCCGGAGGATCCTGTCGTCCGCGCGTCGCGGGTCGCCCCGACCGTCGGTGTTGCTGGTGGTCACCCACACGCTGCCATCGGGTGCGGCCGCGACGCTGCGCACACGGCCGTAATCACCCGCGAAGTACGCCACCGGCGTGCCTGCCGACCCGCCGTCGAGCGGGACGGCGAACAGGCACTCCCCTTGCAGCGCACCGACGTAGGCGACCTGGTCGACGATCGCGATGCCGGCGGGCGACGCCTCGTCGGTCGGCCAGGTGACCTTCGGATCGACCAGCCCACGGCCTCCTCCCGTGCCCTCGACGCGCGGCCATCCGTAGTTCTGGCCGCGGCGCGACACGTTGAGCTCGTCGGCCGACTTGTCGCCGAACTCGGTGGCCCACAGACGGCCGCCGGCGTCGAAGGCCAGCCCCTCGACGTTGCGGTGACCGTACGACCAGGTGCGGTTGCCGAACGGGTTGTCGGGATGCGGGGCGCCGTCCTGGTCGATGCGCAGGATCTTGCCGGCCAGGGAGTCGCGGTCCTGTGCGAGCCGGCCGTTCCCCGCATCGCCCGTCGAGACGAACAGGGTGCCGTCCGGCGCGAACAGCAGCCGTCCGCCGTGATGACGTGCACCCACCGGGATGCCGGTGAGCACGGCGTCGGGCGAGCCGAGGGTGTCGCCCGTCAGCGTCATGCGGACGACGCGGTTGTCGGTCGACGTGGAGACGTACGCGAACAGAACGCCGTCGTCGTCCGGCGACAGGGCAAGCCCCAGCAGACCACCCTCTCCCCCGGCGCGTCCGCGGGCACCCGGCACCTCGCCGAGCGGTGCGACCGTGCCGTCGGCCCCGATGCGCACGATCGTGCCGTCGTCGCGCTGCGACACCAGGGCGTCGCCGCTGGGCAGGAAGGCGATGCCCCACGGCACGGCCAGGCCCGAGGCGACGGTGGAGGCGATCGTCGGGGTGACCGGAGCGGCGGACGTCGGCGTGCCGGTCGGCGGAGCGTCGGTCGGTGCGGTGGCGCTCGACGCGGTGCCGGTGGTCCTGGGGGCGGGCTCGCCCTCGCTGCTGCGACTGCAGCCCACCAGCGCTGCCGCGCCGAGGACGGCCATGCCCGACAGGAGCTCTCGACGTTGCATGCCTCGATCATGCCCTCGGCGGCCAACGTCCGCCGCCCGGAGGCTCAGGCCAGCTCGCCACGCATCTGCTGGAGGCGGGCGCGGTACTCGGTCGAGGCGAGGTGGTCGACGTTGAGCGGCGGATCGAGCTCGTCGATGACGCTGCGGGCCAGCTCGCGCAGACCGTTGCCGTCGTCGACGCCCCAGGTCGCGATCGACAGGTGCTCGAGCATCCACTCGGTGAGCCGCGGGTCCTCGAGGGAGGTCATGCCGAGGTGGTCGCCCAGCACCGTCGCCAGCGTCATGCGGAAGGTCGAGGCGCGGGTGCGGCCGTGCAGCTGCACGCGGTCGAGGTGGTCGTGCAGGTTGAGCACGGGATCGACCAGGGAGTGCCACGTGGAGCCGCCGACCTCGCCGACGAACACGACGCCGGCGCGCACGGGCAGACGCAGGCAGCGGTTGAGCACGCGAGCGCCGATGGGATCGACGTGCCACGCGTAGAGGCCCGGCACCATCGGCAGGGAGTCGTAGTCGGCTGCCGGCACCGTGTGCCGATCGTCGCGCAGGTGCTGGGCGATGCCGCTGCGGGCACCGATGTCGGAGACCGTCGCGAGCGGGACCGCGACGGGTGGAACCTCCGCGGCCTCGACCTCGTCGGGCTCGGCGACCTCCGGCTCGATCTCGTCGGGCTCGATCTCGTCGGGCTCTGCGACGAGGGACTCGAAGGTCGAGAGCTCGACCTCCGGCTGGACGTCGACCTCCGACTCGGCGATCTCGCGCTCGTCCGGCACGACCTCGTCGTCGGCGTGCTCGACGAAGGCAGCAGGGGTGTTGCCCACGCCGCCCGACGTCACGGCAGCGCCGGTGTCCTGCAGCACGCTGAACAGCGGCCCGACGAAGGCGCTCGGCGCGTCGACCCGCACGATCAACCCGTCGAGCGAGCCGACCATCGACTGCAGACGAGCCACGACCCACGCGGCCCACACGACCCGGTAGGCCGGCTCCATGTCGGCGAGCGTGCGCGAGTCGGGCGACATCCACTCGTTCGGCGCGAGCAGGCCGTGCTCGGCCGACAGCACGAACCACTCGGACCCGCCCAGCTCGGCGTCGAGGCGACCGAGCTGGAAGGCGACCTCGCGGTAGACCTCCTTGGCCGGAGCCGGCACGTTGACCCGGTCGCCGATGCTGCCGAGCAGGATGACGTCGGGCATCGGCGGCTCGTCGTCGAACGTGCTGGCGGCCGGACCCGTGGCCCGGCGTGGGTCGGGCACGGGCTGCTCGGACGTGGCGTCGTCGGACGACGGCTCGGCCGCCTCGGTGTCGACGAGCTCGGTGCGCGACGTGCCGGCGCCCATCTTGATGCCGCTCGCGGACGGCGGCGGTGCGTCGGGGTCCTCACCGCGCTCGTCGCGAGGGATCGTGGAGTACTCGCCGCGTGCCACGCGGCGGAACACCGGCGACCGCGGGGCGAACTGCACGTGCTTGGCGCGACCGCCCTCGGTCAGGCCGATGAGGTGGGCGCGGATCGTGGCCTCGTTGACGTCGGGGTAGTGCGTGACGAACCACCCGCGGACGTCGTCGTAGCGGAAGACGTCGGGCATCGCGTCAGCACACTCGTGCATGATCTGCCACACCGGCCTGTCGTACTTCACGACTCGCTCCGTCCCTGAGTCGAGCGGACTCGACCGATGATTCTTCTGCCTCGACTGTGCAGAGCAGGTGCGCTCGACGTCATGACGGCGATCGGCACGACTTTCTTGCGGAGCTGTCTCCACCACCCGTCCGATGCACGTCGCCGCGCCCGCGGCCGGGGAATGCCCGCGGTCGCGCGGTCGTTGACACCCGAATACGGAGTCTTCACACGAGAGGCAATCATGAGCACCGTCACCCTGACCCAAGAGTCCATCGACGACGTCATCGGAGCCGAGGGCATCACGCTCGTCGACTGGTGGGCGTCGTGGTGCGGCCCGTGCCGCCAGTTCGCGCCGGTCTTCGAGGCCGCCAGCGAGAAGCACGACGACGTCGTCTTCGGCAAGATCGACACCGAGGACCAGCAGCAGCTGGCTGCCGCCGCCCAGATCACCTCGATCCCCACGCTGATGGCCTTCCGCGACGGCGTGCTGGTGTTCTCACAGCCGGGCGCGCTGCCCGCCGCTGGCCTCGAGCAGGTCATCCAGGCGGTCCGCGACCTCGACATGGACGACGTCAAGCGCCAGCTCGCCGAGCAGGAAGCCGCCGAGCCGGCCGCTGAGTGAGCCGGCGACGGCCTGAGCGTCAGCCCCACCCGTCGACCGACACCAGGTCGGTCAGCGGGCGGGGCGTCGCCCACCCGACGTCCTCGAGCATCGGTCGGTCGTAGAACTCGCTCACCGGCCCGAGGCACAGCACCGCGATCGGCTCGCTCCCGACCGGCATGCCGAGCAGCGTCCGCAGGGCATCGGGGTCGAACAGCGAGACCCATCCCATGCCGAGCCCTTCGGCGCGGGCCGCGAGCCACAGGTTCTGGATCGCGCACGCCGCCGACGCGAGGTCCATCTGCGGCATGGTGCGACGGCCGAACACGTGCCGCTCGCGATCGTCGCCCAGCGCGACGACCAGCAGCTCGGCGCAGTCGAGGACGCCCTCGACCTTGAGCCGCATGAACTCGTCCGACCGCTCCCCCAGCGCCTCGGCGGTGCGGACCCGCTCGACCTCCACCAGGTCGTGGATGTCGCGGCGCAGCCCTCGGTCGGCGATGCGGACGAAGCGCCACGGCTGCATGAGCCCGACGCTGGGCGCGTGGTGGGCCGCGGTCAGCAGTCGAGCCAGCACGTCGTCGTCGACCGTCCCGCCGCTGAAGTGGCGCATGTCGCGGCGCTCGGCGATGACCCGGTGGACGGCGGCGCGGTCGGAGGGCGAGTAGGCGTGGTCGTGCACGGACCCACCCTCACACGTCGTCGAGGGCCCGCGCGTACGCGGTCGCCGTGCGCGCGACCTTGCGGGCGTACTCGCCGCTGTTGTTGTACGTCAGCACGGCGCGTGACCAGCCCTCCGAGCCGCCCAGGTCGGTGCCGGCGCGGCACAGGTAGCGCGCAGCCGCCAGCGCCGCGTCGTCGAGGTCGTGCGGATCGGACCGCCCGTCCCCGTCGCCGTCGGCGCCCCAGACGTCCCAGGTGGTGGGGATGAACTGCATCGGCCCGACGGCGCGGTCCCAGCGTGGGTCGCCGTCGAGCCGGCCGCCGTCGGTGTCGCGGATCGCGCGGTTGCCTCCGCTGCCGTCGAGGGGCACCCCGATGATCAGCGGACGCGCGACGCCCTGGTCGTCCAGGGCAGCACCGCCGAAGGCACCGTGGCTGCTCTCGGACGCGCCGATGCCCGCCAGCGTGTTCCAGGCGATGCGGCACGTCGCGTTCTCGCGCTCGATGGTCTGTGCCGCGCCCACGTAGGCGGCCAGGGCCCGGCGCGGGATGCCGGTGGACCCTGCCACCTGACGGGTCTCGCGCGGCGACGGGATCGCGGCGGCGGGCGGCACCTCGGCCGCCGGACCCGGGACCCGGTCGCGCTCGATGCCCGACAGCAGCAGACCGGCCACCAGGACGAGAGCCACGGTCGCGACGGCGATCAGGACAGCAGGACGGCTCACCCCGCCATTGTCCCGATCGGGCCAAGCCTCCCGACCGGGCCCAGCCCGCCGGTCAGCGGCACACGGTGGTCAGGCCGTCACGAACGAGCGCATGCTGATCGAGCCCATGTCGATCGAGTCGTTGAAGAACGAGATGTCCTCGCCGTCCTCGAGCAGGCTCAGGGCCGCGATCATGGGCCGGTAGTGGTCGTCGGTCGGCACGGCGATGCGCGCCTCGGCCCACGTGCCGTAGGGGTCGACGAGCTTGCCGATCTCGCGGTCGCGCAGCGCCACGGCGGTGTCGGCGTCGAACTGCTGCGCCCAGTCCCACGCACCGCCGCCGTGCCACTTGGCGCGACCGAGCGCGTGGACGATGTTGCCGCTTCCGATGAACAGCACGCCCCGGCGCCGCATCGCGCGCAGGCGGCCGTAGAGCTCGTACAGCTTCGGCAGCGGCATCGAGTAGTCGATGCTGATCTGCAGCACCGGCACCTGCGGGGCCGGGGCGATGAACTTCAGGATGCTCCACGTGCCGTGGTCGAGGCCCCACTGCTTGTCGAGCTCGGCCTCGTACTCGACGAGCTGGCGCGCCAGCAACCGCGCGACGTCGGTGTCGCCGACCGAGTCGTAGGTGACCTTCGAGAGCTCGTCGGGGAAGCCGCCGAAGTCGTAGATGATCGGGTTCTTGGGCGCGTCGGTGATGTGCGTGGCCCCCGGCGTGAGCCAGTGGGCGCTGATCACGACGATCGCCTGGGGCTGCGGCAGCTCGGTGCCCACGGCCGTCCAGGTGCGCGTGTAGGCGTTGTCGGCCAGGGCGTGCATGGGGTTGCCGTGGCCCACGAACAGCACCGGCATCCGCTCGCTGGGCACGAGACGGTGGTCGAGGTCGGAGATCGAGTACATGGCCATGGGACGTCCTGACTTAGTTGATGCTTCAATCATATCACCATGACGGTCCCGGTCGACGCAGGAACCGATCAGGCATGCGCGGCGGCTCGGTGGCCGAGGGGCGCACGTCCAACAGCTCGCGGGACAGGTCGACCGCCGCGTGGACGTCGTGCCGCCCCGGCGAGTCGCCCAGCCGCGCCGCCAGTCGCGACACCACGCTGAGGTGGACGCGCGCCTCGGCCAGGCCGTCCGGGAGCCACGGATCGCCGGCGAAGGCCGGCAGGCAGCGGGCGAGCTCGCCGACGCCGAGCACCGCCCAGAACGCGCCGGAATCGTGCCGCTGTCGCTCGGCCTGGAGGACGGTCGCGGCGTCGGCGCCCAGCGCACCGCTGAGGTCAGCGGTCTCGAGGAAGGCGTAGAGCCGCGCCCGCACCCGCAGGTAGCGCCGTGCGGTGGCGGCGGACCGCCCGACGGCCAGGTCGCGGAAGAAGTCGTCGATCATCGGCCAGCCCGGCTCGTCCGCGTCCATGACCGGACTCAACCAGGCGGGTCCGACAGTGCCTCGAGCACACCGGCCGTGAAGCTGTCGAAGGTCACCCGGTCGGGCGTCGCGGGACGCGATCCGAGCCGGACGGCCACGACACCCTCGCTGGGCACCACGGCGATGTACTGGTTGCCGTAGCCGAGGGCCCAGAAGGCGTCGGCCGGCACGCTAGGCGCGAGCCGTCCCTCGTACGGGGCACGGTCGGTCGCGAACCCGGCCTGCCGCCACACCTCGACGATGCGACCGCTCGTATTGGTCCACCACAGCAGGCCGTAGGCGGCGTTGCGGTCGGACGAGGACGTCGTCAGCTGGGCGACCATGTCGGCCGAGAGCAGCTGACGTCCGTCCCACCGACCCTCGTTGAGCATCAGGTGCCCGACGCGCGCCAGGTCGAGGCACGTCGACTCGGCGCCCGAGTAGGTCAGCGCGTTGCCGGCCCCGTCACGTGCCCAGGTGGTGTCGCGCATGCCCAGCGGCTCGAGCAGGCGCTGGCGGGCCAGCTGCGCGACGTCTCCGCCGTCGGCCGCGTCGTCGAGCACCGCCTCGAGCGTCTGCGCGGCGACGTTGTCGTAGACCCACTCGCCACCCGGCGGCGACAGCTGCGCGGCCCGGACGGCGAAGGCCGTCTGGTCGGCCGTGCTCCGGATCATCCGGCGGTCGTCCGCCTCGCTCCAGCGCCGGCCCGACGTCATGGACAGCAGGCTGCGCACCGTGACCTGACCGGCGTCGGTGCCGCGCCACGACTCGACCTGCTCGGCCGCCGGGGCGTCCAGGGCCAGAGCGCCCTCGTCCACCTGCATCCCGACGAGCAGAGACGTCAACGACTTGGTGATCGAGTAGACCCGGCCGGCCCTGCGCTCCGCTCCCCCGTTCCAGTACGCGTCGTGCACCAGCCGGCCGTCCTTGACCACCGCGATGCAGGTCGACCCGTCCCTGCGCAGATCGGCGTCGAGCCGGCCCCAGTCGCCCGCCTCGGCGCGCTGCCACTGACGCCCCGGGAAGGTCGCGGCCGGCGGTGGCGTCGTCGCAGCGGTCGTGGGGGTGGCCGTCGGTGAGGCGGACGTCGACGCCTGGGCCGATGCGGACGGCCGGGGTGCCCCCGTGTCGTCGCTGGAGGCAGAGCACGCAGCGACCAGCATCACCGCCGCCGCGACCAGTCCCCCTCGCGTCCACGACGCCAGCCTGACGGAGCGGGTCACCGGGGCAGCCGGATGCGGATCGGTCCCTTGGCGGTCGACGGGTCGACGACCGAGCCCTTCTGCGTGATCTCGACCTCGCCGCGCTGCACGAGCCGTCGCGCCGCCTGGCGCACCGGCTCCATCAACGGCCGCCAGTCGTCGGGCGCGACGGCCCGCGCCACGTCCGACGGGCAGATCGACGACGTGCGTGCACGACCCGCCAGCATCGCGAGCACACGACGCTCCAGATCGGCGTCCTGGTCGGTGACCTTGCGCCGGCGGCACGCGGCACTGCACCACCGGACGTCGTCCCAGTCACGGGCCCACTTCTTGCGCCACTCGATGGTGCGTCCGCACGCAGCACAGGTCTTCGGTTCGGGAGGCACCCCTCCAGCGTGCCTCCTTGGAGGCGTGCGCGACAATGGAGGGATGCCTGCTGCGATGGATCTGCGCCCGCTGCTGCGCCATCCGGTGGAGTTCGTGGCCGGTGCCACGCCGGCCGAATCGCGTTTCGTCTTCCACGCTCCCGACGGCGACCAGACGGCCACCGCCAACGAGGCCATCGGAGCGCTCAGCCAGGGCATCCGGGTCATGTCGGCGCACAAGTCGGTGCGCGCCTGGGCCACCCCCGCGATCCTCGCGCTGCGCATCATGGCCCGCGGCGCCTTGGGCTCGCCCGATGCCGCCGAGCTCAACCAGCTGCAGAACGCCGGAGCCGCGATCGGCCCCAACGCCGGAGCCGGACAGGCCGCCATCAACGCCTTCCTGAAGGCCCTCGAGGTCGACGCACCACCGGCCGCGTCCACGCCCCAGCGTCAGGCGTACGTCTCGCCCAAGGCGGCGCCGCGCACCCGTGAGACCACCTTCTCGTGGTCGCTGATCATCAGCTTCCTCGAGAACCCCAGCCCCGACCAGGCCGCCGTCGTCCGGCTGCGCGTGCACCCCCGTGCAGGGTCGTGGGGCGCCTTCGACGCCGGCGACCTGTTCAACGGCTCGTCGCACCCCATGGCGCAGGACGCCAAGGAGCCCACCGCGGCGATGCTGCGCCGCATCGAGGTGTGGTGGTCGCCCGCCGAGCGGCTGCGCGACCCGCACGCCCGCGGCGCCGTCACGGTCGGCCCCGACGAGCTCGCGCGTCTCGGCGACCGCAGCCTCGCGCCGACCCTGATGGCCAACCGCATCGAGGTGCGCTGGCCGCCCGAGCTGGTGCGCGAGCTGTCGACCACGGCCGTGCTGAGTCGCCGCGAGACACCGGGCTCCGACCGACCGTCGGCGTTCACCCACGGGCAGCTGTTCACGTTCGACTGGCAGGTCGCCCTCGGCGACGACGTGCTGTCGGCCGCCGAGCTCGACCAGCTCGCCCAGTCGCAGACCGGTCTGCTGCGCCTGCGCGACACGTGGGTGTTCGTCGACAAGAGCAGCCTGCACCGCGTGCTCGACAACCGCACCCACGACATCTCGGCGATCGAGGCCCTGCGCGCGGCCGTCACCGGTGAGCTCGAGATCGACGGTCGACGCACCGAGGTCGACACCGTTGGGTGGCTCGAGGACGTCCGCCGACGCCTCGCGGTGCAGGACCGCGACATCGCACCGGCCGTTCAGCCGGGCGACCTCGACGGACACCTGCGCGAGTACCAGCTGCAGGGCCTGCGCTGGATGACCCAGCTGGTCGACCTCGGGCTCGGTGGCATCCTGGCCGACGACATGGGTCTGGGCAAGACCGTCATGCTGATCGCGCTCCACCTCCAGCGCGCCGTCGAGACGACGGCACCGACGCTCGTGGTGTGCCCGGCCTCGGTGCTCGGCAACTGGGAGCGCGAGATCAGGCGTTTCGCGCCCGACACCCCCGTGCACCGCTACCACGGCCCGGGGCGGTCGCTCTCGGACGTCAAGGAGGGCTTCCTCGTCACGACGTACGCCACCATGCGGGCCGACGTCATCGAGCTGTCCGAGCACGAGCCCGGCTGGGGCCTGGTCGTCGCCGACGAGGCGCAGAACATCAAGAACCCGCACGCCCGCACCGCCAAGGCCCTGCGCGACGTTCCCGCCGTGGCCCGTCTGGCCCTCACCGGCACTCCCGTCGAGAACAACCTCTCCGAGCTGTGGGCGATCCTCGACTGGACGACCCCGGGCCTGCTGGGCACCTACGAGCAGTTCCGGCGCACGTGGTCGCGCGACATCGAGTCGCGTCGCGACCCCGAGAAGGCGGCCGGGCTGTCGCACCTCATCCGGCCGTTCGTCCTGCGACGACGCAAGTCCGACCCGGGCATCGCCCCCGAGCTGCCGCCCAAGATCGAGACCGACCACCGCATCAACCTGACGCGCGAGCAGGTTGGCCTCTACGAGGCGGTGGTGCGCAGCACCATGGCGCAGATCGAGCAGGCACAGGGCATCCAACGTCGCGGCCTCGTGGTCAAGCTGCTCACCCAGCTCAAGCAGATCTGCAACCACCCCGCGCAGTTCCTGCGTGAGCCCGACTCCAAGCTGGCCGGGCGCTCGGGCAAGCTCAGCGTGTTCGACGACCTCGTCGACGAGATCGTGGCCGAGGAGGGCGCGACGCTCGTGTTCACGCAGTACGCGCAGATGGGCCGGCTGCTCACCCGGCGGCTCGACGAGAAGAAGATCGCCAACCAGTTCCTGCACGGCGGCACCACGGTGCGCGGTCGCGAGAAGATGGTGCACCAGTTCCAAGGCGGCCAGGTGCCGGTGTTCGTCCTGTCGCTCAAGGCGGCGGGCGTCGGCCTCAACCTCACCCGCGCCGATCACGTCATCCACTACGACCGCTGGTGGAACCCCGCGGTCGAGGACCAGGCGACCGACCGTGCGCACCGCATCGGCCAGACCAAGAACGTCCACGTGCACCGACTGATCAGCGAGGGGACGATCGAGGAGTCGATCGCCGAGCTCATCCGCTCGAAGCGTTCACTCGCCGACGCCGTGGTCAACGGCGGCGAGGGCGCGCTCACCGAGCTGTCCGACGCGGCGCTGGCCGACCTCGTCCGCCTCAAGCACTGACTCCGCCTCAAGCACTGACCCGTCGAGCCTGACCCAGCGTGGGGTCAGCCCAGGCACTTCTTGAGCTGGTCGAGACGGTAGAAGTAGGGGTTGGCCGACGACGGGGTGCACGACGTCTTGAACTGCACGGGCTGCTCGTTGTGCCGCATCGTCACGAGCACCTCGCCCGACGCATTGCGGTAGGCCGCCCACTCGATGTTGCCGCCGAGCCGTCCGGCCACCGAGCCTCGCCACGGGTTGCTGGCGTACGAGAAGGTGCGGCCGGCCTGCTGCTGGCTGCCGGGCAGCTTGAGGAGTGCCGCGAACGGCATCGTCACCTCGCCGTGGGCCAGCCGGAACACCGCAGCGGTGCTGCCACCGGCGATGCGGCGGTCGAGCGCGGCGAAGAAGTCGTCGAGCACGGGCTGGGCGCGGCGGTACGAGCTGGTCTGCCCGGCCACGCCGGGGCCGAAGCGGTAGAAGGTCCGGGCATCGGTGGCCTCGGCGAGACGCCGGGCAGCCGATGCCGGCATGACGTCGGCGAAGGTCACCCGCGTGTCCTGGGCCAGGCCCGGCGCGGTCGAGTAGAGCAGGTGCAGGTCGAGCGCGGCGCCCACCGGGTCCTTGATGCGCTTGACGTACGACGCCTTGTAGGCGCGGCGCAGGACCGTGCGGGCCGCCGCCTTGACGCTCGAACGACGCTGGGCCTTGGCGATCGCCGAGCGGCCGGCCTTGGTCGAGCCCTCGCCGATCAGCAGGTCGCGGTCGACAGTGCGCGGGGACGTCACGGCGGTCGGCACGACCGAGCGCAGGCCGAGCCGGAAGGAGGAGGCGCTCTGCTTGGTGCGGTAGACCGGGCTGGTCGTCAGCGCGATCTTCTCGCCCTTGGCCGCCGCGGCCGTGAAGAACGACGAGTAGCTCGTTGCCGTGCGGCGTCCGATGCCGCGCCACTCCTGCTTGCCGACGGTGCTGAGGTTGCCGTACCCGAGCTTGTTCTCGGCGCGCTGGAAGGCGCGGATCTGGTCGTCGAGCCGCTTGCCGCGCGTGGTCAGCGCACCGCGACGCGACGCGCCCTTCCAGACCGACAGCGCACGCTTCTCGGCGGCGCTGCTGGTGAGCGAGCGGGCGCCGTGACGTCCGACGTTCTCGACGAAGAACAGGTCGTAGCCGGCCGGTGGAGCCACGATCGGCGTGCTCGCCGGGTCTCCGTACGGCGTCTGGTTGGCGTACCAGCGGTCGACGTCGGCCTGTGCCGACGACAGCGGCAGGGCCAGCGCCACGAGGGCCGTGGTCAGCAGGGTGGCGGCGCGGCGGGTTCGCATGCGTCCCACCCTAAGCCCGCGCGGCGCCGATCAGGCCAGGCAGCGCTTGAGCTCGGCGGGACGGTAGAAGTACGGCACGGCGGGCCTGCACCGGTCGGACAGCTCGACCGGCTGCTCGTTGTGCCGCACCGTCACGAGGGCCCGACCGGACGCATCGCGGTACACGGCCCACTCGATGCTGCCGCCCAGCCGGCCCGCGACGTATCCCCGCCACGGGTTGTCGGCGTGGCCGAAGGTCGACGTGGCCTGCACGTCGCTGCCGGGCAGACCGAGCAGCGCCGCGAACGGCATCGTGGTCTCGCCGTGCGCGAGGCGGAAGACCGCAGCCGTCCGGCCACCGGCCAGACGGTCGTCGAGCGTCGAGAAGAAGTCGTCCAGCAGCGGACGCGCGGCGCGGTACGAGCTGTCCTCGCCCGCCACGCCCGGGCCGAACTGGTAGAAGTTCTCGGCATCGACGGCCTGAGCCAGCACCGCGGCGTCCTCGTCCGGCACGTACCGCGCGAAGGTCACCGACGTCTCGGCCGCCAGGCCGGGCGCCGTCGAGTAGAGCAGGTAGATGTCCAGCGCCACGGCCACGGGATCGTCCAGGGCCTCGACGAACGCCGGCGAGTACATCCGCTCGAGCATCCGGGTGGCCGCCGCGACGACATCGGGTCGTGATTGCGCGGCCAGCGACGCCCGGTTGCCGGCGAACGAGGCACCGTTGCCGATGAGGAGCCGGGGGGCGTCCGTGACGTACGCGGCGACCTTCAGGCCCGGCACGACGCCCTCCAGGCCCTCGCGCATGGCGTCGGCGCTCTCGACGGTCCGCTGCACGGGCGAGGTCTTGAAGACCACGGCGTCGCCCTGGCTGGTCGACTCGGTGAGGAAATCCCGATAGAGGGTCGCGGTGCGGCGACCGATGCCCTGCCACTCGACGCGGCCGATCTCGCTGAGGTTGCCGTAGCCGATGCGCTGCTCGGGCACCTGGAAGGCCGCGACGTCGGCCGCGAACCGGCGGCCGGTCGACGTCAGGGCTCCGGCGGCCTTCGCCCGCTTCCACACCGCCAGCGACCGGCGCTCGCGGGCCGAGCTGGTGAGCGTCCGGGCCCCGTGGCGTCCGACGGTCTCGACCAGGACGAGCCGATATCCGTCCGGTGCCTTCCGGATCGCCGAGCTGGCGGCGTTGCCGTACGGCGTCTGGTTGGCGTAGTGGTGCGAGTCGATCGTCGCCTCGGCCTGCGCGGTCGAGGTGATCGTCGCGACGATAGCGATCAGGTGGGTGAGGAACGAGCCGATCATCGTGGTCAGCGTACGACGGGGCCGCGCCGTTCTCGGCCGTCGACGACCGGCTCGCGGCAGAGTTCACGAACGGTTCACCCTGAGCCGGGCCGCGCCCTAGGATCATCGGATGCCCTCCGCCGCATCCAGCCTCCGTGCCCAGACCCTGGCCGTCATGGCCGTCGTCGCCTGCCTCGTCGCGGCCGTCGTGACGGTGCCGGCCTCGGCCTCGGCCGTGACCGATCCGCGCCTCACCCGCTCGTTCTACGCCGACTCCGCCTCGAGTGCCGCGGTGGCCGCCAGGACCGATCGACGGTTCGCGAGCCTCGCCCGCACGCCGCAGGCCTACTGGGCGACCGATCACCTGCCGGTCTCGCGGGTCAAGAAGGCCGTGCGCGCGTACGCCACGAGGGCCGCGAAGAAGAAGCGCACGCCCGTCGTGGCGGTCTACGCCATCCCCGCCCGCGACTGCGGCCAGCACTCCGCCGGCTCGTTCGACGCCCCCACGTACAAGCGGTGGGTCGCACAGCTCGCGTCGGGGCTGAAGGGCACCAAGGCGATCGCGGTGCTCGAGCCCGACGCCCTCGCGATGCTGGGCCAGTGCGACGCCCAGGGCGACCGCACAGGGCTGCTGCGCTACGCGACGAAGAAGCTCAAGCGTGCCGGCGTCTGGGTCTACGTCGACGCGGGGCACTCCAGCTGGATCGCCCCCGACGTGATGGCTGCCCGCCTCAAGGCGGCGGGCGTCACGTCGGCCCGCGGCTTCTCGACCAACGTCGCCAACTTCCGCGGCACGGCCGACGAGATCGCGTACGGCGACCAGGTCGTCCAGCAGCTCGCGGGTCTCGGCATCCGCGGCAAGAAATTCGTCGTCGAGACCGCGCGCAACGGCGTACCCACCGCCGCCGGGGACTTCTGCAACCCCGTCGGTGCGCGCACCGGCGCGAAGCCGCGCATGATCCGTCGCGGCAACCTCGACGCCTACATGTGGGTCAAGCACCCGGGCGAGTCAGACGGCCCCTGCAACGGTGGACCGAACGCGGGCGCGTGGTGGCCCAGCGGTGCGCTGACGCTGCTGGGACGCTGAACCCATGACGCCCCGCGGGCGCCTCTGGGTCGCGATGGCCGTGCTCACGCTCACCCTCGCCCAGCTGGCCGTGGGTGCCTTCGGCGGTCTCGAGCAGTACGACGGCAAGGGCTTCGGCTACCGTCTCGCCGCCTATCCCCTGCTGATGCTGCTGCTCCCGGCCGTCTGGTGGTCGCGCACGCGCGATGCCGCGACCCTGCCCTGGGGTGCGTTCGCGCTCGTCATGGCGCCGTTCCTCATCGACGTCACCGGCAACACGTTCGACCTGTACGACTCGGTCGACGCCTGGGACAACATCAATCACTTCGTCAACTGGATGCTGCTGCTGTGGGGCTGCGGCCTGCTGCTCGCTCGCGCCGACGTGAGGCCGCGCTGGCTGCTTGCCGTGGCCATCACGGGGCTCGGCGCGGTGCTGGCCATCGGGTGGGAGCTCGGTGAGTGGTACACGTTCATCCGCCGCGGCACCGAGCTCGACGGCGCGTACGAGGACACCCTGAGCGACGAGCTGCTCGGCACGCTCGGTGCCTTCGTCGCCGCCCTGATCGTCGACCGGACGACCCGCCGATCGCCCAGTCGTCGATAGGTCGCGTCGCTAGATCGTGCCGTCGGGCTTGCCCTGGACGACCTTGAACCTGGCCACGACATCGCCGGACGGGAAGCGGAAGGTGATCTGCACGGTGCGGCCGACCTCGACCTCGTCGGCCCTCACGTAGTCGCGGTCGCCCGGCTGCCCGTCGTCCTTGTAGGGGGCGTAGCCCAGGCGGACGGGCACGCCGGCACGGGCCGACACGCCCGACGGCCCACCGGTCGCTGTCTGGTGCAGGATCTCGAGGTCACCCCGCTTGCCCACGTCACCGGTCGGCCGGATGTCGGTCATGTCGTCCACGCTCGAGTCGATCCACCCGTCGAGGTAGGCCTTGTCCTGGCCCGGCACCTTGACGATGATCCCGTCTCGCACCGAGATCGACCGGTTCGGCGCGTTGTTCGCCACGTCGGCATGGCGGGCCCCGCGAGCGACCACGGTGGCGGTGAAGGTGACGTCGTCGGCTTCACGCCTGTAGCGCGCCTTCGCCAGATCGAGCGTGATCGGCAGGGTCGAGCCGACCTGCACGCGGTCGCGGAAGCGAATCCGGAACGGCTCGCCCGCGCGGCCTATCGTCGTCGACGAGCCAGGCGGCAGCGTTGCCCTCGGGGTGCCCGCGAACATCAGCAGGACAGGAGCCTCGTCATCGTCCGGCATGCCGCCCATCGCACTGTTGATGGTCAACGCCCGATCCGTGTGGTTGACCAACGTGGCCGACAAGGTCGCGCCGCCATCGTCGTTGGCCACCAGCACGGGGCTCTTGACCTCCACGCCGGTCTTCGTCGCGGGCGACGCGGACGCACGCGGCGTCGCCTCCCGGGTCGGCGGGTCCGACGTCATCGCGTCGGCAGCGAACCCTGCGGCCACCCCACCGACGAGGCTGACGCCCAGCAGCACCGCGGCCGTCCTCCTGCGCATCATCGTCAGCACCCGTCGCGCATGAGGCTCGGCTCGGCGCCCTTGGTGACCTCGACGAAGGTGACGGGGTCGGAGCCCTCGATCGCACCGGGCTCGGCGTCGAACAGGAAGCCGATCCAGCCGCCGTCCTGGCGGTCGAACACGCGGACGCCCGACTGGCCGTACCCGGCCGCGAGCAACGACTCGTCGGGGTACGCGGCCTTGACCTCGTCGTACGTGCTGCCGATGCCGATGCCCTGGGCAGTGGTCACCCCTCGACCGCGGACGCCGATCGACGAGATCTCCCCGTTGCCGAGGGTGTAGACGTCGTAGGTGTTGACGTACTCGTCCTTCCAGGCCAACGGGACGACCGGGCATCCCTCCACCGGTGCCGGCCGGTCGGCGACGAAGTAGCCGGTCGCGAGTGCCTGGGCCTTGCTCATGCCCGCCCTCACGGGCCCCACGCGCCCGGGCGCCAGCTCGAGCACGTCCGGGGACGCCATCCCGCTCTCGCCGCCCTCGCTCGACGGAGTCGTGCTGCTTCGAGCCGGGCTGCTCGGAGCGGGCGCTGCGGGCCCGCGGGAGGTCGCTGCGTTCGCGAGCACGCCCGCACCGATGCCGCCGGCGACGCTGCCGGCCAGCACCAACGCGGCGATCTGCTTCTTCATCATGGTCATTCTCGCGTTCTCTCGGCGTCTGTCACCCACCTAGATGCGCGCGGGGCTCACAAAGTTGTCGCAGGACCCGACCATCTTTCACGGACGTACGCACGCGCGGTGTGGATGCGCGCCTTGACGGTGCCGAGGGGGGCTCCTGTCAGCTGCGCGATCTCGTCGTACGGCAGCGCCCCCAGGTCGCGGAGAACGAAGGCCTCGACCACCGCGGGATGGTCGAGCTGCAGCTGCTCGAGAGCGTCGAGCAGGTCGAGCCGGGTGCCGGCGATGACGCTCGTGGTGCGGGGGTCGGGACGGTCACCGGCCGCCTCGGACTCGACGTCGCCGAAGCGCTTCTTCATCGACCGATACGTCTGCAGCGCCTGGTTCGACGCGATGACGGTGACCCACCCGGCGAACGAGCCACGACCACCGAAGTCGTCGAGCCGCGTGGCGATCGTGAGCAGGGCCTCCTGCGCGGCCTCCTCGGCGTCGTCGCGGTAGGGCAGGAACTTCGCGCAGCGCCTCAGCACGAGCGGTCGCGCAGCGGCCAGCAGGTCGTCCATCGCGTGGGGCTCGCCGGCGCGGGCGTGGGCGATCAGCCGGTCCCAGTCGTGCCCGTCGTCGGCGTGCTTGGTCATGCCCCTCCCCGATCCGCGTCGTCCGAGCGTCCATACTGTCTCGTCATGAGGCAGATCGGACGCTACCGGCTCGACGAGGTGCACGGCTCGGGCGCCTTCGCGACGGTGTGGCGCGGATTCGACACCGAGCTCGAGATCCCTGTCGCGGTCAAGGTGCTCGCCGAGAACTGGTCGCACCACGCGGACGTCCGCGAGCGTTTCCTCGCCGAGGCCCGCCTGCTGCGCCGCATCGCCAGCGACCGCGTCGTGCGGGTCTACGACGTCGGCACGCACGAGGGACAGCCCTACTTCGTGATGGACTTCGTCGCCGGCGGCACGCTGGCCGATCTCGCCGACGGCTCGCTCGACCCGTCGTCCGCCCTCGAGCTGGCCGAGCGCTCCGCACGCGCCGTCGCCGAGCTGCACGCGGCCGGCGTGGTGCACCGCGACATCAAGCCCAGCAACTTGCTGCTCGACCCTGTCGACGACGGCCTCGGTCGGGTGCTCGTGGCCGATCTCGGCAGCGCGAAGCGACTGGCCGAGGCGTCCGGCATCACCGTCACCACGGGCACCCCGTCGTACATGGCACCCGAGCAGGCGCTGGGCCGTCCGATCGACGAGCGGTGCGACGTGTACTCGCTCGGCGTCGTCACCTACGTGCTGCTGACGGGCCGGCTGCCCTTCGACGTCAGCGACCCGATGACGTTGGTGACGCGCACCGCCGACGACCGGCCGGCCCGCCTCGCCGAGCCGCGGCACCTTCCGCCACCGCTCAACCGGACGTCCCTCGACGCCCTGCTGGTGCAGGCGATGTCGCTCGACCCGGCCGGACGCCCGCGCACCGCTGCCGACCTGGCCGACGCGCTCGCCCACGTCCGCGCGGGCGGCTCCTCGTCGCCCGTGGTCGGCGGATGGCGCACACGCGTGGTCGTGCCCGTGGCGGGCGCGGCGTTCACGGTGTCGGCGGTGGCGACCTGGCTGCTCCTGCGCTGACGGCCTGCCGGCTACGGACGTCCGGCGTGCGGGACGTCGACCTGCATGGTCAGCAGGACGGCCTCGTCGGCCACCGAGCGGCTGTGCTCGAAGAAGTCGGGCGCGGCACAGATCAGCAGCGTGCGACCGTCCTCGCCGCCGAGCTGGCACGCGAAGGCACCCAGCCCGTCTGGCATCGGGACGGACTCGACGATCTCGCCGCCCGGCGCGACCCGTGCCACCCGCGCACCGACGGCATCGGCGAACCAGATGTGCCCCTCGGCGTCGAGGGTGCAGCCGTCGGGGGCCGGCAGCCCGGAGCCCAAGGCCTCCATGACGTCGGTCGTGTCGGGCACGTCGCCCATGGACGCCCAGACGCGCCGGTCGACCAGCGATCCGTCGTCGGTGATCGTGAACGCCACGAAGCCTGCGCCTGTGGTCTCGGCGACGATGAGCGTCGAGCCGTCGGGGGTGATGACTGACCCGTTCGGGAAGTGGAGTCCTTCGGCGACGACCGTGATGGTGCCGTCGGGGTCGACGCGCGCCAGGTCGGCCGGGCCCATGGGCGCGCCGCCCATCAGGTCGAAGCCGAAGTTGCCGACGTACACGCGCCCACGGTCGTCGACCACCATGTCGTTGACGTGCCCCCCGGCGACCGACGACAGGTCGGCGTAGTGGCCGACCGTCCCGTCGGGTGCGCGACGCACCAGGTGCCGGTCCTTCATCGACACCACGACCAACGACCCGTCCGGCAGCCAGCCCATGCCGGACGGCTGCTCGTCGACGTCGAACTGGTGGGTCTCGACGCCGTCGGTGGTCACGGTGAACACGGAACGCCGGTAGAAGTCGGAGACCCACCACTGGCCATCGTGCCATCGCGGCCCCTCGTAGAACTTGCCTCCGGTGACCAGCGTCGTCAGCTCGCGTGCCATGCATGACTCCCGTTCTGTCGCCGGTGGCCCGCGCGACGATCGATGGTGATGGGGGTCACACTGTTGCACGAGCGCCGGGTCAGCGCTCCTTGCGGTCCGCGACGATGGCGGCGATGTTGAGGCTCGCCCAGGTGAGGGTGGCCCCGAGCACCTTGGCCTTGGCCGTCTTGGTGCGAGCCTCGGGCGTGAGCAGGGCGGCGTCCGACAGGTCGAGCACGACCCGGGCGATCATCGCGTGGTCGCGCGCCAGCGGCGACGGTGCCAGCAGCGCCAGCGCGCTCAGCGCGAGGTCGCGGGGCCCGAACATGCGGGCCACGAGGTCGTACTCGGGCTGCTTGAGCGGGCTCTTGGTCAGCGCGGCACCGAGGTGGCGCGGCTTGGCAAGGGCGAAGGCGGCGTACCCGGCAGTCGCTGCGGACATGATCTGGCTGTAGCTCGGCGTCATGGCTCGACGCTAGGGCCGGTCGGTGCGGTCCGCACGTCCGGGAGCCGAGGCCGGGCGGCTCTACGCCGCCTGGGGTGATCGCTGCCTGAACCGCGCATGTCGCCGGGGAACCTGTCGAGGGTCGACCCGGCGCGGCGGCACCACCTCGACGACCCCGTCGGAGGCCATGTGCGCGGACCACTCCCCCTGGTGCAGCAGGTGGTGGTGGAAGTGGCAGAGCAGGGCGGCGTTGTCGAGGTCGGTGGGACCGTCCTGCGACCACGGCGTCAGGTGGTGCGCCTCGCACCAGGCCGGTGGACGGTCGCAGCCCTGCCACACGCATCCTCGGTCGCGCTGGGCGAGCGCATGACGCTGGTGCCGGTCGTAGAGCCGCTTGGACAGGCCGACGTCGGTGACGCGCGAGTCGGTGTCGAGGTAGAGGGCGACCAGATGGGCGTTGCAGGCCATCCGCAGGGCCGCGTCGGCCGAGACCGTCGCCCCGGACGACGAGGTGGCGGTGCCCTCTCCGGAGCTCAGCACGTCGAGGTCGACGTTGACCGTGACGGTTGCGGCGAGACCACCGGCCTGCGGCAGGGCGTCGTGCGGCAGGTGGTCGATCAGCTCGAGGAACGCCAGCCCCATGCGCTGCGCCCGGGGCATGGCCAGCAGGTCGTCGACGGCCAGGCCGTGACGCTCGGCGTTGTCGCGGTTGCGGCGCGGGGCGATGATGCCCTCGATCGCCGCTCGCAGGGTGTCGGCGGAGTGGCGCGGGACGACGAACGTCCCCTTGGCGGTGCCGTCGCCGCGGTCCTGCATCGCGAATCGCGTGGCCTCCCAGGCGCGCTTCTCCTCGGCGGCGACCTGGCGGCCCAGCTCGTGCTCGAAGCCCTCGGGATCGATGACCTCGCGGATGCGGTTGGCCAGGCGCTGCAGGTCGTCGACGTCGAAGCGGGCAGCATCGGCGATGAGCCGGGCCTCTGCGGCCGCCACCTCGGCCTCGGCGCAGTCGCTCGGCAGCGCCTGGATCGCGCGCATGATCACGCGGGCCTTCTCGGTCGAGAGGTCACCGGCGGCCCACGCGGCTCGCGTCAGCTCGGTGCGCTCCGAGGTCACGCGCGACATGCCCACGAGTCGCGACGCATCGCCTCGGGCCACCCCCGTGAGATGGGCGAACCACGCCGTCGTCGACGCCGCACCATCGTCCTTGGCGAGCCCCGTCGACTCGACGGCGCCGAGGACGCGCGAGGCCAGGGCGTCGAGGCTCGTCCGAGCGCGCTGCACCGCGGCGGCGAGCTCGCGCAGCTCGGAGTCGGTGAGGCGCCACGGCTCGAGCGCGGCGACGTCGTCGGCCAGCGACGACAGCTGATCGATGATCACGACGACCCCCTCATACGACTAGAACGTGTGTTCGATTCTAGCTGAGTCCGGCCAGCCAACACAAGCGACCAGAGCATCTTTTTCGCTGCGATACCAGACCAATCGAGTGGGTGAACTTCTCCCGATCCCACCCTAGGGGGCGGCTCGGACAGCCGTCAGAGCACGAGTGGGTAGGCCACGAACAGGGCCGCCGCGCCCGCCGCGCCGATGGCGTACATCGTCGACTTCAGCACGGCACCGAAGCGCGGTCGCAGCTTGGTGACGCTCTGCACGGCCAGGAAGACGCAGGCCAGCGGCATCAGCAACCAATAGATGCCCCAAGCGGAGAACACGTCGTCGGGCCATCCGATGCCCCCCGCGCTCGCGAGCCCGGCCACCACGGCGACATAGCTCGGGAACAGCATAGGCAGCGAGCCGCGGACGGCGGCGCCGGCGGAACGGCGCAGCCCTCGCCACATGTCGGCGTCGACGAGACGGTCCGAGTGCGGCTGGCCGACGGCAGGCCCGTTGAGCAGGCCGAAGAAGCTGCCCCGGCGCGCGAGCAGCAGCACGGTCGCGATGATCACGGCCAGCATCCACCACGCGGGGGCGTCGGCCTCCTGCATCGCCGGGGGCCGGTACTCGTACGACACGAACGAGTTGGTCAGCCAGATCAGCCCTGGCAGCAGCGCGACGACGAAGGCGCTGAGCGCCAGGCCCACCGCGAAGGTCCTCAGCTTGTCGACGCGGCTGACCAGGCCTGCTGCCTCTCCCCCCGACGCCGGCACGCCGCCGTCACCGTCGACGGACAACGGCCGAGGGAACGAGGGCTCGCGTCGCACCTCGGTCGCGGGCACGGCGGGCATGGCCGCACGCGGGGCGACGTCGGTCAGCGGGCCGACGTCGGCAAGAGCGGCATACATCTCGTGCACCGTCTGGTAGCGCTCGGCGGGCTCGATCGCCATGGCCTTCTGCACCACGGCTGCCAGCCGCTCCGGAACGTCCGGCGTGATGTCGCGCGGGTCGGGACGCGGGTGGTTGCGGTGCGCCAGCAGCTGCGCGGCCATCGTCCCCTCGAACGGCGGCTTGCCGGTGAGGCACTCGTACAGCAGGCAGCCGACCGAGTAGATGTCGCTGCGCTCGTCGGCGCGTCCGTCGAACTGCTCGGGCGCCATGTAGTGCGGCGTGCCGGCGACCGTGGCGGTCGCGTCGGACGCGGCGCGGGCGATGCCGAAGTCGACGATCTTGACCGCGCCGTCGCCGGTGACGAGCACGTTGGCCGGCTTGATGTCGAGGTGCAGGATGCCCGCCTGGTGACATGCCGCCAGGCCCTCGAGCACGCCGCGGACGACGATGACCGACCGCAGGCTCGGACCCCGCAACGACAGCAGGTCCTTGAGCGAGGTGCCCTCGACGAGCTCCATCACCAGGTGCGGCGTGACCTCGCCGTCACCGTCGGGCATGTGCACCAGGTCGTGCACCGTGACGACGTGCGGGTGCGACACACGGGCCAGGGTGGCGACCTCGCGGGTGATGCGACGCATGGCGCGCGGGTCGTCGGCGACGAAGTGCGAGAACCGCTTGATGGCGACCTCGCGGTGCAGCTGCCCGTCGCGCGCACGGAACACGACGCCGTGGTTGCCCGCACCGATGCGTCCGAGCAGCTCGAAGCGCTGCTCGACGGGGACCGTCGTCACCGGAGGGGAGACGATCGGACGGGTCGCCAGAGGGTCGGTCGCCACGCGCATCCTCCTGCTCCGGGTCGATGGACTGGACACCTCGACGGTACGGCGTCCGGGTCCATTCTCCCTGGCGACCGGTTTCACTGACGACTGACGACCGACGAGCCCCGCAGATGCACCGTGCCGGCGGTGTCGAAGGCGGCGACGACGCTGACGCCGGCCAGCTTGATGACCGCGCCGCCGTTGAGTGTCGTCCAGTCGTCGCCGTCGATGCGGTGGCCGTCGACGGTCGTTCCGTTGGTGCTGCCGAGGTCCTTGACCTGCCACTGCATCCCGCTGCGGCGGATCGCGGCGTGGCGGTACGACACCTCGGGCTCGGCGAACGTGACGGGGCTCTCGGGCAGGCGTCCGAGCACGGCGCCGTCGGGACCGACCGCCACCGATCGGCCGTCCCGCTCGAGGCGCAGCAGGCCGGCGACGTTCATGGTGGGCGAGCTGTCGACGAGGTCGGGCACCAGGGCCGGGAAGCCCATCGTGGCGTCGGGATCGATCGTCGACGGGTGCCTGACGGGCTGCGGCGCGCTGGCCAGCGGTGCCCGTGACGACGTCGCGTCCGTCACGACGTCCCAGCCGACCGCGAGCGACGACGGCTCGGGCGCGGCGACGCGGCGGGCGGGCTCGGCACGACCGCTCCCCCTGGCCGGCGGCACCCAGCCCGACCGCAGGCCCGGGTCGACCTCGACGAGCACGCGGACGTCCGCGGGCACGGCCCACCCGGCGCGCTCGGCGTGGTCGGCATACAGCCGGGCGCCGTCCTCGCCCAGGCGCTCGAGGTCGCCGTCGGGGTCGAGCCGGTGCAGGTCCTCGGGGGCGACGCGCACGACGAGCTCGCCGAAGGCCAGGCGCTCACCGCTCGGCATGACGACGTGCTGGCCCGTCAACGACCGCACGAACCGCCGCCGGAGCACCGCCGACGACCCTGTCGGGTACGACACGAGCTTGGCGGCGACCTCGGTCGCGGCGCCCTTCTTGGTGTCGGTGCCGAAGATGCTCTGGGCCACGCGCAGCGCGACCCACACGACTGCGACGAAGACGACGAGGATCAGCAGGTTCATCGTGAGAGTCGAGAGGGTGCCCATGACATCATCGTCAGGGTCCGGCACGACGTGAGTCGAGCCGCGACGGAACATGTTCCATGACGTCCGAGGAGTCCGGGTGCTGCACATCGCGTGGTCGACGGGTGATCGCGACGGCGAGGCCACGCTGGCGCAGGGCGCGGCGTTCATCCTGGCGCGCCGCATGAACCTGCCGGCGCAACAGCCCGTCGTGGCCGAGACGATCGACGGCTCCGCCTACGTCTTCGTACGACTGCCCTACGTCAGCGATCCCGCGCTCGTCGTGACCGCGACGGCCTCGCAACCGGTCGTCCACCGCGGCCAGCGCGACAACGGCGCGATCGTCGAGGTCACCACCCCCCAGGGCGGCTCGACCACGCCGGCCCCTGGCCAGAAGGTCTCGCTGACCGACAGTGGCAGCCGCATCGAGCTGCGCTTCCCCGACCTGACGTTCTCGGCCGTCGTCACCTTCGACCTGCCCGATCTGCCCGACGGATCGGGCACCGTGCAGCTCGGCGTCGACTCGCTGCAGCACGACGACGTGTGGCTCATCGGCGCCATCGCGGTGGCGCTGTCGCCCGACCACGGCGTCGTCGCGCACGCCGACCTCAAGCGAGCGTTCGCCCTGTGGCGCGGCGCCGACGAGCACAGCGACGGTGCCTTCGACCGCAACGTGCTGCGTCCGGCCCTGGCGTCTCGCGGCATCGAGGCCGGCCCGCGGATGAACAAGATCGTCCTGCTCGTCGAGCGGTGCCGGCGCACGGCCGAGTTCCCGGCGCGGGTGCTCGACGACGTCAGACACCGGTTGTCGACGCTCGGCTGAGAGGATCGACCCATGGACTGGGACGAGCTGGGCGAAGCCATCGACGAGATCGCAGCGATGCCGAGCCGCTCGGCACGCCTGGCCGCGTACGAGCAGCTGCTGCGCACGGTAGAGCCTGGCCGGGAGGGACACGCCGAGGTGCTGTCGTGCATGGCCGACGACCTCGTCGACGAGGGCCGCCTGGACGATGCCGAGTCGGCGTACCGTCGCGCGCTCGACGACGGTGGACGCACCGTGCTGCAGCCGCGCGCAGGCCTGCTGGCCGTCGCACTGGCCCGCGGCGACGACGCCCGCGTCGACGAGCTGCTGGCCGAGCTGATCGCGCTCAGCCGCACCGAGCAGCTGGTGATCGGCGACTACGAGTGGATCGCAGAGTCGCTCGAGGACGCCGGACGCCTCAAGGCGGCGCTGCGATGGTTCACGATCCCGCTGCGCGACATCCAGCCCGGCGACCTCGACCTGATGCCGCCCCTGTGCCTCGACGGACGCTGGCGGGTCAGACGTGCCCTCGACCTGCCCGTCGACGCCTACGACGAGGCGCACGACGTCTGGCACGAGGTCAACGCCGCCCACGGCTGAGCCGGTCCCCCGCGATGTGTGACGTCGTGCACCGCTCCCGTCCGAAGAGCGGTGCACGACGTCACGCATCGCCACGGGGGGCGCGCTAGAAGAGACCGCAGCTCGACGTCGCGGGGAGGCCCGCCACGCGGGCCTCGAAGAAGGCGAACGCCTTCGGGAACGACGAGACCGCTCCTCCGACGTGCGTCGGTGCAAGGCTCGGCTGGAAGCTGACCTTGGCCCCGTTGCGGCACCACGAGCGGGCGAAGTCGCGTCCCTGGGCGAACGGCACGACGTCATCGAGCGTCGTGTGGGCCACGAGCACGGGCACGTCGGGTGTGCCCTTGCCGAGCCGCAGCGACTCGAGAACGGCGGCGATGTCGGGGCGCGACAGGAACGCCGTCACCGGCGAGCCGTCCGCGGTGAGCGGCGCCGAGGTCTTGAACGCGAACGCCGGCAGCCCGTCCAACAGGCACGTGCCGTCTGCCTTCGCGAGTGCCGCGTTGCCGGCCGGGTTGAGCAGCGAGGGGATGCCGAGCTCGGGGTACGACGCGTCGAGCGCCTTGACCGAGTAGAGCAGGAAGGCGGCGTACAACGAGCCGTCGAGGTTGGGAGCAACCTTCGTCAGGTCGGCCGGCACGGCTCCGGCGTACCCGGCCTTGACGTTGACGTCCGGCGCGTACGAGCGGTGCTGCTCGAGCGCGCCGGCCGAGGCGTTGCCGCCCTCGGAGTAGCCCGCGATGAACACCGGGGCCGTCTTCGACACGCGATCGGTCTCGAGCCGGGTCGCCGCCCGGGCCGCATCGAGCACGTTCCGACCCAGCGCGATCCTGTTGACGTAGGCGTGGGTGCCGGGCGTGCCGAGACCTTCGTAGTCGGTGACGACGACGGCGTAGCCGCGCAGCAGCAGTCCCTTGATGAACAGTCCCTCGTACTCCGAGCCGGCCGCCAGCTGCCGGCTGGGCGCGCACCGGTCGGCCATCCCCTGCGTGCCGACGGCGTACGAGACCAGCGGGCGCTCGCCCTTGCCGACCCACGGTGAGCGAGGCGTGATCATGGTGCCGGTGACGGCGCTCTTGCTGCCCCGAGCGCTGGTGCTGACGTACATGAGGCGCTGCACGCGGGCGTCGGCCTTCAGTGCTTTCAGCGGGTCGAGGTAGAAGCTCGACGACTCGGCCTTGATGACGTCACCCGGCTGCCCGGCGATGGTGCTCGGTGGCGTGTAGAAGTCGGTCTCGGCCGCTGAGGCGGGCACCGCCGACAACGTGATGCTCGCGAGCGCGACGGCGATGGCGCCGGTGACGACGTGACGGATGCGCATGAGTCCCCCTTGATGTAACCCGCAGTTACCATCTCAGTGGCACAGGTCACACGTCAATGGGTTCGACCGGGACGATCTTGCCCAGGGTGGCCTCGACGATGGGGTGGTCGGACGCCGTGCGGCGGTGCGAGGCCGACAGGATCCTGCGGCCGCGACCCACCGCGATGACATCGATGTCGGCACCGGCACCGACGTCCTTGAAGCCCGCCGGCTCGAGGGCACGCTGCACGACCCACCGCGTCGAGTTGAGATCGCCCAGGATGACCGACCGCGTCGTCCACCGCGGCAGCCTCCACCGGCGCGCGAACGACTCCATCGCCCTGATGCCCTCGTTCATCTGGTGCACGCGCCCCTCGGCGAAACCCTCGCGGTAGTCGAGGTGCGTCACCCCGACGTGCACCCACGACCCGTCGATCTTGAGCCGCTGGCGGAGGATGCCTTCGGCGGCGCCCTCGTTCTGCGTCGGATAGCGGTAGAAGCCGGTGGACGCCTTGACGGCCGTCGGCACCGCGTAGATGCCCAGACGATGGGAGTGCGCCATCCTGACGTACCCCTCCGCCGCGAAGAGGTCGGTGGCGTACGGCTCGTTCGACGCGCGCAGCTCGCAGACGCCGATGACCTCGGGCCGGTTCTTCGTCAGGTCGGCGACCATCTGCGGGAGGCGGTCGGCGAAGGTCCTCGTGCCACGTCCGCCGTCATCGCCCCAGAGGTTGAGAAAGGCCACCGCGTGCCACCGCACGACCTGTCTCGCGGTGGCACCCGGTGCGGGCTGGGTCATGTCGGACGTCAGACGGTGATGACGATCTTGCCGCGGGTGTGGCCCTCCTGGCTGAGGTCCCACGCCTTCTGGGTCTCGGCCAGCGGGAACGTCTCGGCGATCTCGACCTTCAGGGCACCGTCGTCGAACAGGCTGGCCAGCTCGTCGAGGTCGTCGGCGTCGGGCCGGACGAACACGTAGTGTCCGCCGAGCTCCTTGACGGCCGGGTCGATGATGGACGCGACCCGCCCCTCGGAGCCGCCGGCGAGCACGTGGGGCGTGGTGTCGAGGTCGGCGCCGCTCAGGTCGAGCACGGCCGTCACCCCGTCAGGCGCCAGCTCTCGCACGCGCTCGGCGAGGCCGTCGCCGTAGGTGACGGGCTCGGCGCCCAGCCCGCGCAGGTAGTCGTGATTGCCGTCCGACGCCGTGCCGATCACGCGGGCGCCGAGAGAGATGGCGATCTGCACCGCGAACGAGCCGACGCCGCCCGAGGCAGCGTGCACCAGCACGATGTCGTCGGCGCCGACGTCGAGGTGGTGCACGAGCGCCTGGAAGGCCGTGAGCCCGGCGAGCGGGATGGCCGCCGCCTGCTCGAAGCTGGCGTCGGCGGGCTTCTTGGCGACGGTGCGAATGGGTGCACCGACCTTCTCGGCGTACGTGCCGCCCTGCACGGCGTCCTTGCGGACGTAGCCGAACACCTCGTCACCGACCTCGAGCTCGGTCACGGACGGCCCGACCTCCTCGACGACGCCAGCGACGTCCCAGCCCGGGACGACCGGGAAGTACGTGTCGAGGACGGCGTCGAGGCCGCCGGTCGCGATCTTCCAGTCGACCGGGTTGACCGAGCTGGCGCGCACCGCGATCTTCACCCAGTCGGGCCCGATCTTCGGCTCGTCGACGTCAGTGACCTCGAGCGGGCCGCCGTACTCGTTGTAGACGACGGCGCGCACCTCAGATCCGGTCCTTGTCGTCGCTCGGGGCGAGCTCGTCGATGGACTCCTCGATGTCGGGCCCGGCGGAGTAGACCACCTCGTCGGTCGACTCGATGTGCTCGTCGGCCAGCAGCGGGTTGACCTGCTGCTCGGCCGTGTCGGTGGCGTCCTTGACTTCGTCGGCGACGTGCTTGGCCTTGCTCGATGCGGTGTCGGCCACGTCAGAGGCCTTGTCCTTGACGTCGGAGGCGACGTCCTTGGCGTGCTCGCGCAGGGTTCCGTCGTCGGCGGCGTCCTTGACGTCGGAGGCCACGTCGGCGGCCTTGTCCTTGACGTCGGACGCGACGTCCTTGGCACGGTCGACCAGGTCGTCGTCGTGCACGGCGTCCTTCACGTCGCCGACCAGGCCCTCCGCACGGTGGACGGCGTCCTGCACGCGCGGGTCGTCCTTGATCGTCGTGGCGGCGTCGCGGACGAGGTCCTCGGCCTTGGCCGCGGCGTCCTGCACGCGCGGGTCGTCCTTGACCTGCTGCGCGGCGTTCTTGATCTGCTCGTACCGCTCGCGGCCGGCCTTGGCGCCGAGCGTGTAGCCGATGCCGAAGGCGGCGGCGAGGGTCAGCTTCTTGAAGGGGTGGCTGAAGAGGCTCATGCACCGAGTCTGACGTATCGGGCCGGGCTTCGCAGATCCACGCACGCACGGGTGCGCCCGGCGAACCGGACACACCCGTGCGGAGGGACGGAGCTCAGCGCGTGACGGCGCTGGACCTCGTCTTGCTGGTCGACCCACCAGGGCCGGTCGCGGTCACGACGACCTTCACGGCACCCTTGACGCTGCCGCGAGCACGGAGGTACGCCGTGCCGCCGGCCGAGCCGAGGTTCCTGGTCGCCAGCACCTTGCTGCCCTTGAGCAGCGTGATCTTGACCGACGTCGCGGCCGAGGCGCTCGTCGAGACGCGCAGGCCCTTCGTCTTCAGCGCCTTGGCCGAGATCTTCTTGTCGGCGACGACCGCGAGGGCGGGCCGCGCCGACGGAGCAGCCGGAGTCGGCGGCGTGGCGGGCGTCGCGACCTTGCTGGGCGTGCGGCCCAGCATCGTGGCGAACAGGTCGGTCTGGTCGATCGTGCCGGTGACGTTGGCCGCCTGCGGGCCGGAGGCCGCGACGCGGATCTGGCTGCCGGTGTGCGACTGCGACGTGCTCGCGCCTGGAGCGTTCGGCGGGGCGGTCGAGTACGCGACCGTCATCGGGTCGCCGTCGAACGTCTTGAGCGTCGTCGTCGCCTTGCCGCCGGTGGCGCCGGTGGCGCCCTCGGTCGTTCCCGCGCCGTTGCCGACGATCTGCGTCGAGTGCGCGTGGTCACCCGTGACGATGATCAGCGTGTCGGGGTGCTTGGCCTGGTAGGCCTGGGCGACCTTGAGCGCGCTGTCGAGCTCGACGACGTCGCCGATGGCGCCGCAGATGTCAGAGGCGTGCTCCTGCTTGTCGATCATCGCGCTCTCGACCTGCAGGAAGAAGCCCTTGTCGTTGTCGAGCAGCTTGATCGCCTTGTCCGTCATGTCGGCCAGCGAGGGCTGCGTGCCGCGGTTGGCGGTCTGGCAGGTCGTGTCGGGCCCGCCCGCGCCGGCGGCCGTCGCGACCAGCGGCTGGTAGCGCGGCGTCATGTTGCCGGACGTGAAGAGCCCCAGGATCGGGCCGTTGTCGAGGGTCTTGACGCTGTCGAGGGCGTCCTTGTTCTCGACGACGTTGTACTTCAGCTTGTCGCTCTTCGCGTAGTCCAGCACGGTCGGACCGGCATCGGTGGCCTGGGTGTAGCGCTGCTTGCCGCCGCCCAGCAGGACGTCGATCTTGTTGTCGACGAGCTGCTCGGCGATCGATCCCTTGCCGTTGTTGCTCTTCTTGGCCGCGGTGCAGTTGGCCATGTCGGCCGGGCCCTGGCAGGCGCGCAGGTTGATGTGAGCACCGGCCGCCGCGGGCGTGGCGTCGGTGATCTCGGCGGTCGAGACGTTGCCGGTGCGCTTGCCCTGCAGCTTGTACTTCTCCAGGACGGTGTCGTAGTCGGTGCCGGGCGTCGTGTCGGACGCGCTGGGACCCTGCGAGATGCGGCTGTCGACGGTCTTCTTGCCGGTCGACCAGCCGCTGGCCGTGGGTGCGGAGTCCGACACGTAGTTGATCGGGTAGTCGTCGGGGTTGGGTCCGGTCTTGAGGCCGAAGGTCGTCATGGCTCCCGTGAACGGCAGCTCGTCGAGGGCGAAGCGGCCCTTGGCGCCGAGCTCGTAGTTGCGGGCCGCCGTGATGATCGAGTCGTCGGTGCCGTCGCCGATCAGCAGGATGACGTTGCGGGGCTTCTCGGAGTTGATCGCCGAGGACAGGTTGGCCGACCGGTCGTCGGTGAAGCCGGGCGAGACGGCCTGCACAGCGCTACCGATCGCGAGTCCGCCGAGCGCCAGGGCGCCGGCTGCGGCCACCATCGTTGTTCTACGCACCATCAGTTCTTGTCCTTTTCTCAGGTCGGTGATGGTGCGAACCTGCCGGGCCGGACCGACCGCCCGGACAACGCCGTGCAGCTCCCAGGTGAACAGCTCGCGCATGCACCGCGTCGCGGACGTCAGACCCCGAGCAGGCCGCGGATGTCGGCAGACGTGAGCGCGCCCGCGAGGGCGGCGCCGTCGTCCATCACTGCGTCGAACAGCGCCGACTTGCGGGCCTTGAGCTCCATGACCTTCTGCTCGATCGTGTCGGCCGACACCAGGCGGTAGACCATGACGGGACGCGTCTGGCCGATGCGGTGGGCCCGGTCGACGGCCTGCGCCTCGGCAGCGGGGTTCCACCACGGGTCGAGGACGTAGACGTAGTCGGCCTCGACGAGGTTGAGGCCGACCCCGCCGGCCTTGAGGCTGATGAGGAACACCGACGTCTGGCCGGACGTGAACGAGTCGACCGCGGACGTCCGGTGGCGCGTGCGTCCGTCGAGGTAGGAGTACGCGATGCCGTCGTCGTCGAGCCGCGACCGGACGCGGGCCAGGTAGCTGGTGAACTGGCTGAAGACCAGCACCCGGTGCCCCTCGGCCGTCACCTCGTGCAGGTGCTCGAGCAGCACGTCGATCTTGGCCGAGCCGATGCCGTCGTGCTCTTCGTCGACGAGACCGGCGTCGAGGCTCAGCAGCCGCAGCTTGGTGAGCGAGGCGAGCACCTCGAAGCGGTGGTCGGACGACTCGTCGGCCAGCAGGCCCATGACCTTCTGGCGCTCGCGCTGCAGGTGGGTCTGGTAGACGCGGGCGTGCTTGGGGCTGAGCGCGACCTCGAGCACCTGCTCGGTCTTGGGTGGCAGGTCGGCGGCGACCTCTTCCTTGGTGCGGCGCCGCATGAGCGGACGGACCCGGCGCTGCAGCAGGGCGAGCTTGTCCTTTCCGTGGCCGGTCTCGATGGGCTTCTGGTAGCTCGCTGCGAAGCGCTGCGGGTCGGGGTAGAGACCCGGCGCGACGATCGACAGCATCGACCAGAGGTCCATCAGCGAGTTCTCGAGCGGCGTGCCCGTGATGGCCAGCTTGAAGGGTGCCGACAGACGTCGCGCGCACTGGTACGTCTTGCCCTGGTGGTTCTTGACGAACTGCGCCTCGTCGAGCAGCAGGCCGGCCCACTGCTGCTCGCGGTAGGCGTCGTTCTCGATGCGGAACAACGCGTACGAGGTGATGACGAGGTCGGCACCCTCGACCTCGTCGGCCAGCTCGGTGCGCCGGCGTGCCTTGGTGCCGTGGATCGTGGCGACCGCGAGGCCCGGCACGAAGCGCGCGGCCTCGCGGGCCCAGTTGCCGACGACGCTCGTGGGCGCGACCACCAGGAACGGGCCGGTGCCGCCCTCGACCTGCCGCGCGATCATCGCGAGGGCCTGCAGGGTCTTGCCGAGCCCCATGTCGTCGGCGAGGATGCCGCCGAGCGACTGGTCGGCCAGGAAGCTGAGCCAGGCGTAGCCGTCTCGCTGGTACGGACGCAGCTCGGCGTCGAGACCGGCGGGCAGCTCGGGCACCGGCACCTCGTCGAGCGAGCGGATGGCGCTGATCGACTGCTTCCAGCTGCTGGCCTGCTGGTCGATGGTGCCGAGGGCGACCAGCTCGTCCCACAGCCCGGCCTGGAACCGGCTGACCCTCAGGCTCTCGCCATCGCGCTTGTCGGTGAGCTCGCGCGCCTCGAGGATCAGCTCGCGCAGCTGCACCAGCTCGGGACGGTCGATCGACAGGTAGGTGCCGCTGGGCAGCACCAGGTGCGACTCCCCCGCCGCCAGCGCCGCGAACAGCGGCCCGAAGTGCACGCGCTCACCCTCGATCGTCACGGTGACCGCCAGGTCGTACCAGTCGCTGCGGCGGTCCTTGCCGTCCTCGAGCGAGATGTGCACGACGGGTGCCGTGCCCGCCAGGCGGTAGTCGGGCCGCTCGCCGATGGTCTGCACGTCGACCCCCGCGGAGGCGAGCGCCGGCACGACGTCCTCGCTCAGCACGACGGCCGGGTAACCGTCGACCGTCGCCTTGGGCAGCACCGTGGCGCGGCCGAGCTTGTCGGTGGTGACCGGCAGTCCGGGCGGCGGTTCGAAGCTGCGGACGAGGTCTTGCTCGGCGGCTCGGTCCCGGAACGGCTCGAGACCCGAGCCCCACGCCGCGCGCAGCGTGCGGCCGTCGACCTCGTAGACGAAGCCCCACTCGACCTCGGCCGACAGGCCGTCGTGGGTGACCTTCATCGACAGGCGGGGCGGGACGATCTCGGGGACGTCGATGCGCGGGTCGACCCGCACCGAGCCCAGCGTGCGCTCCATGCGGGGGTAGAAGTCGCGCAGGAACTCGCCGGCGTCGCGGGCCGGGATCTGGACGCCCTGCCGGTTCTGCACCAGCATGCGCAGCGGCTGGTCGAGCGGCTCGGCGAACGGCGCGAGCCACAGCCGGCGCGGGCTGTCGTGGTCCCACGCGGCGATGCCGTGGGCGGGCTGGCCGATGAGCATGACGCGGTCGTCGGACTGTGCGTCGTCGATGTCGTCGTGCGACAGGCTCGCCGACACCGACAGGTCGCCGTCGTCGCCGTCGGGCGCGATGTCGACGCTGACCACGACGGGGTCGCGCATCACCGTCACCTCGGCGTTGCCCGGCCCGAGGAGGGTGACACCGGCGTCGGCCATGGCCTCGAAGACCCGCCAGGCATCGCGGGTGAGACCACCGAGGTCGATCGTGCCGTCGGAGCGCCGGATGTGCGAGTAGTGACCGCGCACAGCGACCTGCAGCTCGGCCAGCGCGTCGACCTGGGGGTGGCCGCCGCCGAAGCCGCGGGTGGTGGCCTCGACGTCGGGCCAGGTGGCGCCGGTCTTGATCCAGGTGCCCTTGACGCCGCGCTTGAGCGGACGGGCCGAGAGCAGGGCCTCTCCGCGGTAGTACGACGGCGCGAGGTCGATGCGCAGCGCCCAGTCGGTGCGACCGCGGGGCGGGGCACCGCCGGCGAGGGGCGCCAGCGCCGAGCGCCACTGCGGCTCGGACGGACGTGCCGTGCGGCGTTGCCACGACGCGTGGGGCAGCGCCGCGGGCTCGGGCTCGGGCAGCGCCTCGGCCTCGACCTCGACCTCGAGATCGTCGTCGGGCGCGGCGTCGATCGAGCTGCGCACCGCGATGATCAGCGCGACGGCGTGCTTGCAGCCGTAGCCGACCGGGCAGCTGCACGTGGCCACGACGTGCGTGCCGCCGGCCTTGGTCTCGCGCAGCTGCACCGTCGTGGAGTACACCTGCGGATCGGTGCCCCGCACCTCTCCGCTGGCCGCGTCGCCGTCGGGGTCGACGCTGCGGACGCTCACCCGTCCGGCGTGCGCGTAGACCTTGCCCCGCGAGAGCGAGCCGGAGTCGAAGGCGCGACGCAGCTCGGCATCCGTGAGGGAGGCGATCGTCGGCGTCACGTCTGCGAGGTTAGTCGGCGCCCCCGACACCACCGACCGCTCGGTCCACAGCCGTCCGCGGCCCCCCAGGCGGGCCCTAACCCCAGGTGGTCTCGCCGTGACGGTCGACGAACCGTCCGGAGCCGTGCCCCGGTCCCTCCGTCGCCAGCTGCACGATGGCGTCCGTCCCCTCCGTGACGGTCTGGAAGCCGCTGTTGGCGTTGAGGTCGGTGGCCGTGTAACCGGGGTCGGCTGCGTTGATGCGGATGCCCGGGAACGCCTTGGCATGCTGGGTCGTGAGCATCGTCAGCGCCGCCTTCGACGAGGTGTAGGCCGGTGCGACGACGTGCGACTCGGGCCGCGAGGGGTCGTGCGTCAGGTCGAGCGAACCCATGCCGCTGCTGACGTTGACGACGACGGGGTCGGCTGATGCCTCGAGCAGCGGCAGGAACGCGCGCGTGGTGCGGACGGCACCGACCACGTTGACGTCGAGCACGCGCAGCACGGCGGCACCGGTCAGGTCGTCCGCCTCGCCCATCGTGCCGGCGATGCCGGCGTTGTTGATCAGCACGTCGAGCGAGCCTTCGTGCTGCTGGACGTCGGCGGCCGCGCGAGCCACCGAGTCGTCGTCGGTGACATCGATCTGCACGAACCGCCCGCCGACCGACTCGGCCGCGGCACGTCCTGCCTCCTCGTTGCGGGCTCCGACGAGGACGGTGTGTCCGTGCTCGGCGAGGCGGCGGGCGGTCTCGAGGCCGAGACCCTTGTTGGCTCCGGTGATGAAGGTGATGGTCATGGGTCCAGCGTGCGCCGCGCCCCGAAGACGCACCAGGGACGCCTCGACGGTAGGACCAGCGATACCAGGCACCGCGTCGGCACAGGGACGACAATGGATGCATGAGCGTCGACCAGACCACCTTCGCGGCGACGTTGCGTGCCTGGCGCGACCGCCTGTCGCCCGCCTCGGCGGGTCTCCCGATGCGGCACGGACGCCGCACGCAGGGGCTGCGCCGCGAAGAGCTGGCCGAGCTCGCCGGCGTCTCGGTCGACTACGTCGTGCGCCTCGAGCAGGGACGCGCGACCACCCCGTCGCCGCAGATCGTGGCGGCCCTCGCCCGTGCGCTGCGGCTGACGCTCGACGAGCGCGACCACCTCTACCGGCTGGCCGGGCTCGCGCCTCCCGGCGACGGCGAGATCTCCGACCACGTGCCGCCCGGCATCCAGCGCATCCTGAGCCGCAACGACGACTCCGCCACCGCGGTGTTCGCCGCCGACTGGCAGCTCATCCAGTGGAACCGCGGCTGGGCGGCGCTCGTGGGCGATCCGTCGGCCACTCCCCCGGCGCAGCGCAACTTCGCGCTCGACACCTTTCCTGTCGACGGGGAGGCACCCCGTCTGGCGCAGTGGCCGGTCGAGGCGGTCGAGCACGACTCCGTGCCGGCTGCCGTCGTGTCGGACCTGCGACGGGCCACCGGACGGTTCCCCGGCAACCGGCGCCTCGGCGACCTGATCGACCGCCTGACCGCCGGCAACGAGCGGTTCGCCCAGCTGTGGGCGGCCGGCGAGGTCGGGGCGCACCGCGAGGGTCACAAGACCGTCCACCATCCAGCCGTCGGGCCGATCCTGGTCGACTGCGACGTGCTGACCGACGGCGACGCCGAGCTCAAGATCGTCATCTTGTCGGCCACCCCCGACACCGAGGACGAGACCAAGTTCAGGCTCGCGGTGATGTCGGGCATCCAAGAACCGGCGACGTCGTCATGATCGAACACATGTTCTAGTCTGGTCCGGGTGGGCATGAACCGGACGAGGCGCGACGCATGGCCCCCGTACGAGCCCACCCGTCACGTGCTCGTCAAGCGCGTCGACCACCGGTACGCCAGGCCGTGGCAGGGGTTCGTGGTCGAGTGGCGGCGAGAAGGGCAGCGATGGACGGCGCTCGTCGTGTTCGTCGACGACACGCAGGACGGGTCGCCGGTCGTCCAGCGCTGGCTGCCGGCCGATCGACTCCGGCCGTGCCACCCCGATCCCAACCCGTCGCGCGACGCGTGGTTCTGAGGCCTACTTCATCCAGTGCAGCGTGCCCTTGCTGTTCTTGCAGACGTAGCGGCGACCGCTGCCGTCGATGCCGACCTTGTTCTTCTTGGCCTTGGGGCAGAACTGGCCGCCCTTGATGCACTTGCCCGTCGACGTCTTGGTGCACGTGGCGGCGGAGGCCGACTCGGCCGTGATCGCGATGCCGGCGCCGGAGAGGGCCGAGGTGGTCAGGACGAAGGCGACGATCGAGCTGCGGAACTTGTTCATGGCCCGACCGTAGGTCCGAACCTGGGCATGCGTGACAGATTCTCGGAAAGACTGTCTTAACTGACTAGTCGGACGGATCCGAAGTGACTAGGCACCCGTCCACGACGGGTTGGGCACGACGAGATCTCGCGAGACGTCCTTGACGTCCGTCGCCCCCGTCAGCGCCATCGTCAGGTCGAGCTCGGCGACGACGTTGGCGATGACCTCCTCGACGCCCTGCTGCCCCGCGATGGCCATGCCGTACATGTAGGGGCGCCCGAGCAGGCAGGCGTCCGCGCCGAGCGCCAGGGCCGTGAACACGTCCGCGCCCGTGCGGATGCCGCTGTCGAGCAGCACCGTCGGCTCCGGCCCGATCGCCTCACGGACGTCGACCAGGGCGTCGAGCGACGCGATCGAGCTGTCGACCTGGCGGCCGCCGTGGTTGGACACGACGATGCCCGCCACACCGAGGTCGACGGCACGGCGGGCGTCGTCCGGGTGCAGGATCCCCTTGAGCACGACGGGCAGGCGGGTGCGGTCGCGCAGCGTCGCGATGTGGTCCCAGCTCAGCCCCGGGTTGGAGTAGATGTCGAGGAAGGTCTCGACGGACGCGCGGGGCAGCGGCGAGCGGATGTTCGTCCAGAAGCTGCCCGGGTGGTTGCGCGTGATCGAGATCAGCGAGCGGATCGCCTGCAGGGTCACCTTGACGTCCGAGGCCGCGCCGGACGCCTTGGCGGCGGCCACCCGCTGGGCCACGATGTCGCGGAAGCGCGGGTCGGACGTGTACTGACCGATACCGAGGCCCTGCGCGAAGGGCAGCGAGCCGAGCGTGAGGTCTTGAGGACGCCAGCCGAGCGTCGTCGTGTCGAGCGTGACCACCAGGGCCGTGGCGCCGCTGGCCTCGGCGCGTCCGATGAGGCTGTCGACGAGGCGCTCGTCGGTGCTCCAGTACAGCTGCACCCAGTGCGGGGTCGATCCCATCTCGGCGGCGGCCTCCTCCATCGGGGTACCGCCCTGGTTGGTGAAGATGTACGGCACGCCGGTGCTGGCCGCGGCCCTGGCCGTGTGGAGGTCGGCGTCGGGGTCGATGAGCTGGCCGGCCCCGACGGGCGCGAGCAGCAGCGGCGAGCTGAGGCGGGTGCCGAGCAGGTCGACGGACAGGTCGCGCGTCGCTCCCCCGTGCGCCATGCGGGGCACGATGGCCCACCGGTCGAACGCGGCCCGGTTGTTGCGCATCGTCCGGCCCTCGCCGGCTCCGCCCGCGACGTAGGCCCAACCCTTGGGCGAGGCGACCCGCTGCGCCGCGCGCTCGAGGTCGGCGAACGAGGTCGGCACGAGAGGCCTGGCACCGGTGACGCCGGCACTGTAGATCGCGCCCTGCCGCTCGCGCCCGGGACCGACGGACTGTGCGGGCTCGACCATGGTGTCTCCTCGTGTGCGGTGTGGACCGTGTCCGAGGGTATGTGTGCATGGGGTGGCACGCACCGGGTACCTGGCACTGTCCGCACCGACCGAAGGAGCACCCATGCCGATCTGGCTCGAAGCAGGAGCCTGGGGTCTGCTCGCGGGTGGCGCACTGGTCGTGGGCGCGCTGATCGCGTGGTTCGTCCGAGTGCCGCGCCCTGTCGTCGCGTCGGTGATGGCTTTCGGCTCGGGCGTGCTGATCTCGGCGCTGTCGTTCGACCTGGTCGACGAGGCGGAGAAGACCGGCGGGCTCGTGCCGACCGTGGCCGGCGCCCTGGGTGGCGCGGTCGTCTACGTCGCGGCCAACGTCGCCCTGGCGCGGCGGGGCGCGCAGCACCGCAAGCGGTCGCAGGACCAGCAGCCGTCCGAGGACGAGCAGGCCGGCAGCGGCTCGGCGATCGCGATCGGCGCCCTGCTCGACGGCGTCCCGGAGTCGGTCGTGCTGGGCGTTTCACTGCTCGGCGGAGGCGGGGTCGGCGTGCCCGTGCTGGCGGCGATCTTCATCTCGAACCTGCCGGAGGGGCTCTCGAGCGCCGCGGGCATGAAGCGCAGCGGCCGCAGCGCGCGGTACGTCTTCGGCGTGTGGATCGGCATCGCCGTCGCCTCCGGCGTGGCGGCGCTCGTCGGCAACCTGGTGCTCGAGGGCGCTCCCGACGAGACCATCGCCGCGATCACCGCCATCGCGGCCGGCGCCATCCTCGCGATGGTCGCCGACACGATGATCCCCGAGGCGTTCGAGAAGACGCACCTCTACGCGGGGCTGATCGCGACGGTCGGGTTCCTGACCGCGTTCGCGATCGGGCGGATGTGAGGGTTCGCCCGCGGGACGTCATCACATCAGTACCTAGGTCACCTCAATCGGGATGACGTCCCGGAGCGGTCGACGCCTGCTCCTCCTCGCGGGCGAACGCCACTTTCGGCGCCAGCATGAGGACGATCGCGGCAATCAGCGCTGCCCCCGAGCAGACGCCCCACACCACGAGGTAGCCCGAAAGCGGGGCGTTGGTCGCCTCCTCGCCGAGCTTGTCGATCGAGCCGGTGGACGCGAGCGCGATCGCGAAGATCGACGAGGCGATCGCGCCGCCGATGACCTTGGTTCCGTTGGTCATTCCGGTGGCGATGCCGGTCCGCTCGGGAGGCGCCGCAGCCGCGGCTGCGGCCGGCAGGGACGCGACGAGCGCTCCTGAGCCGAGACCGGCGACGGCCATGTTGGTGATGGCCTGCAGCGTCGTGTCGTGGAACGGCAGCCACAACGCGTACCCGGCAGCGACGAGCAGGCAGGCCAGGATCAGCGTGCGCCGGACGCCGAGCAGCCGGGTCGTCACCGGCAGCGTGAACGCACCGATCGCGAGCGTGATGACGTAGACGCCGATGAGCGTCGAGACGAAGCCCGAGTCGGCGCCGAGGCCGTACCCGCGGACGTCCGGATCGGCCTGGGCGAAGGTCGACAGCGGGATCTGGCCTCCGAGCACGGGGATGCCGAACAGGAACGCCGTCACCTGCATCGGCCATTGGCTGGGGCTCGCGAGCAGGTCGACGTCCACGATGGGGTCGGCGACGGATCGCTCGTGACGCACGAACGGCACCAGCACGAGCACGCCGAGCACCATGACGACCCACGCGCGGACGCTGCCAGCGCCGTCGAGTCGCACCAGCACCAGGCCGGCCATCACCAGGCCGAGCGCCAGCGTGACGAGCGCGAGGCCCGTCCAGTCGATGCCGCCGGAGGACTCCCCCGGCGCGTCCTCGATGCCGAACCACACGGCCACCAGCACCAGGGTGACGACGACGGCCGGGACGGCGAGCACGACGTTCATGTCGAGGCCGTCGACGATGGCACCACTGGTGAGGGCGCCGATGATGACCGCCAGCTCGAGCGCGCCCACCAGCACCGCGGCGCCGCGACGGGTGAGCAGCGACTGACGTCCGGAATCGCGGGTGCGGCGGTGGATGATGGCGATCTCGAGCGGCAGCCAGATGATCGCGGCACCTTGCAGGGCCCAGCCGATCAGGAAGGTCGTGAAGCTCGGCGCGACGACCGTGATCCACGAGCCGAGCGCCGTGACGGCCGTCGCGAGCACCAGCACCCTCTTGTGCCCGATGAGGTCACCGAGCCGCGCCAGCAACGGGATCGCGAGCGCCGAGACGATCAGCTGCGCCGCCTCGAACCAGTTGATGTCGCCCTCGGTGATGTCGAGGTGCTGAGCGATCTGCGGATAGATCGGCGTGTAGTAGCCCTGCAGGACGCCACTGGCGATCTCGACCGCCACGAGGAAGCCGACGACCGCTCCGAGCCCCTGCGCTGCGGCCTTGCCGCTCCCGCCGGTTGAGCCTGTCGAAGCCCTCACGCCGGCAACCTCTCGATCAGCCGGCGGTACCACCGGACGCCGTCCAGGAAGGCGTCCACGCCCAGGTGCTCGTCGTAGGAGTGGATCGACTCGCGCTGCGCCTTGGTCATCCGGAACGGCGCGAAGCGGTAGACGCGCGGGCAGATCGCGGCGAAGAAGCGCGAGTCGGTGGCGGCCATCATGACGTACGGCGACGGGACGGCGTCCGGGAAGATCTCGGTGATCGTGCGCTCGATGAGCTCGAACGCGTCGTCCATCGGCGAGATGGGGCTGGGCTCGTTCTGCTCGACGACGTCGATCTGCACCTGGTCGTCGTTGACGGTCTTGCGGACGTGCTCGAGCACGCCGGCCACGGTGTCGCCGACCATGATGCGGATGTTGACGCCGGCCGTCGCGGTGGCGGCGATGACGTTGAGCGCGGGCGCGCCCGACAAGGTCGTGATGGCGAACGTCGTGCGCGTCATCGCAGCCGGCTCGGGGCCCGCGGCGATCAGCGCGCGGGTCATGAGCCGCTTGGCCCTGCCGGCGTTCTGCATGATCGGGCGCAGCGCGAGCGGTGCGTGCGCGCCCATGCGACGGAACAGCTCGATGGTCGGCTCCGGCACGCTGGCGGACATCGGCGAGCGGTCGATGCGCGTGATGGCACGGGCGATGCGGGCCGTGGGGCCCATCTTGGCGGGGGTGGACGCGTGCCCGCCGCGTCCCTCGGCCCGGAGCACGACCGACGTCACGCCCTTCTCGGTGACACCGATGACGCCGACAGGTGCGGCGACGCCCGGAAACGCCTCGCTGGCGATCGCTCCGCCCTCGTCGATGACGAACCAGGGCTGCACTCCCCTGGCCCGCAGCGCCTCGACGGCCAGCACGGCGGACGTGCCCGAGACCTCCTCGTTGCAGCCGAACGACAGCCAGACGTCCTGCGCGGGCACGAACCCGTCGGTGAGCAGCCGTTCGACCGCGGCGCAGATGCCGACGAGGCTTCCCTTGTCGTCCAGCGTGCCGCGACCCCAGATGGTGCCGTCGACGACCTTGCCGCTGAACGCCGGGTACTGCCACGCTCCCTCGACCGGGACGACGTCCAGGTGCGCCATCATCACGACGGGCTTCGCGTCGCTGGTGCCGGCCCATCGGAACAGCAGGCCGTGGGTGTCGACGCGCGTCAGCTCGAGGTGCTCGTGCAACAGCGGGAAGCGCCGCTCGAGCTCGGCCAGCGCCTCGTCGAACGCGTCCTCGTCGACCTTGGCGGGGTCGCGATCGCTGACGGTGGGGATCCGCACCAGGGCCTGCAGTGCTGCGACTGCCGCGTCGTCGTCCATGATCGGCAGACTAGCTGTCACGGCGGGTCAGCCGGGCGCGCTTCGGGACGTGCGACGATCGGTGAGCCGTCGAAGGAGGCCCCGATGTCAGAGCTGACCTACCCCGAGGTGGGAGCGACGGCGGGCGCGCTGCCGGCCGGCTACCACCACGTCCGCGCCTCGCGCCTGGTCGGACGCGGACGGGACGCTTTCGAGGCCGCAGCATCCGATCTGCTGTCGTGGCGCACGCACGAGCACGCTGGCGTGCGGAAGGTGTCCGGCCCAGACGTCGCCACCGTCGGACGCGACGTCGCGTTCCGCTGGCTGACGCTGCGCTTCGAGTGCCGCGTCGTCTCGGTCATCGACGAGCCGGACCGGCGCGGGTTCGCCTACGGGACGCTCGCAAGGCACCCCGAGTGCGGCGAGGAGCGTTTCGTCGTCGAGATCGACCCCCTGACGCAGGAGGTCACCGCGACCATCACGGCGTTCTCCAAGCCGTCCGGGTGGTTGGCCCGAGCCGGCGGCCCGGTGGCGCGCGTCGTCCAGGCCCACATGACCCGGCGCTACCTCGCGTCGCTCGATCAGAAGTAGGGGCGGAGACCAGGTCTCCGCCCCTACTTCTCAGTCGTGCCCTACTTGACCCGCAACGTCCGGGTCGTGGACGTCTTGCCCTTCACGTCGCCGCCTCCGGAGTAGACCACCTTCAGGCGGTGCTTGCCCTTGCCCAGCTTGGGCAGGGTAAAGGTTCTCTTCCCCTTGTCCTTGGCGCGGAACGTGACGGTCTTCAGGGTCTTCGACCCCTTCTTGACCCGGATGGTCCCGAGCGGCCCGGAGACGCCGGACGCCTTGACGGCCACCGTCACCTTGCCGTTCTTGCCGGCCTTGATCGAGCTCGACGAGAGCTTGAACGAGACGGCCGAGGCGATCTTCACCGGCACGCTGGGAGCGGGCTGGGTCGGGATCGGCTCGAGCGGCTCGACCGGGTTGGGGATCGCGTCGGCGTCGTAGGCCAGCGCCGGCGTGATCGTCGGGATCTGGCGACCCTTGGCGATCGTGTCGTACGCGTACGCCATGCCCAGCAGCTCGCCGTCCTGGAACGCCGCGCCCTGCAGCTGGAAGCCGATGGGCGTCCCGTTGGCGTTGACGCCGGCCGGGAAGATCGCCGTCGGGACACCGGCCGCGGACGACTGCGGGTCGAGACGTCCGAAGCTGTTGCCGATCGTGTCGTTGAGGTGGATGTCGCTCAGGCCCTGCGGGTACAGGACGGCATCGGCGCCGTTGTCCGACATCCACTTCTCCAGCAGGGCGCGGTACTGGGCTCGGTACGCCTCGAACGCCCGCTGCTGCTCGTTGGTCGAGCCGTTGCCGGTCGAGACCTGGTCGAGCGTCGTCGGTGCGTCCGGGTGCGCGGCGAACCACTGACGCCATCCCTCGTTGCCGAGGCTGCCGAAGTCGGGCCGCGTCGGCGCCGCGGGGGCCGCCGGGATCTGCTTGATCGTCGCGCCGGCCTGCTCGAACACCGCGAACTGCGCCTTCAGGGCGTCGCTCGTGACGGTCGTGCCGAACGGGTCGTCGTAGGCGCCGGCGGGGATGCCGATGACCTTGCCCTTGAGCGCGTCGGCCTTCAGGAACGTCCTCCAGTCCGACGGACGCTTGCCGTTCGCGACGTCGTCGAGCACGTCCGCCGGGTTGTCCGTCGTCGCCGAGGCGTTGAGCAGCAGCGACAGGTCGGGCAGCGACTGGGCGATGAAGCCCACGTAGTCCTGGATCAGCGTCAGCGGCATGGTGCCGTCGCTGGACTGCATGCCGTCCGTGCCACGCAGCGAGTAGAGGCTGCCGCCCCACGACGGACCCCACAGCGAGTCGCCGGTCTGGGTGCCGAGGGCTGCGGCGCCGAAGCTCGACGCGACGGCGACGGCCGATCCGCCGCTGGAGCCGATCGAGCTCTTGGACGGGTCGAAGGCGTTCCACACCTGGCCGTAGTGGCTCTCGCTGAAGTGACCGCTCTGCGCGAAGCGCGACAGGTTGGCCTTGCCGACGATGATCGCGCCCGCCTCACGCAGCTTCTTGACCTGGTACGAGTCGTCCTTGGGCGTCCACCCGTCGAAGAGGTCGGAGCCGCCGGTCGTGGGCATGTCCTTGGTGTCGATGATGTCCTTGGCCAGGATCGGCACGCCGAGCAGCGGGCGCTTGTCGCCGGCCTTGCGCGCGGCGTCCGCGGCACGGGCCTGCTTCATCGCGTCGGGTGCGACGGACAGCACCGAGTGCAGTCCGAACGCTCCGCGGTCGTAGGCCGCGATGCGGTCGAGGTACGCGCGGACGACCTGCTGCGAGTTGGTCTTGCGCGACTCGAAGTCGGCGAGCAGGGTCGTGATGTCCTTGCCGATGGGGTCGTACGGCGACGTCGTGGTGACGGTCTCGGCCTGCGTCGCGTTCTTGACCTCGTTGGTGATCGGCGCACGCGTGCCCGGGGTGCAGGCCGCGTCCGTGGTGCCGACGGCCGTCTTCGGGAAGTTGACGATCGAGCAGATCTCGCTGCTGCTCAGCCCCGACACGTCCGGCGACGTCAGCAGCGACGAGGCCGTGGCGCCGACGTCGGAGACGCTCGTGCCCCCCGTGACCACGTACTGCGCCAGCGAGACGGTGTCGCCCGGGGCGATCGTCAGGCCGTGCACGAACCCCGGGTGGTTGTTCTCGTCCGCGCCCGCCGAGGCGAAGCTGTTCTCGAACGGGTCGCGCAGGAAGTTGCCGACGCGGGTCAGCGCGCCGGCGGTGCCGGGCGTGCCGGTGACCGTCGCCGACGGACGTCGCGTGGGTCCGGCGGCCGTGTCGAACGACGCCCAGCCGTCGGCGGTCGTGATCGACGCGTCGCCGTTCGACGTCGTGGCGACCGAGGCCTTGTTGTTGCCGGTGCCGTAGCCGAGCTGGCCGCCGAAGGCGACGTCGACCACGACGGTCTTCTTCGTCGTGTTGGTGAACGAGTCGAGGAACCGACCGTAGGCCTTGTCCGTGCCGACCGTCAGGTTGCGCTGGACGACCACGCCGTCGACCTTCACGCCCTGCGTCGTGTCGAACGTGCCGCGACCGTCGTACGTGATGCCGAACCCGCGCAGCAGGATGCCGTTGAGCGGGCTGACGCCTCCCTGGACGTCGACGCGCAGGCCGCCGTAGCCCTGCAGGGCCCCGCCGGACGTCGTCCGGACGCTGCCGGTGTCGAGACCCGGGAACGACGCGTCGTGCACGGTCCAGGTCTGCGACCCGGCGAGCGTCGCGGTGTTCAGGGCGTTGGACGGGGCCGCGACGCTGATGGCACCGGCCACGAGGCCGCCGACGAGGACGGTGGGGATCAGACGTTGCCTGCGGCGCTGCCGCCGACTCGACTCGCGTGTCATGTGACTCCTTGATGGGGGGTGTCGGCCGCCCGGATCAGGGCGGCCGAGACCAGTACATCGACGGCGAGTCACCCGGGAGTTCCGTCTGCGTCAAGGCTTGGTTCTTCCAAATGAGACACCTGGGACGCACCGGTCCAGCCGTCGTCCGAGGTCACTCGTGCAGCACGCGCAAGGCGTCGTCAGACCCCTCGTCGGCGTGGGACGGGGGTCGGACCCGACCCAGCGCGGCGACCCGTTCGCCGATCACGAAGCCACGCAGGTCGGGGGTGCGCACGAGGTACTCGTTGGCCACCAGGTGCTTGAGGACGCGGTAGACGCCGGCCCGAGACATCGGCAGGTCGTCGACGAGCTGGCGTGCCGTCACGCCGGGCCCGATGCGGGCGACGGCCTCCAGCACCGCGAAGGCGCTGTCGACCGCGCTGGGCTGGCGAGCGAGGAAGTCATAGGAGTCAGACATCGGCGTGAGCCCCGTGCGGAGGTTCCGGACCGAGCACGACCTGCGAGGCCACGGCGGCGTCGTGCATGCCGACGTAGAGCTCGTCGAGGCTCGCCGCCGACCGGACGCGTCGCTGCATCAGCTGCCCGATGCCGGCGGCTGCCGCGAGGAGGCCGAGCGCCAGCCACGTGCCGTCGCGGAGCTCGGCCACCAGCTGCGTCACCGCCACGGCCACCGCACCGACACCTGCTGCCCCGGCACACAGCGCAGGCTTCCACGAGATCTCGTCGATCAGCCAGAGGAAGCGCGGCAGCGCGAAGGCCGCCGCCGCGTAGGCCACGCAGATCACCACGCCGCCGGACTGCTTGAGCTGCCACGCGAACGCGCCGATGTCGGTGCCCGTGACCATCGCCCCGACGGGAACCGCCAGGGCCAGGGGCGTCACCGCGAGGACAGCGGCGAACGGCACGCCATGGCCGTCGACGCGACCCAGCCAGCTGGGCAGGACGCCCTCGCGAGCCAACGAGAACAGCAGCCGGGCCAGGGCGGACCAGACGCACATGGCCAGAGCCAGGAGCGACGTGGCGAGGACGAGCAGCACGAGCGCGTCCGCGACTGAGGTCGCCTGGCCCGGTGCGAACCACCGCCAGCTCCAGATGGACGGCGCGTCCGCGGGGCGGGTCGTCGCCACGAGGTTCGCGAGCACGAACAGGCCGGCCGCGACCAGCAGGCTGTTGCGCAGGGCCCACGGCACGTCGTGCAGCGGTCGCTTGGTCTCCAGCGCCAGGGAGGCCGAGCTCTCGAACGCCAGCGTCAGCGTCACGACCCCGGCGGCGCCGAGCAGGATGCGTGTCGGTGAGGCACCGTCGAGCGACAGGGCGGTCCACGACGGCAGGCCGTAGCGCGTCGTCCACGTCCACAGGACGATCGCGAGCACGACGAGGCTGACGGCCTCCACCGCCATCACGACCCGGCTCGTCCACTGGATGCCTCGGCGCATCGCGAACAGGCACGCCAGCACGCAGGCGACGAACACGGTCGCGACGCGTAGACCACCGCCCGGGGTGTCGGGCAGGCCCGCGTCGATCGCGGCGTCGAAGCGCCCCGACGCGTCCGTGAGCCCGAACCCGATGATCGCGCCGTAGCCGATCATGAGGGCCCCACCGACGACGAGAGCCGGTAGCGGGCCGAAGCCCTTCGCGACGAAGGTGTAGAGAGTGCCCGCGGACGTGAACCTCGAGGCGAACTCGCCGAACGTCGACCCGAGCAGCCAGACAAGGCCGAAGCCGAGCAGCGTGCTGATCCAGAAGCCGGGGCCGACCATGCCGGGCAGGGCGAGTCCGGTGCCCAGTGCGGTCAGCGACGGCACCAGCACCGCCACCGAGTGGGCCAGCACGTCGGCGCTACCCACCTCGCGGCGCGCCACCCCGTCGAAGACGGACCGGTCGCGGAACCTGAGCGACGGCCGCGGCCGCGCAGCCCGGTCTCGGCTGCTCATGCGTCGTGAAATTCTGTGGTGTCCATGCCGGACGTCACGCTAGGACGACAGTGTGACCATCCGGATTGCTGCGGGTTTCGGCGTCGTTACGTCGTTCCTCGACGCGCCACTTCGAGGGTGGACACGAAGAGCGTCGAAACGCTCGGGCGGACCCGAGACCCAGCAGCATGCGACTATTGCGACCCAAACATGTCTCCCCGTCTAGTTCTTGGAGCACCCAATGCATCCATCCGTACGCATCGACTGCCTGAAAGATGTCGTTCACACTGCCAAGAAGAAATACCCGGTATACGTCGGGTTCGCTAGGCCATCCGATCTAGTGAAGGTGGCAGTTGCGCCAGCGTACGGAACAAATGACCCACATCGCGAGATTGCTCAACGTGTTCTTCAGCCCCCGGTGAGCAGCTGGCAGCGCCCTTTGGAAAATGCGCGAGTGACTGCCATAGCTGACGTCTTCTCTAGCAGCGACGAAATCATGCCCAACCCAGTCCTACTTAGCGCAAACATAGATCACGCTGGCCTAGAACCGAAGGTGCTGAACGCTCCCGACGGCACCCCTACCACTCTTTGGCAAATCGACGTGCCCATTCCTCAAGAGTCCGATGCAAAGCCTTTATGGATCCTGGACGGGCAACACCGAATAAACGGCCTTGCCAAGAGTTCTCAGGCCGATAACCCCATTCCGATCGTCCTCCTGCTGAACGCTCCCGGCCAGACCGCCTACAGCGGTCGGGACTTTGCACATATCTTTGCACAGGTCACTGTTACAGCAAAGGGCTTGAATCCCATTCACGAGGAATGGCTGACGTACTCGTACGAATTGGATCGGTACGCACCCACCGTTGCCGGCTCCGAGGCTCACCGATCTTCATTCGAAGCGGTTGCGCACCTCTGCGGCGACGTGTCATTTTCGACGCCCGACCCGAATCCGTGGCTCAACGGCATCGTCTTCAACCCGGAGCAAGGAACAACCCCTCCAGCAACGTTGGCGGGGTTCCATTACTCGAGCCCGGAACTGAAGGATCTCATCCTCAAACACTTTTATCTACAAAACGGCATCCTCGACCCGCAGGAGCTGGCCGAGCAACTTGCTCTCGCCTACAGCGCTTTAACGAAAGCAATCGCAATGCCGCACGACGAAAGCGTATTCTTTGGCAAGGGAACTTACGCGCACAAAGTAATGCAAGACGGCTTCATTGTTGGTGTTTTGCGTCGGCTGGCCCACTTGGGTCCACCCAATTCCTGGCTCGACCTGTTTAGGTCTCTGAACTTCCACAAGACCGACTGGAACTTCAACACCTGGGCCTCGACGCGGGGTGGAAACGCCGGCAACACGTCAAGGAAACTCGCTGAAACGATTTTTCCAAACGTGATGATTCAAGGAATCTTGCCAGACGACATCGACAACCTCGCCGACTACTTTCGTGGGAATAACGCGCAAGTTACCGTCCTTTTCAGGCACACCACAACGGAAGGCCGACCGATCAAGAAGGACTATCTTTTGGTGAAACTCATGAACGGCAACAAGCCAACTCGTGATATTGGGGATCGGCGACACATGAAGATTTTGCAGCCAGGACGCGAGTGGTCCGGCGCTCAGTCGTCCCCAAACGTCGGAAAGGTTGAGGCATATGAGCCAAACGCCATGGGACGGCCGCGCAAATTTTCAGCCCTCACAGGCAGTGGAATCAATTTGGCCGAATTAGACAGCACGTCGCTCGAAGTCAACATCAGCATGGAACACTACGGCGCCGAGTTTGGCAATGCGAGTCTGACAGTTAAATGGTCTTGACACCATCAGAGCGCGTGGGTTACGCGCGTGAATACCTTCACGAGCTGGATCGAATTTCACTATCGGAGTGGCCTGACCTTATCTCGATGGAGGCGGAGGCGTCGACAGCGGGACCGAGGACTTTTGCTTTGATCCACCCAACGTGGCTAAGACTACTATTCACGCCCGAACTCCAGCGAACAATCCTAGGGCCACGACAATTCGCATCCACATTAGGCGCCACGCCTGCAGGCGAATGCCAAGCGGCGGATCTGTGGGGGTACGAATGTCGACTAACAACGTGGGACAGCCCCGAATCGGACCACTTATTTCCGGCCTCTCTGGGCGGTCCTTCCTCGTACGACAACCGGATAACCCTGTGCCGCTTGCACAACCGTGTCAAGTCAAGCGATGTTCACGTGTACCCTTCCTGGACTCTGCGGCACAACTGGCTTGACCACGCCCTCCGCACTCGAAGAACAGCATTGAGGCACGCGATACAGTGAATTCTGATGTGTGCTTTATTTGGACGGGTCACTAAAAGCGATACATTCGAGAAAATTTTGAACACCCTAACGAATCTCTGTGCTGGCGTGGATCACGCTCCGTACAACTTGTTAAGGCAGAAAGTCTGTGGCCGCTAGCAAGCACAAGGCGCTAGGCGCCTAGTTCCTAGTTCTCGCCTCGGTCAACAGAACTATCCTCGAGCAAGGCTGGCCGGAGTTACTCAGTGAACGTAGCTCTCTGCGAACAGCTCGGCCGACCGCAGCCGCTGCTCGACGGTCGCCCCCTGGTGGGTGACGATCAGCTCGTCGACACCGGTCTCCTCCACGAAGTGCTCGACGTGCTTGAGCACGACGTCGGGGGTGCCGGCGGCGCTGTACGTCATCATTTCACGCAGGTGCTGGCCCTGCGGCGACGCGAGCACCTCGTCGGCCTGCTCGTCGGTGTACTTCGTGCCCGGGCGCAGGAGCAGTGCCACGCGGCTTCGAGCGACCTCGAGCTGCTGGCGCTCGGCGGCGGCCTGGTCGTCGGCGGCGAAGACGTTGTACGCAGCCATCAGGTAGGGCTTGTCGAGCTGCTCGGACGGCTTGAACTCGCTGCGGTACAGCGCGATCGCGTCGTGCAGGGCGGCCGGCGCGAAGTGCGACGCGAAGGCATACGGCAGGCCGAGGGCCGCAGCCAGTCCGGCGCCGAACAGCGACGAGCCGAGGATGTAGAGCGGGACATTCGTGCCGGTGCCCGGGTAGGCGGAGACGTCCGGGATGCGTGACTCGCCGCGCAGGTAGCCCTGCAGCTCGAGGACGTCCTGGGGGAAGGCGTCCGACGACGTGGCGTTGCGCCGGAGGGCGTGCATCGTGTTCTGGTCGCTGCCGGGTGCGCGGCCCAGGCCGAGGTCGATGCGTCCGGGGTGAAGGGTCTCCAACGTGCCGAACTGCTCGGCGATCGTCAGCGGCGAGTGGTTCGGCAGCATCACTCCCCCGGAGCCGAGCCGGATGGTGCTGGTGTGGGCGGCCACGTGAGCGATCAGCACCGACGTCGCAGACGACGCGATGGACGCCATGTTGTGGTGCTCGGCGTACCAAACCCGCTGATAGCCGAGTCGTTCCGCCGTCTGCGCCAAAGCCACGCTGCCGGCCAGCGCCTCGGCGATCGTCTGGTCCTTGCCGACGGTGGCGAGGTCGAGGATGGAGACCGGCACAGACATGAAACACCCTTCATCGACTAGGTGATGCCGACCGGCACCACCTACTCAATGACAACTCGTCGGGCACCAAATTCCATCCCGTCCTCGCGTCGTCAACCCTGGATGATTCGCGGAGCACCGGCCTGAGCCGCTGCCGGCCTGCCGAGGAAGAATCCGGACGCGAGATCCACCCCGACCTCGCGCAGCAGCTCGAGCTGTCTCGGCGTCTCGACGCCTTCGGCGACGGTTTCCACGCCGAGCGTCCGTGCGAGGCGGACGACCACGTCGACCGTCGCGTAACCGAAGGGGGTCTCGATCTCGGACACGAAGGACCGGTCGATCTTCAGCAACGAGACCGGCAGCGAGTTCAACCGCGACAGCGAGCTGTATCCCGTGCCGAAGTCGTCGATGGCGACGAGCACGCCTGCTTCGTGCAGGTGCCCCAGCTCCTGCACCGCGACGTCCTCGTCCGCCAGCACGGACTCGGTCACCTCGATGCCGATCCGATGCGCGGGCACGGCTTCGCGCGCCAGGAGCTTGAGCACCGAGTCGGCGTACCCGGGCGTGAGCTCACGGCCCGAGACGTTGACCCAGACGGTGAAGTCGGGCAAGGCACTCCACTGGTGCGCCTGGCGAACGGCGAGCTCTAGCAAGTGACGTCCCAGACGATGGATGAGACCGCACTCCTCGGCCAGCGGGACGAACACCTCGGGTGACACCGCTCCCCGCTCGGGATGAGTCCACCGCGCGAGTGCCTCGACCCCGCGGAGCGCGCTGTCGGCCGCAGCGAAGCTCGGTTGGAAGTGCAGCACGATCTCGTCGTCGGCCACGGCGTCACGCAGGTCGGACTCGAGGGCGATTCGTTCGAGCAGCCGCTGGTGGCCCTCCCCGTCGAACCATGCCACCTGGTTGCGACCTGAGTCCTTCGCGCGGTACAGCGCCACATCCGCGTCGCGCAGCAGATTCTCGATCGTTGCTCCGGGGCTCGACGCGGCGATGCCGATGCTCAGCGTGGTCGTGAGGTGATGCCCGCCGACGTCGAACGTCTCGTTGATGACGCTGCGCATGCGCTCGGCGGCGGCCTCTGCCTCGATCGGGCTCGCGTCACGCAGCAGCACGACGAACTCGTCACCGCCCTGACGCGCGAGAACGCCGCCCTTCCGGACCTGGCCGGAGAGCCGTTCACCGATCTTCACGAGCAGCGCGTCCCCGACGGCGTGACCCAGGGAGTCGTTGACCAGCTTGAACCTGTCGACGTCCATGAACAACACGATGACCGGCGCATCAGACGCGTCTCCGGCGTCGTTCGCTGCGTGGGCGTCGTTGATCGCGGCTCGTGCCAGTCGGGCGAACTCCCCGCGGTTCACCAGACCCGTCAGCGGGTCGTGCGTGGCCTGATACGCGAGCTGCTCGCGGGCACGCTCGGCCTCTTGGCGCAAGATCCGTTCGGTCTCGAGCAGGCGCTCGCGTTCTTCGTGACGCGCGCGGCGATCGGTGACGTTCTGGAAGTAGATGAGGATCCCCTCGGCGGCGGGCTCCACGCGCACCTCAACCCAGATGTTGAGCCGGTCGGGGTAGAACTCCTCGAACCGTTCGCCGACCCGCTCGTCCATGACCCGGCGGTAGACCTCCTCGAACCGCGACCCTGCGGCCGCGGGATACGCCTCCCAGACCGTGCGGCCGAGCAGTTCTGCTGTGGTGCTCTCGAGGATCTCCTGGCCCTTGCGGTTCACGAAGACGAATCGGAACTCGCGGTCGAGCAGGATGAAGCCGTCGCTGATCGAGTCGAGCATCGCGGACAACCGTCCAGCCGACTCGTGGGCGCTCGTGACGTCGACCGTCACTCCTCGCGTCTCGATCATAGTCCCCTCGTGGTCGCGCACCACGTCGGTGGTGCGCGACAACAGGTGCCGGACCGATCCGTCGTCAAACACGATGCGGTACGCGTTCTCGGGCAGCGTTCCCTCAGGGAACTGCGCGAAAGCCTCCAGCGAGGGACCCAGGTCGTCCGGATGGACCCGGCGAAGCCACGCCTCTAGCCCCGTCTCGCCCGGGAGCGGAGCGAACATCTCGGTCAGCCGGTCGTCCCACGACAAGTCACGCGTGGCGGCGATCCACGAGTAGAGACCGATGCCGCCGTACTGCATCGCGGTCCCCCACGAGCTGGCCCGGGCCTCCGACCGGGCGGAACGCTCATGCTCTTGTGACATGCCTCACGGTAACAGCGCAAGGAGGCCGGCGGCCGCAACCTTAAAGTCCAGAACGCTGCTGCGGAACGAGGTCAAACAGCGTCCACGCCTTCACGAGCAGCACGACGCTCCCCGGCTAACGTGCAGAGCTTAGGATCTGACAGTGGGCGAAGGGCGGACGTCCACCCCTCATCCCCCTTCCGCACTGGATCGCGTCAGCCACCCGTTGTGCCGAATAGGCGATCTGCAAGTTCTTCGATGCCGCTCACTCGCTCAAGCTCGCCCAGCGGCAGCACCCGAATCCCGCTCCGCTCATTCTTGACTCCCTGCGCGTTCGCCTTGGCGTGCTTGGCGACACGGTCTCCCAGCGGCGGGAGGGGTTGACCAGGCTGTCCCCCGAACCACCGGTAGTCGATCTCTAGTGAATTGCGATCCGCCGCTTTCGCCCACTCCATCCAAATCACACATCCGGAGGCGCGCTCGCTCAGCTTTGTGTTGATGTTCAATCTGGCACTCCTGCCCCCGCGTCGCCTGGCCTTCAACTGGACGTGCCTCAGAACGCTCGTCGTCTCCAGGACCAAGTCGAAGCCGAAGGCGTCTAGAGACGAGTGCATGACATCGACGATCTCGCTCCTCCCGAACCACATCTGCTCGAGCAGATCGCGGAGGAACGCCGTCTCGATCATCTTCTCGAAGGCAGACGAATTGCTCATCTCGTCGATCTGCCTGGTGGTCAAGCCAACGTTCTCATCGTCGGAAGAAGGTAAGTCAGTCATGCTCACCACCCTGGCACGGGTATCGTCGTTCGACGGGCAGCCGGTAGGCCAGGCTGAACCAGATGCGAACGGCGAAGCCGAGCATCGTGCTGCCAAGCTCTGAGGCGCACTCGGCTACAGCGCGTCCTGCATGTGCTGAAATGTGCTGGCCAGATACGGTCCAACACATGAACGGACGACAGCAAGCGATCTTCCTCCCTGCCGAGTCGTACGAAGAAGCGACCTCGCGCCTTCTGGCCCTCACGGGCGGCGCGCCTGTCGGCGGCTCGCCCGGCGGGTCGAGGGGGGTACGCGCCGCACTGTCCATACTCGCCGAAGCACTGGATGAGGACGAGGACCCATCTTGGACGAGTGCCAAGATCGCTGAACGTCTGGCGAATCGACTCGATGTCGTCTGGCCACCGGCTTATGCCGTCAAGACAAGCGTCTCCCTCGCCGGTGTGAACGCGTTGCTGCAGGCAACAGCCGACGCGTACGCCGAGCAGTCTCTGAAACGCGTCGCAGCGCGGTCGTTGCCGGGTTTCCACGGGCGCGAATGGGCAGCTTTCAACCCAGCACGGTCGAAGATCGAAGCCGTGACGCGGATAGCCGCCCTCACGGACGCACCGAGGGAGTGGCTCGGCCCTGGTTCGAAGGAGCACAAGAGCGCCCTGCTCAACCTGGCGCACAATTTGTTTCCACACGACAATCGAATCGACACGAGCAGCAAGCACCGGCTCGGCGCCTCTCTGGCCGAAGCGCTGAACGTTCCGTGGTCCTCGGACTTCACGGCAACCGGCCAGACCATCAAGCTTCCTGGGCTCAACGCGCTTCTCGCCGGCACCGAGCGGCACTTGGGTCGGCTAGGTGAGGCTGTCACTGACGCGGTTGGAACGCCCGAAGCGGAGGGTGACGCGCTCTCCGCGGCTCTGCTGGCATCGATGCCTGTGCACTGGGATGGTCGGCAAGCGGTCGAGTGGCTGGCGAGAAGAAGTCTTCGTGGGTCGAACGATCTTGAGTGGCAAGGGTTCTACGGCGAGGAAAGGGCCAAGGCCATCCTGAATGCTTCGTTCTCACCGAAGGTACCCGGACCTATCCGTTCCTACGGCCCAACGGTTTTTGATTACGGACTCTCATGGGTCTGGGACATCAAGGTGCATACCGCTTTCCAGACCGATGGCGCGTCCATCAAGCGCGCGAGCGACGTGATGGTGCTGAATGACGAGCGTGCCGTCCGCGCATGCGTAGATGAGCAAGGCCTCGGTTTTCTCGTGGTGAGCGGACAAGCCACGATGGACCACACCGGTGAGTTCAAGGCATGGCACGACGCGTGGAAGCTGAATCGCTCCGGCAGGCAGGCTGCGCCATCCAACTCGGGCGTCAGCAGGACCAGGAAGACGGCGTTCACGCCCTTGCAAGTAGACGCCTACTGGGTGCCAGACAAGTTGGCGCTTGAGGCGGCCATTCTTGCGGGTCAGCTGACTCCACGAGCCCAGGGACGCCAGGCTCCCAAGATCAAGGGAGGCCCAGGAGCGCCTCGCCCCCCGAAGTTCGACATGAACATCGTGAAGGCGAACAACGGCATCCGCGTCGCCTCCTACGAGTGGCCCGAACAAGAATCTCTTGCATGACGGAGAGTGTCGAGCCAAGCAATCAAGCCAGCGATGAAGCTCGCTCGGCCGATCGCGCAAGTATCAACGAACCGCGCCGCATCAGCCCGGGCGGACGCTTGTCTGCGAAGATGTCGACGCTCGCTCGCCAAGACACCGCTCCGGAACTTGCGCTGCGGTCAGCCCTGCACGCAATGGGCCTTCGCTACCGCGTCCAGGTCCATGTGCCCGGCAACCGTCGTCGCCGCATGGACATCGCCTTCACCAAGGTGAAGGTGGCTGTCTTCGTCGACGGGTGCTTCTGGCACGGCTGCCTGGCACACGGCACCCGTCCAACGACCAACCGTGAGTGGTGGGACTGGAAGATCGAGGGCAACAAGGCACGCGATGAAGACACGAATCGTCTGCTTGCAGAGCACGGGTGGGAGGTCATCCGCGTCTGGGAGCACGAGTCTGCTGTTGACGCGGCTGTCCGTGTCCGCCAAGTCGTCGAGGCTAGACGAAGGCCCTCGTGATCTCCTTCAGCGCCTCGTCCGCGTTCGCAGGAGTCGATGCCGCAAGGCTTTCCCAGCGCGGACCAGAACGGGCCATCTGCGACCGAAGCACGTGGTAAGCCACGCCAACGTTGACTCCATTGCCCATCTGCTTGTACGTGAGCGCATCGGGCTGGCCCGGGAAGTCGTAGGAGTCCGGGAGCCCTTGCAGGCGCGCGGCTTCACGGGTTGTCAGACGACGTAACGGCGAGCCGAGGATGGTGGTCTGGGTGATCGCGACGAGCGCCGGCACATAGGTCGCACGCTTTGCTCGGATTCCTGACGGGCGGAAATGCATGATGCACTCCTCGAGGGACTGCGCGTCCTGCGCCTGCCACTCGAACTTCCTCCGGGACGCAGGCATGTCCTGAAGACCATCGAACTCTGCTAGCCATGGGTTCAGCACCGACCTGTAGCGGGTGTAGAACTCTGAATTCTTGCGGAGGAAGTTCGCCTTCCAACGCGGCGTCTCCTCAGGAACAAAGAGTTCGTCCTCGTGCACGAACTCGTCGACCCAGATCGGAAAGCCAGGGAGTTTGGGGATATCGACGGCGCGCAGACGCCGGACGAACTCGGACCACACATGAACCCAGTGCTGCTCAGCCGCGGTAAGCTCGTAGTTGGCGCGATCCTCGATCTCGTCCTCGGCCTGAAGGATGTCTTTGACCAGCGACCACTGCTGCGGGTCCCAGCCCGGCAGCGGTCTGTTGGTGACGATCGGCTCGACCTCGTCATGTGCCGTGTCGTTGCCGACGTACGTCCCGACGATGAAGACGCGCTCACGAATCTGCGGTCGTCCGCCCATGTCGGGCGGGAGCAGGTGCGGGGAGAAGACGGCCGGCGTGGAGGAGACCTGGTAGCCAAGGTCGCGCAGGCTGCGGATGATCACGTCCCACTCGTGGGTGTGACGCGGACCCGCGATGTTGCGCACATTCTCGAGCAGGACTAGCGACGGGCGGTGCTCCTCGAGAATTCGGCAGATGTTCCAGAACAGCGTGCCGCGGGCTTCGTCCATCCCCCGCTGAAACCCAGACTTGGAGAACGGCTGGCACGGAAATCCGGCCGCGAGGACGTCGTGCTTGGGCACCTTCACGACGGGTTCGGTCTCGGGGACGATGTCGCCGTGAACCTCCATCTCCCAGTTGTGCTGGTAGATCTTGGCGGCTGCCTCGTCGATCTCTGACGCGTAGACACACTCACCACCCAACGCGCTGAGCGCGGCATGAAAGCCGCCAATGCCGGCGAAGAGGTCGATGAACGTGAAGGCTGGATCTTTCGAGCTCATGTTCGAATCTTATTCCTCGCCGGCGACAGCCTCTGGGATTGAACTGGGTGTCTGTGGATGGGCCCCGACCGGGCCGGTCGGGGCCCATTCGCGTTCACTGGTTGATCAGCTGCAGCCGCTGGTGCTGCCGCAGCCCTCGCACACGTGGCAGGAGCCGGCGGGGCGCATCTTGGTCCCGCAGGTCATGCAGAGCGGGGAGTCGACGGCGGATCCGGTGATCTGCTCGAAGAGCTCGGCGCTCGTGTGGGCGGTGGCCGGGGCGGGCTTCGAGGCGGCTGCCTCGTGGCTGTCGCCGGAGACCGACGGGGACTCGATCGCCGAGGCAGACTCGGTGACCTGGGAGTCGCCTCGGGCTTCGCCCTCACGCTCGGTCGCTGGCGCTCCCTCGCTGGCGAGCGAGGAGTTATCCACGAGCTCGGCTGCCGTCGTGCCGGCGTTGTCGACGGGCTGGTGCGAGCCGGTGTCGAGGTAGCGCTGGCGCTCGTCGGCCGAGTGGATGCCCAGAGCCGAACGGGTGTCGAAGTCGAGGTAGTCCAGGGCCAGGCGACGGAACGTGTAGTCCATGATCGACTGGCTCATGCGGACGTCCGGGTCGTCGGTCAGACCGGCCGGCTCGAACTTCATGTTGGTGAACTTGCTGACGAAGGTCTCCAGCGGCACGCCGTACTGCAGCGAGATGCTGATCGCGATCGAGAAGGCGTCCATCATGCCGGCCAAGGTCGAGCCCTGCTTGCCCAGCTTCATGAAGATCTCGCCGAGCGAGCCGTCCTCGTGCGCACCCGAGGTCATGTAGCCCTCGGCGCCGCCCACGGAGAACGACGTCGTGATGGCCTGGCGCGACTTCGGGAGACGACGACGGATCGGCTTCTCGACGATGACCTCGCGCACGACCTCCTTGACCTCGACCGAACCGGACGACTTGGCCTCCTTGCCGTCCGACAGCGGCTGGCCGACCTTGCAGTTGTCGCGGTAGACCGCGAGCGCCTTGAGACCGAGCTTCCAGCCCTGGAAGTAGACGTCCTTGATCTCCTCGACCGTGGCCGTCTCGGGCAGGTTGACCGTCTTGGAGATGGCGCCCGACAGGAACGGCTGGCACGCAGCCATCATCAGCACGTGGCCCATGGGCTTGATGGAGCGCTTGCCCATGGCGGTGTCGAAGATCTCGTAGTGCTCGGTCTTGAGGCCCGGCGCGTCGACGACGTGACCGTTCTCGGCGATGTACTCGACGATGGCCTCGATGGTCTCGACGTTGTACTTGAGCTTCTGCAGCGCAGCCGGGATGGTCTGGTTGACGATCTGCATCGAGCCGCCACCGACGAGCTTCTTGAACTTGACCAGCGAGAAGTCGGGCTCGATGCCCGTCGTGTCGCAGTCCATCATGAAGCCGATGGTGCCGGTCGGGGCCAGGACGGACGCCTGGCTGTTGCGCCAGCCGTTCTTGGCACCGATCGTCAGGTTGTCGGCCCACTGCTTGGCAGCCTCGCGGTGCACGTCGATGTCCATCGAGTGCAGCGTGCGGATCTCGTCGTTGGCGGCCTGGTGCTTGCGCATGACGCGCTCGTGCGCCGAAGCGTTCTGCTTGAACCCGTCGTACGGGCCGACGACGCCGGCGATCTCGGCCGAGCGGCGGTAGGACGTGCCGGTCATCAGCGACGTGATCGACCCGGCGAGGGCGCGGCCGCCGTCGGAGTCGTACGCCAGGCCGGACGCCATGAGCAGCGCGCCGAGGTTGGCGAAGCCGATGCCGAGCTGGCGGTAGGCGCGCGTGGTGTCGCCGATGGCCTCGGTCGGGAAGTCGGCGAAGCAGATGCTGATGTCCATCGCGGTGATGATGAACTCGACGGCCTTGACGAACGTGGCGGTGTCGAACGAGCCGTCGTCCTTGAGGAACTTCAGCAGGTTGAGGCTGGCCAGGTTGCAGCTCGAGTTGTCGAGGTGCATGTACTCCGAGCACGGGTTGGATGCCGTGATGCGTCCGGCCTCGGGCGAGGTGTGCCAGTCGTTGATCGTGCCGTCGTACTGGATGCCGGGATCGGCGCAGGCCCAGGCGGCCTTGGCGATGTCGTCCCACAGCTTCTGCGCGTCGATGGTCTCGATGATCTCGCCGTTGGTGCGGGCGCGGAGACCGAACTCCTTGCCCTCCTCGACCGCGCGCATGAACTCGTCGTTGACGCGGATGGAGTTGTTGGCGTTCTGGTACTGCACCGAGGTGATGTCGGCGCCGCCAAGGTCCATGTCGTAGCCGGCGTCGCGCAGGACGCGGATCTTGTCTTCCTCCTTGGCCTTGGTCTCGACGAACTCGGCGATGTCGGGGTGGTCGACGTCGAGGACGACCATCTTGGCCGCACGACGCGTGGCGCCACCGGACTTGATGGTGCCGGCGGACGCGTCGGCGCCACGCATGAACGAGACGGGACCGGACGCGGTACCGCCCGAGGAGCGGAGCAGCTCCTTGGACGAGCGGATGCGCGACAGGTTGAGGCCGGCACCGGAGCCGCCCTTGAAGATCAGGCCCTCCTCCTTGTACCAGTTGAGGATCGAGTCCATCGAGTCGTCGACGGCCAGGATGAAGCAGGCGCTGACCTGCTGCGGGCTGGACGTGCCGACGTTGAACCACACGGGGCTGTTGAAGCTGAAGACCTGGTGCAGGAGCATGTGCGTCAGCTCGTGCTCGAAGATCGTGGCCTGCTCTTCAGTCGTGAAGTAGCCGTTGTCGCGACCGGCCTGCGTGTAGGTGAGCACGACGCGGTCGAGCAGCTGCTTGAGGCTCTGCTCACGCTCGGGCGAGCCGACGGCGCCGCGGAAGTACTTGGTGGTGACGATCGTGGAGGCGTTGACGCTCCAGAAGTCGGGGTACTCGACGCCGCGCTGCTCGAAGACGGTCTCGCCGGTCTTCCAGTTGGTCTGGACGACGTCGCGACGCTCCCAGGTGACGGCGTCGTAGGGGTGCACGCCCTCGGTCGTGTAGACACGCTCGATCTTGAGGCCGGCTCCGGCCTTGGCCTTGGCGCCCGACTTGCGTGGGGATCCGGTGGATCCGCTGACCGTCTCTGTCATCCTGCTGCTCCTGTGTGGTTGCCGTGCATGCGTGAGTGAAGTTCGTGCTGGTGGTGCGGGTGCTGGTGGTGCGGGACGTTCTGGTGACGGGCCGGAGCCCGTCAGCCGCCCTGCTTCGGGCTGGTGTTGCGCGCTTCTTCGGCGAGCTCGCCGTCGGCGGCCGCGACCATGAGGGTCGCGATCTCGGCGGCGAAGTCGTCGGCGCACTCGAACGACTTGTAGACGCTCGCGAACCGCAGGTAGGCGACCTCGTCGAGCGCCTTGAGCGGCTCGAGGATGGCCATGCCCACCTCGTGCGCGGGGATCTCTGCGGCGCCGCGGTCGCGCAGCGCGTCCTCGACCTGCTGGCCCAGACGGGCGAGGTCGTCGGCCGAGACCGGACGACCCTTGCACGCCTTGGCAACGCCGGCGATGGCCTTGTCGCGGATGAACGGCTCGGTGGCACCGGACCGCTTGGCGATCATGAGCTGCATCTGCTCGATCGTCGTGAACCGCTTCTCGCACTGTGCGCAGACCCGGCGACGACGGATGGCGCCGCCCTCGTCGGCCACGCGACTGTCGAGCACCTTGGTGTCGGTGTTCTTGCAGAACGGGCAGTGCATGAGGGTGCTCCTCTCGTGGCTGTCGGAGCCGGCCTGACGGCCGGTTGGGGATGAAGCTGTGGACCAGGCTGTGCACTCAGGCCGAAATCTGTGTACCGACCGAGACATCCTGTGGACCCACATGTGGAGAACTACATCCGTGTAAGTACTAGATGTAGTGGTAACCATACGCGTCGGGCTGGGTGCATGCAACGACCTTCGCAAAGAGCTCTGACATTTCTGCGGTATGGCCCGGGGCCGCAGGAAAAGCGCAGGTCAGGGGTAGTGCGAGTCACACCAGCCACACGCGACACCGCGCGTCGGGGAACTGTTACGGGGCCTTTCGGGGTCACCGGGACCTATCGTGGGGACATGTCCCGACCGATGCCTCGCCGGATCGTCGTCCTGGCCGTCGCGCTGGCCCTGGCCCTGTCCGGATCGCCCGCCTCCGCGACCACGAAGAGCTTCACCGACCCGACCGGCGACACCAACAACGCCGGGCTGTTCGACATCGGCAAGGTCACGGTCGTCGACGCACCCACGTACGTCAGCGTCTCCTTCCACTTCCCGCGCAACACCTACTTCCCGGGCCCCGAAGGCCGCTTCGAGGTGCTGCTCGACACCGACCCCAAGCGGAGCGGACCAGAGCTGGCCTGGTCCGCTCCCCTGTTCAGCGAGTTCTCCGTCGCGCCCGTCCGCAAGGGCAAGCACCTCAGGAACAAGGAGTGGCTGACCGGCGGCCCCACGTCCAGCCGGTGCGGCAGGACGGTCAGGATCGACTGGAACCCGCCCAAGGGGTACGGACGCCTCAAGATCCTCAAGAAGGACGGCTGCCTGGGCGCGCCGTCGAAGCTCCGCGTCAACGTCAGGACCGTCGTCACGGGCGAGCACACCAAGAGCGACGGGATGCGCCGGTACGACCGGTCGGAGACCGACTACTTCCCCCGGCGCAACACCTTCTCCCCCTGGGTGCGCGTCTGATGACGCCCGAGCACCCCGACCGCTGGAGCCAGGCCACTGTCCACCCCGACATGTGGGCCGACCCCGACGACGACCCGCGCAACAGCGACGGGCCGAGCCCCGAGGGCGAGATCCCGACGTACGACGACTACCTCGCCGACTACCGCACCACCCTGCTGATGAAGTGCGACGGATTGGACGCCGACCAGCTGGCGCGCCGATCGGTGCCGCCGTCGACGATGTCGCTGCTGGGCCTGCTGCGTCACCTCGCCGAGGTCGAGCGCGACTGGCGCACCTGGATCGACGGCGTCCCGCTCGACAAGCTCTACGGCCGCCGCGACGCCGACTTCGACGACGTCGCCGCCGACCAGGCCGCGGTGGACGCGGCACGGGCCGACCTGGCCCGTGAGCAGTCGCTGACCGACGCGGCGCTCGCCGAGCACCCCGACCCTGCCGAGCGACTGGCCAAGGACGACATCACGGTCCGCGAGCTCATGGTCCACCGCATCGAGGAGTACGCGCGCCACTGCGGGCACGCCGACCTGCTGCGCGAGTGCGTGGACGGTCGCGTGGGCCAATAGGCACGCGGCGCGTGGCGCGCGCGGGCGAAAAGGTTGTCGCGGACGTGACCGAACTCACCCGCAAGGGCGGTGCCGGTCCTACGATGACCCTGCAGGCAGATCGGACGACAGACCGGAGAAGCGTTTCGATGCAAGCTCCTCATCTGGCGACCACGATCACGGTCAGCCGCCACGGCACGGTGTCCCGGGTGGACGCCGCGCTCGTCGTGCTGCTGGGCATCCAGCCCGCGGAGCTCATCGGCCACCACCTCGACTCGCTCGGGGTCACCCGCGCCGACGTCACCAACATCCAGCAGTGCCTTCGCGCCGCCGCTGAGGGCGCCACCGGCCACGCCCAGGTCTCGTTCCGCACGACCGACGACGAGCTGCACGTGCAGCTCGTCGCCACCGCGGCCGGCGACGAGATCGTCGTGGCCGTCATCGACGAGACCGCCCGGGTGCAGGAGGAGCGTGACCTGGCGGCGTCCCAGCGTCGGTGGCAGTCGTTGGTGCGCAACGCGGCCGACATCGTCTTCACCATCCAGGACGACGGCACCCTCACCTCGGTGACGTCCGCGCTTCCCGTCCGCATGGGCTGGGACGTCGACGACGTCGTCGGCGTGTACGGCCTGCGCTTCGTCCACCCCGACGACCGTCCGGCCGCGGGTGCTGCCTGGCTGGCGGTCTCGGAGGGTCGCAGCCTGCAGGAGACGCTCGAGGTGCGGCTCGTCCACGCCGACCACTCGGTCACGTGGAGCCGGATCGTCATCAGCGACCTGCGCGGCGACCCCGACGTGCGGGCCGTGGTCGGCAACACGACCGACATCACCGAGCAGAAGCTCGTTCAGATGCGACAGCACCAGGAGCAGGCCCGCTTCAGGGCCCGGTTCGAGCAGTCGCGCCTGCCGCAGACCATGCATGCCGTCGACGAGACCTTCGTGGCCGTCAACGACGCGTTCTGCGTGCTCGTCGGACGCACCCGCGACGAGCTGATCGGCCGGCCGATGAGCTGGATCATGCACGAGGACGACGTGCCACCGCCGATCAGCTCGATCGAGCGGGCCGAGCTCGAGGGCGTCGAGACGTTGCAGGCCGACCGGGTGCTGCGTGGCATCGACGGGCAACCCATCGCGATCCGCGCCGACATCACGGTGCTGCGCGACGACGACGGCGATCCCAGCGGGTGCGCCGCGGTGCTGCACGACCTGCGCCCGCTCCAGGACAGCGAGCGCGCACGCCAGCAGCTGCAGCAGTTCTTCGACGTGGTGGCCGAGCGGTCGCGCGACTTCGTCCTGCTGCACGACGCCGACGGACGCACGACCTACGCCTCTCCCCCGGGCCAGCAGATGCTCGGCGACGTGTACGACCAGCCGGTCAGCGAGCAGATGAAGGTGGTCAACCCCGACGACCTGCCCGCCATGCGCACGGCGTGGGCACACGTGCAGCAGCACAACGCGTCGCACACCTGGCGCTACCGGGTACGCGACGCCGACGGGCGGTGGCGATGGATCGAGCAGACCTCCATCAACCTGCTCGACACGGAGATCGCCGGCGTCCTGTCGAACCTGCGAGACGTCGATGCCGAGGTGCAGGCTCAGCGGGCGCTGAGCCTGTCGGAGGCCCGCTACCGAGCGATGGCCGAGACCGCCGAGGAGGGGATCATCGTCATCTCCACCGAGGGCATCGTGACGTACGCCAACGCACGGGTCAGCGACATGCTCGGCGTCGCGCACGACGACCTGTTGGGCGTCGCCGTCTGGACGATGCTGAGCGGCGACGACCGCGAGCTCGTTGCCGAACGGACCCGGACGCGACAGGCTCGCGGAGCGGAGCGCTACCAGGTGAGCTACGACCACCCCGACGGCACGGTGCACACGCTCTGGATCGCCGCCTCGCCGCTGCCCGACCTGGACGGTCAGTCGCAGGGATCACTCGGCATGATCTCCGACATCACCGACAGCCTGCGGGCGATCGACAAGCTGCGCCACGCCGCCGAGCACGACCCCCTGACCGGCCTGCCCAACCGCAGCACCCTCATGACCCATCTCGACTCGCTCGACCTGTCGTCGCACGCCACGGCACTGCTGTTCGTCGACCTCGACCACTTCAAGGACGTCAACGACGGGCGCGGCCACACCGCCGGCGACCAGGTGCTGGTCGAGGTCGCCTCACGCCTGAGCGCCATAGTCCGCGCCGACGACATGGTCGCCCGCTTCGGCGGCGACGAGTTCGTCGTGGTCATGCACGACGCCGACGAGCACACCGTCCAGGACAGGGCCCAGCAGATCATGGGCACGCTGACGGGCTCGTACGCGATCGGCCACCACGCCGTACGGCTCGGGGCCACGATCGGCGTCGCGATCTCGCCGGCACCGTCGAGCGAGCACCTGCTGCGCTATGCCGACTCGGCGATGTACGCCGCCAAGGCCGGCGGACGCGGCCGGGTACGGATGTTCGACGCCGCCCTGGCCGCCCAGACCGAGGAGCGTCACGTCGTCAGCGCCGAGCTGTTGACGGCGCTGGAGAACGACGCGCTCGAGATGTACTACCAACCCGTCATCGACGTCACCACCGGCGAGGTCGTCGGCGTCGAGGCGCTCGCCCGCTGGCACCACCCCACCTACGGCGAGATCAAGCCCGAGCGCTTCGTGGCGCTCGCCGAGATGAGTGCCAGCTCGATCGACGTCGACCGCTGGGTCATCCGGCGCACCATGCGAGACGTGGTCGAGCTCAGGGCCGACCTGACGATGCCCGACGACATCTACGTCGCGATCAACCTGTCGGGCCAGAGCCTGTCGGACGAGGGCCTGGCCGACTACATCCTCGAGACCGTCCGTGCCGCCGGCCTCGACCCCAGCGGCGTCATGCTCGAGATCACGGAGAGCGCGATCATGACTGACAAGGACATGGCGGTCACGACCCTGCAGAAGCTGCGCGACCACGGCTTCGACATCGCGGTCGACGACTTCGGCACCGGCTACAGCTCGATGGCGTACCTGCGCGACCTGCCCATCACCGTCCTCAAGATCGACCGCGGCTTCATCAGCCAGATCCCCGACGACGCCCACTCGCTGGCCATCGTGCGGTCGCTGATCGAGCTGGCCCGATCGCTGGGGCTCAAGGTCGTCGCCGAGGGCGTCGAGACCCAGGCGCACCTCGACGCCCTGCAGGCCCGCGGCTGCGCGCTCGGCCAGGGATGGCTCTGGAGCCCCGCCGTCTCGGTGGCGTCGCTGCGCGCGTCGCGGGTGCTGACCGACCGGTTCAAGGCCGACGACGTGGTCGTGGAGCCGGGGTGAACCGGCGCGCTGCGACGCCGGCCGCTCAGTCCTGCGTCGCCGCCCACCGCAGGAACGCCGCCGCGTGGTGCAGGTCGTCGAAGTCGTCGCCGGCCAGCGCCACCAGGAGGTCGTTGCTCCAGACCGCCAGCCGTCCGATCGTCAGCGACGCCTCGTCGACGACCGGCAGCTCGATGCCGTAGACCGCTGCCGCGATCGCCTTCTTGTCGGCGTAGGTGACCACGGGCAGGAAGCGGTCGGGGTCGGCGACGGCGAGCGTCTTGGTCAGCAGCGCCTCGTCCCACCCCGGCATCGACTGGGCGAACGATCCGTCGAGCAGGCCCGTCATGCGGTCCTCGAGCTCGCCCGGGCCCCGCAGCAGCTGGTTGGTGACCGAGCGGATGCGCCGGGCGGCCTCGAACTCCCCCAGCAGCACCCAGGCCTTGTCGAAGGCCGTGGGATCGCCGGTCGAGGCACCGATGGACGAGTCGGCGAAGTACTTGAGATCGGCGATAGCGACCTTCTCGAGACCGTCGGCGGAGAAGACCCACCGGTACTTGGTCCAGTGCGGGGCGACCAGCGGATCGGGCGCGTGGTGCACCGTCGCGAGGAACTGCTGCTTGAGCAGGTCGCCGCGCTGCCGGGCGACCAGTTCGACGTCGTCGACGGTCGGGAACCGCTTGGCCACGACCGCGATCGGCACGACGGACGGCTTGGAGACGCGAACGGTCGACGTGCGCTTGCGCGTCGCCGGAGCCTTCTTGGCCTCGACCGGCGCACCGAACACGAAGGCGAAGTCGCAGTCGTCGCAGCGCGCTTCCTTGCGACCGTCCTCGAGGGTGCGGACGAGCTGGACGTCGTCCTCGCGGACACAGAGAGGACAGACGATCAAGGCCATGGGTCAAATCTACGGCGGCCCTCCCCACACGGCTCCGCCCCCTCCCGCACGCGGCGGAAGGGGGCGGAGGGGAGGTTCGTCGAGACGGTTCAGACGCGCGAGCGTCCGCCGACCCGGCGCCAGACGAGCAGCGCGATGATCGCACCGATGATCGAGCCGATGATGCCCGACGCCGTGAGCTCGGCCGGGCCGTCCTGGATCAGCGATCCGAGGAAACCGCCGACGAACGAGCCCACCATGCCGAGGATGATGGTGCCGATGATGCCGAGGTCGTCCTTGCCCGGGACGAGTGCGCGTGCGACAAAGCCGGCGATGAGACCGACGATGACGAATCCGATGAAGCCCATGGGGTTCCTCCCTTGGTGGTGAGGCCGACGCGGATGCGCGGGTGTGCGCGCGTCGGCAGCCCACGACGTTAGCGGCCTCGACGGCCCGAAGCATCTTTTGTCCGCGACGCATGAATCCCTCGCGGACGGGTACCGCCCTCGCATGGCTACTACACCCAAATTCACCATTCCCGGCCTGACGCCCGAAGAGGGCGAGAAGCTCGCCGGCATCCTCCAGGAGCGTCTCAACGCGCTCAACGACCTGCACCTGACGCTCAAGCACGTGCACTGGAACGTCGTGGGTCCGCACTTCATCGCGGTCCACGAGATGATCGACCCGCACGTCGACGAGGTCATCGCGATGGTCGACGAGACCGCTGAGCGCATCGCGACCCTGGGCGTCTCGCCCATGGGCACGCCCGGCGCCATCGTCAACGGACGCTCGTGGGAGGACTACTCCCTCGGCCGCGCGACCACCAACGAGCACCTCGGCGCGCTCGACGAGGTCTACATCAACCTCCTGAAGGACCACCGCAACGCGCAGGAGGCCGTCGCCGACCTCGACCCGGTCACCGAGGACATGATCATCGGCCAGCAGCGTCAGCTCGAGCTGTTCCACTGGTTCATCCGCGCCCACCTCGAGAGCACCGGCGGAAGCCTGTCGACCGATGGTGCGAACTCGGAGAAGAAGGCAGCGCAGGCCGCTCACGACGCGGCCGACGTCACGGACTGATCTCCGTCCCCACGCCCGAAGCCCCGACCCATGCGCTGGGTCGGGGCTTCGTCACGTCTCAGCGTCGACCGCGGGGGCGCGGCTTGGGGCCCGTGCGACGCTCGTCGGGTGCCTTGTAGGTGCCGCCCACGATGCGGGCCATCAGCAGCTGGGGGTCGCCACGCTCGACCTCGCGGACGAACTGGTGCGCGCGCTCGCCTCGCAGCACCGACGCCTCGGCGCCGTGGTGCGAGATCACGACGGCCTTGTCGCGCACGACCCACTCGTACCCACTCGGACGACTCGCCATGGCTCCATAGTGACCGGTCGCCTCGCGAGGCCGACTACCGGATGGTGACGGAGCCGATCTCGTAGGGCCCGCCGTCGCGTCCGGGCATCGCGAGGTTCATGGGTCCCATGTCGACGGTCGTCGTCGCGGCGGCCTTGTGCTCGGCCCACGCGACGACCGCGGTGACGGTGTAGCGGCCGGACGCCTCGGGCAGCTCGAACCGCACCGACTCGTCGGCGCTGGCAGGCGTCGGCCGCGGCGCGTCGCCGTCCTGGTCGGTGTCGACGTCGCGCAGGTCGAGCCGCGAGTCGGCGGTCGCCACGACACGTCCGGCGGCATCTCTCAGCTGGTAGCCGATCGTCCACCGCTCGTGGGTCGAGCTCACCCCCCGGTTGGTCCAGCGGACGTCGGCGATCACGCCGGACGCGTCGGCGTCGACCTGCGCCCGCGCGTCGTACCGGTAGCCCGCGTAGACGTTGGCGCGCCGCCACAGGGCGTACTCGTCGGACCGCATCCGGCGGTCGGACAGCTGGTCGGGAAAGCCGCTGCTCGACGTCATCGACACGTGCCGCTCGACCACCGACCGCAGGGCCTTGCGGTAGTAGTCGACGGGCGTCTCGCCGTCGGGCAGCTGGCACCACTCGGCCAGCACCGGCGCCGTGCGCAGCCGGTCCTTCAGCACCTCGATGATCGGGTCGGATCGCCGGACGTACTCGGACGACTCGTCGATCGCCCACGTCGGCAGCGTGTCGAAGACGCCCAGACAGTCCGACCGGATGCCCACGGGGTGCGCCAAACCGTCGAGCGCGGGACTGTCGCGCATCAGCTGGGCGACGATGTAGGCGTTGCCCGGCGCCGCCACCATCTGCGTGCGCGGGAAGGCGCGCAGGTTGGCGGCCACCAGGCGGTCGGCGGACGCCGCGGTGATGAACTGGTCCTGGTACTGGCTGAGGTAGCCGAGCTCGGCCTCGCTCTGCTCGCTCGACGGGCCCGGACGTCCGAGGTCGTCGCGCAGCACCGGCAGCACGTTCTCGCCGAAGTCGCCGTAGCCCGACATCTCGAAGATCGCCAGACGCTCGTCACCGTCGTAGCGCCGGCCGAGCGCACCCAGCAGCGCCTCGAAGGCGTCGAGGTACGTCGTGCTGTTCCACGCCGGGATGACCTGCTGCACGCCGTCGCGGTCGTACCGCTCGACCGCGTCGCCGCGCGCGGCCAACCAGTCGGGCACCGCGAGGTTGACGCCGCCCGGCGGCGACGGGTCGCAGCACGAGTCGTACGTCGTGATGCGCAGGCTCAGCCGCATGCCGCGCGCGTCGTACTCGTCGAGCGCGCGGTCGATCGACGAAAAGTCGAAGCGCGCGTCATCGGCGGCGTCGCTCGGCAGGCTCGCCGGGTCGACGGGCTGCAGCGAGCGCCACGTCACGCGGATCGCGGCGTCACGCGTGCCGGGCCAGTCGGGCAGCGCCGCCTGGGCCTCGTTGGACTGCGGGAACAGGCTGGTCAGGATGTTCTCGAACTGGCCGCGCATCGGGTTGACCACGTCGGGCGCCGAGTACGGCAGCACCATCGCGCGCCCGGGCTCGTCGCGTGTCGGTGCGCCGGCGACCACCATCGCGAGCAGCACCAGCACCGCCGCGAGTGCTGCCGCGCGCGCCGCGCTCCCCCGCCGTCGCGGCTCGGACGACATGGTCCGGCCGTCAGCCCGCGGCGAGCACGTCGTCGTGCACGTCGGCCGTGCGGCGCGCCGTGACGCGGATGTCGAACAGCTCGCGCACCCGCTGCAGGCCGGCCGCCGAGAGCCGCTCGCGCAGCGCCTGGTCCGTGACCAGCCTGGTCAGGGCCGCTGTCGTGCCCTCGACCGTCTCGTCGTGCAGGAACAGTCCGCTGACCTCGTCCTCGATGACCTCGACGCTGCCTCCGTTGGGCGCGATCAGCAGCGGGAGCCCGCACGACAGCGCCTCGATCGCGCTGCCGGGCAGCCCCTCGTGCGTCGAGACGAGCGTGGCGACGTCGGCGGCCGCGTAGAGCGCGGCGACGTCGTTGTCACCGGTCAGCAGGCTGACGTGGTCGCCCACCCCGAGGGAGTGCACCAGCTCGCGCAGCATCGTCTCGTCGGTGCCTCCGCCGGCCAGCACCAGGTGGGCACGCGGCTCGACCTCGAGCACCGCAGGCATCGCACCGACCAGCATCGCCTGGCGCTTGCGGGCATCGAGGAAGGCGGCCTGCACGATGACCGGACGGTCGTCGTCGATGCCCAGCAGGTCGTGACGCAGCCTGGCGCGGTCGTCGGGTCGCGGCCGGAAGTGCTCGGTGTCGACGCCGTTGTGCACCGTGACGACCTTGCTGGCCGGCACCATGAAGTCGCGCTGCGTCTGCACGTTGATGAAATCGGCGACGGCGATGAAGCGCCGCACCGATCGCTGGCCACGGTGTCGGACGACGCGGCGCAGCAGCTCGAGCCGCTGCGGGAAGCGTCCGGAGTGCTCGGTCTGCACCGTGCCGATGCCGTGCTGCTCGAGCGTCGCCGCCGAGCCGTGCCACCCGTGGTGGACGTGCACGACGTCGGGGCGCAGGCGCAGCGCGGCGCGCTCGACGGCCGCGTTCCACGCGTCCTTGTCGATCACCTCATCGGTGACGCCCTCGATGACCCCGTGCTCGACACCGGCCTCGTCGAGCATCTCGGCGTACCAGGCCGGCGGCGCCGCGCTGAACCAGCACGACGTGCGTCCGCCGCGGGACGCCCACTCGCGGGCCAGCACCGGGAACAGCAGCTCGACCGGGCCGCGCTTGTTGGGGTTCATCATGACGAAGTGCGCCACGTGCTTGGTGCCGCTCATCGGCTCACGAGCTCCCGTCCGCGTCGACGCCGAGGTACCGCAGCGCGGAGTCGGTCAGCGCGTGGGCGAGGTTGCGCGCTCTCGGGGCGTTGGCGTGGGCCTGGCGCACGAGCTCTTTCGGGTCGTCGCCCGTGTCGCCGTAGTAGCCCTCGGCGACCCAGCGCTCGTACGTCGTGGGCGTCACCTCGGGGTGGAACTGCCAGCCGATCGCACGGGCGCCCCACTGGTCGTCGACGATGCACTGCGGGCCACGCCAGGACGTGCCGATGACCCGCGACGTCGGACCGGGCGAGAAGACGTCGCTGTGCATCTGGCCCCACGGTCCCTCGGGGCACAGCACCGCGTCGGTCGTGTCGACGCGCTGCCAGCCCAGCTCGGGCCGATCGGCGCGCCACGAGGTGCCGCCCAGCGCGCGGGCCAGCACCTGCACGCCGTAGCAGATGCCCATGACCGGGGTGCCGGACACGAGGGCCGCCCGGATCAGCCGCACCTCGGCGGTCACCGAGTCGATCCATCGCTCCTCGTGGGCCGACTTGTCGGAGCCGAGCAGCAGCACGAGGTCGGACGGACCGAGGGTCTCGAAGGCGGGCAGGGCATCGCGGTCGACCGGGACCAGCTCGGCCCCTCGCTGCACCAGTCGTTCGGCGACGTAGCCGCCGTCGCTGTCGGCCGGATCGGCGACCACGTGAATCCTCATGGACCCATTGTCGCCTACGGCCAGGCCGCCGCCGACGGGTCGGAGCGCGCCGGCTCGGCCGTCGGCACGGCGAGCGTCGGCGGGCCCGGATGCAGCCGGGGCTCGTCGTCGCGGCGGTCGACCTGCTCGTCACGCGGTCGACGGCGATCGAGCACCCATGCGAGGACGCCCGCGACGACGATGGCCGCGATCCACGGCGCGAGAGGCCGCTGCCCGGGCTCGACCGCCTGCCTCCACACCTGGCCGGCCGTTGAGAGGTACTCCTGCACGAGGGCCGCGGACCGCGGACCGCGGCTCAACGACGTCGCGAAGTAGCCCGAGGCCGTCGCGGTCGGTGCCACGACCCACGCCAGCAGCACGGCCACGGGCCAGAGTGCGAGACGAACCACGGGACGGATGCCGATCGTCGCCAGACCCACGGCGAGCACCACGGCCCCCGACCACCGAGCGGGCCCGTCGATGGAACCGTCGAAGGCCGTCGTCTGCGAGAGGCTCGACACCACCTCGAACAGCCACAGCGGCGCGGCACCGGCTGCGGCGGCGAGGGCAAGGCCGCGTCCCGGACGTCCGGCGAGCGACGCCGCGCCCAGCAGCGCGGCAGCCACGGTGACGACCACGACCAGCACGCTCAGCCCACCGGTGACGCGAGGGTCGGTGGTCTGGCCGTCGGCACCGCCGCTGGCGAACGCGGATCGCGACTGCACGAGCGCCAGCGCCAGCGCGAGTGCGACGCCGGCGACGACAGCCACCAGGCGCGGGACGCGACGGCCGCGCCCGAGCAGGCCCACCAGCCCCGCCGCGACGCCCCCGACGACGCAGCTGACGACGAGGGCGTCTGTGCTGCTGGCAGCCAGCAGCGGAAGCGCAGCGCGCGGGTAGCCGTTGACCGTCATGATGTTGCTGCCGACCAGCTCGACGATCCACCACACGAAGCCGGTCAGCCACCACGTGACGCCGGCCAGCGGCACGAGCGCGATCGTGGGCAGCCCTCGACGGCGGCCTGGGAGAACGGTCGTGCCGTCGGTGTCGCCCGCCCCGGCCAGATCGATCGTCACGAGGCGCTTCGCAAGAATTTCTCGAGCAGCGGCCCGGCGGTCTGCGAGCCGGACTCGCCGTCGGCCACGAACACCGCGACGGCCAGGTCGCCCTGCGTGGCGATCATCCACGCGTGCGTGCGCGGCGGGGTGTCGCTGCCGTACTCCGCCGTGCCGGTCTTGGCCGAGACCGGGCCCCCGGGCACGTCGGACAGGAAGCGACCACTGCCGTCGGTCACGACGCCGCGGAACAGCTCTTGCAGCTGCGTGGCCTCGTCGCCGCTCAAGGGCTTGGCGGGCGCGGCGGCCGCCTTCGTCGGCGTGTCGGCCAGCAGGCTGGGCGTGACCCGCTCACCCTTGGCGATCGACGCCCCGACCGTGGCCATCGCCAGCGGCGACGCCTCGATGCGCCCCTGGCCGATCATCGAGGCGGCCCGCTCGGTGCCCTCGGCCTGGTCGGGCACCGATCCGAGGAAGGCCGGGAATCCCAGGTCGAGGTCGGGACCGAGCCCGAGCGCCGCGGCGGCCTCGGCCAGATCGGCCTGAGGAGCCTTGTCGCGCTCGGCGATCATCGCGGTGTTGCAGGAGTTGGCGATGGCCGCGCGCAACGCGATGTTGCCGGTGGCACTGGCCGGGTAGTCGGAGTAGTTGGTGAACGTGCGCCCGTCGACGGTGATCTTCGAGGTGCACGGCACCCTCGTGGACGGGGTCAGGCCCGACCTCAGCAGGGCCAGTGCCGTGACGAGCTTGAAGGTCGAGCCGGGCGGGAAGCGTCCGGCTGCGGCCGTGTCGGCACCCTTGCCCCCGGGACCGCTCGACAGTGCCACGATCGCGCCCGACGACGGACGGATGGCGACGATCGCACTGGCCGGGTCAACGTCGGCCAGGATCGAGTCGGCCGAGCCCTGCAGGCCGACGTCGAGCGTCGTGCGCAACGGCGTGCCCGCCACCGGCTGGCTGGTGAACAGCTGACGCGGCTCGGCGCCGTCCTGCGACGACACCGCCTCGACACGGACGCCGGGCGTGCCGCGCAGGCGACCGTCGTAGCGAGCGGACAGTCCTGACAGCCCCACCAGGTCGCCGGGCTGGACCGTGCCCTTGGACTTCTGCACGATCTCGGCCGTCGCCTCGCCCACCGTGCCAACCAGGGGCTGGGCGAAGGCGCGCGTGGGGCCCAGCGGGAGCTCGCCGCTGATGGCCACGGCGCCGGGGATCGCGGCGAGCTGCTGCGACGTCGGCGCGTCCGAGGCGTCGGCGCGCACCGTCAGCGCCGGCACGAAGGCCTGTGGCCCGGCCGCCACCGCACGCGTGGCGTACGCCTCGGCATCGATGTCGACGACTGCGGCCAAGGCCTTGGCCGAGGCCTCGACCTGGGTGGCGTCGACCTTGGTCTTGTCGATCCCGACGCGTTGTACGCCGCGCTCGGTGACGATGGCCTCGTCGCCGGCGCCGAGGATGTCGCCGCGGTCGGCGGCGGTCGTGCGCAGCCGCAGGCGCTCGTCGGCCGTGAGGTCGGGCGCGACGATCGTGGGCTTCCAGGTGACCTTCCAGGCGTCGTCGACGAAGCTCAGCGCTGCGCGGGTCGTGTACTCCCAGGTGGCTCCCTTGAAAGCCCATCGCGTCGCGAGGGTCGCGGTCGCGGTGTCGTCGTCGGTGGCGACGTCCTTGACGGTGACCGCGACCTTGGTGCCGTCCATGCTGTTGACGATGCGCTTGAGGTCTTCTTGCGGCACCCGGCCCCCGGCGGTGACGGCGACCTTCGAGACGTCGCCCTTGCTCAGCCCGGCAGCCAGGGCGTCGGCGGTGTCGCGCGGGTCGGCCCGCCCCGCGGAGCAGGCCGCCAGCGTGGCCGTGGCCAGCGCGAGGGTCGCGATCGTGGACGTCGCTCGTCGGACCGTCCGGTGCATGGCTCCCACCTGCGACCTCCCCGTTGGTGTCAGGTTCTCGCCTCGGCAGGCGACGATGCAGTCAAACAGGTGCACCCGGCACGGTCAACGTCCCTCGCCGCTGGGCCCGCCATCGCTGCTGGCAGGGGCTCAGACGTGCCACAGCCCGGTGAGGCCGCCTTCCCTTGCGGCCTCACCGGGCTGTGTCGTGCTGTGCAGCGGCTACTTGTCGTAGACCGGTACAGCGATCTCCGAGCCCATCTGAAGGGCGGAGGCGTTGGGGAGCGAGTTCAGCTCGATGATCTCGTCGACCGTCTTGCGGATGTCGCCGTGCGGGTTGGCATCGGCAGCGATCTGCCAGAGCGTGTGGCCCGGCATGACCTGGACCGAGGTGGTCTGCTGCGGCGTGCCGGCCTCGCCGGAGGCCGTCGACGACGGACCCCACATGATCGCCAGGATGCCGATGGCGAGCACGGCCAGCGTCACGATGACGATCTTGCCGCGCACGGTCAGCTTCATCGGTGCCGAGACCGAGGGCATGCTGACGCGCTGGCTGGTGCGAACGTTTCCGAGGGTGATGGTGCTCATGATGGCCTCCGTGGGGGAAGTGAGACGGGATGCTTGGCGTGCCCGACCGATCGCTGTTCTCGATGTCATTCGATGGTGCGAACAGGCGTTCGATCGAACACATGTACGACAATAGGGGCCGGGTCCGACAAAAGGAAGCATCGATCGAACAGAATTTCGATCGCGCCTGCCGAATCCCCGTCGTTGCAGCACATATTTGAGATGGGTTTGTCGCGCGTCACACGGTCGACGCATGCCAGGAGGCACGGCGACACCCTGCGCACTACCGTCGAGTCATGGCCGCGAAGAGCACGATCATCACCGCCTGGAAGCAGGCGTCCGCCCAGCAAGCACCTCTCCTGGCCGCGGGCGTGGCCTTCTACACGTTCTTGTCGCTCTTCCCCGCGCTCATCGCCGGCGTGCTGACCTACGGCATCGTCGCCTCGCCCGAGACCGTGCGGCGCCAGTCGGCCGATCTCGCCGACGCGCTGCCGGCCGACGCAGCGTCCCTCGTCACCGGTCAGCTCGACTCGCTCGTCTCGACGAGCAACGGGTCACTCGGTCTCGGTCTGGTCATCGCCGTCACGCTCGCGATCTACAGCGCGTCCGGCGGTGTCGGCAACCTCGTCACCGCCGTCAACGCGATGTACGGCATCCGCGACCAGCGCAACTTCATCCAGAAGAAGCTCGTCGCCCTCGGCCTCACGGCCGGTGCCATCGTGTTCCTCGTCGTGGTGGTCGGCCTGGTCGCCGCGGCCCCGGCACTGTTCGACGCGATCGACGTCGTGCCGGGCACGCGCATCCTGCTCGAGCTCGGACGCTGGCTCGCCCTGCTGGGCGCCTTGGTGGTGGCGATGGGCGTCCTGTTCCGCGTCGCGCCCGACCGCTCCGACACCCCCGCCCTGATCACCAAGGGCGTGCTCGTGGCCAGCGGCCTGTGGATCATCGTGTCGATCGGCTTCTCGACGTACGTCGACAACTTCGGCAGCTACGGCAAGACGTACGGCGCACTCGCCGGGGTGGTCGTGCTGCTGCTGTGGCTGTGGATCGGGTTGTACGCCGTGCTGCTCGGCGCCACGGTCGAGGCGGTCCGCGAGGACATCGTCACCGCCGACACGGTGGCCGAGGACGCCGAGATCGCCGACCTGCGCGGCACGGAGGCCGACGGCGAGGAGGTCCCGGTCATCGTCGTCGACACGACCCCTGCCGGCGAGGCGGCCGAGGCCGCCGAGTCCGAGGGGCACCGCCCGACACCGGTCTTCAAGCGGCTGCGCAACCCGTTCGCCAAAGGTCGCTGACCCCGCTCAGCGCACGCCGGCCCGGCGCAGCCTGCGGGCACCCCAGCGCCGCATCACCGGGTCGAGCCGCATCGCGAGGGCCGGCGACAACGACGCCGACCGGGCCACGACGCCGCGCCACACCGGCATCGTCCGGTAGACCCGCCGCGTGCCGAACATCGCGATGAGCTCGCGCGCGACCGTCTCGGGTGACAGCAGCACACCGGCGGCCAGGATCTCGCGGGTGCTGCCCTCGGGATCGAAGCCCTCGAGCATCGCGGTCGACACGCCGTCGGGACACACCGCGTGCACACCGATGCGATCGTGCCTCAGCTCGGACGCGATCGAGGTGGCGAGCGAGAGCACAGCCGCCTTGGTCGCCGCGTAGACGCTCAGGTTCGGCACCGGGGCGTGGGCGCTCAGCGAGGCGACGATGCCGATCTCGCCGCCCGTCACCCCCACCGCGACCTGTTCGCGGAACGCGTCGGCCGCAGCACGGACGCCCCACATCACCCCGAGCACGTTGACCTCGACGGTGAGCCGCACCTGGTGCTCCGTCAGATCGGTGAGGTCTCCGTCGAAGGCCACGCCGGCGTTGCACACCCACGCTCCGAGCGGGGCGACCTCGCGGGCGCGCACCGCGACGCGCCGGTTGGCCGACGGATCGGTGACGTCGAGCGCCATCCCCGCGTGGGCTCCGATCTCGGACGCGGTCGCCTCGGCTGCCGACGCGTCGAGGTCGGTCACGAGCACCAGGTAGCCCTGGGACACCAGCTCGGCAGCGATCGCCCGACCGATGCCGCGCGCAGCTCCTGTCACGACGGCGGAACGGGGACGGCCAGCGCTTGCGAGGGTCTGGGGCACCGCGTCACGGTAGGTGACACGCCCGCGACACGCCATCGAACATATGTTTGAACTGGCCTGCCGTCCGGGTTACTGTCAGGCCATGACCGATGAGCGCACCGCAGACGTCACCGAGCTCCCCGACGGCCCCGCCGACTCCTCCGGGCTCACCGCCCGGCAGCGCAAGGTGCTGGAGTTCTTGCGCGACGAGATCGAGAAGCGCGGCTACCCGCCCAGCATGCGCGAGATCGGTGCGGCGGTGGGCCTCACCAGCACCTCGTCGGTGGCCCATCAGCTGCGGGCCCTCGAGGCGCTCGGCTACGTCAAGCGCGATCCCAACCGTCCGCGCGCGCTCGAGATCTTCCTGCCCGACGTGATGGCTGCCCGGCGATCCATGAGCGCCGCTCCCGAGGGCGACATCGACGAGACGGGCATCAACGACGCCGCACCGACCGCGATCAACATCCCGATGGTGGGGCGCATCGCGGCCGGCGGGCCGATCCTGGCCGAGGAGCGCGTCGAGGAGATCTTCCCGATGCCCAAGTCGCTGGTCGGCGAGGGAACGCTGTTCATGCTCGAGGTCTCGGGCGACTCGATGATCGACGCCGCGATCTGCAGCGGCGACTACGTCGTCATCCGCCAGCAGCCCGATGCCGAGAACGGCGAGATCGTCGCGGCGATGCTCGACGGCGAGGCCACGGTCAAGACGTTCCAGCGCAAGAACGGCCAGGTCTGGCTGCTGCCGCACAACGACGACTACTCCCCCATCGACGGCACCCACGCCACGATCCTGGGCAAGGTCACCGCCGTCATCCGCCGCGTCTGAGGCGGCCGCGCTCCTCGAGCTTCGCCCCTTGAGCTTGTCGAGAGGCCCTTTCGACAAGCTCAAGGGGCGTTCTGCGCTCGAGGGGCGTCGTGCGGTCAGGGGGTCTGGTGGGCCTGCCGTGCCTGCCATGCGCTGCGCACCATGTCGTCGAGCGAGTGCCGCATCGACCAGCCGAGGTCGCGGGCTGCCAGCTCGCCCGAGGCGACAATCCGTGCCGGGTCGCCCGGCCGGCGGTCGCCGATCTCGGGCTCGAAGTCGATGCCCGTCGCCCGGGCCACGGCGGTCATGATCTGCCGCACCGACACGCCGTCGCCGCTGCCCAGGTTGTAGACCGGCTCGAGCGTGCCGCCCTCGATCAGCGTGCGCGTGGCGACGACATGGGCCTCGGCCAGATCGGCGACATGGATGTAGTCGCGCTCGCACGTGCCGTCGGCCGTGGCGTAGTCGCCGCCGTTGATGCGCGGCGTGCGCCCCTGCACCAGGGCCTCCATCACGAGCGGGAACAGGTTGTGCGGACTGGTGTCGTACAGGTCGTCGACCGCCGACCCCACGACGTTGAAGTAGCGCAACGAGGTGTGTCGCAGACCGTATGCACGCTCGGCGTCGCGCAGCAGCCACTCCCCCACGAGCTTGGTCTCGCCATACGGCGACTCGGGCGCCGTCGGCGTCTGCTCGGTCACCAGGTCGACGTCGGGCGTGCCGTACACCGCGGCACTCGACGAGAACACGATCCTGTCGACCCCTGCCGCGTTCATGGCGGTCAGCAGCGCGACCGTGCCCTGCACGTTCTGCTCGTACGTGTGCAGGGGACGCTGCACCGACACGCCGGCGTACTTGAAACCAGCCAGGTGCACGACCGCCTGCACGTCGTGCTCGACCAGCGTGCGCGTCACGCGGTCGACGTCGAGCACCGTCGCGTCGACGAAGCCGACACCGGCCGGCACGAACTCACGGTGCCCGCTCGAGAGGTCGTCGACGACGACGCACTCGAAACCCGCCTGCACGAAGGCACGGACGACGTGGGAGCCGATGTAGCCGGCACCGCCGGTGACGAGAACACTCATGGCATCAGCCTGTCAGACGGGCCTCAACCGTCGGACGCGGCTCGGCCCCGTCCGACGGCCCCGCTCAGCTGCCGAACTTCAGCGTGCCGATGTTGTAGCCCTTGCCCGCCTTGACCCGGATGGTCTTCCTGCCCGTGAACGAGCGTCCGATGCCGCGCCACGAGTCGGAGTTGACCGACACCCGCCAGTTGCCCGACGTGAGCCCGGCGATGTAGAAGGTGCCCTTGCTGTCGGTGATGCCCGTGCGGACGACGCGCGTGCCCTTCGACGAGGTGAGGCGCACCATGATCTCCTGGTTCGTGCGCCCACCCGTGCGGGTGACCCGGCCCTTGACCACGGCGCCCTGGCGGTTGCGGCTGGTGACCTTGGTCAGCGTCTGCCCCGTGCCCTTGACCGTGAGGGTGTTGATCGTGCCGGCACCGCGCGCCTTGCAGTAGCCGCGGTACATCCAGCCCTTGTAGCCCTTCGGCACGCGGTTGTGCACCGTGCCGCTGGCCGGGTTGGGATCGGCCCGGCGCGCGATGCGCTCGAGACCGCTGTTGGCACCGCCCGGCAGCTGGCGCAGCGTGCGGAACGACTTCCAGCCCTCGGCCTTGCGGGCCGAGCCCTTGAAGTACGTGCGGTTGTTGGTGAACCGGCTCGGGTACCAGTCGGCGCACCCCGTGCGCCGTCCGACCTCGACGTAGTAGCGGCCGGGCGGGACGTCGTCGAAGCGGCGCACGCCCGATGCGCTGGCGATGCCCTCGGCGACGACGGGGGCGTCGAGGATCCTGACGCCCGGCACCTTCTCGCGCAGACGGATCCAGCGGTCACCCTGTTGGGTCGGCTTGTACGCCGACGAGTACCGCGCCTTGACGGTCACCGAGTTGCGCGTGGGCGACACGTCGGCGGCCTTGCCCGTGACCGGCCCGGTCAGCGCGATGAGGTTGCCCCGCTGGCCGCGATAGCTCGTCGCGTCGTAACAGCTGCCGAAGCGGGTGGGTCCCGAGCCGTACCAGGCGCTGTCGGTGCCCTGCCGGACGCCGACGACGTAGCGGTTGGCCGCCGAGGACGTGACCGGCAGGAAGCCCACGGTGTAGGCGCCGGACCCGTCGGCCTTGGTGGCGCCGACGAAGCTGGCGCAGCCGGGGATGTCGAGCTCACGCCGCGTCGTCCTGCCTCCGAGGTGCTGCGGAGGCGCGGCGACCCGCACCTCGGCGCCCGGCGCGGTGGTGCCCGAGATCGACGTGTACGTCATGTCGGCGACGTAGTCGCCCCACTTGGTGGCGCGGATGAACGAGCCGTCCCGCACCTGCGGGCCGCCCCCGCCTGGCTTGCCGTTGGTGCCGCGCCAGTACCAGCTGCGGCGCTGACCGTTCTGGTCGCGGCCGGTGACCCTCAGCAGGTAGGGATTGCTCGAGAGGTTGTTGCCGCGGAGGCTGACGGCGAGCGAGAAGCTGCCGCCGTTGCCGGCGACGGCCTGCCCCTTCACCACGCTGGTGTTGCCACCGCGCACCTGCTTGACCAGCTCGACGCGTACGTCAGTGGCCAGCGCCGGGCCGATGCCGGTGACCCGGCCGGTGATCTGCTGGCGTCGCACGAGCGTCTCGGTGGTGAGCGAGCGATAGTGCGTCGTGCGTCGCGGTGCCGTCTCAGCGACCTTCAGACGCGCCTTCGCGACCCTGCGGACGTCACGTCCCGGCACGGCGGCGACGTTGTACGGGTTGTCGCTCGACCCCGAGCGCAGGGCGACCGACACGTGGGCCGTCCGGCCGGGACGCACCCGGTAGCTGCGCGCCCGGGGCTTGCCGGTGTCGCGGACGAACGAGAGCGTGCCGCGGCACTGCCGCTTGCCCTTGCAGGTGATGGCGACCTTGCCGTTGCCGCTCGACGACAGGGCGACCCGCGACGACGTCACGGCGGCCCCTGACGAACGGGCCTCGGCCGGCGACGCCGTGAGCAGCCCGGCGATCACCGCCGCCGTTGCAGCAAGGATCGCAGGCGTGCGCAGTCTCATTCGTTCCCCCGAGAAACGTCGATGGCAGACAGCGTCTCACTGTACCGAAGGCGTGTCTCGGGGGACGAATCGTGGGCTCAGTCGGTGAAGCGCAGGTTGCCCGCGTTGCGCGTGCGACCGGCCTTGACCGTGATGAACTGCCTGCCCTTGAACTTCTTGCCGATGCCGCGCCACGAGTCGGCGTTCACCGAGATCTTGTAGCGACCCGGAGCAAGGCCAGCGACGTAGAAGTTGCCGCCGCCGTCGGTCAGGTCGGTGCGCAGCACCCGCTTGCCGTCGGTGGACGACAGCGTCACCAGCATCTCCTTGTTGGTGCGCCCCTTGGCCCGGCTGACGTGACCCTTGACCACTGCACCGCGCTTGGAGCGCAGCGAGATGCGGTTGCTCGTACCGGTGCCGGCGATGTCGATCGTCGAGACCCGGCCGTAGCCGAGCGCCTTGCAGTGGGTGCGGTACATCCAGCCGGCCGCACCGCCGGGACGCTTGCCCTGGGCAGCGTCGGTCGCCGGGTTGGGCTGGACCTCGCGCGCCCTGCGCTCGAGGCCAGACTTGCGGTTGCCCTGCAGCTTGCTGAGGTACGGGAAGGTCTTCCACCGCTCGGCGCTGCGGTCGAGACCCTTGAAGTACGTGTTGTTGTTGGAGTAGCGGCTCGGGTACCAGTCGGCGCAGCCCGTGCGACGACCCAGCTCGACGTAGTAGCGGCCCGGGGGCAGGTCTCCGAAGGTCGTCGTGCCGGTGGCCTCGAGCCTCTTCTCGGCGACGACGGGCGAGTCGAGGATGGCCACGGCCGGCTGTGCCTCGCGCAGGCTCACCCAGCGGTCGCCCTGGGCCGTGGCCTTGAAGCCCGTGAACTTGCCGCCGACGACCAGCGTGTTGCCGGTCGCGCCGGCGGTGACCGGGTAGGTCAGCCCGGCCGGCTCGAGCGCGAGCATGTTGTTGCGCGAGTAGCGGTAGTCCTGGACGTCGAAGCAGCTGCCGTACGTGTTGTTCCAGCGCTCGTCGCTGCCGACGCGCACCGCGACCATGTAGCGCTTGTCGCCCGGCAGGTAAGGCAGGAAGTCGGCGCGGTAGGTGCCGTTGGTGACCGTGCTGGTGGCGAAGACGTTGGCGCAGCCGGGCATGTCGAGCTCGCGGCGCGCGTCGCGTCCGCCCTTGTAGGTAGCGGGCGCGCCGGCCACGGTGATCTGGGCGCCCTGGGGGGCAGTGCCGGAGATCGAGGAGTAGCGGAAGTCGGCGCGGAAGGCGCCGCCCTTGGTGGCCGTGACGACCGAGGCGTCGCGCATGTGGCGCCCGCCGCCGGCCGGGGCGCCGTTGCGGCCGCGCCAGTACCACGATCGCGAGCCACCGGTCGCCGCCGGCGCCGAGATGCGCAGACGGTAGGGCTTGGAGGCCTTGTTGCGCTTCTTCTTGCCGTTCAGCGACACCGTGAACGAGTACGAGCCGCCGTCGGCGAGCCCGGTGGCGGAGCGGACGACCTTGGTGTTGCCGCCACGCACGACCTCGACGAGGTCGACGCGGATGGGTCCGACGCTGCCGGCGCCGCCCGGTCCGGTGATGGTGCCGGTGATGACCTGTGACCTGGCGGCCTCGGCGGGCGAGGCGACCAGCAGCCCGGCGACCAGAGCCCCCACGGCAGGCACGAGCAGAGCGACGCGAAACTTCATGGAATCCCCGGGGGTCTAGGTGGACAGCCTGATGAGAATATCAGCCGGATGTGCCACGGGCGGACTGATCGAGCCGCCGGAGCGCCGCCAGAGCGGTGTCGCGATCGGTCGTGCGCCACATGTCGGGCATCGACGCGGTCAGGAACGAGCCGTACCGCGCCGTGACGACCCGCGGGTCGAGGACGGCCACGACCCCGCGGTCGGTGCTGCGCCGGATGAGTCTCCCGGTGCCCTGCGCGAGCAGCAGCGCGGCGTGCTGGGCGGCGACGGTCATGAACCCGTTGCCGCCGCGCTTCTCGACCAGGCGCTGGCGCGCGCTCATGAGCGGGTCGTCGGGCCGCGGGAACGGGATGCGGTCGATGATGACCAGCTGGCAGGTGTCGCCCGGCAGGTCGACGCCCTGCCACAGGCTGAGGGTGCCGAACAGGCACGAGCTGGGCGTCTCGGCGAAGCGCCGGGCCAGCTCGGGCAGCTGGGCGTCGCCCTGGCACCAGATGTCGAGGTCGGGCAGCCGCTCGCGCACCTCTTCGGCGGCCTTCTCCGCCCCACGGCGTGACGAGAACAGGCCGAGGGTCCGACCGCCGGCGGCCTCGATCAGGTCGGTGATCTCGGCGATCTGCGCCTCTTCGAGGCCGTCGCGACCGGGCGCCGGCAGGTGCCGTGCGACGTAGAGCATCCCCTGCTTGCCGTAGTCGAACGGCGAGCCGACGTCGAGGGACGTCCAGGGCGGGTCGTCGCCCCACAGCCCGAGCGAGCGTGCGACGGGCTCGAAGCCGCCGCCGAGCTTGAGCGTCGCGCTGGTGAGCACGACGGTCTTGTCGCCGAAGAGCTTGTCGCGCAGGGCTCCCGACACGTCGATCGGCGCGATGTGCAGCTGCTTGTTGCCGCGGTTGTCGCTGATCCAGAGCACGTCGGTCTCGATCTTGGCGGCCATGCGCTCGGCGATCTTGCGGACGTCGTCGACCATGCCGCGCGCCTGCTGCAGGGCGGCGTCGGGCTCGCTCTTGTCCTCCTTCGGAAAGGCCGAGAGGCACGAGCGTGCGCTGTCGCGCACGAGGGCGAGCACGGCGTGCAGCGGCTGCGGCAGCTCGTCGATGCGTCCGGCCTCGGTGCGCGCGAGGATGTCGGCGAGCGCGTCGGAGGCGTCGGTGAGGTCGTCGCCCTCGCCTGAGCTGATGCGTGCACGGGCACGACGCGCCGCGCGCTCGACGATGACCGGGTCGAGCTCGTCGGTCGAGGCCTGCGTGACGCGGGCCGCGAGCTCGTGCGCCTCGTCGACGACCACGGCGTCGTACTCGGGCAGCATCGGCACGCCGTCGATGGCGTCGATCGCGAGCAGGGCGTGGTTCGTGACGACGACCTGGGCGGTCTGGGCGTCCTCGCGGGCCAGCTCGGCGAAGCACTCGAGCGCGTGGGCACACCGCGAGGCGCCCAGGCACTCACGGTGGTTGACGCTGACCTGCCGCCACGCCCGCTCGTTGTGCGCCGGGGCGGAGTCGCGGTCACCCGTGTGGCCGCCCTTGGCCTGCTCCTCGGCCCACTCGCGCAGCTCGACGACCTCGGCGCCGAGCGACCCGTCGGGGATCTCGACGAGCGTGCCCTGGTCGTCGGGCGCACCCTCGCGGACGCGGTGCAGGCAGGCGTAGTTGCCGCGGCCCTTGACGACTGCGTGGTGGGGCACCTTGTCGAGGGTCTTGCGGGCTGCGTCCTTCAGTGCCGGGATGTCGCGCTCGACCAGCTGGTGCTGCAGGTTGAGCGTGGCCGTGGCCACGACGACCCGCTTGCCGTGCAGCAGGCTGGGCACCAGGTAGCCCAGCGACTTGCCGGTGCCGGTGCCGGCCTGCACGAGCAGGTGCTCGCCGCTGTCGAGGGCGTGCTCGACGGCCTCGGCCATCTCGATCTGGCCAGGACGGTCTTCGCCGCCGACGGCCTCGACGGCGGCGTGGAGGACGTCGCGGATCGAGGGCATCCCCGAAGGCTATCCGGCCGACCGGCGGCGCCGATCAGGCCGTCCACAACCGGTTGGACCGGTCACGACCCGACGGTCGCGAGGCCGAGCAGCTCGCGCACGGGCCCGGCCGGTGGTGCTGCGCGGCCGTTCCAGACCGCCCTGAACGTGCGGCGCAGGTCGAGCCCCTCGGTCGCCACCACCACGAGGTCGCCCGTCGCGAGATCACCCTCGACGACCAGCGAGCTGAGGAAGGCCGGCGCTCCCCCGGCGCGCACCGACGACCGCACGGCCGACGACGTCGTGAGCTCGGCCTCCGGCGGCGCCATCGACAGACCGTGCCCAGCCAGCGCCTGCTCGACGACGTCGCGGGTGCCCGAGCCGGGCTCGCGGCTGGTCAGCACCAGCTCGGCCACCTGGTGCGGCGACAACGGACGGCGAGCCGCGGCCAGCGGGGACGTCGGGCCGACGACGAGCACCAGCTCGTCGCCGCCCAGGTCGAGCGAGGCCAGCGACCGGGGTGTCGCGCTGCCCTCGACGAACCCGACGTCCGCGCGACCGTCGACGACGGCCTCGACGACGGCGCGGCTGTTGGCCGCCTGCAGGCTCACGGTCGTCGGCGTCACGCCCTCGCGCACCTGCCGCTGCCTCAGGAGGACCAGCCACCGCGGCACCAGGTGCTCGGCGATCGTCATGCTGGCGGCCACGTGCAGCTCTCGGCCGCTGTCGTCGCGCAGCGTCGAGATCGCTCCGTCGACCTCCTCGGCGACCTCGAGCAGGCGAGAGGCCCAGCCCACCAGCACGGTTCCGGACGCCGTCAGCGTCGAGCCACGGGGTCCGCGCTGCAGCACCGAGAAGCCGACCTGGGTCTCGAGCGACCGCAGCCGCTCGGACGCCGCCTGCTGCGTCGTGCCCTGCGCCCGGGCCGCAGCACCGATGCTTCCGAGGCGCGCGACCTCGACGAGCAGCGCGAGGGCCGACACGTCCGGCAGGTGGGGGCTCAGGGACACAGCCCCCACGCTACGCCGCCCACAGGGTCGGCCTGTGGATGCACGTGCATCTGCCGTCTACCCGGTCCTCCCGACGTCGGCCACCGTGGAGGCATGACCACCCGGACCACCGCACCGCCGACCGTCACGAGCGCGGGCCCCGGCGTCCTCGAGCACGTCGGGCCCCATTGGTTCACGTGGGTCATGGGCACCGGCATCGTGGCCACGGCGACCGTCACCCTGCCGACCGGCGCCCTGCCCGTCGACCCTGCCGCTGCGCGTGCCGTCGCCGCGGGCGTGTGGCTGCTCGCCGCCGCGCTGCTGCTCGCTGTCACCGTCGCCTCCCTCGCGCAGTGGTTGGTGCACCCGCTCACGGCACGCGGCCACCTCGACGATCCCGTGACGAGCCACTTCTACGGTGCTCCCGCCATGGCCCTCATGACCGTCGGCGCCGGGAGCCTGCTGGTCGGCACCGACCTCATCGGTGCCGGTCCAGCGCTCGCCCTCGACGCCGTCCTGTGGTCGTCCGGCAGCGCCCTGGGCGTCTGGACGCTGCTCACGATCCCGCGCCGCACCTGGAGCGGCGCGGACCGGTACGACGGACCGGCGTTCGGCGGCTGGCTGATGCCGGTCGTGCCGCCCATGGTCAGCGCCACGACGGGCGCCCTGCTCGTCCCCCACCTGGCGCCCGACCACAGGGACTGGATGATCGGGGTCTGCTTCGCGCTGTTCGTCGCTGCCGGTGTCGCGAGCGCTCCGCTGCTGGCGGTCGTCGTCGGCCGGACGCTCCGCGCCCACCTGGGTCCCGCGACGTCCGTGCCGACCCTCTTCATCGTGCTGGGCCCGGTGGGGCAGAGCGTGACCGCCGCGCACGCCCTGGGCGAGCAGGCCGGCGGTCCGTGGCGCACGGTGGCGCTCGCATACGGCGTGCCGGTGCTGGCCGCCGCGCTCGTCTGGCTCGTCGTCGCGACGGTGGTGACCGCTCGAACGGCGCGCGCCGGCCTGCCGTTCGCCCTCACGTGGTGGTCGTTCACGTTTCCGCTCGGGACCGTGGTGACCGGCATGTCGGCGGTGGCGACGGCCACCGGATCGCTCGTGCTCGCGCACGTCGCGGGCGCCCTGCTGATCGCGCTCGTGACTGTCTGGGTCGTCGTCGCCGCACGGACGGCCACCGGCCTGGCCACCGGCACGCTGCTGGGCGGTCGGTGACCGGCCCGGCGCGAGATCACGACCCGTTCAGACGGCGAAGGGCTCCAGCTCGCTGGCCAGCGCGCCGTTGACCCGGGCGACGACGTGCGTGCCATCGCCCTCGTGGTCGAGCGACTCGATCTCGCCCTGCGTGTGGATCTGGTTGAGCAGGTCGCCCCGCGCGTACGGCAGCACGACGTCGATGCGGCTCGACGGCTGCGGCAGGTCGGCCTCGATCGCGCTGAGCAGCTCGTCGATGCCCTCGCCCGTGTGGGCGCTGACGACGACGGCGTGCGGCTCGCGCACCAGCAGCTGCTTGACGACCAGCGGGTCGGCCGCGTCGACCTTGTTGATCACGATGATCTCGGGCACCTCGGCGGCCCCCGCCTCGAGGATCACCTGGCGCACGGCCGCGATCTGGCCCTCGGGGTCGGGGTCGGAACCGTCGACGACGTGCAGGATCAGGTCGGACTCGGCGACCTCCTCGAGCGTCGACCGGAAGGCCTCGACGAGCTGGTGGGGCAGGTTGCGCACCAGGCCGACCGTGTCGGACAGCGTGTAGACGCGACCGTCGGACGTCTGGGTACGCCGCGTGGTGGGGTCGAGCGTCGCGAACAGGGCGTTCTCGACGAGCACCCCGGCATCGGTGAGCCGGTTGAGCAGGCTCGACTTGCCGGCGTTGGTGTAGCCCGCGATCGACACCGACGGGATCTCGTGGCGCTGACGGTTGCCCTTCTTGGTCTCGCGGGCCTTGCCCAGCTCCTTGAGCTCGCGGCGCAGCTTGGTCATCTTCATCTGGATGCGACGGCGGTCGGTCTCGAGCTTGGTCTCACCCGGACCGCGTCCGCCGATGCCCTCGCCGCCCGCGGCCTGACCACCGGCCTGGCGCGAGAGGTTGCCGCCCCAGCCGCGCAGGCGCTGCGTCTGGTACTGCAGCTGGGCGAGCTCGACCTGCGCCTTGCCCTCCTTGCTCTTGGCGTGCTGGGCGAAGATGTCGAGGATCAGGGCCGTGCGGTCGACGACCTTGACCTTGCACTTGTCCTCGAGGTTGCGCAGCTGGCTGGGCGCCAGGGCGCCGTCACAGATGATGGTGTCGGCGCCGGTGGCCTCGACCGTGGCGCGGAGGTCCTCGACCTTGCCCGAGCCGATGTAGGTGGCGGGGTCTGGCTTCTGGCGGCGCTGGATCAGCGCGTCGAGCACCTCGGAGCCGGCGGTCTCGGCCAGCAGCTTGAGCTCGGCCATCGAGTTCTCGGCGTCCTCGACGGTGCCCTCGGTCCAGACGCCGACCAGGACGACCCGCTCGAGTCGCAGCTGCCGGTACTCGACCTCGGTGATGTCCTCGAGCTCGGTGCGCAGGTTGACGACGCGGCGCAGCGAGTGGCGCTCCTCGAGGTCGAGCCCCTCGGTGCCCTGCGGCTGGTCGGTCGCTCCGCCCACTGAGCCTGTCGAAGTGTCGGTCATGCAGTCCAATCCATGGTGCCCCGGGCGATGATCTCGGCAGGGCCGGTGAGTGTGATGTGGTCGTCGGCGTCGTACGTCACGTGCAGCGTGCCGCCGGGGACGTCGACCCGGTAGGTGACCGGTCGCTCGGCACCATCGGCCACCGCGGTGGCCACGGCCACCGCACAGGCACCGGTGCCGCACGAGCGCGTCTCCCCCGCACCGCGCTCGTGCACGCGCATCGCCACGTGACGCTCGCCCTCGCGGACGACGAACTCGATGTTGACGCCGTCGGGGTACACGGCCTGGTCGTAGTCGGGCTCGGTCAGCAACGGGCCGACCTCGTCCAGCCGGTCGACGAAGGCCACGGCGTGGGGGTTACCTGTACGAACGTCCTGCGCCTCCCACGTATTTCCGGCGGCGGTGACCTTCGAGACGTCGCGCACCTGAGGGACCCCCATGTCGACGCTGATCGCATCACCGAGCCCCGCCCCTTGAGCCGACCGCCCCGCCCCTTGAGCCGACCGCCCCGCCCCTTGAGCCTGTCGAAAGGACATCGGCTTGTCGCCGTCGCGGGTGCCGATGGCGAACGGCCGGGTGGCGTCGACGAGGCCTTCCTGCGCCAGGTGCAGCGCGAACACGCGCGTGCCGTTGCCGCACATCTCGCTGATCGAGCCGTCGGCGTTGCGGTAGTCCATGAACCACTCGGCGGCCGAGTCGATGCCGGGCTCGCGGCGCCGCAGCGCCTCGGTGCGGATGACCCGCAGCACGCCGTCGGCCCCGATGCCGCGCCGCCGGTGGCACAGAGCGGCCACGAAGGCGCCGTCGAGATCACCGTGGACCGTGCCGTCATGGTCGGGGAGCAGCACGAAGTCGTTCTCGGTGCCGTGCCCCTTGAGCCATGCGAACGTCATGGCCCCACCTTACTGCGACAGGACGACGCTCACGGCTCGCTCGAGCAGGTCGTCGGCGTCGTGCGGCAGCCAGTGGATGCGCGGGTCCTTGCGGAACAGCCGGTCCTGCCGGCGGGCGAACTTGCGCGTGCCCGTGACGGTCTGCTCACGCGCTTCGTCCTCGCTGATCTCGCCGCGCAGGAACGCCAGGATCTGCTGGTACCCCAAGGCACGCGACGCCGTGCGACTGGCCTCGATGCCGGCAGGCAGCAGCGACCGCACCTCCTGCACGAAGCCATCGGCCCACATCTGGTCGACCCGGTCGGACAGGCGCTGCTCGAGGACGTCGCGCGGCACGTCGAGCCCGAGCATCGCGAGGTCGCCGTAGATCGACTCGAGGGGCGGCATCGTGGCGACGAACGGCTGGCCCGTCAGCTCGCCGACCTCGAGCGCGCGGACGATCCGGCGGTTGTTGGACGGCAGGATCTGCGCGGCCGCCGCCGGGTCGCGCCGTGCCAGCTCGTCGTGCAGGGCCTGGCTGCCACGCCGGGCCAGCTCGTCGGCCCAGCGCTGGCGGACGTCCGGGTCGGTGCCCGGGAAGTCGAGGCGGTCGATGACGGCGCGCACGTACAGCGCCGACCCGCCGACCAGCACGGGCGTGACGCCGCGGGCGTGGCAGTCTGCGACGACCGCGCGCGCCTGCTGCTGGAACTCGGCGACGCTCGCGGTGTCGGTGACGTCGAGGACGTCGAACAGGTGGTGCGGGACGACCGCGCGCTCGGCAGCGTCCGGCTTGGCGGTGCCGATGTCCATGCCCCGGTAGAGCTGCATCGAGTCGACGTTGACGACCTCGGCCGCGCCGAGCCGCTGCGCGATGCGCACGGCCAGCGACGACTTGCCCGAGGCGGTGGGTCCGACCACGGCGACGACGGATTGTTGGACGGACATACCTCCCATCGTCCCAGTAGCCTGATCAGCACGAGGGAGCGGTCGTGCTCCCCGCAGCCACCGACACGAGGAGCACACCATGAGTTTTCTCGACAAGCTGAAGAAGAAGGCTCCCGAGCTCAAGGAGAAGGCCGCCGAGCTCGCCGCCACCCAGAACGAGAAGATCGACCAGGGCATCGACAAGGCCGCCGGCCTGGCCAGCAAGGCGACCAAGGGCAAGTACGACGCCAAGATCGACGGCGCCGCGGGCAAGGCCAAGGACGCGGCCGACAAGCTCGCCGACGAGCGTCGCGAGAAGCCCTAGCTCGTCGGTCAGCCGGCCGCGCAGACGGTCAGGCCGACGGCGTCCAGTCGGCCACGAAGTAGCCGACACCGAGGGGCGCCCCGTCGTAGCGCAGGTGCGCCGCGACGGAGGCGCCCCTCGCCAGCTCGCCCAGCACCCGCAGGGCGGGCACGCCGGTGCATCCCAGCTCCGCGCCGAGCACGGGGTCGAGCGCCGCCAGCGCGTCCGCGTCGCCGGAGGCCAGCGCAGCAGCGACAGCCGCATCGAACGGCTCGGCGCGCTCGTCGAGGAACCCTGGGGCCTTCTCCGAGCGAGTGGTGCTGCCGTCGGCCATCACCAGCAGCGTCGCGCCGTCGTCGACCTGCGGACGTCCGGTCGAGTAGGTGCGGGGCCCGGCCCAGCCAGCCGCATCGAGCAGCCACGCGCCGATCGTCAGGCTGAGCGGCAGCACGAGGTCGGCACCCCCGGCACGGACGTCGGCGCCGAAGCCGGCCAGGGTGCCGCCGGCCATCTCGTCGACGTCGTGGTCGAGGTCGCCGGCGCCGACCACCACGATGCGCCTCGGGGCGCTCGCCACGAGGGCGGCAACGGCGGCGGCGCAGGCGACCCTCAGGCCGCCCAGCTCGTCGAGCGTGCCCGGTGCGACCTCCGGCACCAGGAGCGGCGGGTGCGGGCAGACGGCGGCGCGGATCACGCGTCGAACGGTACCCGGCGTGGCACGATGTCACCGTGCGCGACGCTGAGGGACTCGACGCCGCGACGAGCGGCACGTACCCGCCCGAGCGCAACACCTGGCAGTTCGATCCGCCGGTCGTGTCGACGGGCTGGCGGTGGCTCGCCGGCGCCGTCGGCGTGGTCGGTCTGCTCGCCAGCGGCGTGCTCGTGGTCGTGCTCGCGAGCTCCGACTCCGGCGACTCCCCCACGACCATCGACGACGACCGCCTCACCAGCGTCATCGCCGCTCACTGCGCGCTCATGACGTCGACCGTCGCGTCGCTGCCCGTCACCGGGACGGCTCAGCGCCGGTCCGACGCGATCCGCGACCAGGACCGGGCCATCCGCATCATGCTCGGCTCCATCCGCGACGACGCCCCCAGCGCCATCCGTGCGGATCGTCCCGCCGAGCGATGGCTACGTGACTGGGACCGTCTCGTCGGGGCACGTGAGGTGCTGGCCGCCGAGCTGTTGCGCGACCCGAACGCCGTCCTCGAGGTGCCCCTCGACGCCGATGGCGCTCCCCTGACCGATCGCATGGACGACGTCTGGCCCGGCGACCCGGTGTGCCCCGTGCCGACGGCGATCGCGTCGGCCGACGAGCGGAGCGAGGCGTGACCGGCATGTCATGGTCCGTGGCCTTGCCGTCTCGCCGCGCCCCTCACACTCGCGGTGGACCGTCGCCGTTCACGCGACGGTCGAGCCACCTGGGCCACCGGATCCGTCGAAGACTCCAGTAGCTCACGAAGATCTGGTTCGCGACCACACGAGGATCCGGGTCGCCTTCGTACCGGTTGCGATCGGCAAGCCGCGTCAGTCGCGCCACCAGGGCGTCGCGCTCGAATCGTCCGGTGCGCTCGATCCGCACGGGATCTCGCACCTGTCCGTCCGTCGTTGCGAACTCCAGGATCTCGCCGTCCACGCTGAACAGACCGCCGAGGTCGCCGCCGTACTCTCCGTCGCGCACGTCGTGGCCCTCGATCGCGGTCTCGGCACGAGCCGGCGTGCCGTAGAGCTGCACGTCGCCGTCGACCGTGATGACGAACACCGGATCCATCGTCCACCGCTTCCGACTCGCGCCTCGCTGGCCAAGAACCATCGTCGCACCCTGGTCGTTCCGTGGTGCCGGAGTGGCAGGGTGGACGCATGACCGACGTGACCGTGAGGACGTGCGCCGGCAAGCACGCGGAACGTCAGGCCGCGGCCATCTGGGCGCGGGCCACGGCACGAAGGGACGACAGGGACGTGCGCGACGTCGCCGACACTCTGCCCGGCATCCAGCGGCGCCTGGCGCTCGACGGGGCGACGCTGTTGACGGCGTGGCAGAACGACACAGCAGTCGGGTTCGCGCTCGTGGCCCCGCAGCAGCGGGCGCTCGAGGTGTTCTACCTGGCCGTCGACCCGGGTTCGTGGAGCGCAGGCGTCGCCTCACGACTGCTCCGAGCCGTCGACGACCACGCTCGTTCGACCGGGCACGCGCATCTCGCGCTGTGGGTCATCGCCGAGAACGAACGAGCCGTCACCACCTACGAACGCGCCGGGTGGACCCGTACCGATCACAGGCAGCAGACCGACGACGGGCGGACGGAGGCTCGACTCGTGCGTCGCCTCGACACCTGACCGTCTCCCGAGCGCCGGTGTGAGATCCTGGGCGCAGAGCCCCGATGGGCTCCCGGACGAGCGGTGCCGTACCCGGTCAGCGACAAGACGGCGCCAGGGAGCATGACATGTCCTGGTTGATCCTCGCCCTCTCCGGCGTGCTCGAGGCCGTGTGGGCCACGGCGCTCGGCCGCTCCGAAGGCTTCACGCGCCTCGTGCCGTCAGTGGTCTTCGCCGTCTCGGTGACGCTCAGCATGGCCGGGCTCGCGTACGCGATGCGCGAGCTGCCGGTCGGCACGTCGTACGCGGTGTGGGTCGGCATCGGTGCCGCGCTGACGGTGACCTACGCGATGGTGACCGGCGAGGAGTCGGCGTCGATCGTCAAGGTGCTGCTGATCGGCGGCATCGTGGCGTCGGTGGCCGGCCTCAAGCTCTTGCACTAGCCTCCAGCGGCCGGGTGGCGGCCAGGAGCAGCATCGGCAGCGTCGCGTGCAGCAGCTCGGCGTCGATCTCGTGACCTTCGGTGACCGCCTCGCGCAGCGCCTCGTCGTAGGTGCCGGCCAGCACCGTGGCGGCGTGGCGGGGATCGATCGTGAACTCGCGGCCGAGCTCGGTGACGATCAGGGTCATGAGTGACACCAGCTCGTCCTTCAGCTCGCGCCAGGATGCGTTGAACTCCTGCCCCACCTCGTCGCCTCGCACACCACGGATGGCGAACTCGAGGTGCACGAGCAGACCGACGCGGTCGACCGACTGAAGGCTCAGGAAGCGTTCGATGATGACGCCGATCGCCTCGACGGGTGCCCGCCCGAGGTAGCCGTCGGGGACGGTCGCGGCACGCATGCTGTCGAACATCCGGTCGCGCTCACGGTGGTACAGCGCGAGCAGCAGGTCGTCCTTGCTCGAGAAGTTGGAGTAGAACGCCCCGCGGGTGAAGCCGGCCTGCTCGCAGATGTGCTCGACCGAGGCCCCTTGGATGCCCTCGCGGGCCAGCACCTCGCGGGTCGCCTCGAGCAGTCGCTCGCGCGTCGCCGACCGTCGGCGCACCGCGGGCTGTGTTTCGGGCTCGGGCATCTGGTCTCCCCTCTGTGACGCACAGAGCATACTCGATACATTGACGCATCCAATACACAAACGTATCGTCGTGGACGTGTCGAACTCCCTGTACGCCCTCGGTCGCTGGGCCTTCCGCCACCCACGTCGCGTCATCGCCGCCTGGCTGCTGGTGCTGCTCGCGGTCGGCATCGCCGCGGCGGGGCTCGGCGGTGGCACCAAGAACTCCTTCGACATCCCGGGCACCGAGTCGCAGGAGGCCATCGACTCGCTGGGTCGCACCTTCCCCGAGCTGAGCGGCACCTCCGCCTACCTAGTCGTGGCCGACCGCGGTCGCACCGTCGACGAGCCGGCAACCAAGCGGCTCGTCGACGACGCCGTCGCGGGCATGAAGAAGGTCGAGGGCGTGAGCGAGGTCGTCTCGCCCTACGACGAGGGCAACACGATCGGCATCTCGCCCGACCGGCGCGCCCTGCAGGTGCAGGTGCAGTTCGACCGCGAGCTGACCGATGTGACCGACGCCGAGCGTCAGCAGCTCGTCCGCACCGGCGACGCGCTGAGGTCCGCCGGCTACACGATGGCGTTCGGCGGCGACGTGTTCACGAGCACCGGGCCGCAGCTGTCCATCACCGAGGTCGTGGGCGTGGTCGTCGCCTTCATCGTGCTCATGCTGATGTTCCGCTCGTTGCGGGCCGCCGTGATGCCGATCGTCACGGCACTGCTGGGCGTCATGGTGACGATCGGCATCACCTTCGCGCTGACGGGCTACGCGACGATCTCGGCGACCGCTCCCCTGCTGGCGCTGATGATCGGCCTGGCGGTCGGCATCGACTACGCGCTGTTCATCGTCTCGAGGCATCGCGAGCTGCTCGCGGACGGGCTCGAGCCCGAGGAGGCCGCGGCACGGTCGGTGGCCACCGCGGGCTCGGCCGTCGTGTTCGCCGGCGTCACCGTCGTCATCGCGCTGCTGGGCCTGTCGATCGCCCGCATCCCGTTCCTGACGATCATGGGCGCGGTCGCCGCCCTGTCGGTCGTCGTCGCGGTGGCCGTCGCGCTCACCGTGCTGCCCGCGCTGCTCGGGCGGGCCGGGGCCCGCCTCACTCCTCGCCGGGACGCTCCTCCGGGCAGCTTCTCGCGCCGCTGGGTCGCGATCACGACGCGGTTCCCGCTGATCGCGATCGTCATCGTCGTCGCCGGGCTGGCCGTCATGACGGTGCCCGCGAAGGACCTCCAGCTGGCCCTGCCCGACAACGGGACAGCACCCGCCGGCAGCACGCAGCGCACGGCCTACGACCTGGTCGACGAGCACTTCGGACCCGGCTACAACGGCGCGCTGCTCGTCAGCATCGACATCATCTCGACGACCGACCCCGTGGGCGTGGTCGACGGGATCGCCGCCGACCTGCGCACCATGCCGGGCGTCGCGGCGATCGGCCTGGCGACGCCCAACCGCACGGGTGACACCGGCATCGTCCAGGTCATCCCGACCACCGGGCCGACCGACGAGCGCACCGCCAAGCTCGTCCGCGCGATCCGCGACCGCGAGCCCCAGTGGACCCGGCAGTACGACGTCCCCGTCGCCGTCACCGGTCTGACGGCCGGCGGCATCGACGTGTCCGATCGACTGCAGGAGGCCCTGCTGCCGTTCGGCGTCGTCGTGGTCGGCCTGTCGGTGCTGCTGCTGCTGATCGTGTTCAGGTCGCTGGTGGTGCCGCTCAAGGCGACGCTGGGCTTCATCCTGTCGACGGGAGCCTCGTTCGGCGCCGTGGTCGCGGTGTTCCAGTGGGGATGGCTGATGGACGTCGTGCACCTCGACCAGACCGGCCCCCTCATCAGCTTCCTGCCGATCATCCTGATGGCCGTGCTGTTCGGGCTGTCGATGGACTACGAGGTGTTCCTCATGGCGCGCATGAAGGAGGAGTACACCCGCACCCACGACGCCCATCGGGCGATCGCCGACGGCTTCGTGGGCAGCTCGCGGGTCGTCACGGCCGCTGCGGTCATCATGCTGGCGGTCTTCGCCGCCTTCGTGCCCGAGGGCGATCCCAACATCAAGCCGATCGCGTTCGCCCTGGCCATCGGGGTGTTCGTCGACGCCTTCCTGGTGCGGATGCTGTTCGCGCCGGCCGTGATGCAGCTGTTCGGCCATCGCGCCTGGGCCCTGCCCAGCTGGCTCGACCGTCGCCTGCCGCACGTCGACGTCGAGGGCGAGGGCCTGCACCGTCGTGTCGAGCTCGAGGCCTGGCCCCAGCGGGGGTCGACCGCCGCGATCACGGCCGCATCCGTGACGACCGAAGGCCCTGACGGCCCGATGCTCAACGACGTGTCGGTCGACGTCGAGCACGGGCACTGGCTGGTGGTGCACGGCCCGACCGGTGCGGGCAAGACCGCTCTGCTGCTGACCTTCGCGGGGCGCATGGGCTTCGACTCCGGGCGCCTGCGGGTGGACGGGCACCTGCTGCCGCAGGAGGCGCGCGCCGTGCGGCACTCGGTGGCGCTCACCGAGATACCGGGCCTCAACGACCTCGAGGACAACCTCAGCGTCGAGCAGCACGTCGCCGAACGACTCTCGATCGCGTCGTTCGGCCTGTGGGTCAGCCGCCGGCGGGTCTCCCCCGTGATCGACGAGCTCAACGACGCCCTCCGGCACGCCCACGACGAGGCCGGCCTGCCGTTCGAGCCGATCGACGGCGCCGCCCTCGTCTCCACCCTGACACGGCTCGAGCGCAAGCTGCTGGGCGTCGTGCTGGCCCTGACCGACGCCCCGCGCATCGTCGCGCTCGACGACGCCGACGACCTGCGCGCCGCCGAGCACGTCGCGCTGCTGTGGTCGGCGCTCTCCCTGCTGCTGGCCGATCGCGACGTCACGCTGGTGGCCACCGTGCAGGCCGCCTCGTCAGCACCCTCCCCGACCGACCGCGTCCCGTCCGAACGGCTCCACCACCTGGAGCTCGACACCCACCAGACCCTCCTCGAGCTGATGCTGCCATGATCCCCTCGCCCACCCTCCCCTGGTTCGAGCTCGCCCGCTTCCGCCGCAGCCGGCTGACCCGTGCGGCGATCGTCGCGGTCACGCTGGTGCCGCTGTTCTACGGCGCGATGTACGTCTGGGCCAATCTCGACCCCACCGGTCGCCTCGACCACGTGCGCGCCGCCGTGGTCAACCAGGACAAGCTGGTCGAGGTCACGGGCCCCGACGGCACGAAGCAGCCCGTCGCCGTGGGCCGGCAGCTGGCCGGCAACCTGGTCAGCAACGATGACGACGACAACTACGACTGGGTGCTGACCGACGCCGCGGATGCGCAGCGCGGGCTCGCCGACGGCCACTACAAGGCCGTGCTGACCATCCCGGAGAACCTCTCCGCCGCGGCCACCTCCACCAACGGCGACCCGGCCGCCGCGGTGCAGGGCAAGCTCGACCTGCAGACCGACGACGCCGTCAACTACATCAACGGCACGATCGCCGAGACGATCCTGCAGGCGGCGAAGGGTGCTCTCAACGCCCAGGTCACCGAGACCTACCTCGACAACGTCTACCTCGGGTTCTCCGACATCAAGTCGTCGCTGGACGAGGCCGCGCGGGGCTCGTCCGACCTGGCCGACGGATCGGGCAAGCTGTCCGCGGGCGCCGGCGACCTGGCTGACGGCGCCGGCACCCTGGCGCAGGGTGCCGGGACGTTGGCCGACGGTGCGGGCACCCTCGCCGACGGCAACCGTCGACTCGCCGACGGCGCCGGCGACCTCGACGACGGCGCCAAGAAGCTCTCGGGCGGTCTCTCGCAGCTGCAGTCGCGCACGTCGACGCTGCCGCGCGACACCCGGCGCCTCGCTGACGGCTCGCGCCAGGTGGCCGACGGCACGGCACAGGTCGACCAGCTGGTGCAGGGCTTCTCGCAGCGCATCCTCGACACCACCGGAAACGCCGACGCCGACATCGACAGGCTCGCCGCGACGTTGCGCACGCTCGCCGACCAGTGTCGTGCGGGCGAGCCGGCCGGCCTCGACTGCACGGCGATCGAGGACGCGGCCGGGCGTGCCGGCGACCTGAAGGGCTTCGTGAGTGACGTGCGGGGTCAGGCCTCGACCGCCGGGCAGCAGACCCGCCGGCTGGCCGACGGCGCCCGCCAGGTGGCCGACGGCAACGCCGAGCTGGCGCGCAACGTGCCGGCCCTGGTCGACGCGATCGGCCAGGCCTCCCGCGGCGCCGACCAGCTCGCTGCGGGAACCGGCCAGCTGCGCAAGGGAGCAGCCGACGCGGCGAAGGGAGCCGATCGCCTCTCAGCCGGCGCCGACGAGCTGTCGGGCGGGGCGACGCGCCTGGCCGACGGCGGCACGCAGCTGCAGGACGGGGCCGACCAGCTGTCGGCAGGGGCCCTGAAGCTCACGAACGGCCTGCGCGATGGCAGCGACAAGGTGCCCGACTACAACGCGTCCGAGCGCGAGCAGCTGGCCAGGACCGCGGCCACGCCCATCCAGGACGCGGCCGACCGCGTCCACCCCGTCAAGAACTACGGCGAGGCGCTCGCGCCGTACTTCGTCTCGCTCGCGCTGTGGGTCGGCGCGATGGCGATCTACCTGCTGCTGCGCCCGGTGTCGGCGCGGGCCATCGCCTCGACGACCAGCAGCGTCCGCGTCGCCCTCGCCGGGTATGCGCCGGGGCTGGTGCTGTCGGTGGTGCAGGTCGTCCTGCTGCTGGCCGTGCTGCAGGGGCTGCTCGGCATCGACCCCGCCAACCAGCTGCTGCTGATCGGCATCGCCCTGGCCACGGGGGCCGTGTTCACGGCGATCAACCAGATGTTCGTGGCGCTGTTCGGCGGTGCCGGACGGTTCGCGGCGCTCGTGTTCGTCAGCCTTCAGCTGACGTCCGCGGGTGGCACCTACCCGATCGAGACCGCTCCCCCGTTCTTCAACGTGCTGCACGACCTGCTGCCGATGACCTACGCCGTGCACGGCCTGCGAGCCGCCCTCGCCGGCGGGACGGACGGGGTGGTCCGCGACTTCGTGGTGCTGGGGGCGTTCACGGCACTCGCGCTGGCTGTCACGGTGATCGCGGCGCGGCGGCGGCAGACCGTCACGATCGCCCGCCTGCACCCGACCCTGGTGGTCTAGCGGAAGGCGTCGGCGGCAGCCTGCACGCGGGCCGTGTGGGCCACCCAGTCGGCACCGGCACTCGACGTGTCGGAGCCGGCGCGTCCGTCGACCAGCTCGCGCACGATCTCGGCGTGGCCGGCGTGCTGGGCGGTCTCCGACACGACCCAGACGAGCAGGTGCCCGAGCGTCGTGTCGGCCTGGTCGCCCTGCCAGTGCGGCACCCGTCCGGGGCTGTCGACGTCCAGCAACGCGATCGTCTCGTCGCTGTGGGCGCACGCGCGGCGGTAGAGCGCGACGATCTCGTCGCTCGACTCGTCCGCCGTGGCCCACATGTCGGCACCGTCCCACACCGAGCCGTCGGCCACCCAGGGCAGGACGTCGGGGGCCGGACGTCCGAACGAGTCGCCGAAGTAACCGTGCTCGACGCCCGTCAGGTGCTTGACCAACCCGATGAGGTTGGTGCCGGTCGGGGTCAGCGGACGCCGCAGGTCGTGCTCGCCCACCCCGTCGACCGCGGCGAGCACCGCGGATCGCATCACGGCGAGACGGTCGTGCAGCACCTGCTTGATGTCGGTCATGCCCCCATCATCGGGTGTCGGCGACGCGACGTCGACGTCGCCGGACGTCGAACGGCCCGCCCCCTGCACCAGCGGGGCGGGCCGTCCACGTCACGCGGACCCCGGGGTCAGCGCGGCGCTGCGATCTTCTGCTGCTCGAGCCGGACCTGCTGCAGGACAGTGCGGGCCTTCTCGGACTGCGACGACAGCTGCGCCGAACCGGTGACCGGCTCAGGGCTGGGCTGCGGGATCGCCTTGCAGTACGCGTCGGCGCGGTTGCCCTTGGCACGCTTGGGCAGCTTGCCGTTGTACAGGTAACGGGCGATCTTGTTGTCGACGCACGCGTAGCCGTTGAGCGAGTTGGAGTGCGTCGTGCCACCCTGCGTCGCGACCAGGCTCGCACCCGGGAACAGCTTGCGGACCTGCAGGCTGCCCTCGTAGGGCGTCGCCGCGTCGAGGGTCTCGTTGAGCATCAGGACGCTCTTGACCTTCGACCCGTTGATCTTCTGCGGCGTGCGCGACGGGGCCGGCCAGTGACGGCACGACTCGTTGTACCAGGCGTTCGACCACGTCAGGAAGGGATTCTTCTTGGCGATGCGCTGGTTGTCGGCGCGCCACTTCTTCCAGCTCTGCGGCCACGACGTGTCGGTGCACTGCACGCCGAGGTAGACCGCGTAGCCGTTGTCGTCGCCGAAGCCCGATGCGTCGAGGTAGGCCGACTCGAGCGCCTTGACGTCGCCGTTGTTGTAGTACGACGAGAAGGTGTTGGCCAGGTCGGTCCACGTCGACTCGTAGTAGCCGGCGTTGAGGAACGCGTCGGTCCACTCGCTGCCACCGAGCTTGTCGCTGCCGCCGTGGACGCCACCGGGCGCCGTCACGGGGTTGGAGTACAGGGCGTCACGGGTGCCGTAGAACTTGTTGCGCACCGCGGTCTTCGAGCTGCCCAGGTGGTAGGTGCTGTCGTTCTTGGCCAGCCACTTGAACCAGATGTTGATGTTGCGGTCGAAGGCCTTGTCCTGGCTGAGGTTGGCCTCGTACCAGACGCCACGGGGGTCGACGGTGCCGTCGAAGACCATGCGGCGAACCTTGTCGGGGAACATCGACGAGAAGACCTGGCCCAGGTACGTGCCGTACGAGAAGCCGTAGTAGTTGATCTTGCTGGCGCCGAGACGCTGGCGGATCAGGTTGAGGTCACGGGCGACGTCCTTCGTCGTCAGGTGACGCAGGATGCCCTTGCTGTTCTTGGCCTTGCACGCCCGCGTGTAGGCGTTGGTGATGCGCGGCCACGGGTCCTTCTTGCTGTACGTGCGGTACGGGACCTTCTTGGTCGGGTCGTACTTGGGACGGTTGTAGCCGGCCCAGTTGGGGTCGCAGCTCACTGCGGGCTCGCTCTCGCCCACGCCGCGAGGGTCGAAGCCGATCCAGTCGTACGCGCCGCCGACGTCCTGGCCGCGGTACTCCGGGATCGCACCCTGCAGCAGCGACAGGGACAGGCCCGATCCGCCGGGTCCGCCGGGGTTGACGAGCATGACGCCCTGGTACTTGCTCTTCTTGACGGTGTGCTTCATGCGCGAGATCGCGATCTTGATCTTCTTGCCGCGCGGCTTGGCCCAGTCGAGCGGGACCGCCACCTTGGCGCACTCGGCGCCAGCCTTCTGCAGACGCGCGCTGGTGCACGTGCCCCAGTTGATCGACGACTTCGCGATCGTCACGCCCTCGTCCGCCGGTGCGGCCTGCGCGGACGAGAGGCCCGCTCCGCTCAGCGTCGCGGTCGCGACGGCCGCGGCCGCCAACGTCCCGATGATCTTCTTCTGCATGTTCCCCCCAATGGGATCGACCGACCCTGTGCCGGACCGACCCGCCCAACATCACACGGACGGTTTCGTTGCGCAACAGAAAATCGGTGTCGAAACGGAAACGTCGACCCAGACACGCTGTACCGTCCGGACGGTCCTAGGACCGAGCTCTCCCGCCGGGGGCGGAGGCGATCGTCAGATCGCGCAGGCCGACTCGACGACCGGCAGCGGGTCGGGCACACCCAGCGTCGGCATGCCGAGGCCGACCGAGCGCACCTCGGTGCGTCCCTGGCGCGACTCCCAGGCGTCACCGGCCGGCGTGCGGCGATAGGCCAGCGGCGCGTCGTCGCTGACGAGGTGGTGCGGCGCGGCGTGGGTGACCCGCACCTCGACCATGTCGCCGGGGCGCACGTCGTGGTCGCCGGGGACGAAGTGCACGAGCCGGTTGTCGCGGGCGCGACCAGTGAGGCGCCGCGTGGCACCGTCCTTCTTGCCCTCGTGGTCGGCCACGAGCAGCTCGACGACGCGGCCCTCCTGCTTCTTGGCCTCGGCGGTCGCGACCTCGTCGACGACCTGCGTCAGGCGCATGTAGCGCTCCTGCACGACCTCCTTGGGCAGCTGGTCGGGCAGCTCGGCGGCGGGCGTGCCCGGACGCTTGGAGTACTGGAAGGTGAACGCGCTCGTGAACCTGGCGCGCCGCACCACGTCCATCGTGGCGGCGAAGTCCTCCTCGGTCTCGCCGGGGAAGCCGACGATGATGTCCGTCGTGATGGCCGCGTCGGGCATCGCTTCGCGGACGCGGTCGATGATGCCGAGGAACTTGTCCTGGCGGTACGAGCGGCGCATGGCCTTGAGCACGCGGTCGGAGCCCGACTGCAGTGGCATGTGCAGCTGCGGCATGACGTTGTGGGTCTCGGCCATCGCCGCGATGACGTCGTCGGTGAAGTCCTTGGGGTGCGGGCTCGTGAAGCGGACCCGCTCGAGGCCCTCGATCTCGCCGCACGCGCGCAGCAGCTTGGCGAAGGCCTGCCGGTCGCCGAACTCGACGCCGTAGGCGTTGACGTTCTGGCCCAGCAGCGTCACCTCGACCACGCCGTCGGCGACCAGGGCCTTGATCTCGGCGAGGACGTCACCGGGGCGACGGTCCTTCTCCTTGCCGCGCAGGGCGGGGACGATGCAGAACGTGCACGTGTTGTTGCACCCGACGCTGATCGAGACCCAGGCCGCGAACACCGAGTCGCGCTTGGTGGGCAGCGTCGACGGGAAGACCTCGAGCGACTCGAGGATCTCGACCTGCGACTCCTCGGCGATCCGCGCCCGCTCCAGCAGCACCGGCAGCGAGCCGATGTTGTGCGTGCCGAAGACGACGTCGACGTACGGCGCCTTCTTGGTGATGGTGTCGCGGTCCTTCTGCGCCAGGCAGCCGCCCACGGCGATCTGCATGCCGGGGTTCTTCTCCTTGACCGAGGCGATGTGGCCGAGGTTGCCGTACAGCTTGTTGTCGGCGTTCTCGCGCACCGCGCACGTGTTGAACACGACGAGGTCGGGCGTCGCGCCGTCCTCGGCCCGCACGTAGCCGTCGGTCTCCAGCAATCCGCCCAGGCGCTCGGAGTCGTGGACGTTCATCTGGCAGCCGTAGGTGCGCACTTCGTAGGTCTTCGTCATGACTGGTCGATGATACGTGGCGGAGCCCAGGTCAGCCGCCGGACGGCGCCAGCTTGCAGGTCTGGATCGTCCAGCTGATGAACTCGCGGTAGCCCGCATCGCCGGCCGCCTTCTTCGCGACCGCCGCGAAGCGGGGGTCCAGGCCGATGTCGGCGACCTGGTCGCCGGCCGGGAACTGCTCGAGCACGGCAGCGGACTCGTCGGCGGACGTTGCGAACACCTCGATGCCCGGGGGTGCGTCCGGGAGGGACGAGAGCGCCCTCGTGGCCTTGGCCTGGGCCCGCGTGGCCGCGAGGTCCTCGCCGACCGTGCTGGCCTTGGCTGCCCCAGCGGCACGGGTGGCGGCGCAGTACGTGTCGATCACGTCAGTCTTCCCGGACCCAGTCGACGGCGAGGCGGCGGTCGGCGCAGCCGAGCTGGCCGAGGCAGTCGCCGATGGCGTACCCCGACCGGCTGAGGGCTCGCCCGGATCGGACGACGAGCACGCGGCGAGTGCCAACGATGCGCAGGATGCAGCGACGAGCTGGACGAGGCGCATGACGCGGCGCTCGGCGGAGGGAGAACGGGTGATCACATCGCTCCTGGTCGGACGTGGGACGGCACGGTGACAGGTCGCCACTTTATCCAGGGCCTTGCCCGTCGCCCGCTACGAGGTGGTGTCGTCCTGATCGCTGCCACACGGCGTCGAACGCGGCGGCGGGGCGCCGCCTGTGACCGGACCGATCGGCCTGTTGCTCGTGGGATAGATCCCGTCGTGCTCGTCGGAGCGCGCCACGGCAGCGACGTCGGCGAGCACGCACGTGCCGTCGTCGAACCGGAACGCGATCTCCGCAGACGCTCCGGGCACGATCCCGCTCGGCAGCACGAAGCCCCCCGCGTCGGAGGCAGCGCCGACCTGGGAACGATCACCGGCGAGCACCGGCAGCCACATCTCCGTGGAGCTGACCCGCACAGGCTGCCGATCGACCCAGACGGCAACACCCATCAGGGTGACGTCCGAGCTCGTGCTGTTGTCGGCGAAGGCTCCCACGGCGGCTGACCCGTCCTTGTTCACGACGAGCATCGGGTCGACGACCCGCACGGCACCAGCGTCCTCGACGTCGACCGCGGGCTGCGCGTCGCCACCGGCCGGTCGGGCGATGGCCGTCGGACCCTGCGCGATCTCAGGCTGCCCCGAGCGGTCGGCGCCCTCGACGAGCACCGTGGATGCGCCGGCGACCAGCCCGAGACCGACGAGGGCGGTGAACACGATCAGGATGCGCTTCACGGTGCCGCCTAGGTCAGAAGAGTTGAGCAAAGCATGAGCCTACCCAGACACCCTGTCAATCTGCTGGAACGACGGTGCGACACGACTAGCCTCGGCACATCATGAAGCCCGCCATCGCCCACGTCGGCACACGACGTGTCGGCCGCCGGTTCTGGCCGGAGCTCCTCCTCCTCGCCGGTGCGGCCCTGGTCGTCGCCAGCGTCCTGCTCGGGCACCGTGTCGACGACCGGCAGGTCCTCGTCGGCCGGACGCATGCTGCGATCGTCGTCGCCACGGCGGTGGCGGCCGTGCTGTGCTTCGCCGCGTTCCTGACCGGCCGCCTCGCCATGATCATGAGCGGCCGGCGCGGCGAGGGGCTGGTCGTCCTCGTCTCGGCGACGGCCGTGGCGCTGGCCAGCATCCCGATCTCGCTCTTCGTCGGCTGGGCGATCCGGCTCTCCCTCACCTCGACCGCGCCCTAGAAGCAGGACTCGGTCCTAGCGCTTCGAGGTCGGATGTACCAAGGCGAGCACTGGTGGACTAGTTCATGTTTCAACCACTTGTTACGGTGGAAACATGACGACCTATGCACGCATCGACGCCCCCAGCTCGCTCGTCCTCGACCAGGAGACCGCCCCGGACGAGCTGTCGCCGGGCCAGGTAGAGGTCACGATCACGCTCTGCGGCATCTGCGCGACCGACACGCACAACTACACGTCCGGTGGGCAGATCCCCGCCGCGACGTTCGGGCACGAGTGGACGGGGAGGATCGCGCGCGTCGCGCCCGACGTCACGTCGGTCGCCGCCGGGCAGCGGGTCATCGCGTGCGTCGGTCCCGCGTGCGGCACGTGTGCGATGTGTCTGGCCGGCCATGCCGATCACTGCGACACCGCCTTCGCCGAGGCCAACGGCGTCACCCCCGATGCCCCGGCCCACGGCGGATTCGCGACGTCGCTCGTCGTGTCCGCGCGACGCGTCATGCCGGTCATCGACGGCCTGACCGACGTCCAGGCCGCGATCGTCGAGCCGACGGCGGTGACGTTCCACGCCGTGCGCCGCACACGTCAGCCCCTCGGCGCAGTCGTGGTCGTCCAGGGCGCCGGACCGATCGGCCTACTCGCCGCCCAGCACGCCCGCCACGCCGGCGCCGGTCGCCTGCTCGTCATCGAGCCCAACGAGGAGCGCCGTGCTGCCGCCACTGCACTCGGCTTCACCGACGTCGTCGCGCCGGGCGACGCGTCGGCCGCGTGGATCCAGGACGTCACGGACGGCCTCGGCGTCGACGTCCTCTACGAGTGCACCGGTGCCGCCGCCCTGCTCAAGCCGTCGTCGGAGATGGTGCGCCGCGGCGGCACGCTGTCGTTGCTCGGCTTCCCGATGACCGACTCGACCGTCAGCTACGGCGACTGGCAGGTACGTGAGCTCACCGTGATCGGCTCGCTCGCCTACACGCACGACGACTTCGTCGGCGCGATGCGCTCGCTCGCCGACGGTTCCGTGCAGGTCGACTCGCTCCACACCGCGACGATCGGGCTCGACGGTCTCGCAGCGATGATGGACGAGCTCGACTCGGGTCGCACGTCGCAGGCCAAGGTGCTGCTCGACCCGACGCGCTGACGTCCGGACCCGGCGGATCACCCGGCTCACCTGCGGTGAGCCACGATCACCAGCAGATCAGCCGGCGCCGCAGAAATGCGACCGCAGCGCCTTCAGGTTGGTAACGGTCGGTCGCACCCCGGTGGACGCCTCGGGCTCGCTGTCGGCGGTCAGCCACCGGCCCTCCGGCAGCATCGCGAGCTCGGCCGTCGTGAAACCGACCGAACCCATCGAGTGGTCCGTGTCGCCACCGGCGGAGACCGAATAGGTCTCGTCGTCGTCCAGGTCGCCGACACGCTTGTGCACGTCCCACTCGCGGCCCGGGCGGGACGTGTCGAGCACGATGATGTCGTCGTCCTCCTGGTCGGTGGACCAGCGCGCGTCGACGACCGACTGGCGTGGCCCGTCAGATCGCAACGGCCCCGCGTGGGAGATCGCGACTCGCTCCAGAGCGGTGTCGTCGCAGCGCATCACCGCGACGACCGGGCTGCCGTCACGCTGCGTCAGCGCCAGCGTGCCGACCTGCTCGGGACTGCACGCGGCCAGCAGCGCCGCCACGACGACCACGCACCCGGCGCCCCCGACGACGCGACAATGACGACTCCGATCCCCCATGCGGTCGAGTATGACCCAGGGCCTCAGCGCGGTGCCATTACTTCTTCGGGACGACCCACAGGTGGATCGTGCCGGCGACGGTCACGGTGCCGTCCTTCGTGACCGCCTTGACCGTGATGGGCACGTCGGGAGCCCCGGCCCAGTCGGCCTCCGTGGACTCGGCCGTGCACGTCAGCGACGTCGTCGACTTGGCGAGGTACTGCACGTCCATGCCCTTGGGCAGCCAGCGCATGTCGGGCGGGCACGTCGCCTCGGCCAGCAGGCCCATGGCCGCCTCGAGGCCGTTGCACGCCGCGATCGCGTGGACCGTGCCGATGTGGTTCTGCACCGAGCGGCGCTTGGGGACCACGACCTGCCCCAGGTGAGGCTTCATCTCCTCGACGCTCAGGTGCACCGAGGCGAAGTACGGAGCCTTCTGCGAGAACAGGACCGAGAAGATGCGCTTGCCCTGCGGCAGCGCGGTGATCTTCTTGTAGAGCGCGAGAGTCGACGACATCCCACCAGGTTACCCGTAGGTAACTACGCGGACGTCAGCACCGCCGCACGGACCGTCAGCACGTCCGGCAGGTTGGCACGGATCTCCGACCACGAGCCGCCGTCGTCGCTGCTGGCCCAGATCGACCCGTGCCGCGTGCCGACGTAGAGCCCGGCGGGGTCTTCGCGATCGGTGCTGAAGCCATCGCGCAGCACCGCGGTCCACGCCTCCACCGGCATTCCGGGGCCGGTTTCCTCCCAGGTCTGTCCTGCATCCGTCGATCGCCACACGGCCGGACGGCCCTCGGGAGGGAACCGCTGGTCACCGCCGACCAGCGGGTAGACGTAGACCGTGCCGCCTCGGTGAGGGTGGGCCACGATCGGGAACCCGAAATCGGCCGGCAGACCCGCGCTGATCGAGGTCCAGCTGCGACCCGCGTCGTCCGACCTGAACACACCGCCGTGATTTTGCGCGTACAGCCGATCGGGGTCCTCGGCGTCGACCGCGACCTTGTGCACGCACTGACCGAACTCCGGCGGCTCCCCCGGCAGGAACTCGGTGGTGATGCCCCGGTTGTGCGGGGTCCAGCTCGCTCCACCGTCGGTCGAGCGGTACACACCGCCGGTCGACATCGCGATCGTCACGACGTCGCCCTCGGTGGGGTGCGGGACGATCGTGTGGATCGCCTGACCCCCGAAGCCCTCGCCCCACTCCGGACGGTGAGGGTGGTCCCACAGGCTTCGCACCAGCTCGAAGGTCTCGCCGCGGTCTTCGGAGCGGAACAAGGCGGACGGTTGGGTGCCCGCCCAGACGACGTCACCCTCGGCGGGTGAGGGCGCGATCTGCCACACCCGCTCGACCGAGGCGCCGAGGCCCTCCGGGAACCGGACGGTGCCGGCGTGCGACCGATCCCACGTGCGCCCGAGGTCGTCCGACCACAGCACCTGTGGCCCGTAGTGCATGCTCGTGGAGCCGGCGAGGAGCCGCGGCGACGATCCTCGCTCGTCGATGGCGACCGAGTAGACCTCTTCCATCGGGAAGACCGGAGCGTCCCACTGCCAGGGCGTGCGGTGCTCGTCGGAGCGGCCGATGAACAATCCCTTGCGGGTGCCTGCCAGCAGGATCGCGTCACTCATGACCATCGCCCTCCGGTATTCCGAATAGGAACAGTACGCTAGGACCGTGGCTTCTCCCTTGTCAATGACCTCGTACGCGCTGCTGAGCCTGCTGGTGATCGACAGCGACAACCAGGACGGGCTGACCGGCTACGAGCTGAAGCAGCGCGCCGACTTCACGCTGCGCTTCTACTGGGTCTCGCCGGCCATGAGCCAGATCTACACCGAGCTCGACCGGCTCCGCTCACACGCCTACGTCAGCACCGAGGAGGAAGCGTCCGGCAGGCGCCCCACGCGCCGGTTCCGCATCACTTCGGCGGGGCGGACGGCGTTGACGACCTGGCTGCACGAGCCGACCGACGACTTTCCGGTGCTCAAGCATCCTGTCGCCCTGCGGCTGATGCTCGGCGCGATGATGGGCGCCGACGAGGTCGCGGCGATGCTCGACCGCTACGAGGAAGCGCTGGTCGAGCGCAGGCGCGAGCTGGAGGCCGTGCGCGAGATGCTCGGCGACCGGGAGTCGGTCGCCTACGCCGCTCGGGTCGCCGACTGGGGGCTGACGTTCTTCGACGCCGAGGCCACCGCGATCGAGCGGACCCGCGACTCACTGTGACGCCGACGCTCGCCGCCAGCCCGCCTCACATGCTGTCGAGCGGCGCGGCCTCGGCACCCAGCTCGTCGCGCACGACCTGGAAGGCCATCTGGGACGGATAGCCCTTGCGCGCCAGCATGCCGACGAGACGTCGGGTCTTGGTTGCGTCGTCGAAGCGGGACATCGAGCGCAGCTTGGTGCGCACGAGACGATGGGCGGCCTCGAGCTCGGCCGCGGGGTCGAGCTCGCCGATGACCTCTTTGGAGATCTCGTCGTCGACGCCCTTGGTGCGCAGCTCGTTGGCCAGGGCCCGCGAGCTGAGCCCCTTGCCGCGCTGGCGAGCCTGCACCCAGGACCGGGCGAAGTCTTCGTCGTCGATCAGCCCGGCCGCCTCGAACTTGGCCAGCGTCGCCTCGGCGACCCCCTCAGGCACCTGCTTCTTGGCAAGTGCCTGAGCGAGGTCGCTGCGGCTGTGGGCGCGCTCGCTGAGCTTGCGGATGACGATCTCCTTGGCGAAGCCGGCCAGCTCCTCGGGGGTCATCTCGTCGACAGGCGTGCGCGCCACGGATCAGAACCTGCCTGATCAGAACTCGGTGGCCGGCAGATCGGGCCCGTCGACGACCTCGAGCGCCGGCTTGTCGGCCTGCGGGCCGATGCCCTTGGCCTCCATGATGCGCTTCTCGAGCTCTTCGGCAAGGTCGGGGTTGTCCTTGAGGAACTGCCGCGACTTCTCCTTGCCCTGGCCGAGCTGGTCGCCGTCGTAGGTGTACCAGGCACCGGCCTTGCGAACCAGGCCGATGTCGACGCCGACGTCGATCAGGCTGCCCTCGCGGCTGATGCCCTGCCCGTACATGATGTCGAACTCGGCCTGCTTGAACGGCGGAGCGAGCTTGTTCTTGACGACCTTGACGCGAGTGCGGTTGCCGACCATGTCGGTGCCATCCTTGAGCGTCTCGATGCGGCGGACGTCGAGGCGGACCGAGGCGTAGAACTTGAGCGCCTTGCCGCCCGTGGTGGTCTCGGGCGAGCCGAACATGACGCCGATCTTCTCGCGCAGCTGGTTGATGAAGATCGCGGTGGTGCCCGAGCCGTTGATGGCGCCGGTCATCTTGCGCAGCGCCTGGCTCATGAGGCGGGCCTGCAGACCCACGTGGCTGTCGCCCATCTCGCCGTCGATCTCGGCACGGGGCACGAGGGCCGCCACGGAGTCGATGACGATGATGTCGAGCGCACCCGAGCGGATCAGCATGTCGGCGATCTCGAGCGCCTGCTCGCCACTGTCGGGCTGGGAGATCAGCAGGGCGTCGGTGTCGACGCCGAGCTTGCGGGCGTAGTCGGGGTCGAGCGCGTGCTCGGCGTCGATGAAGGCCGCGACGCCGCCGGCGCGCTGGGCGTTGGCCACGGCGTGCAGCGCGACGGTCGTCTTTCCGGAGGACTCCGGGCCGTAGATCTCGACGACTCGGCCGCGCGGGAGACCGCCGATGCCGAGCGCGATGTCGAGCGTCGTCGCGCCGGTGGGGATGACCTCGATGGGCGCGCGGGCCTGGTCGCCCAGTCTCATGACGGCGCCCTTGCCGTGGGCGCGGTCGATCTGTGCCATCGCGTTCTCGAGGGACTTGTCCTTGTCCTTGCTCGTCGCGAGGGAGCTGTTGGGCTGTGCCATGGTGGGTCCGTTTCTGCTGGTGGGTGGCCGGTCATCGACGACGCTAGAAGGACCCTCAGACATAAGTGAGCCTCATCGACCCGCCTGTGGATGTCGCCCTCCTGGCGTCCAACCTGTGCACGACTCTAACCCGAACAGGTGTTCGAGGGGTCGCGACACGCCGAGTGGTGCACTTCGGGCCTTGAGTGGTGCGGTTCGGACCGACACGCCGTCTCGTTCCGACCGATCCGCACCACTCGCGGGGAGGGCGGGCATGGGTTGCCGTAGGTCAGCGCTCGGAGGCGGGCAGGCCGCGCGTGGCGTGCACGGCTCGCCAGACGGTCTTGGGGTCTTCGCCGGCGTCGAGGGCCTCGACGGCCGTGCGTCCGCCCAGGATGCCCATGACGTGCGTGTCGGCCCAGACCTTGGCGTAGCCCGCACCGAGATGACGGTCCATGAGGTCCCAGAACTCGCTGTGCCTCATCGAGCTGATCCGCAGGAGACGGGGACGGACGACGTCAAGCGGCCGAGACGGACACGTCGGGAGCGATCGAGGAGATGCTGGCGATCTGGTCGACCGACGCCTCCTCGAGCTCGAGCATCGCGCTGACGTCGAGCAGGACCTTGGACAGGGGCACCTCGAGGGCACCGGCCAGCGCGGCGAGCAGCTCGGAGCTGGCCTCCTTCTGGCCACGCTCGACCTCGGAGATGTAGCCCAGGCTGACACGTGCCTTGCTCGACACGTCGCGCAGAGTGAGACCCTGGGCGATGCGGCGCGCGCGGAGCACCTCACCGACGAGCTGTCGCATCGCGGTCATCGGGCGCCTCCGTCCATCGCTGCCATGTAGTGCTCAACCTCGACGAGTGCGAGATTCTTCCCCCAGCCTAGCGACCAGCCACGACAACAGCGCATCGACCGTCCCGGAGCGGATCTCGTCGCGGTCTCCGGACAGCCGCAGCAGCGTGGTCTCGACGCCCTGAGGCCCGGCCACCGCGACGTGGACGGTGCCGGCGGGCTTGCCCTCGCTGTGCCCCGGACCGGCCACCCCGGTGGTCGAGACGCCGTACGTCGCGCCGAGCCGGTCGCGCACACCGGAGGCCATGGATGCCGCGACCTCGGCATCGACCGTGCCCCGATCTGCCACGAGCGCCTCGTCAACACCGAGCATCGCGATCTTGACGTCGGCGGAGTAGGCGACGACTCCCCCGCGCACCACGTCGGACGCGCCGGGCACGCTGACGAGCGAGGCGCACACCAGGCCACCCGTGAGCGACTCGGCGGTCGCGATCGTCGCTCCGGCGGCGCGCAGCGCGTCGACCACCTCGGCGGCCACCGTCATGACGCTGCGGCAGCCCGGGCGTCGCGACGGATCGTGCGCGCGTCGCGGACGTACATCACGCCGGTCACGACCGTCACCGCGACCGCGCCCGCCATCAGGATCCAGGTGATGAAGAGCAGCAGGTCGGTGAGGGGGTTGTTCCAGATCTCGAGCGGCAGCACGAAGCCACCGATCGCGAAGGCCTGCAAGGTCGTCTTGATCTTGCCGCCCTGGCTGGCGGGCATGACGTCGTACTTCTTGATGAAGAAGCGCATGACCGTGATGCCCCACTCGCGCACCAGCACCACGATCGTGATGGTCCAGAACAGCCAGCCGAACGACTCGTCGTTGAAGATGATCGCCAGGCCGACGAAGGCCATGCCCGTCAGGGCCTTGTCGGCGATCGGGTCGGCGAGCTTGCCGAAATCGGTCACGAGGTCGTACTTGCGTGCCAGGTCGCCGTCGATGCGATCGGTGATCATCAGCAGCGCGAAGGCCCCCCAGGCGGCGACGCGGAAGCCGATGGACTCGCCGTCGTGGGCCAGCAGCAGCCATCCGAAGAACGGCACTCCGACGATCCGCACGACGGTCAGTGCGTTCGCGATGTTCAGGTTGCTCGGCTGGGTTGCCCCGTCCATGAGTCCCTCTCGGTGCGGCTGGAACGAAACCTCAGTATGCGGCAGCCTCGCGCCGACGCGCCAACTGGATCTCGGCCTCGCCCGGCGAGACGTTGGTGGCGAGCCCCACGGGAGACGTGTAGAAGCGTCGGCCGTCGGAGCTGACGACCTTGATGCGTGGATCGTGCCGGACGCCTTCGCGCCGCTCGACCTTGATGTCGCCGACCTCGCCCCACAACATGCCGACCCACCCCTTGTCGGCCCGCAGGCGCACGCCGTGGTCGTCGGCCACGAACAGGGGCGTGCGGGCGTCGCGCAGTCCGCGCAGGTACGTCGCCGCCACCACGACCATCACGACGACCGGGAGGACGTACAGGGGCTCTTCGCGGTCGGCGGCGAGCCAGCCGAAGCCGCCCGCCACCGCCAGGCAGACCAGGACCATCACGAGGTACAGCCCCGTGCGGCGCCTGATCTCGAAGTCCTCGTCGGTCATCAGCCCGCCTGGATGGTCGCGAGGCACTGCTCGAGCTCGTCGGGCTTGACGAGCACGTCGCGCGCCTTGGACCCCTCGCTCGGACCCACGATGCCGCGGCTCTCGAGGATGTCCATGAGGCGTCCGGCCTTGGCGAAGCCGACCCGCAGCTTGCGCTGCAGCATCGACGTGGAGCCGAACTGCGTCGTGACGCACAGCTCGATGGCCTGCAGCACGAGGTCCATGTCGTCGCCGATGTCGTCGTCGATCTCGCGCTTGGCGGCCGCCACTGCGGTGACGTCCTCGCGGTAGGTCGGCTGCAGCTGCGCCTTGCAGTGCTCGACGATCGTGTGGATCTCGGCCTCGGTGACCCATGCCCCCTGCATGCGCATGGCCTTGTTCTGGCCCATCGGCAGGAAGAGGCCGTCGCCCTGGCCCACGAGCTTCTCAGCACCTGGCTGGTCGAGGATGACGCGGCTGTCGGCGAGCGACGACGTCGCGAACGCCAGGCGGCTCGGCACGTTGGCCTTGATCAGGCCCGTCACGACATCGACTGAAGGTCTTTGGGTTGCCAAGATCAGGTGAATTCCAGCTGCTCGTGCCAGCTGAGTGATACGGACGATGGAATCCTCGACATCTCTTGGAGCAACCATCATCAGGTCGGCGAGCTCGTCGACGACCACCAGCAGGTACGGGTAGGGCGCCAGCACCCGCTCGCTCATGGGCGGCAGCTGCACCTTGCCGGCCTTGACGGCCTTGTTGAAGTCGTCAATGTGCCGGTAGCCGAAGTTGGCGAGGTCGTCGTAGCGCATGTCCATCTCGCGCACGACCCACTGCAGCGCCTCGGCGGCCTTCTTGGGATTGGTGATGATGGGCGTGATCAGGTGCGGGACGCCCTCGTAGGCCGTCAGCTCGACCCGCTTGGGGTCGACCATGATCATGCGCACCTCCTCGGGGGTGGAGCGCATGAGGATCGACGAGATCATCGAGTTGACGAAGCTCGACTTGCCCGAGCCCGTCGCGCCCGCGACCAGCAGGTGCGGCATCTTGGCGAGGTTGGCCACGACGTAGCCGCCCTCGACGTCCTTGCCGAGGCCGATGACCATCGGGTGGTGGTCGCTGCGCGCCTTGGCCGAGCGCAGGACGTCGCCGAGCGAGACCATCTCCTTGTCGACGTTGGGGATCTCGACGCCGATCGCCGACTTGCCGGGGATCGGGCTGAGGATGCGGACCTCGTTGGACGCCACGGCGTACGCGATGTTCTTGCTGAGCGCCGTGACCTTCTCGACCTTGACCGCGGGGCCGAGCTCGACCTCGTAGCGGGTGACGGTGGGTCCGCGCGTGTAGCCCGTGACGGCCGCATCGATCTGGAACTGCTCGAGCACCTCGGTGAGACGGGCGACGACGTCGTCGGACGCCTTCGAGCGCGCCTTGTGCGGCGACCCCTCGCGCAGCATCGTGCTGTCGGGCAGCGAGTAGACCACGTCGCCGGACAGCGCGAGCTGCTCGGCACGGGCCGGGATCGGCTCCATGGGCGGAAGCTCGACCTCGTGATCGTCCTCGTCCTCCTCGACCGCGGGCTCGAACGCGACGATCGGCTCGGGCTCGAACACGCGGGCCGGAGCCGGCTCGTCGTCGTCCGGGCCACCGACCAGCGGGTTGTCGTAGGGCTCGTCGCTGGTCTCGACGTCGGGGACGGTGCGCGGGTGCCGGCGCTTCTTGGGCTCGGCGACCGGCGCCGCGTCGACGTCCGGCTCGGCGTGCCGGCCGAGGGCCAGGTCACGCACCTCGCGGAGGCGGTCGGGGATCGCGTAGACGGGTGTGCTGGTCACCACCAGGAGACCGAACGCCACGACCAGCACCAGGATCGGCGAGACGACGTAGCCGGTCTTGAGCAGGTCCATCGGGATCGCGGAGAACAGGAAGCCGACGGCTCCTCCGGCCTCGCGCATCGCATCGGCGTCGCGGTCGCTCGGTCGCGGCACGCCGTGGGCGATGTGGACGAGACCGAGCACGCCGCCGCTCATGGCACCCCAGCCGAACACCTGGCGCCCGGCCGGGCCGTTGCGATCGGGATGACGCAGGGTGCGCCAGGCCACGACCATCAGCACGATGGGGACGGCCCACGCCAGCAGGCCCACGGCGCTCGACGTGACGTCGCGGACCGCGTTGCCGACCGCGCCGGGCATGTCGGACCACACCGAGCCGGCCGCGACAATGCCCAGACCGAGCAGGGCGAAGCCGACGCCGTCTCGGCGCTGCTCGGGCTCGAGGTCACGCGCCCCGTGGCCGATGCTGCGCGCGATCGCGCCCACCATGCCGGCCAGACCGAGCCACAGCGCCGTGGAGGCGCGCAGCAGCGCGATGAGGACAACGGCAAAGGGACCAGGACCGGTCTTGGCCGCGGGCTTGCGGGCAGCAGGCTTGCGGGCCTGTGGCTTGCGCTTGCTCGTGGTCGGCTTCTTGCGGGCCTGGCTGCCGGACGGCCGCTTGCGCGGCGGGGAAGTCGTTCGGGTCGCCATGGTCCAAAGGGTAAAGCACAGGTCGAAGGTTGTGCCGCAGGCACGCGGAACGCCTTCCGACCGCCGTGAGCCCGCCACCGCCGGGGCGGTGAGTTCTCCACCGTCTGACGCCGGGCGGTGCGCATGCCACCGTATGAGGCAAATATCGCGCCCAGAAGGTGGCGCAGGCACCGCCCAGGTCATTCGGTGGCGTAGGCACCGCTCCGCAGGGGGACGGTCAGGAGCGGGCGAGACGGGGGCCGGGATCTCCCCCGACGGTCGTCCAGCCACCGCGAGAGCGTGCCCGAGCACACACGAGCGTCACGAGACGCGGATCGGGCGGCCCCCCGTCGAGCAGCGGCGCGGTGACGACGTCGGCACCCGCGGCGATCATCCGCTCGTGCACGGTGCCCGGGGTCAGGACGTAGCTCGACACCACGACGCGACGTCCGTACGCGCGGGCCACGTCGACGGCGTCGACCAGCGGCGTGTCGGGGCCCCCGAGGGTGCCGACGTGCACGCGTCCGCCCCACACGGCGCTCAGCAGCCGCGCCGCCTTGCCCACGTCGGAGACCGCACGGTCGTCGGTGGCCGTGTCGGCGGCGAGCACGATCGTGTCGTCCGAGCGCGCCCCGGCCTCGAACAGGCGACGGACGCCGATCTCGGCGAGCACCCAGTCGGGCCCGAGCGGCGCGGTGACCGTCACGTCAGGGTCGAGGTGCGAGGCCTGGACGATGTCGACGCCGACCGGCCGGTCGTAGACCAGCATGAGTGGCACGATGGCCCGCGGGCCGGCAGTCTCGCCCACGACCTCGGCGATGCGCGGCTGCTGCACGTCGACGAACGCGTCGACGACGTCGAGGTCCTGGGCCTCCCGACGCACGGCGTTGACGAGTCCCGAGAACGCCGCGCGTCCGATGGGGGCCTCGGAGCCGTGCGCGCACAGGATGAGCCTGCGGTTCACCGCGGCCCCCGGGTCCGTCCGACCGCGGAACCCGAGATGTCCGCGGTGGGTGCGTCGGACCCGGGGCGCGACGCTGCCGACGGAACACCCCCGAGGGTTCCGCCGGCAGCGCGCCTCCCGCCGATCGCTCCGAGGGCCTGGCCCTGCGCCGCCGTTGCGTGAATGACATCGCTGCGCCGACCCTCGACGAAGACCCGGTGGTCCGGGGCCGCCAGGGTGCGTTCGACCAGCATGTGCACCCCCTCGACCATCGGACCAGGGTCTCCCCCATCTGCCCCACCAGCCTCATCGACGGCTGTTTCGAGGCGGTTAACGCACGGGCCGGATTTGGTTACATGTGCGCGCGGGCGCCGTGAGCCCCGCCACGGCGGACCAGTCGAGGTGCCCGGCGGCCTCGGCGAAGCGGTCGAGCACGAGCGAGACGAGCTCGTGCGCGACCTCTCCCCCGTGGAGCAGCGGGCCCGTGACGACGTCGGCACCGCACCGCCGCATGCGGTCGTAGAAGAAGCCCGGGGCCATCAGGTACGAGACGATGACGACCCGTCGCCCCGGGCGCCGCGCGTCGCGGACGACCTCGGCCATGGGCGTGCCCGATCCGCCGACGTGGCCCACCGCGACCGGAGCACCCCACGCCCGCCCCAGCCGTGCGGCGGCCTCGTCGATGCTGTGCAACGCGTCCGGGTCGGTCGACCCGGCCGAGCCCAGCACGACGACGTCGTCGCGGGTGGCGCCGGCCTGCACCAGGCGGCGCAGCATCACGTCGGTGAGACGGTCGTCCGCCCCCAGCGTGCCGGCCGCGACGACCCACTCGCGCCGAGCCGCCGAGCCGATGTCGACGCGGACGTGGAACCCCGGCGCGAGCAGGAGCGGCACGACCACGGCGAGGCCGTCGACCAGGTCGAGCGCCGTGTCGACCCGGGGCAGCTGGACGTCGACGAACGCCTCGCGCACGTCGAGGTGCGGAGCGGCCGCACCGACCGCGTCGACGAGCGCCGTGATGGCCGTCTGCGCGGCAGGGACGTCGGTGCCGTGGCTCGTCGCCACCAGGGAGATCGTCATGCCATCACCTCCGTCACGTGGTTCGCACCAGGATGCTCGCACAGCCATCGGAGCGGGGCGCTCCGAGGTGTCCGGCCCGACGTCGCTCCACGCCGACGCGTGGGTTGCGCACCGCCGACGCGCGGGTTGCGCCGGGCGGAACCCACGCCTCACGGGGGCGGAACCCACGCGTCAGCGTCAGGGGTCGGGGGCGTCCCAGGCCTCGATCGCGACGCGCACGCGCTCGATCACCTCGGCGACCCGGGCTGGGTCTCCCCCGGCCCGGCCGACCGCGACGCCGACGAGATACGTCGTCAGGGGCGCGGCCGGACGCATGATGCCGTGGGCGGCGTCGGCGGCGAGGTCGAGCACGGCATCGATGTCGAGCACCTGCTCGACCCCGAGGTCGGCAGCCAGCCCTGAGGCCCACACGGCGAGGGCGGATTCATCCATGCGGGGTCTCCTGGGTGAGTCGGTGCAGGTCGGCGGGGGTGTCGACGTCGTCGACGACGTGGGCCAGGTCGATCTCGACCAGGTCGAGGCCGCTCGTCACCCGGGTGGCCGACTGGTGGGCCAGCGGCTCGTGCGACAGCAGCGCGGACGTGAGCGCGAGCGAGCGATGGGCCGACAGCAGCGGCTGACGGCGCCCTCCGGCACCCATGGCGACGGCGCCGTCGCGGCCGGGGTGGGCCGCGAGACCCGCCAGCAGCGCGTCGACCACGTCACCCACGCGCGGCACGTCGGCCGCCACCACGACGACGTGCTCGGCGACGCCGTCACCCAGGGCGGCCAGCGCGGCCAGCCCGGCACCCATCGCGGCGGCCGGGCCCGCGAACGGCGGCTGCTCCTGCACGCGGACGACGTCGGCGGGCAGGCCAGCGGTGCCCGGCGGCGCGACCGCGACGACGCGGCGGGCGTCCGCGACGGCCGCCAAGGTGTGGGTCAGCAGCGTGCACCCGTCGACGACGACCTGGAGCTTGTCGACGCCGCCCATGCGCGACGACCGTCCACCGGCCAGCACGATCGCGTCGTAGGTGACCGGCGAGGACGGCATCGGCGGCTCAGGCCTCGATGACGACCGGCAGGATCATCGGACGACGGCGCAGGCGGCGACCCACGAACGATCCGATCACCCGGCGGATGACCTGCTGCAGCTGGCGGTTGTCGCGCGTGCCCTCCGACAGGGCCTCCTCGAGCGCGGCCACCAGCTTCGGCACGATCTCGTCGAACGCCTTGTCGTCCTCGGCGATGCCACGCGCGTGGATCTCGGGGCCCGACAGGATCTTGCCGGTGGCCGAGTCGATGACGACGACGACCGAGACGAAGCCCTCCTCGGCCAGCACGCGGCGGTCCTTGAGCTCGGAGTCGGTCAGGTCGCCGACCGAGGAGCCGTCGACGTAGACGTAGCCGACGTCGACTGCACCCGTGATGGACGCGTGGCCGTCGACGAGGTCGATGACGTAACCGTCCTCGGCTAGGATGACGTTGGGGACACCCGTCTGCGTCGCCAGCTTGGCGTTGGCGTGCAGATGACGGATCTCGCCGTGCACCGGCAGCACGTTGGTGGGCTGCACGATGTTGTAGCAGTAGAGCAGCTCGCCCGCCGAGGCGTGACCCGAGACGTGCACCAGGGCGTTGCCCTTGTGCACGACGTTGGCGCCGAGCTTGGTGAGACCGTCGATGACGCGGTAGATCGCGTTCTCGTTGCCCGGGATGAGCGACGACGCCATGAGCACCGTGTCGCCCGGCTCGAGGCTGACCTGCTGGTGGCTGTTGTTGGCCATGCGCGACAAGGCGGCCATGGGCTCGCCCTGCGAGCCGGTCGACATCAGCACCATCTTGTTCGGCGGTGCGGCGTCGATGCGGTCGACGACGACGCCGTCGGGCACGTGCAGGTAGCCCAGCTCGCGGGCGATCTGCATGTTGCGGACCATCGAGCGTCCGACGTAGGCGACCTTGCGGCCGTGCTTGGCAGCGGCGTCGATGACCTGCTGCACGCGGTGGATGTGCGAGGCGAACGAGGCGACGATGATGCGGCCCGTGCTGTTCTGGAAGACCGCGTCGACCGCCGGCGTGATGTTGCGCTCGGACGTCGTGAAGCCCGGCACCTCGGCGTTGGTGGAGTCGGTCAGGAAGAGGTCGACCCCCTCCTCGCCAAGACGTGCGAACGCGCGCAGGTCGGTGATGCGGCCGTCGAGCGGCAGCTGGTCCATCTTGAAGTCACCGGTGTGCAGCGCGACGCCGGCCGGCGTCTTGATCGCGACGGCCAGGGCGTCGGGGATCGAGTGGTTGACGGCCACGAACTCGAGCTCGAACGGCCCGAGGTCCATGATGTCGCCCTCGGAGACCTCGTACTTGGGGGCGTCCTTGAGCTTGTGCTCCTTGAGCTTGGGGTCGAGGAACGCCAGCGTCAGCTTCGAGCCGATGATCGGGATGTTGCCTCGCTCGCGCAGCAGGTAGGGCACGCCGCCGATGTGGTCCTCGTGGCCGTGCGTCAGCACGATGCCGACGACGTCCTTGAGGCGGTCACGGATGGGTCCGAAGTCGGGCAGGATCAGGTCGACGCCGGGCTGCGTCTCCTCGGGGAACAGGACGCCGCAGTCGACGATGACGATCTTGCCGCCGTACTCGAACGACGTCATGTTGCGGCCGATCTCGCCGAGTCCTCCCAGGGGGATGACGCGGAGACCGCCGTCGGGCAGTGCGGGGGGAGCGCTGAGCTCCAGGTGCATGTGGCTCATCGAGATGTTCAGCTTTCGAGTCAGTGTTGCTCAAGGAGGCCCGCAGCGACGAGGCCGTCGCGAACGATCGCGACCTCTTCGTCGGTCGCTGCAGGCAGAGGAGCACGCATCGTGCGGTTGTCGAGCACGCCGAGCAGCTGCAGGGCAGCCTTGGACGTGATCGCGCCTTGCGTGTGGTTCATCAACGCCCGGACGGCGGGCTGAAGTCGGATGTTGATCGCGCGAGCCGTCGCGAGGTCGCCGGCGTCGACGGCCGCGACCATCTCGGCGTACTGACGCCCGGCGACGTGGCTGACCACGCTGACGATGCCGGCGGCACCCATGGCGAGCCACGGGAGGTTGGCCGGGTCGTCGCCGGAGTAGATCGCGAGACCCGTCTCGTTCATGAGCCAGGCGCCGCGGTCGAGGTCGCCGACGGCGTCCTTCATCGCGACGATCAGCGGGTGGTCGGCCATGGCGACGTACGTCTGGTCGGCGATCTGGACGCCGCTGCGGCCGGGGATGTCGTAGAGCATCACGGGCGTGTCGTCACCGGCCCGGGCGACCTCGGTGAAGTGGTGGAGGATGCCCGACTGCGGGGGCTTGCTGTAGTACGGCGTGACGATCAGCAGGCCGTGTGCACCGGCCTTCTTGGCCTGCTCGGCCAGCTCGACGGAGTGCCGTGTGTCGTTGGTGCCCACCCCGGCCACCACCGTGGCCCGATCGCCGACCGCCTCGAGCACGGCGGAAAGCAGGCGTCCGTCCTCGGCGACCGTGGTGGTGGGCGACTCGCCCGTGGTGCCGCTGACGACGAGCCCGTCGTTGCCGTGGTCGACCAGGTGGGACGCCACCTTCTGGGCGGCGTCGAGGTCGAGCTCACCGTCGACGGTGAACGGCGTGACCATGGCAGTCAGCACGCGCCCGAAGGGCGCGGCCGAAGATGCGAGCGGCGACGTCATACCCACGAGGCTACCGCTTGGCGACCTCTGCCCGGCGACCGGCAGGATGGCGACATGGCAGAGGACATCTACGACGTCGACACCGCTTCGGCCCCTCGTGGCGGCGGCGTGCGCGACGTGACGCTGACCGACCGGTGGAACACGCCGCTCGGCACGCCCAACGGCGGCTACATCCTCGCGGCGATGCTGCGCGGCCTGCATGACGAGATGGGGGCCGACGACCCCATGGTCGCGGCTGTCACCTACCTGTCGTCGCCGGTGCCCGGCCCGGCCGAGATCCGCACGTCGACGATCCGGATGGGGCGGCGCGTGCAGACCGGTGCCGCGTCGTTGTGGCAGGGCGATCGGCAGGTCGCCACGATGACGGCGAGCTTCGGGCGACGCCCTGACGGCCCCAGCACGGAGCTCGGCTCGGCACCTCGGCTGCCACCGCCCGACCAGTGCGCCGACCCCCTCGACCACGGCATGCCGTCCGACGGTCTCTTCGGCCGCATCGACTACCGCCTGGCCTCGATGCCGGGCTGGGCGGCCGGCACACCGAGCGGCGATCCGTCGATCGACCTGTGGCAGCGCCTCCAGGGTGGACGCGACATCGACTTCCCGGCACTGGCGCTGCTGTGCGACTCGTTCGCTCCCCCGGTGCTCGAGCTCGGCGACGGACACCAGAAGTCGATGACGGTGCAGCTCACGGTGCACCTGCACCGTCTGCCGCGGCCCGGATGGATCGCGACCCGGCTCAGCACGCGCCACGTCGTGGACGGCTTCCACGACGAGGACTGCGAGCTGTGGGACGAGGACGGCAACCTCGTCGCCCAGAGCCGTCAGCTCGGCATCCTGCTGTAGCGCCCGTCACCGACGGACCGTGACGTCCGGTCGGCGGACGGTGTTGACTGGCACGGTGACTCGCCGATCCGTCCTCGTCCTGGTCTCCGTCGTCGCCCTGGGTGCCGGCACCATCACGTCGTCGGCTGCCGATCGGCCACGCGTGAACGCCACCGGGTACGCCATGGCGGGGTCGGCGAAGCCGTCGGACGTCACCCGCGACGGGGGCTACCTGCGGACGATCGGGATTGACGGCGTCACGCTCGACGGCCCCGCCGCCGTGACGTCCGTCGGCGCTGACGCTCAGCGCCTGCGCCGCTCGGCACAGCGGCACCGACGCAAGGCGGTGCTGCTGGTCTCCAACTACACCGACGCGCTGGGCGACTTCGACGAGCCGCTCGCGCACCGGATGCTGACGTCGCCGAGGCACCGCGCATCCGTCGTGAAGGATCTCGTGCGTGCGGCTCGCGGTTTCGACGGTGTGCAGATCGACCTCGAGTCGTTGGAGGCGCGCGACCGCGAGGGCCTGCTCGCCTTCACCCGCGAGCTCCGCGCGGCGCTGCCGGGCCGCTCGCTGTCGATGGCCGTCATGGCGAGCACGGACGACCGCGGCTACCGGGCTCGCGGCTACGACCTGGTCGCCCTGGCGGACAGCCTCGACCGGGTGGTGCTGATGGCCTACGACCAGCACGGGCCGTGGTCGTCCGCCGGGCCGATCGGCTCGCTGCCCTGGGTGCGCCGCCAGCTCGCCTACGTCGTGCAGGTGCTCCCCCGCGCCAAGGTCGACCTCGGGGTCGCGGCCTACGGCTACCAGTGGGGCGGCGGCGCCGACCAGGTCTCGGTGCCGCAGGCGCGCGCCACGGCCGGCAAGCGTGCCCGGTGGAGCGCGCGGCACGGCGAGTGGACCGCGCGGCTCCCGAACGGACGGCGCCTGTGGTGGTCCGACCGGCGGTCGCTGGTGGCGCGGGAGAAGATCGCGCGATCGGCCGGGGTCCACGGTGTGGCGATCTGGCAGATCGGCTCGTCGGGTCGTCTCCGCTAGTCCGACAGGCCCGCCGGCGCTCACCGCGACGAGTGACGGTCAGGCGCGGTCGTAGGTGACGATGTCGAAGCCGTCATGCGTCTCGCGGGACGTCTCGGGCCATCCATGCCAGTCGACGTCAGGGAACCATGCATCGCCCTCGGGCGACTGGTGCACGTGCGTCACGACCATGCGGTCGACCACGTCGGCCTCAATCGCCTCGGCGTAGACCTGCGCCCCGCCGATCAGGAACACCTCGTCGTCGAGGGAGGCGGCCGTCGCCAGCGCCGTTGCCAGGTCGCCGGCCACCTCGACGCCCTCGGACGTCCAGCCCGCGTCGCGCGTCAGGACGATCGAGGTGCGTCCGGGAAGCGGACGACCGATCGACTCGAAGGTCGTGCGTCCCATGACCATCGGGTGCCCCATGGTGAGGGCCTTGAAGTGCGAGAGGTCGCCCGTGGGCGGCCACGGCAGCTGACCGTCGCGGCCGATGACGCCGTTGTCGCCGATCGCCACGACGATCGTGACGTTCATACCGCGATCGGCGCCTTGATGAGCGGGTGCGGGTCGTAGCCCGTGACCTTGATCGAGTCGAGCGTGAAGTCGTCGATCGACGTGACGGACGGGTCGAGCCACAGCTCGGGCAGGCCGCGCGGCTCGCGGGTGAGCTGCTCGCGGGCCTGGTCGAGGTGGTTGTCGTAGAGGTGCGCGTCGCCGAGCGTGTGGACGAGGTCGCCCACCTCGAGGCCCGCGACCTGCGCGACCATGTGGGTCAGCAGCGCGTACGAGGCGATGTTGAAGGGCACGCCGAGGAACACGTCGGCCGAGCGCTGGTACATCTGGCACGAGAGCCGTGCCACCCCGTCGGCCCCGGTGGCGACGTAGAACTGGAAGAACGCGTGGCACGGCATCAGCGCCATGGCATCGAGATCGGCCACGTTCCAGGCGCTGACGACGTGACGGCGGGAGTCGGGGTTGGCCTTGATCTGCTCGATCACCTGCGCCAGCTGGTCGATGTGCTCGCCGTCGGGCGTCGGCCACGTGCGCCACTGGAAGCCGTAGACCGGCCCGAGGTCGCCGTTGCCGTCGGCCCACTCGTCCCAGATGGTCACGCCGTTGTCGCGCAGGAAGCGCGTGTTGGTGTCGCCCTTGATGAACCACAGGAGCTCGGCCACGACCGACTTGACGTGGATCTTCTTGGTCGTGACGAGCGGGAATCCCTCGGAGAGGTCGAACCGCATCTGGTGGCCGAAGACGCTGCGGGTGCCGGTGCCCGTGCGATCGCCCTTGGCGACCCCTTCGTCGAGGATGCGCTGGACGAGATCGAGGTAGGCCCGCATGACGTCACACTATCAATCGGTCGACGTGCCGGCGGTATGCCAAACTCTCCCCATGCCGAGTGTCGAGTATGAGGCGACCCCGAGAGAGGTCCGCAGCTTCGCGCTCCTGCAGATCGGCCTCACCGGCGTGCTGCTCGTGCTGCTGCTCTTCACCGTGGGCGGCACCGACGCCCCCTTCCCGCCGGTCTGGGTGACCGTCACGCTGCTGGCGCTGGTCGGAGCCGGCGCCTTCCTGGCCGAGCGCGTGTGGCTCAGCGCCTCTCCCCTGACTCCCTCGGACGATCCGGCCCAGACGCAGCGCGAGGCCGTCGGCATCTTCGCGAGCCAGACAGTGCGCAAGCTCATCTACGCCGAGACGCCGATGCTCGTCGGCGCCCTGCTGGCCATCACGGCCCCCTACGCCGCCTGGCCCATCGTCATCACCGGCTTCCCGGGGATGCTGGTCCTGACGTGGGAGGTCTACCCCAGCCCGCGCAACACCTCGCTGACCGCGGCGATGCTCGACTCGCAGGGCGCCGAGTCGCGGCTGGTCGAGAGCTTCCTCGACGCCTGACCGCGGCCGACGCGGCACGCAGGCATGACAGACTGGCGCCCTCGGGGATCAGTGGGCCCACGGCGGTAGCCAGCCGGTCCACGCGTCGTACCCCCGAGGAACCATCTCAGGAATGGAACATGCAACCGGTCGCGGGTCGGTCTGCCCCTCGGGGCGGCGTGTGCCGGGCTCTGCGGGACTTCGGGTCCCCCGCCCGTCGGACGCGATCGCCCCGCGGCCGGGTCTGATCGAGGAAAGGCCCCCATGGTCACCGTCATGACGCACGAGCGAGTCGTCCACTACCGGCACGGCCGCCTGGTCGACGTCCTCGGTCCCGGCCGGCACCGCTTCTGGACGACCGGGCACGTGTTCACGCCCGTCGACACCCGCGTGCAGGTCTTCGAGGTGCGGCCGCAGGAGATCCCGACGTCTGACGGCATCTCGGTCAAGGTCAGTGCGTCCGCCCGCGTGGCCGTGGTCGATCCGGTCGCGCACCTCGAGCACGCCGTCGATCCCCACGCGATCGTCTACGACGCCGTGAAGGCCTGGTTGCGCGACACGGTGCACCTGCACACCCTCGACGAGGTGCTCGCCGGCATCGTGGTCGAGGCCGTCCCCGACCCCATCGCTGAGGCCGCCTCGTCGGCGGGCTACGCGCTCACCGACTTCGCCGTGCGCGACGTCATCGTGCCGGCCGAGATCCGGCGCGCCGCCGAAGAGCTGGTCACCGTCCGCCAGCAGGCTCAGGTCGCGCTCGAGCGTGCCCGCGGCGAGGTGGCCGCCACGCGGGCACTGGCCAACGGTGCCAAGATCCTCGAGGACCACCCTCTGCTGGCGTCGATCCGCCTGGCCGAGACGGCCGCGAGTCATGGCGGCACGGTCGTCATCGAGCGGCCGGCAGACCGACCGGCACAGCAGCCGCTCGCATGAGCCCCACCGCCGACGTCAGCGCACGCCTGGCCTGGCCCGACGACGCGGCCGCGATGGTGCGCATCCAGCTCGCGTCGTGGCGCAGCAGCTATGCCCACCTCATCCCCGCCGACGAGCTGGCGGCGCTCGACCCCGACGAGCTGGCCGAGCGGTGGGCCGCCACCATCACCACGCCGCAGGACGCCAGGCTGCGCGTGCTGGTGGCACTCGAGCGCGCGGACGTCCGCGGCTTCGCGCTCGTGCATCCCTCGTTCGACCCCGACAGCGACCGCGTGGCCGACGGCGAGGTCGGCGAGTTCGTGGTCGACGCCGACCACCAGCGTGAAGGGCACGGGTCACGCCTGCTGCAGGCCGCGATGGACACCCTCGCCGCCGACAAGTTCACGCGCGCGGTCTGGTGGCTCAACGTCGACGACGACGCCCTGCGCGCCTTCGTGACCGAGTCCGGCTGGGCGCCCGACGGGGCGCACCGCGAGCTCGGATCGGCGACCGGCGCCACCGTCAAGCAGGTGCGCCTCCACACCAGCCTGGCATGACGACCGACCGGAGCATCATCGTCGACTCCCTCGGCGTCGGCCTCGCCACGGGCGCGTACGGCGTCTCGTTCGGGGCGATCTCGACGGCGTCCGGGCTCTCGGTGCTGCAGACGTGCGTCGTCTCGCTGCTGGTGTTCACCGGCGCCTCGCAGTTCGCGTTCGTCGGCATCGTCGCATCGGGCGGCAACCCGCTGACGGGCGCGCTGACCGCGGTGCTGCTGGGCAGCCGCAACCTGTTCTACGGCGTCAGCATGGCGCCGCGTCTCGACCTCGACCCCGCGGCCCGGCTCGCGACGGCACACTTCGTCATCGACGAGTCGACCGCGATGGGCGTCACGCGCGAGACGACGCGACAGGCACGCCTCGGCTTCTACTGGACCGGCATCTCGATCTTCGTGCTCTGGAATCTCACGACGTTCGCGGGGGCCCTGGCCGGCGACGCGATCGGCGACCCACGCACCTACGGCCTCGACGCCGCGGTGGGTGCCGCCTTCCTCGGGCTGCTGTGGCCACGGTTGGCGTCGTGGCGTGGACGTCTGGTGGCCCTGATCGGGGCTGCCGTCGCGATGGGCCTGGTGCCCCTCACGACGGCCGGGCTGCCGATCGTCATCGGCGGGGCCGTGGCCGTGCTGGCCGGCCTGCTGTGGCGTCCGGTGGCGGCATGACGACGGTGTGGGCGGGCATCGCGATCATGGTCGTCGGGTGCTTCGCCTTGAAGTACGCCGGGCTGTCGGTGCCCCCGAGCGTGCTGCAGCACCCGTTGACCGTCCGCGCCGTCGAGCTGATCCCCGCAGGCCTGCTGGGTGCACTGATCGCGGTGCAGGTGCTCGCCGACGGCAGCGCGGTGCGGGTCGACGCCCGGCTGCTCGCCCTCGGTGTCGCCGCGGTGCTGCTGGCCCTGCGCGTGCCCTTCCTGCCCATGGTCGTGGCGTCGGCGCTCGTCGCCGCCCTCGTGCGCCAGCTCTGATCCCCACCGTCCGACCGCTCCCCCAGGGCCGTGGTCTGTCCACCTGTCGGCACCCCCGACACGTGGCTCAGGCACCGCCAGGCGCGCGGCGGCGCGGGGTCAGAGGCCGAGGACGGCGTCGAGCCCCACCGTGACGCCGGGACGCGCCGAGACGCCCGACACCGCGGCCACGACACCCGGCATGAACGAGGTGCGGTCGTGCGAGTCGTGCCGGATCGTGAACGCCTCCCCCGCGCCGCCGAACAGCACCTGCTGCGACGCGACGAAGCCACGGGCCCGGACGGAGTGCACGGGGATGTCCGCCACCCGCGCACCCCGGGCGCCGTCGGGATCGGTCGTCGTGGCGTCCGGGAGCGGCGTCGAGCCGGCCGCCTCGCGGGCTGCCGCCATCAGCTCGGCCGTGCGGACGGCAGTGCCCGAGGGGGCGTCGATCTTGTCGGGGTGGTGCATCTCGATGACCTCGATCGACTCGAAGAACGGTGCGGCCGTCTCGGCGAAGCGCATCATCAAGATCGCCCCGATCGAGAAGTTCGGCACGATCAGCACGCCCGTCGCGGGCTCGTCGCCCAGCAGCGTCCGCACCGCAGCGATGCGCTCGTCGTCGAACCCGGAGGTGCCGACCACGACATGGACGCCGTGCTCGACGCACCAGGTGACGTTGTCGAGGGCGACACCGGGCTGCGTGAAGTCGAGCGCGACCTCGGCCCCCGAGGACGTGATCAGCTCGAGGGAGTCGCCTTGGTCGATCTCCGCGACGACCTCGAGGCCGTCGGTCGCGCCGATCGCGCGCACCGATTCCGATCCCATGCGCCCCTTGGCGCCCAGCACTGCCACGCGTGTCATGGCGATCAGCCTATCGGCGCGACGACCTCGGCCAGGATGCGCGCCGCGGCCGAGACCTCGGCGAACGACGTGGTCAGGGGCGAGAGCCCCAGACGGATGAGGTCGGGCTCCCTGAAGTCGGGCACCACGCCGCGCTCGACGAGGCGGTCGGCGACCGCGCGCGCGTCCGGGTGCCGCACCGTGACGTGGCTGCCACGCAGCGCCGGGTCGCGCGGCGTCACGATCTCGAGCCCGATCTCGTCGACCAGCTCGATCGCGTAGGCCGTGAGGGCCTCTGACTTGGTGCGGACCGCCTCGACGCCTGCCTCGGCGATCAGTCGAACGCCCTCCTGGACGGCGAGGAGGCCTGCGACCGGCGGCGTGCCGCTGAGCATCCGCCTGATCGTCGGCGACGACTCGTACGTGTCGGACATCGCGAACAGGTCGGCAGCGCTCCACCAGCCCGTGATGGGCTGGTGCGCCTCGGCGAGATGACGCCGTGCGACGTAGACGTAGGCGGGCGCCCCCGGGCCGCCGTTGACGTACTTGTACGTGCAGCCCACCGCGAAGTCGACCTCGGCGGCATCGAGCTCGATCGGGACGGCGCCGGCGGAGTGGCAGAGGTCCCAGATCACGACGGCACCCGCGGCGTGCACCGCCGCGGTCAGGCCGGGCAGGTCGAGCAGGGTGCCCGAGCGGTAGTCGACGTGGCTCAGCACGACGACCGCGGTGCGATCGCCGAGTGCCGCGGCCAGCACCTCGATCGTCACGTTCTCGACCAGGTCGGGCTCGAGCCACCGCACCGTCATGCCCCGGGCCGCTGCGACCGAGTCGACGAGGTAGCGGTCGGTCGGGAAGTTCGTGGCGTCGATGACGATCTCGTCGCGTCCCGGACGCAGGCCGCTGGCCGCGTGCAGCAGCTTGTAGATGCACACCGACGTCGAGTCGGCGACGACGGTCTGGCCTGCGGCGGCCCCCAGCAGCGCGGCGCCGAGCTCGTCGCCGACCGTCACCGGCAGGTCGACCCAGCTGTCGGCCCACCCGCGGATCAGGCGTCCGCCCCACTCCTCGCGCACGAAGACCGCGAGACGCTCGAGCGTCGCCCTCGGCAGCCTGCCGAGGGAGTTGCCGTCGAGGTACGCGACGAGGTCGTCGTCGATCACGAACCGGTCGCGGAAGGACGCCAGCGGGTCGGCGGCGTCGAGCTCGTGGGGGGACGTCGTCATGCGCCGATGCTCTCACGGCCGCCAACGCCGAGGGGCGGTGGACCCGCCACCGTCTGAGGCCCAAAAGGCGCTCAGAAGGTGGCGGAGCCACCGCCCCTCAGGGTGGTTCAGCGACGATCAGGCGTCGGCCGGCTCCTCGGCCGCAGCCGCGGGCTCGTCGGCCTTCTCGACGACGGGGATCAGCGAGAGCTTGCCGCGGTCGCCGAGCTCGGCGATCTCGACCTGGATCTTCTGACCGACCTTGACGACGTCCTCGACGTTGTTGACGCGCTGGCCACCGTTGAGATCGCGCAGCTTGCTGATGTGCAGCAGGCCGTCGCGACCCGGCGCCAGCGACACGAACGCACCGAAGTCGACCGTCTTGACGACGGTGCCGAGGTAGCGCTCGCCGACCTCGGGCATCGTCGGGTTGGCGATCGCGTTGATCGCGTCGCGCGCCGCCTCGGCCGCCTCGCCGTTCTCGGCGCCGACGTAGACCGTGCCATCGTCCTCGAGGGAGATGTTGGCGCCGGTCTCGTCCTGGATCTGGTTGATGATCTTGCCCTTGGGGCCGATGACCTCACCGATCTTGTCGACGGGGATCTTGATCGTGATGATCCGCGGAGCGTAGGGGCTCATCTCGTCGGGCTCGTCGATGGCCTCGGCCATGACGTCGAGGATCGCGACGCGAGCGCCGTAGGCCTGCTTGAGCGCTCCGGCCAGCACGTCGGCGGGGATGCCGTCGAGCTTGGTGTCGAGCTGCAGGGCCGTGACGAACTCGCGCGTTCCGGCGACCTTGAAGTCCATGTCGCCGAAGGCGTCCTCGGCTCCGAGGATGTCGGTCAGCGTGACGAACGTCTGCTGGCCGTCGACCTCACCGGAGATGAGACCCATCGCGATGCCGGCGACCGGCGCGCGCAGCGGGACACCCGCGTTGAGCAGACCCAGCGTCGAGGCGCAGACCGAGCCCATCGACGTCGAGCCGTTGGAGCTCAGCGCCTCGGACACCTGGCGGATCGCGTAAGGGAACTCCTCGCGCGTCGGCAGCACGGGCAGCAGCGCACGGCCCGCGAGGGCACCGTGGCCGATCTCGCGACGCTTCGGCGAGCCGACCCGGCCGGTCTCACCGGTCGAGTAGGGCGGGAAGTTGTAGTTGTGCATGTAGCGGCGCGACGTCTCGGGCGAGAGCGTGTCGAGCTTCTGCTCGAGGCCCAGCATGTTCAGCGTCGTGATGCCCATGATCTGGGTCTCGCCACGCTGGAACAGCGCGGAGCCGTGCACGCGGGGGACGATGCCGACCTCGGCGCTGAGGGCGCGGATGTCCTCGAGGCCACGGCCGTCGATGCGGACCTTGTCGCGCAGGACGCGCTCACGGATGACCGACTTGAGGACGGAGCGGACGGCGGCGCCGAGCTCCTTCTCGCGTCCGGCGAACTGCTCGCCGAGCTGGTCGATGACGTCGGCCTTGATCTCGGCCTCGCGGTCCTCGCGCTCGGCCTTGTGCAGGATCGTCGCGGCCTCGGCGAGCGGGGCCTTGGCGATGGCCTCGACGGCCTCGAACGCGTCGTCCTCGTAGTCGAGGAAGATCGGGAAGTCGCGGACCGGCTTGGCGGCGGTCGACGCGAGCTCGATCTGCGCCTCGCACAGCTGCTTGATGAACGCCTTGGCGGCCTCGAGGCCGCCGGCGACGATCTCCTCGGTCGGCGCCTGGACGCCGCTCTGGACGAGGTCCCAGGTGACCTCGGTGCTCTCGGCCTCGACCATCATGATCGCGACGTCGCCGTCGGCGGTGATGCGACCGGCGACGACCATGTCGAAGACGGCGTTCTCGAGCTGGCTGTGCGTCGGGAAGCCGACCCACTGGCCGTCGATCAGCGCGACGCGCGTGGCGCCGACCGGGCCGGTGAACGGCAGGCCCGAGATCTGCGTGGACGCCGAGGCGGCGTTGATCGCGAGCACGTCGTACGGGGTGTCGGGGTTGAGCGCGAGGACCGTGATGACGACCTGCACCTCGTTGCGCAGGCCCTTCTTGAACGTCGGGCGCAGCGGGCGGTCGATCAGGCGGCACGTGAGGATCGCGTCCTCGGAGGGACGACCCTCACGACGGAAGAACGATCCCGGGATGCGACCCGCGGCGTACATCCGCTCCTCGACGTCGATCGTCAGGGGGAAGAAGTCGAAGTGGTCCTTGGGGTGCTTGCCGGCCGTGGTGGCCGACAGCAGCATCGTGTCGTCGTCGAGGAACGCCGACACGGAGCCGGCGGCCTGCTGGGCGAGCACGCCGGTCTCGAACCGGATGCTGCGGGTGCCGAAGGCACCGTTGTCGATGACGGTCTCGACGGAGTGGAGTTCGGACATGGAAGTCCCTTCCGCAGGCGTGAGCCTGCCTGTTGGGACGAGTGCCGGACGGCGGTGGAACCATGCCGGCCTTCGATCGAGGCCTGCGGGCGGCTCGCGCTGGGCGAGCGTCCCGACGGCCACTACCGAGGACCGAGCGCGCGTGCCGTGGCTCTCGTCTGGAGTGGTGCGATGTGTTTTCTGTGCAGCTGTGGAGTTGTGCAAGAGGCGGCCACTTCGTCAGAAGTGACCGCCTCAGCGGTGCTAGCGGCGCAGGCCGAGACGCTCGATGAGCGAGCGGTAGCGCTCGATGTCGTTGTTCTGCAGGTAGTTGAGCAGGCGACGACGCTGTCCGACCAGGAGCAGCAGGCCACGACGGCTGTGGTGGTCGTGCTTGTGCTCCTGCAGGTGACCGGTCAGGTGCGCGATGCGCGCGGTCAGCAGGGCGATCTGGACCTCCGGGGATCCGGTGTCGCCGTCGCTGAGTGCGTACTGCTTGATGATGTCTTCCTTGGCGACGCCCGCAACTGTGGGCGCAGCAGTCTTCTTCGACACGTTTCTCCTTGGGGGGTTCCGTTGCACGGCGCGCCCGGGCACATCCACCGGGGCACTATCGATCCGTGGCCGATCACACGGCAGCGTCCAGACTATCAGCGGCGGAGTTCGCAGGGCCAATCGACGCTTGGGCCGCTCGCTAGCATCGCGGCATGCCTCGCGCCTCGCACCCGACCCGAACCATCGGCGCGGCCGCGGTCGCCCTGATCGCGATCCTCGCATCGGTGGCGGGCTGCACCGGTGGTGGTGGGTCCGGCGACGCACGCCCGTCCGCCACCGCTTCGTCCACGACCCCCGCTCCGGCCGACGGCACGTCGCGGACGTACGTGGCGCTCGGCGACTCCTACACGGCCGGTCCCGGCATCACGCCGCAGCAGGCCGACAGCGGCTTCTGCGGGCGCTCGACCGAGAACTGGCCGACGCGGGTCGCGGCCTCGCTCGACCTGACGCTGCGCGACCTCAGCTGCTCGGGCGCCACGACGTCCGACCTGTCCGCGACGCTCGCGTCCGGCGCCGTGCCGGCCGATGCCAGCCTGGTGACCGTCAGTGCCGGGGGCAACGACGGTGGCCTGTTCCTCTCGCTCCTTCGCGCGTGCACGGCAGGCTCGCAGCAGTGCCGCGACTTCGTGACCGGCAAGACTCCGTCGATCCTGACGCAGACGACCGACGAGCTGTCCTCGCTGCTCGGCGACGTGCGCAAGCAAGCCCCCCGTGCTCGCGTGCTGCTGGTCGGCTACCCGCGCATCGCGCCACCGTCCGGCACGTGCGACGCACTCGGCATCGCCGCCGACGACGTCACGTCGGTGCTCGACGCCGAGATGGAGCTCGAGGGAGCGCTCCAGCGGGCGGCCGCCAGCGCCGGCGTCGCATACGTCTCGCTGCGCGGGCCCTCGGTCGGGCACCACGCCTGCGCCGGCGACCAGGCCTGGACCAACGGCGTCTCCCCCACGGCCGGCGACGGCATCGTCCTGCACCCCAACGCGCGGGGCATGAAGGCCGTCGCCCACGTGGTGGCCGACGCGGCTCGCCTGCCGGCCAGCGGCTAGAGACCCAGCACGGTCCGCGTCTGATCGACGTCGGCGGCCATCTGCACGATGAGGGCCTCGACGTCGTCGAACTTCTCCATGCCGCGCAGCCGGTCGACGAGCTCGACGCGGATCGCCTCGCCGTACAGATCGAGGTCGGTGCGGTCGAGCACGTACGACTCGACGCGGCGCTCGATGCCGTCGAAGGTGGGATTGGTGCCGACCGAGATGGCAGCCGGCAGCCGCTCACCGTCCGCGCGGACCACCCAGCCCGCGTACACGCCGTCGGGCGGCACGGCATACGCCTCGTCGACCGGGACGTTGGCGGTCGGGTACCCCAGGACGCGGCCCCGCTGGTCACCCTTGCGGACCACACCGGTGATCTCGTGCGGACGGCCCAGCACCTCGGCCGCCTCGCGCATGCGACCTGCCGCCACGTGAGCACGCACCAGCGTCGACGAGTACGGCTCGGCTCCCCCGTCGAGGTCGAGAGCATCGACCGTGAAACCGGCCGCCTCACCCGCCTCGCGCAGGAACGTCGTGTCACCAGCGGCGCGGTGGCCGAACCGGAAGTTCTCGCCGACGGCGACGATCGCCGCTCGCAGCTCGTCGCGCAGCACGCGGTCGACGAACTCCTGCGGGCTCCAGGCGGCCATGTCGCGGGTGAAGTCGAGGATGCGGACCTCGTCGGCGCCGGCCGCCAGCAGCAGCTCGACGCGCCGCTCGGTGGTCGCGAGACGGCGGGGGGCGTGGTCGGGCGCGACGACCGCCAGCGGATGGGGCTCGAAGGTCACGGCGATGACCGGCAGGCCGGGCGAGAGCTCGCGGGTACGGGCGATGACGTGCTGGTGCCCGCGGTGGACGCCGTCGAAGTTGCCGACCGTCACGGAGGCCGGTGAGGTGCGCGCCGTGGTGGATGCCCCAGGGAAGTCGCGCCAGATCGTCACGGGAAAACTGTGCCACACGCCCGGCACGTCGCCGTGGCTGGTCGAACCTAAGAACTCTCTCATCGGCACCTCATGGGCTGCAGCCGCCTGCTGGGGCATCGTGGCACCCATGCACCGGACGTACCGACTCCCCGCGATCCTGCTCGCGGTCGTGGCGGTCGCGGCAGCCGCCGTGATCGGTCTGCGCCTGGCGGCCGGCGCCGACCAGGCGCCGCAGGACGACACCAGCCCCGTCGTGCTCACCCCCTCGACCCCGCCCACCCAGGCTCCCGCGCCGACCGCGGCCCCCACTCCCCTGCCCGGATCCGACGACGCCTCGGACGATGACGAGGATGACGACGATTTCTTCGACCGCTCCGTGCCGGCCCCGCGCGACTACGACGACGATGACGACGACCCGGACGATGACGACGAGTCCGACGACCGCGACGATGACTGAGTGAAGACCCCCGCCGTCCGGTCGGCGATGTCGCGCCTGTCGGTGCGACAGCGCCTCACCGCCACCATCGCGCTGCTGACCACGCTCGCCCTCGTGGTCGTCGGTCTGACTCTGTACGCCGTCGAGTCGCGCCGCATCGACCGGACGATCGAGTCGAGCCTCGTGCAGGAGACCGGCGAGTTCCGCGCGCTGCAGCAGAACGAGGTCGACCCGCAGACCCGGCAGCCGTTCGCCTCCGCCGACAGGCTGCTGCAGGTCTTCCTCGAGCGCAACCTCCCCGAGGCCCACGAGCAGCTCTTCGCCTTCCCGAGCGCCGGCAAGCCGACCTACCAGGGCGATCCCGACCCGGAGCTGCAGCGGTCGAAGGAGTTCCCGGCGCTGGTCTCCGACCTGGCGACGTCCGGCGGCACCCGGACCCTGCGGCTGGCCGGACGCCAGTACCGCATCGCGGTGCTGCCGGTCCGGGCCGGCGACGAGAAGGGCTCGTTCGTGGTGGTGCACGACGTGAGCGCCAGCCGCAGCGACCTGCGCGGCCTCATGACGACCTACGCCCTGCTGGCGGCGCTCTCGGTGGTGCTGATCGCCGGGCTGGCGTCATGGAGCGCCGGACGGCTGCTGCGTCCCGTGCGGCGGCTGCGCGAGACCGCCCAAGGCATCAGCGACGGCGACCTCAGCGCGCGGCTCGAGGTGACGGGCCACGACGACCTCTCCGACCTGCAGCGCACCTTCAACGACATGCTCGACCGGCTCGAGTCCGCCTTCGTCACCCAGCGTCAGCTGCTCGACGATGCCGGGCACGAGCTGCGCACGCCCCTGACGGTGCTGAGCGGCCATCTCGAGGTGCTCGACCTCGACGACCCCGACGACGTCGCGGCGACCCGCGAGCTCTTGATGGACGAGGTCGACCGCATGGCCCGCCTCGTCGACGACCTCCTGATGCTCGCCAAGGCCCGGCGGCCCGACTTCGTGCGTCCGCAGCCCGCCGACGTCGAGGCGCTCACGCACGGTGCCCTCGACCGGGCCCGCGCGCTGGCCGACCGCCGCTGGGTGCTCGACGGCGCGGTTCGCGCGATGCTGCCCCTCGACGGCCAGCGCATCACCCAGGCGCTGCTGCAGCTGTCGGCCAACGCCGCCAAGCACACCGTCCCCGGCGACGAGATCGGCATCGGCTCGCGCCTGCACGCCGGACGCGTCGAGCTCTGGGTGCGCGACACGGGCACCGGGGTCGACCCGGCGATCGTCCCCGAGATCTTCGACCGCTTCGCCCGCGGAGACGACTCCGACGACGGCTTCGGACTCGGGCTGTCGATCGTCAGCGCGATCGCCGAGGCCCACCACGGCGACGTCGTGCTCGACCCACCAGCATCCGGGCACGACGGCGAGCCGGCCACCGGCGCCGTCTTCCGGCTCCGCCTCCCGACAGGAGACCCGACATGAACCGCATCCTCATCGTCGAGGACGAGGCACGCATCTCCTCGTTCGTCGCCAAGGGCCTCAAGGCCGAGGGCTTCACGCCGACGGTCGTCTCCGACGGTGTCACGGGCCTCGACTACGCCCTCACCGGCGAGTTCGACCTGATCGTGCTCGACATCGGGCTGCCCGGCATGGACGGCTTCACGATCCTCGAGCGCGTCACGGTCGAGCGTCCGGCGCTGCCCGTCATCGTGCTGACGGCCCGTGACTCGGTCACCGACACGATCGCGGCGCTCGAGGGCGGCGCGGCCGACTACATGTCGAAGCCGTTCCGGTTCGGCGAGCTGCTGGCCCGGGTACGGCTGCGGCTGCGCTCCCCCGGCGAGGCCGCTCCCGACGACGAGCTGGTCGTCGGCGACGTCCGGCTCGACCTGCGGCGCCGGCGGGCGTTCGCCGGCGAGCGCGAGGTCGAGCTGTCGGCGCGCGAGATGTCGCTGGCCGAGGTGCTGCTGCGCAACCGCGGCCTGGTGCTGTCGCGCGAGCAGCTCTTGTCGCAGGTGTGGGGCTACGACTTCGACCCCGGCTCGAACGTCGTCGACGTGTACGTCGGCTACCTGCGCAAGAAGCTGGGGGCCGACCTCGTCACGACCGTCCGCGGCCTCGGCTACCGCGTCGACTGACCCGGCAGGCCGGTGGTGGGACGGCACGGGGACGCGGCGGTGACTTCTCCACCGCAAGACCCTCCCTATCGTCGGAGAAGGTGGGCGATCCACCGCTCCGGCGCAGGCCTGGGGCGCCTCAGAGCAGGGGCGCCAGGGGCTTGAGCAGGGCCTCGTAGACGCGCGCGACGAAGGGGCGGCGCATCCACTCGTCGAGACTCAGCTGCTCGCACTTGCCGCAGTCGTCGGCGAAGATCGCCTCCATGCCCTCGGCGAGACCACGGTCGAGGATCTCGAGGTTGATCTCGTAGTTGCCCAGCAGGCTGAGGCGGTCGATGTTGGCCGTGCCGATCGTGGTCCACTCGCCGTCGATCGTGGCGGTCTTGGCGTGCACCATGTGGTCGGCATAGCGGTGGATCTCGACGCCGGCGCGCAGCAGACGTCCGTAGAACCCGCGCGAGAGCCAGTCGGTGACCACGTGGTTGGACACCTTCGGGACGATGATGCGCACCCGCACGCCCCGCAGCCGGGCCTCGAGGATCGCGTCGAGGATGTCGCTGTCGGGGATGAAGTACGCCGCCGTGATGTCGATGCTGCGGTGCGCGCGGTCGATCGCCTCGAGGTACATGCCCCGGATGGGGTACATCAGCTGGCGGGGCACGTTGCGGTGCGCGCGGATCTCCGGGCGCCACCCCGCGGCCGGCAGCTGCGCCAGACGATCGGTGGTGCGCTGCGGGTGAGTGTTCCAGAAGTCGACGAAGGCGTTGTCGAGGTCCCAGACGGCGGGGCCCTCGATGCGCAGGTGCGTGTCGCGCCACTCCGTCGCGTAGGACGCGCCGATGTTGTAGCCGCCGACGTAGGCGACCTCGTCGTCGATCACCAGGATCTTGCGGTGGTCGCGGCCGAGGTGACGCGGGCTCAGCACCTTCCACGACGAGAGCAGTGGGTAGCGCAGCACGTGCACCGGCGCCGGGAACGTCAGGAAGCTCGGCCGCACCACGAGATTGGCGAACTGGTCGTAGACCACGTAGACCTCGACGCCCCGGTCGGCGGCGTCGATCAGCGCTTTCTTGAACCGGCGCCCCATCTCGTCGCCCTTGATGATGTAGGTCTCGAGCAGGATGCGCCGCTGCGCGCCCTCGATGGCCGCGAGCATGTCGTCGAACAGCACGGCACCGTAGGTGTACGTCGTCGCGGTGCTGCCGTCGCCGATGCCGTGCGAGACGGGCTGGGACGGCTCGAGCTCTGGGATCTTGCGCCCCCGCAGCAGTCGCCGCAGCCGGTCGGCCCCCATCAGCGAGAGCACCGCCGCCACCTGGGCGGCCAGCACCGACAGCATCGTGCGGCGGACGAGACGGCGGGTCGACGCTGCCAGTGACATGGCCCCGACCCTAGACGAAGACCGCGACCGGCTTCGCGACCCCTCCGCGCTGCTCGTAGAGCGCCAGGAAGTGCCCCTCGGGATCGAACATCGCCACCGCGCGAGGAGCGCCGAGGTCGATGCCCGTCAGCGCCCGGCCGAAGCGGACGTCCTGCGCCTCGCGCTCGGGCAGGTCGTAGGAGTCGAAGCTCGCCCGGGCGACGTCGTCGAGGTCGATGACGTGCAGCTCGGTCTCGAGCTCGTCGAGCGTGCGCGCCAGCCGCAGCGGGAAGCCGCCCACCCGGGTGCGACGCAGCATCGTCAGGTGCCCGCCGACCCCGAGGTCGTCGCCGATGTCGCGGGCCAGGGCGCGGATGTAGGTGCCGCTGGAGCACACGACCCGCACGTCGACGTCAACGACGTCGGTCTCTCGGTTCCCAGGGAGCGCAGCGACCGTGAGGGAGCGCAGCGACTGAGGGACCAGGTCGAACGCCGAGACGGTGACGGGACGGGCCTTCAGCTCGACCTCCTGCCCGGCACGGACCTTGGCGTACGACCGCACGCCGTCGACCTTGATCGCCGACACCGATGACGGCACCTGCTGGATGTCGCCGGTGTAGCGCGGCAGCACGGCGCGCACGGCCGCCTCGTCGACGTGCGCGGCCGAGGTCGTCGACGTCACCTCGCCCTCGGCGTCGTCGGTGACGGTCGACTGGCCGAGCCGGATCGTGGCGACGTACTCCTTGTCGGCGTGCGTCAGGTAGCCGAGCAGCCGCGTGGCGCGGTTGATGCCCAGCACCAGCACGCCGGTGGCCATCGGGTCGAGCGTGCCGGCGTGCCCGACCTTCTTGGTGCCGGCCAGGCGTCGCATGCGACCGACGACGTCGTGCGACGTCCACCCGGCCGGCTTGTCGACGATGACCAGGCCCGACGGCCCCGCCGCCGAGGCCGCGGTCACTCGGCGTCCCGCTCGTCGTCCTCGTCGTCGACGGGCTTCTTGTACGGGTCGGGATCGCCGGCGTACTGGGCGCCCGCGGTGCGGGAGAGCACCTCGTCGTCGGACGCCTTGACCTTGGCGAGCAGGTCCTCGATCTCCTTGGCCGTCTCGGGCACCGAGTCGAGGAAGAACGTGATCGAGGGGGTGATGCGGGTGCCGAGCTGCTTCCCGACCTCGGACCGGATGAGGCCGGTCGCGCTGCGGAGCGCCGCGGCGGTGTCGTCGCGCTGCTGCTCGTCGCCCATGACGGTGTAGAACACCGACGCCTGCTGGCCGTCACCGGTCATGCGGACGTCCGTGATCGTCACGAACCCAAGGCGCGGGTCCTTGACGCGTCGTTCGAGCATCTGGGCGACGATCACCTTGATGCGGTCGCCGACCTTGGCGTTGCGGGGTCCTGCCATCGTGCTCACTCCTCCAGGGAAACGGACAGTGCTCCTTGAGCTTGTCGAAAGGTCCTTTCGACAAGCTCAAGGAGCATCTGGGTAGTGCTGACTACGCGCGGGGCTTCTCGCGCAGCTCGAACGTCTCGACGATGTCGCCGATCTTGATGTCGTTGTAGCCACGGAGCACGAGACCGCACTCGAAGCCTTCACGCACCTCGGACACATCGTCCTTCTCGCGGCGCAGGCTGCTGAAGTCGAGGTTGTCTGCGACGACGGAGCCGTCGCGGAGCAGACGAGCCTTCGCGTTGCGCTTGATCGTGCCGCTGGTGACCATGCAACCGGCGATGTTGCCGATCTTGCTGGAGCGGAAGATGTCGCGGATCTCGGCGGTACCGAGCTGCGCCTCCTCGAACTCCGGCTTGAGCAGACCCTTGAGGGACGCCTCGATCTCCTCGATCGCGTTGTAGATGACCGAGTAGTACTTGATCTCGACACCCTCGCGGTCGGCCAGCTCCGTCGCCTTGCCCTGCGGGCGGACGTTGAAGCCGATGATCACGGCGTTGGACGCCGCGGCCAGCATGACGTTGGTCTCGGTGATCGCACCGACACCGCGGTCGATGACCCGCAGCGCGACCTCGTCGCCGACGTCGATCTGGGCCAGTGCGTCCTCGAGCGCCTCGACCGAGCCCGATCCGTCACCCTTGAGGATGAGGAGCAGCTCGTCGGTCTCGCCCTTCTCCATCGAGGACATGAAGTCCTCGAGGGTGCGGCGACCCGTGCGCTGCGCCAGGAGGGCGTTGCGCTCGCGCGCCTCGCGCTTCTCGGCGATCTGACGCGCCAGGCGGTCGTCGCCGACCACCATGAAGTTGTCACCCGCACCGGGCACGGCCGTCAGACCGAGCACCAGAGCCGGACGCGACGGGGTCGCCTCCTCGATGTTCTCGCCGTGCTCGTCGAGCATGGCGCGGACGCGACCGAAGGCCGGTCCGGCGACGATCGAGTCGCCGACCTTGAGCGTTCCTCGGTGGACGAGGACCGTCGCGACAGGGCCGCGGCCACGGTCGAGGTGCGCCTCGATGACGAGTCCCTCGGCGTTCTGCTTCGGGTTGGCGCGCAGGTCGAGCGAGGCGTCGGCCGTGAGGATGACAGCCTCGAGCAGGGCGTCCATGCCGGTGCCGGCCTTGGCCGACACGTCGACGAACATCGTGTCTCCGCCGTACTCCTCGGGCACGAGGCCGTACTCGGTGAGCTGGCCGCGGGCCTTGGTCGGGTCGGCGTCCGGCTTGTCGACCTTGTTGACCGCGACGACGATCGGGACGCCGGCGGCCTTGGCGTGGTTGAGCGCCTCGACCGTCTGCGGCATGACGCCGTCGTCGGCCGCGACCACGAGGATCGCGATGTCGGTCGCCTGGGCACCACGGGCACGCATGGCGGTGAACGCCTCGTGACCGGGGGTGTCGATCAGGGTGATGCGACGCTCGGTGCCGTCGACGTCGGTCGCGACCTGGTAGGCGCCGATGGTCTGCGTGATGCCACCGGCCTCCTTGTCGACGACGTTGCTGCTGCGCAGCGCGTCGAGGAGCTTGGTCTTTCCGTGGTCCACGTGACCCATGACGGTGACGACCGGCGGGCGGGCGATGAGATCGTCCTCGTTGCCCTCGTCCTCGCCGAACTCGATGTCGAACGACTCGAGCAGCTCGCGGTCCTCGTCCTCGGGCGAGATGACCTCGACCGTGTAGTTGAGCTCCTCGCCGAGCAGCAGCAGCGTCTCGTCGTTGGCCGACTGCGTGGCCGTGACGACCTCGCCGAGGTGGAACAGCACCTCGACCAGCGATGCGGAGTCGGCGCCGATCTTGTCGGCGAAGTCGGCCAGCGACGAGCCGCGCGTGAGGCGGACGGTCTCGCCGTTGCCCTTGCGGACGCGGACGCCGCCGATGGCGGGCGCCTGCATCTGGTCGAATTCCTGACGCTTCGCGCGCTTGCTCTTGCGTCCTCGACGCACCGGTCCGCCGGCGCGACCGAACGCGCCCTGCGTGCCGCCGCGGGTGTTGCGACCGGCAGGACCACCCGTGCGGGGAGGTCCGCTGAAGCCGCCGCCACCGGGACGACCCGGAGCACCGCCGCCACCGCCGGGACGGCCGGCGAATCCGCCGCCGCCACCGCCGCCACCGGGACGACCGGGAGCACCGCCGGGACGACCCGGCGCGCCGCCGGGACGACCACCGCGAGCCGCCGACGGGCCCGGGAGGCCCGACTGGCGCGGCATCATCGCGGGGTTGGGACGCGGCATGCCGCCGCCACCGCCGCTGCTGCCGGCGCCCGGAGCGGGCGTCGCGCCACCCTCACGAGCGGCGGGCGGGCGCGGGGTGTTGCGCTGCATGCCCTGCGTGGACGAGAACGGGTTGTTGCCGGGACGGGCGCCACCTGCGGCGGGCGGGCGCGGACCCGGCGTGGGGCCGGGGGTCGCGCGGGCGGCCGGAGCAGCGGGCGCTGCCGGCTTGGCAGCGGCGGGGGTCTCGCTGGCAGCGGCCGGGGCCGGGGCCTGCTTGACGGGTGCCGGCTCGGGGTCGGGCACGACCTTGCGCGGTCCGGGGACCGGGCCGGGGGTGCGTGCCGGCGCAGCCGGGGCCGGGGCCGAGGCGGCAGCGGGCTGCTCGGACGTGTCGGCAGCAGGCGCGGCGGGGGCCGCGGCCGCAGGCTCGGCCGGCTTGGCGGCCGGCTTCTTGCCACCGGACTTCTTGGCGCCCTGCGCGCGCAGGGCGTCGCCGTGCTCCTCGTTGAGGCGCCGGACGACGGGGGCTTCTACGGTCGAGGAAGCCGACTTCACGTACTCACCCATGTCTTTCAGGGTGGACAGGACGACCTTGCTCTCGACGCCGAACTCGCGTGCGAGCTCGTGGACTCTGACAGCCACTTTTCTCCTTCAGGGGGGTCCGACCCCGAAGGAGGATCAGACCACTAGTTGACGAACGTGCTCATTGCGCAGTACTCATCGCGCAGTACTCATCGGCCGAGGCCATTCATGTGGGACATGAGCGAGTGCTCCGATTTCGGTCAGGGAGCGCTGTTGCGCTCCTCGTGGTCATGCTGTGGTTCTCGATCCGTGACGGCGCCGGCCACGGCGTCCAGGTCGAGCGGCCCCTCGACTCGAAGGGCCCGACCGAACGCCTTGCGGCGTGTCGCCAGATCCAGGCACCGGACCGTGGGGTGCAGATGCGCCCCGCGTCCCGGCAGCGTGCCGTGCGGATCGGGAGTCACGACCGTTGCCGTGGACCCCTGAACTGCGACGACTCGCACCAGATCGGCCTTGTCCGAACGTTGCCTGCAACCGATGCACGTCCGGACGACCTCACCCAGTCTACCCGTTTGGCGGAGAGGTTGCGCCATCGGTCAGTCGGCCTGCTCGCGCGGCGCCTCGGTGTCGGAGCGGATGTCGATGCGCCAACCGGTGAGCTTGGCGGCGAGACGGGCGTTCTGGCCCTCCTTGCCGATCGCGAGCGACAGCTGGAAGTCGGGCACGACGACACGGGCCGACCGGGTCGACTCGTCGACGATCGTGACGCTGCGGACCTGCGACGGCGACAGCGCGTGACCGATGAACTCGGCCGGGTCGTCGCTGAAGTCGACGATGTCGATCTTCTCGCCGTGCAGCTCGTGCATGACGTTGCGCACGCGCTGGCCCATCGGGCCGATGCACGAGCCCTTGGCGTTGACGCCGGCGACGTTGGCCCGCACCGCGATCTTGGTGCGGTGACCGGCCTCGCGGGCGATCGCGAAGATCTCGACGGAGCCGTCGGCGATCTCGGGCACCTCGAGCGCGAACAGCAGCTTGACCAGGTTGGGGTGGGTGCGCGAGACCTTCACCCGAGGTCCGCGCAGGCCCTTCTCGACCTCGTAGACGTACGCCTTGAGGCGCTCGCCGTGCGCGTACTTCTCCTCGGGCACGCGCTCGGTGCCGGTGAGGACGGCCTCGACACGACCCAGGTCGAGCATGACGTCCTGCGGGTTGCGACCCTGCTGGATGACGCCCGACACGATGTCGCCGACCTTGCCGGAGAACTCGCCGTACTTCGACTCGTCCTCGGCATCGCGGATCTTCTGCATGATCAGCTGGCGGGCGATCGTGGCGGCGAACCGACCGAAGTCGTCGGGCGTGTCGTCGAACTCGGGCGTGAAGGTCGCCGGCGGGCGGGGTGCCGGCTCCTCCCCCTCGACCGGCTCGGGCGCGGGGGGCGCCTCGATGCGCTCCTTGGCCCACACCGTCACGTGGCCCGACGACCGGTCGAGCTCGACGCGCGCGTGCTGCTTGGCGATGCCGGTCTTCTGGTAGGCCGAGAGCAGCGCGGTCTCGATCGCCTCGCAGATCGCCTCGAAGGGGATCTCCTTCTCGCGCTCGAGGGCGCGCAGGGCGGCCATGTCGATGTCCATCAGGCGTCCTTCCGGTTGAGCTCGACCTGCACGAGCGCTGAGGTGATGTCGGTGTAGTCGTAGCGCGTCGTCGTCCGTCCGAGGATCTCGACCCCGGTGTCGTCGCTCGCGCCGATGCGTCCGTCGACCGAGGAGTCGTCCCCCTCGAGGCGCAGACGGACCAGGCGGCCCTCGTTGCGGCGCCAGTGGCGGGGCTCCGTGAGCGGCCGGTCGACGCCCCGTGAGGTGACCTCGAGCGTGTACGGCTGCTCGCCCATGACCTCGGACGAGTCGAGCACCTCGGACAGCGCGCGGGTCGCGTCGGTGATGTGGTCGATGCCGACGCCGCCGTCGCGGTCGACCGCGATGCGCAGGACGCGCTTGTTGCCGGCCGGGGTGAGGTCGAGCGCTTCGAGATCGAGCCCCAGGGACGTCACGGTGCTCTCGACGAGGGTCTCCAGACTGTCGGTCATGGTGCGTCCTCCGTCTTCGGTTGTCGGCGGGTCGTGTCCTCCGCCGTGCTGCGTCGGTCCACCCTATCGGTAGTCCGGAGGTGCCTCGGACGTCGTGACGTGTCGGGGCGCGTGGCAGCTGTCGGATAGCCTGCCGGGGTGATGACTCGCCGTGCGCTGATCGGCACCGGAGCCGTCGTGGTGGGTGCCGGCGGACTCCTCGTCGCCGCCGAGGCCACCGGACGTCTCGACGACGTCGCCGACGCGGTCGGCATCGACCCCAAGCCGCAGCCCGACCCGGACGACACGCGCGTCCTGCGCCGCGCTGCTCGGGCCACTGCCGAGCTGCAGGCCGCCGTCGCGGCGACCTCGGCCGGCCATCCGGGGCTCGACCTCGCCGCGGTCACCGCTGCCGTCGGCGAGCAGCTGGCCGCGCTGGGCGGCGCGGAGGCACCGGCGGGTGCTGCTCCCCCGGCCGACCAGGGCGCAGCCGTCGACGCGCTGGCACAGGCGCTCGACATCGCCTGCAAGGACCGTGCGCGCGATGCCGTCACGGCGGGCTCGCCGGCGCTCGTGCGGGTGCTGGCGGCGATGTCGGCAGGTCACGCACAGAGCGCCCGCGTCGTCCGGAGCCTGCGATGACGCCGACCGAGGCGCTGCAGGCGTGGCTCGCGCTCGAGCACGAGGCCGTCTGGCTCTACCCCGTGGTCGGCGCCCGGGTCGACAGCCTCGTCAAGACCGCGCGGACGTCGTTCGCCGCGCACCGCGACACCCGTGACTCCCTGGTCGGCCGGCTGCGGTCACGCGGCACGTCGCCGGCCGCGGCCGCCCTGGGCTACGACGTCGGTCCGCTCACGAACGCCGACCAGGCACGCGCAGCGGCGCAGTCGCTCGAGGCACGCATCAGTGCGGCCCTGCTGACCCTGGCCGGGGTCGCGGAGGACGACCTGCGTGCCTACGCGGTGCGGGCCCTTCGGACGTCCGCCCTGGCCGAGCAGACCTGGGGAGCCGCCCCGAGGGCCTTCCCCGGCCTTCCCTGAACCGATCCCGGTCGATCCCGCCCCTCGAGCTTGTCGGAAGGGGCCATTCGACAAGCTCGAGGGGCGCGACTGATCAGGCGCGGAGGGTCGCGATCAGGTCGGCCAGGGCGGCGTCCTGGCGCTCGCCCGTCGCGCGGTCCTTGACCTCGACGACTCCGTCGACGAAGCCCTTGCCGACGACGACGATCGTGGGCACCCCGACGAGCTCGGCGTCCTTGAACTTCACGCCCAGCGACACCTTGCCGGGACGGTCGTCGAACAGCACGTCGAAGCCCTCGCCCACCAGGTCGGCGTACACCTGCTCGGCGCCGGCGACGACCGTCTCGTCCTTGCCCGCCACGATCAGGTGGACGTCGAACGGAGCGAGCTCCTTGGGCCAGATCAGTCCGGCGTCGTCGTGCGAGTACTCCGCCACGGCAGCGACGGCCCGCGAGACGCCCACGCCGTACGAACCCATCGTGACCGTGACCAGCTTGCCGTTCTCGTCGAGCACCTTCAGGTCGAGCACCTCGGCGTACTTGCGGCCGAGCTGGAAGATGTGGCCCACCTCGATGCCACGGGCCAGCTCGAGCGGGCCCGAGCCGTCGGGCGCGGGGTCGCCGGCACGCACCTCGGCGGCCTCGATCGTGCCGTCGGAGGTGAAGTCGCGGCCCGCCACCAGGTCGATCACGTGCGAGCCCTTCTCGTTGGCTCCCGTGACCCACCGTGTGCCGTCGACGACCCGGGGGTCGGTCAGGTAGCGGATGCCCGACGCGTTGTCGGCACCGAGCGCACCCGGCCCGATGTACCCCTTGACGAGCGCCGGGTTCGCGGCGAACTCCTTCTCGTCGAACGGCTCGACCTCGGCCGGCGAGACCGCGGCCTCGAGGCGCTTGGCGTCGACCTCGCGGTCGCCGGGCACGCCGATCGCGAGCGGCTCGCGGGTGCCGTCGGGGTGACGCAGCATCACGAGCACGTTCTTCAGCGTGTCGGACGCGTGCCACGGACGGTCGTCGCGCGGGAACGCCTCGTCGAGGTGGGCCACGAGCGTCGCGATCGTCGGGGTGTCGGGGGTCTGCTCGGCGTGCGCCGCGGGCAGGCCGTCGAACGGGACGGGATCGGGGGCGATCGTCGTGACCGCCTCGACGTTGGCCGCGTAGCCACCCGGCGAGCGCACGAAGGTGTCCTCGCCCGTCTCGGAGACGGCGAGGAACTCCTCGCTGGCCGAGCCACCCATCGCACCGGAGTCGGCGTGCACGATGACGTAGTCGAAGCCCAGGCGGTCGAAGATGCGCACGTAGGCCTCGCGGTGGGCCTGGTAGGACGCCTCGAGCCCTGCGTCGTCGACGTCGAAGGAGTACGAGTCCTTCATGATGAACTCGCGGCCGCGCAGGATGCCGGCACGCGGACGGGCCTCGTCGCGGTACTTGGTCTGGATCTGGAACAGGCTCAGCGGCAGATCCTTGTAGGACGAGTAGAGATCCTTGACCAGCAGCGCGAACATCTCCTCGTGCGTCGGGCCGAGCAGCATGTCGTTGCCGCGCCGGTCCTGCAGGCGGAAGAGGTTGGGGCCGTACTCGGTCCAGCGGTTGGACGCCTCGTAGGGCTCGCGAGGCAGCAGGGCCGGGAACCGCACCTCCTGCGAGCCGATCTCGGCCATCTCCTCGCGGATGATCTTCTCGACCTTGGCCAGCACCTTGAGCCCCAGCGGCAGCCACGAGTAGATGCCGGGCGCGACCCTGCGCACGTAGCCGGCGCGCACGAGCAGCTTGTGGCTCGCCACCTCGGCATCGGCGGGGTCGTCGCGGAGCGTGCGGAGGAAGAGCTTGGACATGCGCATGGCGTCGAGCCTATCGGCCCCGTTCCGGGCCGCCCTGGGTCAGGCTCGGGCGGCCTTGAGGGCGATGCGGATCATGGGGGCCTGGAGCGGGAGCCGGAGCACCGTGCCCGCCTTGTACCAAGCGGGTGCGCGCGAGCTGCGCAGCGCATCGGCCGTCATCTGGACGTTGGCCGGGAAGACGCCGGCGAGCAGCGCGACGGCACCCAGGCCGCCCAGGCGGCGCGTGCGGGGGTGCAGCATCATCGCGCCGGCCGCGATCTCGACGACGCCCGACGCGTAGACCAGGTCCTTCTTGCGCGGGAGCACCTTCGGCACGATGTTCTCGAACGGCCCCGGCTTGACGAGGTGGAGCACCCCGATGCCGATGAAGGCGCTGCCCATGATGGTGATGTCGCGTGTCATGCAGGCACCCTAGTCGCGGCGCTCCGGCCGTGCAGGCCCGCTACAGCAGGATCGACGCGAACGTCGTGGTCTGCTCGAACCCGACCCGCTCGTACGTGCGGCGAGCAGCCGTGTTGTGGTCGTTGACGTACAGCGTGACGACCGGCGCCACGGTCTGCCTGACCTGCCGCACGACGGCCGCCAGGGCCGGCACCGCCAGCCCGCGCCCGCGCAGGTCGGGGTGCACGTAGACGCCCTGCAGCTGGCAGGCGTCGCGCGTCGCCGCCCCGACCTCGGTCTTGAACAGCACGCGACCGTCCTCGATGATCGCGAACGACCACCCTTGCGAGATCAGCTGCGCCACCCGCGCCCGATATCCGCTGCGGCTGCCCGCCTCGGGGTCGACCCCCACCTCTTCGGTGAACATCGCCACCGACGCCGGGTAGAGGACGTCGAACTCGTCGATCAGCACGGGCCGCACGCGCGGGTCGGGCGCCACGCGGCTGTCGCGCGCCATCGTCATGAAGGGTTGCGACAGCCGAGGCGACCGGGCAGGGCCCCAGCGCGGCTCGAGCAGCGCCCAGAACGGGATGACCACGTCACGGGGCCCGACGACCGACGACGGACGGATGTTGTCGGCGAGCACCCGCTCGGCGAACGCCGACAGCGCGGCGGGGGTGGCCTCGACGGGCACCAGGTTGGCCCCTGCGTGGCACGCCGACACCAAGCTGCCGTCCTCGAAGTAGCCCCACACCTGGCCGCCCAGCCAGCGGGCCTGCAGCTTGGTGGAGTCGACCCGGTTGCGGACGAAGAGGTTGACCAAGGGGTCGCGGTCGAGCAGACGATGCAGGTCTGGGAGGTCGTCTGGTGTCAGCGCACGAACATGCGCCGTCGTCTTCAGCACTGTGCCTCCCGGTCCGGTCGGTACAGCCTACGACCCGGGGGTGTCCCGGCGGTGGAGGACGTCGGGCGCAGCAGCGTCAGCTGACCGTGACGGCGGCCGAACCGCCCTCGACGGGCTCCATGTCCTCGGCCAGACGCATGGCCTCCTCGATGAGGGTCTCGACGATCTTCGACTCAGGGACGGTCTTGATGACCTCGCCCTTGACGAAGATCTGGCCCTTGCCGTTGCCCGAGGCGACGCCGAGGTCGGCCTCGCGCGCCTCGCCCGGCCCGTTGACGACGCAGCCCATGACCGCGACGCGCAGCGGAACCTCCATGCCCTCGAGCCCGGCCGTGACCTGCTCGGCCAGCGTGTAGACGTCGACCTGCGCGCGCCCGCACGACGGGCACGAGACGATCTCGAGCTTGCGCGGTCGCAGGTTGAGCGACTGCAGGATCTGGATGCCGACCTTGACCTCCTCGACCGGCGGGGCCGAGAGGGAGACTCGGATCGTGTCGCCGATGCCCTTGCTGAGCAGCGAGCCGAACGCCACCGAGCTCTTGATCGTGCCCTGGAACGCCGGACCGGCCTCGGTCACGCCGAGGTGCAGCGGCCAGTCGCCCCGCTCGGACAGCAGCTCGTAGGCCTTGACCATCACGACCGGGTCGTTGTGCTTGACCGAGATCTTGAAGTCGTGGAAGTCGTGCTCCTCGAACAGCGACGCCTCCCAGACGGCCGACTCGACCAGCGCCTCGGGGGTGGCCGAGCCGTACTTGTCGAAGATGCGCTTGTCGAGCGAGCCGGCGTTGACGCCGATGCGGATCGACGTGCCGGCGTCCTTGGCCGCGCGCGCGATGGCGCCGACCTGGTCGTCGAACTTGCGGATGTTGCCGGGGTTGACCCGCACGGCGGCGCAGCCGGCGTCGATCGCGGCGAACACGTACTTCGGCTGGAAGTGGATGTCGGCGATGACCGGGATGTTCGAGTGCCGGGCGATCTCGGGCAGCGCGTCGGCATCGTCCTGGCTGGGGCACGCCACACGGACGATGTCGCAGCCGGCGGCCGTGAGCTCGGCGATCTGCTGCAGCGTGGTGTTGACGTCGGACGTCAGCGTGGTGGTCATCGACTGCACCGAGACGGGTGCGTCGCCGCCGACGTCGACCGTGCCGACCTTGATCTTGCGGGTCTTGCGGCGCGGCGCGAGCACCGGCGGCGGCATGGCGGGGAGTCCCAGATCGGTCATGACGTCACCGTCGTGGAAGAGGCATGGAACGACGGCGTCGTCATGAGCATCTGATGATTCCCTCGCTGGCGCTCGGTCATGACAGGGATACCGGGTTGACGATGTCGGCGTAGATCAGGATCACGCTCATCAGCATAAGGAGGGCACCCATGGCGTAGGCCACGGGCAGCATCTTCGCGACGTCGACGTAGCCCGGATCGGGTGCCCCGCGCAGCTTCGCGAAGCCCCGCCGGACGGCCTCCCACAGGGCGCCGGCGATGTGGCCGCCGTCGAGCGGCAGCAGCGGGATGAAGTTGAACATCGCGAGGAACAGGTTGAGCCCCGCCAGCAGCACCAGCACCCGCTGAGCGCGCTCGGTCCACGTCGGGTCGTCGACCGTGAACGACTCCCCCGCCACCCGGCTCGCGCCGACGACGCTGATCGGCCCCTCGGGGTCGCGGTCGGCGCCGAACGCCGCCTTGGTGACGTCGACCATGCGCTCGGGCAGGTGCCAGATGGCCTTGGCCGTGCCCTCGACGTAGTCGCCCATGACCTGCGCGACGTAGACGGGGCCCTGGCGCTGCATCTGCTCGCGGGGCTGCACGCCGAGGAAGCCGACCTCGACCGTTCGCGTCGGGTCGTCGAGGTCGGCGCGGGCCAGCACCGAGGTGGCGACCGTCGCGCTCATCGGACGTCCGTCACGCTCGAAGTCGATACGGGCCTCGCGGGAGCCGTTGGCGCGGATGACCTGCGAGAGCTCGTCCCAGTCGTCGATCTGGCGCCCGTTGAAGCCCGTGATGCGGTCACCGGCCTCGAGACCGGCCTTGCTGGCCGGCGTCTGCGGGTCGGTGGGCTGGCACGTGCGACCCGCCTCGGCATCGCTGATGGCGCAGTCGGAGACGGCCTGGACGGTCGTGGTCGGGGTGAGCGCCCCGAACCCCATGAACACCACGGCGAACAGGAACACCGCGATCACGATGTTGACCATGGGGCCGCCGGCCATCACGATCAGCTTCTGCCACCACGGCTTGCGGTAGAACAGCCGGTCGAGGTCCTTGTCGTCGACGTGCTCGTACTCGGCGTTGCGCGCGTCGGAGATCAGCTGCGTGAACAGGCCCGTGTTGGTCTTGCGCACCTCGTGCGGATCGGCGTTCTTGGCCGGCGGCAGCATGCCGACGAGCTTGACGTAGCCGCCGAGCGGGATCGCCTTGAAGCCGTACTCGGTCTCGCCACGCTTGGTCGACCAGACGGTGTTGCCGAAGCCGACGAAGAACTGCGTGACCTTGATGCCGAACTTCTTGGCCGGGTACATGTGCCCCAGCTCGTGCAGCGCGATCGACAGCACGACGCCGATCACGAAGACGACCACACCGAGGGTGTAGATCAGTGCGTTCATCGTTGTTCCACCCGTTCTGAGGCTCGGGCACGCGCCCAGGCGTCGGCGTCCAGCACGCCGCGGAGGGACATCTCTTGACGAGCCGCGTCGGGATCGCGGACGTGCTCGTCGAGGATCTCACCCACCGTGTCCACTATGCCGAGGAAGTCCAACCGTCCGTCGACGAATGCCTGCACGCACACCTCGTTGGCGGCATTGAGCACCGCCGGCGCGGTACGTCCGAAGGTGCCGGCCGTGCGGGCCAGCCCGACAGCCGGGAACGCCTGCTCGTCGAGCGGGAAGAACTCCCAGGTCGCCGGCACGCTCCAGTCGCAGCCGGCGGCCACGTCGGGCACGCGGCCCGGCCACGACAGGCCGAGCGCGATCGGCAGCTTCATGTCGGGTGGCGACGCCTGCACCATCGTGGCGCCGTCGACGAACTCGACCATCGAGTGCACGATCGACGGCGGGTGCACCACGACGTCGATGCGGTCGAAGCCGATGCCGAACAGCAGGTGGGCCTCGATGACCTCGAGCCCCTTGTTGACCAGCGTGGCGGAGTTGATCGTGATGACCGGGCCCATGTCCCACGTGGGGTGCGCCATGGCCTGCTCGGGGGTGACGTCGGCGAGCTCGGCCCGGCTGCGACCGCGGAAGGGTCCGCCGCTGGCGGTGACGACGAGGCGGCGGACGTCGTCGGGGCTCTCGCCGCGCATGGCCTGGGCCAGCGCGGAGTGCTCGGAGTCGACCGGCACGAGCTGTCCCGGCGCGGCCGCGTCGATCACGAGCGAGCCGCCGATGATGAGCGACTCCTTGTTGGCCAGGGCCAGCGTCGTGCCCGCCTCGAGCGCGGCGAGCGTCGGCAGGAGGCCGACGGCCCCGGTCATCCCGTTGAGGACGACGTCGCAGGGGGTGCGGGCCAGCTCGGTGGCGGCATCGGGGCCGGCGACCAGGCGGGGGATGCGGTGGTCGCCGTGGGCGTAGCCCTGCCGCTGTGCCTCGGCGTACAGCGCCAGCTGGACGTCCTCGGCGGCGCTGGCCCGCGCCACGGCCACCACCGGCACGTCGAAGGCGATGGCCTGCTCGGCCAGCAACCGGGGGTGGGCGCCGCCGGCGGCCAGGCCAACGACCTCGAAGCGGTCGGGGTGGGCGGCGATGACCTCGAGGGCCTGGGTGCCGATCGATCCGGTCGAGCCGAGGACGACCACTCGCTTGCGCATGCGGTCATTGTCGCACCCGGCGTCGATGCAGGGCCGCGAACGACAGTGGCGACGCGCTGGTGTGCGCGTCGCCACTGTCATGGTCCGGGACGTGCGGGCGAGGATGTCCTGTCGCCGCCCGCACGCCCCGGAGGTCTACTTCACCTCGGAGCGGAGCACGGTCCACACGCCGACGGCCAGCGGAATGACGAGCCAGATCAGGCCGGAGGTCGCGAGCTGCGCCCACTCCTCACCGTGCGGCCCGCCGTCGAACAGCGGGGTCTGCGCGTCGCCGAAGTCGAACCACGGCTGGATGTCCTTGAACCAGTCCTGCAGCGAGGCGAGGATGCCGAAGATCGTCGGCAGCAGGAACTGGTAGGCCACGTAGGCCACGATGGCCCCGGGCGTGTTGCGGATCAGGACGCCGAGCATGAAGCCGACGAGCAGCCCCAGGACGTTGGCGACCACGATCAGCACCAGGTCGAGCGCCGACATGTTCCAGACCGCGTCCGTGCCGTTGACCGCCGCGCCGATGATGTTGCCGATGGCGCCGATCGCGAGCGCGAGCACCATGCCGGTCGCGCCGACGATCACGGCGGCCAGGGCCTTCGCGAGGATCACGCCGGCACGGTGCGGGACGAGCGTGAAGGTGATCAGCCCGGTGCGCTGGCTCCACTCCCCCGTGACCGACAAGATCGCGATGACCGGCAGCAGCAGCGCCATCGGGAACCCGACGGCGCTCGCGAAGACCGAGTACTCCAGGTTGCGGTCGGGCACGAACAGGATGCAGCCGATCGTCGCGAGCAGGGCGACGATCGCGATGCTCATCATCAGCCAGAAGCCCGACCGGGTGTTGAACATCTTGCGGATCTCGACCTTGACGAGCCGGCTCAGCGGCACCCCGGGACGGGTCGTGTCGATCGTGATGGGTTCGGCGGTGGTGCTCATGCGGTCGCTCCTTCGCGCTGGGTGGTCGACGTCAGCTGGAGGAACATCTCCTCCAGGCCGGCGCCGTCGGCGGGACGCAGCTCGACGAGCGCGACACCGGCTGCCGCGGCGGCCTTGCCGACCGTGGCAGGATCGGCCTCGGTGCGCAGACCGCCGTCGCCCGACGGGCCTGCCGTGATGCCGGCCGCGGTCAGCGCATTGGCCAGCGCCGACGGATCGGCGGCCTTCACGAACGTCCCCGCGGTCTGCAGCAGCTCGGCCTTGGTGCCCTCGGCGACGATCTTGCCCTGGCCGATGACGATGATCTCGTCGGCGATGACCTCGATCTCGTGCAGGAGGTGCGACGACAGCAGCACCGTGCCGCCGCGGTTGGCGTAGTCGCGCAGCAGGCTGCGCATCCAGTGGATGCCGGCGGGGTCGAGGCCGTTGGCGGGCTCGTCGAGCATCAAGATCTTCGGATCGCCCATCAACGCGTTGGCGATGCCGAGGCGCTGGCGCATGCCGAGCGAGTAGTTCTTGACCCGGCGCTTCGACTCGGCCGGGGTGAGGCTCACCAGGGCGAGCATCTCGTCGACCCGCGACATCGGCAGGCCCATCGTGAGGGCGCTGAGCGTGAGGATCTCGCGGCCGGTGCGGCCGGCGTGCTGGGCCGAAGCGTCGAGGAGCACCCCGATCTGCGTGCCGGGGTTGGGGATGTCGAGGTAGTTGACGCCGCTCACGTGGGCGGACCCGGAGGTGGCGGGCGTGAGACCGGCGATGATGCGCATGGTCGTGGACTTGCCGGCACCGTTCGGGCCGAGGAAGCCCGTGACGGCTCCCGGTCGGCACGTGAACGAGACGTCGTCGACGGCGCGGTAGGCACCGTAGGTCTTGGTGAGACGGTCAACTGTGATCATGACTCCACTGTGGTGCACCGGAGCCGCCGAGTCATCCACCCGGCGTCCATGTCGCGCTAGCCGAAAGTATGAGCGGTCGCAGACCTTCGCCCGTGGAGGACGGCCTGGCCCGCCCCTAGCCTTGGGGGGTGATCCCCGTGACGTACCAACCGCCGCTGCGCTGGTGGAACCACCTGTGGCGGTACGCGCTGGCGATCGCGATCAGTGCCGTCGCGTGGTTCGAGGCCGCGCAGTGGCAGTGGGACCACGCCCGGTGGTGGTTCTGGACCGACCTGGCGATGGGCCTGGTCGGCTTCGCCATCCTGCCGTGGCGCCGCCGTCATCCCCTCGCCGTCGCGCTGGCCGCCAACGCCCTCGCCCTCGGGTCGTGGTCGGTCGGCGGGCCCGCGACCCTGGCCCTGGTGTCGTTGTCGACCCGCCGGCGGCTGCGCGAGATCCTCCCGGTCACGGCGGTCGCCCTCGTCGCGGGCCTCGTGCTCGAGGCCACCGACCGCGACGCCCAGCAGACGTACGTCGTCATGATCCCGCTGACGCTGCTCGTCCTGGCCGTCACGGTGGGCTGGGGCATGTTCATCGGGTCGCGCCGCGAGCTCATCGCGACCCTGCGGGAGCGGGCGCGCGCCGCCGAGGACGACCAGGCGTCGAGGGTCGCAAGGGCTCGCACGGCCGAGAGGTCGCGCATCGCCCGTGAGATGCACGACGTCCTGGCCCACCGCATCTCGCTCGTGACGATGCACGCGGGTGCCTTGGCGTACCGCGACGACCTCAGCCGCGACGAGGTGCGTGCCACGGCCGGCATCATCCAGGACAACTCCCACCAGGCGATGGTCGAGCTGCGCGAGGTGCTCGGCATCCTGCGCGACGGACCCGGCGACTCCGCCCCCGAACGTCCGCAGCCGTCGGCGACCGATGTCGCGGGTCTGGTCGACGAGGCGCGCCGGTCGGGCATGCGCGTCGAGCTCGGTGGCGGCATCGCGCTGAGCGACGTCCCGGACGCCCTCGGCCGCACGGTCTACCGCATCGTGCAGGAGGCGCTCACCAACGCCCGCAAGCACGCGGCGGACACCTTGGTCTCGGTCATCGTCACGGGCTCCCCCGACGCCGGCGTGACGGTCGAGGTGCGCAATCCCCTGCGGGTCGGTGAGCAGCGGTCGGCTCCCCCGCGGTCAGGCCTGGGGCTCGAGGGACTGACCGAGCGCGCCGAGCTGGCGGGCGGACGCCTGGGCCACCGCATCTCCCCCGACGCCGAGTTCGTGCTCGAGGCGTGGCTACCGTGGCCGGCATGACCATCCGGGTGCTGCTGACCGACGACGACGCGCTCGTCCGGGCCGGGCTGGCCCTGATCCTCGGCGGCTCGTCCCAGATCGAGGTCGTCGGTGAGGCCGCGAACGGCCACGAGGCGGTCGAGCGCGTGCGGGCCGGCGGCATCGACGTCGTGCTCATGGACATCCGCATGCCGGTCATGGACGGCATCGCGGCCACCGAGGCCGTCCTCGCCCTCCCCGAGGCGCCCAAGGTGATCGTGCTGACGACCTTCGACGCCGACGCGTACGTGGTCAGGGCCCTGGCCGCGGGCGCCAACGGCTTCCTGCTCAAGGACACCCCGCCGGCCGACATCGTCGACGCGATCGCCCGTGTCGTGGCCGGCGAGCCGATGCTGTCGCCGGCCATCACCGAGCAGCTCATCCGCCAGGTCACCGACGCCGTCCCCGACGCCCGCGCCGGCCAGGCCGTCGAGCGGATCGCGTGCCTCACCGACCGTGAGCGCGAGGTCGCGGTGGCCGTCGGGCGCGGTGCGTCCAACGCCGAGATCGCCGCCGACCTCCACATGAGCGTCGCCACCGTCAAGGCGCACATCTCGCACCTGTTCACCAAGCTCGACGCGACCAACCGCGTGCAGGTCGCGATCGCGATGCACGAGGCAGGCCTGCTCTAGACCCTCCCCTCCCCGCGATGTGTGACGCCTACGGCGTCACGAAGGCCCCATGCCGCCGTAGGCGTCACGGATCGCGGGGACGAGCGGGGTCAGGAGGTCGCGCCTACCGTGGAGGCATGGTCTCTCCTCTGCTCTCGGTCGTCGACACGATCCTCGACAAGACCCTCGTCCCGGGCTACTCGTCGATCGGACCCGCGCTTCGTCGCCGGTGGTGGGCGGACGACCCCGATCCGCAGGCCCTGGTGGGCCGTCATGTCGTCGTCACCGGCGGCAGCAGCGGGCTCGGACGAGCGGCAGCCACCGGCATCGCCCGGCTGGGTGCCGTGGTGCACCTGGTCGGTCGCAACGCCGACCGCCTCCGCGAGTCGGCCGACCTCATCCGTCGCGACGCGCCGGACGCGCAGCTGGTCGAGGAGGTCTGCGACGTCAGCGACCTCGACTCCGTCCGCGCGTACGCCGCCGACCTGAAGGAGACGGTGGGTGCGCTGCACGCGATCGTCCACGACGCCGGCGTCATGCCGCCGGAGCGCACCGAGACGGCGCAGGGCCACGAGCTGGCCCTCGCGACGCACGTCATCGGACCCCTGCTGCTGACCGAGCTGCTGCGCGACACGCTCGCTGCCGCCGGGGACCCCCGCGTCGTCATCGTGTCGTCGGGCGGCATGTACTCCGCTCCGCTCGACAGCTCGATCGGCGACGACATCGAGTACGAGGAAGGCCCGTACGAGGGCATCCGCGCGTATGCGCGCACCAAGCGCATCCAGGTGACCCTGGCCGAGCTGATGGCGCGCCGGTATGCCGGCGACGGCGTCGTGGTGCACAGCATGCACCCCGGGTGGGCCGACACCCCGGGCGTCACCGACTCGATGCCCCGGTTCGCCAAGGTCGTCGCCCCGATCCTGCGCACCGCCGAGCAGGGCGCCGACACGATCGTGTGGCTCACGGCCTCACCGGTGGCGACGCGGTCGAGCGGCCGGTTCTGGAGCGACCGCCGTCCGCGGTCGACCTACTACCTGCCCGGCCGGGCCGACGACCCCGAGGCACGGCGGAGCGTCTGGGCCTACGCCCTGGACGCCGCGGGCATCGACCACGTCCCGGCCTGACTCAGTCGGTCCAGGCGTCCTCGATGGGCACGTCGCGGCCCAGGACGTTCTGTGCGGCGCGGTGCCCCGAGCACAGGGCCGCCGTGACCGTCGCCGGGTCGTCGGTCCACGTGGCCTCGCCGGCCAGGTGCAGCACACCGCCGACGGGGGTCGCGAGGTCGTCGTGGTCGGACGTCGTCGAGCCGACCGTCATGTAGGCGTACGAGCCGCGGGCGTACGGATCGTCCTGCCAGTGCGTGACATGCACGGCGGTCGGCACGCCGACTCGGTGGCCGTAGAGGCGCCGCAGCTGCGAGAGCACCGAGTCGATGACCGCGGCGTCGTCCCAGTCACGGATGGCTCGCGCGGCGGGACCGGCCGCGAAGGTCAGCAGCGTGGGCGTGCCGTGCAGGGACGTGAGGTCGTACCAGGAGTGCCACCACAGACCCTGCGGGCCCTGCTGGCGGATCGCGTACACCTCGTCGTCCCAGAACCTGGTCGGGAACCGCAGGAAGACCTTCTCGAAGGCGTTCATCTCGAGGCGCGACAGGGCGCCGGCCACCGGCGCGGGCAGGGCCGGCTCGATGACGAAGTCGGAGCTGCGCAGCACGCCGACCGGCACCGTGACGATCGCTGCCGCCGCCGTCAGCGTGCCCCGGTCGCCGCTCACCGACACGCCGTCGTCGTCCCAGCGGACGTGCGACACGACGTGCTCGAGACGGAGGTCGACGCCGTCGGACAACCGCTCGGCCAGGCGGTCGTACCCGTCGGGGAACACGACCTCGTCCCCGTCGATCGAGTCGTCGTCGAGGCCGTGAGCGGCCAGGTCGCCGATCCACGCGCCGTACTGCTCCTCCGACCGGTGGCGCAGGTACTCGCGCACGCGCTCGGCACGCGCCTCGTCCCAGCCGAACGTTCGCAGCACCTGCTCGGCGACGTCGGAGTACGAGGCGTCGGGCGCGGACGCCTCGATCACGGCCGGCAGTGCCTCGTCGACGGCTCGGATGTCGTCGACGAACCCCGCTGTCTCGACCTCGGACAGGCGACTCCCGGCCGGGCCGTAGTAGGCGATCGGACGGCTGTCCGGCTGGTAGCCGCCGACCGTGAACTCCGTCATCGGCATCTCGAAGGCGCGGGCCGCGGCCGCCACCGGACTGCCGTCGACACCATGGATCCACGACGCACCGAGATCGGTGGCCTCATCGCCGTCGCGCACCGTCCAGACGCGACCGCCGATGCGATCGCGCGCCTCGAGCACCACCACCGACCGGCCCGCGCGGGTCAGCAGACGGGCAGCGGTCAGGCCCGCCACCCCTGCACCCACGACGATCGTGTCGTAGCGGTCCATGGTCACCTCGTCGATCGTGTCGTGGGCTGCGGTGCGCTCCCATCCAACCTCATCCCCGACCTCGGGACAACGGATTCCGGTGCGAATGTCCGACAGAACCACGAAATCCCTTGTTTTCGACCAACCAGAGGCCTGACAATGAGGACATGACCCTCGACGACTACGACCACCTGCAGGAGGCCGGCAAGCGGCACCTGTGGATGCACTTCTCCCGTCACGGGAGCTACGACGACGCCCACGACATCCCCATCATCGTCAAGGGCGACGGCATGCACATCTGGGACACCCAGGGTCGCCAGTACCTCGACGGGCTGGCCGGGCTGTTCGTCGTGCAGGCGGGCCACGGACGCGAGGAGCTGGCCGAGGCGGCCGCCAAGCAGGCCAAGGAGCTCGCGTTCTTCCCGCTGTGGACGTTCGCGCACCCGCATGCCATCCGCCTGGCCGAGCGCATCGCGTCGTACGCGCCCGGCGACCTCAACCGCGTGTTCTTCACGACGGGCGGCGGCGAGGCCGTCGAGACCGCCTGGAAGCTGGCCAAGCAGTACTTCAAGCTGACCGGCAAGCCGGCCAAGACCAAGGTCATCAGCCGACAGGTCGCCTACCACGGCACGCCGCACGGAGCCCTGTCGATCACGGGCATCCCGGCCATGAAGTCGATGTTCGAGCCGCTCGTGCCGTCGACGTCGCACGTGCCCAACACCAACTTCTACCGGGCGCCCGACGAGTCCCTCGGCGGCTTCACCGACGAGAAGGAGCAGCAGCAGGCCTTCGGCCGCTGGGCCGCGAACCGCATCGAGGACGCGATCCTGGCCGAGGGCGCCGACACCGTCGCCGCGGTCTTCCTCGAGCCGGTGCAGAACTCGGGCGGGTGCTTCCCGCCCCCGCCCGGCTACTTCGAGCGCGTCCGCGAGATCTGCGACGAGCACGACGTCCTGCTGGTCTCCGACGAGGTCATCTGCGCCTTCGGACGCCTCGGCGAGATGTTCGGCGCCACCAAGTTCGGCTACCAGCCCGACATGATCACCTGCGCGAAGGGCCTGACGTCGGGCTACTCGCCGCTCGGAGCGATGATCGCGTCCGACCGGCTGATGGAGCCGTTCCTGAAGGGCAACGCGTCGTTCGCGCACGGCTACACGTTCGGCGGGCACCCGGTCTCGGCCGCCGTCGCGATGGCCAACCTCGACATCTTCGAGCGCGAGGACCTCAACGGTCACGTGCTGCGCAACGAGGGTGCCTTCCGCTCGACGCTCGAGAAGCTGCTCGACCTCGACCTCGTCGGCGACGTCCGCGGCGACGGCTACTTCTACGGCATCGAGCTGGTCAAGGACAAGACGACCAAGGAGACGTTCGACGACGTCGAGTCCGAGAAGCTGCTGCGCGGCTTCCTCTCCAAGGCCCTGTTCGACAACGGCCTGTACTGCCGCGCCGACGACCGCGGCGACCCGGTCATCCAGCTGGCTCCCCCGCTGATCGCCGACCAGTCGCACTTCGACGAGATCGAGCAGATCCTGCGGTCGGTGCTGACCGAGGCCCAGGGCCTCGTCTGACGACCGCCCCGGCGCGGTTTACCACGCCGGCAGGGCAAACTGGCTCGGGACGCGGCACCTTGGCCGTGCCCTGATCCGGTTCACCATGCCGGCAGGGCAAACCGACCCCGGGTGTAGTCCGGGCGACGCGGTTTCCCACGCCGGCAGGGCAAACTGGCTCGGGGCGCGGCACCTTTGCCGTGCACCGACGAGGTTTACCACGCCAGCGTGGTAAACCGGGGCCGTCAGGCGGCGAGGGCCTTCTCCTGACGACGCCGGACGATCTCGTTGCCGAGCACCACCGCGATCGAGATGACGAACATCGCCGTGCCGATGACGTTGACCTCCATCGGCACGCCGCGCTGGTTGGCGCCGTAGACGAACATCGGGAACGTCACCTCCTGGCCGGCATTGAGGTTGGTGATGATGAAGTCGTCGAACGACAGCGAGAAGCTCAGCAGCGCCGCACCCACGATGCCGGGCAGCACGAGCGGGAACGTCACCCGCCAGAAGGTCTGCGCCTCGGTCGCGTAGAGGTCCATCGCCGCCTGCTCGAGGTTGTCGTTGAGACCGCTCAGCCGTGCCTTGACGGTCACGATGACGAACGAGAGGCAGAACATGATGTGGGCGATCAGGATCGTCCAGAACCCGAGCTGGCCGCCGAAGCCGGCCGACACGAACAGGGCCAGCAACGACGAGCCCATGACGATCTCGGGCGACGCCATCGGCAGGAAGATGATCAGGTTGGCCGCCGAGCGTCCCGCGAACCGGTGCCGCACGAGGGCGAAGGCGGCCAGCGTGCCGAGCGCCGTCGCGACCACGGTCGCCAGCAGCGCGATGCGGATGCTCAACCACACCGAGTCGGCCATGCCGTCGGCCCAGCTTCCGGGGTGGAGCCAGTTGTCCCAGGTGAACTTCTGGAACTTGTAGACGTTGCGCGACGTGCTGCTGTCGTTGAAGCTCATCAGCACGACGATCGCGATCGGCACGAACGTGTAGGCCAGCACCAGCAGGCCGAGGCCGAGCACCAGGTGCTCGCCGATCCAGCGGCGCGCGCGTGTCATACCAGCTCCTCCGTTCCGGCGGTGCGGACGTAGGCCATCACGGCCGCCACGATGATGACCATGAGGATCACCGACAGCGCACCCGCCGTGGCGTAGTCACCCTGCGTCGTGAACAGGCTCTGGATCGAGTTGCCGATCATCTTGGTGTTGGTGCTGCCCAGCAGCTGCGCGTTGACGTAGTCGCCGGCCGCCGGGATGAAGGTCAGCAGCGTGCCCGCCACGACACCGGGCAACGACAACGGGAACGTGACCTTGAAGAACCCCCGCATGGGCGAGGCGTACAGGTCGCCCGCGGCCTCGATGAGACGGATGTCGACCTTCTCGAGGCTCGCGTAGAGCGGCAGCACCATGAACGGCAGGAAGTTGTAGGTGAGCCCCGCGATCACGGCGAACGGGGTGGCCAGCAGCCGGTCGTCCGTCGTGGTCAGACCGATGATGTTGAGCACGTCGGTCAGGTGGATCGCCTGGGCGACGCCCACGACCCAGCCGTCGTCGGCCAGGATCAGCTTCCACGACAGGGTGCGCAGCAGGAAGCTGGTGAAGAACGGGGCGATGACCAGCACCAGCATCAGGTTCTTCCAGCGTCCTGCCTTGAACGCGATGGCGTACGCGAGCACGTAGCCGACCACGAGGCACGTGAGCGTGGCCAGGCCGGCGTAGAGCAGCGACCGCCCGAGCTGGCCCTTGTACTGGTTGAACGCGTCGACGTAGTTGCCGACGTGCCAGGTCATCTCGTAGCCCGTCAGCACCGATCCCTTCGGGTCGAACAGGCTCGAGGCGACCAGCGAGTAGAACGGGATGACGAAGAACAGCAGCAGCCAGACAGCACCCGGCAGGATCAGCCAGTAGCCCGTGAGCTTGCGGCCGCGGGGCTTGGCTGCCGTGGTGTCGTCCGTGGAGACCGGCGGGACGCCTGCGGTGGACGTCATGTCAGTCGTCCTCGATCCCGGCCTTGGCGTCCTGGCTCGCATCGAGCAGGAAGGCGAACTCCGGCCGCCACGAGATGTCGACCTTGGTGCCGACCGGCAGCATCGACCGGGCACCGGTGTTCTGCTCGAAGACCGTCAGCTCCTGCCCCCACGGCATCATGACGGAGTACTGGGTGCTGACCCCGACGAAGCTGACGTCGGTGACGTAGCCACCCGTGATGACGTCGCCCGGGGCGTCGATCGGCGTCCCGGCCTCGGCGATCAGGACCTTCTCGGGCCGGATGCCCAGCCAGCCCTTGCCGGAGTCGGAGTGCGCCCGGTCGCCCGGGACGGACGCGACCGCACCTTGCACGCGGACCTTCACGTGGTCGCCGTCGCGCCCCTCGATCTCGCCGGCGATGAGGTTGGACTGGCCGAGGAAGTTGGCGACGAACGTCGTGCGCGGGTTCTCGTAGAGCTCGCTCGGCGCACCCATCTGCTCGATGACGCCCTGGTTCATGACGGCGATGGTGTCGGCCATGGTCATGGCCTCCTCCTGGTCGTGCGTCACGTGGACGAAGGTCAGCCCCACCTCGGTCTGGATGCGCTTGAGCTCGAGCTGCATGCCGCGCCGCAGCTTGAGGTCGAGGGCGCCCAGCGGCTCATCGAGCAGCAGCACCTCGGGCTTGTTGATCAGGGCCCTCGCCAGAGCGACGCGCTGCTGCTGGCCGCCGGACATCTGGGTCGGCTTCTTGTGCGCCTGCGAGGTCAGCTCGACCAGCTCGAGCATGTCGGCGACCTGCTGCCTGGTGTTCTTGATGCCGCGGCGCTCGAGCCCGAAGGCGACGTTCTTGGCGATGTTGAGGTGCGGGAACAGGGCATAGTTCTGGAACACCGTGTTGACGGGACGCCGGTACGGCTTCTCGAACGTGATCTCGGTGTCGCCGAGGTGGATCGTGCCGGACGTCGGGGTGTCGAGCCCGGCCACCATGCGCAGGGTCGTCGTCTTGCCGCAGCCCGACGGCCCCAGCAGTGCGAAGAACTCGCCCTGCGGCACGACCAGGTCGAGGGACTTGACGGCCGTGAACGTCGCGTACTCCTTGGTCAGGCCGGTGAGCCGCAGGTCTCGCGACCCGTCCGCTCCCCTCGCGTGCGCCCCGGATGGCGCTGCTGCTCCCTCATGCACCTGTGACATCGGCGTAGTCCCCTTCGTAGGTTCGCATCGTGGCCTCGTCGAGGGCCATGAAGCGGTGGGTCTGCGACAGCGTCTTGTCTGTCGGGAAGATGAGCTCGTTGTCGACCTGGTCGGGATCGACCTTCTCCATCGCCGCCTGCGCACCCTTCACAGGACAGATGTAGCTGTTGTAGGCCGCCAGCTTCGCGGCCACCTCGGGCTCGTAGTAGTAGTTGATCCACTTCTCGGCGTTGTCCTGGTGGGTCGCGAGGTTGGGCACCAGCATGTTGTCGGCCCAGATCATGATCCCCTCCTCCGGCGGCACCCACACGAGGTTCTCGTCGCCGGCATTGGCGATGTCGCCCGACCACGCCTCGCAGGCCAGGATGTTGCCCGACGCGAGGTCCTGGACGTACTCGTTGCCGCTGAACGAGCGCACCTGGCCGTCGCTGCGCGTCTTCTTGAGCAGGTCGATCGCGGCCTGCCACTCGTCGTCGCTGAAGTTCTCGGGGTCTCCCCCGCCGATCATCACCAGGAAGCCCATCGTGTCGCGCATCTCGGTCAGCAACGAGATCCGTCCCTTGAGGTCCTTGCGGGTCAGCAGCTCCTCGAACGACTTGATCTCGCCGACCTTGGCCTTGTTGTAGGCGATGCCGGTCAGGCCGCTCTGCCACGGGGCGGAGTACTGGCGCTTGGGGTCCCACGCGGGCGACTTGAGCGAGTCGATGATGTTGGCGTGCAGGTTCGGCACCTTCGCGGCGTCGAGCTTCTGGATCCACCCGACCTGGATCATGCGGGCCGCCATCCAGTCGGTCAGGGCGAACAGGTCACGCTTGGACGACGTGCCGGAGCCCAGCTGGTTCTTGACCTTGGCGAAGAACTCGTTGTTGTCGTTGACGTCCGGGGTGTAGCGCACCGAGATGCCGGTCTCCCGCTCGAACTGCGTCAGCGTCGAGACGTACTTGCCGTCGTCCTCGTCGATGTACTCCGGCCAGTTGGAGAACACCAGCGTCTTGTCCTGCGCCGAGCGGTCCTTGGCCACCAGCGTGGAGGGGTCCTGCTTCTGGTCCGGCGTGTTGAACCCGTACCTCAACGCCACCGCGCTGAGACCCAGCGCCGCCGCGCCACCCGCCCCCTTGAACACCGTCCGCCGGTCGACACCCGCCATGCGCCACCCTCACTTCTCCCCGTTGTTCACGAATAGTCGCAAGATACATCCGGCAGCACAAGGGATTCCGCCGTTAAGAGTGTGTTTCGCTCATGAAATCGTTGCCGTGGCGAGGTGATACGACCAAGGTCCCGGGTCGTGGGGCAGAATGTCCGTCATGACCGACCGCAGGCCCGCGCAGGTACGAGCACAGAGCCTCGACGCCACCGCCAAGCGCATCATCGAGCTGCTCCAGGACGACGGCCGGCTCTCGTACTCCGCCATCGCCAAGGACGTCGGCCTGTCCGAGGCCGCCGTGCGTCACCGCGTGCAGAAGCTCATCGACACCGGCGTCATGCAGGTCGTCGCCGTCACCGATCCCCTGCAGATGGGATTCGCCCGCCAGGCCATGATCGGCATCAAGGTCAACGGCAACATCCGCGAGGTCGCCGCCGAGCTCTCCACGATGCACCAGCTCGACTACATCGTCATCACCACCGGACGCTTCGACATCCTCGCCGAGATCGTGGCCGAGAGCGACGACGAGCTGCTCGACATCGTCTCGGCCCAGATCGGCGCTCTCGACCGCGTCGTCTCCACCGAGACCTTCGTCTACCTGCGGCTGGAGAAGCAGACATACGCTTGGGGGGTGCGGTGAGCGGCTCGTTCCTCGCCGCAACAGCCGTTCGTTCCTCACGGCTGCCGGGCTTCGCCCGGTCACCTGTCTTCGCTCGCTGCGCTCGCTCGACTCTTGGTGACCTCCCCCGGGTCAGACCTCGGTGATGGTGCCGCCGGTTTCTAGGGTTTCGATGATGGTGCCGTAGGCGGCTCGGAGTGTCTCTTCGTAGCCTTCGTCGTCGTGCTCAGGGGCCGTGTGGGGCTCGGTGCGGCCGGCCTTGTCGAGGACGTCCCACGCCACCTCGGTGTCGGGGGCGTGCAGCACCGGCGGCGTGCCGGCCAGCCGGAAGCTGCCCGTGCCGGCCGGCACCGCCCCGATGCGCGCGCAAGCCAGCACCGCCGTGACCAGGTCGCGACCGTGCAACCCGTCCAGCACGATCGACGTCCCGGCCTCGACGCCCATGTGGTGCAGGCCCGCGGCGATGCACGCCGACTCGTGCAGCAGCTGGGCGTACGAGACCGAGCCGCGAGCATCAGCCACGGCGAGCTCGTCGGCCAGGCCCGAGATGACCTGGCGGTCGAGGATGCGGAAGACCAGGCTCGTCATCAACGCCCCCTGAAGACCGGCGCGCGACGCTCGGTACGAGCCAGCGCAGCCTCCTGCACGTCGTCGCTGGCCCACACCGCCGCGAAGCTCTGCTCGATCGCGGCATCGTCGTCCGGCGAGCCGTTGAGCACCAGCTTGTTGTGCGCCAGCGTCAGCGGGGCGAACGTCGCGATCTCGCGCGCCCACGCGATCGCGTCGTCGAGGGTGCCGGCGCGGTCGGCCAGACCGCAGGCCAGTGCCTCGTCGCGGTCGAGGGACTCCGCCGCCAGCATCAGCCGGCGGGCACGCCCGGCCCCGGCGAGGTCGGCCAGCGTGCGGATGGTCCACGCATCGACCGCGAGGCCGTTGCGCGCCGTCGGCACGGCGAACTTCGCGGTGTCGGCTGCCACCCGCAGGTCGCACGCCATCGCCAGCTGGGTGCCGGCACCGATCGCGGGTCCGTTGACCGCGGCGATCAGCGGGACCGGCAGTCGCGTCAGGTGGTGGAGCATCCCGTACAGCGCTTTCAGGAAGTCCGGCCCGTAGACGCCGCCGAGGTCGGCCCCCGAGCAGAACGCAGAGCCCTGGCCCGTCACCACGATCACCCGGGCCCCGCCGGCGACGGCCGCGTCTGCGGCCTCGCGGATGGCCTCGCACAGCGCGAGGTCGAGCGCGTTGCGCCGGTCCTCGCGCTGGAGCTCGATGACGACGACGTCGCTGCCGTCGTCGCGTGAAGTCGCGATCATGGGTCTCCTCGGGGTCGACCTCACGCTATCGCCCCGTCCCGGGACCGGCAGATGTGACCAGAGGGTAACTCTGCGCCTGTGAGTCTCGTTACACGGACATGACGATGTCGCGCCGCGCCCTGATCCGCACCGGAGCAGCCGTCGGAGGGGCCGTCGCGGTCGGCGTGCGTCCCGGCGCGGCTTGGTCCACGCCGCGCGTCGTCGCGCCGACGTCGACGACTCTCGACAGCTGCTACCGCCGAGGGCCGGCGGGTGCCGGCGGCTACACCCGGGTCGTCCAGGCCGCCGGCGAGCCGCACACGGTGCGCGACGACCTGGGGGTCGGCGCCGGGGCGACGCGGGCCACGACGCGCACCGCGGTGCTGACCTTCGCCCACCTGACCGACGTCCACATCATCGATGCCCAGTCCCCCGCACGGGTGGAGTACGTCGACCGCTTGGACGACTCGTACGGGGGCGCCCCGACGCTCGGCGGTCTGCTCTCGTCGAGCTACCGACCCCAGGAGATGCTGACGCCGCAGGTGGCCGACTCGATGGTGCGCGCCGTCAACCGGGTCGCTCGCGGACCGGTCACGGGGCAGGGCCTGGACTTCGCGATCCAGACCGGCGACAACTCCGACAACTGCCAGTACAACGAGGTGCGCTGGAACATCGACGTGCTCGACGGGCAACGGGTGACGCCCGACTCCGGCAGCCGGACGGCGTACGAGGGCGTCGCCGACAACCGGGTGTGGGACGCGCACTACTGGCATCCGGAGGGTCCGCGGACGCCCGGCGGCGCCGAGGACGTCTACACGTCCCGCTACGGCTTCCCTCGCGTCCCTGGACTGCTCACGGCCTCACGCCGCTCGTTCGAGGCCGAGGGACTCGACATCCCCTGGTACTCGGTCTTCGGCAACCACGACGGCCTCGTGCAGGGCAACTTCCCGCAGACCCTGCCGCTGTCGATCCTGGCGACCGGACCGCTGAAGGCCACGGCCCTGCCGCCCGGTCTGTCGCAGTCCGACGTGCTCTCGAGCCTGGCGACAGCCGATGCCGGCGCGCTCCTCTCGGCCGCGTCCCTCACGTCGGCGACGATCGTCAGCGCCGACCCGCAACGACGCACCCTCACCCGGGGACAGGTGGTCGAGGAGCACTTCAAGACCACCGGCTCGCCCGTCGGGCACGGCTTCACGACGACGAACCGGCAGAAGAAGACCGCCTACTACAGCTTCGATCGCGGACGCGTGCGCTGCATCGTGCTCGACACCGTCAACCCCAACGGCTACGCGGACGGCTCGATCGACCGGCCGCAGCACCAGTGGCTGACGACGCTCCTGGCATCCTCGTCCGACCGCTACGTCATGGTGTTCAGCCACCACACGTCCGCCACGATGACCAATCCGCTGGTGCTCACGGGTCTCGACCTCAACCCCAGGGTGCTGGGCGACGAGGTGGTCGCGACGCTGCTCGAGCACCGCAGCGTCGTCGCGTGGGTCAACGGGCACACACACCGCAACCAGGTCACCGCGCACCGCGGTCCCGACGGCACCAGCGGGTTCTGGGAGATCAACACCGCGTCGCACGTCGACTTCCCGCAGCAGTCGCGGCTCGTCGAGCTGGCGGACAACCACGACGGCACGTTGTCGATCTTCACCACGATGCTCGACCACGCCGGGCCGGCCTCGCACGGCGGGACGCTCGCCGACTCGGTGCACCTGGCGGCACTGGCCCGCGAGCTGTCGGCCAACGACCCTCAGCTGCGCTCGTCGGCGCAGGAGGGATCGGTCGACGACCGCAACACCGAGCTGCTGCTGCGCGACCCCCTCGCCTGACGCTCGACTCCCCGGTGGTCGGGGTCAGACCAGGGACTCGAGGAGTGCGGCCACGCCGTCGTCGTCGTTGGACGCGAGCACGACGTCGGCGACCGCCAGCACGTCCGGATGCGCATTGGCCACCGCGTGCGCGCGCCCCACCCAGCGCAGCATCGGCAGGTCGTTGGGCATGTCGCCGCACGCCCACACCTCGGCGGCCGCGATGCCCTGCTGCTCGCACCACGTGGCCAGGCCGCTGGCCTTCGTGACACCCGGCGCGGTCATCTCGGCCAGGCCGATCGCGCCGGAGTAGCCCAGCTCGACGCGCGAGCCGACCACCGACTGGACCAGGCGCAGGAACTCGTCGGGGTCGAGCTGCGGGCAGCGCGCGAGCAGCTTGCCGACGGGTGTCGCCGCGATCTCGGCGAGGTCGCCGACGGTGTGGCCGGCGTTGTGCTCCTGCGCATAGGCGTACGCGTGCTCGCGCCCCATGCCGTCGGCCCGCTCGACCGCGAACGTCACGCCGGGCACCGCCTCGCGCAGGTCGGACACCACCTCGGCCATGACCTCGGGGTCGTGACCGTGCGATGCCGTGACCTGCCGCTCGACCAGGTCGTAGACGAAGGCGCCGTTGCCGCAGATCGCGATCCCGGGGCCCCCGACGGCGTCAGCGAGCTCGTCGAGCCAGCGAGGGGGTCTCGCGGTCACGAACAGCGTCGGGACGCCCGCTGCCTCGGCCGCGACGATCGCCCGGCGCGTGCGGTCCGACAGCGAGCCGTCCGTGCGCAGCAGCGTGCCATCGAGATCGGTGGCGACCAGGCGCGGTACGGCGATGGTCAGACCTCGGTGGCCGCGAGCTGGCCGCAGGCGCCGTCGATGTCGCTGCCGCGGGTGTCGCGGACGGTCGTCGGGATGCCCTTGGCGATCAGGCGGCGGACGAACTCGCGCTCGTCCTCGGGACGCGACGCGGTCCACATCGAGCCGGGGGTGGGGTTGAGCGGGATCAGGTTGACGTGCACCCAACCCCAGTCGCCGTACGACTGCAGGACGTCGCCCAGCAGGTCGGCGCGCCAGGCCTGGTCGTTGATGTCCTTGATCATGGCGTACTCGATCGACACGCGGCGTCCGGTCTTGCGCGCGTACTCCCAGGCAGCCTCGACGGCTTCACCCACCGACCAGCGCGTGTTGATGGGCACCAGCTCGTTGCGCAGCTCGTCGTCGGGCGCGTGCAGCGACAGCGCCAGCGTGACGGGGATGCCCTCGTCGGCCAGCTGCTTCATGCGCGGCACGAGGCCGACCGTGCTGACCGTGATGTTGCGGGCCGACATGCCGAGGCCGTCGGGCGCGGGCGACACCATGCGGCGCACGGCGCCGATGACGGCCTTGTAGTTGGCCATCGGCTCGCCCATGCCCATGAACACGACGTTGGACAGACGGCCCGGACCGCCCGCGATCTCACCGCGCGCCATCTTGCCGGCGGCGTCGACGACCTGGTCGACGATCTCGGCGGTGCTCATGTTGCGCTGCAGGCCGCCCTGGCCCGTGGCGCAGAACGGGCACGCCATGCCGCAGCCGGCCTGGCTGGAGACGCAGATCGTGGCACGGTCGGTGTAGCGCATCAGCACCGACTCGACGAGGGCGCCGTCGAACAGCTTCCAGAGGTTCTTGACCGTGGTGCCCTTGTCGGCCTCCATGGTGCGCACCGGGTTGAGCAGCGTCGGCAGCAGGCTCTCGACGATGCGGTCGCGGCTGGACGCCGGCAGATCGGTCATCGCAGCGGGATCGCGCTCCAGGCGTCCGTAGTAGTGCTGGGCGACCTGCTTGACCCGGAATGCGGGCTCCCCCATCGCCTCGGCAGCGGCCTTGCGCTCGTCGGCGCTCAGGTCGGCGAGGTGACGGGGCGGCTTGGCACGTCCGCGCTTCTGCTCGAAGACGAGCGGCAGCGGATTCGGGTTGACGGAAGACACGTCCACCATTCTCGCATTCGGGCCCTCATCCCCCGAATCGTCGCGACGGCAGCCGTCCGGCGCCCCGTCGTCGCCACCACTCGAGAGGCGCGTTCCGGTCGCCGAGTGGTGCGTACCGGTCAGACACGCCGTCCCAGAACGTCCAGGACGCACCACTCGCGAGAAGGGGCGGGGCGGCCGCAGGGACGGGTCAGGCCCGCGGGAGGTCGGCGACGAACTGCAGCTTCTCGAGCACCGGCGGCGGGATGACGAACGGGTAGAGCGCCCCTTTGCCCATGCTGCGGTTGATCTGGTTGAGGGCGACGCTCAGCGGGATCCACACGCCCACCACGAGGTCGTGGAACGAGCTGAACTCCTGCGGCGACGCGACGGTCGCCAGGCCGAACGCCGACGCCGTCTCGATCGTGTCGCAGATGTGCATGTAGTGCGCGAACGTCTCGGCGAAGTCCTCGAAGGGGTGCATCGTGGCGTACATGCTGATGTAGTTCTGCTCCCAGCCGGCCGGCGGACCCTGCGAGTAGTGCCGCTCGATCGCGTCGGCGTAGTTCTCCTCCTCGTTGCCGAAGAGCCCACGCGCCGTCTCGATCAGGTCGCCGCGGACGTGCTGCCACTCGATGTAATGGCCGATCTCGTGCCGGAAGTGCCCCAGCATCGTGCGGTACGGCTCGTCGAGGTCGACCCGCACCTTCTCGCGGTGCGCGTCATCGCTCTCGGCGAGGTCGAGCGTGATGATGCCGCTGTCGTGACCTGTCGTCACGTCCTCCTCGACGCTCGAGAGCAGGTCGAAGGCGAGGCCGTTCTCGGGGTCCTCGCTGCGCGGGACGATCGGGAAGCCCAGCGTGTCGAGCTCGACGACGAGCCGCCGCTTGGCCTCCTCGGCGACCTTGAACTCGCGCAGCCCCACGGCGTCGGCGTCACTGGGACGGGTGCGGGTGAGGCCGCAGCTGAAGCAGAAGCCGCCGGGGAACTCGGTCAACCAGGTGCATCCCGACAGGTTGAGGTTCTTGCAGACGTGCCAGATGTCGCCGTCGGCGTCGACGTACTGACCCTTGCCGTCCACCGGCACGATCGCGCGCTCGCTGCGCGAGAAGCCGAGGTTGGTCTTGCACGAGACGCAGATCGAGTTCTCGAAGTACAGGGAGTTGCCGCACACGCGGCAGGAGAAGGCCTTCACCGGACAAGTCTGGCAGGGCTGCGCCAAAGGGCGACCGCTGCGGGCGGCTCAGCCCGTGACGGGTGCCACGTCGACCTCGACGCGCAGGGTCGACGACGTCGCCTCGGTGAAGATGACGCCCTTGACCGGGGGCACGTCGCCGTAGTCGCGCCCCCAGGCGACCGTCACGTAGCGGTCGTTGACGAGCTGGTCGTTGGTCGGGTCGACCGCGAGCCAGCCGCTGCCGGGGATCCACACCGCGGCCCACGCGTGCGTCGCGTCGGCGCCCACGATGCGCTCCTTGCCTGGGGGCGGGGTGGTGGCGAGGTAGCCGCTGACGTACCGCACGGCGAGCCCGTGCGAGCGCAGGCAGGCCAGCGTCAGGTGGGCGAAGTCCTGGCACACGCCGGCGCGCTTGTCGAAGATGTCGGCGACCGTGGTGGTGACCGTGGTGGCCGTCTTGTCGTAGGCGAAGTCGGCGTGGATGCGGTGCATGACCTCGACGACGGCCTCGCCGACCGGGCGCCCAGGCGCCAGCGACTGCGCGGCGTAGGCATGGGCCTGCGGCGTCTGGTCGGCCAGCGACGACGCCAGGGCGAAGTCGTGCGCCTGCCATGCGTCGGCCAGGTCGGGGCGGCGGGCCGGGCGAGCGTCCTCCCACGGGGTGAGGAGCGCGTGCTCGTCGTGCTGGGGCGCCTGCACCTCGACGTCGCTGACGGCCAGGACGTCGAGCACCCGGTGGGGCTCGGTGACCTGGAAGTACGTGGCGGTGTTGCCGTAGTAGTCGAGGTCCTCGGTGTGGTCGAGCGGCTGGGGGGTGACGGTCAGCGCGCGCTCGGCGACGTGCTGCCACGCCAGCTCGCGCGGCACGAGGTAGGCGATGCCGAGGCTGTCGCTGACGTCGTCGTCGTACGAGTACGTCGTGCGGTGGGAGACGCGGTACCTCACTCGGTCACCGTCGCGAACCCGAACGAGCGCGGCACGGGGCTGCCGGCGAAGTGCATCTCGCCCACGGCGTCGGCGAACCGCGTCAGCTGCCCGATGTAGCCGGTCAGGAACCGGTCGAGGTGCGGGCGCCGCTCGCCCTCGATGGCCGTCAGCGCCGCGATGTCGACCCGCTCGAGCTCGTCGAGCAGGTCGTCGAGCAGTCGCTCGGGCCGCGTGGACCCGGTCGACTCCGGCATCGCGGCCAGGTGCTGGCGCATCTCGTCGATGCCGGACGCCAACGACCTCGGGTTGTCGGCATCGGTGAGCAGCAGCTCGAGGACGCCGGTGAGCCGGACGTAGCCGCGGTAGCGGCGGCGGTGCGTCACCGCGCTCTCGGTGGCCGCCAGCACCGCGGTGTTGACGTCGCGGTCGATGTCGATGCCGCGGCGGACCGTCGTCGTCGCGCTCAGCAGGTGGCACAGCTGGAGCCCGCGCTCGACCGCGCGCCCCGCGCAGATCATGCGCCACCCGGGGTCGCGCATCATGTTGGCCGTGACGCCCTGCAGCGACAGGACGCCCGTGAGCATCTGCGCGGCGCTCTCGGCCACCTGGTGGCTGTAGTGGTAGGTCGACAGGTGGGCCGAGGCCCGCTCGGTCCAGCTGAATGCCTGCCACGTGTCGGGCGACAGCTGGTCGCGCACGCTCTGCGCGGCATCCCGCAGGGCGCTGATGGACTGGGCGACCGAACCGGGGCGGTGCGCGTCGAGCAGCAGCGAGCGGAAGTTCTCGTCGAGCTGCTCGGTGCCGTGCCGCGACCCGCTGAGCCGGCCGATGGCCGACATGAGCACCGCCAGGCTCGCCCCGCCCGCGGTGTGCGGCCGCGACCGGAAGTCCTCGGCACTGGCGTGGGCCGTCAGCACCAGGCGCAGCATGTCCTCGGCTCGCTCGGCGTAGCGACCGAACCAGAACATGTCCTCGAGCACACGCGGCACCATGGCGGCCGGCGCGCGCACGTCGGTGAGCGGCAGGACGTCGGGGAGCCCCTGGTCGGGGTCGTCGGGGCTGGCCTTGAGCACCCAGACGTCCTTGCTGGACGGCACCCGGTCGTCGGTCATCACGGTGGCCAGGCCGCCGACGAGGGGGCGGTAGGTCGACCCGTACCGCAGCGTGAACGTGCGGAGCGTGACGGTCTGCGGGTGCACGCCGCGCGGGTCGAGCGTGGGCGACTGCGACAGCGGCAGCAGCTCTTGACCGACGTACCGGTGGGGCTCGGCACGGATCAGCTCGCGCAGACGGTCGGGACCGTGGTGCTCGAGGTCGACGCTCTGGTCGATCGACCGCACGGCCAGGCCGTCGAGGTGGTCGAGCACGTAGGCCATCGAGCGCTCGTCGCCGGTCCAGTAGGTCTGCACGGACGGCAGGCGCAGCGGCTCGTCGAGCAGCTGCTCGCACATCGCGGACAGGTACGGCAGCAGGCCGGGGTTCTCGAGCACACCGGCGCCGAGGCCGTTGACGACCCGCACGGATCCCCGGCGGACGGCCTCGGACAGGCCGGCGACGCCGAGCTGCGAGCCCTTGCGCAGCTCGAGCGAGTCGCTCCAGGCGGCGTCGACGCGTCGCAGGATGACGTCGACGCGCTCGAGCCGGCCGAAGACCCGCATCCACACCGCCCCGTCGCGCATGACGAGGTCGCTGCCCTCGACGAGCGGGAAGCCCAGGCTGGAGGCCACGAAGGCCTGGTCGTACGCGGTCTCGGACAAGGTGCCGGGCGACAGCACGACGACGCGCGGGTTGGGCGCGTGCTCGGGCGCGGAGTCGATCAGCGTGGCACGCAGGGCCTGGAAGAAGGGAGCCATGCGGTGCAGGCCCGCCTGGCGGTAGAGCTCGGGCATGACCCGCGAGATGACGCGCCGGTTCTCCATCGCGTAGCCGATGCCCGACGGCGCCTGCGCACGGTCGGCCAGCACCCTCCACTCCCCTGCCGCGTTGCGGCCGAGGTCGGCCGCCGAGAGCAGCAGCGGGTGCGGGTCGCCGGCCGACGCTCGCGCCGAGACGCGCAGGAAGCCCTCGTGGGCGAACACCACGGCCGGTGGGAGGACACCGGACGACAGCAGCCGCTGCGGACCGTAGAGGTCGACCAGGATCGCGTTGAGCAGCTCGGCGCGCTGGGCCAGTCCTACCTCGAGCGGCGCCCACTCGGCAGCGTCGAGCACCAGCGGGACGGGGTCGAGCCGCCACGGGCCGGGGTCGTGCTCGGGCACCGTGTAGGTGACGCCGTCATTGGCCAGGAAGCGCTCGATGTCACCGCCGACACGCCGAAGGTCGGCCTCGGTCAGCTGGATCGCGCCCTCCGCCAGCATCCGCCAGCCGGGCCGCAGGCCGCCGTCGGGGGCGACCACCTCGTCGTACGGCACCGCTCCGCCGCCGAGCGTCGGCTGGGTGACCGCCGCGGAGTAGTCGCGAAGGGCCGTCACCGCCCGCCCGCCCCGTGGACCGAGCTGGACGGCACGGGGCGACGCAGGTCGAGCGTGTGCGGGTACTCGGCGCTGGCAGCGCGTCGTCCCGCCTCGACCATCGCCGCGACGTCGAGCGCGCCGGGGGTGTGGCCGAACGGCTCGAACCGGCTCGAGCGCCGCGCCTCGGCCTCGCGGGCGTTGACCGGCGGACGCTCGTGGGCGCGGCCCCCGGGGTGCACGACGTGGTACGTGGCACCGCCCACCGAGGTGGCCGAGGCGATGTCGACGACGTCGAACCGCAGCGGGGCGTGCACCTCGATCGAGGGGTGCAGGGCCGACGGCGGCTGCCACGCGCGGTAGCGGACGCCGGCGTAGTACTCGCCGGCCACGCCCGTCGGTGTCAGAGGCACGGGAACACCCTGGCACGTCACGAGGTGCTCGTGCGGCAGAACCCCCCGCACCGTGACCTGGAGCCGCTCGACCGAGGAGTCGACGTAGCGGGCCATGCCGCCGGACGTCGCCTCCTCGCCGAGCACGTTCCACGGCTCGATGGCGGACCGCAGCTCGAGCTCGATGCCGCCGGCCGTGCGGGTCAGGCCGAGCCGGGGGAACCTGAACTCGGTGAACGGGTCGAGCCAGGAGCTCTCGAAGGCGATGCCGTGCGCGCGCAGGTCGGCCACCACCGAGCCGATGTCGTCGATCGCGCCCTGCGGCAGCAGGAAGTCCTCGTGCAGCGCGGTGCCCCAGCGCACCAGGGGCGCGCGATAGGGCTGCTGCCAGAACATCGAGACCAGGGAGCGCACCAGCAGCGACTGCACCATCGCCATCTGCGGGTGGGGCGGCATCTCGAAGCCGCGCAGCTCGAGCAGGCCGAGCCGTCCGCGCGACGAGTCGGGGCTGTACATCTTGTCGATGCAGAACTCGGCGCGGTGCGTGTTGCCCGTCAGGTCGGTGAGCAGGTGGCGCAGGGCCCGGTCGACGAGCCACGGACGAGGCTCCTCGGTCTCGCTGGTGAGCCGGTCGATCTCCTGGAAGGCGATCTCGGCCTCGTACAGCGACTCGGGTCGGCCCTCGTCGAATCGCGGCGCCTGGCTCGTCGGCCCGATGAACCGTCCGGAGAACAGGTACGACAACGAGGGATGACGTTGCCAGTACGTCATGAGGCTGACCAGCAGGTCGGGACGGCGCAGCATCGGCGATGCGGCCGGCTCGTGACCACCCAGGGTGATGTGGTTGCCGCCCCCGGTGCCCGTGTGAACGCCGTCGAGGTCGAACTTCTCGGTGGTCAGGCGGGCGCGCCGCGCGATGTCGTACAGCGTGACGGTGAGGTCGCGCAGCTCGGACCACGACGCCGTCGGGTGCACGTTGACCTCGATGACACCGGGATCGCTGGCGACGACCAGCTGCGTCAGCCGCGCGTCGGGCGGCGGCCCGTAGCCCTCGACGACGAGCCGCTGTCCGAGCGACGCGGCCGCGAGGTCGATGACGCGCAGCAGGTCGGCGTAGTCGTCGAGACGCTCGGTGGGCGGAAGGAAGACGTGCACGAAGCCGCCGCGGGCCTCGATGGTCAGCGCGGTGGTGGGCTGGTCGGCCGGGTCGACGACCGCGACCGACGGGACCCGGGGGTCGAGCCGCGGGCCGGCCTCGACGTACGACGGGTCGCCGGACGCGCGGGGGTCGCTCCAGGAGATCGAGCTCAGCGGCAGGCGCAGGCCGACCGCCGAGGTGCCGGGCAGCAGCACGATGCGACCGCGTCGCAGCGACCAGTCGGGGCTCGTCCACTGCTCCCCCGTCACCAGCGGCAGGACCCACCCGGTCGGCTCGACGACGTCGGCGTCGAGCTCGGCCGCCAGGCCGGCATCGGCACGCTGCGGGTCGAGGCCGGGACGGTCGCCGTCCGGCTGGCGCAGCTCGCCGACGAGCGCCGTCAGCGGGTCCTCGTAGGCGGGCCGCAGCTGAGTGTCGGGCAGGCCCAGCAACCTGGTGATCTCGCGCCCCAGCGCCTCTGCCCGGGCCGGCGACTGCGTGTCGGCCTGCGTTTCGTCCCACGGGTCGGCGAGCAGCGCCGGCGACGACCACAGCGTCTGGCCGTCGTCGCGCCACTGCAGCGAGATCTGCCAGCGGGGCAGCTCTTCGCCCGGGTACCACTTGCCGTCGCCGCGGTGCACCAGGCCGCCGATGGCGTAGACCTCGCGCAGCCGCTCGGCCAGCTCGCTGGCCTTGACGCGCTTCTGGGGTCCGTCGGCCTGGGTGTTCCACTGCTCGGAGGTGACGTCGTCGAGCCCCACGAACGTCGGCTCGCCGCCCTGGGTGAGACGCACGTCGCCGGCCTCGAGGCGCAGGTCGACGCCCTCGCCCAGCGCGTCGATGCGCTGCCACTGCTCGTCGGTGTAGGGCTGGGTGACCCGAGGGTCCTCGTGGACGCGGCGGACCGTGTTGTGGAACGAGAAGTCGACGTCGGCGCGCTCGGTCAGCACGCCCGAGATCGGTGCGGCCGACGACGGGTGCGGCGTGGCCGACAACGGGATGTGTCCCTCGCCGGCGAACAGGGCCGACGTCGGGTCGAGTCCGATCCACCCGGCGCCCGGCACGAAGACCTCGGCCCAGGCGTGCAGGTCGGTGAAGTCCTCGGACGGGCCGCTGGGGCCGTCGATCGCCTCGGTGTCGGACGCCAGCTGCACCAGGTAGCCCGACACGAAGCGCGCCGCGAGACCGTGCTGACGCAGCAGCGAGACGAGCAGCCACGCGCTGTCTCGACACGAGCCGATGCCACGCCGCAGCGTCTCGTCGGGGCTCTGGACGCCGGCCTCCATGCGCACCGAGTAGTCGACCGCTCCGTACACCGCCGCGTTGAGCTGCACGAGGAACGGCACCATGGCCATGCCGCCGTCGGGCAGGGTGGGCAGCGCGTCGCGGAACTGCACGACGAGCGGTCCCGGAACGTCCGTGCCGTCGTCGCCGACCGGGCGCAGGTAGGGCGCGAGATCTGCTGCGAGCGAGGGCTCGTACGAGAACGGGAACGTCTCGGCGTACTCCTCGATGAAGAAGTCGAACGGGTTGACCACGACCATGTCGGCGACGAGGCCGACCGTGACGTCGAGCGTCGAGACCTTCTCGGGGAACACGAGGCGGGCCAGCCAGTTGCCGAACGGGTCCTGCTGCCAGTTGACGAAGTGGTTGGACGGGCTGACCGTCAGCGAGTACGCCTCGATCGGTGTGCGGCTGTGCGGCGCCGGACGCAGGCGCACGACGTGCGGGCCCAGCCCGACGGGTCGATCGAACGAGTAGGTGGTCTTGTGCTCGAGAGCGACCTTGATCGACATGCCTCAAGGGTGCCCGGTACCCCCGACAGCCACGCAACCGCCCTGACCCACCGCCCGCGAGTCGCAACGACTCGTGCCGGCGACTCAGCGAATCGCGGGCGTCAGGTGACGGGGACGAGCAGGAACAGGATGAGCCAGGCCACGGGGGCGACCGCGATCAGCGAGTCGAGCCGGTCCATCAGGCCGCCGTGGCCGGGCAGCAGGTCGCCCATGTCCTTGATGCCGAGGTCGCGCTTGATGAGCGACTCGGACAGATCGCCCAGCGTCGCGAACACGACGCCGGCGACACCCAGCACGATGCCCACCCACCAGTCGCCGTCGAGGGCGTACGTGACGGTGGCGATGCCGCTGCCGATGCCGAAGATCAACGACCCGGTGAAGCCCTCCCACGACTTCTTGGGGCTGATCGTCGGCGCCATCGGGTGCTTGCCGAACAGGACGCCGGCGATGTAGCCGCCGATGTCGGACGCGATCGTCGCGACGATGAACGCCACGATGCGCCACGGCCCGTCGTCCTCCTTGAGCATGAGCAGCACGAAGGTGCCCATCAGGTAGAGGTACGACAGGCTGAAGATGCCCGCGCTGGCGTCGCGCACGAAGCCCTCGGCGCCGTCGCTGAGGCGCCACACCATGGTGCCCAGCACCGTCAGCGCCATCGCGATCGACGCGGTCTCCATGCTGCCGAAGTACGAGCCGATCAGCATGATCGTGCCGCCGGTGACCACGGGCAGCACCGGCAGCGCGATGCGGACGGTGCCGAAGGCGCGGGTCAGCTCGAACAGCCCGATCGCCAGGGCGACGGCCACGACGGCGATGAACGCCTCCTTGACCACGAACAGCGAGGCGATCACCATCGCCACCAGGCCCACTCCGACGGCGATCGACGCCGGGAGATTGCGCCCCGCGCGGCTCGTCTTGAGCGCGACGGCGGGGATGACCTCGCCGTCCGGCGTCAGCTCGTCCGCGGAGACGACGGGCGGAGTCTCCTCGTGGGGAGACTCAGACCTCAAGGAGCTCTGCCTCTTTGTTCTTGAGCATCTCGTCGATGACCTCGACGTGCTTCTTGGTCAACGCGTCGAGGCGCTTCTCGGCCCCGGTGTTGTCGTCCTTGCTGATCTCGGAGTCCTTCTCGGCCTTGTCCATCGCCTGCTTGGCGTTGCGACGCACCCCGCGCACGGCGATACGGCCGTCCTCGGCCTTGGACTTGGCCAGCTTGATGTACTCCTTGCGGCGGTCCTCGGTCAGCTCGGGCAGCGTCACGCGCAGCACCTTGCCGTCGTCGCTGGGGTTGACGCCCAGGTCGGACTCGCGGATGGCCTTCTCGATCGCGGGCTTGGCGCCGGCGTCGTACGGCTGGATGATGACGGTGCGCGGCTCGGGCACCTGGAAGCCGGCCAGCTGGTTGAGCGGCGTCTGCTGCCCGTAGTACTCGGCCGTGATCTGGGCGAACATGGCGGGGTGCGCACGGCCCGTGCGGATCGCGGCGAACTCCTCGCGGGTGTGCTCGACGGCCTTGCCCATCTTGCTGTCGGCGTCACGCAGGGTCTGGTCAATCACGATGTTGTCCCATCACAGTAGTTCTGGATCACGGTAGCTGTGGAGCGTGCCCGGCCGCGGCCGCGTGCACGAGTGTTCCGATCTTCTCACCGCGCAGCACGCGCGCGATGTTGCCCTCGCCCTCCATGCCGAACACGATCATCGGCAGGCCGTTCTCCATGCAGAGGGCGAAGGCGGCGGCGTCGACGACCTTGAGCCCCATGCGCAGCGCGTCGTCGAAGGTCAGCTCGTCGAACTTGCGGGCCTCGGGATCGGTGCGCGGGTCGGCCGAGTACACGCCGTCGACACCCGACTTGGACATCAGCACGGCGTCGGCCTTGATCTCGAGCGCGCGCTGGGCCGAGACCGTGTCGGTCGAGAAGTACGGCATGCCCGCGCCGGCGCCGAAGATCACGACCCGGCCCTTCTCGAGGTGCCGGATGGCCTTGCGCGGGATGTACGGCTCGGCCACCTGGCCCATCGTGATGGCCGACTGCACCCGCGTGTCGATGCCCTGCTTCTCGCAGAAGTCTTGCAACGCCAGGCTGTTCATGACGGTGCCCAGCATGCCGATGTAGTCGGCACGCGACCGCTCCATGCCGCGCTGGCTCAGCTCGGCGCCACGGAAGAAGTTGCCTCCGCCGACGACGATCGCGACCTCGACGCCGTCGGCGACGGCCTCGGCGATCTGCTTGGCGATGCCGTTGACGACATCGGGGTCGATGCCGATCTTGCCGCCGCCGAACACCTCGCCCGACAGCTTGAGCAGCACGCGCCTCAGCGGACGACCAGAGGCCGGAACGTCGACATGCTCTGCAGTGGTCACGGTTCCGGCCTCTCGTCGATCAGCGGGTAGTACGGTCGGTGCTGGTCAGGCGCCGATCTCGATGTGGGCGAAGCGCTTGAGCGTCACGCCTGCCTCATCGAGCAGTGCCTTGACCGTCTTCTTGTTGTCCTGCACGGACGGCTGCTCGAGCAGGACGGTCTCCTTGAAGAAGCCGTTGAGACGGCCCTCGGTGATCTTGGCGATCGCCTGCTCGGGCTTGCCCTCCTCGCGCGACGTGGCCTCGGCGATCTCGCGCTCCTTGGCGACGATGTCGGCGGGGACGTCCTCGCGCGTGAGGTACCGGGGACGCATGGCCGCGATCTGCATCGCGACGCTGCGGGCCACGTCGTGACCCGAGTCGCCCTCGAACTCGACGAGCACGCCGACGGCCGGCGGCAGGTCGCTGGCACGACGGTGCATGTAGGTCGCGACCTCGCCGTCGAAGCTGGCGACACGCCCCAGCTCGATCTTCTCGCCGATCAGGACCGCCATGTCGGCGACGGCCTCTCCGACGGTCTTGCCGTTCTCGAACGGCGTCGAGGCGAAGGCCTCGGCGTCGGCGGGACGGGTCTCGTCGGCCTTCTCGGCCAGCTTCTCGGCCAGGGTGACGAACTGCTCGTTCTTGGCGACGAAGTCGGTCTCGGAGTTGAGCTCGACGATCGCGCTGCCGTAGTTGGCGACGAGGCCCGAGGTGGCCTCGCGCTCGGCGCCACGCTTGGCGGCCTTCGCGGCGCCCGAGATGCGGAGCACCTCGATCGCCTTGTCGAAGTCGCCGTCGGCCTCGGTGAGAGCCTTCTTGGCGTCCATCATGCCGGCGCCGGTGGCGTCGCGGAGCTTCTTGACCTCTGCGGCGGTGATAGCCATGTGGTGTTCTCGCTTCTCGTTAGTCGTGGACCGCGGTCACTCGGCAGCGGGAGCGGCAGCAGCCGTCTCCGGCTCAGCGGCCTTCGTGTCGTCGGCCTTGGCCTCGTCGGCCGCAGCGGGCGCCTCCTGGGTCACCGCGGGGGCGGCAGCGGCGTCGTCGGCGGCCGGGACGGCGTCGGCCGTGGTGGCGGCGGCAGCGTTCTCGGCGTCCTTCTTCTCGAGCAGCTCGCGCTCCCAGTCGGCCAGGGGCTCCTCGGCGCCGAGCTCGGCACCGGGCTGCTCTTCACCCGTCTTGGCGCCACCGCGGGCGATCAGGCCCTCGGCGACGGCGTCGGCGATGACCCGCGTGAGCAGGCCGACCGAACGGATCGCGTCGTCGTTGCCCGGGATCGGGAAGTCGACGTCGTCGGGGTCGCAGTTGGTGTCGAGGATCGCGATGATCGGGATGTTCAGCTTCTTGGCCTCGTCGACCGCGAGGTGCTCCTTCTTGGTGTCGACGATCCACACGGCCGACGGCGTGCGGCCCATGTCGCGGATGCCGCCGAGGGTGCGCGAGAGCTTCGCGTACTCGCGGCTCATGCCGAGGAGCTCCTTCTTCGTGCGGTTGCTGCCCGCGACGTCGTCGAAGTCGATCTCCTCGAGCTCCTTCATGCGCTGGAGCCGCTGGTGCATCGTCTGGAAGTTGGTGAGCATGCCGCCGAGCCAACGCTGGTTCACGTAGGGCATGCCGACGCGCTTGGCCTGCTCCTCGATCGGCTCCTGCGCCTGGCGCTTGGTGCCGACGAACAGGATCGTGCCGCCGCGGGCGACGGTGTTCTTGACGAACTCGTACCCGGCGTCGATGTAGGCCAGCGACTGCTGCAGGTCGATGATGTAGATGCCGTTGCGCTCGGTGAAGATGAATCGCTTCATCTTGGGGTTCCAGCGACGGGTCTGGTGCCCGAAGTGGACGCCGCTCTCGAGCAGCTGGCGCATGGTGACGACGGCCATGGTCGTATCTCCTTGTGGCACACGTGTGCCGATTCCTGGTTGACTCACCGCCGGTTGACGGTGACCTGGCGCCTGCCGCATGACGTGACCAACCGCCCAGCAGGACTGGACGGACCAGGGCATCTTCCGCATTCGGCTTTCGCGTCATACGGGGACAGGCGCGCGAATTTCACCTCCGAGGAAGTGAGTGGTGCCAGTCTAGGGCACGGGGACGTCCGGAACGAAATCCACAACGAACGCCGAGAGCACCGGTCGTCCCCAGGCTGTCCGCCGGTCCTGTCGGTGAGCATGCCGGCACGCGTTGCATGGGCGCATGCACCGTGCTCTCGTCGCCGTCGTCGTCTCGATCTTCGTCCTGCTCGCCCCGCAGGCCGCTGTCGGGGCGGCTACCTCCGATCCGTGGTCGTGGCCCCTCGACCGCCACGCCGTCGGCGAGCGCTTCACTCCCCCGCCCGACCGCTTCGGCGCGGGCCACCGCGGTGTCGACCTGGCCGGCAGCGTCGGCGACCCGGTGCGCGCGGTGGCCCCGGGCCGGGTGACGTTCGCCGGGCAGGTGGGCGGTGTGCAGGTCGTGACGATCGACCACGGTCGCGAGCGGTCGACGTACCAGCCGGTCGCAGCCTCCGTCGAGGTCGGCGACGCGGTCGAGGCGCGGCAGGTCATCGGTACGCTGCGGGGCGAGCACAGCCACTGCGAAGGAGCGTGTCTCCACCTCGGACGACGGGTCGGTGACGACTACCTCGATCCCCTCGAGCTGCTCGGCGGAGGCAGGTTCCGGCTCATCAGTCCCGACGGCGCTCCGCCCTCGCCGCCGGCAGGCGCCGGTGGGGACGGCTCGCTCCAGCGTCCGGTCGGCGGCCCCGTCACCTCCCCGTTCGGACTGCGCGTGCATCCCGTCACCGGCGTGCGCAAGCTGCACGACGGCACCGACTTCGGCGTCCCGTGCGGCACGCCCGTGCACGCGGCCGCCGGCGGCACCGTCGTCGAGGCCGGCGACGCCGGGGCCTACGGCACCCGCGTGACGGTGCGGCACCCCGGTGGGCTCGAGACGTCGTACGCGCACCTGTCGTCGACCGCGGCCGGCGTCGGCACCACGGTCGCGGCCGGCGACGTCGTCGGCCGCTCGGGCTCGACCGGGCTCTCGACGGGATGCCACCTGCACCTGATGGTCAGGCGAGACGGAGGTCTCGTCGACCCGATGCAGCTGCTGTGACGCCGGGCCTCAGGCGCGTGGGTGGGCCTGCGTGAAGGCCTTGCGCAGACGCTCGTTGCTCACGTGCGTGTAGATCTGCGTCGTGCCCAGCGAGGCGTGCCCCAAGATCTCCTGCACGCTGCGCAGGTCGGCCCCGCCTTCCAGCAGGTGGGTCGCCGCGGTGTGACGAAGACCGTGCGGCCCGAGGTCGGGTGCACCGTCGACGGCCGCGAGGCGTTCGTGCACGATGCGCCGGACGGCCCGTTGGTCGATGCGACCGCCCCGCGCGCCGAGGAACACCGCGGCACCGCTGCTCGCGACCATCATCTGAGGCCGCCCCGAGGCCAGGTACAGCTCGAGAGCGTCCGACGCCGGCAGGCCGAAGGGCACCGAGCGCTCCTTGCGACCCTTGCCGAACACGCGGACGACCCGCCGCTCGCGGTCGAGGTCGTCGACGTCGAGGCCGACGAGCTCGCCGACGCGGATGCCCGTCGCGTACAGCAGCTCGAGCACGGCCAGGTCGCGCAGGCCGCGCGCCCCGTCGTCGACCAGCGTCTCGGTGGTGGCGTCGATCAGGGCGCGCACCTCGGTCTGGCTCAGCGCGACGGGCAGCTCGCGGTGCGCCTTGGGGCTGACCAGCAACGCTCCGGCATCGGTCGACGCCCGGCCCGTGCGTGCCAGCCACGTCGTGAAGACCCGGGCCGACGTCGACCGGCGTGCCAGCGTGGTGCGCGCCTTGCCCATCGTCTTGAGGTGGGCCAGCCAGCTGCGGAGCACGCGGATCGTCAGGTCGGCCGGGTCGGCCACGCCGACCCGGGCGGCGTGCGAGCCGAGGCTCCCGATGTCGGCCAGGTACGCGCGCACGGAGTGCTGCGAGAGATCCCGCTCGGCGGTCAGGTGGTGCTCGTAGGCGCCCAGCACGGCAGACCAGGCCTCGGTCAGGTCGTCCGGCGTCTCGGAAGTCATCCACGCCAGTGTGACCCATCGGAGCCGTGCGACCGCGGCGCCGACGTCAGCCCGTGTCGGCGCGTCGCACCAGCACCCACCCCGGCCCCTGCCGGGCCGCGAGGTCGTGCCGTTCGAGGACCGCCAGCGCCCTGCGCACGTCGCGCACGGTCGACCTCACGGCGGCCGCGACCTCGTCGGGCGTGCGCGGCACCTGCCAGTCGAGCCCGTCGAGCGCGGCGCGCGTCGCCGGGGGCAGACGGTCGAACTCGGTCTGCTCGGACGGCCCTGCGACCTCGCCCACCCCCAGGCCGCCGACCTCCTCGACGACGTCGGACGCATCCGTGACCAGCACCGCCTTGCCCTCGCGCACCGCGCCGTGGGCACCACCCGAGGCCTTGGACGTGACCGGCCCCGGCAGCGCCATCGTCACGCGACCGAGCTGGTCGGCCCAGTGCAGGGTGTTGAGCGAGCCGCTGCGGAGGGCGGCCTCGACCACGACGGTGCCCACCGTGAGGGCGGCGATGATGCGGTTGCGCGACAAGAACCGGTTCTTGAGCGGCGCCTCGCCCGGCGCCTGCTCGCTGACGACCAGCCCCTCCTCGGCGATGCGGTCGAGCAGGGTCGAGTGCGACCGCGGGTAGTCGACGTCGGCCCCGCACGCGAGCACCGCGACCGTGGGCCGTCCCATCGCCAGTGCCCCGCGGTGCGCGCACCCGTCGATGCCGTACGCCGCGCCGCTCACGACCGTCCAGCCGGCGTCGGTGAGGTCGGCACCGAGGTCGGATGCGCACTCGGCCCCGTACGTCGTGCAGTCGCGGGCACCCACGACGGCGACCGAGTGCTCGACCAGCTGCGCCAGCTGGCCCGGCCCGCGCACCCACAGCCCGAGCGGCGCACCGCTGGTGCCGTGGAGGGGCTCGACGTGGTCGAGGTCGTCGAGCCGGGCGGGCCAGCCCCGGTCGCCCGGGCAGATCCATCGCAGGCGGCCCGCCGCGGCACGGTCGGTGGCGCCCGCCACGAGCCGGTCGAGGTCGTGTCCGCGTTCGCGCCACGCATCGGGCAGCCGCACGTCGGGCAGGGGTGCGCCGCCGCGGATCGCCTCGACGACCCGACCGGGCTCGTGGGCGGCGAGCAGTACCGGCAGCCGCGGGTCACCGGGCTCGGCCACCAGGCTCAGCGCCATCCGGTCGCGCCGGCTCACGACGCCTGCACCAGGTCGCGCATGGCCCCGCCGAGCGCCGTGCCACGCCGCAGGGAGAGCGCGGCGTCGACGTCGTCCGCGTCGGGGACGTCGTGGCCGGTGAGGTCGGCGACGGTCCAGGCCAGGCGCAGGATGCGGTCGGCCGAGCGGGCGTTGAGCTTGTTGGAGCGCAGCTGGTGGTCGACCAGGGCCCTCCCCTCGTCCAGGACGGGCCAGTGCTTGCGCAGCTCGACGCCCGGCACCTCGCTGTTGAGCCGCCACGGGGTGCCGGAGAGGCGCCGGTGCTGGCGCTCTCGGGCGAGGGAGACGTGCTCGGCCAGCTCGGACGTCGACCGCGCGCCGTGCAGCCCCGCGACGAGCTCGGGCCGCGAGATCGCCGTCAGCGACCGGTGGACGTCGATGCGGTCGCGGATCGGCCCGGACAACCGATCGGCGTACCGCCTGCGCATCAGGGGCGTGCAGCGGCACTGGTCGGCCGCCGACGAGCTGAGCCCGCACGGGCACGGGTTCGCCGCGAGCACCAGCTGGAACCGGGCGGGAAACGCCGCTGTCATGGCCGCCCGGGACACCACGACGTGCCCGCTCTCGAGCGGTTGCCGCAGCGCCTCGAGCACGTTGGACGCGAACTCCGGTGCCTCGTCGAGGAACAGCACCCCGTGGTGCGCCAGGCTGAGCGCCCCGGGCCGGATGACCTTGCTGCCCCCGCCGACGATCGAGACCGCGCTGGCGGTGTGGTGCGGGTCGAGGAACGGTGGCCGGACCAGGAGCGGCGAGTCGCTCGGCAGCACGCCGGCCACGGAGTGGACGGCACTGACCGACAGCGACTGCTCGTAGGTCAGGTCGGGCAGCAGGCCCGGCAGCCGCTGGGCCAGCATGGTCTTGCCGATGCCCGGCGGCCCGGTCATCAGGACGTGGTGCCCGCCGGCGGCCGCGACGAGCAGTGCCATGCGGGAGTCCTCCTGCCCGGAGATGTCGGCGAGATCGAGGTGCGCGAGGCGGTCGCCCGACGTCCACGAGATCGAGGGGGTGTCGTCGAGGGGTGGCACCGGCGGGTCGTCCGGCTCTTCCTGCGCCGTCAGGATCGCCACCGTCTGGCGCAGGGACCGCACCCCGACCACCGAGACGCCGTCGACCAGCTCGGCCTCGGGCACGTTGACCTCGGGGACGAACACCCGGTCGAAGCCCGCCTCGGCCGCGGCCAGCGTGGCCGGCAGCACGCCTCGGATGGCCCGCAGGCGGCCGTCGAGCGCCAGCTCGCCCAGGAAGGCCGCACCCTTCAGGTTCTCGGCCGGGATCAGCGACTTCGCCGCGAACACCGCCAGCGCGATGGCCAGGTCGTAGTGCGAGCCGCTCTTCGGGAGCGTCGACGGCGCCAGGTTGATCGTGACGCGCTGATCGGGCCAGGTGGTGCCGGAGTTGGCGACCGCCGAGCGACAGCGGTCGCGCGCCTCGTTGACCATGGTGTCGACGAGTCCGACCAGCACGGTCTGGGGCAGGCCTCCGCCGATGTCGACCTCGACCTCGATCGGCCGGCCCGACAGCCCGTCGAGGGCCACCGAGTGCGTCGCGGCGGCCATCACGCCACCCCGGCGATGCGCTCGACGACCGGTCCGCCCTTCGGCGGCACCACGACCGAGACGACGTCGATGCGCACGCTCGGCGGCGAGACGTCGTGCACCTCGAGCCAGTGGCTCGCGAGCCTGCGAAGACGCGCGGCCTTCTGGCCCGTGACGGCCTCGAACGGGCCACCGTGCTGGCTGGACGTGCGTGTCTTCACCTCGCAGATGACCAGGGTCGACCCGTCACGCGCGACGATGTCGATCTCGCCGTACCGGCACCTCCACTGGGTCGCGAGGACCACCATGCCGAGGCTGCGGAGGTGGTCGGCAGCCACCCGCTCGCCGTAGTCTCCGACGGACTTGCTTCGCTCGTAGGTCATGCCTCCAGCGTCACGTCGCCACCGACCCACCACCAGCACCCGCCCATCCGCCTGTGGACGACCGGCGAGCTGATGCTCACCTGTGGAGAGACGCCTGGCGAGGAGTCAGACCGCTCCCCCGGACGACGACGAGCCGGGATCGGACGAGTTGCCCGGCCGCGACGTGTAGCGTCCGGACAGGCGGCCGGCGCGGACACGACGACCCAACGTCGCGCCGAGCAGCCAGATCATGGTCAGCCCCACGACGAGGGCCGCCGCGGCGATGCCCAGCCCGACCACGACCACGGTCATCGGACCACCCCTCTCGTGCTGCCGCTCAGTCGCCCGAGGGCACCTTGAAGTCGGAGTCCTGCAGCTCCTCGACGTTGACGTCCTTGAACGTCAGCACCTTGACGCTCTTGGCGAAGCGCGCCGGCCGGTAGATGTCCCAGACCCAGGCATCGCTCATGGACACCTCGAAGTAGGCGTCGCCCGTCTCGGAGCGGACCTTCACGTCGACGGCGTTGCACAGGTAGAACCGCCGGTCGGTCTCGACGACGTACTTGAAGATCGACACGACGTCGCGGTACTCGCGGTACAGCGCGAGCTCCATCTCCGACTCGTAGCGCTCCAGGTCTTCCGAGCTCATGCTGTGCCTTCCATTGCTGCCTTGACGTTCACGTAGGTCTTGCGGTGCTGGTCGCACGGTCCGTGCTCGCGCAGGGCCGCCTGGTGGACGGGCGTGCTGTAGCCCTTGTGCGTGGCGAAATCGTACGCCGGGAACTCGTCGTGCAGGCGCACCATCAGACGGTCGCGCGTCACCTTGGCGATGACGGAGGCCGCCGCGATCGACGCGGCGACCCGGTCGCCCTTCCACACCGCGAGCCCGGGGACGCCCAGGCCGTCGACCGGGAAGCCGTCGGTCAGCACGTAGCCGGGACGGATCTCCAGCTTCCAGAGCGCCCGCCGCAGGGCCGCGATGTTGGCCTGGTGCAGCCCGAGCCGGTCGCAGTCGGCGGCGGGGACGATCACGACCGAGACGTCGGCCGCGCGCTGCATGATCAGGTCGAAGCACGCCTCGCGGCGCTTCTCGGTGAGCAGCTTGGAGTCGGCGAGCCCGGGGATCGGACGCTCGAGCACCACGGCGGCCGCGACCAGCGGACCGGCGCAGGCGCCTCGCCCGGCCTCGTCCACGCCCGCGACGGGATGCAGCCCCTGCCGGGCCAGTGCGCGCTCGTAGCCGTAGAGGCCGGCGTCGCGGCGGATCGTCGAGCCCTTGGCCAGACGGGTCATGTGGCGCCTCGCACTACTTGCCGTTGACGGCGTCGAACGTCGAGGGCTTCTTGATGAAGCCGGCGCGGCCGAGCGGCCAGACCCGCACCCACGCCTTGCCCACCACGGCCTTCTCGGAGACCTGACCACCACCGGGGTCGGCCTGGTGGAAGCGCGAGTCGGACGAGTTGCCGCGGTTGTCGCCCATGACCCACAGGTAGCCCTTGCGGACCTTGACCTCGAAGGTGTTGTCCTTCGTCGCCGTCTCGTCGAGCAGGTACGGCTCGTCGAGAGCCTTGCCGTTGACCGTCAGCTTGCCGTCGGTGCAGCAGACCACGGTGTCGCCGCCGACGCCGATGACGCGCTTGATGAGGTGACCGCCCGTCGGGAACAGCCCGACCTTCTCGAGCGCCTCCTGCACGACGTTGCCCGCGTGCTTGGACTCGTCGGCCGGCAGCCATCCCCCCGGGTCGTCGAACACCACGATGTCGCCGCGCTTCACGTCGCCGCCCCAGTACGAGACCTTCTGGACGAGGATCTTGTCGTCGACCAGCATCGTCGGCTCCATCGACTCCGACGGGATGTAGAACGCCTGCAGGAAGAACGTCTTCACCACGATCGCCATGACCATGGCGGTGAGGACCAGAAGGATCGACTCCTGCCAGACGGGGAGCTGTCGCTTCTTCTCGGTCACCCGACGAGCCTAGCCCGAGACCTCGACGGATCGCCGCACGGATGGAACGTGTTCGTGCGAGGCGTGGATCAGGGCTTCGGGACGTCGTCGAAGGCCGATGTGCCGTCGACGAATCCCGCCCGACCGATGGGCCACAGCCGCAGCCAGGCCTTGCCCACGACCGTCGAGTCACGGATGAAGCCGCCGCCCGGATCGCCCATGTGCTGGGGCGAGGCCTCGGAGTTGCCGCGGTTGTCGCCCATGACCCACAGGCGCCCCGCGGGCACCGTGACGTCGAACGGCGTCTCTGCCGTGGACGTGTCGTCCTTGAGGTACGGCTCGTCGATCGCCGTGCCGTTGACCGTCAGCCGGCCGCCCTTGCAGCACACGACATGGTCGCCACCGACCCCGATGACGCGCTTGATCAGGTGGCCGCCGCTCGGGAACAGGCCGATCTTCTCCAGCGACCTCTGCACGACGTTGCCCGGACGCGACGAGTTCTCGGGGCCGAGCCATCCCCCCGGGTCGTCGAACACGACGATGTCGCCGCGCTTCACGTCCCCGCCCCAGTAGGAGACCTTCTGGACGAGGATCTTGTCGTTGACCAGCATCGTCGGCTCCATCGAGCCGGACGGGATGTAGAACGCCTGCACGAACAAGCTCTTGACCACCACCGCCATCACCATGGCGACCACCACCAGGAGGATCGTCTCCTGCCAGACGGGGAGCTTGCGTTTGGTCACCGGCACGCGCAGAGCCTAGCCTGACGCTCCACCAGGGCATGCGTGAGTCACGTCCTGACCATCCAGACGTCGACGGCGTCCTCGCGCTCGACCACGAAGCCGTGGCGCTCGTACAGGCGACGAGCCGCGCTGCCCTGCAGCACGTTGAGACGCATCGGACGTGGGTCGTCCTCTCGCAGCACCTGCTCGAGCACGCGACCGCCCAGTCCTCGTCCCTGGTGGTCCGGACGGATGTAGAGGTGCTCGAACCAGCGCTCGCCCGCCTCGGGACGCACCGCGAACAACCCGACGTCCACGTGCTCGACCTCGATGACGGTGGTGTGCTCGGGCCGGTAGGCATCGAGGAAGCGTCGCCTGACCCGGTCGTCGTCGTAGCGTCCGAGCCGCTCGAGGTCGGGCCGCATCGCGACGGCACGCAGCTCGGCCATCCACGACGCATCGGACGGGACGGCCGCGCGCAGCGTCCAGCTCGCAGGGACGCCAGAAGCCCCCGCCGCGGACGGCGAGGGCTTCGGTGACCGCTGGGTCATGCGTGCGGCGCGACTCAGATGTCGCGCTTCTCCTTGATCTTGGCAGCCTTGCCGCGGAGGTTGCGCAGGTAGTACAGCTTGGCGCGACGCACGTCGCCGCGGATCGCGACGTCGATGTGGTCGATGACGGGGGTGTGCAGCGGGAAGGTGCGCTCGACGCCGACGCCGAAGCTGACCTTGCGGACCGTGAACGTGCGGCCGATGCCGGAGCCCTGGATCTTGATGCAGACACCCTTGAAGACCTGGATACGAGAGCGGCTGCCCTCGATGACCTTCACGTGGACCTCGAGCGTGTCGCCCGGGCGGAAGGACGGCAGATCGGTGCGCAGCGACTCGCTGGCGACCTGGTCGATGAGGTTGGTCATGGTTCTGCTCCTCGCTGGTGCCACAGGTCACCCACGGATGGGTTGGTTCAAAGGGAAAGGATGGCGGTGATCGACGGCTCCCCTGTGGCAGATCCGTCCGGCGCCAAGGGTCAATGTTGCCACAGCACTCGCCTGCGGAGCCAATCGCCTCCTCGCTGCGCAGACCTCGCGCCGGCCGGACGCGGCGATGCGCCCGCCGGGCGTGCCGGCGGGCGCATCGGATCGTGGGACTGACGAGTCGGCTGGTGCTCAGCTGAGGGCGTAGCCCTCCTCGCCGTGCAGCACCGAGTCGATGCCGGCTGCCTCCTCGTCCTCCTTGATGCGGAAGCCGATCGTCTTCTCGATCGCCGTGCCCAGGATGAAGGCGACGACGAAGGAGTACAGACCGACCGCCACGGCGGGGATCAGCTGGACGATGAACTGGTCGAGGTTGCCGCCGCCGGTGAACAGGCCCGTGTCGGTGGCGAAGAAGCCCAGGTACAGCGTGCCGATGACACCGCCGACGAGGTGGATGCCGACGACGTCGAGGGAGTCGTCGAAGCCGAGCTTGAACTTCAGGTCGACCGCGACCGCGCAGACCGCGCCGACGAACAGGCCGAGGACGATCGACCAGATGGGCGACAGGTTGGCGCACGCCGGGGTGATCGCGACCAGGCCGGCGACGATGCCCGACGCCGCACCGATCGAGGTGGCCTTGCCGTTCTTGACGTGCTCGACGACGATCCAGCCGAGCAGCGCGGCAGCGGGGCACACGATCGTGTTGACGAAGATCAGCGTTCCCTGGCCGAGCGCCGTGGCGGCGCCGCCGTTGAAGCCGAACCAGCCGAACCACAGGATCGCGGCACCGATCAGCACGAGCGGCACGTTGTGGGGCTTCTGCAGCTCCTTGCTGAAGCCGACGCGCTTGCCGAGCACCAGGGCGAGGGCCAGGGCAGCCGCACCGGCATTGATGTGCACGGCGGTGCCGCCGGCGAAGTCGATCGTGCTGACGTCGAGCCCCAGGTGCGAGCCGAGCTGGCCGATCCAGCCGGTGAAGGTCGCGCTGCCGTCGTCGTTGACCACGAAGGCGAAGACCCACGAGGCGACCGGGAAGTAGACCAGCGTCGCGAACAGGCCGGCGAAGACCATCCACGGGAAGAAGCGCGCGCGGTCGGCGATCGCACCGGAGATGAGCGCGACCGTGATGATCGCGAACGTGCAGCCGAAGGCGGCGCTCGACAGGCCCACGGCCGCGGCGTCGCCACCCTTGCCGCCGGCGAACGCGTCGGCCGCCAGATCGCTCAGTCCGAAGTCGGAGAAGGGGTTGCCGAGGATCTCGGGGATCCAGTCGGAGCTGGAGCCGTCGACGAAGGCCTGGTTGAAGCCGAACAGCATCCACAGGACGGCGACCAGCCCCATCGCGCCGAAGCTGAGCATCATCATCGAGACGACGCTCTTGGCGCGGACGAGGCCTCCGTAGAAGAAGGCCAGACCCGGTGTCATGAACAGGACCATGGCTGCGGTGATCATCAGCCAGAGGATGGGTGCTTCGGTCATGAATCGATACCTCTCGTGGGGGGCAGGGCATCGGATTCCAGCGACGCTGCTGCGCCCGACGCAGGCCACACTCTGTCGTCGGGAGGTTTTGCGAGCCTTGCCTCGCGATGTCCACGGTGTTACGCGGACCGCGCACGTGTTAATTCGGCGTCACGACGGCGCCCCACGAGCGCACCTGCACCGCCGGCGGGCTCAGTCGAGCAGCTCGGGCCGCCGCTGCCGGGTGCGCTCGAGTGCCTGCTCGCGGCGCCAGGCAGCGATCGCCGCGTGATGGCCCGAGAGCAGCACCTCGGGCACGTCGCGTCCGCGCCACGACGCCGGCTTGGTGTAGACCGGGTACTCCAGCAGGCCGTCGGTGCCGTGCGACTCCTCGACCAGCGACTCCGGGTTGCCCATGAAGCCGGGGATCAGGCGCACGACCGCCTCGATGATCGCGAGCGCGGCGACCTCGCCGCCGTTGAGCACGAAGTCGCCGAGCGAGATCTCCTCGACGCGCCAGCGGGTGCCGGCCTCGTCGATGACCCTCTGGTCGATGCCCTCGTAGCGGCCGCAGGCGAACACGAGGTGCTGCTCGGTGCTGAGCCGCTCGGCGACGCGCTGCGTGAAGGGCGTGCCCGACGGGGTCGGCACCACGACGACGGCCTCGTCGGACGTCAGCGCGTCGAGCGCCTGGCCCCAGGGCTCGGCCTTCATGACCATGCCCGCTCCCCCGCCGTACGGGGTGTCGTCGACGCTGCGGTGCTTGTCGCGGGTGAACTCCCGCAGGTCGTGCGTCGCGATCTGCAGCAGGCCGGAGCTCTGCGCCTTGCCCGCGAGCGAGAGCTGCAGGGCGTCGAGGTAGGCCGGGAAGATCGAGACGACGTCGATGCGCATCTCAGTCACCGACGAGGTCGGACGCGGCGTTCTCGGCGCGCGTCGGGTCGAGCAGGCCCTCGACGTCCTTGACGGTCACGAAGCCGCCTGCGACGTCGACGACGGGGACGAGCTCGGTCACGAACGGGATGAACACCTCGCGCCCGTCGACCTCGACGGTGAGCGTGTCCTGGTAGGGCAGGTGCACCAACCCGGTGACGGTGCCGACGACCGCGGCATCGGTGTCGCTGCGGACCTCGAGGCCGACGAGCTGGTGGTCGTAGAACTCGTCGGGGTCGTCGGGGGTGTCGTCGGGGTCGACGACCGCCTCCAGCACCGTGCCGTGGAGCTTCTCGGCGGCGGTGCGGTCGGGTACTTCCTTGAACGCCACGACCAGGCGTCCGCCGTGGTGACGGGCGGACGCGACGGTCAGCGTGCGAGTGCCACACACGACAGACGAGCCCGGGGCGAAACGCCGCTCGGGCTCGTCTGTGCGGATGTCGACGTTCAGCTCACCGCGGATGCCGTGGGCCCGGCCGATACGGCCGATGACGACCTGCATGTCGATGCCGTCAGCTACGACGGTCGACGTCCACGAAGTCGATGCGTGCACCGCCGCTGCCGGCGATCGCACCCGCGACCTTGCGGATGGCCGTGGCCGTCCGGCCCTGACGGCCGATGACCTTGCCGAGGTCGTCCGGGTTGACCCGGACCTCGAACAGCTCGCCTCCACGCGTCTGCTTGGAGCGGACGGCGACGTCGTCGGGATGATCGACGATGCCGGAGACGAGGTGGTCGATGACCTCGATGAGGGGGGCGGCCACGATCAGGCCTTGGCCTCGTCAGCCGCGTCGGCGACGGGGTCGCCCTGCGCCTTGGCCTCTTCGGCTGCGGGCTCGTCGGCCTTGGCCTCGTCGGCCTTGGCCTCGTCAGCCTTCTGCTCAGCCTTGGGCTCCTCGGCCTTCGCCTCGTCAGCCTTGGGCTCGGCCTTCTTGGCCGCTGCCTTCTTGGTGACGGCGTCGGACTTGGGCTCGCTGTGGAGCTCCTTGAGGGCGTCCTGGAAGATGTCTTCCTTGCTGCGCTTCTCGTCGGCGAACTTCATGGTGTTCTTGCCACCGATGTCGCCGGTGATCTTGAGCAGGGCGGTGACGGCCTCGGTCGGCTGGGCGCCGACTCCGAGCCAGTACTGCGCGCGCTCGCCGTCGATCGTGATGATCGAGGGCTCGGCCTTGGGGTTGTACGTGCCGATCTCCTCGATGACACGGCCATCGCGCTTGGTGCGCGAGTCGGCCACGACGACGCGGTAGAACGGGGTGCGGATCTTGCCCATGCGCTTCAGGCGAATCTTGACTGCCACGAGTGTGGTGTCTCCTCAGATGTGTGTATGTGGGTGATCTGCCGGTTTGGCGTGGGGACACGACCGGCGAGGTCGGTGAGCCGGACGGCACGAAGATGAGAGGGTCTCCGCGCGAACCGGACGCAAGGGGTCATTCTGCCAGACCCGGCGCCTGTGCTCCAATTCGGACCACGACATGGATCCCGGGGGCGCTGTCGAAGCGCGCGCACGGGCCGCCCCGGCGCGCCGCCACGAGGCCCCTTGCCAGCAGCCGGCTCGTCGCGGGGGGCAACCGAGGACGCTGGCAGCTCAGAGCTGTGCGGCCACGTTCCAGAAGTCGGTGTCGGGCTTGTCCATGAGCCGGTAGTCGAAGAACGAGTCGTCGGCGAACGTGATGCGTGCGACCGGCACCCCACCCTGCGCCGTCTGCCCGGTGTCGACGAAGGACACCACGTCGGAGCGAGCGATGATGTGCCCGTGCTCAGGCGGCAGCTGCGAGCCGTTGTAGCCGAAGTCCCACCATGAAACCGATGACGTGCCGATGACGAAGACCCTCAGGTCGGCGGCACGACTGAGGCCGTGCGCGATCGACCCCTCGCCTCCCCCGACGTGGCGAGCCCCGGAGACAGCGGTCGACGCCGCATCCACGGCCTTGCCGAGCAGTCGGTTGGCACCGCTGCCGCCCGAGCCGCCACGCTCGAAGGCGCTCGGGACGACGAGGCAGTGCGCCAGGTACGCGTCTCCGGCCGGCAGCACCTGGTTCATCTCGGCGGCGTAGTCCGGCGGGGTCGGCGTCAGCTTCGAGACGATCTTGTCCATGAATCCCATGCGAGGGCCTCCTCGTGAAGGTGTCTGTATGCCCCCGTACGTGAGAGGACACCTCCGCGATCGAGACCACCCGTCTCCGTCACGGCTCGCGCGGAGGTCGCATCACGGGCAGGGTCACGCGGAGGCGGTGAACTGGGCCGAGTAGAGACGTTCGTACGCTCTCCCGGCCGCGCGCAGCGAGTCGTGCGTGCCCTGCTCGACGATGTGGCCGTCCTCCATCACCACGATGTGGTCGGCGTCGCGGATGGTCGACAGCCGGTGCGCGATGACGAAGGACGTCCGGCCCGCACGCAGCTGCTCCATCGCTCCCTGCACCAGCGACTCGGTGCGGGTGTCGACCGAGCTGGTCGCCTCGTCGAGCACCAGGACCGACGGATCGGCCAGGAAGGCCCGTGCGATCGTCAGCAGCTGGCGCTGACCCGCGCTGACGTTGGTGCCCTCGTCGTCGATGACGGTGTCGTAGCCGTCGGGCAGCGTGCGCACGAAGTGGTCGACGAAGGCTGCCTCGGACGCCGCGAGCACCTGCTCCTCGGTGGCGTTGTCGGCACCGTAGGCGATGTTCTCGCGGATCGTGCCGTTGAACAGCCAGGTGTCCTGCAGCACCACGCCGAAGTTCCGGCGCAGCGGGCCACGGTCCATCCGGCCGATGTCGACGCCGTCGAGCGTGATGCGTCCGGCGTCGAGCTCGTAGAAGCGCAGCACCAGGTTGGTCAAGGTGGTCTTGCCCGCACCCGTCGGGCCGACGATGGCCACGGTCTGGCCCGGCTCGGCGACCAGGTCGAGGTGCTCGATCAGCGGCTCGTCGGGCTGGTACGAGAACGAGACGTCCTCGAAGACGACGCGCCCGCGCACCGGGTCGGGGAAGGGCGCATCGACCTCGCCGGCACGCTCCTCGTCCTCGTCGAGCAGGGCGAAGACCCGCTCGGCCGAGGCGACGCCCGACTGCAGCACCTGGATCATCGCGGCGACCTGCGTCAGCGGCTGCGTGAACTGGCGCGAGTACTGGATGAAGGCCTGCACGTCGCCGATGCTGAGCGAGCCCGACGCGACCCGCAGCCCGCCGATGACCGCGACCAGCACGTAGTTGATGTTGGCGACGAACATCATGACCGGCTGCACGACCCCGGAGATGAACTGCGCCTTGAACGAGGCGGCGAACACGGCGTCGTTGCGCTGGTCGAACTCCTCGCGTGCCTCCTTCTGGCGGCCGAACACCTTGACGACGTCGTGGCCCGTGAAGACCTCCTCGATGTGCCCGTTGAGACGCCCGGTGCTGGTCCACTGCTGGACGAACTGGGGCTGCGACCGCTTGGTGACGGCCTTCGTGATGACGAAGGCCAGCGGGATCGTCACGACGGCGACGAGCGCCAGCAGCGGCGAGATCACGATCATCATGGCCAGTGTCCCCACGACCATCAGCACGGACGTGAGGAGCTGGCTCATGGTCTGCTGGAACGACTGGGCGATGTTGTCGATGTCGTTGGTCGTGCGCGACAGCACCTCGCCGCGCTCGGTGCGGTCGAAGTACGACAGCGGCATGCGGTTGAGCTTAGCCTCGACGTCGTTGCGGAGGTCGGCCACGGTGTGCTGGACGACGACGGTCGTGATGCGGCCCTGGAACCACTGCAGCAACGAGGCGAGCACGTAGAGCACGAGCACTCCCCCGAGCACCCACGACAGGCTCGTGAAGTCGATGCCCGACCCGGGCTGCAGGTCGACCGAGCCGACCAGCGAGGCCAGCTGGTCGTTGCCCTCCGCCCGCAGCTTGGCGACGACCTCGGCCTTGGTGGCGCCGTCGGGGAACTGGTCGGACAGGTAGCCCGTGAAGACGATGTCGGTGGCGTGACCCAGCACCTTGGGCCCGACGACCGACAACGACGTGGCCAGCACGCCGAACAGCACGAGGCCCCAGACCAGCATGCGCTCGCGCAGCAGACGCTCGGACAGCCGCCGCAGCGTGCCCTTGAAGTCGCGGGCGCGCTGGGGGCCCATCCCCATCCCGGCCAGCGCCGGTCCCCTCCCGCTCATGCGCTCGCCTCCTCGAGGGTCAGCTGGGACAGGACGATCTCGCGGTAGACCTCGCAACCGTCCATCAGCTCGGCATGCGTGCCGGTGCCGACGACGCGCCCCTCGTCGAGCACCACGATGCGGTCGGCCGACCGGATGGTCGAGACACGCTGCGCGACGATCACGACGGCCGACTCGGCCGTCACGGGACGCAGTGCCGCTCGCAGCGCGGCGTCGGTGCCGTAGTCGAGCGCCGAGAACGAGTCGTCGAACAGGTAGATCGGCGGACGCTTGATGATCGCGCGCGCGATCGCGAGCCGCTGGCGCTGACCGCCCGACACGTTGGACCCGCCTTGCGCGATCGGCGCGTCGAGCCGCTCGGGCATCCGCTCGACGAAGTCCCGGGCCTGGGCGATCTCGAGCGCCTGCCACACCTCGTCGTCGGTGGCGTCGGGGCGGCCGTAGCGCAGGTTGGAGCCGATGGTGCCCGAGAACAGGAACGGGCGCTGCGGCACCAGCCCGATCGCGGCCCAGACGTCTTCTGGGTGCAGCGAACGCACGTCGTGGCCGTCGATCTCGACCGAGCCCGCCGTCACGTCGAACAGCCGCGGGACCAGGCCGAGCAGCGTCGACTTGCCGCTGCCGGTCGAGCCGATGATCGCGGTGGTCTCGCCCGGACGCGCGACGAGGTCGACCTCGTGCAGCACGTCGTGCTCGGCGCCGGGGAACGCGAACGACGCACCGCGGACGTCGATGCGCCCCTGCGACAGCGTGACGTGGGGCGCGTCGGCGGGTGCCTGCACGCTCGGCTCGGTGCGGAGCACCTCGGTGATGCGCTCGGCCGACACCTCGGCGCGCGGCCACAGCATCAGCATGAAGGTGGCCATCATGACCGACATCAGGATCTGCACGAGGTAGTTCTGGAACGCCGTCAGCGTGCCGACCTCGAGGTCGCCGCTGCCGATGCGGTAGCCGCCGAACCATGTGGCCAGCACGACCGAGACGTTCATGATCAGCATGACGATCGGGAACATCATCGCCATGAGCCGCCCGACGGCGATCGCGACCTCCATGTTGTCGCGGTTCGCGTCGCCGAAGCGCTCGGCCTCGTAGTCCTCCTTGACGAAGGCGCGGATGACGCGGATGCCCATGATCTGCTCACGCATGACGCCGTTGATGGTGTCGATCTTGACCTGCATGAGGCGGAACAACGGCCGCATCTGCCGGATGACCAGCGCGATGCTGACGACCAGCGCCGGGATGACCAGCAGCAGCAGCGCCGACAGCTCGACGTCCTGGCGCAGGGCCATCGCGATGCCGCCGAAGCACATGATCGGCGCCGTCACCAGCAGCGTGAGCGCCATGAACACGATGAGCTGGACCTGCTGGACGTCGTTGGTGGACCGGGTGATGAGCGTCGGCGCGCCGAGCTCGGTCATCTCGCGGGCCGCGAACGTCTCGACCGTGCCGAAGACCCCGGCGCGCAGGTCGCGGCCGAGGGCCATCGCGGTGCGGGCGCCGTAGTAGACCGCGACGATCGTGCAGACGACCTGGAGCACCGTGATGCCCAGCATCTCCAGGCCCGTGCGGACGATGAAGCCGGTGTCGCCCAGGACGACGCCCCGGTCGATGATGTCGGCGTTGAGGCCCGGGAGGTAGAGGTTCGCCAGGGTCTGGACGAGCTGGAAGAACAGGACGATCGCGATGGGCCGCTTGTACGGGGCGAGGTACGTCCGCAGGAGCGGGATCAGCATGGTGTCAGGCTATCCCCGAGCACCGACCGACCTGCACGACGAATGTCATGGTTCGCTCTCGGCGTAGTGATCGGTCAGACGACGACGTTCAGGCCCAGCACCACGACCAGGCCCGTGACCGACAGGACCGTCTCCATGATCGACCAGCTCTTGATCGTCTGGCCGACCGACAGGCCGAAGTACTCCTTGACCAGCCAGAAGCCCGCATCGTTGACGTGGGAGAAGAAGACGGAGCCGGCGCCGACGGCCAGCACCAGCAGCGACAGCTCGCCGTTGGGCAGGTCTGTCGCGATGGGGGCCATGATGCCGGCGGCGGTGACCGTCGCCACCGTGGCGGACCCGGTGGCGACGCGGATGACGACGGCGACGAGCCAGGCGATCAGCAGGACCGAGATACCGCTGTCGCGCACGAAGTCGGCCACGACCTCGGCGATGCCGGTGTCGACGAGCGTCTGCTTGAACCCGCCGCCTGCGCCCACGATCAGGATGATGCCTGCGATGGGCGGCAGCGAGCTGCTGAGGACGTCGGACACGTCGTCCTTGGACATCCCGGTCGCCAGCCCGAACGTGAAGATCGCGACGACGACCGCGATCAGCAGGGCGACGAACGGCTCGCCGATGAAGTCCAGCACGTTGCGCGCGGTCGTGCCCTCGTCGAGCGCGATGTCGCTGAAGGCCTTGCCCATCATGAGCACGACCGGCAGGAGGACGGTCGCGAGCGTCATGGCGAAGCTGGGGCGGCGTTCACGCTTCTCGGTGGAGGCGTCGTACAGATCGCCGGCAGGCACCGGGACCCACTTGTCGGCGAATCGGGCGAACAACGGACCGGCCACCACGATCGTCGGGATCGCCACGAGGATGCCGAGGCCGAGCGTCAGGCCGAGGTCCGCGTCGACGGCCCCGATCGCCGCGAGCGGTCCGGGGTGCGGCGGCACGAAGCCGTGCATCGCCGACAGCCCGGCGAGGGCCGGGATCCCGAGCGAGATGACCGACCGCTCGGCACGCTTGGCCACCAGGAAGATCACCGGCATCAGCAGGACGAGACCGATCTCGAAGAACATGGGCAGGCCGATCAGTGCGCCGATCGCGGCCATCGACCACGGCAGCATGCGTGCGCTCGATCGTCCGACGATGGTGTCGACGATCTGGTCGGCGCCGCCGGAGTCGGCCAGCAGCTTGCCGAACATCGCACCCAGCGCGATCAGCACGCCGACGCCCGAGACGGTGTCACCGACGCCGTTGCTGAAGCTGTCGACGACGGCGAGCATCCCGCGGCCCGCGATCGCGCCCACCGTGAGCGATCCGAGGATCAGGGCCAGGAAGGGGTGCAGCTTGAAGAACGTGATGGCCACGACCAGCACCGCGATGCCCACGAGGGCCGCGGTGATGAGCTGACCCGTGCCGGCGACGGCCTTGATGGGCTCCGGGGCGTCGGCGGTCGCCAGCGTTGCGAGCATCATGAGGTTGCTCCTTCCAGCCCGGCCCTCGCGACGAAGGCGTCGACGATCTCGGCCGGCGACGGAGTGATGTCGAAGGCCCAGCCGCGCTCGTCGTCCTGCAGCGGCTCGAGCGTCTTCTCCTGCGACTCGAGCAGCGACAGCGGCATGAAGTGGTCGCGACCCTCCATGCGGGAGCGGATGAGGTCGTGGTCGCCGGTCAGGTGCAGGAAGAGCGTGCGCGGGGCGGCATCGGTGAGGACGTCGCGGTAGACGCGGCGCAGGGCCGAGCAGCTGATCACTCCCCCGTCGGCGCCGTGCTGGGCCAGCCACCGGCCGATGTCCTCCAGCCACGGCCACCGGTCGTCGTCCGTCAGAGGCGTGCCGGCCGACATCTTGGCGATGTTGGCCTCGGAGTGGAAGTCGTCACCGTCGACGTACTCGACACCGAAGCGCTCGGCGAGCTCGTGGCCCACGGCCGACTTGCCGACACCGGAGATGCCCATGACCACGACCAGGGGGGATGCGTCCATGCCCTGACACTATGTCTGGACGATCGAGGGCGCGACCCACGGGTACGACTTTCGGCCACCGATCGCCGACCGACGGACGATGGCGCCGGCGCTCGCCGTTCCTACCGTGGACGCATGACGCCGTCACGCCGCTCGCTCGTCCCCGCAGCGGGGGTCTTCCTGGCCGCGCCGTGGTTCGCCGAGATGGCGTGGGGCGGCATCCCGGTCACCCAGCTGCCGCTGGTGCTGCTGTTCCTCGCCCCGCTGTACGGCAGCGCGGCGCTGCTGATCCGCGAGGTCGTCCGCCGCACCGGTCGCGGATGGCCGTCGATGCTGCTGCTGGCCGCGGGCTTCGGCGTCCTGCAGGCCGGGGTCGTCGACCAGTCGCTGTTCAACCCGGCCTACGGACGCTACGACTTCCAGCACCCGGTGCACGTCGGGGGCGTCGACGTCAGCCTCTACTGGATGCTTGCGTTCGTCAGCGGCCACGTCGTCGCGAGCATGGCCACGCCGATCGCCCTCGCCGAGGCGTGGACGCGGGAGCCGGCGCGGCGCAGGCCGTGGCTCGGACGGCGCGGACCGTGGGTGGTCGCCGTGGTCTACGTGCTCGCCAGCGTCGTGAACCACCTCGGCGTCAAGGAGGACGAGGGGCACGGCTTCCAGGCAGCACCGGCCCAGACGCTGACGGCGGTCGCCCTGGCCGCTCTGCTCGTGACGGCCGCGCTGCTGTGGCGCCGCCGCGACGTCACGGACGTCCGGGTGCCGAGGCCCGCGGTCGTCCTGGTCATCGGCTTCGTCGCCTACCTGCTGTACCTGCCGGGCGAGACAGCCGCCGCGTTCGCGGTCGGTGTCGTCGTGGCGGCAGGAGTCGTCTGCGTGGTGGGACGGTGGTCGACGAGCCCGCGGTGGACCGACGACCACGTCACGGCCCTCGTGATGGGAACGGTGATGGTCGGCATGGTCATGCCGTTCCTGGTCGACCCGTACGACGACACGATCAGTGCCGGGCGCGAGCTGGCCCAGGACGCGGCGTCGGCCGCCATCTGCCTGACCGGGGTCGCCGCGACGTGGCTGCGGCTCCGCCACCTGGCGAGGCGGCCGCCTACATGAGGTCCTTGAGCTCCTTGGGCAGCTCGAACGGCTGATCGCCCTGGGCCGGGAAGCCGAAGGCGTTGGCGCCCTCGTCCTTCGGAGCCGTGCCGGAAGCCGCCGCGGCGCGCTTGGCGGGGTTGCCCGACACGCGCTTGCCCTTCTTCTTCTGCTGGGGCTTCTGCTTGGCCCCGGCACGCTTGCCGGCTCCGGGAAGACCCGGCATGCCGGGCATGCCCGGCATGCCGCCGCCCTTGGCCATCTGCTGCATCATCTTGCGGGCGTCGAAGAACCGGTCGACCAGCCCGTTGACGTCCTTGACCTGGGTGCCCGACCCCTTGCTGATGCGGGCGCGCCGCGAGCCGTCGATGATCTTGGGGTTGTCGCGCTCGGCGGGCGTCATCGACAAGATGATGGCCTTGATCTTGTCGACTTCGCGGTCGTCGAAGTTCTCGATCTGCTCCTTGTACTGCCCCATGCCGGGGATCAGGCCCATGATCTTGGACATCGAGCCCATCTTGGAGATGGCCTCCATCTGCTTGAGGAAGTCGTCGAGGGTGAACGAGCCACCCATGAGCTTCTCGGCGTCCTTCGCGGCCTGCTCGGCGTCGAACGCCTTCTCGGCCTGCTCGATCAGGGTGAGCATGTCGCCCATGTCGAGGATGCGGCCGGCCATGCGATCGGGGTGGAACGCGTCGAAGTCGGTCAGCTTCTCGCCGGTCGACGCGAACATGATCGGGCGTCCGGTGATCGACCGCACCGACAGCGCGGCGCCACCGCGGGCGTCACCGTCGAGCTTGGTGAGCACGACGCCCGTGAAGTCGACGCCCTCGAGGAAGGCCTCGGCGGTGACGACGGCGTCCTGGCCGATCATCGCGTCGATGACGAACAGGACCTCGTCGGGATCGACAGCGGCACGGATGTCGGCGGCCTGCTGCATCAGCTCGGCGTCGATGCCGAGGCGACCGGCGGTGTCGACCACCACGACGTCGTGCAGGGTGCGGCGCGCCTCGGCGAGACCGGCGGTCGCGACCTGGACGGGGTCGCCGACGCCGTTGCCCGGCTGGGGCGCGTAGACCGTGACACCGGCCTGCTCGCCCACGACCTGCAGCTGCGTGACGGCGTTGGGACGCTGGAGGTCGGCCGCAACGAGCATGGGCGACTTGCCCTGCTCCTTGAGCCAGAGGCCGAGCTTGCCCGCGAGCGTCGTCTTGCCGGCACCTTGGAGGCCGGCCAGCATGATGACGGTCGGGCCGTTCTTGGCGTAGCGGATGCGGCGGGTCTCGCCGCCCAGGATCTGGATCAGCTCGTCGTTGACGATCTTGATGACCTGCTGGGCGGGGTTGAGCGACTGGCTGACCTCGGCGCCGAGGGCCCGCTCCTTGATCCGCGCGATGAAGTCGCGGACGACCGACACGGCGACGTCGGCGTCGAGCAGGGCGACCCGGATCTCGCGCGCGACGGCATCGATGTCGGCCTCGGAGAGTCGACCCTTGCCGCGCAGGTTCTTGAACGCTGACTGCAGGCGGTCTTGCAGGGTGTCGAACATGGGGCTGCGACGTCCTCAGGTGGAAGAAACGAGATCTGGTCAACTCTAACCGAGGACCCCAGGTCATCCTCGCGCATGGGGCGGGCCGGGTCAGGCGAGCGCGGTGGCGACGGCGGACCGCAGGGCCTCGGCGGTGACGTCGTCGAGGCGGTGCCCGTCACCGTCGACGACGTAGAAGACGTCGCGCACCTCGTCGCCGTAGGTCGACATGTGCGCCGAGCGGATCGAGAGCCCCGACGACGCGATCTGGTCGCAGACGGTCCAGACGAGCCCGCGACGGTCGAGGGCCCGCACCTCGATCGCGGTCGCCGTCTCGGTGACGCGACCGAGCAGACGGACACGGGCGTCGGGAGCGTCCGCGATCGACGACAGCTCGAGGCGTCCGGCCAGGTCGAGCTCGCCGGCCATCGCGGGTCGCAGGCGCTCGGTCAGCCGCGCCGGGTCGACGTCGGCGCGCGACACCTCCCACAGCGTCACCGCCGCGTCGTCGAGGGTCACGGTGCGCGCCGAGCGGACGGTCATGCCGGCCAGCGCCAGCCCGCCGGCCAGGTCGGCCATGACACCGGCCCGGTTGGCCGTCACGATCGTGAGCAGCGAGCCGCCGCGGTGCGACTCGACCGTGAGCGTGAAGTCGGACGGTCCGGTGGTGCCGTGGTCGGGGATCGGCACGTGCGCGGGCCAGCCCTCGTACGTGGTGGCATCGGGCGTCGCGACCGACTCGTCGAGCACGCGCCGCACCTTGCCGATCAGACCCTCGACGAGCCCCTGCCGCCAGCCCGACCAGGCCGTCGGGCTGGTCGCCCGGGCGTCCGAGGCCGTCAGCGCGCTCAGCAGGTCGAGGAAGTCCTCGGTCTCGACGATCTCGGCCACGTTGGCCGCCGTCGACGGGTCCTCGATGTCGCGGCGCGTGGCGATCGTCGGCAGCAGCAGGTGCCAGCGGACCAGCCGGCCGATCGTCGCGGCGTCGCCGGCGGAGAACCCCCACCGCGTCGCGATGTCGACGGCCATCGGCTGTCCGACCTCGGAGTGGTCGCCCTCGCGCCCCTTGCCGATGTCGTGCAGCAGCGCGGCGACCGCGAGCAGGTCGGGCCGCGCGACGTCTCGCTTGAGCCCGGCCGCGTTGACGCAGGTCTCGAGGCTGTGCCGGTCGACCGTGAAGCGGTGCACCGGCGACGACGACCCGCGCAGCCGGATGTCCTCCCACTCCGGCAGCACCCGGTCGATCACCCCGGCGAAGTCGAGCTCGTCCCAGACCGGCAGCAGGCCGGGGCCGGCCGTCAGCAGGTCGACGAGGTGCCGGGTCGACGACGGCGACCACGGTGCGGGCAGGTCGCCCATCGTCGTGGCGAGCCGGCGAGCCGACCCCGGGCTGATCGGCAGGCCCTGACGAGCGGCGGCGGCCGCGGCACGCAGGGCGAGCTCGGGATCGGTGGACGGGTCGGCGTCCTTGGTGACGATGACCTCGCGGTCGAGCACGCCGACCCCGTCGTCGAGGGCGACCACGAGCGGGCCCCTGGACGTGAAGGCGCGCTTGCGGGTGATGGGCTCGAGGGCGTCGTCGACCTTGCGCCAGGCCAGCGAGGCCAGGTGGGCGATGCGCCGGCCGACGTGGCGCGCGTGCAGGTCGAGCTCGACGGGCGCCATGCCGAGCATCCGCGCGACGTCGGGGATGACGTCGGCGTCGAGACGCTCCATCCGACGTCCGACGGTCTCGTGCAGCGCGTCGCGGATGTCGAGCAGCTCGGCCCGCAGCATCTCGGACTCGCCGTGGGGGACGTCGATCAGCCACGTCGCGACCAGCGCCCGCAGCATGACGCTGTCGCGCAGCCCACCGCCCGACTCCTTGAGGTCGGGGACGGCGGCGTGGGCCAGCCAGCCCGCCCGCTCGATGCGTGCCAGGCGGGCCGAGCGGACCTCCTCGACCCTGGTGCGGGCGTCGCGCCGCCAGTCGGCCAGCACCTGCGAGCGCAGCGTCATGACGAGCCCCGCGTCGCCGGCGACCGGCCGGGCGTCGAGCATCCCCATGGCCGCCCGGTGGTCGGTCGCGGCGGCCTCGCGCATCTGGATCGTATCGCGCACCGAGTGGTCGAGGGCGACGCCGTCGTTCCAGAGCGGGTACCAGACCGCCTCGGCCACCTCGCGCACGACGGCCTCGTCGACCGCGGGATCGTGCAGCAGGACGACGTCGAGGTCGCTGAACGGCGAGAGCTCGGAGCGTCCGTAGCCGCCGACCGCCACGAGGGCCAGACCCGATCCCTCGCGGGGGTCTCCGCCCTGGGCCGGCGTCGCGTCCGCGAAGAGCTGGCGCAGCCGCCGGTCGGCCTCGAGGGCCCGGTCGGCGCGACGGCGGGCGAGCTCTGGGTGGTCGGTCACGCCCTCAGGCTAGTGGGGGCACCGACGACGAGGGCGGTGCGCCGGCGTCCACTCCGATGACCGAAGTGGACGCTGACGCACCGCCCAGGGGTAGGTGAGGCTAGAGCGCGGCCTCGTCGGTCTCACCCGTGCGCACGCGCACGACCGAGTCGACGGGGATGACCCAGACCTTGCCGTCACCGATCTTGCCGGTCTGCGCCGCCGACGTGATCGTGGCGACCACGCTCTCGACGTCGGCGTCGTCGACGACGACCTCGAGACGGATCTTGGGCACCAGCGACACGTCGTACTCGGCGCCGCGGTAGACCTCGGTGTGCCCCTTCTGCTGGCCGTAGCCGCTGGCCTCGGTGACCGTCATGCCGGCCACGCCCGCCGCGGCGAGTGCCTCGCGGACTTCTTCCCACTTGTGCGGCTTGATGACCGCGGTTACCAGCTTCATGCTCAGAGCTCCTTCAAGAGGTTGGATCCGCCGCTGCTGCTCCCGGCGTAGTCGTACGCCGTCTCGAGGTGCTCGACCTGGTCGATGCCGGTCACCTCGTCCTCCTCGGACACCCGGAAGCCGATCGTCACGTCGATCAACTTACCGATGACGTACGTCAGGACGAACGAGTAGGCCAGCACGACGAACGCTGCGACGAACTGCTTGCCCAGCAGGTCGAGGCTGCCACCGTAGAACAGACCGTCGCCGACGGCGAGCAGGCCGATCAGCAGGGTGCCGACGAGACCGCCCACGAGGTGGACGCCCACCACGTCGAGCGAGTCGTCGTAACCGAGCTTGTACTTGAGGCCGACGGCCAGGGCACACAGCACGCCCGCGACCAGGCCGAGCAGGATCGAGCCGAACGGCGACAGCGCGCCAGCGGCCGGCGTGATCGCGACGAGGCCTGCGACGGCACCCGACGCGGCACCGAGGCTCGTGCCCTTCTTGTCGCGGAAGAACTCGACCGCGAGCCAGCCGATGATCGCCGCTGCCGTCGCGACGGCGGTGTTGACGAACGCCAGGCCTGCCAGGCCGTTGGCGCCGACGGCCGAGCCGGCGTTGAAGCCGAACCAGCCGAACCACAGCAGGCCGGCACCCAGCAGCACGAACGGCAGGTTGTGCGGACGCATCGGGTCACGCCGCCAGCCGACGCGCTTGCCGAGCACCAGGGCCAACGCCAGGCCCGCCGCGCCCGCGTTGATGTGGACCGCGGTCCCGCCGGCGAAGTCGACGGCCTTGAGCTTGGTGGCGATCCAGCCGCCGTTGTCACCGAAGTCGAAGACCCAGTGCGCGACCGGGAAGTAGACCACCGTGATCCAGACGACCGAGAAGACGATCCACGCCGAGAACTTGGCGCGATCGGCGATGGCACCGCTGATGAGCGCGAGCGTGATGATCGCGAACATCAGCTGGAAGCCCACGAAGACGTACTCGGGGATCGTGCCGTAGGCGGTGTCGACCGAGATGTTCTGCAGCCCGAGGCGCTTGAAGCCTCCGAGGAACTGGTTGCCGCCGGGGCTGAAGGCGAACGAGTAGCCGTACAGCACCCACAGCACGGGGACGATCGCGAGCGCCGAGAAGCTCATCATCATCATGTTGAGGACGGTCTTGGAGCGGACCATGCCGCCGTAGAAGAACGCCAGTCCTGGCGTCATGAGCAGGACGAGGGCCGAGCTGGCCAGGATCCACGCGGTGTCGCCGGTATCCATGAAACCTCCGAAGTGGTGGACGCGGGCGAGGTCCCGCCCGCTGCGTCCCAGCCTGAGGTCGGAGGATTTCAGGAGGCGATGGTGTGCGTTGCGTCCATGTCACGAAATGGCGCAGCGTGTTAACAGCATGTTTCGAGGCGCGCGGCAGCGCCCAGGCCGCGCGCCTGAGGGCGCGCTCAGGACAGCAGGGCGTCGACGAACTCGTCGGCGTCGAACGGCGCGAGGTCGTCGGCACCCTCGCCGAGACCCACGTACTTGACGGGGACGCCGAGCTCGCGCTGGACGGCGATGACGATGCCGCCCTTGGCCGTGCCGTCGAGCTTGGTCAGGACGATGCCCGTGACGTCGACGACCTCGCCGAACACGCGCGCCTGGGTGAGGCCGTTCTGGCCTGTCGTCGCGTCGATGACCAGCAGCACCTCGGTGACGGGTGCCTGCTTCTCGATGACCCGCTTCACCTTGCCGAGCTCGTCCATCAGGCCCGACTTGGTGTGCAGGCGGCCGGCGGTGTCGACCAGCACGACGTCGACGCCGTCGGCGATGCCGCGCTGCACCGACTCGAAGCCGACGCTGGCGGGGTCGCCGCCCTCGGGACCGCGGACGGTCGGCACGCCCACGCGCTCGCCCCACGTCTGCAGCTGGTCGGCGGCGGCGGCGCGGAAGGTGTCGGCCGCGCCCAGCACGACGGTCTTGTCGTCGGCGACCAGCACGCGCGCCAGACGTCCGACGGTCGTGGTCTTGCCCGTGCCGTTGACACCGACGACGAGCACCACGCCGGGCTTGCCGTCGGTGCCGGTCGACGTCAGCGTGCGGTCGAGGGTCGGGTCGACGAGGCGCACCAGCTCGGCCCGCAGCGCCGCCTTGGCCTGGTCGGGATCGGTGATGCCCTCGACGCGCAGCGTGGTGCGCAGGTTGGAGACCAGCTCGTCGGTGGCCGTCACGCCCATGTCGGCGGCCAGCAGGGTGTCCTCGATCTCCTCCCACGCCGCGTCGTCGAGCGTCGAGCGTCCGAGCACCGACAGCAGGCCCCGACCCAGCGAGCCCTGCGACTTGGCCAAGCGGGCGCGCAGGCGGACCAGCCGGCCCTGAGGCGCCTCGGGACGCTCGAGGGTGCCGACCGCGGACGGCTCGTCGACGGCCGGCCCGGGCTCGGCCGGCACCTCGGGGTCGGGCGAGATGAGGGTCGGCTCGCCGGCCTCGTCCGCGCGGTCGATCTGGCGCGTCTGCGGCGCCGGCGGAAGCTGGCGGCGGCTGCGGGTCAGGACGAGCGCGGCTCCTCCGCCCAGCAGGACGACGGCGGCGGCGATGACGATGATGAGGGCTGTCGTGGTCACCGCACGATCCTAGGCGGTCGGTGCGAGGATCACGCGTCGCGGCGGCGGGGCCGACGTGCTGAGGCGACCAGCTCGCCCCTCGAACACGAACACGAACCCGACGTCGAGGGCGCGCACCGGGGCGGCCGGACGCATCAGGTAGCCCCGGACGTCGTGCCGCTCGACCCGGCGGCCCCGGCGGACGGCCACCACCCCGTCGGCGGCGACGAGCACAGACTCCCGGGCCCACACCGCCTCGGCCAGCGGCAGCAACCCCGGCCACAGCCTCAGCTCGGTGCCGGACATGGGTGCTCCCTGCGATCGCGGCGCGACCCGCCGTGAGTGGCCAGAGTCTAGCCAGCCGAGCCCGTGCTCGACGCCATGACGGCAGGCACCGCGCGACCCGTCTCGCCGATGCGCAGGACGTCGGCCACACGCTCCAGCACGCGCGGCGAGTGCGTCACGACCACGAGGCTCCGCTCCGGCGCGAGGGCCAGGACGTCGTCGAGAAGGGCATCGGCGGCGGCCTCGTCCAAGTGCTCGGTGGGCTCGTCGAGCACCAGCACGCGGTGCCCCGACAGCACGAGGCGTGCGAGGCACAGCCGCTGTCTCTCCCCACCCGACAGCCGCCCGCCGCGCTCCCCCACCGACGTGTCGAGACCGTCGGGCAGCGCCCGGACGAAGTCGGCCAGCCCGGCCCGCTCCAGCGCCACGAGCAGGTCGGCGTCCTCGGCGGACGGGGCGGCAAGAAGGAGGTTCTCGCGGATCGTCGTGTCGAACACCATCTCGTCCTGGCCCAGGTAGCCGACCACCGACCGCACGTCGGACGCCGCGAGCCCGCTGACGTCCACCCCGCCGAGCCGCAGGTCCCCGCCGAGCGGCTCGACCAGGCGCGCGAGCGTCAGGGCCAGGGTGCTCTTGCCGCCGCCGCTCGGTCCGGTGATCGCGACGACGCCGCCCTCGGGCACGGTCAGCTCGATGTCGCGGACGAGGGGCGCGCCCCAGCCGATCGCGAGACCGCCGGCGACCAGCTCGAACGAGCTCGGCAGGACGGCGGGAGCCGCCGGCTCGTCGATCGCGTCGGGCGCCTCGGCCAGCTCGGCGAGGCGACGCTCCGCGTCCTCGATGGCCGGGCGCAGCGCCTCGGCGTCCGCGACCGCCGTCAAGGGTTCGACCAGGGCGATGGGTGCCAGCACGACGACACCGACGAGGACGGGCGCGAGCCCTCCCGACATCGCGGCGACCGTGGCCACCGCGACGCCCGTACCGAGCAGCACGATCGCCTCGCCCGAGCCGGCCAGTCGCGCGGTGCGGCGCTGGGCCGACGCGAGCAGGTCGATGCTGCGGTGGGCCGAGTCGCGGATCAGCCCCGTCGCGCCGTAGGCCACGAGGTCGGGAGCCGCGACGAGGCCGTGGCTGACGTCGGCGGCGAGGTCGCCGCGCCATCCGGACGACCGGTCGCCCGACTGCCGCACGGCCCAGGGCACGATGCGGCGCACCAGCGCGAGCACCAGCACCGTGGTCGCGCCGACGACCGCGCCGGAGGCCGGGTCGATCACGGCGACGAGCCCGACGGTCGCGACCGACGTCACCAGGGCCGTGATCCACGGGCTGCGCAGCCTCAGCATGCGGTCCTGCACGGCGTCGATGTCCGAGACGACCCGGCTGACGAGGTCACCGCGGCGACCGGCGAGGCCGGACGGCGCCACGCGATCGAGCTCGCGGTACGCCGCGATGCGCGCGTCGGTGACGCGTGCCAGCGCCACGTCGTGGGTGAGCAGTCGCTCGACGTACCGCAGCGCGGCGCGACTCAGGCCGAAGAAGCGCACGGCCACGATCGCGACCATCAGGTAGAGCACGGGCGGCTGCTCGGCGGCGCGCACGATCAGCCACGCCGACACCAGGAGCAGCGCGACGGCGGCCAGCTGCGACAGCACCCCGAAGGTGCGTCCCCACGCCAGGCGTCTCATGCCGTCACCAGCCGTCGTGCCAGGCGCAGCTCGCGGTCGGCGGCGGCGATCGTCTCGGGCCGGTGTGCCACGACGACGACGGTGACCGGCAGCGTCCTCAGGGTCGACAGCACGGTGGCCTCGCGGCCGGCGTCCAGGCCCGCGGTCGGCTCGTCGAGCAGCAGCAGGCGCGCCCTGCCACGGCGGATGCGCAGCAGCGCCCGGGCGATCGCGATGCGTCGCCGCTCCCCCGCCGACACGTCGTCGCCCGACTCGTCGATCGTCCGGTCGAGCGCCAGGTCGCCGGCCCCTGCGTCACGCAGCGCCGCCAGCACGTCGCCGACCGACGAGTCGGCGTCGCCCAGGCGGACGTTCTGCTCGATCGTCCCGCCCACGAGACCCGGCACCTGCGGCACCCATGCGACCTGGTCGCGCCAGGCCACCGGGTCGATCGCGGCGAGGTCGACGTCGCCGACCAGGACGTACCCCGCCGAGGGGCGCTCGAAGGCCATCAGCAGCGAGAGCATGGTCGACTTGCCGCTGCCCGACTCGCCCGTGACCGCCACGAACTCGCCCGGACGCACGCGGTGGTGCGACAGCGCGAGGCTCGGCGCGCTGCGCCCGTCGTGCCGCACCACGACGCCGTCGAGCACGAGCTCGGACGTCGTGAGGTCGGGCGCGGCGAGCGTGCCGACGTGCCGGTCGTGCTCGAGCAGCGCGAGCACCGCCGCCGTCGCCTCCGCCCCCTCGGTGCTGTCGTGGAACAGCGAGCCGAGCCGCTTGACCGGAGCGAACGCCTCGGGTGCCAGCAGCAGCACGAACAGCGCGGGCGCCAGGTCGAGATGGCCCTCCACGACCCGAAGGCCGACGCTGACCGCGACCAGCGCGACCGCGAGCGTCGAGAACAGGTCGAGCACGAACGACGACAGGAACGCCAGGCGCAGGGCCCGGCCGGACTCGCGGCGGTGCCGGTCGCCGATCTGGCGCAGGCCCTCCTCCTGCCGGCGCCCGAGCACCTTGAGCACCACGAGCCCGTCGAGCACCTCGGCGAAGTGACGCCCGACCCGCTCGAGCGCCTGCCAGCGCCGGTCGATGCGGTCCTTGGTGACGAGCCCTACCAGCACTAGAAAGACGACCGTCAGCGGCAGCGTGACGCCGACGATGACGGCCGACAACGGGTCGGCCAGGCCGATCGCGACGACGATCGCTGGCGGGACGAGGGCCGACAGGACGATCTGCGGCAGGAACCGGCCGACGTAGCCGTCGAACGCGTCGAGCCCCGGGCCGAGCAGCGTCACGACACCGGCGCTGCTGGGCCGCGGGCCGAGGCGGCGCGGGTCCATCAGGTCGTCGACGAGCTCGTGGCGCAGCTCGGCCTTGACCGACGCGGCCGCGCGGGCCGCGACCGCCGTGTGGGCCCACGCGATCGCGGCGCGCAGGCCCAGGCCCGCCAGCACCGCCACCGGCAGGAGCCCGATCGCGTCGGCGTCGAACCGGCGGGCCACGACGTCGGCGACGAGGTGCGCGACGGCCACGACCGTCGCCGCGGTGCCGACGCCCAGCAGCACGCTGGTGCCGAGCAGCCGGCGGACGCCGCGCGACCGGCGGACGAGGCGGGGGTCGAGGGGTGCCATCGCCGTCAGCCCGGGATGTGCTGGACGCCGATGCGGCGACGGAACACCCAGTACGACCAGCTCTGGTAGATCAGGACGATCGGCGTGAAGACGACCGCGACCCACGACATGATCTTCAACGTGTAGGGAGTCGAGCTGGCGTTGTCGGTCGTGAGCGACCACGCGGGGTCGAGCGACGACACCATGACGTCCGGGAACAGCGCCGCGAACAGCATCACGACGAGCAGGCCGATCGCGACCGCCGTGCCGGCGAACGCCCAGCCGTCCCGGCGCGCGGTGGCCGCCGCGAGACCCAGGACGAAGGCGACCAGCACGCCGACGCCGACGGCCCAGACCTGCATCGTGTCGTCCCGCAGCGCCGTCCACCCGACGAAGACCGTCGTCAGGAAGGCGGCGAGGACGCCGACCCGCAGACCCATCGCGATGGCTCGCTCGCGGATGGGCCCGGTCGTCTTGAGCCCGATGAAGAAGGCACCGTGGACGAGGAAGACCGTGAGCGTCACCAGTCCCCCGAGCACGCCGTAGGGGTTGAACAGGTCGAGCAGCCCGCCGACGTACTCCTGGTCGGCGTCGATCGGGACGCCCCGCACGATGTTGGCCAGCGCGACGCCCCACACCAGAGCCGGGACGACCGACCCGAAGCCGATCACGATGTCGCACCGCAGCCTCCACCACGACTCTGGGCGCTTGCTGCGGAACTCGATGCCGATGATGCGCACGATCAGCGCCACCAGGATCAGCAGCAGCGGCACGTAGAAGCCGCTGAACAACGTCGCGTACCACTCGGGGAACGCCGCGAAGGTCGCCCCGCCCGCCACGATGAGCCACACCTCGTTGCCGTCCCAGACCGGGCCGATCGTGTTGAGCAGCACCCGCCGCTCCTTGTCGTCGCGCGCGAGCAGGGCCATCAGCATGCCGACGCCGAAGTCGAACCCCTCGAGCACGAGGTAGCCGATCCACAGCACCGCGATGACGATGAACCAGAAGGTCGTGAGATCCATGTGATCTGTCCTGTTCTCTCGGCCGGCTCAGTACGCGAACGCGAGGGGTGCGTCGGCGTCGTCGGGGTCGCCGGGCGGCTCGAGCTCGGGCAGGCCGGCCTTGACGTAGCGCAGCAGCAGCCTGACCTCGATGACGGCGAGCACGCCGTACAGCGCCGTGAACGTCCCGAGCGACAGGGCGACCTCGCCCAGCGACGTGCTCGGCGAGACGCCCGCGGAGGTCGGCATCAGGCCGAACACGACCCACGGCTGACGTCCCATCTCGGTGAAGATCCAGCCGAACGAGTTGGCCGCCATCGGCAGCAGGGGCAGCACGATCGCCGAGCGGAGCAGCCACCTCGAGGTGGGGGTGCGACCGCGGCGCGTGGCCCAGAGCATCACCGCCCCGGCCGCCATCGCCAGCCCTCCCGTCGTGATCATGAGCCGGAAGGTCCAGTAGGTGACGGGGATGTTCGGGGCGTAGTCGCCGGGGCCGTACCTCTGCTGGTACTCGCGCTGCAGCGAGTCGATGCCGCGCACCTCGCCGTCGAAGCTGCCCGTGCCGAGGAACGACAGCAGCTTGGGGATCTCGAGCTTGTAGACCTCCTGCGAGCCGTCGAGCGTCCCGACCGTCAGGATCGAGAACGGGGCCGGCTTGGCGTCCTCGTAGAGTCCCTCGGCCGCGGCCATCTTCATGGGCTGCACCTCGGTCATGACCTTGCCCTGGAAGTCGCCCGAGATCATGGTGCCGAGGCCGGCGACGAGCAGCACGACGGCACCCATGCGGAAGGCCGGGCGGAAGGCGTCCGCGTCGCGGTCGGGGTGCCTCATCATGTGCCACAGCGCGACACCTGCCACGAACGCCCCGGCCACCATGAAGCAGCCGAAGATCTGGTGCGGGAAGGTCACCATCAGCACCTTGTTGGTCAGCACGGCACCGAAGTCGGTCAGCTCGGCGCGCCCCTTCTCGGGGTTGAGCGTGTAGCCGACGGGATTCTGCATGAACGAGTTGGCCGCCAGGATGAAGTAGGCCGAGAACACCGTGCCGAGAGCCGCGATCCAGATGCAGGCCAGGTGCAGGCCGGGGCGCAGCCGCTCCCAGCCGAAGATCCACAGGCCGAGGAACGTCGACTCGAGGAAGAACGCCAGCAGCCCCTCGATCGCGAGCGGGGCGCCGAAGATGTCTCCGACGAAGCGCGAGTAGTCGCTCCAGTTCATCCCGAACTGGAACTCCTGCACGATGCCGGTCGCGATGCCCATCGCGAAGTTGATCAGGAACAGCTTGCCGAAGAACTTGGTGAGCCGCAGCCAGCGCTCGTCGCCCGTGCGCCACCACGCGGTCTGCATCGACGCGACCAGGACGGACAGGCCGATCGTCAGCGGGACGAAGAAGAAGTGGTAGACCGTCGTGATGCCGAACTGCCAGCGAGCGAGGTCGAGGACGTCCATGTGATCTCCTTCGTCTACTACGCACCGTAGTAACTACTACCGACTGTAGTAAGTCCGCGGGTGCACATGCAAGACGAATTACTACCTCTCGTAGTAGATTGGGTCACATGCCTCGCCTCGGAGAGCTCGAACGCTCCGTCATGAACGTCCTGTGGGACGCCCCTGCCCCCCTGACCGTCCGGGAGGTGCTCGACGCCCTGGGCGAGCGCGACCTCGCCTACACGACGGTGATGACGGTCCTCGACCGGCTCGGCACCAAGCAGATGGTGCGCCGCGAGCGCGACGGCCGGGCCTTCCACTACGCCCCCGCGCTCACGCGCGACGCTGCGACGTCCGAGCTGCTGCACGCGGCGCTCGACGAGGCCGGCACCGACCGCACTGCGGCCCTCGTGCACTTCGCCCGCACCGTCGACCCCGACGAGGCCAAGGCCCTGCGCGCGGCCCTCGACGAGATCGTGGCCCGGGAATCGCCGTGACCCCGCTGCTGCTCGGCCTGATCGGGCTGGCCCTGGCACTGCCCGTGCCCGCGCTGCTGGCCCGCACTGCGTGGCCGATGCTGGTCCCGCGCGCCGGCATCGTGCTGTGGCAGTCGTTCGCCCTGGCGGCCGTGCTCGCCATCTCGGGTGCCGCGCTGTCGACGGCCCTGTGGCTCGTGACCCACGACGAGCTGACGTGGTGGCGCGTCGCGCTGCACCTGACGATCATGGCCATCGGCGTGCTGGTCTGGGCGCGCTTCTGGTGGGCCGCGTGGACCGTCTACCGCGAGACGCAGGCGCGCCGGCGCCGGCAGCGCGCCCTCGTCGACCTGCTCGGCGAGGCCGACGGCATGGCGCCTGCGCTGCGCATCCTGCAGGAGCAGACACCCATCGCCTACTGCGTGCCCGGCATCGCGTCGCCCCGCATCGTGGTCTCGCAGGGCACGATCGCCCGGCTCAGCGCCGACGAGTACGCCGCGGTGCTCGAGCACGAGCGCGCGCACGTGCGACGCCGCCACGACCTCGTCCTCGAGGCGTTCACGGTGCTGCACCGGGCGTTCCCGCGGTTCCTGCGCACCGACGCCCCGTTGGTGCAAAGCCAGATCATGGTCGAGCTGCTCGCCGACGACGTCGCCCGGCGCTCGTTCGGCGAGGCTCCCGTCGCGGGTGCGCTCGTGGCGCTCGCCGGATCGCCGACCCCGGCCGGAGCCCTGGGCGTCGGCGGCGCCGCGTCGGTGCGCATGTCACGACTGCAGCAGACCGACCCGCGCCACCCGTGGGCGTCCGTGGCGGCCTACGCGATATCGGCGGTCGTGCTGATCGCCCCGACGGTGCTGCTGGCCGTCCCGTGGATGCTCCACGCCTGGCACACCCTGCGCACCTGACCCCCCAACGGTGACGCGCGGGTTGCGCCCGCAGGAACCCGCGCGTCAGCGGGACAGAACCCGCGCGTCAGCGGGGCGGAACCCGCGCGTCAGCGGGGCGGAACCCACGCGTCAGCGATGTGGTCTAGAGGAACTCGTTGGGATCGAACTCGGCGATGGGGATGACCCGGATGCGCGGCAGCTTGTCGTTGAACGCCCGCACGTCGTACTCGAGGTCGTGGAACTCCAGGCCCCGGTCGAACAGCGGGACGTAGCCCGAGCTGCGGAACTCGTGGAAGGCCAGCAGGGCCGTGCGCCGACCGTCGCCCACCAGCGGCGACAGCTGCTCGATGAAGTCGCCGTCGTTGCTCGCGAGCATGACGTCGGCCTCACGCCGCGCGAGCTCGTCGAGCGTGCGCTGGATGGCGATGTCGACGACCTTCTCGTCGGCGCGTCCCGACAGCGGCACGGGGCGGAACCCCATCGACGTCAGCGCCTGCACGAACGGCATCGGCAGCTCGCCGTTGGCGGCGAGGAAGAACAGCCCCTTGGTCTGCTGGTCCCAGTGGTCCTCGGCGAACTGCAGCAGCCGGTCCCAGCGGGGACGCTCGTGTGGCTGCGGACGCCGCCCGAGGATCGACTGGCCGAGGGTCGCGTCGATGTTCTCGCCGTCGACCAGCACGTACGTGGTGCGATCCGTCATGATCGGACCCTACGCGAGGCTGCGCGTCACGCCACCACGAGCGGGGTCACGGCGGTCCGGATGGCATCGGGTACGGGTGTCACGGCGCGCGTCTGCGCATCGACGTAGACGTGCACGAACCGCCCCAGCGCTGCGGGTTCGTCGCCGTCTCCTTGGAAGATCGCGAGCCGGTAGACGATGCTCGACGTGCCGAGCCGGGTGACCGACAGACCCACCTCGACGTCGTCGGGGAAGCGCAGCTCGCGCAGGAACTCGCACTGCGTCTCGGCCACCAGGCCCACGGCGTCGAGCCGGCGGGTGTCGATGCCCGTGGCGGCGAGGAGGAACCCGTTGACCGCGGTGTCGAAGTACGAGTAGTAGACGACGTTGTTGACGTGCCCGTAGACGTCCTCGTCGTCCCACCGCGTGGTGATGGTGCGCAGGGCGACGAACTCCGAGCGCAGCCGCGGACCGCCGGCCTCTGTCCCCATCACGCCGACTCCTCGTCGCGCAGGCGCTGGCTGATGACCGCCGACACCCCGTCGCCGCGCATCGAGACGCCGTAGAGCGCGTCGGCGACCTCCATCGTGCGCTTCTGGTGCGTGATGACGACGAGCTGCGAGTTGGCACGCAGCTCTTCGTAGAGCTCGAGCAGGCGGCCGAGGTTGGCGTCGTCGAGCGCCGCCTCGACCTCGTCGAGGATGTAGAACGGGCTGGGACGTGCCTTGAACAGCGCCACGAGGAACGCGACGGCCACGAGCGACCGCTCGCCGCCCGACAGCAGCGACAGCCGCTTGACCTTCTTGCCCGCCGGGCGGGCCTCGACGTCGATGCCCGTGGTCAGCATGTTCTGCGGGTCGGTGAGGATCAGTGCGCCCTCGCCGCCCGGGAACAACCGGGTGAACACGTGCTGGAAGGCGCTCTCGACGTCGTACCAGGCCTCGGTGAAGACCTGCTCGACCTTGGCGTCGACCTCCTCGACGATGTCGAGCAGGTCCTTGCGGGTGCGTCGCAGGTCGTCGAGCTGCTCGGAGAGGAACTGGTGACGCTCCTCGAGCGCGGTGAACTCCTCGAGCGCGAGCGGGTTCACCTTGCCCAGCATCGCCATCGACCGCTCGGCACCGCGCAGACGCTTGACCTGGGCCTCGCGGTCGTACGGGACGGCCTCGGCCGGCAGTGACTCGTCCTCGCCCTCGACCGTGACGGGCGGCACCAGCTGGTCGGGACCGTAGTCGGTGACGAGGGTCTCGACGTCGAGGCCCAGCTCGTCGAGCGCGCGGCTCTCGAGGCCCTCGAGGCGCATGCGCAGCTCGGCGCGCGCCATCTCGTCCTTGTGGACCGAGTCGGTCAGGCCGTCGAGCTGCGAGATCAGGTCGCGCAGCTGCGCGCGCACCGTGCGCAGCGTCTCTTCGCGGCCCGAGCGCGACTGCTCGATCTCGGCCCGCAGCGCCGATGCCTGGGCGATCGACGTCTCGAGCCGTGCCAGCACCTGGTCGGCCGCCGCGACGACGGCTCGGGCGGTCTCGGCCTCGCGCAGCTGGCGGGCTCGACGCTGGGCCGCCCGCACCCGCGCGTCACGCTCGGCCGCGGCCGCCTCGAACAACGACGTGACCTGGGCGGCGAGGGCACGCGCGCGCTCCTCGTTGGTGCGCAGCGCCAGACGGGCCTCGGTCTCGGCACGGCGGCACGCGGACGCCTTCTCGGCGAGCTCTTCGAGCAGGGCCGTGTCGGGCTCCTCCTCGGGCGCCGACTCGGCCTGGCTGAGCCGCTCCTCGAGCTCGGCGAGGCCCGACACGTCGCCGGCCCTTGCCTCCTCGGCGGTGGCGATCGCGGCCGCGAGCCGATCGGCCTCGCCGCGCGCGGCGCGAGACGTCGCGCCGAGGTGACCGAGGTTCTCGGCCACCGCGGCCATGGTGGCGTCGGACTCGTGCAGCTCGCCGAGGGCCGCGTCGACGCGCTCCTGGGCCGCGGCTCGGACGGCCTCGAGCCGGCCCTGCTCGAAGCGCAGGCGCTCGATCGTGTGTGCCGCGGCGGCCAGGTCGGCCTCGGCGGCGTCGAGGGCGGCCTGCACCTCGATGAGGCTCTGCTTGGACGTCGACCCGCCGGCCGCGAAGTGCGCGCCGAGCACGTCGCCGTCGCGGGTCACGGCCGTGACGTCGGACGCGACCCGGACGACCTCCTGCGACTGCTCGAGCGTGTCGACGACTGCGACCTTGAACAGCAGCCGCCGCAGCGCGCCCTGAAGCGCCGCGGGCGCCTCGACGACGTCGATCGCGTACGTGGCGCCGTCGGGCAGCCCAGGCCACGTGGAGTCGTCGACCTCTCCCCCGCCCAGCAGCATGCCGGCACGGCCGAGATCTTCGGACTTCAGCCGTCGCATGGCCGTCACGGCGGTGTCGAGGTGGTCGACGGCGACGGCGTCGGCCGCCGATCCGAGCGCTGCCGCGATCGCCGCCTCGAAGCCGCTGCGCACCGTCAGCAGCGCGGCCACCGATCCGAGCAGCCCGCTGATCTCGTCGGTCGCGGCCAGCAGCGCACCGGCCCCGTCCTTGCGCGAGAGGCCCAGCTCGAGCGCCTCCTTGCGGGCCGCGAGGCCCGCCTGCTGGCGCTCGGCCTCGTTGAGCTGCCCGGCGATCGTCGTCAGACCGGCAGCGGCCTGCTCGAGGTCGGCCTCGGCCGCCTCGAGCTTCTCGTCGAGACCGGACTCGCCGGCGTTGAGACCGGCGATCTGGTTCTCGAGCGCCGTGAACTGCTTCTGCGCCTCGACGGCGCGCGACTCGGCCTCGTCGCGGGCGGCCGTCAGACGTCCGATCTCCTCGCCTGCCGCGGTGGCCCGGCTCTTGAGCGCGTTGACCTGCCCGTGCAGGCGTGCGAGCCCCTCGCGCTGGTCGGCCGCGGCACGCAGCAGGCCCGCGACCCGCCGCTCCTCGGCCGTGTAGGCCGTCTCGGCCTCGCCACGCTCGGCGATGACGGCCTCGAGCGCCTCGGTGGCCTGGGCGACGCCGGCGCTGAGCTGCTCGTGCTGCTCCTGCGCACGGCGCGCCTCGGCCTCGAGCTCTTCGGGGTCTCGACCCTCGCGCCGGTCGTCGGCCTCGACCGCGGCCAGGCGGATGCGCTCGTTGGCCAGCCCGGCCGTGCCCCGCAGCCGCTCGCGCAAGCCCGAGAGGCCGTACCAGGTCTCTTGAGCCGCCGACAGCCTCGGCGAGTCCTCGCGCAGCTGGTCCTCGAGCTCGGTCTCCTGCTCGCGGGCGGCGGCGATCGCCTGCTCGACCGACTGCCGGCGCTGCTTGAGGGCGGCCTCGTCGGCCAGCTCGGTCTCGATCGTGGTGCGCGCCGTGACGATGTCGTCGGCCAGCAGCCGCGCACGGGCGTCGCGCACGTCGGCCTGGATGACGGCGGCACGCCGGGCCACCTCGGCCTGGCGGCCCAGCGGCTTGAGCTGGCGCCGCAGCTCGGTGAGGACGTCGTTGAGCCGGGTCAGGTTGCCCTGCGTGGCGTCGAGCTTGCGGAGGGCCTTCTCCTTGCGCTTGCGGTGCTTGAGGACGCCCGCGGCCTCCTCGATGAAGCCGCGCCGCTCCTCGGGGGTGGCGCGCAGGACGCTGTCGAGCTGGCCCTGCCCCACGATCACGTGCATCTCGCGGCCGATGCCGGAGTCGCTGAGCAGCTCCTGGACGTCGAGCAGCCGGCACGTGTTGCCGTTGATCGCGTACTCCGAGCCGCCGTTGCGGAACATCGTGCGCGAGATCGTCACCTCGCTGTACTCGATCGGCAGGGCACCGTCGGCGTTGTCGATCGTCAGCACCACCTCGGCGCGCCCCAAGGGCGGGCGCCCCGACGTCCCGGCGAAGATGACGTCCTCCATCTTGCCGCCGCGCAGCGACTTGGCCCCCTGCTCGCCCATCACCCACGAGAGCGCGTCGACCACGTTGGACTTGCCGGAGCCGTTGGGCCCGACGACGGCGGTGATGCCGGGCTCGAGCTGGAGGGTCGTCGAGGACGCGAACGACTTGAAGCCACGAAGGGTGAGGCTCTTGAGGTACAACGTGGCTCCTACGACGGACGGCGACTGCTATCACTCAGTGCTCGAGGGCCACCCTAGTGCGGCAGGACGCCTGCGTGCGACGTCCGACCGGTGTCGGTGCGAGAGGTCAGTGCGAGACGGTCTCGGCCAGGTCGCTGGCCGAGACGAGGTCGACGCGCTCGCGCAGGGCGGCGAGCAGGCCGTCGTTCTCGACCTTGAGGCGCAGGACCTCGTCCTCGAGGTCGGCGATGCGCCGACGCATCGAGGCCGTCTGCTGCAGCTGTGCCGAGGTGGGTCCGCCGAGGTATCCGACAAGTGCTTTGGCCATGACTGTTCTCCGCGAGCTGGCTTGATGATCCAAGCGTGGGCTGATGAGGCGTGCGCCGACGGTGCCGAGCACGGGGCAGGATCGACGATCCGCGTCTATCAGTCTCCCACCGCGCCAGGCGCCCGGTCAACTCTGCCCCGCGTGGCTAGGCTCGGCGCATGGACAACCTCTTCGTGCCGGCGTCCGGCACGTGGCAGCCCGTGTCCCCCAGGCTCGCGACCGTGCGACGCATCGAGATCGGTGCGGTCGCCGCTGTCGTGGTCGTGGTCGGCCTCGTGCTGCTGGTGCTGCTCGGCGACCTGCGCTGGATCGGCGTGGCCGTGGCGGCGGTGGGGCTGGCCGGCGGCGCGTGGGGCTGGTCGTGGGCGGGACGCAACCAGCGCAGCTGGGGCTACACCGAGAACGCCGACGACCTGCTGGTCACGCGGGGCGTGATGTTCAAGCGGCTCGTGGCGATCCCCTACGGACGCATGCAGTTCGTCGACGTCCAGGCCGGACCCCTCGCCCGGGCCTTCGGCATCGCCACCGTCACGCTGCACACCGCCAGCACCGAGACCGCCGCCGACATCCCCGGGCTGGCGTCCGGCGAGGCGACGCGCCTGCGCAACCGCCTCACCGAGCTGGGCGAGTCGCGTGGCGCCGGGCTCTGACGCCGTCGTCGAGGCCGTGGGGCACCGCACCCATCCCCTCACCGCGGTCGTGCGGGGCGCCCTGCTCGCCGTCGCTGCCGTGCTCGGCCTGCTCGGATCGGTCTTCTCCGGCGACACGTGGGGTGACGTGCCCGCCGTCGTCGCGCTCGGCATCGCCCTGGTCGGGGGGCTGGTGCTGGGCATGGTCGTCGGCTTCGCCGGGTGGCTGTTCACTCGCTACGTCATCGACGGCACCGAGCTGCGGATCGACTCCGGCGTCGTCACCAAGTCGTCGCGGCGCATCCCCTACGAGCGCATCCAGTCGGTCGACATCGCCGAGCCGCTCGTCGCCCGCGTGCTGGGCCTGGCCGAGCTGCGCATCGAGATGGCCGGCGGCAAGGACTCGCGCACGTCGCTGAGGTTCTTGAAGCTCGCCGACGCGCGGGCGCTCCGACGCGTGCTGCTGTCGCGCGCCCACGGCGACGACGTCGAGCAGGCACCCGACGAGCGGCGCAGCATCATCACGCGGGTGCCGCCCGAGCGCGTCATGATCGGCACGCTGCTGTCGCTCGACTTCGCCTTCGCCGCCGCGGGCTCGCTCGTCCTGCTGGTGCTCGCGACGTGGTTCGGCGGCGTCGTGGTGCTGCTGGGCGGCATCGTGCCGCTGGCCACGTGGCTCGCGCAGATCGTCGCCCGCCGCGTGCTGCAGCAGTGGAACTTCACGCTGTCGCGCGGGGAGCGCGGCCTGCGCATCGAGCGCGGGCTGCTGTCGCGCACGTCGCAGACGATCCCGGTCGACCGGGTGCAGGGCATCGCCGTCAAGGAGCCGTTCGTGTGGCGTCGCCTCGGGTGGCAGCGGCTCGAGGTCGACATCGCCGGCTACGCCGAGCACGGCGACGACGACGACGGCGACTCGTCGTCGGTGCTGCTGCCGATCGCCGACCGGGCGCTCGCCGCGGCCGTCATCGCCGAGCTGATGCCGTCGGCGAGCATCGACGTCCCGCACATCGCCGCACCTCGGCGGTCGCGGCTCTTCGCGCCGATCGGTTGGAGGTTCCGCTGGGTGGGCGCCGACGCCGCGTCGTTCGTGGCCCACGAGGGCTGGATCGAGCAGACCACCAGCATCGTCCCGCACCGGCGCACCCAGTCGGTCGAGCTGCGCCAGGGCCCGCTGCAGCGGCGCCGCCGCGTGGCGACGGTCGAGGTGCACACGCCGAAGGGGCCGGTCGACGCCGACGGTCGTCACCTCGACGAGGGTGAGGCCCGCGAGGTGCTGCTGGCCCAGCTCGAGCGCGCCCGCGCGGCCCGCGTCTGACCGCACACGCCCCCGGCCCCGAACTGTGACGCCTACGGCGTCACCCGCGCGTCGTGACGCCGTGGGCGTCACAGATCGCGAACGGACCGGGGCGGGGTCAGCCGCCGGAGGTGGCGTCCTCGGCGAGCGGGTCGAGGGAGCCCACGACCTCCCGGCTGTCGAGCCAGCCGTCCGGGACGACGACGCGCTTGGGCGTGCCCTGGCGTCCACGCGGCGTGCCGAGCTCGGCGACCGGGAACGACTCGGTCGGGTCGAGGCGGCCCAGCAGCTCGTCGAGCGCGGCGAACGACGAGACCATGCCGAGCTGCTTGCGGACGTCGCTGCCGGCGGCGAAGCCCTTGAGGTACCAGGCGATGTGCTTGCGGAACTCGATGCAGCCCCGCTCCTCGCCCATCACCTCGGCGAGCAGCTCGGCGTGCCGGCGCATCATCGCCGCGACCTCGCCCAGCACCGGAAGGCCGACGACGGGTTCGCCGGCGAAGGCCGCCGCGAGGTCGCGGAACAGCCACGGACGTCCGAGGCAGCCGCGGCCCACGACCACGCCGTCGACACCGGTCTGCTCGACCATGCGGATCGCGTCGGACGCCTCCCAGATGTCGCCGTTGCCGAGCACGGGGATGTCCACGGCGGCCTTGAGCTCGGCGATGGAGTCCCAGTCGGCGTGACCCGAGTAGTGCTGCACCGCGGTGCGTCCGTGCAGGGCGATCGCGGCGCATCCGGTGTCCTGGGCGATGCGGCCGGCGTCGAGGTAGGTCAGGTGGTCGTCGTCGATGCCCTTGCGGGTCTTCATCGTGACCGGCACGCCGTAGGGAGCCGCGGCCGCCACCGCCGAGGTGAGGATCTGCCCCAGCAGGACGTCCTTCCAGGGCAGGGCCGCTCCCCCGCCCTTGCGCGTCACCTTGGGCACGGGGCAGCCGAAGTTGAGGTCGACGTGGTCGACGCCGTGGTCGGCGCACAGGATCTCGACGGCGCGCCCGATGGTGTCGGGGTCGATGCCGTACAGCTGCACCGAGCGGAGCTGCTCGTTGTGCGCGAACGTCAGCATGCCGAGGCTCGTCCGGTCGCCCTCGACGATGCCGCGCGACGTGATCATCTCGCAGACGTAGAGGCCCGCGCCCTGCTCGGCGCACAGCTGGCGGAAGGCTGCGTTGGTGACCCCTGCCATCGGCGCCAGCACGACGGGCGTGGCGACCTCGAGGTCGCCGAGCCGCAGCGATCGGGGCAGCGTGGCGGTGGACATGCCTCCATTGTCCCTCACGCCGCGCTGCCGGATCACACGGCAGGATGGTGCCCGATGAGCGGACCACGACGCAGACCGGGCACTGCCACCGGCAGGAAGAGACCCCTGCGGCGGGCGTTCGGTCGCGCCTCGGGCACGATCGCCCACCTGACGTGGGCCGTCACGGTGGTCGGGCAGATCGTCGGGGTGGCGCTGTTCGACGAGGGCGAGGACTTCGGGCCGGGGATGATGGCGTGGACCTTCTCGGGCTTGTTGTTCGGTGCCGTCACCACGGTCGTGGCCATCGCTGACGCGCCGAGGACCCGGACCGGACGGCCGTGGGACGCGCCGGCGGTCTACGGCTACGCCTCCGTGTGGATCGTCGTCTCGCTGTCGATCTCACCCGCCGCCTTCGCCTACGGGGCGCTCGTGGTGCTCATCGCGGGCGCGCTCGGCGTGTGCCTCCTGCTGGCGGTGCTGGCCGAGGGGCTCTGCTTCGCCGGACTCCTCGGGTTCGGCGCGATCCTCCGTCACGGACCCCCGAAGGGCGCGGACGGCTCACGGTGGGTCGCCTTGGGGCCGTTCGTCGCGACGGTCGGCGCGAGCCTGTGGTTCCTGCCGATCATCGGCGTCCTCGGGTACGACAGCCCCCGCTCCCGGGAGATCCTTCCGCTGGTGGGCGTCCTTCGCGACGACGTCGAGACGACCCACCCGACGCTGCTGCTCATCGGGCAGGTCGGAACGTTCCTGGTCCTCGGCCTGATCGCGCTCGGGACGGTGCTGAGGGTGGCCGCCGCCCGTCTCCGTGGGTGACGGGTGCTCAGTGCGGCAGCAGCCAGCCGTTGTCGACGGCGACGCGGACGGCCTCGGCCCGCGTGCGCGCGCCGGTCTTGCCGATCGCGCTCGACAGGTGGTTGCGCACCGTGCCGTCCGAGAGGAACAACCCCGCGGCGATGTCGGCCACCGTGCCCCCGTCGCGGGCGGCCTGCAGCACGTCCGCCTCCCGCGCGGTGAGGGGCGAGTCGCCCTGCGTCAACGACTCGGCGGCGAGCGTCGGGTCGACGACGCGCAGTCCTTGGTGCACCCGCCGCACGGCATCGGCGAGCTGCCGGGCCGGGGTGTCCTTGACGACGAACCCGCTGGCCCCCGCTGCCATCGCCTGCTTGAGGTAGCCGGGACGTCCGAACGTCGTCACCATCAGCACGCGGCACGCCGGCACGGCGTCGCGCAGCAGCCGGGCCGCGGCGAGGCCGTCGACGCCGGGCATCTCGACGTCGAGCAGCGCGACGTCGGGCTGGTGGGCCAGCGCCGCGTCGACGACCTCGTCGCCGCGCGAGACCTCGGCGACGATCTCGAGGTCGTCCTCCATCTGCAGCAGCGCCGCCAGCGCACCGCGCACCAGCGCCTGGTCGTCGGCGATCAGCACCCGGATCGTCATGCCGGCACCGTCACCGTCAGCTCGAAGCCGCGACGTCCCGGGCCCGGGCTCGTCGTCACGGTGGCCCCGGCGAGGCGGGCGCGCTGCCGCAGGCCGTCGAGCCCCGTGCCAGAACCCTCGTCGGCGGGACCACGTCCGTCGTCGCGCACGGCGATGTGCTCGGCGGACACCTCGACGACGCACTCGGACGCCTCGCTGTGACGGATGACGTTGGTGACGCCCTCGCGCAGCGTCCACGCGAAGAGGTCGCGCCACCGCGACGGCACCTCGTCGGCGACGGTCGGCAGCACCGGGCGGATCCCGGCCGCCTCGAGCGCCATGCGGGCCGAGGCGATCTCGCCCGGCAGCGAGATGCCGCGGATGCCGCGGGCGGTGGACCGGACGTCGGCCAGCGCGTCGCGTGACAGCCGCTGCAGGTCGGCCAGCTCGGCCCGCGCGCGGTCGGGGTCGGTGTCGATGAGCCGCTCGGCCAGCTCGGCCTTGACCGTGATGATCGTGAGCGAGTGGCCCAGGATGTCGTGCAGGTCGCGACCGATGCGGTCACGCTCCTGCTCGACCGCGAGCTCGGACAGGTCGCGCTCGGCCGCCAGCAGCCGGGCCTGACGCTGCCACGCGAGGCGGAACGACCACACCGCCGCCGAGGCCAGGATCACCGCGAAGTTGTTGCCGTGGCTCAGCCATCCGTCGACCACGAGCGGCAGCACCGTCGTCGTCGCGAACAGCGCCGCCACGACGGCCAGCGCCTGCCAGCTGGGAAGGGTCGCGACGGCCAGCGCCGCCACGAAGACCAGGCACGTCAGCGCCTGGTCGCCCGCCCCGGGCACGACCGCGGCGGTCAGCCCGACCATCACCGCGACGGCCGCCCACGCGGCGGCGTAGCGTCGCTCGGCGTGCACGCGGCCGACCTGCATCAGGCCGGCCAGGTAGACCGCCACGAACAGGCCCAGCGCGACGACACCGCCGATGCGGGCGAGGTCGTCGGGCTCGTCGAGCAGGCGCCGCAACGGGTTGCCGAGGAACAGCAGCCAGATGCCGGCGCCGAGGAGCCGGCCCCAGCGGGACCGGTCCTCGAACGTCCGGGGCGTCTCGTTCACGGGTCGAGCCTAGTCAGACGCGCTGCGTGTCGCGGCTCATCCGCCACGCGGCGCCGCCGACGAACACCGCGGCCCACGCCGCGATGTTCAGCACCGCGAGGGCGACGTTGCCGTCCTCGCCGAACGGCGAGCGAGCGATGACGCCGACGCCGTAGGCCGGGGTGAACTTCGCGACCGAGGCGAAGACGTCGCTCATCTGGTCGAGCGGCACGAACAAGCCTCCGGCGAACGACAGCAGGGCCAGCGCGGGGCCGAGGATCTGCATGACGTTCTCGCTCGGCAGCAGGTACCCCATGAAGAGGCCGAACGCCGCGAACACCAGCGTGCAGACCCAGGCGAGCACCCCGCACAGGACGAGGCGTCCGACGGGCAGCTCGGCTCCTGCGAGGTGCCCGACGACGAAGACCGCGACGATCGACGCCAGCCCCATCACCATGGCCACCGCGACCTTGATCGCCACGTACGCGACGGGCTGCAAGGGCGTCAGGCGCAGCTGCCGGCTCCAGCCGAGCGCCCGCTCGGTCGCGACCATCGCGCCGCCGCTCGTCGTGGCGATCATGGCGCCGTAGACGGCCATGCTGACCATGATGTAGGCCGTGGTGTTGCCCTGCCCCGACCGACCGGACCTGTAGGACGAGTCGGTGCCGAACAGCAGGAAGAACACGCTCGGGAACACCAGCGTGAAGATCACGGCTCGCTTGTTGCGCAGCATGCGGCGCAGCTCGAGGCGTAGGAAGGTCGGCGAGAAGCCACCCAGCGGCGGGACGGTCCGGGTCGTGGCGACGGTGCTCATGCGTGGACTCCTTCAGGGATCGCGTCTCCGGTGGCCGGAGTTTCAGTGGTCGGGGCTTCGTCGGCCGTGAGCGCGACGAAGGCCTCCTCGAGGTTGCGGGACGTGATCTCCAGGTCACGGGCCTCGGTGTGGCCGAGCAGGTGCCGCGCGATGGCATCGCTGTCGGACCCGTGCACGATGACCGAGTCGCCGCGGACGTCGACGGCGTCGACTCCCGCGAGCCGGGCGAGGCTGGCGGCGTCCGCGTTCGGCAGCGTCGCGCGCACCGTGCGGCCCGACGCCATCGCCTTGATCTCCGCCGCGGTGCCGTCGGCCACCACGCGTCCGTGGCGCACGAGCACGATGCGGTCGGCGTACGCGTCCGCCTCCTCGAGGTAGTGGGTCGCGAAGACCGTCGTCCGTCCGCGGGCGGCGTCGGAGCGGATGGCGCTCCAGAAGTCGCGCCGGCCCTGCACGTCCATGCCCGTCGTCGGCTCGTCGAGGATCAGCAGGTCGGGGTCGGGCAGCAGCGCCAGGGCGAACCGCAGCCGCTGCTGCTGGCCACCCGACGCCTTGCCCACCGGACGGTCGGCGACGTCGAGGATGCCGGCCCGCTCGAGCACCTCGTCGACGGGGCGCGCGGGGCGGAACAGCGAGGCCGTCAGCTCGACGGTCTCGCGGAGCGTGAAGTCCTTGAGCAGGCCGCCGCTCTGCATCACGGCGGCGACCCGTCCGAGGGCGACGGCGGCGCGGGCGTCGCCGCCGAACACCTCGACGACGCCCTCGTCGGGCCGGGTCAGACCGAGGATCATGTCGACGGTCGTGGTCTTGCCGGCGCCGTTGGGTCCGAGGAAGGCCACGACCTCGCCCGGGTGGATGTCCAGGCTCAGGTGGTCGACCGCGGTCACGTCGCCGAAGCGCTTGACGATGCCGTCGACGTGGACGGCCGGAGTGGATCGGTTCATGGCTCCAGCCTCGTCGCGGCGGGACCCGCGCCCCTCGTCGTCCCGTCACGACTCCCCCATGACGGATGTCACCCCGCCGGCCGGACCGACCACACCTCGAGTGGTGCTGTGCGGGTGCCGAGTGGTGCGTTTCGGTCAGACACGCCGTCCCAGTAAGTCCATTCCGCACCACTCGCGGATCTGGGTGGGCGGATCCGGGGCGGCAGCGGTCAGGGGGTCCAGGAGATGGCGGCGTCTGGCGTGGTGGTCTGCAGGCTGACGGAGGTCAGCGTGCGCCCCTTCGGCAGCAGGTAGACCAGGCAGAGATCGGCCGACGCGCCCGGCAGGAAGCTCTCGGGCAGGGCCGGGACGGGGCACGGCTCGAACGTCCCGACGATGTCGTTGGCCGGGACGGAGGTGCCGGTCGAGTCGACCGCGAACAACGGCATCGCGGCCCCGCCGAGGCCGGCCGGCCCATCGTTCGTCACCGTCGCCCGCACGTAGTAGGGGCTCGACCTCTTCGTCGCGGCATCGAGCGAGAAGTACCTGAAGTCCTTCATGGATCCACGCGTCACGGCCGAGACCGTGACGGTGATGGCACTCGCCGCGCTGTCGGCGACCTGGTGCACCACGGTGCCCGGCTCGCCGACGGCGAGCCGCGTGCCGCCCGGCGTGATCGAGACGCCGGGCGGAGGGTCGAAGGCCTTCGACGGCTCGGCCGTGGTCGGGCTCGGCGCGGGCTTGGGCTCGGACGACGAGCAGCCGACCAGCACCACCGCCATGGCCGAGGCGGCCACGGCGGCGACGGCACGAGAAGTTCTCACGCGCCGATTCTGGTGCACCCCGGGTTCAGCAGCCGATCAGCCGTGCGGCGAGGTAGCCGGCCACCTGGTCCAGCGCGACGCGCTCCTGCTTCATCGTGTCGCGCTCGCGGATGGTGACCGCGTCGTCCTCGAGGGTCTCGAAGTCGACCGTGATGCAGTACGGCGTGCCGATCTCGTCCTGACGGCGGTAGCGCTTGCCGATGGCCTGCGCGTCGTCGAACTCGACGTTCCAGAGGGCGCGCAGCTCGGCGGCGAGGCCGCGGGCCTTGGGCGAGAGATCCTCGTTGCGCGACAGCGGCAGCACCGCGGCCTTGACCGGCGCGAGCCGGTGGTCGAGCTTCAGCACCGTGCGGGTGTCGGTGCCGCCCTTGGCGTTGGGCACCTGCTCCTCGGTGTACGCGTCGATCAGGAAGGCCATCATCGAGCGGTTGACGCCTGCGGCGGGCTCGATGACGTACGGCGTCCAGCGCTCGCCCGAGGCCTGGTCGAAGAACTGCAGGTCCTTGCCCGAGTGCTCGGCGTGCGTCTTGAGGTCGAAGTCGGTGCGATTGGCGATGCCCTCCAGCTCGCCCCACTCCGAGCCGGCGAACTCGAAGCGGTACTCGATGTCGACGGTGCGCTTGGAGTAGTGCGACAGCTTCTCGGCGGGGTGCTCGAAGAAGCGCAGGTTGTCGGCGTCGATGCCGAGGCCCGTGTACCAGTCCATGCGGGTCTGCATCCACGTCTCCTGCCACTGCTCGTCGGTGCCGGGCTCGACGAAGAACTCCATCTCCATCTGCTCGAACTCGCGGGTGCGGAAGATGAAGTTGCCGGGCGTGATCTCGTTGCGGAAGCTCTTGCCGATCTGACCGATGCCGAACGGCGGCTTGCGACGCGACGTCGTCATGACGTTGGCGAAGTTGATGAAGATGCCCTGGGCCGTCTCGGGACGCAGGTAGTGCAGCCCCTCGTCGGACTCGACGGGGCCGAGGTACGTCTTGAGCAGGCCGTTGAACATGCGCGGCTCGGTCCAGCGACCGCGGGTGCCGCAGGCCTCGCAGACGATGAGCTCCATGTCGACCGAGTCGGGGTCGATGGTCTCGCCGTCCTTCTTGGCCTTCTTCTCGGCGTAGGCCTCCTGCAGGTGGTCCTGCCGGTAGCGCTTGTGGCAGTTCTGGCACTCGACGAGCGGGTCGACGAACGCCGCGAGATGGCCTGACGCCTCCCAGACCGCGGTGGGCAGGATGACCGACGAGTCGAGGCCCACGACGTCGTCACGGCCCTGCACCATCGAGCGCCACCACTGGCGCTTGATGTTGTCCTTGAGCTCGACGCCGAGCGGGCCGTAGTCCCAGGCGGACTTGGTGCCGCCGTAGATCTCGCCGCACTGGTAGACGAATCCCCTGCGCTTGCTGAGGCTGATGACGTGGTCGACGGTCGTTGCCATGAGGGGATGTTTCCAATCCGGCTGGGTGTCGGCGGGCCTGTGCGAGGCATCGTGATGCCCCGCGCCCGAGGTACGCCGCAGTCTATCGAGGCCGCGCGACGTCCCCGCCTCTGGTGGCCCTCACGTTGATTTGACAATCGTTGTCATGACGAATGACAATCGTTGTCATGAAGAGGACCCTCGCCCTGCTGGCCGTCATCCCGCTCGTCTCGCTCGCCGCCTGCGGCGGCTCGTCCGACGACGGAGGTGCCGGCCGTGGCGGCGACAAGGTCTCGGTCGCGGCGTCGTTCTACCCCTTCGCCTACGCCGTGCAGCAGGTCGGCGGCGACCTCGTCGACGTCCAGAACCTGACCGCGCCGGGCGTCGAGCCGCACGACCTGGAGCTCAAGCCCAAGCAGGTGGGGGCCGTGCAGGACGCCGACCTCGTCGTCTACGAGAAGCACTTCCAGGCCGCGGTCGACGAGGCCGTCGAGCAGGCCGACCGCTCGGACGACGACACGGTCGACGTCGCCGACGTCGTGACGCTCAAGCCGACCCAAGCGGGGGGCGAGGAGGAGCACGGCGACGAGGGGCACGATCACGAGGACGAGGGGCACGACCACGGCGACGAGGACCCGCACACCTGGCTCGATCCCGACAACATGATCGCGATCACGAAGGCCGTCGAGTCCAGGCTGGCGAAGATCGACCCCGCCCACGCCGACCAGTACGCCGCCAACGCCACCGCGTTCGAGGGCGAGCTCACGACCCTCGGCGACGACTTCGCGACCGGTCTGGAGACCTGCACGACGCGCACGATCGTCACGAGCCACGCGGCCTTCCAGTACCTCGCCGCCCGCTACGGCCTGACGCAGGTGCCGATCGCCGGCATCGACCCGTCCAACGAGCCGTCGCCGGCCCAGCTGGCCGACATCACGAAGCTCGTGAAGGCGCAGGGCATCACCACGATCTTCACCGAGGAGCTCGTCAGCCCGGCGATCGCCGACACCATCGCCAAGGAGACCGGCGCGACGACCGCTACGCTCGACCCGATCGAAGGTCTCTCGGCCGACACCAAGGGCGAGACCTACCTGACCTTGATGCGCAAGAACCTCGACACCTTGAAGAAGGCCAACGGCTGTTCATGACACTGCCCACCACCCCGTCTCCCCTGGCGGTCCGCGGCCTGACCGTGGCACTCGACGGTCGACCTGTCCTGCGACAGGTCGACCTCGACGTGTCCGCCGGTGAGTTCGTGACCCTGCTCGGCGCGAACGGATCGGGCAAGTCGACGCTGGTGCGCGCCGCGGTGGGGCTCGTCCCGTTCTCGTCCGGCACGGTCGAGCTGTTCGGCACGCCGCTCGGACGCTTCCGCGACCGGCAGCGCCTGGGCTACGTCCCCCAGCGCTCGCGCGCCGTCGCCGGTGTGCCGGCCACGATGCACGAGGTCGTCATGAGCGGACGCCTCGCCCGCCGCCGGTTCGTGGGCTGGCGCTCCAAGGACGACCTCGCCGCGGTCGAGGCCGCCATCGCCCGCGTCGGCCTGTCCGATCGCACCCGCTCGGCCGTCAGCGAGATGTCGGGCGGCCAGCAGCAGCGTGCCCTGATCGCCCGTGCCCTGGCCGCCGGCGCCGAGCTGCTGATCATGGACGAGCCGACCGCCGGCGTCGACCACGACAACCAGGAGTCCCTCGCCGAGCTGCTGGCCGGTCTCGTCGCCGAGGGCACGTCGATCCTGCTCGTCGCCCACGAGCTCGGCCCCCTGCGTCCGCTGATCCATCGCGCCGTCGTGCTCGAGAACGGCACCGTGACATACGACGGCCCGGTCGATGCGGTCCGCGACCCCGAGCACGTCCACGTCCACGTGCACAGCGGCCGGCCCGAGAAGGCCGACGGCTTCAAGGGCAACCCCGTGGGTGGCGGCCAGGATGCTTGACGCGCTGCAGTACGACTTCATGAAGTACGCGCTGGTCGCCGCGATCTTCACCGGCCTGGCCGCGCCCGCCATCGGCACCTTCCTGGTGCAGCGCCGCCTGGCCCTGCTCGGCGACGGCCTCGGCCACGTCGCCCTCACCGGTGTGGCACTCGGCCTGCTCGTCAACGTCGCGCCGATCTTCACCGCCGTCGTCGTGGCGGCGCTCGGAGCGGTGGTCATCGAGCTGCTGCGCATGTACGGCCGCACCAGCGCCGACGTGGCCCTCGCGATGCTGTTCTACGGCGGCATCGCGGGCGGCGTGCTACTCACCAACATCGCCGGCGAGAGCGCCAACTCGCTCAACGCCTACCTGTTCGGCGCGATCACCACCGTCAGCTCGAGCGACCTCGTCCTGGTGGGGATCCTCGGAGTCGTCGTGATCGCCCTGTCGCTCGGGCTGTCGCCCCAGCTGTTCGCGGTCTGCCAGGACGAGGAGCACGCCAAGGTCAGCGGCGTGCCGACCCGGGCCTACAGCATCCTCATCGCGGTACTCGCAGCCGTCACGATCACCGTCGCGATGAAGACCGTCGGGCTGCTGCTCGTGTCGGCGCTGATGGTCGTGCCGGTCGCCGCCTCCCAGCAGATCACCCGCAGCTTCCGCACCACGCACCTCACGGCGATGGTCATCGGCCTGTTCGCGGCGGTCGGCGGCTTGTTCACGAGCTACCAGATCGACACCGCCCCCGGCCCCACCATCGTCATGATCGCCCTGGTGGTCTTCGCCGTGGCGGCGACCGTCGGCGCGGTGCTGACTCGCACCCGGTCGAGACGCGCCCGAGTAGATTGGGTCTGAGGAGGACGTCATGGTCGAAGCACCGCGCAACACCCGTCAGAGGCGAGCCGTCGTCGCGATCCTGGAGGATCTCGACGGCTTCGCCAGCGCCCAGGAGATCCACGACATCCTCAAGAGGCGCGGCGAGTCCGTCGGCCTGTCGACGGTCTACCGCAGCCTGCAGGTGCTGGCCGACGCGGCCGAGGTCGACGCGCTGCGCAACGACGACGGCGAGGTGCTCTACCGCCAGTGCAGCGCGGGTCACCACCACCACCTGGTGTGCCGCTCGTGCGGACGCACCGTCGAGATCGAGGGGCCGTCGGTCGAGCGCTGGGCCGACAAGATCGCCGACGAGAACGGCTTCCGCGACGTCGCGCACACCCTCGAGATCTTCGGCACCTGCTCGTCCTGCGCCTGACGCGCGTCCCGGAGGACCTCAGTCGGGCCGGGTGACGTGGGTGCACAGGCAGATCTTGTTGCCCTGCGGGTCGGCGAGCACCCAGAAGCGCGGTGCCGCCTGGTCGGAGACCACGACCCCGCCAGCGGCGACGGCCGCCGCGATGCGGTCGTGCACGACCTCGGGCGGCACCCGCAGGTCGAGGTGCCAACGCTGGTGCGGCTCGTCGTGCGGCTCGCACCGCTGGAACCAGATGGTGGGCGTGCGGTGCAGCGGGTCGACCACCTCGTCGTCGCCCCGTGCTTCTGCCTGCAGGACGGCGGCCCAGAACGGTCTGATCGCCTCGATGTCCCAGGTGTCGAGGGCGAGCTCGGGTCGCTGGACGAGCGTCGGATCGGCCACGACCCCCAGGTCGGCGGCGGCGGCGCTGATGCGGCGCGCCAGGTCGACGTCTCGCAAGGTCTTGCCGCCGGCATCGTGACTGGTCAGCACGACGGCGACGTGCTCGGCGCGCAGCTCGACCTCGGGGTGGTGTCCCGCCTCCTCGGCGGCGGCACCGATCGCGACCACCAGCCGCAGACCGGTGGCGAAGTCGCCCGTGGCGAACCTCGCCTCGAGGGTGCCGTACATCGAGCGCCAGTCGTCGAGCCCCATCGGCACGATCTGGTCTCCGGACAGCACGTCGTCAGCCATGTCCCCAGCGTAGGGTCGGGGTGTGACCGAAGCACCTTCCCCGACCACCATCCATCACGTGACCGGCGACCAGCTCACGGCGCAGCAGGTCCACGACGTCTGGCGCATCCGCGACGCGGTCTTCGCGGTCGAGCAGCGGTGCGACGAGGTCGACGTCGACGGACGTGACCTGCTGGCGTCGACGACGCACCTGTGGCTCGCCGACGACGACGGGATCACCAGCTACCTCCGGTCGTTCGTCGAGCACGACGTCCGCCACGTCGGACGGGTCTGCACGCGCCGCGACGCGCGGGGTCGCGGCCTGTCCGGCCGCCTCGTCGCCGAGTGCACGCGCCTGTGGGGCACGGCCGCCCTCGAGCTCAACGCGCAGGCTCATCTCGAGCAGTGGTACGGCCAGCACGGCTACGTCCGCTCGGGCGAGAACTTCATGGAGGCCGGCATCGACCACGTGCCGATGGTGCGGGCGGCCGAGCGCTAGCCGCTCGCCGTCACGGCGTTCAGCGCCTCGGCCAGGTCGCCCTCGACCGTCGTCGCGTAGTCGTCGACGGCGTCCGCCGCGGCGGTGAACTCCTGCGTGTAGGAGAACGAGTAGCTGCGACCCACCTCGATGCTGTCGGCGAGGGCACCCGCGCGATCGATGACGTACTGCAGCGCCTCGCGGACGGTGGCGGCGAGCGCCCGCTGACCCTTCGGCACGCGGACGTCCGCGAAGTCGTCGCGCGCCTCGACGAAGGCGGGGACGAGCCGCGTCCGCACCGCCGCGCTGTCGCCGATGGGTCCGAAGCCGACGTAGTCGGTCGCCCGCGTCTCGAGCGCCTCGCGCGCCGCCCCCACGAAGGTCAGGGCGACATCGGCCCTCCGCAGCTGGCGGTCGAGCCGCCGGTAGGGAGCCAGGAACGTCCTGGCCGTCGCGGTCGCCGACGCGTAGGTCTCCGACCGCTCCGCCCCGGCGGGAGGCTCGCCCAGCTCGGGAGGATCGGCGACGGCCGAGGCGAGCACCCGGCGCAGCTCTGCCGGCTCGGCCTCTCGCGCGCGGGCGATCACGCGGGCGACGTCGCCCCGGAACATGCCGACGTCCGACAAGAACGCCTCGGCCACCTCATCGGCCCTGGCCATCCGTGCGGTCTCGCGGTGGTCCTGCACGACGATCGCGGCACCGACGGCTGCGGCGGTCAGCAGCGTCACGACGACGGGCACGAACATCACGAGCCGCACGGAGCGGGAGGTCACCCTCCCACGGTGCCAGGGGCCGCGGCCGCTGGCAAAGGTCGAGGGGCCTCAGTCGTCGATGCGAGGACGCACCTCGTGCAGGCGCAGCCCGTACGTCACGGCGTCGACGAGCGCCTCCCACGAGGCCTCGATGATGTTGGCACCGACGCCGACCGTGACCCACACGGACTTGCCGTCGGTCGTCTCGATCAGCACTCGGGTGACGGCGTCGGTGCCGTGACCCTGGTCGAGGATGCGGACGCGGAAGTCGGTCAGGTGGAAGCGCGCGACATCCGGGTACACCTGCTCGATGGCCTGCCGCAGCGCGTGGTCGAGCGCATTGACCGGGCCGTTGCCCTCGCCGATCACGGCCAGGCGCACTCCCCCGGCCCGCAGCTTGACGGTGGCCTCGGAGAGCGCCGCCGCGCCGCGCGACGACTCGGCCAGCACCCGCCACGACTCGACGTCGAAGAACGAGGTGCGCGCACCGTCGACCTCCTCGGCGAGCAGCAGCTCGAACGAGGCGTCGGCCGCCTCGAAGGTGTAGCCCGCCTGCTCCATCTGCTTGACGCGGTCGGTCACGCGCGCGAGCAGCTCGGGGTCGCTGGCCAGGTCGTACCCGAGCTCCTTGCCCTTGAGCTCGATCGTGGCGCGGCCGGCCATCTCCGAGACGAGCAGCCGCATGTCGTTGCCCACCAGCGACGGGTCAATGTGCTGGTACAGGTCGGCGTCGACGCGGATCGCGCTCGCGTGAAGACCTGCCTTGTGGGCGAACGCCGAGACGCCCGTGTAGGGCTGGCGCGCGTGCGGCGGGTAGTTGGTGATCTCGGAGATCGCGTGCGAGATGCGCGTGGCGTCGGCCAGGTGGCCCTCGGGCAGCAGCGACATGCCGAGCTTCAGCTCCAGGTTGGCCACGCACGTCACGAGGTCGGCGTTGCCGGTGCGCTCGCCGTAGCCGTTGATGCACCCCTGCAGGTGCGTCACGCCGGCCTGAACCGCCGCCATCGAGTTGGCCACGGCGCAGCCCGTGTCGTTGTGGGCGTGGATGCCGAGGCGCGCGCCCGTGCCCATGACGTCCGCGACGATCTCGGCGACCCAGTGCGGGAGCATGCCGCCGTTGGTGTCGCAGAGCACCGCGACCTCGGCGCCGGCCTCGGCGGCGGTGCGGACGACCTCGAGCGCGTAGTCGCGGTTGGCGCGGTAGCCGTCGAAGAAGTGCTCGAGGTCGACGAAGACCCGCTGGCCCGCCTCGCGGAGGTGCGTGACGGAGTCGCGCACCATCGCCAGGTTCTCGTCGAGCGTCGTGCGCAGCGCCAGCTCGACGTGGCGGTCGTGGCTCTTGGCGACCAGCGTGACGACCGAGGCGCCCGAGTCGCGCAGGGCCGCGAGCAGCGTGTCGTCGGCCGCGGCGACGTGGGGGCGCCGCGTGGCGCCGAACGCCGCGAGGGTCGCGTGGCGCAGGTCGAGCTCCTTGGCGGCGAGCTGGAAGAACTCGGTGTCCTTGGGGTTGGAGCCGGGCCAACCACCCTCGATGTAGCCGACGCCGAGGTCGTCGAGGTGGCGGGCGATGTGCAGCTTGTCCTGCACCGACAGGTTCAGGCCCTCCTGCTGGGCGCCGTCGCGCATCGTCGTGTCGTAGACGTGGAAGTCGCCCACGTGCTGGTGGCCTGCGTTCACTGCGTCGTCCTTCGGTCCGGTCATCTCGCGGTCTCGGGCATAAAAAAACCTCCCAGGGAGTGGGAGGCAGCGCGTCGGGTGGAGTGTCAGCCCCCGGCGCGCCCGTCGATAATCATCGAGATGCTCTGCATGCGCGCCAGTCTAGACTGAGCCGCCTATGACCGCCAGACCCGTCCCGCACCCTGAGCAGACGCGTGTCATGTACGCCGTGATGACCGCGCAGCCGCTGGCCACCGACGACCTGATCCCTCCCCCGTCGCCCGAGCTATTGCGCCGCTACGGCACGTCCGAGGTGTCGTTACGGCGTCTCAGGTCGCGGCAGCACCAGACGTTGCTGCTGCGCACGTCGGACGTCGAGGGCGCCGCGTTCGCGCAGCGCGACGCGAGGGTCGAGGCGCTCGCGATCGCCGAGGACCACGACGGCGTCGTGATCGACCTGGCCGTCCCCCGGGTGGTCGAGGGACGGCCCGGCGACGTCTCGCTGTCGCACGCCACCCAGTGGTACGTCGTCGACTACTCGGACCTCGAGTCCGGACGCATCGCGACCGTGGGGCTGGCCGGCTTCGGGCTGCCCGAGATCGTGGTCGACGGTGTGCACCCCGAGCAGCACGCGATGCACGGTGCCGTGCTGGCCGGGCTCACGCATCGCGTCATCGCCGAGTGGCCCGCCAACGATCCGGTCGGACGCGCGACCGTCACGCTGCGCGACATCGCCTACGGGCTCGGCGACACGGCTGCGGCGCAGACCCCGAACGACCGCTCCATCGACGTCGAGATCGACTACGACGCCGATGTCGAGCAGCTGGTCGTCCGGCTGCTCGGCGATCCCGCCATCACCCTGTTCGCCCCCTGACGCGCCCCCGCGGGCGGTGCGACAGCGTCCACCTGGCCTCGAGAGCGGTGCACCGGCGTCCAAAGACACGCGACGGCTGGACGCCGGCGCACCGTCTCAGCGCTCGGGGCGCTTGGCGAGGTTGGCCAGCACCTCGGGACGCAGGATGGCCTCCAGCTGCTCGCGCGGCAGCAGGCCGCGCTCGAGCACCAGCTCGGCCACGCCGCGTCCGGTCGCCAGCGCCTCCTTGGCCACCTCGGTCGCGGCGGCGTAGCCGATGTAGGGGTTGAGCGCCGTGACCAGCCCGATCGAGTTCTCGACCTCGGAGCGCAGCAGCTCGACGTTGGCGGTGATGCCGTCGACGCAGCGGTGCGCGAGCGTCAGCACCGCCTGCTCGAGCCGCGAGATGCCGGCCGACAGCGAGTAGCAGATGACCGGCTCGAAGGCGTTGAGCTGCAGCTGCCCGGCCTCGGCGGCCATCGTGACGGTCATGTCGTGGCCGATGATCTGGAAGGCGACCTGGTTGACGACCTCGGGGATCACGGGGTTGACCTTGCCCGGCATGATGCTCGACCCGGCCTGCACGGCCGGCAGGTTGATCTCGTTGAAGCCGGCCCGCGGCCCCGACGACAGCAGGCGCAGGTCGTTGCAGATCTTCGACAGCTTGACCGCGACACGCTTGAGCGTGCCCGACAGCTGCACGAACGCACCGCAGTCCTGCGTCGCCTCGATCAGGTCGACCGCGGTCTCGAGCGGCAGCCCGGTGATGGACGCCAGGTGCCCGCAGGCCGACGGGACGTAGCCGGCCGGCGCGTTCAGCATCGTGCCGATCGCGGTGGCGCCCAGGTTGATCTCGTGCAGCAGCAGCACGGCCTCACCCAGTCGCGCGCGGTCCTCGCCGATCATCAGCGAGTACGTGCGGAACTCCTGCCCCAACGTCATCGGCACCGCGTCCTGCAGCTGCGTGCGCCCCATCTTGAGCACGTCGTGGAACTCGTCGGCCTTGCGCGCGAACGAGTCCTCGAGCACCTGCATCGCCGCGAGCAGGTCGTGCGTGGCGAGGATGATCGCGATCTTGACGGCCGTCGGGTAGACGTCGTTGGTCGACTGGCTCAGGTTGACGTGCTCGTTGGGGTGGATGACGGCGTAGTCGCCCTTCTCGTGCCCCATCAGCTCGAGGGCCCGGTTGGCGATGACCTCGTTGGCGTTCATGTTGGTCGACGTGCCGGCGCCGCCCTGGATGACGTCGACGACGAACTCGTCGGCCAGCCCCCCGGCGCGGATCTCCTGGCACGCGTCGCGGATCGCCGCGAACCGCTCGTCGTCGAGCAGGCCCAGCTCGTTGTTGGCGGTCGCGGCCGCCTGCTTGACGGCCGCGAGCGCCTCGACGAGGTACGGGCTGACGGCGATGGGGATGCCGGTGATGGGGAAGTTCTCGAGGGCGCGGAGCGTGTGCACTCCCCAGTAGGCCTCGACAGGTACCTCACGGTCTCCGATCAGGTCGTGCTCGGAACGTGTGGCGACGGACATGCGATCTCCTTGCTTGTGACGGTGGTCACAGGACACCCAACCACAGGCGGTCTAGGAGACGCGCGTGAGCCATCCGTGGCGGTCCTCGGCGCGTCCGTACTGGACGTCGACGAGTGCCGAGCGGATGTCGGTCGTGACCTTGCCCGGCTGGCCGTCACCGCTGACGGCCTCGCCGCCCTCCCACTTCAGCGACGCGACGGGCGTGACGACCGCGGCCGTGCCGCACGCGAACACCTCGGTGATCGTGCCGTCGGCCGCCCCTTGGCGCCACTCGTCGATCGACACGCGTCGCTCGACGACCTCGTGCCCGAGGTCGCGGCCGATCTGCATGATCGAGTCGCGGGTGATGCCCTCGAGGATCGACCCCGACAGCGACGGCGTGACGATCGAGCCGTCGGACTGGACGAAGTACAGGTTCATCCCGCCGAGCTCCTCGATCCACTTCTGCTCGGTGGAGTCGAGGAAGGCCACCTGGGCACATCCGTGCTCGGCGGCCTCACGCTGAGGCAGCAGCGACGCCGCGTAGTTGCCGCCGCACTTGGCCGCACCGGTACCGCCGGCGCCGGCACGCGAGTACTCGGTCGACAGCCAGATCGAGACGGCCTGCACGCCGCCCGCGAAGTACGCACCGGCGGGCGAAGCGATGACCGAGTACGTCACGTGCTGGGACGGGCGGACGCCGAGGAAGACCTCGGAGGCGAACATGAACGGACGCAGGTACAGGCTCTTCTCGCCGCCGGCGGGCACCCACGCGCGGTCGGCCTCGACGAGCGCCTGGATCGAGCCCAGGAACCAGTCGGTCGGCAGCTCGGGCAGCGCCAGCCGCTGGGCCGAGCGCTGCATGCGTGCCGCGTTGGCCTCGGGACGGAACAGCCACACCGAGCCGTCGGCGTGCACGTAGGCCTTGAGACCCTCGAAGATCTCCTGGGCGTAGTGCAGCACCGCGGTGGCCGGGTCGATCTGCAGCGGACCGTAGGGCACGACACGACCGTCGGCCCATCCGGTGTCGGGCGTCCACTCGGCCAGGAACATGTGGTCGGTGAAGTGGTTGCCGAATCCGGGGTCGGCCAGGATCGCGTCGCGCTGCTCGGCGGTCCTGGCCGCCGGGTTGGTGGTCAGCGTGGCGGCGAAGGGGGTGGAGGTCATGGTCGTCACGATATCTCTTCCGGGTCGGAGGGTGAACAGTCGTTAACCGACCGGTACGCCTCCGGCCACTCGTGACGCGATGGCCTCTCCCACCTCCTCGGTCGAACGCGGGGTGGACGAGCGCTCGGTGATGTCGGCCTCGACGGCTGCCGTGATCTGCGCGGCGGCCTCGGGGAAGCCGAGGTGGTCCAGCAGCATCCCGCCCGACAGGATCGCCGCGGTGGGGTCGGCCTTCGACTGACCCGCGATGTCGGGCGCCGAGCCGTGGACGGGCTCGAACATGCTGGGCGCCGTACCGTCGGGGTTGACGTTGCCGCTGGCGGCCAGGCCGATGCCCCCGGTGATCGCCGCCGCGAGGTCGGTCAGGATGTCGCCGAAGAGGTTGTCGGTGACGATGACGTCGAACCGCGCCGGATCGGTGACGAGGAAGATCGTCGCGGCGTCGACGTGCAGGTAGTCGACCGAGACCTCGGGGAACTCCGTCGCGACGGCGTCGACCGTGCGCGTCCAGAGATGACCGGCGTGCACGAGCACGTTGTTCTTGTGGACGAGCGTCAGCTTCTTGCGCGGACGGGCCTGGGCGCGGGCGAAGGCGTCACGGACGACGCGCTCGACGCCGAAGGCCGTGTTGATGCTGACCTCGGTGGCCAGCTCGTGCGGCGTGCCGACGCGGATGGCGCCACCGTTGCCGACGTACGGTCCCTCGGTGCCCTCGCGGACGACCACGAAGTCGATGTCGCCCCGACTCGTGACGTGGTCGCCCAGCGGCGTGGCCACGCCCGAGTACAGCTTGGACGGACGCAGGTTGACGTAGTGGTCGAGCGCGAAGCGCAGCTTGAGCAGCAGACCGCGCTCGAGCACACCGGACGGCACGCTGGGGTCGCCGACCGCGCCGAGCAGGATCGCGTCGTGCCCGCGGATCTCCTCGAGCACCGAGTCCGGCAGCGTCTCGCCGGTCGCGTGGTAGCGACGCGCGCCGAGGTCGTAGTCGGTGGTGGCGAACGAAAGTCCGTGGGCGGGTGCGACGACGTCGAGCACCGCGAGGGCCTGGGCGGTCACCTCGGGTCCGATGCCGTCGCCGCCGACGACGGCGAGCGAGAAGGATGTGGTCATGACGACATCCTAGGAGCGACGTCTCAGGATGTGAAACCAGCATCCTGAGATATGAGATGTACGCATCGACGTCAGTTGTCGTCGGGGCGGTCGCTCAGCTCGATCTCGTGCTGGGTCGCCTCGTCGCGCAGGTGCGCCGGTCCCCACTCGATGGGTGTGCTCGATGTCGAGAAGCTGGTCATGATGGTTCTCCTTCGGTGATCGATCGGATGGTCAGGCGCGGGTCCGGCGTAGGTCCGCCGTCCAGCAACGCCACAAGATCCGGGATCACCGGGGAGTGCGAGAAGTGATGGAGACCAGGTCATGATCTCTCGTACCCTGCTGCGGAACGGCGGGCCAACGCCGAAACACCGCGGCAGGGTGTGGCCCTAAGAGGCCCTGCCGCGGCAAGCGATGAGTACGAGCTGCTTCCGCATGTCCGAGAGCGTACTGCAGGTACGCCCGCCGTGGGCGGCATCTGCCCCGCGTGTCTCAGCCGCCGAGACGTCGTGGACGTCCGGGCCCCTCAGTCCGTGAAAGACTGGCCGCGTGAGCGCACCCGCCGAAGTCCCCGAGCTCGTCTCGGCCACGCTCGACCTCTCACGCCAGCGGGGGTTCATCACCTCGATCCGCAACGAGACCGGTCGCCTGCTCGCCTCGCTGGCGGCCTCGCGCACCGGCACCCTGGCCGAGCTGGGCACGGGCTGCGGCGTCGGATCGGCCTGGTTGTCGAGCGGCGCACCCAAGCACGCCCGGGTCGTCAGCGCCGAGCTCGACCCGGCCCTGGCCGGCGACGTGCAGAAGATCTTCGCCGGCACCGACAACGTCGACGTCATCGCGGGCGACTGGTCGACGCTCGAGCAGTACGCACCGTTCTCGCTGCTGTTCATCGACATCCGCGACGTCATGGAGAGCATCGACGTCATCGCCGACCTGCTCGAGCCAGGCGGCATCGCGGTGCTCGACGACTTCGTGCCGTCGGCCTTCTGGCCGCCGATCGTCGAGGGACGGGTCGACACGGTGCGCGAGCAGTGGCTCACCGACGAGCGGTTCGCCGCCGTCGAGATGCTGATCGACGTCGACGCCTCGCTCATCATCGCTACGCGGCGCTGACCTCGCACTCCTGACCCGTCTCCCCCGACCTGCTCGCCACCTCGACCTGCACCAGCGGCAGGAACGCCTGCACGATCGGCCCGATGGTCACGGCGTACAGCACGGTGCCGACACCGACCGTGCCGCCCAGCGCGAAGCCGATCGCCAGCACCGACACCTCGATGACCGTGCGCCACAGCCGCACGCTGCGCCCCGTCCGCCGCACCAGACCGAGCCACAGCCCGTCGCGCGGCCCGGGGCCCAGGGCCGCACCGATGTAGAGCGCCCCCGCGAAGCCGTTGCCCACGATCCCGCCCACCAGCAGGAGAGCCCGCAGCCACAGGGCGTCGGGCTGGGCCAGCACGGCGATGCCGACGTCGGCGGCCAGGCCGATCACGAGGACGTTGAGCACCGTGCCGACGCCGGGCAGCTGGCGCAACGGGATCCACAGCAGCAGGACGACGGCGCCCGTCGCGATGACGACCTGCCCGAACGTGAGGCCCACGTGCTGCGCGACCCCCTCGTGGAAGACGTCCCACGGGTCGAGGCCGAGGGTCGACTCGACCATCATCGCCATCGTGAAGCCGTAGAGGAACAGCCCGAGGTTGAGCTGCACGAGGCGGGCTGGCAGGCCGCGGCGCGTCATCGGCCGAGCTCCCGCTCGACCCGGGTGCCGCGCTCGGCGTCGTGGCTGCGCGGCGGGGCGAGGGTGCCGTAGCCGTCACGGACGGTCAGACGTGCGAGGTGCACCACGAGCGCGATCGGGGCGAGGAGGGCCAGGAGCTCTTTCATGGCACCAGCCTGACGGAGATTGGCATCACGATGAATAGCCAATCGTGCAACACTGGCCTCATGCCTGCGATCCTGTCCGCCCGCCGTCTCGCCCAGCTGCTCGGGCCCCTCGACCACGCCGGCCCTGCCTACCGCGAGATCGCCGACCGCATGCGCCTGCTGGTGGTCGACGGCCGCGTCTCGGACGGGAGCCGGCTGCCGTCCGAGCGCGAGCTGGCCACGGCCATCGGGGTCAGCCGCACGACGACGACCCGTGTCTACGCCGAGCTGCGCGACGCGGGGCTGCTGCAGTCGCGCCAGGGCTCGGGCAGCGTCGTCCGCGTCCCGCTGTCGACGTCGAGCGCGAGCAGCCTGATCGTGACGCCCGACGGTGCTGGCACGATCGCGATGACGTACGCGGCGCCGGTGGGGCCACCGGGGCTCACCCGCGCGTTCGAGACCGCGGTCGCCAAGCTGCCGGGGCTGCTCGCCACGACCGGCTACCTGCCCGACGGCCTGCCCGTGCTGCGAGAGGTGCTGGCCCAGCGGTACACCGACGGCGGCCTGCCGACCGATCCCGAGCAGATCGTCGTCACGAGCGGCGCCATGGGCGCGATCTCGCTGCTCGCCCGCACGTTGATCTCCCCCGGTCAGCGGGTCGCCGTCGAGGGCATGGGCTATCCGCACGCGCACGACTCGCTGGTCGCCGCCGGCGCCCGGCTGTCGGCACTGCCGGTCGACGGGTCGCCCTGGGACACCGAGGGCCTGGGCGCCGTCCTGGCCGGCTCGCCCCACCGCGCGGCCCTCTTCGTGCCCGACTTCCACAACCCCACCGCGGCGGTCATGAGCGATGCCGAGCGCACGGAGTGGGCCCGGCAGCTGCGCCGCCACGACGTCGTCCCGATCGTCGACGAGTCGCTGCGCGACATCAACCTCGACGGCCTCGAGCTGCCGCCGGTGTTCGCGACCTACGACCCCCGCGCGCTGCTGATCGGCTCGTCGTCGAAGGCGTACTGGGGCGGGCTGCGCGTCGGGTGGATCCGCGCACCGAAGGATGCCGTCATGCCCCTGGTGCAGGCCCGCATGATGGACGACCTCGGATCGTCGGCCTTCGACCAGCTGGTGCTCTCCGAGCTGCTCGTCGAGGGCGGCCAGACCGCCGCGGCAGGCCGGGCGCGTCTGCGGGCCGGACGCGACCACCTGCTGTCGGAGCTGGCCCGCGAGCTGCCCGACGTCCACGCTCCCTGCCCGCCGGGAGGCCTCAGCCTGTGGGTGACGCTGCCCGAGCGGATGTCGTCGCGGCTGACGGCCGCGGCGGCCCGCCACGGCCTGCTGCTGACGCCTGGCCCGCGGTTCGTCACGCGCCCCGGCACGGTCGGCGAGCGGCACCTGCGCCTGCCCTACAACCAGTCGCACGAGACGCTGACCGAGGCCGTGGCGCGACTGCGCGCGGCCTACGACGACGTCATCGGTGCGCGCACCACCGAGACGTCGACCGCGGCACCCTCCAAGACCCTCGAGATGATCGCCTGACCCCCACCCCCACCCCCACCGCTGACGCGTGGGTTCCGCCTCGCTGACGCGTGGGTTCCGCCTCGCCGACGCGCGGGTTCCTGCAGGTCAGCGGTGGTGGCGACGACGAACCTTGCCGGTGTCGTCGCGCAGCGGGTGGCGGACGAGACGCCAGCTGCGGGGCACCTTCTCGGGGTCGAGGCGGGCGCGCGCCCAGGCCAGCAGCGTCGCCTCCGTGACGTCGGACCTGTCCACGTCGACCACCGCGTGCACCACCTGACCCCGCTCGGCGTCGTCGCGTGGGACCACGACGGACGACCGGACGTCCGGGTGCTCCTCGAGCACCGCCTCGACGTCGGCCGGGTGCACCTTGACGCCACCGGTCACGATGACGTCGTCGAGCCGGTCGGCCACGTACAGGTATCCGTCGGCGTCCGTCCAGCCCGCGTCGCCCAGGCTGTGCCACCCGTCTCGATCGGGCGGTCGCTCCCCCACGTACGAGTACGTCGGCGGTCCGTCGCGGCGCATGACGATCTCGCCGAGCTCGCCCGCCTCGGCGCGGGTGCCGTCCGGCCGGACGATCATGAACTCCGAGCCCGACACCCCGCGTCCGACGGAGCCCGGCCGCTCGAGCCACTCGGGACCGCTGATCATCGCCAGCCCCTGCGACTCCGTGCCGGCGTACACCTCGACGACGCGCTCCGGGCCCAGCCACTCGAGCCACCCGCGCTTGAGCCATGGTGGGCAGCGCGCCCCGAGGTGCAGGACGCTCTCGAGCGACGACACGTCGTGCGTCTCGCGATCGGGCAGACGCCAGATGCGGTGCATCATGGTCGGCACCAGCACGGCCCAGGTCACGTGGTGCCGCTCGATCGTCCGCAGCGCCTCGGCGGCGTCGAACCGTGGCATCACGACGAGCTCATGGCCCGTCATCAGCCCTCGCATCGCGTACGCGAAGGGTGCCGCGTGGAAGAGCGGTCCGGCGACCAGCTGCACGGCCTGCCGCGGGACGAACGGCGCGACCTGACCGCCGGGATCGACCGTCGCCGCGGCACCGGCGCGGACGATCTTCGGCCGGCCGGTGCTTCCGCTCGAGGTCGGCGCCTTCCACGACGACGCCGACAGAGCCGGGAGCGGTGAGTCGTCGGTGGACCGCTCGAGCCCGCCCGCCGCGAAGGCCTCGTCGACGACGAGGGCGGGGCGCACGAGGTCGAGGATCGCCTCGCGCTCACGTGACCCGAGCCGGGGCGACATCGGCTGAGGCGTCGCGCCCAGCTTCCACGTGGCGACGCACGCCAGCACGACGTCGAGACCGTTGGGCAGGGCGATCGTCACCAGGTCGTCGTGCCCGACCCGGCCGGCCCATGCGCGGGCGACGCGGTTCGACTCCGCATCGAGCTCGCGGCGGGTCAGCACCGCGTCGCCGCACCGGACGGCCACGGCGTCGGGCGCCGCGTCGGCCAACAGCTCGAAGGCCCGACCGATGGGCACCGAGGTCACGCGAGGTGCCGGGCGTAGAACGCCAGATGGGCCTCGGCTGCCGCCTGCCACGTGTACGAGGCGGCCAGCGTCCGGCCGACGGCCGGATCGGGCGGGTCCGACAGCACCGACGCCAGCGAGCCCGCCATCGCCATCGGCTCGGCGGCGAACCGCACGGCGTCGCCGAACACCTCGCGCAGCACCGGCAGGTCCCGCGCGACGACCGGCACGCCTGCCGCGAGCGCCTCCATCGCGGCCAGGCCGAAGCCCTCCTTCGTCGACACGAACGCCATGGCGGACGCACCGGCGACCAGCGCCGGAAGCTGCTCCTCGGCCACGACCCCGAGCATCTCGTGGTGCACGCCGAGCTGATCGGCCCGTCGCTCGAAGGCCGCCCGGTAGTCGCGGTAGTCGAACAGCGTCTCGCCGCCGGCGAACACCAGGCGGATGTCCGCACGTCGCCGGCGCATCAGCGCGTACGCCTCGAGCAGGTCGATGCTGCCCTTGCGGGGCTCGATGCCGCCCAGCGCCAGCACGTACGGCCCCAGCTTCTCCTGCCACGCGTGCCGGGCCTCCTCACCATCGGGGCCTGCGGCCCGGCCGAACCGGGCGGCGTCGACGCCGTTGGGGATCACGACCGGGCTCAGCCCCCAGCCGGCCTTGACCTCGGCCGCCACCGACTCCGACACGCAGACCCGTCCGACCGGCTCGACCACGGCCCGCTCGTGGCACGCGACCAGCGCGGGCGTCGAGAACGTGTCGAGGTGGTGGATCGTGCGCAGGCACGGCAGCGCCGCGTTGGCGCTGATACAGTCCTGGGCGTGCACGATGTCGTAGACGTCGGGCGTGAACGCCTCGCGCAGCACGGCGATCGAGCGCTGGATGCGCGCCCCGACGTCCTCGCCCGGCTGCTCCGGGAACGGCACCGCACGGATGCCGACGGACGGGTCGACGCCGCGGTAGAACGTGGTGTCGCCGCCGCGGCCGAGGGTCCAGACGTCGACCTCGGCCCCCGCACGGCTCAACGCCTCGGCCAGGGCGAGCGTGTGCACGACGCCCCCGCGCGGCTTGGTCGAGTACGTCAGCAGGGCGATCCTCATGCGTCGCTCGTGCGCTCGGTCGTGCGGTAGCTCGCCGGCACCCGCTCCTGGAGGTGGTGCAGGATGCGCCGCGAGCGCGCGACCTCCGTCTCGACGTCGATCTCGGCCACGGCGAGTGCCCCCTTGGACCACGTCCGGGCCAGCACGTCGCCGCCAGGGCCCACGACCTTGGCCTGCCCGAGGAAGCGCAGTCCGCCCATGACGCCGGTCTGGTTGGACGAGACCCACACGACCTGGTTCTCGGCGGCGCGGGCGCTGTCGTAGAGGTCGAACAGCCGGGACTGACGGTCCTTCGGCAGCCGCGAGGCGCGATCGGTCACGCTCGCCGGCCACGCCGACAGGCACGCGATGACGTGCGCGCCGTCCAGCGCGAGCGAGCGTGCCGCCTCGGGGAAGGTCTTGTCGTAGTCGATCAGCATGCCCATGCGTCCGATCGGGGTGTCGAAGGCCGAGAAGGTCTCGCCGGCGCGGTACGCGAGCGCCTCGCCCGCCGGCTGGTGCACCTTGCGGTGGCGACCCAGCACGCCGTCGCCCGTGACGCACAGGGCGGCGTTGTAGTGCACCGGCCGGCCGTCGACGACGTCCTCCTCGGTGTAGCCGAAGCACACCACCATGTCCTGGGCCGCCGCGATGACGCGTCCCACCTCGAACGAGCCCTCGACCAGCGCCGGCGGGAGCGCGTGCGCGTCGGGGTGCCTGAGATCGGACAGGTAGCCGCCGAGCGTCGCGTCGGGCAGCACCAGCAGGTCGACGCCGGACGCGCGGGCGTCGCGGACGATCCCGTCGATCTTGTCGAGCGAGCGCTCGATGTCGCGACCGAAGTGCGCGGCGACGGAGGCCAGGCGCACCTGCCTAGCGCTCCGCCGCGGCGGGCCGCCGCGCGCCGACGATGCACCGGAAGACGTGCTCGGCGTCGCGAGCGATGCCGGCGAACCGTCCGGACCCCCACGTGTGCATCCACGGCAGGCCGAGGAAGTACAGGCCCGGCACCGACGTCACGCCGCGCGTGTGCGTGGGAGCCGCGGCGCCGTCGAAGACGCCCACCTTGACCCACCGGTAGTCGGGTCGGTAGCCGATGCCCCACACGATGGAGGTGATGCCGGCCTGGGCGAGATCGAGCAGCCGGGGCTCGTGGTCGGGAGCCCACACCGGCTCGTAGGAGGCCCCGGGCGGCGCCGCGATGCCCTCCCGCTCGATGTAGGCGTCGATGTCGCGGCAGATCGAGTTGTACACCGCGTCCGCGGAGTCGAGGGCCGAGGCGACGGTCGGCTCGAACAACAGGCGTGTGCCCTCGGCGCCCGACATCAGCCCGTAGAGGCGCATCCCCTCGACCGCGAACTGGCGCAGGTCGATGTCGCGGCCGCCGTCGCGCCCGGTCACGTAGTGATTGGTCTTCTCCCTCGCCGCCCTGCCTCCCGGGTACTGCTGCACCGGCGTGTCGTACAGGCCCATCTCGGCCAGCCAGGTCATGCAGTCGCGTCCGCGGTACGTGCGGGCCACGCGTGGGGCGTCGCCGAGGGCCAGGTGCACCGCACGTCCCTCGAGGTGCAGGTCCTCGGCGATCTGCGCGCCGGACTGGCCCGAGCCCACCACCAGCACCTCACCGGGCGGCAGCTGAGCGGCGTTGCGGTAGTCGGCCGAGTGCACCTGCGCGATCGACGGGTCGATCGCGGCGGCGAAGGGCGGGACGATCGGCAGGTGGTAGCCGCCCGTCGCCAGCACGACGTGCTCGGCCTCGAGCACCTCGTCGCCTGCCGGGCCGCCGAGCGTCAGCACGAAGCCGCCGCCCTCGCGCTCGGTCAGCAGCGTCACCGGGGTGTGCTCCCTGACCGGCGGGTCGAAGCTCGCGGCGTACCCGGCGAGCCACGCGGCGACCTCGTCGCGCGTCATGAACCCGTCGGGGTCGTCGCCGTCGTAGGCGTAGCCGGGCAGCCGGCAGTGCCAGTTGGGCGTCACGAGGGTGAAGTTGTCCCACCGCCGGTCGGTCCACTCGTGCGCGGTCGTGGAGGCCTCGAGCAGCACGTGCTCGACGCCCTCCCGGGTGAGGAACCAGCTGACCGACAGACCGGCCTGGCCGGCGCCGACGATCGCGACGGGGATGCTCATGGTGCCTCCTGAGGGGCGGGTAGGGACGGCTGCATCGCGAGGACGTCGACGGAGTCGTGCCGGTCGAACGCCGCGGCACTGCGCTCGATGCGCTCGAGCGAGGCGGCCGAGGCCGAGCACGTGAACCCGTACCTGGCCCGGACGCGCTCGCTCGCCTCGCCGAGGGCCACCGAGGCCCGGCGGACGAACTCGTCGACCCGGTAGGTCGTGCCGGCCGCCAGGTGGTCGTGCATCACCAGCGACGGCGAGTAGCAGTCGGTCACGCGTCCGTCGGGCCACCGGACCGTCACGGTCATCTCAGGCATGCGCCGGCGCCCGCATGGAGTAGGTGTCGGGACGCCGGTCGCGCAGGTGGAACATCGAGCGCCTGGCCATGTCGAGCGCCTCGTCGATGTCGACGCCCGCGACCGCCAGGCCGGCATCGGCGCCCGTGGAGGCCAGCACGTCGCCGCCCGGACCGACGACCTTGGCGTGGGCGACGAACCGCATCGACCCGAACGTGCCCACCTGGTTGGCCGCGACCCAGACGACCTGGTTCTCGAGAGCGCGCGCCTGGTCGAACAGGTTGAACCGCTTGGTCCACCGGTCCTCGGCGATGTCGGCGGCACCGGCCGTGCGCGACGACGGCCACGCCGAGATGCAGGCGATGACCTGCGCGCCGTCGAGTGCCAAGGAGCGGGCCGCCTCGGGGAAGGCCTTGTCGTAGCAGATCAGCATGCCGAGCCGGCCGACCGGAGTGTCGAGGGCCTCGTACACGTCCCCGGCCTCGTAGTAGAGGTTCTCGCCCAAGGGCTGGTGCACCTTGCGGTGCACGCCCAGCACGCCGTCACCGGTCACGGCCGCCGCGCTGTTGTAGCGGGTGCCAGCGTCGGCCTCGCAGAAGCCGAGGACCACGGTCATGTCACCGGCGATCGAGGCCACCCGGCGCAGCTCGGGACCGTCGAGGTCGATGACGGGCGGCAGCGAGTCGGCCCCGTCGCCGTCGGTGTGCAGCGTCGAGAGGTAGCCGCCGAGCGCGGCCTCGGGCAGCGCGAGCAGGCGCACGTCACGCGCCCTCGCCTCGGCCACGAGCCTGGTGATCTGGGCGTAGGCCTCGTCGAGGTCGCGGCCGAATGCGGCCGACGCGGCCGCGAGGTGCGTGATCGTCATGCGCAGTCCTTGGTCGTCGTGGTGGTGGTGGGAAGTCCGGTGACGGTGCCGGCGACCGCGGTGGTCACGACGCCGTCGGGCCAGCGCAGGTCGACGCCCCGCCCGTCCGTCAGCCGACCGCAGACGGCGCTGTCGACGAACGGCGGGAGCGGTGCCCGGGCCGGTTCGCGCTCAGCCGAGACCATCGCGAACCCCGGGAAGCAGGTCAGCCAGTCGCCCGCGGTGGCACCGGCCGGGGCAGGGACGCGCGCGACGTCGAGCACGGCCTTGCAGCCGCTCGCCTCGGCCAGCATCCCGGTGGTGCCGATGAGACCGGCCATGCTGACGTCCTTGGCCGCCGTGGGGCGCAGCGCCGGCACGACACCGGCCAGGGCGCGCAGCTCGTCCGCGCTGCGGTGCGACGAGGAGTCCCACTGCGAGCCCGAGTAGCCCGGGCGCCACCGACCGCCGAGGTCGGCCGTCAGGCGCAGCGACTCCCCCGCGCTGCCACCGCCTCCGGCGACGGGCCGGTCGGTGCGCCCGAGGGCCGTGACGCTCAGCGAGGCCGGGACGCCGAGCTGCGTGTGCCCGCCCAGCACCGGCACGCCCCAGGCGCGCGACGCGTCCTGCAGCCCCCGGAACACCCGCCGCGCGAAGGAGGCGTCGCGGGCGCCCACGGCGTCGAGCAGGCCGACGGGCGAGGCACCCATCGCCGAGAGGTCGTTGAGGTTGACCAGCACGGCGCACCAGCCCGCCCACTCGGGATCGCGCTCGACCATCGACGGCAGGATCGCGTCGCACGCCGCCAGCAGGTCGGAGCCCGGCACGGGAGAGGCGTCGTCGCCGACGAAGCCCCTCCCGCCGAGGGCGCGATCGCCCACGCCCGTCCCGTCCAGGGGGTCGGGACGCGTGAAGCCCTCGAGCAGCGGCCCGAGGACGGCCTTCGTCGCCCGCGCGAGACGCTCGACGCGGTCGATGGGCCAGATCATGTGGACGTGCGGACGTCCGTGCACCTCGACGGCGCCGAGCGTGCGCCAGCCGAGACGGGCGAACAACGGCTCGTTCTGCGTCTGCACCGTGGCGTCGAAGCGCAGCGCACCCTCGGCCTCGGCGCGGGCGCACGCGGCTCGCACCAGCGCTCCCCCGACGCCGGCGTGGGTGCGGGAGGTCGCGCTGACAGCCAGGCGGCTGCCCGACCACCACCCGATGTCACGGCCCTCGACCGCCGGGGCGATGCGCACCCCGCCGAGCAGCGTGCCGTCCGCCGCGCGTGCGAGCAGCACGACCGTCCGTGGATCGTCGTCGACGCGGTCGGCGTCGTCACGGGCGAAGATGCCCTGCTCGGCGACGAACACCTCGCGTCGCAGCGCGCGGTACGCGGCGAGGTCGGCCCGGGTGTCGGCCTGCGACACCACGAACGCCGGGATCGGGGCCGGCCGGCCGCCGGTCAGGATGCCTCGGTCGAGGTCGACGATCGACATCAGGCACCTTCGCTCTGCAGGACGCTGCAGGCGCCGCACGCCGCACAGCCCGCCGCTTGGTCGGAGCCGTGCATGCCGGCGTCCATCAGTGCTCGGGCGACCCGACGCGTGACGTCGTGCAGCACGTCGGCGGGCGGAGGCGGCACCTGGTCGACGTCGGTGGCGAGCGTGCCGGCCAGCGGCCTGAACGGCACGACGAACGGGTAGACGCCCATGTCGACGAGCTCGTGCGCCGCGTCGACCAGCTCGTCGGGGTCCTCACCGAGCCCGACCAGCAGGTACGTCGAGACCTGGTTGTGACCGAAGACCCGCACCGCCTCGCGCCACGCGGCGCGGTACTCGTCGAGCGGCACCGTCGACTTGCCCGGCATCCAGCGCCGGCGCACGTCATCGTCCATCGACTCGACGTGGATGCCGATCGACCGGGCACCCGCCTCGAAGAGGTCGGTGATCGTGCGCAGGTCGGCCGGCGGCTCGCACTGCACCTGGATCGCGAGGTCCGGCAGCACCTCACGCACCGCGCGCACGCAGCGCGCCAGGTGCGTCGCACCGCGGTCTCGCCCGTTGGACGTGCCGGTCGTCATGACCATCTGCGTGATGCCGTCCAGCTCGTGCGCCGCCCTCGCGACCTCGGCGACCTGCGCGGGGGTCTTGACCGCGATCGTCGATCCGGCCTCGAGCGACTTCTCGATCGCGCAGAACCGGCACCGCTCAGCCTCGTCGTAGCGGACGCACGTCTGCACGACGGTCGTCGCGAGGACGTCGGCCGAGTGCAGCCGGGCGATCTTCTCGTACGAGACGCCGTCGGCCGTCCGCAGGTCGTAGAAGCGGGGACGGCGCACCGGCTCCACGCCGAGGCCGGTGTCGGCCCCGTCGAGGAGCAGGCGCCCCCGGTTGATCGTGAACGGGCTGTCGGGGTTGATCGGGATCGCGGTCCCGACACCCCCCAGCAGCACGTGGCCGTCGTCGCTGGGTCCTGCGCCCGACTGCCGGCTGACCGGCGCATCGAGCAGGCGGATGCCCTGGATCGCGACGTCCACGCGGGTGCTCGTACGGGTGGCGGTGGATCCACCGCAGCTGGGCGCGTTCATGATCAGAGGTTGTAGACGGAGTTGATGATCGCGCCCTTGCGGGCGTAGTGGATGATCGCGTCCTGCACGTCGAGCGGGTGGGCGGGGATGACGCCCTCGATCAGGTCCTCCTCGCGGATGCCGTGCAGCGCCAGGCCGAAGCGGCAGCAGTAGACCGTCCCGCCCTCGGCGATGTACGTCTCGAGCGAGGCGTTCATGTTGAGCTCGCCCGGGAAGCCGGCGTCGCCCGTCGTCGGGAAGCCGCGGTTGGCCGAGCAGGCCAGCGTGCCGGGTCCATAGAAGTAGATCGCCGTCTCGAAGCCCTTGCGCAGCGCCCGCGTGGCCTGCAGGATCGCCACGAAGCTGACCGACGACTCGTGCGGGATGCCGTGGATCAAGGTGAAGTACGACTGTCCCTCCTCGGCCTGGTAGTCGGGGAAGATCTTGGTCGAGCCGTACAGGTTGGTGCCCTGGGGCAGCGAGGGGTGCTGGATCTCGGCGAGCGAGGCCTCGATGTTGGCGGCGATCTGGTCGTCGATCTCGGTCATCAGTTCTCCTGTGGGGGTCGTGAGGTGGGTCGTGCACTGACCGTGGCGGGCCAGGGAATGGGGGGTCAGCCGTACAGAGCGGTGAAGTTGCCGCGGAAGAAGGCCTCCGCGAGCTCGGGGTCCTTGGCGACGGCCGACAGGCGCGCGTGCTCGCCCTCGAAGTCGCCCCAAGGGCAGTCGGTCGCGAACAGGATGCGGTCGTGCCCGATCCCGCGCTTCTCGATCTCCTGCACCAGCCACACAGGTGCGAAGCCGATCGTCCAGCTGGTGTCGGTGTAGACCTGCTTGCCGGCCTCGATCCAGTCGAACAGCCGGCCGCCGATGAGCTTCATGTGCCCGCTCATGCCGCCGCCCAGGTGGACGAGGTGGATCTTGGTGTCGTCGCCGTACTTCTCGACGAGCGTGCCGACCTGGTCGATGTCGGAGGCGGCGCCCGGCGACGTGTGCACGTGGACGACGAGGTCGTGCTGCGCGGCGGTCGTGAAGATCTTGTCGATCTCGTCGGCGCAGTCGGGATCGGCGGGGTGCCCGCCGAGCAGGAAGCTCGTCTTGAGCGCCTTGACGCCGGACTCGCCGACGAGCCTGAGCGCCTCGTCGTTGCGGGCGGCGTCCGAGGCCTTGGGCGAGACCCAGAGGCCGCAGCTCACGCGGTCGTCCTTCTGCGCCGCCTCGACGGCCAGCGGATTGAGGTCGAACGCCGCGTCGGGCACCGGCACGCCGTAGTTGGGCAGCACGAGGGCCCGCTCGGTGCCCTCACGGTCGAGATCGGCGAAGAAGCCCTCGACGGTCTCCTTGGCGGTGACGTCGGCGCGGATGGCCGGTCCGCCGTAGAACGCGTGCTCCGGCAGCGCGCCGATGTGGCGGTGGCTGTCGAACACTCGCTGGGTCATGCATCAAGTCAGCGCCCCGCGTGTTTCGGTCTGGTCACGCCCGGAACAAAGGCCCGTGAAGTGCCTGTGTCCCCGTGTTACGCCCCTCCCGCCGACGCGCGGGTTCCGCACCGCTGGCGCGCGGGTTCCGCACCGCCGACGCGCGGGTTCCGTCAGGGGGCGGGCCAGGTCTCGGCCCGCCAGGCGCTGTCCCAGAACATCCACTCGAAGCGGGTCGAGCGGCGGTACGCGGCCAGCACCCCGACGCGGTCGGTCGCGACGACATCGAGGTAGGCCTCGGCCCGTCCGACCGCTTCGTCGAACTCCGGAGCGGCGTAGGTGTCGATCCACGCCCCGTACGGGTGGTCGCCCGGCGCGCGGCGCGCCAGCACGTGCCGACCGACCTCGGCGTACACCCGGAAGCACGGCAGAACTGCTGCCAGGGCGACGTCGAACGGCGCCGTGTGCGCCGCCGCCTCCAGCGAGCCGGTGTAGGCCACGCACGTCGGCGACGCCTCGGGCACGGTCGCGGTGTCGGGGTCGAGGCCACGCGGCGCCAGGTAGGCCCGGTGCAGCTCGCGCTCCGCGGCGACCGCCCCGACGGCCGATCCCGCCAGCAGCTCGGTGCCGGCCACGTCGGGCGCCCGGCACGCCAGCGCCGACAGCACCCTCGCGTAGCGATCGAGGTAGTGCGCGTCGTCGACCAGGTACCGGACGAAGACGTCCTCGGGCAGCGAGCCGTCCACCAGCCCGGCGACGAACTCGTGGCGGCAGATCGCCTCGAACCAGTCGTCGACCGACTGCCAGCACTCCTGCGAGACGGCGGTCATCCGCGCACCCGGTGGTCGACAGGCCCGCTGCCCTGCCCCAGCTCGAGCGACGCCCCAGCGAGCAGGGCCCGGCTCAGGTAGTCCTTGGCCGACGTCACGGCGTCCGGCAGGTCATGTCCCCGCACCACGTACGAGGCGATCGCCGACGACAGCGTGCAGCCCGTGCCGTGGGTGTGCGGCGTGTGCACGCGCGGCGACTCGAGCCGGACGGCACCGTCGGCGGTGACGAGCACGTCGATGCAGCGGTCTCCGTCGAGGTGCCCGCCCTTGGCCAGCACCGCGCCGGGTCCGAGCGCGAGCAGGGCTCGCCCGGCGTGCTCGAGGTCGTCCGCCGAACCGATGCCGAGCCCCGTCAGCACCTCGGCCTCGGGCACGTTGGGCGTCACGAGGGACGCCAGCGGCACCAGCAGATCGCGGATCGCGGCGGCGGCCTCCTCCGGGACGAGACGGTCGCCGGACGTCGCGACCATCACGGGGTCGAGCACGACCACCGGCACGGGATGCTCGCGCAGCATCGCCGCCACGGTCCGCACGACCTCGACCGAGCCCAGCATGCCGATCTTGACCGCGCGCACGTCGAGATCCGTCACGACGGCCTCGTACTGCTCCGCGACGAACTGCGCGGGCACGGCGTGCACGCCCGTCACGCCCAGCGTGTTCTGCGCCGTCAGCGCCGTGACGACGGTGGCGCCGTACACGCCCAGCGCTGCAGCGGTCTTGAGATCGGCCTGGATGCCGGCACCCCCGGACGGGTCGGACCCGGCGATGCTCAGCATCACCCCGGTGCGGCTCATCGCGGCACCACCGTCTCGCCGAGCGCAGCGTCGACCACGCGGCGCAGGTGCTCGGCCGCGGCTCGCGGATCGGGTGCCGCGCAGATCGCGCTGACCACGGCCACCCCTCCGGCTCCCGCACGGATCACGTCGGCCGCCCGGTCGCGGTCGATGCCCCCGATCGCCACCAGCGGGAGCCGCCCCGCGAGCCGGTCGGCCACGGCCCGCACGCCCGGCAGCCCGAACGGCGCGCTCGCGTCGGGCTTGGTGGCCGTGGCCCACACGGGGCTCACCGCGACGTAGTCGCACGCCGCCAGCTGCGTGTCGTCGCCCAGCTGGTCGAGGTGGTTGATCGACCAGCCGATCACGGCGCCCGGGCCCAGTGCCGCCCGGGCGACGCTGGGCGCGACGTCGTCCGCGCCGACGTGCAGGCCGTCGGCGGACCGTGCCGCCTCGACGTCGTCGTCGACGATCACGGCCACCCCGGGGGGCAGCAGCGTCCTCAGCGCACCGGCGCGGTCGGCCAGGGCCTGCGTCGTGGCGTGCTTGTCGCGCACCTGCACGCAGGTCACTCCCCCGGCGACGGCCGCGGCCACCACGTCGTCGAGCCCATCGGTGCCGGGGTCGGTGACCAGGTAGAGCCGCAGGTCGGCGGTCACGACCGGTCGACCCGGGCCGAGGCCACGCGGACGTCGTCGAGTGCCGCCAGCTCGTCGAGCAGCGCGACCCGGAACGAGCCGGGACCTGCCGCTCGCGCGCCGGCGCGCTCGCCCGCGACCGACAGCATCACCATCGCCGCGACCGCTGCCTCGACGGCGTCCTCCTCGACGGCGCAGCACGCGGCGACGAGTGCCGTGGCCGAGCACCCGAGCGCGGTGACCATCGGCATCCACGGGTGGCCGCCGTGCACGATCGCGGTGCGCGCACCGTCCGTCACGACGTCCTCGACCCCCGTGACCACGACGACGGCCTGCAGGTCGCGGGCCAGCTCCCGTGCTGCCTCGACGGCGTCCGACGAGGAGGCATCGCTGTCGACGCCGCGGCCGCCCGCCTGCGAGGTAGCGATCGCGAGGATCTCGCTGGCGTTGCCGCGCACGACGGTGGGCCGGTGCTCGAGCAGCTGCGCCACGATCCGGCGGCGGTAGGACGTGGCGCCGACGGCCACCGGGTCGAGCACCCACGGTGTGCCGACCTCGTGCGCGGCACGGGCCGCCTCGATCATCCCCTCCACCCAAGGCGGTGACGGCGTGCCGATGTTGACGCCGACCGCGGACGCGAGGCGGGCGAACTCGCCCGACTCGTGCGGGTCGTGCACCATCGCCGGTGACGCGCCGACCGCGTTGAGGACGTTGGCGGCGACGTCCATCGAGACGAAGTTGGTCAGGTACTGCACCAACGGCGACTGCGCGCGGACCGCCGCGACGATCGATGGGGTCGCGGACGTGACAGTGCTGCTCATGACAGGCTCCCTAGCGCCGGTGCTAACCGGATCAGGTTCGTCGGGTCTCATCTCAGCCCCTCGTGGGGCACCCCGGCCGTGTGACGCCGACGATACACATACGCTCCGTCGCCCGCTGCGGGCCCTCACGCACGCGAAGGCGAGGTGGCGAGGTGGCGACTAGGTGCGCGGGTCGATCACGATCAGCTCGGTGTCGTCGGGCGTGCCGGGCCGCCGCGCCGAGTTGCCCGGGTAGTTGTTGTCGTTGGCGATCAGCAAGCGGCCGCCCGACAACGGCACGAGCGTCTCGACCGACTGGAACCCGAACGAGAACCGACGGCCTGTCCCCCAGCCCCCGCCCTCGCTGAGGCCCTTGTCGTCCGAGATCGAGAGCAGGTCGACGACGAGCTTCTTGCGCACGGACGACGCTCCCGCGCCGAGCCTCACCTCGTACACCTTCTTCGTCACGGCCTTGGGGCCGTCGAGGTCGTCGCGCTCGAGCACCAGCAGCCGGCCTCCCGTCGTGATCTGGGCGTCGGCGACGAGGTTCGCGTCGGCGTCGACCCGGTAGTCCCACGACCGGGACGTGTAGCGGTTCGCACGGGTGTCGAACTCGCGGACGACACGCCGGCGCGCGTCGGCGTCACCGACGACGGCCTTCTCGAGCACCGGGTAGAGGTAGCGCCGGTCGGGTGACTGCGCCATCGCCTCGAACCCGCCGCTCTGCTGGGTGCGGGGCTGCTCGCCGCCCAGCTGCGGGTTCTGCGGCGACCTGCCGAGTGGTGAGGCCACCGGCGCGGACAGCACGCGCCCCTTCGCGTCGACGTGCACGATGAACGGACCGAACTCGTCGCCGATCCAGAAGATGCCGTCGCGGCCGCGCTGCACCGACTCGATGTCGAGGTCGTCGCCCGTCAGCTGACGGTCGCGCGTGCCCTCGTTCACGATCGGGAACGGGATCTCGTGACCTGGGTCGGACAACGTGATGTGTCGCAGGACCTCGACCGCGCCGCTGCCGCCCTGCGCCGTCCTCCACCGCGGCTTGACGAGGTAGAGCCGCAGCAGGAAGTCGCCCGAGTTGCCCTTCGCGCCGAAGCCGTTGTCGGGCTGCGCCCAGAACGTCCCGTCGCGATTGTCGATCGCCGCCGAGAAGCCAGGTATGACCTGGCCCGGGAACGGTCCCTGGCGTCCGTTGGCCGGGGTGGCCAGGGCGCCGGACGGAGGACCGGGCGCCTGGACGTCCGCCGACAGCGTGGCGCGGGCGAGCAGCCGCGCACCGTCCCCCTCGTGGTGACCGTGATGACCGCGGTGGTCGGACGCTGCGGCGGGCGAGACGGTCGCCGCGGCGAGCGCGACGACCAGGCCGCCGACGAGGTGGTGCCGTGAAGGACGAGACATGACGTGGCTCCTCTGGTTCGGTGGACCGGACCCCCCGGGCCTGCCTCGACCCAACCCCAGCAGGGCGACACCCCGGCGACGCGCGAGCGAACACTCCGGTGCAGACGCGACAGGGGCGCCGCACCTCTCGGTGCGACGCCCCTGCGGTGGTGCGGGTGGTGCTGCTGGCTAGCGGGCGGCCTGGCCGTCGATGTAGTCGGCGTCCTGCTGCTTCCAGGAGAAGTGCGAGCGCAGGACCTTGCCGGTCTTCTCGATCGGGTGCCCGGCCTCCTCCTCGCGCAGGCGCAGGAACTCCGGCGCGCCGGCGTCCTGGTCGTCGATGAAGCGCTTGGCGAACGTGCCGTCCTGGATGTCGGCGAGCACGGCCTGCATGCGCTCCTTGACCGACGCGTCGATGATGCGCGGGCCCGAGACGTAGTCGCCGTACTCGGCGGTGTCGGAGATGCTCCAGCGCTGCTTGGCGATGCCGCCCTCCCACATGAGGTCGACGATCAGCTTCAGCTCGTGCAGCACCTCGAAGTAGGCGATCTCGGGCTGGTAGCCGGCCTCGGTCAGCGTCTCGAAGCCCGCCTGGACGAGGTGCGACATGCCGCCGCACAGCACGGCCTGCTCGCCGAACAGGTCGGTCTCGGTCTCCTCGGTGAACGTCGTCTTGATGACGCCCGCGCGGGTACCGCCGATGGCCTTGGCGTACGAGAGCGCGAGGTCCCACGCCTTGCCGCTGGCGTCCTGCTCGACCGCGATGATGTCGGGGATGCCGCGACCGTCGACGAACTCGCGACGCACGGTGTGCCCGGGAGCCTTGGGGGCGACCAGTGCGACGTCGACGCCCTTGGGGGGCGCGATGTAGCCGAAGCGGATGTTGAAGCCGTGGCCGAACACCAGCGCGTCGCCGTCGACCAGGTTGGGCTCGATGTGCTCGGCGTAGACGTGACGCTGCACCTGGTCGGGCGCGAGGATCACGATGACGTCGGCCTCCTCGACCGCCTCGGCGACGTTGCGGACCCGCAGCCCCTCGGCCTCGGCCTTCGCGCGGCTCTTGGAGCCCTCCGGCAGGCCGACGCGCACGTCGACGCCCGAGTCGCGCAGGTTGAGCGCGTGCGCGTGCCCCTGGCTTCCGTATCCGATGACCGCCACGTGGCGGCCCTGGATGATGCTGAGGTCAGCGTCGTCGTCGTAAAAGAGTTCAGCCACGGGTCATGTCTCCTCGGAAAGGGCTTGGAAGGGTTCTGGGGTCGGGGTGGTGGTCAGCCGGCCTGCACGCCGGGGACGGTGCGCAGGCTGCGGTCGGTGATGGAACGGGGCCCGCGGCCGATGGCCACGCGCCCGGACTGGGCAATCTCGCGGATGCCGAACGGCTCGAGGACGTTCAGCATGGCGGTGAGCTTGCCGGCATCGCCGGTCGCCTCGATCGTCACGGCGTCCGTGGCGACGTCGACCACCTTAGCCCTGAACAGGTTGACGGTCTCGAGCACCTGTCCACGGGTCTGGGGATCGGTCTTGACCTTGATCAGCATCAGCTCGCGCTCGACCGCGTGGGTCGAGTCGAGCTCGACGATCTTGAGCACGTTGACGAGCTTGTTGAGCTGCTTGGTGACCTGCTCGAGCGGCAGCTCGTCGACGTTGACCACGATCGTCATGCGCGAGATCTCGGGGATCTCGGTCTGCCCGACCGCGAGCGACTCGATGTTGAAGCCGCGTCGCATGAACAGGCTCGAGACGCGCGCGAGCACGCCCGGCGTGTTCTCGACCAGGACGGAGAGAGTGTGTTGAGTGGTCATCGCAGTCCCTCCTGCGTGGAAAAGGCAGAGTACGCAGTCGCGACTGCATGCCACTCATGGTTCATTCGCTGGCGCTCATTCACTAGATGTCCTCGTCGTCCCAGGTGGGGGCCAGATCACGGGCGATCTGGATGTCGTCGTTGCTGGCACCGCCGTGCACCATCGGCCAGACCATGGCGTCCCGCTCGACCACGAAGTCGATCACGACGGGGCGGTCGGTGATCGCCAGCGCCTTCTCGATCGTCGCGTCGAGGTCGGCCTCGCTGTCGCAGCGCAGCCCGACGCAGCCATAGGCGTCGGCGAGCTTGACGAAGTCGGGGATGCGGCGCGCACCGATCGACTCCGGGCCCGTGTTGAGGTCGGTGTTGGAGTAGCGCCCCTCGTACAGCAGCGTCTGCCACTGACGGACCATGCCGAGCGAGGAGTTGTTGATGACCGCGACCTTGATCGGGATGCCCTCGAGCGCGCACGTGGCGAGCTCCTGGTTGGTCATCTGGAAGCAGCCGTCGCCGTCGATGGCCCACACCACCGAGCCGGGCAGGCCCACCTGGGCGCCCATCGCGGCGGGCACCGAGTAGCCCATCGTGCCGGCGCCGCCGGAGTTGAGCCACTGGCGGGGACGCTCGTAGTCGACGTAGTGCGCCGCCCACATCTGGTGCTGGCCGACGCCTGCGACGTAGGTGGCGTCCGAGCCCGACAGCGCGCTCAGCCGCTCGATGACGGTCTGGGGCGCCAGCCCCTCGGCCGGCTTGTCGTAGCCGACCGGGAAGCGCTTCTTGATGCCGAGGACCTGCTCGCGCCATGCGGCGTAGTCGCCCTCGACGCCGTCGTCGTCCGACTGCTTGCGCAGGGTGCCGATCAGCTCGGCGATGACCTCGCGGCAGTCGCCCACGATCGGGACGTCGGCCGTACGGTTCTTGGAGATCTCGGCGGGGTCGATGTCGGCGTGGATGACCTTGGCGAGCGGCGCGAACGACGACAGCTGGCCCGTGACGCGGTCGTCGAAGCGCGCGCCCAGCGAGATCAGCAGGTCGCTGCGCTGCAGGGCGGTGACGGCCGCGACCGTGCCGTGCATGCCGGGCATGCCCAGGTGCAGCTCGTGCGAGTCGGGGAAGGCGCCCCGCGCCATGAGCGTCGTGACGACCGGGATCTGCGTCAGCTCGGCGAGCATCTTGAGCTCGGCTGCCGCATTGGCCTTGATGACGCCTCCGCCGACGTACAGCACCGGACGCTCGGCGGCGGCGATGAGCCGGGCCGCCTCGCGCACCTGCTTGCCGTGCGGACGCGTGGTGGGCCGGTAGCCGGGCAGCGCCAGCTCGGTGGGCCAGTCGAAGGTCGTCGACGACTGCAGCGCGTCCTTGGCGATGTCGACCAGCACCGGACCGGGACGGCCCGTGCCGGCGATGTGGAACGCCTCGGCGATGACGCGCGGGATGTCGGCCGCGTCGGTCACGAGATAGCTGTGCTTGGTGATCGGCATCGTGATGCCGCGGATGTCGGCCTCCTGGAAGCCGTCGGTGCCGATCAGGTGCGTCGCGACCTGCCCCGTGATGGCCACGATCGGCACCGAGTCCATGAAGGCGTCGGCGATCGCGGTGACCAGGTTGGTGGCACCGGGACCGGACGTCGCCATGCACACACCGACCCGGCCGGTGACCATCGCGTAGCCCTGGGCGGCGTGCCCGGCGCCCTGCTCGTGGCGCACGAGGATGTGGCGGATCTGCTCGGAGTCGAACAAAGGGTCGTAGGCCGGGAGGATCGCGCCGCCCGGGATGCCGAAGATCGTGTCGACGCCTGCATGCTCCAGCGCCTTGACGAGGCTCTGGGCCCCGGTCAGCTGCTCCGCGATCTGCTCTGTCATGTCTGTTGCTACCTCACTGTTCGGATGATCGGAGGCCGGTTCCGACCGGCTCGTCCCCCGTCGCACGGACCCATAAAAAAATCCCCCGGCCCCCAGCGTTCGCTGGGTGCTGTCGAGGGAGACGCTAAGCCTGGTGGGGCGTCGCGTCAGTGGCGTACTACGAGAAGGTGCGCATGCATGCCTCAAGGATGGGCCTGCGCTGGCTAAATATCAAGTCGCGAGACGCTCCGTACCATCATGTGGACGATTTGGGGGCGCGAGCGCGCCCCGATTGGCCCCCTACCGTGGTCATGCGCTGAGATGGTCATCGGACCTGTCCCCACGCGACAGGCAATCTACCTAGGGGAACCCTCATGAAGAAGACCTTGACCGCGGCGTTCGTCGTCGCCGCCCTCTCCCTCACGTCCGCCTGCGGCGGCGGAGGCGACCGTCCCTCGAAGGCGGATGTCAAGGAGGCGCTCACGAGCAAGGACAACGTGTTCGGCACCAAGATCCCGTCCAAGACGGCCGACTGCATCGCCGGAGCGCTCGTCGACTCCGACGTCTCCGACAAGACGCTGCAGGCCATCGTCGACGGCGACAAGAAGTACAAGGGCAGCGACAAGGACAAGGACGCCCTCAACGGCCTCCAGTCCGACCTGACGAAGTGCGCCACGGCTGCGGCCAACTAGCCCGACGCGCGGCGGTCCACGCCGACCCCGGCCCGGACGGTGCAGACGCCTGCGCCCTCCGGGCCGTCGTCGTCCTGGCACCAGTGCCAGGGCGGCAGTGACGCCAGGGCGCACGGGTGCGACCATGAGCGTGCCTGTCCGCGAACCTCCGGCGCGGACCCGATCCCTGCGGGAGACCCCATGAAGAAGACTCTGAGCGCGGCCTTCGTCGTCGCTGCCCTGACCCTCACGTCCGCCTGCGGCGGCGGTGGAGGCGACCGTCCCAGCCAGGACAAGCTCGCGGCACAGCTCAAGAAGTCCACGAACGGCGCCATCACCGGCAAGCAGGCCGACTGCGCCGCCAAGGCGATCATCGACTCCGACCTGTCCGACGAGGCCGTCAAGGCCGTCGCCGAGAACAACACCAAGTACAAGCCGTCCGATCAGGACACCAAGGCCCAGGGCGACGTCTCCAAGGAGATCGGCAAGTGCATCACGCCGCAGACCCCCTCGTCGACGCCCGCGCCGTAGCAGCCCGCACAACGCAGCAGACGGCCCGGCGGCCTGGCCGCCGGGCCGTTCGCTCGCCCGGGGCCGGAGCAACGACCCGAGCGGCGGTCTACCAGGGCGAGGCCACGTAGTCCTTCAGGAAGACGCCGTGCACGTCGTCGCCCGCCTCGCCCCGCACGATCGGGTCGTACACGCGCGCAGCCCCGTCGACCAGGTCGAGCGGCGCCTTGAACCCCTCCTCGGCGAGCCGCACCTTCGTCGGGTGCGGTCGCTCGTCGGTGATCCAGCCGGTGTCGACGGCGGTCATCAGGATGCCGTCCTGCTCGAGCATCTCGCCCGCGCTGGTGCGGGTCAGCATGTTGAGCGCCGCCTTCGCCATGTTGGTGTGCGGGTGGCCGGGCCCCTTGTAGCGACGGCTGAACTGACCCTCCATCGCCGACACGTTGACGACGTAGGTGCGGCGCGCCTCCGCTGCGGCCATCGACGGGCGCAGGCGGCTGACCAGGATGAAGGGCGCCGTCGTGTTGCACAGCTGCACCTCCAGCAGCTCGAGGGCGTCGACCTCGTGCACCCGCTGCGTCCAGCTGTTGACGTCGACCGTGTCGGGCACGAGTCCCCCGGCGTCGATGCGCTCGAGATCGGCCGACCCTGCCGCCATCGCGAGCGACGTCAGCTCGTCGGCGGTGTAGGCGTCACCGGCCATGACGGGGTGGGCCGAGACCGAGCCGACCAGGGCGGCCGGGTGGGCGTCGCTGGTGTGGCCGAACGTCATCAGCTCGGGCAGCGGCCCGTCGGGCAGCGGCGCCGACTCGGCCTCGGCCAGCGGCGCATACGCCCCCGGGGTGCGCCGCACGGTCTGGGCGGCGTTGTTGATCAGGATGTCGAGGGGTCCCTGCGCCGCGACCGAGTCGGCGAGACCCACGACCTGGGCCGGGTCGCGCAGGTCGATGCCGACGATGCGGAGCCGGTGGATCCAGTCGGCGCTGTCGTGCATCGCCGTGAAGCGGCGGACGGCGTCGTGGGGGAACCGCGTGGTGATCGTCGTGTGCGCGCCGTCGCGCAGCAGCCGCAGGGCGATGTACATGCCGATCTTGGCGCGTCCGCCCGTCAGCAGGGCGCGCTTGCCGGTGAGATCGGTGCGAGCGTCGCGCTTGGCGCGGTTGACGGCTGCGCAGTCGGGGCACAGCTGGTGGTAGAACGCATCGACCACGGTGTACTTCTGCTTGCAGATGTAGCAGGGCCGCGGCACCAGCAGCGTGCCTGCGGTGGCGCCGGCGGCGTTCGACACGAGCGGGATGCCCTCGGTCTCGTCGTCGATGCGGGTCGGCGAGCCGGTCGCGGTGGTGGCCACGACGGCTCGGTCGGCGGCCGCGACCTCGGCCCGCTTGGCCAGGCGACGCTGCTTCTTGACGTCCTTGTAGAACTTGCCGCACGCGTGCCGCAGCGCGACGTAGGCCTGGTCGTCGTCCTCGAGGAACTGGGCCTCGCCGAGGACCTTCAGCGCGATCGCGAGCTCGTCCTCGGTGAAGGACGCGGGACGGGGAGATGGCATTCCTCCATTGTCCCCGACCGTCCGAGGCGGGGTCGGCGCGGGCTCAGCGGCGCCAAAAGCCCGACCGCCGACGACGAAGCCGCAGGACGTGCCGGTCGCCGATGGCCGACCGCACCTCCTGAGGGAGCGCCGCCAGCTCGAGCACCCGCACCGTCACGACACCCAGGTCGGCCGGTCCGGCCGCGGTCAGCAGCGCGGTCTCGAGCGTTCGACCGACGGCGGACGCGTCGGCCGTCGCCTCGCCCACCCACGCCAGGCAGCCGATCGGCGGGCTGTCGTCGACGGTGTACATGAGGGCGTGCAGCTCACGGACGTCGTGCTCGCCCGCCGCCTGCGTCAAGGCCGCGAGCGCGCCGTCGGGGATCTCGTCCCACATCGTCACGCGGACGGCTGCGCCGACCGGAAACGGCTCGCTGAACGGCTTGAGGCCGGCCACGTAGGCCGCAGACGCCGTCATGCCGGACGTGCGCTCGGGGTCGACCTGCACGCCGACGCCCGGGGGCAGCAGCTGCAGCAGGTCACGCACGAGGATGGGGCGCAGCTCCCACGACTCGACGTGCAGCGCCTGCTCGGCGATCTCGGCGCTCGTCCACACCGCGACCATCTGCTGGCCCACTGCCGCCTCGGTGCCCGAGAACACCCCCGTCGTCCGGTCCACGCCGATCAGCACCGACGCGAACAGGAAGTCCCACTTCGTCGCGAAGACGATCACACGCCCGCCTCCATAGCCGACTCCCGCGATGTGTGACGTCCTGCCCCTCGCGACGACACAGAGCGGTGCACGTCGTCACACATCTCGAGGGAGCAGACTCCGGCCACGATCAGCCGCAGACCGCGCCGTCTGCGGCCGAGCTGACGAGCTTGCGGTACTTGGCGAGCACGCCCTTGGTGTACTTGGGCGGCAGCGGCTCCCAGCCGACCTTGCGGGCCTCGAGCTCGTCGGCGTCGACGTCGACGTCGAGACGCTTGTTGGCCACGTCGAGGGTGATCTGGTCGCCGTCCTTGACGAACGCGATCGGGCCACCGTCGACGGCCTCGGGTGCCACGTGACCGACGCACAGACCCGTCGTGCCGCCCGAGAAGCGTCCGTCGGTCATGAGCAGGACGTCCTTGCCGAGCCCGGCGCCCTTGATGGCACCGGTGATCGCGAGCATCTCGCGCATGCCGGGGCCGCCCTTGGGGCCCTCGTACCGGATGACGACGACGTCGCCGGCCACGATCGTGCCGTCCTCGAGCGCGTCCATCGCCTTGCGCTCGCCGTCGAAGACCCGGGCCGTGCCGGTGAAGACGTCGGAGTCGAAGCCGGCGCTCTTGACGACGGCGCCCTCGGGAGCCAGCGTGCCGTGCAGGATCGTGAGGCCGCCCGTCTTGTGGATCGGCTTGTCGATCGCGCGGATGACGTCGCCGTCGATGCGCTGCTCGATGTGGGCGAGGTTCTCGGCCATGGTCTTGCCGGTGACCGTCAGGCAGTCGCCGTGCATCAGGCCCGCGTCGAGCAGCGCCTTCATGATGACCGGGATGCCGCCCACCTTGTCGACGTCGTTCATGACGTAGCGGCCGAACGGCTTCAGGTCGCCCAGGTGGGGCACCTTGTCGCCGATGCGGCTGAAGTCCTCGAGCGTCAGGTCGACCTCGGCCTCGCGGGCGATCGCCAGCAGGTGCAGCACGGCGTTGGTCGAGCCGCCCAGCGCCATGACGACCGTGATGGCGTTCTCGAACGCCTGCTTGGTCAGGATGTCGCGAGCCGTGATGCCCTTGCGGAGCAGCTCGACGACGGCCTCGCCCGAGGCGATGGCGTACTCGTCGCGGCGGCTGTCGATCGCCGGCGGAGCCGACGAGCCGGGCAGGCTCATGCCGAGCGCCTCGGCGGCCGACGCCATGGTGTTGGCGGTGTACATGCCGCCGCAGGCACCCTCGCCGGGGCAGATCGCGCGTTCGATCTTGTCGACCTGCTCGCGCGACATCCTGCCCGCCAGGCACGCGCCGACGGCCTCGAAGGCGTCGATGATCGTGACGTCCTTGCCGTCGACGTTGCCGGGCATGATCGAGCCGGCGTAGACGAAGACGCTCGCGAGGTCGAGGCGGGCGGCGGCCATGAGCATGCCGGGCAGGCTCTTGTCGCAGCCGGCGAGCAGCACCGAGCCGTCGAGGCGCTCGGCCATCATGACGGTCTCGACGGAGTCGGCGATGACCTCACGGCTGACGAGCGAGAAGTGCATGCCCTCGTGGCCCATCGAGATGCCGTCGGAGACCGAGATGGTGCCGAACTCGAGCGGATAGCCGCCGCCGGCGTGCACGCCTTCCTTGGCGCGCTTGGCCAGGCGGTCGAGCGACAGGTTGCACGGGGTGATCTCGTTCCAGCTGGACGCGACGCCGATCTGGGGCTTGACCCAGTCGTCGTCGCCCATGCCGACGGCCCGCAGCATGCCTCGCGACGCGGTGGCCTCGAGGCCATCGGTGACGGTGCGGCTGCGCGGCTTGATGTCGATCTCGTTCTCGGGAGGCATGGTGCACAGATTACGCCGTGGTCTCGATCGCCGGTCTGCGAGTCCGCTCAGAAGAGCGGGACGAACACCAGGGCCAGGCCCCAGCTGACGAAGCTGCCGACGAGCACGTACTCGGCACGCAGGCCGTCGGCGTTGTCGCGGGAGATCTCGGGGAACCGCAGGATGCCCTTCGCGGCGACGACGATCGCGATCGCGGCGAGGTTGCCGCTGAGCGCGCACGCCAGCACGAACCACCGCTCGAGCGGGCCGAGCACGCGTCCACCCTTGAGCTCGGCCCCCTGCGCGAGCACCTGCGGTCCGGTGGCCTGGAGGACGCGCCGGACCACGACGTTGGCGGCGGTGGACAGGAACAGCACGACGCCCAGCCCCAGGGCCGCGCGGTCGATCGGCACGTCGGCCAGGCGCGGGATCGGCAGGTCGTCGTACCAGCCTCGGGCCGGCACGTCGTCGAACGTCCACCACCCCGACGAGACCACGAGGAGGACGACCACGACACCCAGGAGCGTCACGCCGGCCGACGAGTCGTGGCCCGCCGCGACGACCCACACGACGAGCACGACGGTGAGCAGCGCCGCGAGCCACACGGTGTGCCAGCCGGCCCCGAGCAGGAGCAGGCCTGCCACCGCGACCAGCACCCCCGAGCCGATCTTCCATCGGCGCACCAGGTCGGCGACACCGATGCTCGCCAGCAGCACCGCGAGCACGCTCATGCCGTGCCTCCGGACGCCTGGGCGATCGACTCGAGCAGCGCGCCGATGCCGGCACGGTGCCGTTGCGAGACGGCCGACGGCGAGATGCCCTCGTCGGCGGCCAGCTGCGTCAGCGACCGCCCTCGCAGCTGGCCGAGCGCGATGCGCCGCTGGCGCCCGTCGAAGCCGCTGACGAGGTCGTCGCGGACCAGCAGGTAGGCCTGGGCCATGTCGGGTGCCTCCGTCGTGTCGTCGCGCACGATCCACGTGCGCAGCCCCGGCAGCTGGCGGCTGCGGTCCTTGGCCGTGTCGACGGCCTGGCGTGCCGACCACCAGGCGGGGCCGTCCTGGGTCAGACCGTAGTTGGACTCACCGACGATCTCGATCCCTCCGACCCCGATGCCGAACCGGCAGTCCATCGATTCCGGCAGCGCCAGCCGCACCAGCACCGTGGCGAGCATCGCGCTGGAGAGGTCGGCGTAGACGCCCTGCAGCTCGTCGCCGATCGTCGGCTCGAGCGGCTGCTCGGCGTCGACCATCTCGTTGGCGACGGCCAAGGCGGTCGTCAGGTGTCGCTGCGCCTCGCTGCGCGACGCCTGCTCGCGCGAGCCCACCAGGTCGCCGATCACGGCGTGGAGCTGAGGTGAAGCGGGACGGTTCATCTGGCCATAGTGAAGCATTTGACTTCATTTCACAAGATTGAAGCATTTAACTTCATTCTCGGTGGACGGTCACGCGATCTCGGACAGACGTCCCGCGGCCAGCCGGTCGACGAGATCGGCCCACACGAGGTTCACCCCGGTCTCGAGCGGCGTCGCCAGCATCCGCTCGATGCGCGGGTCGGGGTCCGACCGCAGCCGGAGATCCACGGGCGAGTCCGATCCTGCCGCGAGCAGGTGCACCAGGGGCAGGGGATGCCCCGCGACCTGCTCGACCATCGCGATGAGCTCGGCGATGCTGACCGACCGCCCCGAGCACACGATGCGACGCACGCAGGACACCTGGTCGGACGACGCCATGGCGACGACGTCATCGGCCACGATCCTGGCCGCGTCGTCGACGTAGACGAAGTCGCGCAGCGTCTCCAACGGCGCGAACACCGTCGCCGGACGACCCATCAGCATGCTGAGGCACAGCTGCGTCACCAGGCCTTGGCGCTTGGTCAGGTCCTGGCCCGGGCCGTAGGCGTTGGAGAGACGTCCGATCGTGACGTCGACGTGCCCGCCCGACAGCTCTTCGAGGGCGTCCTCCTGCGCCAGCTTGGCTCGCCCGTACGCGTTGAGCGGCACCGGGGTCGTCGAGAGCCCGAACGGAGGACGCTGCGACCCGGCGTACGTCCCACCGGCCGACGACACGAGGTAGACGCCGCCCCTCCCCCGCGGGAGCACCTGCTCGCCGCTGGCGCAGAACCGGCGGAAGGTGGCCACCTCGAGGTCGAGGACGTCCTCTCCGGTGAGCATCACGCCCGAGCCCGCCGCCCACACCACGGCCCACGGACGCCCGTCGGCCCAGGCCACGAACCGGCTCAGCTCGGCGTCGAGCACGTGCGGCGCGTCGGGGGTGCCCCAGGGCACGGGCACGGCGTCGAACACGTCCAGCTCGGGCCGCCGCGCGATGGCCGATCCGACCAGCCCGCCCCGACCGACGACCCACGTCCTGACACGCTCCATCAGGCGGTCGGATCGTCCTCGGGCTCGGCGCCCGGGAACGCGAGAGCCGGGTCGCGGGTCACCAGGAAGTTCGAGCGCCCCATCGAGCGGGCCGCGATCATGCCGATGTACTCGGCGATGACGCCCAGCGAGAGCAGCACGAGCCCGCCCCCGACCAGCGCCAGCACCGTCAGGGTCGTCCAGCCACGGACCTCGACCTCGCCGAACAGCTTCTGGACCGAGTAGAAGATGCCCAGGCAGAAGCCCACCACGGCGGAGAACATGCCGAGGGCCGCGATCATCCGCAGCGGCTTGGTGCCCGACGACAGCACCAGGCGCCAGAAGTGCGACAGCAGACGCCGGGTCGAGTAGTTGGTCGCCGGCCGGCCCTCGACACGCATCGGCAGGTCGACGTCGGTGGCCAGCGGGATGGCCCAAGCCAAGGCGACGTCGAGGTAGACGCCCGGGCCGACCGACGCCGCCACGACCCGACCGGCGCCTCCGGCGACCAGACGGAAGCTGTGGAAGTCGACGACCGGGGCGGAGTCGCCCATCAGCACCTTGAACATCCACTTGGCCCCCCGCGAGGCGGCGTTGCGGAGCATGCCGTGCGGCGGCTCGTTGGACGGCCTGGCGTAGACCAGCTGACGTCGCGACGCGTACGCGCGGTCGAGCATCGCGGGGATGTGGGCAGGGTCGTGCTGCCCGTCCTCGTCCATCGTGACGATCCAGTCGGCGCCGGTGGCGAGCATGCCGGCGCACGTCGCCGGGTGCTGCCCGTAGTTGCGCGACAACCACACGGGGCGCACCCACGAGTGCGTGCGAGCCAGCTCGCGGATGACGTCGTCGCTGCGGTCGGGACCGTGGTCCCACGCCAGGACGACCGACTCGACGACGTACGAGAGCCCCGCCTCGGTGCGTCCGGCCGTCGTCATGACCGACAGCTCGTCGATCAGCGCGGGCAACGTCTGCGATCCGCTGTAGACGGGGATGACCACGGCCACCGAGATGGGCTGGCGACCTGGTGCTGGCATGCACGAAAACGTAGCAGCAGCGCCGAGCATGCCTCGCCTCCGTGGAGCCGGCGGCGCCGAACCTAGACTGACCGGCATGACCATCGCCTTCGTCACCAGCTCGGCCCACGGCGCGTTCGACGCCGACCTGCCCCTCCTCGTCGCCGCCGCCGAGGCGCGGGGCGCGGGCGGCGAGATCGTCGTCTGGGACGACCCGTCGATCGACTGGACGGGCTACGAGGTCGTCGTCGTGCGCTCGTGCTGGGACTACCTGTCCCGCCGGGACGAGTTCCTCGCGTGGGCCGCATCGGTGCCCCACCTGCACAACGACGTCGACGTCCTGACGTGGAACACCGACAAGTCCTACCTGCGACAGCTCGAGGCCGCAGGCGTCCCCATCATCGAGACGCGGTGGGACGTGGCGCCGGGCGACGACATCGGCGACCACGCCGAGTGGGTCGTCAAGCCGACGATCTCGGCCGGCTCGAAGGACACGGCCCGCTGGGGCACCCGCGACGAGGTGTGGGAGCACAGCGCGTCGCTGGTCGCGGCCGGACGCAGCTCGATGACCCAGCCCTACATCTCGTCGGTCGACGACGAGGGCGAGACGGCGATGCTGCACTTCTCCGGCTCGTTCTCCCACGCGATCCGCAAGGGCCCGCTGCTCGAGCGCGGCGAGGGGGTCCGGCAGGACCGCGACAGCCGCGAGTCCATCACGCCGCGCACGCCCACGCCGGCGCAGCTGGAGGTCTCCGAGCACGCGATCGCGACGGCGTGCGAGGCCATCGGTCTCGACCGTCCACCGCTGTACGCCCGGGTCGACCTCGTCACGGCCGCCGACGGCTCGCCACTGCTGATCGAGCTCGAGCTGGCCGAGCCCAGCGTGTTCCTGCCCTGCTCGGACGGCGCGGCCGAGCGCTTCGTCGACGCGGCACTCGCCCGGGCCTGACGCTTCCCCAGCATCCGCCTGGCATTGCAGAGCCTCGGCGCCCCGTGGACAATCGGCGCGTGACCACACCCACCGCCGCGCTGGTGCGCTACTACGACGTGGCCAGCGCCGACGGCACCCGTCTGCGCGCCTGGACCAACGACGGCGACGGCCCGGCCGTGCTCGTCTCGAACGGCCTCGGCACCAATCCGCACGCTTGGCCGTCGTTGCTGCGAGCCGGCAGCGGCGTGCGTGTCGTGGGGTGGAACCACCGCGGCACGGGTGGGTCCGCCCGCCCCGACGACGGACGCGTCGACCTCGACTCGCTCGTCGAGGACGCCCTCGCCGTGATGGACGACGCGGGCATGGGGCGCGTCGTGGTCGCCAGCTGGTCGACCGGCGTCACGGTCGCCTTCGAGCTGGCCACCCGGCACCCCGACCGGGTCGCCGGCATCCTCGCGGTCGCCGGCGTGCCCGGCAACACCTTCTCGACGATGCTCTCGCCGCTGCGCGTGCCGCCCGTGCTGGGCCGGACGCTGATGGTGGGGCTGGCCCGGTCGGCGACGGTCACGGGCCATGCCTTGGCCCCCGTCACCCGCAAGCTGCCGTGGACCAACCTCACGACCGACCTCGTCCGGTGGTCGCACCTGATCTCACCGGCCGCCGACACCGCCGAGCTGCGCACCCTGCTGCAGGAGTTCTTCACGACTCATCCGGCCTGGTACGCCAAGCTCGCGCTGAGCGTCGCCGAGCACGAGCGGGTCTCACTGAGCGACGTCGACGTGCCCGTCACGTTCGTGGCAGCGCGCTGGGACGTCTTCACCGGCGCACGCGACATGCTGACGGCGTCGCAGCGGGTGAAGGGATCGCGCTACCGCGAGGTCAACGCGACGCACTTCGTGCCGGTCGAGCACCCCGACCTCGTGCTCCACGAGCTGAAGGAGCTCCTGGCGCGCGTCGGCTGAGCTGCCCTGCCCGCGGCGGTGGACACTCCACCGAATCCCTGATGGCGGTGGAACATCCACCGTATGGCGGCGAAATCCGCGTCATACGGTGGTGGATCCACCGGTTCCGGAAAAAGGTGGATCATCCACCGCCACCCTGGGGGCTACGACAGCTTCTCGAGGATGAGCTCGCGGACGCGACCCGCGTCGGCCTGACCGCGCATCTCCTTCATGACCGCGCCGATCAGCGCACCGGCCACGCCGAGGTTGCCGGAGCGGATCTTGGCGGCGGCGTCGGGATCGCCCTCGATCGCCCGGTCGACGGCCGCGCCGAGCGCGCCGTCGTCAGAGACGACCTCGAGCTTGCGGGAGACCACGACCTCCTCGGGCGTGCCCTCCCCCGCGATGACGCCGTCGAACACCGATCGCGCGAGCTTGTCGTTGATGCGCTTGGCGTCGATCAAGCCCTGGATCTCGGCGACCTGCGCGGGGGTGATGCCGAGCGCATCGAGGTCGCGGCCGGTCTCGTTGGCGCGACGCGCCATCTCGCCGAGCCACCACTTCTTGGCCGCCTGCGGCGTCGTGCCGGCCTCGACGGTCGCCACGATCAGGTCGAGCGCACCGGCACCGATCGTGTCGCGCATGTCGAGGTCGGAGAAGCCCCAGTCGTTCTGGAGGCGGGCGCGCCGGACGGCCGGCGGCTCGGGCAGCGTGGCTCGCAGCTCCTCGACCCACTCGCGCGACGGCGAGACGGGCGCGAGGTCGGGCTCCGGGAAGTAGCGGTAGTCGTCGGCGTCGGACTTCTCGCGTCCCGACAGCGTCGTGCCGGTGTCCTCCTGGAAGTGCCGGGTCTCCTGCACGACCGTGCCGCCGGCGTCGAGGATGCCCGCGTGGCGCGAGATCTCGAAGCGGACGGCCCGCTCGACCGAGCGGAACGAGTTGACGTTCTTGGTCTCCGAGCGGGTGCCGAGCACGTCGCTGCCCTTGGGCTTGAGCGACAGGTTGACGTCGGCGCGCAGCGAGCCCTGGTCCATGCGGACGTCGGAGACGCCGAGGCCGCCGATGAGGTCGCGCACGTACGAGACGTAGGCGCGGGCGACGGCAGGAGCCTTCTCGGGCGGCACCTCGATCGTGCGGGTGACGATCTCGATCAGCGGGATGCCCGCCCGGTTGTAGTCGACCAGCGAGAAGTCGGCGCCGTGGATGCGTCCGGTGGAGCCGCCGACGTGCAGCGCCTTGCCGGTGTCCTCCTCCATGTGGGCGCGCTCGATCTCGATGCGGAACGTCTCACCCTCGACCTCGACCTCGACCCATCCGTCGTGCGCGATGGGCTCGTCGTACTGCGACGTCTGGAAGTTCTTCGGCATGTCGGGGTAGAAGTAGTTCTTGCGCGCGAAGCGGCACCACTCGGCGATCGAGCAGTTGAGCGCGAGGCCCATGCGGATCGCGGACTCGACGGCCTTGGCGTTGACGACCGGCAGCGCGCCCGGCAGTGCCAGGCACACGGGGCAGACCTGCGTGTTGGGCTCGGCGCCGAACTCGGTGGGGCAGCCGCAGAACATCTTGGTCGCGGTGTTGAGCTCGATGTGGATCTCGAGACCCATGACGGGGTCGTAGCGGCTGATCGCCTCGTCGAAGGGGACCAGGACGTCGGTGCTCATCGGGTTGCCTCCAGCTCGGGTGCGCGGGACAGCAGCGTGCCGCCCCACTTCTGCTCGAGCAGCTGCTCGAGAGCGGCCGCCGCGTTGTAGAGGCGGTCGTCGGCCTTCTGCGGGGCCAGGAATTGCAGGCCGACCGGCAGGCCGTCCTCGTCGGCCAGGCCGACCGGGAGCGACAGGCCCGGGATGCCGACCAGGTTGGCCGGGATGGTGGCGATGTCGCCGAGGTACATCGCCAGCGGGTCGTCCAGCTTGTCGCCCAGCGGGTAGGCGGTGGTGGGCGACGTGGGAGACACCAGCACGTCGACGTCGGCAAACGCGGCGTCGAAGTCGCGCGCCAAGATGGTGCGGACCTTCTGGGCCGAGCCGTAGTAGGCGTCGTAGTAGCCGCTCGACAGCGCGTAGGTGCCGAGGATGATGCGGCGCTTGACCTCGTCGCCGAAGCCCGCGTCGCGGCTGGACGCCATGACCTGCTCGGCGCTGGGGTCGTCGACCCCCGCCGGCGGCACGCGCACGCCGTAGCGCATCGCGTCGAACTTGGCGAGGTTGCTGCTCGCCTCGCTCGGCATGACGAGGTAGTAGGCGCCGAGCGCGTACGAGATGCTCGGGATCGAGACCTCGACGACCTCGGCACCCGCGGACGTCAGCAGCTCGACGGCCTCGGTGAAGCGGGCCTCGACGCCGGGCTGGAAGCCCTCGCCGCCGAGCTCGCGGACGATGCCGACGCGCAGGCCCTTGACGTCGGCGCGACGCGCCGCGGCGACCACGGCCGGAACGGCGTCGGGGATGCTCGTGGAGTCCATGGGGTCGTGACCCGCGATGAGCTCGTGCAGCAGGGCCGCGTCGAGCACCGTGCGGGTGACGGGCCCGGCCTGGTCGAGGCTGCTGGCCATCGCGACCAGACCGTAGCGGCTGACGCCGCCGTAGGTCGGCTTGACGCCGACCGTGCCGGTGAGCGCGCCGGGCTGGCGGATCGAGCCTCCGGTGTCGGTGCCGATCGCGAGGGGTGCCTCGAAGGCGGCCACGGCAGCGGCCGAGCCGCCGCCCGAGCCGCCGGGGATGCGCGTGGTGTCCCACGGGTTGTGGGTCGGGCCGTACGCGGAGTGCTCGGTCGAGGAGCCCATCGCGAACTCGTCCATGTTGGTCTTGCCGAGGATCGGCAGGCCGGCGGACCTGATCTTGGCGGTGACCGTGGCGTCGTACGGAGGGATCCAGCCGTCGAGGATCTTGGAGCCGCAGGTGGTGGGCATGCCCCGGGTGGCGAGGACGTCCTTGACCGCGATCGGCACACCGGCGAGGTACGACAGCTGCTCGCCCTTGGCGCGGCGGTCGTCGATGTCGGCCGCGGTGGCCAGCGCACCCTCGGCGTCGACGTGCAGGAACGCGTGGATCGAGCCGTCGACGGAGCCGATGCGGTCGACGAGCGCCTGGGTCACCTCGACGGAGGAGACCTCCTTGGACGCGAGCGACTGCGCGAGCTCGTCGGCGGTCTTGCGGGTCAGGTCGCTGCTCATCAGCTCTCCCCCAGGATCTTCGGCACCAGGAAGCGCTGCTGGTCGGACGCCGGCGCGGCCGCGAGGGCGTCCTCGGGCGACAGGCTGGGACGCACGACGTCGTCGCGGAACACGTTGTCGACGGGCACCGGGTGGCTCATCGCGGGCACGTCGGCGCCGGCGGCCTCCTGGACGCTCGCGACGTGCTCGAGGATCGCCGGCAGCTCGGTGGCGAGGTGGTCGAGCTCAGCGTCGCTGAGGTCGATGCGGGCGAGGCCGGCCAGATGGACGACGTCCTCGCGCGAGATACCCGTGACGGGCTCAGACATACAGATCCTTTGAGTCTCAGTCTTCGTGTTGCAGTCTTTGACAGTGGTCGCACTGGTGTGGGTGACCGAGACCATCCTAGTGACCGCGCTCCATCCCTCCGACGGGGCGTCGCGGAGCCGCGGACCACCGTGTTCTCTGCCAAGATCGGACGATGGACTCGACGCGACTCACCCGATTCGACCGCGCTGGCCTCACCTTCGACGTCATCGACTCCGGGCCCGTCGACGGCGCTCCCGTCGTCCTGCTGCACGGCTTCCCGCAGCGGGCGACGGCCTGGGCCGGGGTCTCCGAGAGGCTGCACGCCGCGGGCCTGCGCACGTACGCGCTCGACCAGCGCGGGTACTCCCCCGGCGCGCGGCCGCTGTCGCGGTTCGCCTACACGGTCGACGAGCTCGTGGCCGACGTGATGGCGCTGGTCGAGGCCATCGGCGCGCCCGTGCACCTGGTCGGTCACGACTGGGGATCGGGCGTGGCGTGGGCGGTCACGGCCCGGCACCCGGCATCCGTGCGATCGCTGACGGCGGTCTCCGTGGCACACCCCGGCGCGTTCATGCGGTCGATGGTGAGCAGCAGCCAGGCATTGAGGTCGTACTACATGCTGATGTTCCAGCTGCCGGTGCTGCCCGAGCGGGTGCTGAGCCGTCGAGGCGGTCTGGGCGAGCGGATGCTGCGGGCGTCCGGCATGGACACACCGATGATCGAGACGTTCCGCGACGAGATCGTCGCCGACGGCGCCTTGCGCGGCGGCCTGGGCTACTACCGCTCGCTACCTCGGTCGGCGCGCAGCTTCGCCGGACGGGTGTCGGTGCCGACCACCTACGTGTGGAGCGACGGCGACACGGCCCTCGTGCGCCGCGGTGCCGAGCTGACGCCGCAGTTCGTCACCGGGCCGTACGAGCTGGAGGTCCTGTCGGGCGCGACCCACTGGATCCTCGACCAGAACCCCGACGAGCTGGCCGAGATCATCCGGCGCCGCATCGCGTCTGCCTAGACGTCGTCCTGGGCGACGTCCTCGTCGCGCCGGAACGAGAACGACCTGTGCCCGACGAAGCTCAGCAACGTCGTGATCAGCACCACGACCGCCTGAGCCGCGAGGGGCGGCACGCCAGCGACCTCCACCAGGACGGGCAGGACGACGGCGTTGATCCCGATCGACACCGCGTAGACCGTCACGAAACGGACGAAGTCGCGCATGACCTGTCCCTGCACCTTGAAGACGAGGCGGCGGTAGAGGACGAAGGCCACCGAGATGCCGATCGCGTACGAGCCCACCAGGCTCAGCAGGTAGCCGAAGCGCACCTCGTGGAAGACCCACAGCGTCAGCGCGCTGAAGGTCACGTAGCCCAGGACGGTGTTGAAGCCGCCGACGGCCAGGAACCGCACCCTCTGGTCGTCGACGAGGCCGCGGACCGTCGACGACCCCGAGCCGGACGGCCGGCTCACGACACCGTCTCCTGCTCGGCAGGCGTCTCGGACGCCGACGCGCGTGCACCGCGGAACCGCTCCCAGCGCGTGCGCGGCGACCACAGGCGGAAGCTGTCGCACGGCACAGCGGTGCTCAGCGGCACGCCGGCCACGACGTCGCGCAGGCAGGCCTGGCAGTTGCCCTGGTGGTGGACGTGGGCGTGCCCGCACTTCAGGCAGCCCTCGTCATCGTCGATGGGCAACGGCCAGAGCAGGTGGACGCACAGCAGCGTCGGGGCACCGACGACGATCCCGATCCAGTTGCCGAGCTGCCACAGCCAGGCGCCGACAGCTGCGCACGCGACGACCTGGATCGCGACGTCGAACGCCAGCGACACGGCAGGCGGCAGACGTGGGACTCGCATGCGCGACCGTAGCAACGTCACGGCTCAGTCCGGGGTCGGCGCGAGGAAGGCGTGCACCTGGGCCACGGCACCGGCACCCTCGCCACTGGCCGACGCGACGCGCTTCATCGAGCCGGCCCGGATGTCGCCCGCCGCGAAGACGCCCGGCACGGTGGTCTCGAGCGGCGCCGGCGGCAGACCGTCGCGCCAGTGCGTCTTCGGGATGTCGCGCCCCGTGAGCACGAACCCTCGAGCGTCACGCGCAACCTCGTCGGGCAGCCAGTCGCAGCCCGGCTCGGCCCCCAGCAGCAGGAACAGACCGTCGGCCGGCCTGCGACGCGAACTGTCGTCGGTCTCGAGCTCGACCCACTCCAGGCGCCCGTCGCCACCACCGTCGGACACCCGCGTGCGGGTCATCACCGTGATGTCGTCGTGCGTGGCGATCTCGTCGACGAGGTAGGCCGACATCGTCTCGGCGAGGGTCGGGCGGCGCACCACGATGGCCACGCTCCGCGCGAAGCGGGCGAGGTGCAGGGCAGCCTGACCGGCGGAGTTGCCGCCGCCGACGATGACGACGTCGCGGCCCTCCATCTCGCGGGCGACGCTGGTGGCCGCTCCGTAGTAGACGCCCATGCCCACGAGCGCCTCGAGCGCCGGCACCCCGAGCCGGCGGTACCGGACGCCGCAGGCGATCAGCACGGCGCGGGCGCGCAGCACCCCGTCGTCGTACGACACCTCGTGCAGGTCGCCCAGCGTGAGGCCGTCAGCCGCTCGTCCGGTGAAGATGCGTGCCCCGAACCGGGTGGCCTGCAGCCGGGCCCGGAAGGCCAGCCGCATGCCCGAGACGCCCCGCGGGAAGCCGAGGTAGTTGCGGATCATCGAGCTGGTGCCCGCCTGGCCGCCCACCGCCTCGGGGTCGAGGACGACGGTGCGCAGGCCCTCCGACGCGCCGTACACCGCTGCTGCGAGGCCGGCCGGTCCGGCGCCGACGATCAGCAGGTCGGCGACGTAGTCGTCGCCCAGGTCGCTCGGCGCGCCGTAGAAGCCGCTCGCCACCGAGCGGTCGGTCGCCGCCGTGATCGTGGGTCTCCCGAAGGCCGACACCAGCGGGAGCGGCGCGTCGTCGCCGACCTCGGCGAACAGCTCGCGCGCGACGTCGCTGCCCGGACGGTAGCGGGTCCATGGCACCGCCATGCGGTCGAGGAAGTCGCGGATGCCGGCGACCGACGGCTGATGACCGTCGTCGACGATGCGGACACCGGCGACCTCGGGGGTCGAGGCCGTCGTGGCCCACTCGGACAGGTACTCGGTGATCGCGGTGTGGAACTCCTCGTCACGCGGTCCCTGCGGGATCAGCAGGTAGGTGTCGAGGCGTCCCACCGCCAGCGCGGGACGCAGCACCTCCAGCGCCTCCCGGAACGTGCCGGACGACACCAGCACGATGCGCCGGCTGGTCGGCGACAGGCGGCGCAGCTCGTCGACCAGGTCGAGCGCGTCGCCGTCCAGCGCGTGGTCGACGCCCAGCAGCGCGATGCGGCGGCCGTCGGCGACCAGCTCGGTGGCGGCCTCCACGCAGCCCCCGGGGCCCAGCAGGGTGCGGACGTCGTAGTCGCGGGCGTACCGGCTGCGGAACTCGCTCTCGAGCACGTCACGACTCGCCTCGGTGGCGGCGAGGAGGATGACCGGCTTCTGCCGCGGAGACTCTGTCATGGCGTGAAAGTAGCAGTCCCTAGGGTGGAGCCATGCCACCCCAGAAGCCGGTCGACCTCGGACCCCTCGACGCCGTCGCGTTCCTGTGCGAGGTCGCGATGGTCGTTCTCCTCGTGCTGGCCGGGCACGGCTTCGTCGACGGGTGGCGCGGCTGGGCCGCGGGCGTGTTCCTGGCGCTCGTCGCGATCGGCATCTGGGCGCAGTGGATGGCACCCACGTCGGTGCGCCGCCTCGAGCTGCCCACGCGCCTGGTCGTGCAGATCATGCTGTTCCTGACGACGGCCCTCTACGCCGCCGCCGGCGGGCTGCTGTGGCCCGGTCTGGTCTTCGCGGTGGTCGCGATCACCGTGTTCGTCGCGCTGTCGCGTCAGGACGCCTGACCCAGTGGCAGGCTGAGCGTGCTGCGGAACTCCCGCGGCGTCCCGTCGAACGGGTCGGTGAAGGCCACCTGCTCGGCCAGCAGCTGCAACGGCTTCGTGAAGTCGTCGATCGCGACGTCGCGCACGACGGGGTACAGCGGGTCGTCGACGATCGGGATGCCCAGGCCCGCGAGGTGCACCCTCAGCTGGTGCGTGCGACCCGTGCGGGGTGTCAGGCGGTAGCGCCCCACACCGTCCACCTCGTCCACCAGCTCGACGAGCGTCTCGGCATTGACCCGCTCCCCCGCGACCACCTCGGCCTGCCAGCTGCCGCGCCGCTTGACGATGTGGTTGGCGACGGTCGTCGGCAGCGCCAGGTCAGGACGGACGGGAGCCAGGGCGCCGTACGTCTTGCGCACGGCCCCCGCCTGGAACAGCGACTGGTACGGCCCGCGCCACCGTCGCTGCGTCGCCAGCAGCAGCAGGCCCGACGTGATGCGGTCGAGCCGGTGCAGCGGCGACAGCTCAGGCAGCCCCAGCTCGTCGCGCAGGCGCACGACGACACTCTGGCGGACGTGCTGCCCCCGCGGGATCGACGACAGGAACGCCGGCTTGTCGACCACCACGAGTCGCTCGTCGCGGTGCACCACGCGGATCTGGCCCGGCACCTCGACCTCGTCGGGCAGGTCGCGGTGGAACCAGACGAACGTGTGCGGCGCATACGGCTCGTCGTCGCGCACCGGGGTGAGGTCGTCGTGCACGAACCGCCGCTCGGCCAGCATCGCGTCGACGTCGACGCGCTCGGGCAGCCGCTCGCGCAGCCAGGCGCCCATCGTGGGCCACGGGTCAGCACGCGGCACTCCGCGGTCGGGGGTGCGCAGCCAGGCTGCGGCCAGCCCGTGCCGCGGGGGCAGCGGTGAGCGCGGCGGCACTACTCGGGCAGCAGCCTGCTGCGCAGCGGCGGCAGCTCGGGGCGGACCGACTGGAACGGTCGGCCGCGGAAGAACATGATGTGCTCCTCGTCGTCCCACCGCGAGCTGATCAGCTCGTCCAGCTCTCCGAGAGCGATGGCGAGTCCGTCGCCGGCCCCCCAGGCGTCCTCACCCGAGTCTCTCTCGGCGAAGGCCTCGCACTGGTCGACGAAGTCGCGCCACTGCTGGGGGGTCAGGTGGATCGTCACGATCTCGCCGTCCTCGTCGACGACCTCGACCCGCCCGTGCGAGACCTGGTTGACGTTGACGTAGTCGCGGACCAGCGACTGCTGGAGCGTCCGCCACAGCCCGGTCGTGTCGGACGCCGCCTGACGGTGGGGCGCCGGCGGACGTGCCTCGCCGCTGCGGGCGCCCTGCCAGGTGCCGACGATGTAGGCGGCGCAGGAGCTTGCGTCGACGAGCCCGCTCGCCTCGCGCCAGGCGCGGTCGAACAGCAGCCTCGCCGTGACGGCCTGGCCGCCGTACAGGACCGAGACCTCGAGGTCGTCGAAGCCGTCGTCGGACGGCACCACGCGGAGCCCGACGACGCGGTAGTCGCGGCCGTATCCGTCGTGACGGTCGATGCCGTCGGAGGGATCGTCGGCGTCGAACAGCCTCTGCAGCGCAGAGAGCAGCTCGGCCACCCGCTCGTCGTCGGTCATGCGGGCACCGGTCGGCAGTCGGGGTTGAACACGCGGTTCGTCGACGGCGGGTCGTCGAGCAGCCGGGACGCCGACGGGACCGGGCGGCGGGCGAGCTCGCCGCCGCAGTTCGGGCACCTGCCGCGCAGCACCGTCGTCGCGCACTCGAGGCACCACGTGCACTCGTAGCTGCAGATCATGACGTCGGGTGATGTCGGGTCGAGGTCGGTGTCGCAGCACTCGCAGCTCGGGCGGATGTCCAGCATGGGTCCAGTATGAGGCTCAACCGGCCGGTTCGCGGCCCCCCTGTCACCGATGCGGTCGCTCGGGGGCGTCGAGGATGCGACTGACCTCGTCGGACTCGTAGAACGGCGCGAGCTCGGCCCGCAGCAACCGCTCGAGCTCGCCGGACTCGAGCAACGCGCCGACGGCACCAGGGGCGAACCGCACCGCGTCGGCCACCAGGTCGTCGCGGTCGAGCCCGAGCTCGTGCAGCAGCTCGAGCGGCGTGTACCCGCCGAAGGCTTCGAAGAAGCCGTCGACCACGGCGTGGCCGAGAGCGACGACCTGCGGGGCGCGCAGCACCGAGGCCACGAGATCGTGAGCGGCGTCGACGACGCCCGCCAGCTGCTCGACGTCCGCGTCGTCGCCCAGGCCGCGCAGCTGCTCGGCCGCCGCGAGGTCCCACACCTGCAGCACCGCGTCGCGGGTCGTGGGGTCGCGCAGCGTGTCGACGATGATGCGGTTGAGCCGGCGGACGGCGAGCGTGCCGCCCTTGCCCGCGGTGTCGGCCAGCAGCCCGTCGAGCTGCTTGTCGGCGGCTCCGACCATGCCGGCTGCGGCCCGCGTGCCCAGCGAGAGCAGGGAACCGAGCCCCGGCACCTTGTCGGCGACGGCCTGGTTCGCGGCGATCGCCTCGCCGACGATGCGACCCATGAACCGCGTCGCCGTCGCCCCGACGAGAGGGCTGGCGGTGAGTCGTTCCAGCGCGCGCTCGAGGGCAGGGGTCAGCGCGAGGGTCTCGTCGAGCAGCCGCTCGACCTCGGCCCGGTCGACGACGTCCGACAACGCGAACGGCTCGGGCGGCCCCGCCAGCACCAGGTCGCGTCCCAGCTCGACGAAGGCAGCGACTGCCGGGCTGGCCGGGACGTCGGTGAGGGCGCGGGTCACCACGGCCTTGACGGCGTCCGCGTCGGCCAGGTCGGCGAGCTGGCGCCTGCCCGCAGTGTCGAGCAGCGCCGAGACCACCCGGGCGACCGTCGCCTCGAGCTCGACGCCGGTCAGGCGGGCGAGGTGGAAGGCGACCTGTGCGTCGAGCAGTCGGTCGGCGGGCGTCGGATCCTCGGTGGGCACGTCACGACGGTACGGCACGCCCGAGCGCCTGCACGGCGATCGACGTGCCGCAGCTCCGTCCCGTCGTCAGGTCGGCGTCAGACCTCCGTCAGGCCGGACCGGACCTCGTCGAGGGCCTCGGGCAGCGCGACCTGCGGCGACCAGCCCCACCCGTGCGCGCGGTCGGCCACGATCCGGCCCGTCCAGGCGGCCGACTCGTCCCACACCGGCGAGACGCCGACGGCGTCGGCCACCACCTGGTGGTAGTCGGCGACTCGAGCAGGCCCGGCGGCGACATTGACGGGCGTGCACTCGCCCGCGACCGGTCCGGAGGCCACGTCGTCCGACGTCGGGATGCTCGCGGCCGCGACATCGGCGATCAGCGCCGCAAGGTCGGTGACGTGGACCCACGGGAACGACTGGTCGGCGACGGCGTGCCGCTGCGACTCGTGCTCGCGCATCCCGGCGGGACGCAGCGTGTTCCAGACCGAGGTCTCGCCGGCCCCCAGGATGGCCGGCGGACGCACCAGCACCCGCGTGATGCCGTCGACACCTGCCAGCGCGGCGTCGGTGTCGCGCTTGGTGACGCTGTAGTCGTTGGCGTCGTCACCGACCAGCGCCGAGCCCTCGCTGACGTCGCCGGCGCCGGGCGACCGGTCGTAGACAGCCGCTGTCGACACGTGCACGAGCAGGGGGACGCCCGCGCCGGCGGCTGCCCGCGCGATCGTCGTCGTGCCGACGACACCGATCTCGTGCTGGACGTCGCGGTCGGAGCCCATCGGGTGCACCGTCGTGACGACGGCGTCCGCGCCGTCGACGGCGTGCGCGGCGAACGACTCGTCGGTGAAGTCCCCGACCACCTCGGTGACGTCGGGATGCGCGGGCGCCGTGCCGGACCGACGTACGACGGCGCGCACGGTCGCTCCGCGGCTGACGAGGGCGTGGCACACCTGAGCGCCGACGAAGCCGTTGGCGCCGGTGACGACGACCGTGGGGCGATGGAAGCTGTCAGGACTCGATGAGGACGTCATGCTCCCCACTGTGCCACCGCGACCCAGCGCACCCGCCCGACACCGGCACGAGGCGGGGGTGGACGGCCGGGACGCCCTCAGGCCGGCTGGATGAGGTCCCAGCCGTTGCCGTACAGGTCGTCGAAGACCGCGACGGTGCCATAGGGCTCGTGCCGCGGCTGCTCGCGGAAGCGCACGCCCGCCGCCGTCATGTGCCGGTGGTCGCGCTCGAAGTCGTCGGTCTCGAGGAAGAACAGCACGGCTCCCCCACCCTGCCGGCCCACCGCAGCACGCTGGTCGTCGTCGGTCGCGGGCTTGAGCACGAGCGATGCCCCGGCCCCGCCGCGAGGTGCCACGACGGTGCGGCGGCGGTCGGGACCGATCTCGTCGGCGACCACCTCGAAGCCCAGCTGCTCGCGGAAGAACGTGAGTGCCTCGTCGATGTCGTGCACGAGGTAGTTCAGCGAGGCGATCGACGACATCACGCCTCCTCGGCGGCGGCGTCGACTGCGTCGTCGTCCGCGTCGTCGTCCGGGGTCGGCGGCGGGCCCTCGGCGAGCAGCTTCTCGAAGCCCTCCTCGTCGAGGATGGGCCGGCCCAGCTCTTCGGCCTTGTCGGCCTTGGAGCCGGCGTTCTCGCCGACGACGACGAAATCGGTCTTCTTGGACACCGAGCCCGAGGCCTTGCCGCCGCGGGCGATGATCGCCTCCTTGACGGAGTCGCGGGTGAAGCGCTCGAGCGATCCGGTGACGACGATCGTCAGGCCCTCGAGCGTGCGCGGGATCGACTCGTCGCGCTCGTCGGCCATGACCACGCCCGCCTCGCGCCACTGCCTGACGATGTCGACGTGCCAGTCGACGGAGAACCAGTCGACGACGGCCTCGGCGATCGTCGGACCGACCCCGTCGACCGCCGAGAGGGTCTGCACCGGGTCGTCGACCGTCAGCACCTGCTGGATGGCTTCCATCGTCGCGAAGTGCGTGGCCAGCGCGCGGGCCGCGGTGGGCCCGACGTGACGGATCGACAGGGCCACCAGCACTCGCCACAAGGGCTGGGTCTTGGCCTTCTGGAGGTTCTCGAGCAGGGCGTGGCCGTTGGCGCTGAGCACCCGCTCGCCGGCACCGTCCTCGAGCTCGTTCTTCTTGGCGGCGCGCGTGTAGAGCGGGACGCGCAACAGCTGCTGCTCGGTCAACGAGAACAGTCCGCCCTCGTCGACCAGCACCCCGGCCTCGAGCAGCGCGGTGGCTCCCTCCCAGCCGAACACCTCGATGTCGAAGGCTCCTCGGCCGCCGACGTGCGTGAGTCGCTCGCGCAGCTGCGAGGGGCAGCTGCGCGTGTTGGGGCACCGGACGTCCTTGTCACCCTCGCGCGACGGGGCCAGCGGCGTGCCGCACGACGGACAGTCGGTCGGGAAGACGAACTCGCGCTCGGAGCCGTCGCGCAGCGCCACGACCGGCCCGACGATCTCGGGGATGACGTCGCCGGCCTTGCGCAGCACGACCATGTCGCCGATGAGGACGCCCTTGCGCTTGACCTCGTGCTGGTTGTGGAGGGTGGCCATCTCGACCGTCGAACCCGCGACGCGGATCGGCTCCATGACGCCATAGGGCGTGACCCGGCCCGTGCGGCCGACGTTGACGCGGATGTCGAGCAGACGGGTGTTGACCTCTTCGGGCGGGTACTTCCAGGCGATCGCCCACCGCGGAGCCCGCGAGGTGGACCCGAGCCGCCGCTGGCGGTCGACCTGGTCGACCTTGACGACGACGCCGTCGATCTCGTGGGCGACGTCGTGACGGTGCTCGCCGTAGTAGGCGATGAACTCCTCGACCGCCTTCAGGTCGGGCACGACCTTGGCGCGGTCGCTCGTGGGCAGGCCCCACGCCTCGAGCGCCTCGTACGCCTGGCTCTGCCGCTCGGGGCTGAACCCCTCGCGGTAGCCGAGGCCGTGGCACACCATCGACAGCGGACGGCTCGCCGTGACCGAGACGTCCTTCATGCGCAGGGTGCCGGCGGCCGCGTTGCGGGGGTTGGAGAACGGGGTCTTGCCCGACTCGGCCCACGCGGCGTTGAACTCCTCGAACTCCTGGGTCGGGAAGAACACCTCGCCCCGCACCTCGACGTAGGCCGGCACGGGGAACTCGTCGGACGGCGTGAGCACGTGCGGGATGACCTTGATGGTGCGCACGTTGTTGGTGACGTCCTCGCCGACGCGTCCGTCGCCGCGCGTGACCCCTCGGGTGAGCTTGCCGTTCTCGTACGTCAGCGAGATGGCCAGCCCGTCGACCTTGAGCTCGCACAGGAACTCGGCGTCGTCGACCCCCTCGCGGAGCAGCCGGCCGTGCCAGGCCTCGAGCTCTTCGGTGGAGAAGGCGTTGTCGAGGCTGTAGAGCCGCTCGCGGTGCTCGTAGGCCTCGAACGACGACGACGGGCGACCCCCCACCGTCTGGGTCGGCGAGTCGGGCGTGCGCAGCTCGGGCAGCTGCTCCTCGATCTGCTCGAGCTCGCGCATGAGCTGGTCGTACTCGGCGTCGGACACGGTGGGCGAGTCGTCGACGTAGTAGCGCTCACGGTGCTCGGTGAGCGTCTCGGCCAGCGTCTTGTGCTGCTGCCTGAGCTCGTCGTCGGTCGCCATGCCCCGACTTTATCGCCGACGGCGGACACTCACGCGGTGGTCGGCGCCGCTCAGCCCTCGAGGCGCTCGGCCGTGGCGGCGGCGAGCTGCAAGGCACGTCCTGCCCACTGGGGTGAGCCGCCCGCCAGCCCGCACGTCGGTGTCACGACGAGACGCTGGGCGTGCGACTCGACGCCGAAGCCGAAGCGGTCGAGGAACGTCCGGACGCGGCTCGCGAGCAGCTGGTCGGTGACGCCCGGTGCGTCGGTCGACGGCACGACGCCGAACCAGAGGTCGACCCCCTTCTCGAAGGTCTCGGCCCACACGTCGTCGGGGCGCGCCAGGCCGAGGTCGAACGAGATCGCGGTGAAGCCGGCGCCGGCCAGCAGCTCGACCGGCACGTCGGGGGCGCACGAGTGCACGACCGGACGGGCGCCGCCGTCGACGATGGCCTCCACGACGTTGCGCAGCAGCGCATCGGCCTCGGGAGGGTGGACGCTGCGGTGGCGCGACCATCCGCTCGCGGTCGGGACTCCCCCGTCCAGCACCGCCGCGATCGCCGGCTCGTCGACCTGGACGACCACGTCCGCCCGCCCGAACCTGCGGCGGACGTCGGCCACGTGGGCGCGCAGGCCCTCGGCGAGCGACTCGCTGATCTCGCGGCGGGCGCCGTGGTCGGCCAGCATCTTGTCGCCGCGCGGACGCTCGACCGTGGCCGCGAGCGTGAGCGGCCCGGTGACCTGGATCTTGACGGGTCCCGCGTGCTCGTGGGCGAGCTCCTCGGCGACGTCGAGGTCCTGGGCGAGGAGCGACCGTGCCCGCCGCACGTCGCCGCCCTCGCCGACGCCGACGCGCCAGCCGTCCGGCTGCAGATCGGCCTCGAGGCCAGACAGCAGCGCCAGCGTGCGGCCGATCATGCCGGCGTGCACGCCGCGCGCCGGCAGCTCGGGCACGAAGGGCAGGTCGCCGGCGGTGTCGAGCACGATCCGCAGCGCCTCGGAGAGGTCGGTGCCGGGCATCGAGCCGATGCCGGTGGCGATCGTCATATCGGGCGTCCTGTCGTCGGTGTGTCGTGAGCGGTGCGCGAGCGTCCACCTGCCGCGTCCGGCTGGACGCCAGCGCACCGCCCCGAGGCGCGGTGGACGCTAGCTCACCGCTACGCGGGAGGTGGCCGAGATGGTGGCCGAGCCGACGACGCGCGTGCCGTCGTAGATGACGCAGGCCTGGCCAGGGGCGATGCCGCTGGCCGGGTCGATCAGCTCGACGTGGACGACTTCGCCGGTCACGCTCACCCGGGCGCGGTGCTCGTCGCCGTGGGCGCGCAGCTGCACCGTGCAGTCGAGCGTCTCGGTGGGCGCCGTGCCGCACCACAGGGGCTTGATGCACTCGAGGGCGTCGACGAGCAGCGCCTCGCGCGGGCCGACCGTGACGGTGCCGCTGACGGGCTCGATGTCGAGGACGAAGCGCGGCTTGCCGTCGTCGGCCGGCACGCCCAGGCGAAGCCCCCGTCGCTGCCCGATCGTGAACGCGTAGGCCCCGTCGTGCTCGCGCAGCACCGCGCCGTGCTCGTCGACGACGGTGCCGGGCTTGGGGCCGAGCTTCTCGCCCAGCCAGCCGGCGTTGTCACCGTCGGGGATGAAGCAGATGTCGTGGCTGTCGGGCTTCTGCGCCACCTGGATGCCGCGCGCCGCGGCCTCGACACGCACGACGTCCTTGGTCGTGTCGCCGAGCGGGAACAGCGAGTGCGCGAGCTGCTGCTGCGTCAGCACGCCGAGCACGTACGACTGGTCCTTGCCGTGGTCGATCGCCCGGTGCATCTCGATCGTGCCGTCGGGGGCGGTCTCGAGCTGCGCGTAGTGGCCCGTCGCGACCGCGTCGAAGCCGAGCGCCAGCGCCCGGTCGAGCACGGCGGCGAACTTGATCTTCTCGTTGCAGCGCAGGCACGGGTTGGGCGTGCGGCCCGCGGTGTACTCGGCGATGAAGTCGTCGACGACGTGGTCGGCGAACTCCTCGCTCATGTCCCAGACGTAGAACGGGATGCCCAGCGCGTCGGCGGCGCGGCGTGCGTCGCCGGCGTCCTCGATCGAGCAGCATCCGCGGGCTCCCGAGCGGTACGAGCGGGGGTTGCGGCTGAGGGCCAGGTGGACGCCCGTGACGTCGTGACCCGCGTCGACGGCCCGCGCCGCGGCCACCGCCGAGTCGACGCCGCCCGACATCGCTGCGACGACCCTCATCGGTGCCTCCGGCACAGGGCCCTCATGACCCGCTCCGCACGAGCGAGGCCCGTCGCGCCCGCTGGTGGACGGCGGGCAGCGCGGCCAGCACGCGGTCGACGTCGGCCTCGGTGGAGGTGTGGCCGAGGCTGAACCGCAGCGATCCGCGGGCTGCGACGTCGTCGTAGCCCATCGCCAGGAGCACGTGGCTGGGCTGCGGCACGCCCGCGGCGCAGGCCGAGCCCGTCGAGCACTCGATGCCCTGGGCGTCGAACAGCATCAGCATCGCGTCGCCCTCGCACCCCGGGAACGTGACGTGGGCGATGTTGGGCAGCCGGTGGTCGGACCCCGGCTCGGGGTCGCCGTTGACGATCGCGTCGGGGACGGCCGCCACGATGCCCTCGACCAGGCGACGACGCAGCCCCTCGATGCGGGCGACGGTCTCGCGCTGGTGGCCGATGGTCACGTCGACCGCGGCCGCGAAGGCGGCGATCAGCGCCGTGCTGACGGTGCCCGATCGCAGGTCGCGCTCCTGCCCGCCGCCGTGCAGCAGCGGGGTCGCCTCGAGCTCGCGGGCGATGACGAGCGCGCCGACGCCGACCGGTCCGCCGAGCTTGTGCGCGGTGACGGTCATGGCGTCGAGGCCGCTGGCGGCGAAGTCGAGCGGCACGTAGCCCGCGGCCTGCACCGCGTCGCTGTGCACGGGGATGTCGTGGGCGCGGGCGATCGCCACGACGTCGGAGATCGGCTGGATCGTGCCCATCTCGTTGTTGGCCCACATCGTGGTGACGGCCGAGACGCTGGACGGGTCTCGTTCCACCGCTGCGCGCAGGTCGTCGACGACGATGCGTCCCTGCTTGTCGACGGGCGTCATCTCGACCTCGGCGCCCTCGTGCTGGGCCAGCCACGTGACGGGGTCGAGCAGCGCGTGGTGCTCGATCGAGCTGAAGACGATGCGCCTGCGTGCGGGCTGCTGCGCGAGGCGCGACCAGTACATGCCCTTGATGGCCAGGTTGTTGGCCTCGGTGCCGCCCGAGCAGAAGACGACCTCGCTCGGCCGTGCGCCGAACCGCTCGGCGATCAGCTCGCGCGCCTCCTCGACGGTGCGACGTGCCGCACGGCCGGATGAGTGCAGCGACGACGCATTGCCCGTGACGGCCAGCTGCTCGGCCATCGCCGCGATCGCCTCGGGGACCATGGGCGTGGTGGCCGCGTGGTCGAGGTAGGCGGTACGGGAGGTGGGGGTCATCGCAGGACAAGCGTAGTCCGCCCCTGAAGAGCGTCCGGCCCCCGCTGGGCAGCGCGCGACGGGCAGCCGTCAGTCCAGCAGGGTGATGAGCCCGGCAGCCACCACCAGGGTGACCGCGACGCCGAGCATGATCGCCGTGTACGGCCACCGCACGACCCACGGCAGCAGGCCCGGGGCGAGACGTTGCCAGTCGCGACGATCCATCGCGCCGGGGGCCGGCTCGACCCCCACGGCATCGGCGACCCGCTTGACGTCGGCGGACGTCCAGACGCCCTCGGCGAGGGTGATGCGTCCGCGGACGCCGGGGCGACGCATCACCAGACGTGGCGGCGACGAGACGCCGCCGAGGTTCGACACGTACCGCGCGTGCAGGCCCTGCAGGTCGTCGTCGACGGGCAGCGTGAGGCTCCGGCCGTTCCAGCGCGTGAGCCGCACGATGCCGGCGCCGACGACCACGCTGCGCGGCACCGTCATCAGCACCACGAGCAGCAGGATGCCTGCCAGCAGCACGGGCGCCGCGAACACCGCGACCACCACGTGCCCCGTGCACGTGGCCACCACCAGCACGACGGCTGTGACCGCGGTCCCGGCCGCGATCCACGGCCGGGCCGCGTGCAGCGCCGAGCGGTCGGGCCGCACGACCAGCTCGGTCACCCTGCGCTCACCCGTGCTCGTCGAGCCCGGCCTCGGCGAACGAGATGCCGACCTGCCGGCGGATCTCGTCGGACGCCTCGAGCGAGATGATCGAGGCGCTGAGCAGACGGATCGGCGTCTCGCGCTCGCCGGCGGCGATGCGTCGCGCCGCCTCGGCGGCCTGGAAGTGCAGCCCGCCGACCTGGTCGCCGTGAGGCTCGTCGTACGTCAGCGTGACGCCGCGGTCGGCCGACGTGATCGTGATCGGCCCGGGCGAGTTGTGCAGCGCCTCGACCGTGGCGACGCCCTCGCTGCCGATGATCGTGATCTCGTTGCGCGGCCAACCGTGCAGGGTCGTGGCCACGACGCTCATCGTGCCGCCGTCGTGCAGCATCGTCGCGCCGAGCTGGCCGTTGACGCCGCGGACGTCCGGCACCCCCGCCGCCGCCACGCTGCGGGCCGGACCGAGCAGCGACGTGACGTAGGCCAGCGGGTACGTGCCGAGGTCGAGCAGCGGTCCGCCGGCCAGCGCCGGGTCGAAGATGCGGTGACCGTCGGGGAAGTGCTCGCCGTAGACGGTGTGGACGCTGCGCAGCTCGCCGAGCCCGCCCGCGTCCAGCACCTGCCGCAGCACGTCCCACTTGGGCAGGAACAGCGTCCAGAGCGCCTCGGCGCAGAACTGGCCCGTGCGCGCCGCGACCGCCGCGATCTGCCGCGCCTGGTCGGCGCTGATCGCGATGGGCTTCTCGACGAGCACGTGCTTGCCCGCCTCCATGCTCATCACCGCGTGCTCGAGGTGGGACGGGTGCGGTGTCGCGACGTAGACGACGTCGACGTCGTCGAGCGCGACCAGCTCGTCGTACGAGCCCACCGCGGTGGCGATGTCGTGGCGGGAGGCGAAGGCCTGCGCCCGGTCGAGCGAGCGGGAGCCGACGGCGGCCACCACCTGGGTGGTGTGCGCCTGGAGCGAGGCCACGAACTGCTCGGCGATCCACCCGGGGCCCATGATCGCCCAGCGCAGCGGCGGCGCGTCGCGGGAGTCGGGCGTGCGGGGGGACGGCAGCGCCTGCGGGAACGTCATGCGGCACCACCGTCGAGCTCGGCGTGCACGAGGGGCGCGACCTCACGGCCGTACAGCTCGATGCTGCGCATGAGCCGGTCGTGGCCCAAGGCACCGTTGCTGAACTTGAGGTCGAACCGGTCGATGCCCAGGATGCGGGCGTTGCGGACGATCTTGTCGGCGACGGTCTGCGGAGAGCCGACGTAGATCGCACCCTCGGGGCCGGCACCGGCCTCGAACTCCTCACGCGTGGGCGGCGGCCAGCCGCGCTCACGTCCGATGCGCTCGCGCTGCAGCGCGAAGTGCGGCCACAGCTCGTCGCGGGCCTGCTGGTCGGAGTCGGCGACGTGCCCGGGCGAGTGCACGCCGATCGGCAGCCGCGGCTGGCCCAGCTGGTCGAGGGCGCGGCGGTACAGGTCGGTGAACTGCGCGAACTGCGCCGGGGGCCCACCGATGATCGCCAGCATCAGCGGGATGCCGTAGCGGGCTGCGCGCACGACCGACTCGGGGCTTCCGCCGACGCCGATCCAGGTCTTCAACGAGCCGGACGCGGTCTTCGGGAACACGTGCTGGTCGACCAGGGGCGGCCTCAGGCGGCCCTCCCACGTGATGGGCCCTTCCGAGCGCAGGGCCGCGAAGAGGTCGAGCTTCTCGGAGAAGAGCTCTTCGTACTGCGAGAGGTCGAGCCCGAACAACGGGAACGACTCGGTGAACGATCCGCGCCCCAGGATCACCTCGGCCCGACCGTGCGACACCGCGTCGAGCGTCGCGAACCGCTCGTAGACGCGGATCGGGTCGTCCGAGCTGAGCACCGTCACGGCCGTTCCGAGCCGGATCCGGCTCGTGAGGGACGCGATGGCCGCCAGCACGACCTCGGGCGCGCTCACCGCGAAGTCGTCGCGGTGGTGCTCCCCCACCCCGAAGAAGGCCAGGCCGAGCTCGTCGGCCAGCACCGCCTGCTCGACGATGTCGCGGATGACCCGGTCGTACGGCAGCGGCCGGCCGTCCGGCCCGGCCGTGACGTCGCCGAAGGTGTCGAGGCCCAGCTCGAAGCGGGTGGGACGGTCGTCAGGAGGCATGCGCCCATCGTAGGGACGTCCGCCGCGGCGCGTACCTGGTGCAGACTGGTGCCGTGCTGGAGATCGTCGTCATCGTCGTCATCGGCCTGCTGCTCGGCTTCGTCGCGTTCGCCCTCGTCGGACTGCTGCGGGTGCGGTCGTTGCGCGCCCGGCACCGTGGGCGCCTCGCGACCATCGAGCCACAGCACTCCGAGCCGGCCAGCCTCGTGGGGGTGGCGTCCGAGGGACGCGTGCAGACCCGCGGCGTCGGCACCCTCGCACTCGGCGACACGCACCTGCTGTTCGCCCAGCTGCTGCCCGAGCGGGACGTCCTGGTGCCACGCGACGCCATCACGTCCACCCGCGCCACGCGGCACTTCCTCGGCAAGACCACAGGATCCGACCTGCTGCTCGTCACGTGGGACGTCGACGGCCTCACCGATGCCGCAGCGTTCTCGGTGCCCGACGTCGGCGCCTGGCGCGACCGCCTGGCCTGAGCGGGGTCTGCGTCAGCCGACCTGCGCGACGTGGGTCTGCGCGGCGGTGCGCACCTCGACCACCATGCCCTTGCCGAGCTGGCGTCCTCGACGCGTCTCGACCTCGCCGTCGACCAGCACGTCGCCGTCACCGATCATCGCCCCGGCGTGGGCGCCCGACTCGGCGAAGCTCGCGAACTTCAGGAACTGACCCAGCCGGATCATGTCGCCGCTGATCTCGATGACCTCGATGTCGTCGCGTCCGGTGCCCATGCGGGCCAGTCTAGAGTCGGTCGCATGGACAGCTCCGCCCGCGCCGACGTCTGGGTGTCCGCCGTCCGCCTCTACAAGAACCGCTCGATCGCCTCGAAGGAGTGCCGCGCCGGCCACGTCCGCATCAACGGGGCGAAGGCCAAGCCGTCGCAGCCCGTCAACATCGGCGACCGCATCGAGGCGCTGACCGAGGGCGGTCTGCGCATCGTGGTGGTCACCAAGATCATCGCCAAGCGCGTCGGCGCCCCGGTGGCCGTGCAGTGCTACGTCGACAAGACTCCCCCGCCGCCGCCCAAGGAGGAGGTCGCGGTCATGCCCCGGCGCGACCGCGGCGCCGGACGTCCGACCAAGCGCGACCGCCGGGCGATGGACCGTCTGCGCGGACGCTGACTCAGCCGAGGTGCGAGGTCACGAAGGCGTGCACGTCGGCGAGCTCGTCGGCGGAGATGCCGTGAGCCAGGCCCGCGTACGTCCGCTCGGTGACGTCGACGTGCTGGGCGAACCACGCTGACGCCCGTTGCGTCGCGTCGGCCGGGATGATCGGGTCGGCGTCGCCGTGTCCGAAGAACACCGGCACGCGACGGACGGCCAGGGCCTCGTCCCCGGCAGCCGGCTCGTCGAGCACGAAGCCCGACAGCACGAGCGCCGCCCCGAAGCGGTCGGGACGGGCGCGCAGCAGCTGGCTGACCATGAGGCCGCCCTGCGAGAAGCCCAGGGGCACGACGACGCGGTCGGGTGCCACGTGCTCGTCGAGCCAGCTGAGCAGCGCCTCGGTCGACTCGGCGACCACCGTGGGGTCGGGACGTCCCGGCACCCCGATCGGCACCCAGGCGTAGGCGCCAGGCGCCATCGTGATCGGGGCCCGCACCGCGGCGTGGGCGAACCCGGGTGGCAGGTGCGGCACGAGACTCGGCAGGTCCTGCTCGTTCGAGCCGTATCCGTGCAGGAGCAGCAGAAGGGGCTCGGAGTCTGCTCCGCCGCGGACGGTGCTCGAGTCGTCGATCGTCATGGTCATGCGATCACACTAGTTGACATCTCAACCACCCGGCTGGTCCACGGCGCCCTCTGGCTGAGCCAACAGGATCGGGAGGAGAAATCGCGAGCTGAGTGGGGCGAGGTCGATGCCGTCCAGGTCGTCGAGCTCGACCCACCGGAACTCGGCGATCTCGGCGGCCGCCACCGGCGCCGCGGCCTCGACCGTCACCGAGTACACGTCGGCCCTGACGACGTGCCCGGGCTCGTTGGCCGCGTCCTCCTCGAACGTCCCGACCCAGGTGAACGCCTCGGCGGGCAGGTCGAGGCCAAGCTCCTCACCCAGCTCGCGGCGGAGCGCCACCAAGGGGTGCTCCCCCGGCTCGAGCTTGCCGCCGGGCTGCATGAACATCGTCGTGCCGTGCTTGCGCACCATCAGGGCCCGACCCCGGTCGTCGACCGCCAGCGCCGCGGCCACGTGGATGACCGGCGGCGTCACGGCTTCGGCGTGGTGGCAGCGCCCCACTTGTCGGTCCACGACGGCGGCGCCGCCAGCGCCTGCAGCAGCGAGTCGAGATCGTCGTCGAAGGTGACGATCCCCGACTGCTCGGCTCGCACGAAGCCTGCCGAGACCATCGAGTCGAGCATCTGGCGCATCGGCGCCCAGAACCCCGCGACGTCCAGGAACCCGCTGGGCTTGGCGTGGATCGTCAGCTGCGCCCAGGTCCACTGCTCGGCGACCTCCTCGAGCGTCCCGGCGCCTCCCGGCAACGCGATGAAGGCGTCCGACAGATCGGCCATGAGCTGCTTGCGCTCGTGCATCGACTCCACCACGTGCAGCTCGGTGACGCCGCGGTGCGCGAGCTCACGGTCGTCCAGCTGGCGCGGGATGACACCGACGACGCGACCACCGGCGTCGATCGCGGCATCGGCCACGGCTCCCATCAGGCCCACGTGACCTCCGCCGTAGACGACGTCGATGCCGCGCTCGGCCAACGTGCGTCCGGTCAGGCGCGCCGCCTCGGCGTACACAGGATCGGTGCCGAGGCTCGAGCCGCAGAAGACGGCGATGGCCGAGAGTGTCATGGGTGCTCCGAGCTGGGGGACGAGGACGACGCCCCACGATAACGTCAGTCCTCCGACGCCCGGGACGGGCGCGACCCCGCACTCGGGAGGGCCGCGAGCCCGCGCGCCAGCAGCCCCAGCCAGCCCCAGCAGACGCCCGTCAAGCCGGCCACCTGGGGCAGGAGCACGGCACCCCGCAACGGTTCGGACAGGCCCCGGAGACCATCCGCCCCAGGTCCGATGCTCCAGACCAGGGCGGCGGTGCCGGCCGCCGTCACGACGGCGTGGAGGACGGCTCCGCGCCAGGGCGACCGAGCCCTCGACGTCACGTCGACGAACGACATCGCGACGAGCCAGCCGGCGACGAGGGCCAGCGCGAAGGGGACGAGCTCGATCCCCCGCCCGTGGACGAAGAAGGGCAGCGCGACCGCCGCGGCGGCAGCCGCCCAGGTGGTACGACGGCCCAGCAGACGACGCAGAGGTGCGGTCGTCGCGCGGTCGCGAAGGGCCATGGGACATCGATGGTAGGTCCAGCGCCTCGGTAGTGTCGTGGCACGCCCACGGAAGGAATCGGTGATGGCCGCCATCCGCGACAAGATCCGCTTGCTCAGCCGGCACCGGGGCGTCTCGATCGACGGCCCCGTCGACGTGCTCGGCTCCGAGCAGATCGCCCCGTCGTTCCGGCGGGTCGTCGTCCGTGGGGACTGCCTGGCCGCGTACGAGCAGGTGCTGCCTGCCGACGGCTTCAAGATCGACCTCGGCACGCCTGAGGCGCCCGCGATCAGGGGCTTCACCGTGCGCGGATTCGATCTCGCCACCCGCACGCTGCACTTCGACGTGCACGTCCACGCCGACGGCATCGCGTCGACCTGGGCGCGCCAGGCCGGTCCCGGATCGCGTGTGCGCTTCCTCGGCTTCCGCCGCGACTTCGCGATCGGCGACGACGTCGGTCACCACGTGCTGGTCGCCGACGCGAGCGCCGTCCCCGCCCTCGCGCGCATCCTGGAGGCGATCCCGGCCGAGCACCGGGTCGTCGTGCTGGCGGAGACACCGACCCGCGCCGACCTCGACCTGCTGCCCGTCCGAGACTCCGTCGAGGTGCACGCCGTCGTCGGCGGACCCTCCGTCGGCCCCGACAGCCCGCTCGCGACCGCTGCGGTCGCACTGGCCGTCAGCACCCGGGCCGAGTACTGGGTCTCGGCGGAGACCACGACCGTCCGAGCCATACGGCGGCACCTGCTCGACGCCGGCCTCGACCGTCAACGGCTCCACGCCACGGCCTACTGGGTCGCGGGACGCACCAGCAGCCAGCGCGACGACGACGAGGCCGTCACGTTCGACCGCGCGGCACGGGCAGGCCTGGACGTCGACGACCCAGCCGTCTACGACCTCATCGAGTTCGAGGGCGCCGGGCAGCCCCGCGCCTGAGCCGGACCGGCCGCACCGAGCCGCGCCGGGTCGCCAGCATCCTCGTCGGGTGTGCTCAGATGGAGTCATGCGCCGGTTCTCGTCCGTGCCCGCCGTGGGCGCCGTCCTGCTCACCGCGACCGCCCTCACCGCCTGCGGGAAGACATCCGCTCCCGCGGCCTACAGCCCGAAGGACGACACGTCGACGTACGACTCGGCGCGGCAGCTGTCCGACTGGTCATCAGGCGACGCGGACGACTTCAGTGCCGTCATCGACCTGCCCGACGGCCGCAAGGTGTCGATGTTCTACGCCAAGGACCGTGGCCTCGCCGAGCAGCACTACTCGCCGGAGGCCGACGCCTGGACGGCGCCGAAGATCGTCTACAAGACTGCGACCGATCCTTGTCAGGGCATCGCCCTGGCCCAGCACGACGGCACTGTGGCGGTCACCGCCGACTGGAACCTGTACTGCTACGACGGTGAGCCGCCGGACGAGAGCATCGCGGGCGTGGCCACCGGCGACCTCACCGAGTGGACCACCGACCTCACCCGGCACTTCGACGGCTGGAGCGCGCCCGTGGTGTCGGACGACGGCACGCGCGCCACGTGGAAGCACCACGCCGACCGGCTCGTCTGGTCGAGTGACGGAGGGTTCGACAAGGACCTGGGATAAGCCCCATGAGGAGTGGACCGAGGAGCTGGGCGACCTGGAGGCCACTGAGTGGCCGGCATACCTCGTCGAGCGCTCGGGACTGCCCGGCCCGCGCGCCAACGTGCCGCTCGTCCAGGTGGTGGCCGACCTCGGCGACGCCGGCGTCGTCGAGGCGTTGCCGAGTGACGACCTACCCCGACTGCGCAGGCTGACGCTCGTCGGGTGCGGCCACGTAGAGAGCACCTCAGCGCATGAGCTGCCGCACCCCTCGCTCGAATCGACGGTCCTCGTCCGGCTCGAAGATGTGTCCGGCGACCGTCAGCAGGGTCGGGCGCTCGGCGTTGACCTGTTCGAACCGGGCCCGACGGTCCACCTGGTGCGGCTGATCCGTGGCGGCTTGCTGCTCGATGACGGAACCGACGACGAATCGCACCAGGTTGAACCACGTGTCCAGCGCGTCGTCAGGATCGTCAGTGCCGTTCCGCACGATCAACGTCACCGCCGCTTCGCTGAGGTCGAGAACATGGCTTCCGAGCGTGAAGGTTCCCGCGAAGACCCGGCCGCCGTCGCGGCGGCCGAGCAGGGACGTGCGGAATCGGACCAGCAGGCCGAAGAGCTGCTCGGATGGATCACCGTCGTCGACGGCGAGGTCCCGCATCTCGGCGACGATCGCGTCCGCGATGGCCTCGAGCAGATCCTGCTTCGAGCGGAAGTGCCAGTAGAGCGAAGGCGCCTTCACGTGAAGACGGTTGGCGACCGCTCGCATGCTGACAGCCGCCTCGCCACCCTCGTCCAACAGGTCCAGCGCGGCATCGACGATCTCCTGACGGTCCATGACACCACCTCCGCTTGACACCCTAACAGTGTTAGGGCAACACTGCCGGCATGACTAACACTGTTAGGGACAACAATCACGAATATGACATCGCCGTCGTGGGTGGCGGTCCGGTGGGGTTCTGGCTGGCGGCCGAGGCCCGTCTCGGCGGGGCGCGCGTCGTCCTGCTGGAGCGGCGACGCGAGCGGGTCACGCAGTCGCGCGCGCTGACGATCCACGGGCGGACGCTGGAGACGTTCGGTCTGCGCGGACTCTCGTCACGGTTCCTGGACGTAGGGCGTCCCATGCCGACCTGGCACTTCGCCGGCCTGGACACGCGCCTGGACTTCTCACGATTCGACTCGTCCTACCCGTTCACGCTGTTCATCCCGCAGTCGCGAACCGAGGCGATCCTCGAGGGCCACGCGCTCGAGGTCGGCGTCGACGTCCGGCGTGGCGCTCTCGTCACCGCCGTCGAGGACCGCGGTGATCGCGTCGACCTCACGCTGGAGGACGGCACGGCCATCTCGTCTCGGTGGGTGGTGGGCGCGGACGGCGCCCGCAGCATCGTTCGTCGGACCGCGGGTATCGACTTCCTGGGGCTGCCGGCCACCGACTCCATCGCGATGGGCGACGTGGTCCTCGACCTGCCCGGAGGTGCGCCGCTGGGTGGCGGGGAGAACGAGCTCGGCGGGGCGAGCATCATTCCCTCGGGCGACGGCATCCACTCGCGGGTCATCGTCCTGGACACCACGCGCCGGCACGTGCCGCAGGACGAACCCCTCACTTTGGACGAGCTGCGCGAGTCGCTGCGACGGACCACCGGTAGCGACTTCGGTGCACGCGACGCCTCCTGGCTGACCCGGTTCACCAACGAGACCCGACTGGCATCCAGCTACCGCGTGGGCAGGATCTTGCTGGCCGGCGACGCGGCTCATATCCACGCACCGATGGGAGGGCAAGGGCTGAACGTCGGAGTGCAGGACGCGATGAACCTCGGCTGGAAGCTCGCACTGGTCGCCACCGGCCGGGCGTCCGACGATCTCCTCGACACCTACGAGAGCGAGAGACGACCCATCGGGGAACGACTGTTCGCCAACACCGTGGCCCAGTACCAGCTGGTGTCGACGTTCACCCCGGCGAATGCCTACCTTCGCGACGTCGTCAGCGGCTTGCTCGCCGTTCCGGAGGCCAACCGAGCCATGGCCGGGGAGGTGTCCGGGTTCTCGGTCTCCTACCCCCACCCACTCACCCACGACACGGACGCGGGCGCGTCGGCCCCGATGAGCCGGCGGATTCCTGACCTGCCGCTGACTGGCGGGGCGTCGCTCCACGGCGCGCTGGCCGACGGACACTTCGTTCGCGTGACCAAGCCTGGCCACCCGCACGTCCCGATGCCCGCCTCCCTCGGTGGAGCCCCGATCGTCGACGTCCAGGCGGTGCGCCTCGGACCGGTCGACCAGCCGGCGACCGCGTCGATCATCGTCCGCCCGGACGGATACTCGCTCAGGGGCGTCAGCGAGGCCGCGACGGCAGACGTGCTCCGGCCATGAGCATCCGACGGTTGAATCCTGCTGGCCTCCACGGAGCTCCCGGCTTCGTCAGCCAGATCGTCCGGACGACAGGACCCCTCGCCTTCGTGTCCGGGCAGGTCGCCCAACGACAGGACGGCTCGTGGGTGGGGATCGGACGACACCGGGAGCAGGCAGAGCAGATCGCACGGAACATCGACGTCGCCCTCCGTGCGCTCGGGCTCGGCAGGGACGCCGTCGTGAAGGAGACGATCTTCGTCGTCGACTACGACCCTGCTCTGCTCCTGGACGTCGTCGGCCCGCTGCGGGACGGGCACAGCGAGCCGCCTGCCAGCACGCTGGTCGCCGTGTCGAGCCTCTTCGCGACCGAAGCCCTCGTGGAGGTGGAGGTCGTCGTCGACCTCGAGCCCTCGTCACGGCTCGGCCCACCGCTGTCGAGGCCGGACGCCTCGCTGGCCTGACGCACGGCGTCGAGGCTCGCAGCAGACGTCCGGATACGACGAAGCCCTGGTGAGAGTTCTCTCACCAGGGCTTCTCTGTCGGGCTGACAGGATTTGAACCTGCGACCCCTTGACCCCCAGTCAAGTGCGCTACCAAGCTGCGCTACAGCCCGTTCGTACCGAAGAGAGACTTTACCGCAGCCCCTCCTCGAACCCACCATCGGCCACCCCCGACCCAGATCTGCGGACCACCGCACCGATATCCCGGAGAAAAAGGTGCGGAGCTCCGCAGATCGGGGCTGGGAGCCCCGCCGGGGTCAGCGACGCTCGCGCTTCTTGCGCGGACGCTGCTGCAGGTGGATGGGCGAGCCGACGAAGCCGAACTCCTCGCGCAGACGACGCTCGATGAAGCGCATGTACGAGGCCTCGAGCTTGCCCGTCGTGAACAGCACGAACGTGGGCGGCGCCGTGGACGCCTGCGTGCCGAACATGATCTTGGACTGCTTGCCACCACGCACGGGGTGCGGGTGCTCGGCCACCAGACGGCCGAGGAAGGCGTTGAGCGTGCCGGTCGGCACACGGGTCTCCCAGCCCTCGAGCGCCGCGTCGAGCGCGCGGACCAGGCGGTCGACGTGCCAGCCGGTGCGGGCCGTGATGTTGATCGTCGGGGCCCACGGCACCTGCACGAGCTCGCGCTCCATCTCGCGCGACAGGTAGTACTGGCGCTCCTCGTCGACGAGGTCCCACTTGTTGAACGCGATGATGAGCGCACGGCCGGCCTCGGCGACCGAGCTGATGATGCGGGTGTCCTGCTCGGTCAGCGGCACGCTGCCGTCGATGATGACGACGGCGACCTCGGCCCGGTCGATCGCCGAGCTGGTGCGCAGGCTGGCGTAGTACTCGTGCCCCGACGCGTCGCGCACACGGCGGCGGATGCCGGCGGTGTCGATGAAGTTCCAGGTGCGCCCGCCGAGCTCGACGATCTCGTCGACGGGGTCGACCGTCGTGCCCGAGGCGTCGTCGACGACGACCCGCTCCTCGCCCGCGAGGCGGTTGAGCAGACTCGACTTGCCGACGTTGGGCTTGCCGACGATCGCGACGCGGCGGGGGCCCTGCGGGGCGTCGAAGTCCTCCGGGGGCGGGTCGGGCAGCGCGTCGATGACGGCGTCGAGCATGTCGCCGCTGCCGCGTCCGTGCAGGGCCGAGACCGGGAAGGGCTCGCCCAGCCCGAGGTTCCAGAGGCTGGCGGCCTCGATCTCGGTGCGCTGGTCGTCGACCTTGTTGGCCGCCAGGACGACGGGCTTCTTGGCCGCGCGCAGCAGGCGGACGACCTTCTCGTCGACGTCGGTGATGCCGACCGTCGCGTCGACGACGAACAGCACGGCGTCGGCGACCTGGATGGCGATCTCGGCCTGCGCGGCGATGCGCTCGGCGAGTCCGCGGGCGTCCGGGTCCCAGCCGCCGGTGTCGACGACGGTGAACGCGCGACCGTTCCAGACCGCGTCGTACGAGACGCGGTCGCGGGTCACGCCCGGCACGTCCTCGACGACGGCCTCGCGTCGACCGATGATGCGGTTGACCAGCGTCGACTTGCCGACGTTGGGTCGCCCGATCACAGCGAGTACGGGAACGACGTCAGACATCAGGGGATCCTGTCGGAAGGGGGCCGGGCAGATCGCGCTTCAGCGCGTCCTTGGCCCGGGATACATGGGCACGCAGATGGTCGTGGATGGTGTCACCTGCGTCCTCCAGCATCCCACGATCTCGCGGCCAACCCTGCATCGGCAGCCGGATCGGCTCTCCGTAGACGATGTCGAGCCGCGTGCCGGGGGCCGGACGGGCGCTCGGGCCCTCCCCCGGCTGGCGGGTGCCGAACAGCGCGACGGGCACGATCGGCGCGCCCGTCACGAGTGCCAGGTAGGTCACGCCGCCCTTGAACTCGGTGAGCTCGCCGTCGCCGCGCCGTCCCTCGGGGTAGATCAGGACGCACTGCCCAGCCGTGAGCGCGCCGATCGCCTGGCGCAGCGCCCCGCTGTCGGTGCGTCCGCGGGCGATCTTGATCTGACCGACGAAGCGCAGGAGTCGTCCGGTGCGCCCGACGAACTCCTCTTCCTTGGCCATCGCGTGCAGGGGACGCGGCGCGGTCGCGACGAGCAGCGGCCCGTCGAGCCAGCCGATGTGGTTGCTGGCCACGATCACCGGGCCCGCGACCGGGACGTGCTCGAGCCCGTGCTGGTGGATCTGCCACCGCCGGTGGAAGTAGCCCGCCGCGCGGCCCCGCACGAGGTTGAGTCCGCGCTCGGGCAGGCCCGCACGGACGGCGCCTGCGCTCACGCTCATGGCGCCGCGTCGACGATGCGGACGATGGCGTCGATCACCTCGTCGAGGGTCAGGTGGGTGCCGTCGACGACGACCGCTCCCTCGGACTGCACGAGGGGCGACGCCGCTCGTGTGGAGTCGATGCGGTCGCGTGCGGCGAGGGCCTGCTCGGTGGCCGCCGCGTCGGCTCCGCCGTTCTCGGCGGCACGGCGGGCCGCCCGGGCGGCGGGATCGGCCACCAGGTAGATCTTGACCTTCGCGTCGGGGGCGACGACGGAGCCGATGTCTCGTCCCTCGACCACGATGCCGTCACTGCCGGCGATGACCTCGCGCTGCCGCGCCACGAGCAGCTCGCGGACGTGCGGGACCGCCGCGACGAGGCTGACCGATCCGGTGACCTCGTCGCTGCGGATGGGTTCGGCGACGTCGACGCCGCCGACGTGGATCGTCGGGTCGAGCGGGTCGGTGCCCGACACCAGCGTGACCGCGTCGGCGGCCGCGGCGACCGCCCCGGGGTCGTCCAGGGCGACGCCCTGCTGCAGCAGGGCCCAGGTCATGGCCCGGTACATCGCACCGGTGTCGAGATAGGCCAGCCCGAGGCGGCCCGCCACTCCGCGGGACGTGCTCGACTTGCCGGAGCCGGACGGACCGTCGATCGCGACGACGAGGGGGGATGTCACAGGGGCTCAACTTCCTTCGGTGGAACGGTGGTGGTCACGGGCGTGGCCCGTGCGGTGGAGAGGGACGATCACAGGTAGGCGGTCCAGCCGCGGTCGGTCAGCGCCTGCACCAACGAGGGGCCGACGCCGAGCGCGACCGCGATCTCGGCCAGGCCGACAGGACGTCCGAGGTCGTGGTCGAGGCGCAGGTCCTCGATGTTCACGCCCGATTCTCCCGTATCCGTCATCAGGCGCGACAGCTCGCCGGGACGGTCGGCCACCTGCACGTGCACCAGGTCGAAGCGGGCCGCCGACGATCCGTGCTTGCCGGGGATCAGCGTCGTGCCGTGGCGCCCCGACTCGAGCACCCGCGCCAACGTCGCCTCGTCCTCGCCGAGGGCGTCGATGACCCGGTCGAGGTCGTCGCGCACCAGCTCGAGGACGGCTCTGACGTCGCGCGCGTTGGTGCCGAGGATGTCGAGCCACATCGCGCCGTCGCTGCCGGCGATGCGGGTCGTGTCGCGCAGGCCGGGGCCCGACAGCGCCAGGTCGTTGCCCTCGGCGTCGTTCAGCCGGGCCGCCGTGAGGGTCGACATCACCTGGGGCACGTGCGAGACCAGCGCCACCGCGCGGTCGTGCGCCGCGGGGTCCATCACGATCGGCACGCCGCCGACGTGCAGCGCGAGGTCGACGACCGCGTCGAGCGCCGCGGGCCTGGTCGTCGCGCCGGGCGTCACGACCCACGGACGTCCCTCGAACAGCTGGGCCGACGCCGCCATGGGGCCCGAGCGCTCGCTGCCGGCCATGGGGTGGCCACCGGCGAAGCGGTCTGCTCCGGGACCGTCGTCGACCGAGCTCTGGATGGCCGACTTGACGCTCGTGACGTCGGTGACGAGCGCATCGGGCCAGCGCAGCAGGCTCTCGGCGACCACGGACGCCGACGCCGATGGCGGCACGGCCACGACCACCAGGAGCGGCAGGACGTCATCGGTGAGCAGACGGCCGGCTCCCATCGATGCGGCCACCTCGGCATGGCCCGGGAGCGAGTCGTGCAGGACGACGTCGACGTCGTGCTGGCGCAGCGCCAGGCCCACGGACGTGCCGATCAGCCCACAGCCGACGACGAGGACGGGTCCGTCGAGGGCCTGCGGGGACAGCGCCGTCATGCGTCGTCGACGCTGTCGTAGAGGGCTCCCAGCTCGTCGCGGGTCAGGTCTCGCATCGCGCCCGACGCAAGACCCTTGACGTGCAGGGGCCCCAGCGCCGTGCGGGTCAGCTCGCGCACCGGGTGCCCCGCCGCGTCGAGCAGCCGGCGGACGATGCGGTTCTTGCCCATGTGGATGTCGAGCTCGACCAGCGACCGGCCGCGCGAGCGGTCCTTGACCAGGAAGCGGTCGACGTTCGCCGGGCCGTCATCGAGCTCGATGCCGGCCTTCAGGCGTGCGCCCAGCGTCTCGGGCACGTCGCCGTCGACCAGGGCGATGTACGTCTTGACGATCTCGAACGACGGGTGGGCCAGCTTGTGCGCGAGGTCGCCGTCGTTGGTCATCAGCAGCAGGCCGGACGTGTCGGTGTCGAGACGGCCGACGTGGAACAGGCGGTCGTCGCGTCCCTCGACGAACGTCGACAGGTCGGGGCGCCCCTGCTCGTCGGCCATCGAGGTCACGACGCCGCGGGGCTTGTTGAGCATGACGTAGGCGTGGTCGCTGGCCACCGGGATGCGCTTGCCGTCGACGCGGATGACGTCGGTGGCGGGGTCGACCCGCGCGCCCATGACGTCGATGACCTCGCCGTTCACCTCGACCCGCCCGTGGGCGATCATGTCGTCGCACCGGCGACGACTGCCCAGCCCGGCCTGGGCCAGCACCTTCTGCAGTCGGATCTCAGCCACGGTCGTCCCCCTCGTCGTCGGCGGTGTCGCCGGCTGGGCCTGTCGAAGCCCCACCCTCGTCCGTCTCCGCCTCGTCCATCTCCCCCAGCGCCGGATCATCGGCCGCCAGCCCGGCCAGGACGTCGTCGGCCCCGGCGAGCGCCTCGTCCTCCATGTCCTCCATCTCGGGCAGGTGCTGCGCGATGTCGGGCAGCTCGGTGATCGAGCCCAGGCCCATCCGCTCGAGGAAGTAGCTCGTCGTGCGGTAGAGCACCGCACCGCTCTCGGTGTCGGCCCCCGCCTCCTCGATCAGCCCGCGGGTCACGAGGGTGCGGACGACGCCGTCGACGTTGACCCCACGGATCGCCGAGATGCGCGAGCGGCTGATCGGCTGGCGGTAGGCCACGACGGCCATCGTCTCGAGCGCAGCCTGGGTCAGACGGGCCTGCTGCCCGTCGAGGATGAACCGCTCGACGGCGCCTGCGTACTGCTCTCGGGTGAAGAAGCGCCAGCCGCCGGCGATGTTGCGCAGCTCGAAGCCCCTGCCCTGCGCGGTGTACTCGTCGGCCAGCTCGACCAGGGCCTGGTCGACGTCGGACGGCGGATGTCCCACCGCCTGGGCCAGCGTCAGGTGGTCGAGCGGCTGGTCGGCCACCATCAGCACCGCCTCGAGGGCGGGCCGGAGCTCGAGCATCTCCAGCTCGAGCTCGTGCGGTCCGGTCGGGAAGCTCTGCTCAGTCATCGGTGCTCTCTGCTGCGTCGGAGGTGGGTGCGGCGTGGGACGAGGGCTCGTCGTCGACCAGGCTCGCATCGATCAGACTCGTGTCGATCAAGACAGGCTCGTCGTCGGCCACGATCGGCGGCGCGTCGAACTCCGCACCCACGTCGATGTCGCCGTCGTCGGTGCCGGTCCAGCGGATGTGCAGGTCGCCCAGCGGCGTGGCCTGCTCGAACGAGATGGCGCCCTCGCGGAACAGCTCGAGCACCGCCAGGAACCGGGCGACCTTGGTCGCGAGGTCGGGTGCGTCGACCGTCAGCGCCCGGAACGTCATGCCGCCCTTGCGGCGCAGCTGGTCGACGACCAGGTGCGCCTGCTCGCGCACGCTCACCTGCGGGGCGTGCAGGTGGGCCAGCGACAGGATCGGCACCGGCTTGTCCTCGAACGCCTTGGCGGCCAGCTGGGCGAGCTCGGCGGGTCCGACCGAGATCAGCACCTCCGGCAGCAGGTCGGCGAACCGCGGCTCGAGGGTCACGACCCGCGGGAACCGCCGCGACTCCTGCGCGAGCCGGTCGGCCATGATGCCCGCCACCTGCTTGAAGGCGCGGTACTGCATCAGACGGGCGAACAGCAGGTCTCGGGCCTCGAGCAGGGCGAGGTCCTCCTCGTCCTCGACCTCGGCCTGCGGCAGGAGCCGGGCGGTCTTGAGGTCGAGCAGCGTCGCCGCGACGAGCAGGAAGTTGGTGGTCTGCTCGAGGTCGTCGCCGAGCGCCTTGATGTAGGCGATGAACTCGCCGGTGACGGCCGACAGCGCGACCTCGGTGATGTCGAGCTCGTGCTTGGAGATCAGCTGGAGCAGCAGGTCGAAGGGACCCTCGAAGTTGGTGAGGTTGACCTGGAACCCGGTCGGCGCGGACTCGTCGACGTCCGCGATGCTCACGACTCGCTCAATCGGCGTGCGACGTCGCTCTGCGTGCCGCGGGCGTCGAGGTCGGCCAGGGCCACGGCCAGGGCGGCCCGCACGAACCGGCCACGGTCGACGCTGCGTCCCAGCTCGGCCCGCAGCCCGAGCCGGGCCTGCTCGACCGCCAGCAGCTCGGCCGCCGTGACGTAGACCGTCATCTTCTCGTCGTGCTTGACCCGGCCGCTGGCAGCGACAGGTGCTTCCGGCTCGGCCTCGGGCTCGACCTCGGGTGCCTGACGAGCCGGCGCGGTCGCACGGAAGAGCTCGTCGGCCCCGGGCATGGCGGGCCGACGGCTACCTCCCGAGGACGGGCTGGTCACGCGTCGGGGCATCGAACGAGGACCTCCCGCGCGAGCTGTCGGTACGACGTGGCGCCCGGGGACGTCGTCGCGTACTCCGTGATCGGCTCGCCCGCCACGGTCGAGTCGGAGAACTTGACGGTACGACGGATGACCGTGTGGAAGACCAGGTCGCCCCATCCCTCGACGAGGGTCTGGAGCACCTCCTTGCCGTGCAGGGTGCGGCTGTCGTACATCGTGCCCAGCAGGCCGATGATCTCGAGCTCGTCGTTGGTGCGGTCGCGCACCTTCTCGATCGTGTCCTTCAGCAGCGCGACCCCGCGCAGGGCGAAGTACTCGCACTCCAGCGGCACGAGCACGCCGTTGGCGGCCGTCAGCGCGTTGACCGTCAGCAGGCCGAGCGAGGGCTGGCAGTCGATCAGGATGACGTCGTAGTCGCCGCGGACGGGCTTGAGCACCCGGGCCAGCACCTGCTCGCGGCCGACCTCGGTCACCAGACGCATCTCGGCGGCCGACAGGTCGATGTTGGACGGCACGAGGTCGAGGCCCTCGACCGCGGTGGGCAGGATGAGGTCCTTGATCGAGATCTCGCGGTCCATGAGGACGTGGTAGATGCTCTGCTCGAGCTCGTGCGCGTTGACGCCCAGCCCGACCGTCATCGACCCCTGGGGGTCGAAGTCGACGAGCAGCACCTTGCGGCCGAGCTCGACGAGCGCGGCACCCAGGTTGATGGTCGTCGTGGTCTTGCCCACGCCGCCCTTCTGGTTGCACAGGGCGATGATCGTGGCTGGCTTGGCGGGATCGCGCGGCTTCGGCTCGGCGAAGACGGGCATGGGACGCCCGGTGGGGCCCAGTTCCGCGGTCATGCTGTCTTGCTCATGTGGTACCCCTGCAACTCGACCTGGCGGACGACCGACACTCTACCGCCAGATGTCGACTTGACGACCATCCGTCGCGCATCTCGGAGCGCCCGGCGGCGCCGAGCCCGGACGGCTCAGCCGCGTGCGGCGCGAGGATGCGCCGTCGCGTAGATCTCGCGCAGCTTCTCGACCGTCACGAGCGTGTAGATCTGGGTCGTGGTGACCGATGCGTGGCCCAACAGCTCCTGCACGACCCTGACGTCGGCTCCACCGTCGAGCAGGTGCGTCGCGAACGAGTGCCGCAGGGTGTGGGGCGAGACGTCAGCCGTCACGCCCGCCCGCTCGGCGGCCTTGGTCAGCACGGTCCACGCGCTCTGCCGCGACAGGCGCCCTCCCCTGGCGTTCAGGAACACCGCCGGAGTGCGGGTCTTGGCCGAGACGAGCGACGGACGCGACGCCGCCAGGTAGTCGGCCAGCGACGCCTTCGCGTACGACCCCAGGGGCACGATGCGCTGCTTGCCGCCTTTGCCGCGCAGCAGGATCGTGGACTCGTCGAGATCGAGGTCGTCGATGTCGAGGCCCACGGCCTCCGAGATGCGGGCGCCCGTGCCGTAGAGCACCTCGAGCAGCGCCCGGTCGCGCGCCGACAGGTTGGTCCCCGGGGCACCGGCGGCGTCGAGGATCGACTCGACGTCCGACAGCGGCAGGGCCTTGGGCAGCCGCGCCGCGGGCCGCGGCGGCTTGATCGCGGACGTCACGTCGGTCTCGACGAGCTGCTCGCGGAGCCAGAACCGGTGCAGGCCGCGGACGGCGACGATCGTGCGGGCCGCGCTGGCCGTGCCGAGCGGGACGTGCTCGTCGTCACCGGTGCGCAGCGCGCCGAGGAACGTCATGACGTCGCTCTCGGCGATCGCGGACGGCTCGTCGATCGCATGCAGGGCGAGGAAGTCGAGGTAGCGCCGCAGGTCACGGCGGTACGAGCGCAGCGTGTTGTCGGCCAGTCCGCGCTCGACCGTCAGGTGGCTGAGGTAGTCCTGGACGCCGCGGGCGACGCCATCGCTCATCGTGAGCGCCCGAGCCCGCGACATGTGACGCCCACGGCGTCACTGGGCCGCGATGACGCCGTCCGCGTCACACATCGCGGCGGGTGGTGGCTCATCGTGAGCGCAGTGCCTGCACCGCGAGGATCGCCGAGACCGTCTTCGCATCGGCGATGCGTCCGTCGAGCACCGCGGTGACCGCGTCGGCGAAGGGCAGCCACCACTGGGCCATGTGCGCCTCCTCGGCCTCGCGCGCCGTGCGGTCCTCCTCGGCGACCGGGGTGAGCCCGCCGGCGACGAACACCTCGATGCGCTCGGTCGAGTAGCCCGGCGTCATCTGCAGGTGCAGCAGCGGCGACCACGTCGACGCGACGACGTCGGCCTCCTCCGCGAGCTCGCGCGCCGCGGCGTCCTGAGGCTCCTCACCGGGGACGTCGAGGGTGCCGGCCGGCAGCTCGAGCAGCCGGCGTCCGGTCGGGTGGCGATACTGCTCGACCAGCAGCAGGCGGTCGGCGTCGTCGATCGCCACCACGGCGACGGCCCCGTTGGGCCTGACGACGGCCCGGGAGTGCTCGCCGCCCGAGGGATCGACGATCGTGTCGACCGTCAGGCCGACGTAGGGGCTGTCGTAGACGGTCTCGACGCCTGCCACCGGCCACGACTCGTCCGTGTCGGCGACGGACGTCTCGGCGAGGCGTCCGGGCAGGCTGGGGTGGGCCGTCACACCTCGACCTGCACCACGTGGTCGACGGTCTCGTCGACCGGCAGCCGCGTCTCGCGCTGGCGCTGGAGCGCCGCGCCGATGAGCCCGGCGAACAGCGGGTGGGCCTTCGTCGGACGCGACTTGAGCTCGGGGTGGGCCTGCGTCGCGACGTAGTACGGGTGCACCTCGCGCGGCAGCTCGACGAACTCGACGAGGTTGCCGTCCGGCGAGGTGCCGCTGAAGATCAGGCCGGCCTCGACCAGCTGGTCGCGATAGGAGTTGTTGACCTCGTAACGGTGCCGGTGACGCTCGTGGACCGCGGTCGATCCGTACGCCTCGGCCACCAGGCTGCCCTCGTCGAGCGTCGCGGGGTACGAGCCGAGGCGCATCGTGCCGCCGAGGTCGCCCTCGCCGTCGACGATCGACAGCTGCTCGGCCATCGTGGCCACGACGGGGTGGGGCGTGCCCGGGTCGAACTCCGACGAGCTGGCCCCGGCGATGCCGGCCACGTTGCGGGCGTACTCGATCACCATGCACTGCAGGCCCAGGCACAGCCCGAGCACCGGGATGCCGCGCTCGCGGGCGTAGGTCAGCGCGCCCAGCTTGCCCTCGATGCCGCGGATGCCGAAGCCGCCGGGCACGCAGATGCCGTCGACGTCGCCCAGGTGCTGCGCGGCACCCGCGGGGCTCTCGCAGTCGTCGGAGCCGACCCAGCGCAGCGTGATGCGCGCGTCGTGCGCGAACCCGCCGGCGCGCAGCGCCTCGCCCACCGACAGATAGGCGTCGGGCAGGTCGACGTACTTGCCGACCAGCGCGATCGTGACCTCCTCGGCGGGCTGGTGCACGCGGCGCAGCAGCTCGTCCCACTGCGTCCAGTCGACGTCGCGGAACGGCAGGTCGAGCCGGCGCACCACGTAGGCGTCGAGCCCCTGACGGTGCAGGACCTTGGGGATGTCGTAGATCGACGGTGCGTCGCTGGCGGTCACGACGGCCTCGGCGTCGACGTCGCACATCAGCGAGATCTTGGCCTTCATGCTCTCGGGGATCTCGCGGTCGGCGCGGCACACGATCGCGTCGGGCTGGATGCCGATCGAGCGCAGGGCCGCCACGGAGTGCTGGGTCGGCTTGGTCTTGAGCTCGCTCGACGGGCCGATGTAGGGCACCAGCGAGACGTGCAGGAAGAACACGTTGCCGCGCCCGACGTCGTGGCGCACCTGGCGAGCGGCCTCGAGGAACGGCAGCGACTCGATGTCGCCGACGGTGCCACCGATCTCGGTGATCACGACGTCGACGTCGGGGCCGGCCATCGCACGGATGCGCGACTTGATCTCGTTGGTGATGTGCGGGATGACCTGGACGGTGTCGCCCAGGTAGTCGCCGCGGCGCTCCTTGGCGATGACCTCGGAGTAGACCTGGCCCGTCGTGACGTTGGCCTTGCCCGACAGGTCGACGTCGAGGAACCGCTCGTAGTGACCGACGTCGAGGTCGGTCTCGGCGCCGTCCTCGGTGACGAACACCTCACCGTGCTGGAACGGGTTCATCGTGCCCGGGTCGACGTTGAGGTACGGGTCGAGCTTCTGCATCGTCACGCGCAGACCGCGTGACGACAGCAGCCGTCCGAGGCTCGAGGCGGTGAGGCCCTTGCCGAGCGAGGATGCGACCCCGCCGGTGACGAAAACGTGCTTGGTAACGGCGCTACCTGGCAAGGGGACTCCCGTGGTCGAGGTGATGTCGAGCGCTCACGATGCAGGAATCTGCATCAGGCCTCCACGGGATTCCAGCCTACCAAGTAAACCGCCTCGGGGGCCAATGACACCCGGGCGCGCGTCAGGGTGTCAGCACCGTCACTGGGGCAGCGCGCCGCCGCTGCTGCGCGAGGTGCCCCAGGCGCCGGGCTGCCCGGCCGCCTGCGCCGCGGCCGCCATGACCGTCACGACCCGGCCGGCCGCCGAGTCGGTGACGTCGACGGTCGAGACCGCCGTCGCGAACGCGCCGTCACGGACGGCCTTGACGGCTCCCCCGTCGGTGCTGGACGAGGCCGGACCGGCCACCACGACACCCTTGCCGGTGTCGTTCATGGCGCCGGCGAGCGCCGCGATCACGGTGCTGCGATCGGCGGTGCCGGCGCGCTCGGGCCCCGTCACCAGCACGGCCATCGTCGCGCGGTTCGTCGGAGCCGTGTCGGCGCTCAGCAGGTCTCCTTCGGTGAAGGCCGAGCGGATCGCCGTCGCGGACTGGTCGACCGCGGTGGTCTCGTCGGCCATGAAGGCGCGGGCCAGGGCGGCGCCGATGCGGCCGTAGCTGTCCTTGGCGGCGCTGACGTCGGGATCGCCCGAGGCCGACTGCTGGGCGACGCCCTCGGCGAACTGACGATCGGCGGCGTCGAGCAGCTTGCTGGACAGCTCGACCTGCCCGGTGACCTCGGCGCCGGCCAGCTGAAGGTCGCTGACGATGCCGCCGACCTCGCCCTGGCTCGCACCCGGGACCGTCATCACGACGACCGACTGGCCCTTGAGCTTGTCCTCGAGCAGTCCTTCGGCCGTACGACCGGCGAATCCCTCCTCGAACGAGACGACGGCCGGATCGGCTGATGCCCTGCCGCTGGTGCCGCGCAGCGAGTCGCCGGCCTCGTCGAGCGGGCCCGACCCGAGGGCGATGCCGGCGGCCAGCGCCAGCAGGATCGCGGCGACGGAGACGAGGTGGTAGCGGAACGAGATCACGTGAAGAGTCCTTTGGTCCAGGAGCCGAGGTCGGTCAGCCGGTCGGCGATGGTGTCGAGCCAGTCCTGGCCCACCGGGGTGACGCCGATCGCGACGACGACGGCGACGACCCCTGCCAGGAGCAGCAGCGCGACCGGCCACACGGCGTGGCGGCGTGACGAGAAGTGGTGGACCGCCTTGGCGTCGACGATCTTGGCACCGGCACGCAGCCGGGCCACGAACATCCGGGCGGCCTCGGTCGGCGGCTGCTCCAGCAGCTTGGCCAGCGAGCTCGGCGCGCCGACGTGCACGATCGCCGCGGCGTCGTTGGTGTCGGCGAGCAGGATCGCCAGGTCGTCGTCGGAGCCGGTCGACACGAACGTCACGATCTCCTTGCCGTGGCGCTCGAGTCGCTCGGGCCCCTCGACCATGCCCGACGCGGTCGTCACGACGACCTCTCCGGCCTTCTTGATGGCGGCGTCGGAGATGTTGTCGAGCGCCCCGACCACGATGCCCGGCGTCAGACCGGCCGAGATGAGCACGTCGGCGCCGGGTCCGGCACCGATCAGGACGGGATCGTGATCGCGGATCCAGCGTCGCAGGTGCTTGAGGTCGGCCGCGTCGTCGTAGGCGCGAGAGACGACCACGACCGGGCGCCCGCGCAGTGGCGTCCTCAGACGGGGCACCTGCGCGCCCGACATCAGCATCGCGTGCTCGCGGTGGATGTGGTCGGTGGCGTTGGCCGCCAGGGAGTCCAGTCGCGTCGCGAGCCCGTCGCGGGCCGCCTGGAGATCGTTGGCGGTGCGCTCCTCGTCGAGCTCGATGCCAGAGGCCACCAGCACCTCGTCGCGGAAGACCTGGCCGCCCTCGACGCGCACCACGTCGCCGTTGCGCAGGCGCGCCCACACGTCCTCGCTCGTGACGTCGATCAGGAGGATGCCGGCCTTCGAGAGCAGCTGGGGTCCGGTGTTGGGGGCGCGGCCCGACGTTGACCGGGTGGCGTTGAGCACGGCGGCGACGCGACGCTCGATCAGGGTCTGCGCATGCTGGGCGTCGAGATCGGGCAGCTCGACGACGGCGATCTCGCCCTCGTCCAGCGCTGCGAGGTCGTCGTCGCGCCGTGCGAGTCGCACGGTGCCCACGAGCCCCGAGGCGTCGGTGGGCATGACTGTCTTGCGTCTCCAGGTGACCATCGGGGTCCATGCTTCCCGCTGCACCGGCCTGAGCCGGGAGCCACGGCGGCGTGTCGCCGGAAAGCCTGGCGCGGGACGACGCGGTCGGAGCGTGTCAGGACCCGTCGCGCGCCAGGGCCAGCAGCTCGCGGGCGTGGGCCTGCGCTGCCGCCGACTCCTCCTGGCCGGCCAGCATGCGGGCCAGCTCGTCGACCCGGTCGGACTCCTGCACCTCGGCCACCGAGCTGCTGGTGACCGTGCCGTTGTCGTCCTTGGAGACCACGAAGTGGTGGTCGGCGAAGGCCGCGACCTGCGGCAGGTGGGTGACGGCGATGACCTGGGCGTGCTGCGCGAGCCGTGACAGCCGCCGCCCGACCTCGACGGCCGCCTTGCCGCCGATTCCGGCGTCGACCTCGTCGAACACCAGCGTGGGCACCGTCGTCCGATCGGCCAGCACCACCTCGAGCGCCAGCATGAGCCGCGACAGCTCTCCCCCGCTCGCCCCCTTGTGCAGTGGACGCAGGCCCGTGCCGCTGTTGGCGGCGAACAGCAGCTCGACGTCGTCGAGCCCGTGAGGGCCGGGGACCGCATCGGGCCGCGTCGTCACCGACACCTCGAGGTGCGCGGACGGCATCGACAGCTGGGCGAGCTCGGCGTCGACCAGCTCGCCCAGCCGGCCGGCTGCGTCGACCCGCAGCTTGGACATCTCGCCGGCGAGCCGGTGCACCTCGGGCTCGAGCTCGGCCAGCTCGGTCACCAGTGCGGCCACGGCCTCGTCGTCGTTGCCCAGCTCGCCGAGCCGGGTGGCGCTGGTGGCGGCCCAGGCCAGCACGTCGTCGAGGGTCGGCCCGTACTTGCGCTGGAGGGCGGCCAGCGCGGCCCGCCGGTCCTGCAGCGTGGCGAGGCGCTCGGGATCGAGCTCGACACCGGCCGAGTAGGCCGCGAGGTCGGCGCCGACCTCGTCGACCAGGATGCCGATCTCGACGACCCGCTCGGTCAGCTGGTCGAGGGCGGGATCGTGCCCGCCGACGTCCTGCAGGTGTGCCGAGGCCTCGGCCACCTGCGTGCGGGCCGCGCTGGGCCCTGCCTCGCCGGTCAGCACGCTGTGGGCCAGGTCGGCCGCGCGGGCGAGCGACTCGGCGTGCGCCAGCACGCCCTCCTCGGCCTTGAGCGCCTCGTCCTCGCCGGGCTGGGGGTCGACGGACTCGACCTCGTCGAGCCCGAAGCGCAGCACGTCGAGCTCGCGAGCACGCTCCTGCGCATGCGTGCGCAGCTCGTCGAGGGTGCGCTGGGCGGCCCGCCACCGTGCGTGGACGGGCCCGTACGCGGCTGCCGCGGCGGCGAACTCGTCGCCCGCGAACCGATCGAGCGCCGCTCTCTGCTCGGCCGCTCGCAAGAGGCGGTGCTGGTCTGACTGGCCGTGCACGGCCACCAGCTCGTCGGTGACCTCGGTCAGCAGCGCGGCGGGCACGGTGGCTCCGCCCGCGACGGCACGTGAACGTCCTTGCGCCGACAGGATCCGGCCCAGGATGACGACGTCGTCGTCGATGCGTCCACCGGCCTCCTCGACCGCGGTCGCGGCACCTGCTCCTGCCCGCACGCCGATGCTGGCCTCGACCCGGGCGCGGTCGGCCCCGCGGCGCACCAGGCCCGGATCGGCCCGGTCGCCGCGCAGCAGACCGAGCGCCGTGACGACCATCGTCTTGCCGGCACCCGTCTCGCCGGTGATGACCGTGAAGCCCTCGGAGAGCTCGAGCTCAGCCGAGTCGATGACACCGAGGTCGCGCAGCGTGAGCTGCTGCCAGATCGTGCGCTCGGCCGTCATCGGGCGGGCCTCTCCCATCGCCGCTCGGCCGCGCCGCGCCACCCGGCCACCGGCAGGTCGAACTTGCGCACCAGCCGGTCGGCGAACGAAGCGGGGTCGAGGCGGGCCAGCCGCACCGTCTCGCGCCCCTTGACCACCTCGACCCGCGAGCCCACCGGCAGCTCGGCCGCGCGCCGGCCGTCGCACCAGAGCACGCCCCTGGACTGCTCGCCCACGACCTCGATCGCCAGGGTCGAGTCGGGCGACACCACGAGCGGACGCGAGAACAGGGCGTGCGCGCTGATCGGGACCATCAGCAACGCCTGTACCTCGGGCCAGACGATGGGTCCGCCGGCGCTGAAGTTGTAGGCCGTCGAGCCCGTCGGCGTGGCGCACACGATGCCGTCGCAGCCCCAGCGCGACACCGGACGGTCGTCGATCTCGACGACGATCTCGAGCATCCGCTCGCGGGCGGCCTTCTCGACCGATGCCTCGTTGAGCGCCCAGTTCGTGGCGACGACCTCGCCGCCGACCATGACCGAGACGTCGACCGTCAGCCGCTCCTCGACCGTGTAGGTGCAGTCGACCACCGCGCGCACGACGTCCTGCATGTCGTCGACGTCGGCCTCGGCGAGGAAGCCGACGTGCCCCAGGTTGACCCCCAGCACCGGCGTGTCGGTGCCGCGGCACAGCTCGGCCGCCCGCAGGATCGTGCCGTCGCCGCCGAAGACGACGGCCAGCTCGCAGCCGGCTGCCGCTGCCGGCGCGGGCTCCACGACCTCGGCGTCCTCGACTCCCGCGGCGCGCAGGGCCTCGGCCTCGGGCTCGAGCACCCGCACCGCGATGCCCTCGGTGCGCAGGTCGGCGGCGAACGAGGCGGCGATCTTCACGGCCGCGTCGCGTCCTTCGTGCACGGCCAGCAGAACGGTCCTCATCGGGTCACCTCGTCGTCTGCGGTCGCGGGCGTCGTGGCGGCCAGCGGCCCGGCCGCCACGACGTCGCGGGCGGCCTGCTCGCTGGGGGCGTCGGCGTCGGACCGCAACCAGCAGAAGTACTCGACGTTGCCGGCCGGTCCGGGCAACGGGCTGGGCGCGAGAGCACGGGTGCCCCAGCCGAGCTCGTGGGCCGAGAGGCACACGCGGTGCACGGCGTCGGCGTGCAGCGCGGGGTCGCGCACGACACCGTTCTTGCCGAGATTGCTCTTGCCGACCTCGAACTGCGGCTTGATCATCAGCACGATGTCGCCTTCCGGACTCGGCTCGCACACCCGCGTGAGTGCCGGCATGACCACGGTAAGGGAGATGAACGACAGATCGGACACCACCAGCTGCACCGGCCCGCCGATGTCGGACGCCTCGAGGTGGCGGATGTTGGTGCGGTCGAACACGTGCACCCGGTCGTCAGACTGCAGCGCCCACACCAGCTGCCCGTAGCCGACGTCGACGGCGCAGACCTCCTTGACGCCCTTGCGCAGCAGCACGTCGGTGAATCCGCCGGTCGAGGCACCGGCATCGAGGCACCGGCGTCCGGCCACCGTGAGACCCATGGGCTCGAAGACCGAGAGCGCGCCCAGCAGCTTGTGCGCGCCGCGGGACGCGTAGGTGGGCTCGTGGCTCTCTCGCACGACGATGGCCTGGTCGGTCGTGACGCCGGTGGCCGCCTTGGTGGCGACCGATCCGGCGACCCGGACCGAGCCGTCCTCGATCAGCGAGCTGGCGTGCTCGCGAGAACGCGCCAGCCCGCGTCGGACCAGCTCGGCGTCGAGCCGCAGGCGTCTGCTCATGCCGACTCGGGCGCGACCTCGTCGCGTCCCGCATTGGCCAGCGACTCGCGCAGCACCCCGTGGATCGCGTCGAACTCCTCGACGTGCAGCGACAGGTCGACGTCGTCGAGTCGCTCCAGCCGCTCGAGCGCCTCGTCGATCGCGGGGTGGCCTGTCGGCGTCACCTCGACCGCTTCGTGCTCGGCCGGCACGTGCTGGGGCGCTCGGTCGTCGTGGGGCGCGTCGAAGGCGTCGGGCGACTCGGTCATGCGACCAGTGTCCCATCCAGGCGCACGCGCGCACCGGAGCGATCGCGCACGTGCCAGGCGAGCGCGACCGCTGCCCGAAGCACGGGGGTGGACGACGGCTCACCGCTCTCGAGCGTCACGACGCCGTCGGCGAGCGTCACGACCGCGTCGCCGCAGCGCGCGCGATCGTCGGTGAGCTCGATCTCCGGGTGCTGCTCGTCGAGACCGCGCAGGTCGGCCGAGACGAAGGTCGGTCGACGTCCGTCGTCGGCGTCGGCGATCTCCTGCACGGTGCTGACGCCCGTCAGCACCGCCAGGCTGTCGATGCCGGCGTTGATGGCTCCATCGATGTCGGTGTCGAGCCGGTCGCCCACCATCAGCGGGTGCTTGCCCCCGACCCGGGCGATCGTCTCGTCGAACAGTGCCTTCTCGGGCTTGCCGGCCACGATCGGGTCGACACCTGTGGCGTTGCGCACCGCCTGCACCAGCGAGCCGTTGCCGGGCGCGATGCCGCGCGCCGTCGGAACCGTCATGTCGGTGTTGCTCACGTACCAGGGCAGCCCGGACGAGATCGCGTACGACGCCTCGGCCAGCTGCTCCCAGCCGACGCTGGGATCGAAGCCCTGGACGACCGCGACCGGAGCCTCGTCGAGCGATGCCACGCACCGCAGCCCCCGCTGCTCGAGCGGCGCCCGCAGACCCGGTCCCCCGACGACCAGCACGGGCGACCCCGACGGCAGCGCATCGGCCATCAGGTGGGCGACCGCCTGGGCCGAGGTCACGACGTCGTCATCGTGCACGTCGGGCATCCCCATCGACCTCAGCTTGTCGGCCACGGTGTCGGCGGTGCGCGAAGCGTTGTTGGTGATGTAGGCCAGCCGCAGGCCGTGGTCGCGGGCCGTCGTGAGGGCCACGGCGGCACCGGGTATCGCGTCGGGCCCCCGGTAGACCACGCCGTCGAGGTCGAGCATCGCCAGGTCGTAGGTGGTGCTGAGCGATTGCGTCGTCGAGCCCAAGGTCATGCGTCCGAGGCTACCGCCGCAGGCGTCAGCCTCCGGCAGGAGTCGACCTCGACGCTGACCCAGCTCGCCGTGCTTCCGCCGCCGCTGGTGAACCGACGTCGCAGCTGGCCTTGGACCTCGACCTCGACGCCCGCCGCCAGCCGCGCCACGGACCGTCGTAGGGCCGCCCGCCACACGGTGCACTCGATGGTGTCGACCAGCTGCTTGGACCGGCGGAGGGCGGCCGCATCACGCCGAACGACGAGCCGGAAGCTCACCAGCTCGTCACCGCTGGGCAGCACCCTGGTCTCGGGGTCGGCCGAGATGCGACCGGTCAGGTGGACGAGGTTCTGGTGGGCGGCAGCCGCCGGAGTCTGTGGGGTCATGACACGACGATGCCCCTCACCACGGGGTGAGGGGCATCGTCGATCGCCGGGCTGTGGACGGCTGTGCGGCAGCGTCAGCCCTGTGGACGCGGGTCGAGCTCGGCGAGGCGCTCCTCGGCATCGGTCGTCTTGTTGCCGTCGACGGCCACCGTGCGGTGGAACCACTCGATGGCCTCGTCGCGGCGTCCGGCCGCGAGCAGCGAGTCGGCGTAGGCGTAGCGCAGCCGCGGCACCCACTCACCTCGACCCTTGGTGTGCAGGGGTTCGGTCTCGAGCAGCCGGATGGCCGCGTCGTACTGACCCTGATCGCGTCGAGCGCCGGCGACGACGATCGACAGCTCGATCTGACCTGCGTCGTCGAGCTGGGACCGGATCTCGGTGGTGTCGTAGGCGATCGCCTTGTCAGGACGCTTCAGCGCACGCTCGCAGTCGGCCATCATCGGCGCGTAGATGTACCCGCCGGTCATGCGACGTGCCGCACGGAACTCCGACAGGGCCTCGGCCCACTTGCCGCAGGCGTAGGCCGTCTCACCACATGCCTCGCGCACCAGACCCGTACGGGTGGCGCGGGCACGAGCCGCGAGTGCATGCTTGTGTGCCGTCTCAGGGTCCTCGGCGATCAGCATGCCGGCCATCACGAGGTGCCGGGCGACCTTGTCGGCCAGCTTCTCGGGAAGGCTCTGCAGTGCCTGACGAGCGTGCTTGTCGAGGTCGGACGCACTGACGTCGTCCGGGATCGGCGGACCGTCGTAGATCTTCTGGGCTGCGGTGCGATCGCCATCTTCCTGACGACGGTCACGGCGCGCCTCGTACGGCTTGCCGTCACGACGGGGCGACGAGGGCTTGCCGTCACGACGAGCCGGTGCCGCTTTGCCGTCGCGTCGGTCGGACGGCTTGCCGCCGGTGCGCGGTGCGTCGCCGCTACCGCGCCGGTCACGTCCGCCGGTGCCGGACGGCTTGCCGCCTCGGCCGCTCGAGCCGCCACGGCCCGCTGATCCTCCAGAGGAGGGCTTCCCGCCGTCGCGGCGGGGACTTCTCGACTCTGCCATGAGTCGTTCCTTCCATCGAACACTTGAATTCCCCCCATCGTAGGGGGGTCCCGCTGGTGGGCGGGAAATGCAGCGAGGCCGCCCCTGGTGGGGCGGCCTCGCGCTAATGATTGTCCGGCGACGTCCTACTCTCCCACACCGTCTCCAGTGCAGTACCATCGGCGCTGAGAGGCTT
>NZ_QUBR01000001.1:2045579-2129381 GCF_003586285.1 Aeromicrobium endophyticum | reverse complement strand
GAGTTCTCAAGGATCACACGCACACCAACAACCACCAACCCATCAGGTCAGAAGCCACCGGGGCAACTCGTACAACTTACACGGCTCGTTTTCACCGGTCAAACCCGGGTCGGTCACCATGCCAGCTGCTGATTCAGGATCCGTCTCCGGGCGCTTGCACGCCGTGCCGTCGATCTTGTCTGCAGCTGATCGGAAGCCCTGCGTCAGCGCCGTTTCCGGCCCGTTCCGCTGTGCTGTCCAACAAGAAGAACACTACCTGGCCTGGTCTGGGATCTCCAAATCGGGGTACCCCTCGAGGTCCTGTGGCCGTCCGGAGGCCTGCAATTGCAGGTGGCGCTCGCGGACCTGACGTGCGACGAGCTCAGAGGAAGGACGCGAGGCGCGCGAAGTCGAGCACCGTGAGCTGCTCGCCACGTGCCTGCGGCGAGATGCCGGCGGACACCAGGGCCTGCTCGGCGAGCGACGCCGATCCGGCCAACGTCGACAGTGCGGCGCGCATGGTCTTGCGTCGCTGGGCGAACGCGGCATCGGCCGCAGCGAAGGTGCGCAGCCTGAGGTCCTCGTCGCCCAGCGGCTCGTGCCGGGACCAGCTGACGAGCGACGACTCGACGTTCGGCATGGGCCAGAACACGTTGCGCCCCACCGAGCCGGCGAGCTTCATGTCGGCGTACCAGGCGGCCTTGACGCTCGGCACCCCGTACGTCTTGGAGCCGGGGGGCGCCGCGAGGCGGTGGGCCACCTCGGCCTGGACCATGACGAGGCCCGTGCGGATCGACGGGAAGCGCTCGAAGAAGGTCAGCAGCACGGGGACCGAGACGTTGTACGGCAGATTGGCCACGAGCGCGGTCGGCTGCGGGTCGGGCAGCTCGGTGACCTTCATGGCGTCGGCGACGACCAGGTCGAAGTGCTGTGCCTGAGCGGGCGCCTGCTCGGCGATGGTCGACGGCAGGAGGCCGGCCAGGACCTCGTCGATCTCGACCGCCGTCACGTGCGCGGCGACCTCGAGCAGACCCAGCGTGAGGGACCCGAGGCCCGGGCCGATCTCGACCACCACGTCGTCGGCGGTGATGCCCGATGCCTTGACGATGCGCCGCACCGTGTTGGCGTCGTGCACGAAGTTCTGCCCACGCTGCTTGGTCGGCCGGATGCCACAGGCCTCGGCGAGGCGGCGGACGTCGGCCGCGCCGAGCAGTCGCGGCGGGGACGCGGGGGTCGGCGGCGTCAGTTGAACCGCGCTCCGGCACAGCCCCACTGGCCCCAGCCCGAGCGGGCCTGGAGGATCTTGGCGTACTTGATCTGGACCTCGCGCGAGTTCTCGTGCGGAAGGCCGGGACCGCCGACGCTCTTCCAGGTGGCTGCGCTGAACTGCAGGCCGCCGTAGTAGCCGTTGCCGGAGTTGATCTTCCAGTTGCCGCCGGACTCGCACTGGGCGATCTTGTCCCAGACGCTGTCGGGCGGCGTGCGGCTGGTGCCGCGTGACACGACCTCGGTGACGGGCTTGCTGACGGGATCGGAGGCGACCACGACACGGTCGCGCAGCTTGCCGTCGGCGTAGACCAGCGTCACCTGCTCGCGGTTCTTGCCGTTCTTGCCCGGCGTGACCACCTCGGTCTCGCCGGCCAGCGCCTCGGGATCGTCCTTGACCTCGGTGTCGTGCTTGATCTTGACCGTCTCGGTCTTCTGGACCTTCTCGATGCGCACGACGCGCAGCTTCTCGTCGGGTGCCACGTAGGCGTCGACTCCGGGCTGGATCTCGTCGTCGGCGTCGAGGGTGACTCCCGCCTCGTCGAGCACGTCGGCGACCGTCGGCCGGGTGGTGGTGAGGGTCTTGGCCTGCCCATCTGCGACGACCGTGACGTTCTTCGGGGTGCTCACGACCAGCCTCATGCCGCTGCGCGGGACCGGCTTGGCCGCCTTGGCCGAGACGTACGAGCCCTCGGCGGGAGCCACGCCCAGCGACGTGAGGGCGCGGCCGACGGTGGGCTCGAACACGACCCGGTCGCTGACCACCCCGTCGACCGTCAGCTGGAGCGGCCGGGCGTACGCGACGTCGATCGTGTCGCCGTCGGAGATCGGGTCGGTGGGGCGGTGGTTGAGGCGGTCGCCGTCTCGCACCACCACGCCGTGGTCGTCGAGGACGTCGGCGACCGTGCCGCCGAAGGTGCGCACCGTGTCGCGCTTGCCGTCGACGCTGAGCGTGATGGTCTGGCTCAGCGCCCCGTAGGCCGCGGTGCCTCCTGCCAGGACCAGCACGACGGCAAGGTTGAGCGCCAGGATCGGCGTCGACTTGCGGCGCCGACGCTTGGCGCGGTGACCGTGCGGCTTCGTGGTGCTGGAGGTGCTGGTGTTCTGGTGGAGCACGGAATTCCTCGGACGTCGATGACTGGGCCGAATTTCCACGATAGCCAGCGCCTCCTTGCCGTCAAGTTCGTCGTGCCCAGGCCCCGCCGAAGGCCCGGTCGGTGTTCTCGTCGATCGTCCGGCACAGCTCGTCGACGGAGAACCCTGCGATCCCAGCCATGAATCGTACCGTCAGGGGGATCAGGAACGAGGCGTTGGGCCGACCTCGATGCGGCGTCGGTGTGAGGAACGGCGCATCGGTCTCGACCAGGATACGGTCCGCCGGCGTGACGCGGAGCGCTTCGCGCAGGTTCTCGGCGTTCTTGAACGTGACGGTGCCGGCGAACGACAGGTAGGCGCCTCGCTCGACGCACTGCCGCGCGAGCTCGGCGTCGCCGGAGAAGCAGTGCATCACCGTGCGCTCGGGGACGCCCTCGTCGTCGAGGATCGACAGGACGTCGTCGTGGGCGTCGCGGTCGTGGATCACCAGCGTCTTGTCGTGCCGCTTGGCGATGCGGACGTGCTCGCGGAACGAGGCGTGCTGCGCCTCGCGACCGTCCGCGCCGGTGCGGAAGTAGTCGAGACCCGTCTCGCCGACCGCTCGCACGTGGTCGCCGGACGCGGCCAGCCGGTCGATCTCGGCCAGGGCGGCGTCGAGCTCGCCGGCCGCGGCCAGTGCCGGCGCCTCGTTGGGGTGCAGGGCGACCGCCGCGACCACCGACGGGTAGGCGGCGGCGGTGTCGACCGCCCAGCGGGAGCCCTCGAGGTCGCACCCGACCTGGACCACCCGGGTGACGTTGACCGCCGCAGCGCGGTCGAGGGCCTCGTCGACCGGGATCAGCAGTCCACCCTCGACGCCTTTGCTGTAGGCACGGTGGTCGAGGTGGCAGTGGTTGTCGACGACGGGAGACGGCAGCGCCTCGGGTGCCTCGGGCCAGCCGGCGGTCGCCGTCACGCGGTCTCGGTGGTCTCGATGCGCGGGAACAGCGAGGACGGCTTGGTGATAATCGAGCCGGCCGCGAGCTGGCCCCACGCCGCGACGGCGTCGATGCGCTGGTCGGCCAGCGCGCCGAGGGCCGGCTCGGCGCCGAGGGACTCCCACAGCACCGCCGACGCCTTGGGCATCACGGGGTTGAGCACGACCGCGAGCACGCGCAGGCCCTCGGCGGTCGTGTTGAGGATCGTGGCGAGACGGGCCGCGGCGGCCTCGTCGGTCGCCGCGTCCTTGGCGACCTTCCACGGCGCCTGGTCGGTGATGTAGCCGTTGAGCTCGTCGACGATGCGCCAGATCGACGCCAGCGCGTCCTGCGGGGCGACCGCCTCGATGGCCTCGTCGGCCGCCCGGACCGCCTCGGCCACGGTGTCGGTGACCGTCAGCTCGGCGTCGGTCAGCTCGGCGGCCGCGGGCAGCGTCCCGTCGAAGTACTTGCCGATCATGGCCGCGACGCGGGACGCGAGGTTGCCGAAGCCGTTGGCGAGCTCGGCGTGGTAGCGGGCGCTGATGTCCTCCCACGAGATCGAGCCGTCGCTGCCGAACGTCAGGGCCCGGGCGAAGTAGTAGCGGTAGGCGTCGGAGCCGAACGTGTCGACGATCTCGTCGGGGCGGATGCCGTTGGCCTTGGACTTGCTCATCTTCTGGCCACCGACGAGCAGCCAGCCGTGGGCGAAGACCTGGTGCGGGACGGGCTGACCCGCGGCCATCAGCATCGCGGGCCAGATGACGGCGTGGAACCGGGCGATGTCCTTGCCGACGATGTGGATGTTGGCGGGCCACAGCTGGGCGAAGCGCTCGTCGTCCACCCCGTAGCCGGCCGCCGTGACGTAGTTGAGCAGCGCCTCGATCCAGACGTACATGACGTGCTCGTCGTCCCACGGCACGCCGATGCCCCAGTCGAACGTCGAGCGCGAGATCGACAGGTCGCGCAGCCCGCGGCTGACGAACGAGATCACCTCGTTACGGGCTGACTCGGGCTGGATGAAGGTGGGGTTGGCCTCGTAGAAGTCGAGCAGCTTCTGCTGGTAGTCGCCGAGGCGGAAGAAGTAGTTCTCCTCGCTCATGTACTCGACGCGGCTGCCGTCGAGCTTGCTGACCTTGAAGCCCTCGTCGTCGCCCTCGCCGTCGACGACGTCGTCCTCGCCCACGAACTCCTCGCTGCCGACGCTGTAGTGGCCCTCGAACGAGCCCTTGTAGACGGCGTCGCGCTCGTACAGGGCCTGCCAGAACGCCTTGGACCCGTCGATGTGGCGCTGGTCGGTCGTGCGGATGTAGTCGTCGTTGGCGATGTCGAGCGTCTCGAGCATCGGCCGCCACTCGTCGTCGACCAGCTTGTCGACCCACTCCTGCGGCGAGACGCCGTTGAGCTCGGCCTTGCGCAGGACCTTCTGGCCGTGCTCGTCCGTGCCCGTCAGGTACCAGACGCTCTCGCCGCGCTGCCGGTGCCAGCGCGTGAGGATGTCGCCCATGACCGTCGTGTAGCCGTGCCCGATGTGGGGCGCGTCGTTGACGTAGAAGATGGGCGTGGTGACGTAGAACGTTTCGGCGGACACGCCTGCGAGTCTAGTGACCCGGCTGGCGGCGCCTACGAGTGCGCGGCGTCGTAGACGTCCTTCTTGCGGGTGCCGGTCTCGCCGGCCACCTGCTCGATGGCGTCCTTGCGGCTCAGACCCTCCGCCTGGCGGGCGGCCACAAGCGCGCGCAGGTCGTCCGGGGCGTACGTGCGGGCCTCGGCGACCGCGCCGCCGACCACGATGGTCACCTCGCCGCGGACGCCCTGCTCCTGCCCCACGGCCCAGTCGACGAGCTCGGACAGGCCGCCGCGAGCGACCTCCTCGTAGGTCTTGGTGAGCTCGCGGCACACGGCAGCCGGCCGGTCGGCCCCGAAGACGTCGGCCATCGCGCGCAACGACGTCTCGGTGCGGTGCGGCGACTCGAAGAACACCATCGTGCGGCGCTCGCGCGCGAGCTCGGTGAGCGCCGTCGCGCGCTCGCCGGCCTTGCGCGGCAGGAAGCCTTCGAAGCAGAACCGGTCGACGGGCAGGCCGGAGACCGCCAGGGCCGTGAGCACCGCGGACGGACCGGGGATCGCGGTGACGGCGACATCGGCCGCGATCGCCGCGACGACCAGGCGGTAGCCGGGGTCGGACACGCTCGGCATGCCGGCGTCGGTGACGAGGACGACGGTCATCCCGTCGCTCAGCATCGCCGCGAGCTCGGGCGTGCGGCGCTCCTCGTTGCCCTCGAAGTACGAGACGATGCGTCCGCCGATCTCGACACCGAGCTCGGACGCGAGCCGCTTGAGCCGGCGGGTGTCCTCGGCGGCGACCACGTCGGCCGACACGAGGGCGTCCGCCAGGCGTCCGCTGGCGTCGGCGACCCGACCGATGGGCGTCGCGGCGAGGATCAGCATGCGAGCCAGTCTGGCACTCGCTCCCCCTCCCGGCCTGGGCGGTGGATCCTCCACCGTCCGGACCCGAGCGGTGGACGCGCCACCTTCTGGCGCCGATTCGGCGCTCGTACGGTGGCGGACCCACCGCCCGGCCGTGCCGCGTCAGACGGTGACCGGTTGGAACAGCGAATCCCACCGACGGCCGAAGGCCGGGGAAGGGCCGTCGTAACCGCGCCGGACCAGCTGCGCGTGAAGGCTCATGATCATCGCCCGCGGCCGTGCCAACCGCTCGTTGGTGACCTGGTGGTAGTCCCAACCGATCCTGCGGAACCCGCCGTACCGGTCGATGTCGCGGGCGAACTGCTGGATGTCGAGCGCGTGCTGACGCCCCTCGTACTCCACCACCAGCCGCCACGGGCGATACACGAGGTCGCCGATGCCCACCAGCGCTCCGGCGTCGTCTCGCACCTCGACGTTGACCTCGGGCCGGGGCAGGCCGGAGAAGACGATGATCGCGCGCGTCTCGGACTCCTTGGTCGATCGCGCCCGTCCGTCGAGGTGGGGCACGACGACCAGCGCCTGGGCCGCGCCCGCCCTCCAGTGACAGAACCCGATGAACTCGCCCAGCGACGTCGCGCTCATGTGCTCGTGCCGGAGGAGCCAGTCGCCGATGACGATCAGGTCGATCATCCGCTCCGTCGCGGCCAGCGCGACGAAGACCGCCTCGGGACACACCCCGTCGGGGCCGGACTGCGGCATCACCGCGGTCCTGTGCAGCAGGATGCCCTCGACGTCGAGATGGAGGTCGCGACCCACCACGAAGTGCAGCGGCTCGAGCGGACCGTGCTCGAGCCCGAGCTCACGAAGTCGGGTCGCATGGGTCGTCCGAGCGTCCGGGGGAAGATTGCGACGCGCGGCGGCGATCTGCTCGCTCGGCGAGAGGACGAGGTCGGCCAGGCAGTAGACGCGTGGGTAGACCTGGCGGAAGCGTGGGTGCTCGAGCATCCGCGGCGTGATGCCGGCCCGACGGGCCTCGGTCAGGTCGAACGAGCGGCCGGCGAGATGCTCGGGGACGGGAGTCGGAGTTCTCATGCCTCATGCGAACCTCCACAGGCAGACGCTCGCCACGCCGCCGGCCATCCCTGTGGACATCCCGCGGCCGTCCCGGCACCTGTGGACCGGGACTGAGCGGTGGATGCACCACCGTCTGAGCCGGAGATGACGTCCATTCGGTGGTCGATCCACCGCCCGGGTGGAAACGGTGGCATACGCACCGCCGGGGAGGGGGACCTAGGCTGTTCGGCGTGACGGTCCTGGCGCGCATCCCCCACCGCGTCTGGGGGTGGGTCGGGCCGATCGGCATCATGCTGCTGGCCTTCGCGCTGCGCGTGTGGAACCTGGGCTACCCGAACAAGTTCGTGTTCGACGAGACCTACTACGCCAAGGACGCCTACTCGCTGCTGCAGCACGGGTACGTGCGCGACTTCACCGAGCAGGCCAACCAGCAGATCGTCCAGGGCAGGCTCGACGGCATCATGACCGACGAGCCGTCGTGGATCGTCCACCCCGACGGCGGCAAGTGGCTGATCGCTCTCGGCGAGCAGGTGTTCGGCTTCGACTCCTTCGGCTGGCGCATCGCGGGCGTCGTGGTCGGCGCGCTGACGGTGCTCGTGCTCGCGCGCCTGGTGCTGCGCCTCACGGGGTCGGTCGTGGTCTCGTGCATCGCCGCGCTGCTGCTGACGGTCGACGGCATGCACTTCGTGATGTCGCGCCTCGCGCTGCTCGACATCTTCCTGACGTTCTGGATCGTCTGCGGCGTCGCGTGCCTGGCCGCCGATCGCGACTGGATCCGCGACCGGCTCGACCGCTACCGGTTCGCCCGCCCCTGGCAGCTGCTGGCCGGGCTCAGCTTCGGCATGGCCTGCGCGACCAAGTGGAGCGGCGTCTACGTGCTGGCGGCGTTCGGCCTCGCCACGGTCGTGTCGGAGGTGCTCGCACGGCGGCACGCCGGTCCGCGGCACGGCTGGGTGCGACGGACGCTGATGGTGGGGCTGCCCGCCTTCGCCTCGATCGTCCTGGTCGCCCTGGTGGTCTACGTCGTCTCGTGGACCGGGTTCCTGCTGCACCACGAGGTGTACGAGGCGCGCTTCGGACGCGGCTACGGCGACTACTCGGCGCCGTGGGGGGCGTACGTCGACCGGCCCACGACCGGCTTCCTCGGCGAGACCCGAGACGCCTTCCGCTCGCTGTGGCACTTCCACGTCATGACCTACCAGTTCCACACCACCGACCTGAACACCGCGACGCACCCGTACCAGTCCGATCCCCTGGGCTGGCTGGTGCAGCTGCGTCCCGTCGGGGCCGACGCGCAGTTCGACCTGCCGTCGTCGCTGCAGTGCGGCCAGGCCGCCGGCAGCACGTGCGTGCGAGAGATCCTGATCCTCGGCAACCCGATCATCTGGTGGACGGGCGTGCTGGCGCTGGTCGCCGCGCTCGTCGCGTGGGTGCGGACGCGGTCGTGGACCTGGGGCATGCCGGTCGTGGCCGTGGCGGTGTGCTGGCTGCCGTGGTTCCGGTTCGACGACCGCCCGATCTTCTCGTTCTACGCGGTGACGTTGATCCCGTTCACGATCGTCGCGATCTGCCTGGTCGTCGACTCGTTGATCCGGTCGGCCGTGACGCCCCGCCAGCGCTACCTCGCCGGGTTGACGACAGGAGTGTTCGTCGTGGCGGCGGTCGTGGCGTTCTGGTACTTCCACCCGATCTACACCGACGGCCTGATCCCGTACGACGCCTGGCGCAACCGCATGTGGCTCGGTCGCTGGATCTGACCGGCCTCGGCGTCAGGCGGCCGCCGCAGCGCCTGCCAGCACCATCCCCACGAGCCACCCGATGTCGGCGGCTGCGTCGGCGGGTGCCTTGGACGGCCGGGTCAGGCCCGACAGCACGAGCCGCACGACGGCCTCGGTGACGACCCCGAGCTGCTCCTGCTCGAAGCCCGACGGCGGGTACAGCTCGGCGACGGCCTGCTCGACGACCGCGACGGCGGTCTCGACGATGCCCCCCGACTCGGTGGTGAGGATCATCAGGAAGTCGAGGTCGCGGTCGGTCGCCGCCGAGCTGACGATGGTGCGGACGAGCAGGCTCTGCTCGCCCATCAGCAGCACGCCCTCGCACGCCGCCCGGATACCGTCCGACAGATCGCGCTCGGCCTCCATGCGGGTGCGCGCCACGGTCAGGAACAGCTGCAGCTCGCGCAGCGCCAGCTGCTGGGCCAGCCCGTGCTTGGTGCCGAACTCGTTGTAGGCGGTCTGCCGGCTGACCCCGGCCGACGACGCGACGCCCGACATCGTGACGGCTGCCCACCCTCCCGCCTCGATCATGGCCTGGGCCGCGTCGAGCAGTCGCTGGCGCACCGGGACGGGAAGGTCGGACGTCATCTACGTCGCGCGCCATGGCTCATGCGTCCAGACTGGCACGATCGGAGATCGTCTGTCTGGCTTTCCGGACGTCTCGCGGACGTCCGATCGACACGGCACCCCGCACGATCCCGTCGTCGAGCAGGTAGGCGATGAAGTCGCGGTCGTCCAACGAGCCGTGCACGACGAGCTCGTGGGCCGCGTCGGGCCAGCCGACGACCTGCAGGTTGAGCCCGTACTGGTCGGACCAGCACCACGGGACCTCGTCGAAGGGCTCGTCGCCGCCGGCCATCACGCGACCCACGGCCGTGCCGTGGTTCTGCGCCCCCTGCCAGTGCTCGACCCGGTGCCGTCCCCCGAGCACCGGACGAGGCTGGTTGGCCACGTCGCCGGCGGCGAAGACCCCCTCGACGGACGTGCGTCCGTGCGCGTCGACCAGGATGCCCCCACCGTCACCGGGCGCGGCCAGCTCGATGCCGGCAGCCTCGGCGAGCTCGGTGCGCGGCTGCATGCCGACGGCCACGACGACGACCGGCGCGGTCCACGACCGTCCGTCGACGGCGCGCACCGTGGTGCCCGCGAGTCCGTCGACGACCGACTCGACCGTCACGCCCGTGTGCAGGTCGGTGCCCTCGCTGCGGTGCACGTCGGCGTACATCTGCCCGAGCGCGGGCGGCAGCAGCCGGGGCATGGGCAGGTCGCCGGCCTCGAGCAGCGTCACGTGGCAGCCCGCCGCACGGGCGCTCGCCGCGATCTCCGACCCGATGAGACCGGCACCGACGACGATCATCGGCGTGGCCGACGCCAGCTCGCCGGCCAGCGGCGGGACGTCCGCCAGGTCGCGCAGCGTGCGCGCTCCCGTGGCGCCGGGCCAGGGCTGGCGCGCCGTGCCCCCGGTGGCCAGCAGCAGCCGGTCGAAGCCGAGCGACGTGCCGTCGGCCAGCCCGACCGAGCGGGCGTCGAGGTCGAGCCCGACCACGGGCGTCGCACGGCGCAGGCCGATGCCCTGCTGGTCGTACCACTCGACCTTCTTGATGCGGATCTCGTCGGCGGTCTTGTCGCCGCGCACGATCTCCTTCGACACCGGCGGACGGCGGTAGGGCAGCTCGGGCTCGTCGCCCAGCAGCTGGATCGAGCCCTCGTAGCCGGCCGCCCGCATCGCTGCGGCGGCGCTGACCCCGGCGATGCCGGTGCCGATGACGACGGTGCGGTCGCTCATCGAGCGATCACGGCTCCGTCGACCACGGCAGCGGGCCGGGGCTGCTGGCACACACGTGTCGTCACGACTGGTCTCCTGCGGGGGTGCGTCTCGGTGGTGATGCCGCCATTGTCGCCGACGACGTCGAGGTCGCCCTACTTGCGCAGGCCGAAGACGCTGCAGGTGCTCATCTTGTCGAGGGTCACCGACGCGCCGTTCAGCGACAGCCCCATGCCGGAGAGCGCCGAGTTGAGGCCCGTGGTCAGCTGCGGCCCCAGGCCGAGACCGGCGACCTTGAGGATCACGGCCGTGGTGCCGTTGACCACGGCCCCGGCCACCGAGATCGGGCTGATCAGCTCGGTGCTGAGTCCTCCGACGTTCGTCCACGTGCTCGGGGACGTCGTGAACGTGTGGCTCGCGGTGCTCGCATTGGTCTGCGGCAGCACCACCGGCAGGCTGAGGAGGCCGTCGAGCGCCTCGACCGTCAGCGACCCGTTGGTCGCGGTCGTCGTGGCCGTCACATCGACGTCGGGCGCCGGTTCGCAGGAGCCGACCGCGCCGACCTTGACCGTGGCGTTGACGCCGTTCAGCACCAGCTTGACCTTGACGTCGGCGGTGCCGCTCGGCTTCCACTGCCCCGTGAGGATGTCCGTCAGCCCGCTCACCACCCCGCAGAGCAGGCCCCCGATCACGCCGCCGCACTTCACGTACTTGTCGGCCCCCAGCACCGTGAGCTCGGCCACGACCGAGGCCTGCGTGCTCGTCACCTCCGATCCGGCACCTCCGCACACGGTCTTGGGCGGGCCGACGATCGTCACGTTCAGGCTGGTGACGGCGAAGCCCGGCACCGTGACGCCCACGTCCTTCAGCTTGACCACGTGCGCGCCGTCGAAGGCCATCACGCTGCCCGCGACGAGGTCGAAGACGTTGACGTCGCCCGAGAGCACCGCCGCGCTGTTGCCGACCCCGAGCTGGACCAGCTCGCCCAGCTTGATCGTCTCGTTGATGCCGGCCGTGCCCGCCACGCCGGCGATGCGGTTCAGCTCGACCGCTGCGCTGCTCGCGGCCGAACCCGGCTGCTTCGCGAGCACGCGCGCCGAGGCCCTCGCCAGGCTGCCGAGCGTGACGTCGGCGGTCAGGGGCGACGACGGGTCGCCGACGCCGAGCTCGGCGACCAGGTCGGCCAGCGGGACGCTGATGCTCTTGATCGCGAGCAGCCCCGCGCTCGTGAACACCGTGGCGGACGTCGGCGCGACCTCGTTGAGCAGCGTGGCCAGCGGCCCCCCGCCGGCCGAGGTGTCGAGGGCAGCGAGGTACGAGCCGACCGTGACGCACGCGGCCCTCGGCTGGCGTGCCGCGATGGCCGTGCGCCGGGGCTTGGCGGGGTCGTGGCCGGGCCACAGGCGGATCGAGCTGGCACCGGACACGCTGACCTTGACGGCGTTGGGGTACTCGGCACCGCCCGCAGCGCGCAGCCAGTCGCCTTGGGCGCTGGCCATGCCGAAGGTGACCACGACGTCGGAGTCCTTGACGGTGGCCGCGACCGACGGACGGTTGCGGGCCAGCGTGGCGGCCAGCGTGGACCCGCTCGACGCCTTGAGCTGGTCGGTGGTCTTGGAGCCGTCGATCATGGTCGACATGTCCATCGCGGTGGTGTCGGCGAGCGACCGCATGTCGACCGTGACGACGCGGTCGACGCCCAGGTCGATGACGAAGGCGGCCACGATCATCAGCACCGACATGATCAGCACCGAGAAGACGAAGACCGCTCCCCGCTCGTCGCGGTCGTCGCGCGTGCAGCGCGAAGGCCGCCGGGACGTCACTGCGAGACCCGCGCCGACGACACGTACGTCAGCGACGACGGGAAGAGCGCGTCGGGGACGAACGGCATCGAGCCGGCCAGCTGGTGGTCGCGGTAGGCGTAGCTCAGCCGCACCGTCACGCACTTCTTGCCGCCGTCGCACGGTGCCGGAGCGCTGATCGAGCACGTGCCCGCCGACACCCCGCGCCGCTTCAGGACCCCCGACACGCAGGTGACATCGGCCTGGGCGCCCAGCGTGCCGTTGATCGCGGCCAGCGCATCGCTCGTGCGGGTCGCGTCACTGGCGTTCAGCGGCTGCACGGCGGCGGCGCGCGCGCCCTCGGTGGCCGCCTGGCTCAGTGCCTGGCGGAAGCTGAACATCGTCGCCATGCCGATCAGCAGGAAGATCAGGAACAGGAAGAACGGCAGCACCAGGACGAACTCGACCGTCACGGCACCGCGTGCGTTGTCCGCTCGGTGCACCCGACCTCGGCGCAATCCTTTGTTCCGCATCCCTCGACCCTCCCCATCGCGCGCCTCGTGGCGCGTACCCCACGGTAGGGAACTTGGTCCTGACACTGGACGAAATCGTGTGATCTGAGCCACGTGGACCGGTTGTAAAGCGCCCGTGGCTAGGGGCTACTAGTTCTTTCGAGCCATTTTTGTAGGGACCTAGGTCATTTCGTCGAACTTCGCTGCAATGCCGGTCTAACTTCGATCTCAGCTTCTCCATCGGGGGTTGCACAGGGAGCGGCGCCGACCGGCGCCGAATAGTCAGAGGGAGTGTGATCCGCATGTGGTCACCCATGTACACCGTCTCGTTCATCACGTCCGTCCTCTTCCAGGCCTCGACGGCCCGCGAGGAGCGCGAGGAGCGCGGCGCCGCGTTCACCGAGTACGTCGTGCTCGTCAGCGTGGTCGTCGCGCTCGTCGTTGGCGTCGCCTTCACGCCTCTCGGTGACGCGCTGAGGGCAAAGGTCGGTTCGATCGCCAGCTCGGTCAACCCCAGCACCACCTGACTCGCACCGCACAAGCCGCGTCAGCAGGTCGCCTCTCGGGAGGCGCCTGCTGGCGCATGCGTCCTCGTCACCACCACGCAAGGGGGGTCGGTCACTCGTGAGAACCAGCAGGCGCACCATCGCGGCGATCGCCGCCGTCGTCCTCGCCGTCCTGGGCATCATCACCCTGGTCGCGTACGTCAACGACGCCGACGACCGGGCCTTCGAGGGCACCACGCTCGTCCCGGCCATCCGGGTCGTCAAGGACGTGCCGGCCGGCACCAAGGCCACCGATCTCGACGACTCCGTCGAGGTCGTCAAGCTGCCGAAGTCGGCCGTGCCCGGCACGGCGCTCACGACGCTCGACCCCGTCGCCGACCTGGTCACCACCGCCAGCCTGGCGCCCGGCGAGGTGCTGGTCTCGGGGCGCTTCGGCGACCCCGACGGCGCCGGTGAGGGTGGCGCCAACGACGGCACGGTCACCGTGCCCGAGGGGATGCAGGAGCTCACCATCAAGGTGGCCTCGGTGCGTGCGCTCGAGGGCTCGCTCAAGGCGGGCGACACCGTCGGTGTCGTGGCCACCTACGACCCGGAGCGGCAGACCAACTTCGCCGCCAACCAGGTGCTGGTGCTCTCGAGCAAGAAGGCTCCAAACGCCGTCCCCGACGCGGCGAGCGACGACGTCGTCGTGCGCCTGGCCGTCAGCTCGCTGGACGCGAGCAAGATCGTGCACGCCGCGGAGCTCGGGCACATCTACCTCACCAAGCAAGGGGACGACTCGAAGGTCGACCGCCGCTTGGTCACCACGGAGGGCGTGCTCAAGTGAGCAACATCCTGCTCGTCGCGGTCGATCCGGCGTTCGGGGAGCGGGTCTCCTCGCTCACCGGGCACCACGTCGTGGCCGTCGACGCCCACGCGAGCAGCACCAGCGCCGAGCGTCACCGCGACTTCAGGCCCGATGTCGTCTTCGTCGGCACGGGCGTGCCGATCGACCGTGCCCTGACGTACGCCAGCAGCGTCTCGGCCGACTGGCCCGATCTCGTCCTGGTGCTGGTGTCACCGACTACGCGGCGACTCGCCCGCCGGGCCGAGCGCGCCGGCTTCGAGCACGTCATCGACCCCGGGACGTCCGCGGCCGACCTCGAGCGACTCGCCGGACCGGCCGATGTCGAGAAGCCGGCCGACGCGGCCCACCGGGTCGTGGTCGTGGCATCGCCCAAGGGGGGTGTGGGCAAGACGACGACGGCGGTCAACCTCACCGGCGTGCTCGCCGCCGCGGCGCCGTGGGAGGTCGTGCTGGTCGACCTCGACCTGCAGTTCGGTGACGCGTCGGCGATGCTCGGCCTCACCCCCCAGAACACCGTCGTCGACGCCCTCTCCGCCGAGGGCGACGACTCGATGTTCGTCCGCACCCTGCTGACGATCCACCCCAGCGGCTTCTACCTGCTGGCGGGCGCCGACGGCCCGGCCGACGGTGGCGGCGTGACGGGCGACCAGGTCCGCAAGCTCGTCAGCCAGCTGTCGACGTCGTTCCGCTACGTCGTCGTCGACACCTCGGCCGGACTGCTCGAGGAGACGCTGGCCAGCCTCGAGGAGGCCTCCGACCTCGTGATGGTGACCGCGCTGGACGTCGCGACCCTGCGATCGACGCACAAGGAGCTCGACGTGCTCGGTGAGCTCGGTCTGGTGCCGGCGGGCCGGCACCTGCTGCTCAACCGGGCGCACCGCGGCGCCGGGCTGACGGTGCGGGACGCCGAGCGGATGCTCGACGTCGCCGTCCCGGTCGTCGTGCCCCGGTCGGACCGCATCGGGCTCGCCGCCAACCACGGCACGCTCGCGATCGATGTCAAGGACGCCCGCGTCCGCAAGCCGTTCGACGCACTGGCGGCGGCCATCTCGGGCGTCCGCCCCACCCGCCACTCGCACCGAGGGGAGAAGCTGGCATGAGCCTCGCCGATCGCATGGCCGCCAAGCACCGTCAAGAAGCCGGCCACCTGCCGCCCGTGCTCGTCGAGCGACCCGCTGCCGTGCCGGCGAGCGTCGATCCGGCGCCGCTGGCCCGACCTCGTCCCCCGGCGCACGCCGCACCGAGGCCGGAGACGAGCGTGCCGCCGACCACCTCGCGCACCCCCGCGCCCGGGCCGCTCGCCTCGGACGGGCTGGCCCAGACCAAGGCCCGCGTGCTCAAGGTGCTGCACGAGCGGATCGGCTCCCGCATCAACGACCCCTCGCTGACCGAGGGCCAGCTGCACGACCTCGTGCGGACCGAGCTGGCGAAGGTCGTCGACGACGAGCGCCTGGTGCTGGCCCCCGGCGAGCGGCGAGCGGTGCTGCAGGAGCTCGAGGACGACGCGCTCGGCCTGGGCCCGCTGCAGCGGCTGCTCGAGGATCCGACCGTCAACGAGATCATGGTCAACGGCCACGACACGATCTACGTCGAGCGCAACGGCATCACGCTGTCGGGTCTGCGCTTCACCGACGAGGACCACCTGCGCCGCGTCATCGAGCGCATCGTCGCGCGCGTGGGTCGCCGCATCGACGAGTCGTCTCCCTTGGTCGACGCCCGCCTGCAGGACGGCTCGCGCGTCAACGCCGTCATCCCGCCGCTGGCCGTCAACGGCTCCTCGCTGACGATCCGCAAGTTCTCCGACACCCCGTTCACGGTCGACGACCTGATCTCGTTCGGCTCGTTCAGCGGCGAGCTGGCCGACTTCTTCCGCGGATGCGTCGAGGCTCGGCTCAACATCCTCGTGTCGGGCGGAACCGGCACGGGCAAGACGACGATGCTGAACGTGCTGTCGTCGTTCGTGCCCGCGGACGAGCGCATCGTCACGATCGAGGACGCCGTCGAGCTGAAGCTGCAGCAGGACCACGTCGTGACGCTCGAGAGCCGGCCGCCCAACATCGAGGGCAAGGGCGAGGTGACGATCCGCGACCTGGTGCGCAACTCGCTGCGCATGCGCCCCGACCGCATCATCGTCGGCGAGTGCCGCGGCGGCGAGGCGCTCGACATGCTCCAAGCCATGAACACCGGTCACGAGGGATCGATCTCCACGCTGCACGCCAACAGCCCGCGCGACGCGCTGGCCCGCCTTGAGACGCTCGTGCTGATGGCGGGGATGGACCTGCCGCTGCGGGCGATCCGCGAGCAGGCCGCCTCGGCCATCGACCTGGTCATCCAGGTGCAGCGCATGCGCGACGGCAGCCGCCGCGTGACCCAGGTGACCGAGGTGATCGGCATGGAGGGCGACGTCGTGACCCTGCAGGACGCCTTCGTCCTCGACCGCGCGCGCGGCGAGGTGCGGCCGACGGGACTGCGTCCGCGGTTCCTCGACCGGTTCGACGAGGCCGGGGTGCCGTACGACCTCTCGATGTTCGACCCGGCGGCCTGACGTGCTCGCCACCGGAGCGCTGCTCGTGCTGCTGTCGGCGACGCTGGCCGCCTACCTGCTGGTCGCGCCCGCCGCACGCGTGCCCGTCGAGCGTCGCCTCTCCCCCGGAGCCGTGCCGACCAGCCCGCTCGAGAACGTCGTCGAGCGCATGGAGGTCGCGGTCGACTGGGTGCTGCGCAAGCGAGGCTGGAACCCCTTCCCGGGGCACGACCTCGAGATGGCCGGCATCCGGATGCAGCAGTCGAGCTTCGTCACGGCCGTCCTCATGTCGACGTTCGCGGCGTTCATGGTCGGCTACGCGATCGGCGGCGTCCTGATCGGCCTGCTGATCGCGGTGCTCGTGCCGCTGGCCTCGCGCGCCATCGTCAGCTCACGCCGGCGCAAGCGGCAGAACGCGTTCGCCGACCAGCTGGAGTCGACGCTCGAGGTCATCGCGTCGGCCCTGCGCGCCGGCCACAGCCTGCCGAGCGCGCTCGACACCGTCTCGGCCGACGCCCTCAGCCCCACCGCCGAGGAGTTCGCCCGCATCGTCAACGAGGGACGGCTCGGTCTCGACACCGTCGAGGCGATGCGCGAGACCGCCCGTCGGATGCGCAGCGAGGACTTCGGCTGGATCACCGACGCGGTGGCGATCCAGCGGGACACCGGCGGCAACCTGAGCGAGGTGCTCGATCGCGTCGGTGAGACGATCCGCGAGCGCAACGCGCTGGCCCAACAGGTGCGCGCGATCTCGGCCGAGGGCCGGGCGTCCTCGAAGGTCATGATGGCCATGCCCTTGGCGGTCGGCGTGTTCATGTTCTGGCGCAGCCCGTCGACGTTCACGCCGATCTTCACCACGGGCGTCGGCCAGCTGCTGCTCGGCATCGCGGTCGTCCTCTACGTCATCGGCTTCTTTTGGATCCGCAGGCTCGTGGAGGTGAAGGTCTGATGCTGGTCGTCGGCACCACGCTCGTCCTCGCCGCCTGTGCCCTGCTGGCGGTCAGCCTCGGCGTCACCGTGCCGCGTCCGAGCGTCCCCCAGGGTCGCTCGTGGCGACGCGGCAGGACGCCCGCGAGCGCGAGCGCGATCTTCGTCGACAACGACCTGGCGTCGATCGGACGGCTGCGCGTCGTGACGGTGCCGTTCCTCCTCGAGCGGGCCGAGCGCAACATCGCCCTCGCCGGCCACCGCGCCGGGTGGACGCTGCGGCGCCTGATGCTGACGAAGGTCGTCGCAGCGTCGGTCGCCGGCGTCCTCGGGCTCTCGCTGTGGGCGTCCGGCCCCTCGGGACGCGGCTTCGTCCTGTTCACGCTGATCGCCGTCGCCGCCTTCTTCTTCCCCGACCTGTGGCTGAGCTCGCGGGCCAAGGAGCGTCAGCTCGAGATCGAGCGGGAGCTGCCCGATCTGCTCGACCAGGTCGTCATCGCGATCGAGTCGGGCATGACGTTCGAGGGTGCGCTGGCCCGCGTGGGCGAGCGCGGCCACGGCGCGCTGGCGCAGGAGTTCGTGCGCACGCTGCAGGACATGCGCCTCGGCATGTCGCGGCGCGCGGCCTACAACGCACTGGCGGAGCGCACGTCCGTCGCCGACCTCCGGCGCTTCTGCAAGCATGTGATCCAGGCCGAGGAGTTCGGCGTCTCGACGGCGACGCTGGTGCGCAACCTCGCCGCCGAGATGCGCACGAAGCGCCGCTTCCGCGCCGAGGAGGCCGCCCAGAAGCTGCCGGTCAAGATGATCTTCCCGCTGGTGACGTGCTTCTTCCCGGTGCTGTTCCTGGTCGTGCTGTTCCCGGCCTTCTACGGGATCGGCCAGAACCTCTGATCCACCGTGAGACGATCCCGGGTGGTCCGGACATGACACGGCAAGACGTCCGCACCACCCGACAGATCGGAGCCGCCGGTGAGCCCCACCGCGACCCTCGACGCCCGTCCGGACGACGGCGACGACGATGACGACCGCGTGCTGCTGCACCGGGCCGCCCGCGGAGACCGTCGCGCCTTCGGCCGGCTGTACGACCGCCACGTGCGCCCGGTCTACTGGCAGGCGTACGGCGTCCTGAGGGACGAGCGCGAGGCCGAGGACGCGACCCAGGACGTCTTCGTGACGATGTGGCACAAGATCCGCACCATCACGCTCGTCGACGAGTCGGTCCTGCCCTGGCTGCTCGTCACCGCCCGCTACACCGCGCTCAACGCCCGGCGGAGCCGCCTCCGACGACGGGCGGACGAGCTCGACGAGCGCCTCGCGTCCGACGAGGTCGTCGAGGACGAGGTCGAGGCCGGTCTCGTCCGGGCCGAGATCGACAAGGCGACGGCCATGCTGTCGCCGGTCGACCGGCGCCTGTACGAGCTGTGCGTCGACGGCGACCACACCTACGACATGGCGGCGCGCGAGCTGGGCGTCAGCCACGCCGTCGTCCGCAACCGCCTCTCCCGGCTGCGCACCCGGCTGCGCGCCGACCTTCGATCCGTCAAGGAGATCTCATGAGCACCCCCACGCTCCACGACGACCGCGTCGAGAAGATGCGCATGTCGGTCATGCACCGCGTCGACCAGGACGTCACCCGGCGCGGCCGGCGTGCGCGCACGACCATCGGGCTGGCCGCCGCCAGCGTTCTCGTGGTGGGCCTCGGCGGCTACGCCGTCGAGTCGCTCTCGTCCGATCAGCAGCTCAGCAGCGCGCCCGACCAGTCGGCGGGCGGGGCGTCCGCTTCCCGCGACGCGGCCGCACCCGAGCGCACGCGTCTCGACGCGGCCCCGCAGGACGGCCGCAGCCTCAGGAACGAGCAGGGTGCAGAAGCCGACGTCGACCGCCAGGTCGTCACGACCGGCTCGGCCAGCGTCACCGTCACCCGTCCGCGGTCGACCGTCCAACAGCTCAGCACCTGGGTCGAGTCGATCGGTGGACGCATCGACGACCGGTCCGAGAGCGGACGCGGCGACGACGCCTCGGCGTCCGTGACGGTCCGGGTGCCCAGCGCGAAGGTCACCGCGACGATCGACCGGCTCGACTCCTACGGCACCGTCGACGACGTCTCGCTGCAGAACACCGACGTCACCGCCGAGGCACGTGACCTCGACGCCCGCATCGATGCGCTGCGCCTCTCGATCGACCGGCTGACGGCGATCCTCGGCAGCGCCACCTCGAGCCGCGACGTCATCCAGGCCGAGAGCGCCCTCACCGATCGCCAGAAGCAGCTCGAGAGCCTTCAGGCCGAGCGCAAGGGCATCGCCGACCAGGTGTCGCTCTCGACCATCACGATCACGTTCTCGCAGCGGGCCACCGCCGACTCCGTCGAGCCCGGCGGATTCACCGGCGGCCTGCGCGACGGCTGGAACGGTCTGGTCGGCGCGGTCAACCGCGGTGTCGAGGTCGTCGGGGTGCTGCTCCCCTGGGCCGCGATCGCGGCCGTGGGTCTGCTCGTCGTGCGCCTCGTCCGGCGCCGTCGCCGCAGCTGGAACTGAGCGTTGCTGCCCGCCTCGCCTCGACTACGAGATGAGCGACCTCAGCGTGCGCGGCTCGCCGACGCCGCGCAGCAGGGCATCGGAGAGAGCCGTCGCGAACGCGCGGAGCTCGTCGTCGCCCACGATCAGGATGCTGGGCAGCGCATCGGTCAGGATGCTCCACCGCGAGTCGTCGGTCGTGCAGGCGACGAGCGGCAGGTCGGACAGGAGCGACCAGAACCCCCCGAACCCGATGAAGAACCCCCGTGTCGTCGCTCGCCCGACGATCTCGACCCGTGCGACGGTGGCCACGTCGACCGACGCCACGACCCTTCGTCCGCGTTGCACCACGATGCGGCTGCCCGACACGTAGTACGAGACGCGCGCAGCGGACACGAGCCAGAGCGAGATCATGACGAGGCTGACAGCGCTCCCGACCGCCAAGCCCACGAGGCCGAAGGCAACCCCGGTCAACGGCGTCACCTCGCGGTCGCCGACCGACAGCGCGAGCCCGATGGCGAGGCCGAGGACGGCCAGGGCCGCCGGCGGGATCAGCAGGACCGTCCACGCGTGGCGAATGCGGCCGCGACCCACCAGCACGTCCATCGCGCGTGACTCACCTTCCCGTACGGGCGGTGGCGGACGACAGCAGACCGCCCGCCAGGTGAGCCTGGCGGGCGGTGGAGTCATCGCTGCTGGGCCGGCGTGCAGGCCCGGTGGTGGAGCATAGGAGATTCGAACTCCTGACCTCTTCGATGCGAACGAAGCGCGCTACCAACTGCGCCAATGCCCCTCGACCCCGACCAGGGGGTCGCACTCGCGAGCGAGTGCTCCGCAACTTTATCAGGTGGCTCAGTCGCCGACTGCGCGGCGGTGCTCGCTGGCGTCGTCGGCGCGCTTGGGCAGCTCGACGTCCTCGCCCTCGATGTGTCCGGACGTCCACGTGTGGGGCTGCGAGAAGTCGATCGTGCGCACGGTGCGGCCGGCGCGGGGCTTGGTGACGTAGGTCGGCAGCGTGACCGGCAGGGGGTCCCAGAGGGCCTCGCCGGACGTCGAGATGGAGGGCACCGCGATGACGATCTTGTCGTCGAGGGCGTCGACCTCGAGCTCAGTCTGCTCCATGACGTGCTTGCGGCCCGGGTCGATGTCCTCGAACTGGCCGGACACGATGATCGTGTCTTCCTCGACGGCGGCCGAGGTCGAGGCGGCGGCACGCTGCGGCCGCTTGGTCTTGCTCTTGGCCTTGATCTTCGCCGTGGCGCGGGGCGCGCGGTCGGCACGCGAGAGGTCGACCTTCGGCAGCTTGATGCGGCGCAGCACCGCACGGGTGCGGCCGGCACCAGCCATGCCGCGCTCGCCCCGCACCTGGACGCGGCAGGCGACGAGCCACGCCACCACGAGCGCGACCGGCGCGGCGATCCAGTACGTGGCGATGACGCCGAAGGCGGCGACCCCGCCGACCACGGCGGTGAGGAGCAGGAGCGACAGGAGGGTGCGACGACGGCGCGCTGCGGCACGGCGGGCAGCCGGACGGTCGGCGGCCCGGGCCGCGGGACGCGAAGCCTGGACGGTGGACGCGGCAGGAGACGTCTGCGCCGCCGGCACCGGCTCGGTCGCGGTGGCCTCGGGAGCCTGCTGGCGAGACGCACGGTTGATGACCCGGCTGAGCGAGCCGGTGGTCTCGACCGACGCGTTCTTGGTGGCCTCGTCGTACCGGCGCAGGACCAGCGGGATGACGTACGCCGCCCACACGACCACGACGAACGCGATGATCAGACCACTGCTGGAACCCACGATGGAAACGGTAGGCGGTCAGCGTGGCGTTGTCCGGCACGCCGGGCCGTGTGTCGCCTGAGAACTTGTGTGACGGCTGGGACTAGCCGCCGGTGCCGTCCCCGCCACGCCGGTCGAGGCGTGTCACGAGGCTGTCGGGGACGTCCTCGGCCAGCACCTGGAAGACCCGGTGGTCGCGCCAGTGGCCGGCGATGTGCAGGAACCCGCGGGCCAGACCCACCTCGGTGAAGCCCAGCTTGGCCACGACGCGCAGGCTGGCGGCGTTCTCGGGACGGATCGAGATCTCGACACGGTGCAGGCCGACCGTGGTGAGCAGGTGGTCGCACACCAGCGCGACGGCCGTGGGCGTCACGCCGCGGCCGGCGTGGCTCTGCGAGACCCAGTAGCCGAGGCTCGCCCACCGCGCGGAGCCCCACGTGATGCCGCTGACGGTGAGCATCCCGACCACCTCGTCGTCCCAGGTCACCGCGAACGGCATCGCGTGTCCCTGACGAGCCCGCCGCCGCAGGGTGCCGATCATCCCGACGTACGAGGTGGCGGCAGGGCCGGCCTCGGGCGGCAGCGTGGCCTCCCACGGGCCGAGCCAGCTCGCGTTGTCGGCCCGCAACCGCGCCCACGTGCGGGCGTCGCGACGCCTCAGGGGGCGCACCCCGACCGATCCGTGCCGCAGCGTGACCGGCCACCCGGCGCTCAGGCCGCACCCCTCATGACGCGCCCGCCACGTGGTCGCCGCCGCGCAGCTGGTCGACCGCGTGCGGCAGGACGTGCGCGAGCACCGCGAGCCCGTCCTTGACCCCACCCCGCGAGCCCGGGAGGTTGACGACGATCGCCGACCCGGCGACCCCGGCCAGCCCGCGCGACAGGACGGCGGTCGGGACGCCCTTCGCGACTCCCTCGGTGCGTAGCGCCTCGGCGACGCCCGGCAGCTCGCGGTCGAGGTGGGGCCGCGTGGCCTCGGGAGTGCGGTCGGTGGGGTTGATGCCGGTGCCGCCGGTCGTCAGCACCACCGCGACGCCCGCTGCCAGCGCCTCGCCCAGCGCCACGCCGACCGGATCGCCGTCGTGCACCACGACGGGCTCGCCGACCTCGAAGCCCCAGCCGCGCAACGCCTCGACGATGAGGGGACCGGTCTCGTCGGCGTACACGCCGTCGGCGGCTCGGTTGGACGCCACGATCACCGCGGCACGCAGGGGCGACGACATCAGCGGGTCCAGTCGCCGCTCTTGCCGCCCGACTTGGCCACGACCTCGATGTCGCTGATGCGGGCGAGCTTGTCGACGGCCTTGACCATGTCGACGACCGTGAGCGCCGCGACGCTGACGGCGGTGAGCGCCTCCATCTCGACGCCGGTGCGGTCGGCCGTGCGCACCGTCGCCTCGATGCGGACACCGTCGTCGACGACCTCGAGCTGCACCTCGACTCCGCCGATCGCCAACGGGTGGCACAGCGGGATCAGGTCGGGGGTGCGCTTGGTGGCCATGATGCCGGCGATGCGAGCGACGGCCAGGGCATCGCCCTTGGGCACGCCCTCTCCGCGCAGCAGCGCCACCACCTGGCCGCTGACCTCGACCCGTCCGCGGGCCGTGGCAGTGCGGGCGGTGACGGCCTTCGCGGTGACGTCGACCATGCGGGCCGCGCCCGACTCGTCGACGTGCGTCAGGCCGTCGGCCATCAGAACGGCCTGTCGAGCACGAGGGTGCGGACCGTGTCGCCCAAATTGAGGGCGGTCTGGTCCTCGCCGACGATGATCAGCGCATTGGCCTGGGCCAGCGTGCCGACCATGTGCGACCCCGCACCTGTCAGCGGCGTCACCTTGGCGCCGCGGTGCGTGACCTCGAAGACCGCGCGGACGTACTGGCGCACGCCCGGCCGCGACTGCAGGTCGGAGGCCAGCACGGCGTGCACCATCGGACGGCGGTAGGGCGTGCGGCCCATCATGCGGCGGATCGCCGGCAGCACGAACACCTCGAACGACACGTACGCCGAGACGGCATTGCCCGGCAGCGTGATGATGGGCGTCTGCTCGTCGAAGACCTTGCCGAAGCCCTGCGGCTTGCCGGGCTGCATCGCGACCTCGTTGAACTCGACCGTGCCGAGTGCCGAGAGCGTCTGCTTGACGACGTCATGGTCGCCCTTGCTGATGCCGCCGCTGGTGACCACCAGATCGGCCCGCACCAGCTGCTCGGAGAGCACCTTCTGGAAGGTGCGCGGGTTGTCGTCGACGGCGCCCACGCGGTAGCAGATGGCCCCGGCCTCGCGCACCGCCGCGGCCAGCATGTAGCTGTTGCCGTCGTTGATCGAGTCGTAGTCGAGGTGCGTGCCCGGCTCGCGCAGCTCGCTGCCCGTGGAGATGACGACGACGCGCGGACGCGGACGCGCCTTGACGCGCGGGGCGCCGAGCGCCGCCAGCAGCCCGATCTCCCGCGGGCCGAGCACCGTGCCCTCGGCCAGCACGGTGTCGCCGGCGGTGACGTCGTCGCCCTTGGGACGGATGCGCTGGCCGATGGTGGTGGGCGCGAACACCTGCACGCGGGCGTTGCCGCGGTCGGTCTGCTCGTACGGCACCACGGAGTCGGCGCCTCGAGGAATCGGCGCGCCCGTCATGATCTTGACCGCCGTGCCGGCGCTGATGGCGAAGGGTCGCGCCGAGCCGGCCGAGATCTCGCCGACGACCGGCAGCGTCACCGGACGCTCGCGCGACGCGCTGGCGATGTCCTCGGCGCGCACGGCGTAGCCGTCCATCGCGGAGTTGTCGAACAGCGGGAGATCCATCGGCGCCACGAACGCCTCGTGCAGCGGCAGGCCGAGCGACTCGACCAGCGGCTGGTCGTAGGCGGCGAGGGGCCCGATGCCGCGCAGGATCTTCTCGAGGTGGTCCTCGACGGTCAGCATGCCGTCGGGGATGCTCGCGGCGCGCATGCGGGGCTGGCGCGCCGGCTCGGCGGGACGGGCGGTCTCGGCAGGCTCGGCCGGCGGGATCGGCTCAGCCGAGCGGGTGGGCTCGGCCGGCGGACGGCGAGCTTCGACAGGCTCAGCCGGCGGGGTCGGCTCGGCCGGCGGGGTCGGCTCGGGCGGGCGGGTCGGCTCGGCCGGCGGGGTCGGCTCGGGCTGTGGAGTGGGCTCGACGGGTGCCGTGAGCTCTTCGTCGCCGGCGGTGCGGCGGGGAGCGTCGGGACCCATCGGCAGCATCTCCTGCTCCGATCCCGGGCCCGTCTCTCCTGTCGACATGTCGATCAGCCTAACGTCGTGCCCGCAGCCACCGTCTGGGCCTCACCCGTGTCGTCGAGCGACACGTCACCCCGGACGACCACGTCGGGGCCGAAGTGCCAGTCACCCTCGACCCGCAGCGAACGCGCCTCGACCAGCGACGGCGGGCTCGGCAGGCGGGCGTCGAAGTCGGAGATCGTCGTGAAGTGACGCCGGTCGAGACCGACCAGCGGCACCGACGCGACCCGCGAGCGCACCCGGAAGTCGTCGCCGATCTCGTAGACGTCGGAGCGCAGCAGCAGCAGGTCGTTGGTGGTCTTGACCGGCAGGAAGCGCGACCGGTCGACCTCGATCGCCGTCGCGCCGTCGAACACCTCGACCGCCGCGCCCATGGCCGACTCGATCTGGACGACCTTCGTCGAGGTGGGATCGGTCGGGTCGACGGTCTTGGCGTTGCGGATGAGCGGCAGCCCGAGGACGCCCTCACGCTCGTCGAGCGTGCGCCGCACCACCTGCAGGTCGAACCAGAGGTTGTTGGTGTGGAAGTAGCGGTGACGGTCGGGATCGGCCGCAGCAGCCGCGTCGGGGTCGGGCGTCTGCGCCGTCTCGCGCAGCACCAGCCGGCCGTCGCTCTTGCGCACCACGATATGGCCGCCCTTCACGTCGGCGGGCGTGCGCCGGCACACCTCGGCGGCGTACGGCGCCCCGGAGGCGGCGAACCAGCCCATCATGCGAGCGTCCGGCGCGGCGCCGAGGTTGTCGGCGTTGGACACCGTCGCGTAGCGGTAGCCCTCGGCCAGCAGGGTGTCGAGGATGCCTGACACGTCGAGCGCGGTGTAGAGGTCGCCGTGGCCGGGAGGGCACCACTCGAGCGACGGATCGGCCGGCCAGTCGACCGGGGCGAGGTCGTCGGCCCGCAGCTTGGGCTCGCGGTTCTGCAGGAAGTCGACGGGCAGGCCGCCGACCGGCAGCGTGTCGTACCTCTGCAGCGCGGCGAGGGTGTCGTCGCGGGTGCGGAAGCTGTTCATGAACAGCAGCGGCAGCCTCACGTCGAGCTCGTCGCGCAGCGACAGCACCTGGCCGGCGATGACGTCGAGGAACGTGAGGTCGTCGCGCACCGGCAGGAGCGTCTTGGCCCGGTCGAGCCCCATCGACGTGCCGAGCCCGCCGTTGAGCTTGATGACCGCGGTGACGGCCGCCGCCTCGCGGCACGCCTCGTCGCTCAGCTCGATCTGGTCGGCGCGGTCGATGTCGACGAGCGGATCGACCTCGCTCTCAGGGATCATCCCCGTCGCACCCTGCTCGAGCTGGTCGTAGAACGCCGAGAAGACGTCGATCGCCCGCTGGGGGACGCCACCGTCGTGCATGCGTCGCTGAGCCTCTTGCAGACCGCTCACGGGTCCTCCCTCTGTCGTCGCCATAGGCTAGCGTCAGGTCGTGACGAAGGCACGGCAACGAGACGAGCTGCTGGCCCGCCGTCGCACCCTCACGCCGGCCCAGCGCGCCGAGGCCGCCGACGCGATCGCGCAGCACGTGCTGACGATGCCGCTCGTCGCCCGCGCCCGACGCGTCGCCTGCTACCTCTCGATGCCCTCCGAGCCCGGCACCGCTCCGCTGATCGCCGCGCTGCACGACCGAGGTGTCGAGGTCATCGTGCCGATCAGCCTGGCCGACCACTCCCTCGACTGGGTCGCGCACGATCCCACCGCAGCCCTCGTCACGACCGCCCTCGGCATCCCCGAGCCCGCCGGGCCTCACCTCGGAGCCGATGCCCTCGCCACGTGCTCGCTCGTCATCGTGCCCGCCCTCGCGGTCGACCACGCCGGGCATCGTCTGGGGCGGGGCGCCGGCTACTACGACCGCGCGCTGGCCGGGGTCGCGGCGCCGGTGTGCGCGCTCGTGTTCACGCACGAGCTGCTGCCCGAGGTGCCCCACGAGCCCCACGACGTGCCCGTGCAGATGGCCGTCGCCCCCTCCGGGCTGTTCCGCGTCCCGTCCTGACGGGGGTGCCGACGCTGCCCGAGCGGGCTGCCACCCTTGGCACGTGAAGCAACGAACCCGCACGGTGGTGGTGACCGGCGTGATGGCCGTGGTCGTCGCCTGGCTCTGGGACCTGCTCGTCGGTCGACGCCGCCGGGCTGCCGCCTGACAACCCTCAGCGCGCGCTGCGGATCTCGCCGACGAGCTCTTCGAGCACGTCCTCGAGCATGATGACCCCCAGCACCGTGCCGGAGGCGTCGGCGACGCGGGCCATGTGCGAGCCGCGGGCCTGCATCGTGCGCAGCGCCTCGTAGAGCCCCGAGCCGGTGGCCACCGTGGCCAGCGGACGCACCCACTTGTCGGCGATGGTCTCGTGACGGGAGACCTCGTCGGTCTCGAGCACGTCCTTGATGTGCAGGTAGCCCGCGAGGTCTCCGCCGGCATCGGTCACCGGGAAGCGCGAGAACCCCGTCTCGGCGCAGGCCCGCTCGACGTCGACGGGCGTTGCGCTCGGGGTGATCGTGACCAGGCCGTCGCGCGGGAGCAGCACCCGGTCGACCGTGCCGTCGGAGAAGTCGAGGGCCCCCGACACCAGCCCGTACTCGTCCTCGTCGAGCAGGCCCTCGCGTCGCGACTCCTCGACGAGCCCTGCGACCTCGTCGTGCGTGTACGTCGACGAGACCTCCTCGACCGGCTGGACGCGGAACGCCCGGACGATCAGGTTGGCCGTGCCGTTGAGGAGCAGCACGAACGGCTTGAGCACCAGCACGACGCCCAGCATGAACGGCCCCAGCACCAGCGCGGCCCGGTCGGGCCCCACCAGCGCGAGGTTCTTGGGCACCATCTCGCCGAGCACGACGTGCGCCCCCACCACGATCGTCATGGCGATCACGAACGAGATGGGGTGCACGAGGCCCTCGGGCACGTGGACCGCCTCGAACACCGGCTCCATCAGGTGCGCGATCGCGGGCTCGCCCACGGCGCCGAGGCCGAGCGAGCAGATCGTGATGCCGAGCTGGGCCGCGGCCATGACCTGCGTGATGTTCTCGATCGCGCGCATCGCCATGCGGGCGGGACGCGAGCCGGCCGCGATGCGCGGCTCGAGCTGCGTTCGGCGCGCCGAGATGAGCGCGAACTCCGAGGCCACGAACAGGGCGTTGAGCGCCAGCAGCACGACGGTCAGCAGCACGCCGAACCAGTCACTCATGTCGACCTCGCTGGTGCTCACTCATGCTCTGCCTCGTCCCCCGCGACCGTCACGGGGTCGACCGTCAGCGAGACCCGGTCGATGCGACGTCCCTCGACCCGCTCGACGGTCAGCGTGACGACGAGCGGCTCCGGGTCGTCGTCGGAGTCGTCGGGGGTGCGGTCGAGCGACAGGGTGACCACGTCGCCGCGCTCGCCGATGCGTCCGAGCTCGGCGTTGACCAGGCCGGCGATCGTCTCGTAGTTCTCGCTCTCGGGAAGGGCGACGCCGGTCTGCTCCTCGACCTCGTCGGGGCGCAGCAGGCCCGACAGCGACCACGTGCCGTCCCGCCGGTGCCGGCTGCGCGACGACAGGCGGTCGTGCTCGTCGGCGATGTCGCCCACGATCTCCTCGACGAGGTCCTCGAGCGTCACGACGCCGTCGGTGCCGCCGTACTCGTCGACCACGATCGCCATCTGCAGCCCCTGGTCGCGCAGCACCAGCAGCAGCGGGTCGAGCTCGATGCTGTCGGGCACGGTGGTCGCCGGATCGAGCAGCTCGGTGATGCGCACCGAGCGCCTCCGGTCGACGTCGACGGCCACCGCGCGCTTGACGTGCACGATGCCGAGGACGTCGTCGGGCGTGCGGCCGATCACCGGGAACCGGGAGTGCCCCGTCTGCCGCGCCGCCTCGATGACGTCGAGGGCCGTGCTGCGTCCTTCGAGGAAGTGCACCCGCACGCGCGGCGTGCGGACGTCGGCGGCCGTGCGGTCGCCAAAAGCGATGCTGCGCGCCACGAGGTCGGCGGTCTCGTCGTCGATCGCGCCCTCGACGGCCGAGCGCAGCACCAGCGACCGCAGCTCGACCGGCGACCGCGCCGAGCGGAGCTCTTCCTGCGGCTCGACGCCGAGCGTGCGCAGGATCGAGTTGGCCAGGCCGTTGAGCACCCGGATCGGCCAGGCCATCGCCTTGGTGAACACCCGCTGCGGCAGCTGCGTCAGCGCCGCCGTGCGCTGCGGCAGGGCCAGCGCGAAGTTCTTCGGCACGAGCTCGCCGACGAGCATCGTCACCACGGTGCTCACGACCAGGGCGATGCCGTAGGCCACCCCGCGCTGCGCCCCGCCCTCGAGGCCGAGGTCGGCCAAGGGATCACGCAGGAGGTTGCCGATCGCGGGCTCGGCGAGGTAGCCGATCGCCAGGTTGGTGATCGTGATGCCCAGCTGCGCGCCGCTGAGCTGCGTCGACAGCGAGCGCAGGGCCGTCAGCGTGCCTTGGGCGCCCGCGTCGCCGTTCGCGGCGGCGCGCTCGATCGTCGCCCGGTCGACCGTGACGAACGAGAACTCGGCGGCGACGAAGACCCCGCACGCGAGCATCAGGACCAGCGAAGCGGCCAGCAGGAGCAGCTCGGTCACCGGCACACCCCAGGGGCGGGCGCGGCGGGAGGACGGGCTCCGGCGGCGCGGGGGCGTCGAGGACGGCGATCGTTCACGGTGGCGCAAACTGTACCCTTGTGACGCACCATCGACCGAGCGGGAGCAAGACGTGCCGAAGTACCAGTACCAGTGCAAGGACTGTGGCGAAGCGCTGGAGGTCCAGCAGAGCTTCACCGACGACGCGCTGACCGTCTGCCCCACCTGCGGCGGCGACCTCCGCAAGGTCTTCAACGCCGTCGGCGTGGTGTTCAAGGGGTCCGGCTTCTACAAGACGGACAGCCGTTCGGGCTCCGGGTCGGGTTCCGCCTCGTCCTCGTCCTCGTCCAGCTCGTCCTCGACGGGCGACAGCAGCTCCTCGACGTCCAGCGCCAAGGCCGACTCGACGTCGAGCACCCCCGCGAAGCCCAGCACGTCCACCTCGAGCAGCGGGTCGGGCTCCGCCGCCTGACCCCTGTGGACGGTCGGCTGCGACCACGCACGGACCTTCCTAGAGTCCGAGCATGGACCGTCTCCGCCGCCTGGCCGACGAGCACCGCCGACTGCTCGCCGCCGCCTGCGCCGCCCTGGCCGTGCTGGCCGCGCTCTCGGCCGTCCGGCAGTCACCGCAGACCACGACGATGCTCGTCGCCCGTCACGACCTCGCCAGCGGTGCCGTCGTGACCGCCGACGACGTCAGCACGGTCGAGGTCCCTCGGGCAGCGGTGGCCGATCACGTGCTCCCCCGTCACCGCGCTCTCGGGCGTCGCGTGGCCGGCCCGATGCGGGCCGGCGAGCCGCTCACCGACGTCCGGCTGGTGGGTCCGGGCTCCCTCGACGGATACGGCGCCGGTGCCGTCTTCACGACCATCCGCGTCGACCGCGCCGACACCGTCGCTCTCGGGGCCGGCGACCGGGTCGACGTGGTCGCCGTCGCGCCCGGCGGCGAGACCCCGGCCGAGGTCGTCGCACGCGGCGTCGAGGTCGTCACCGTCCCGGACGACACCGACGCCGAGCAGGCCGATTCGGCAGCCCTGGGCGTCGTCACGACCGAGGAGGGCGCGCTCGCGCTAGCCCAGGCGGGCCTCTCGTCCCGGCTGACGGTCATCACGTCGTCCAGGTAGGCGTGCGGCGGCACCCTCGCTAGGGTCGAGACACCACCACCGACACCCTCAGGGGGACACATGATCAAGGGATTCAAAGACTTCCTGCTGCGCGGCAACATCGTCGACCTCGCGGTCGCGGTCGTCATCGGCACCGCCTTCACCGCGCTGGTCGGCGCCTTCGGCTCGTCGTTCATCAACCCGTTGCTGGGCCTTGTCGGCGGCGGCGGGCCCAAGGGCATGACCGTCGAGGTCAACGGCCAGTTCTTCACCTTCGGCGCCTTCATCACGGCGCTGATCACGTTCACGATCACCGCGGCCGTCGTCTACTTCTTCGTCGTGGTGCCCATGAAGACGGTGCAGGAGCGGCTCGCCCGGGGCAAGGAAGAAGCACCCGTCGCGGTGCCCGAGGACATCCAGCTGCTGCGCGAGATCCGTGAGCTGCTGGCAGCCCAGCAGCGTCCGGGCGGACCGACGGGCCTGTAGGTCTCGGCAGGCCCCGACGCCTCAGCCGTGGTGCGGGGGGACGTCGCGCAGGTACTCGTCGTCGCGCGACGTCGTCCCGCGCTCGCCCCAACCCTCGTCGGTCTCGTCGGAGGTCGTGGAGGGCATCAGGTCGCCGAGGCGCTCCGCGGCCCTGCGGCGGCGCTCGCGCTCGGCGCGGTCAGGCGCGGACGAGGTCATCGAACCAGTCCGGGGTCAGCTTGGGGTGGCTGGGGTGCCAGCCCGTGCGGTCGCTGAACAGCTGCGAGCTGACGCGCTGCGACCGCACGAGGATCTCGAGCTTCTCGGCGCCGAGACGCAGGATCCACCCCGGCAGGAAGTGCCCGCCTGCCTTGCGCCCCGCGGCCAGGGCGATCGTGTCGACGTAGTCGCGCCGGTGCACGGGCTCGGCGCCGACGTTGTAGACCCCGCCCGGCGCGGAGAGCGCGTGCACCACCGCGGTGCCGACGTCGTCGGGGTGGACGACGTGCATCCAGGAGTCCTCGTCGCCGAGACCGATCGATCGGCCTGCGGACGCCCGGCGGAACAGCCAGGCCGTGTTGGGGTCGTCGCCGGTGATCAGGCCGAAGCGCAGGCTCACGGACGTGCCGCCGTCGGCCGCGAACGCCTTGACGTTGTCCTCGGCCACGACGACGGGCTCGGTCGCGCGGGTCACGTCGACGGGGCTGTGCTCGTCGATCCAGTCGTCCCCGTGGTCGGCGTAGACGAAGCTGAGGCTCTGCTGGATGATGCGTCCGACGCCGGCTCGACGAGCCGCCTCGGCCACCACGCGTGACCCGTGGAGCCTGATGCGGTCGATCTTGCGGAGCGACCCGGGTCGCAGCGCCTGCGAGCCCACGGGCACCTTGGTCGCGAGGTTGGCCACGGCGTCGCACCCCTGCATGCCTCGGATCAGCGCCGGTCGGTCGAAGATGTCGCCGAAGCTGGCTGTGGCACCGGCGGCGGCGATCTGTCGCGCGGTCTCGTCGGTGCGTGCCAGCCCGACGACGTCGTGGCCGGCTCGGTGCAGAGCGTCGATGGACGATCGGCCCATGACCCCGCTCGCACCCGTGAGGAAGATCTTCACGGTTCACTCCATGGTGGACGTCCCGGCATGTGCTGCCGGGTCTGCCTCGGGCCGGGTGGGGCCGTCACGCAGATTACGAAACGATAACAAACCTCGCCTCGTGCGTATTACCCATGGGTAACGTTCAGGTGACCAGCGGGACGATGTCGGCGATCGAGTCGAACACCTCGGTGGGCCTGAACGGGAACCGGTCGACGGCGCTCGCCGGCGTCGACCCCGTCAGCACCAAGAAGGTGCGCAGCCCCGCCTCGAGCCCCGACAGGACGTCGGTGTCCATGCGGTCGCCGATCATGACGGTCGTCTCGGAGTGGGCCTCGATCTGGTTGAGGGCGCTGCGCATCATGAGCGGGTTGGGCTTGCCCACGAAGTACGGCTCGACACCGGTGGCCTTGGTGATCAGTGCCGCGACCGAGCCGGTCGCCGGCAGCGATCCGGCCGGTGACGGGCCCGTGGCATCGGGGTTGGTGGCGATGAACCGGGCCCCGTTGTCGATCAGCTGGATCGCCCGCGTGATGGCCTCGAACGAGTAGGTGCGGGTCTCGCCGAGCACGACGTACTCGGGGTCCTGGCTCGTCATGACGTAGCCGACGTTGTGCAGCGCCGTGGTCATGCCGGCCTCGCCGATGACGTAGGCCGTGCCGTCGGGCCGCTGCTCGGACAAGAACTTGGCCGTGGCGAGCGCCGACGTCCAGATCGCCGTCTCGGGCAGGTCGATGCCGGCCGCCCTCAGCCGCGCGCACAGGTCGCGCGGCGTGAAGATCGAGTTGTTGGTCAGCACGAGGAACTTGCGTCCGCTGTCACGCAGGCGCGCGATGAACTCGGCGGCGCCGGGGATCGCGGTGTCCTCGTGGACGAGGACCCCGTCCATGTCGGTCAGCCAGGTCTCGATCGGCTTGGTCATCGGCGCGCTCTCGTCATGGTTCTAGTGTCCACCTGCGGACGCAGGTGCCGCAGGGTGGCGCTGGAAGAACTTCCACAGCAACGCCGTGGCGTCGACCGGGCTGTTCTCGGTGCGCGAGGCCCGTCCGGGCGACATGGGTCCGCCGCCGGGCCAGCCGTGCACGCCACCGACCACGGCGTAGATGTCCACATCGGTGCCGCCCTTGCACGAGCGCCACGCGAAGTGGTGCACCGAGTCGTCGGCCGTCGTGAACGCTCCCGAGGCCGGGCACCGTCCGCGCGTCGCCCACTGCGACATCGTCTGGTTGACCGGCGGGAGCCGGCCGATGACGGTGTCGGCGCCGCCGAACGGCACGGTGGTGTCGGCCATGCCGTGGAAGTAGATGATCGATGCGGGCGGGGCGTCGTCGCACCGCGGCTCGTAGTACGGGCCCGAGACGGCGGCGTAGGCGGCGAACTTCGTGCTGCCGTCGCACGCCAGGGCCAGCGTCAGGGCCGAGCCGTTCGAGAAGCCGGCCGCGAAGAGGCGGGAGGTGTCGGTGCAGCCCGTGCGCTGGACGTGGCCGACCAGGTCGTGCACGAAGGCCAGGTCGGACGTCGGGTCGTTCGCGGGCTGGCGGAAGCTCCAGCGCGCCGGCTCACCCCGTCCGAGCGGGACCACCACGATCGTGTCGTCAGCGTCGGCGCGCTCGACCATGCCAGTCGCCGCTAGCACCGTCGCCGGGTCGCCTCCCAGGCCGTGGAACATCAGCACGACCGGGACACGGGTGGTGCCGTCGTAGTCCGGGGGCACGTGCATCAGGTAGGTGCGGGTGTGCCCGCCCGACCGGATGGTCTGGGTGGTCGTGCCGGCGGGCAGCGGCCGCTGGTCGGCGCAGGGCTCGGGTCTCGGCGCAGGCTCGGGGGTGGCGCCGTTGGCACCGTAGAAGACGATGCCGACCGCGGCCATCGCGAGGATCATGACCCCGACGAGCAGCCGCCTCACCGCGTGCGCTCCGCGGGGACGGGGCCGTGGGAGCGGCGACGGGGACGGCAGGACACAAGGGCGATCGTATGCGGTCGAGCGCCCTCTGGATAACCTGACTCTCGAACGCCCCCGTAGCTCAGTCGGATAGAGCGACCGCCTCCTAAGCGGTAGGCCACAGGTTCGATTCCTGTCGGGGGCACCCCCGTGCTGGGCGACGGGCCCGTCGCCGGACAGCAGCCCGACGGCGCACCAGCCGGCCGCAAGGACGAAGGTCATGAGCGGAATGCCACACATCTCGCCAGCCCCCGTGACCTTCTGTCGGCGTTATCCTGGGGACGGACGGCACACATGCACCGGGCGGGACCGTCCGCGGGACGTTGAGGACCGTTCGCCACTCACCTCTTCGAACGGCGGCAGACGTGCATGACTTCGCGATCCAGGATCGGCAGGTCCTGAGCGACCTCGCATCCTGGATCGCCGACCGCCGCAGCACCTCGAGCTCCGTCCGTCCGGGCCGCACCGGCGCGCTCCCCTCCGTCACGAGCGGCGGCATCGGCATCCACGCGACCTGGGCCGCGATGCGCGACCTGCTGCTGCCGACGGCATTCCCGACCGACCACCCCCGCTACCTCGCCTTCGTCGGAGGGGCCCCCACCCCGGCGGCGATCATCGCGGACGCCGCGCTGTCGGCCGCGGCCGTCTACGGCGGCACCGAGCTCGAGGCCGGCGACGTCGTGGCCGCCGAGCGGCAGGCCGTGCGGTGGCTGTGCGACGTCGTCGGCTACCCCGAGCAGTCCCACGGCGTCTTCGTCAGCGGCGGGTCGCTGGCCAACCTGAGCGCGCTCGTCGCGGCTCGCCACGGGATCGAGTCGCCGGGCGGCGGTCCGCCCGACGTCATCGTGGCCAGCGGCGCCGCGCACTCCTCGATCCGCGCGGCCGCGGCCATCATGGGCTGCCGGGTGGTGTCGGCCGGATCGCCCGACGAGCCCCTCGACGCCGAGACCCTGACCGAGGTGCTCGACTCGCTCGACCCCCGCGACGTCGTCGCCGTCGTCGCCAATGCGGGCGCCACCAACACCGGCGCCATCGACGCCCTCGACGAGATCGCCGACTGCTGCGAGGTCCGCGGCATCTGGCTCCACGTCGATGCGGCCTACGGGGGTGCGGCCCTGCTGGCACGCAGCCGGCGCGAGCAGTTCGCGGGCATCCAGCGGGCCGACTCGGTCACGATCGACCCGCACAAGTGGCTGTTCACGCCGTTCGACTGCGCTGCCGTGCTGTACCTCGACCCGTCCGTCGCGCGGGCCGCCCACCAGCAGCGCGCCGACTACCTCGAGGTCGTCGCGGACGACGACGACAACCCCGCCGACTACGCCGCCCACCTCAGCCGCCGCGCGCGCGGCGTGCCGGTCTGGGCCTCGCTCGTCGCCAACGGCACCGACGCCTACGTCGACGCGGTCGAGACCTGCCTGGCGACGGCCGGCTACGCCGCCAAGCAGGTCGAGGCCCGCGCCAGCCTCGACCTCGTCGCCGAGCCCCGCCTGTCGGTGGTGCTGTTCCGCCGGCGCGGATGGCTGCCCGTCGACTACGCCCGGTGGTCGGCGCAGGCCCACGCCCGGGGCACCGCCCTGGTCACCCCCACCCGGTTCGGCGGCGAGACGGTCCTGCGCCTGTGCTTCGTCAACCCCCTCACGACACCGGCCGACGTCGACCTCGTCCTCGACAGCCTCGAGCCGGAGGCCCCCCACACGTGGCAGCCCGCCGTGCGCCACCCGAGCGACCCCGGCCGGGGGCGGTGAGGTGCTCGACTCTCGTGCGTCGTCGACGTCCTCTCGGCTGAACGTCGTCCAGGCCTTCCTGGCTCCCATGCCCGTGGTCGTGATGGCGGTGGGGCTGGCGGTCAACTGGGTCGCCGGATGGTTCGGCGAGGTCGAGACCGCCACGATCCTGGTCCCGACGATGGGCGTGTTCTTCACGGTGCTGCTCGTGCGCCTCTCGCTGGCCGCCTACCTGCACGCCGATCGCCGCATGACCCTGGTGCTGCTCCTCGCCGCGATCACGAGCTGGGCCATCGGCTCGATCTCGGTCAACACCACGCTCGACGGCAGCACCACCGAGTTCCCGGCCGACGGCGAGTGGCTCTTCATGCTGTCGTACCTCGGCATGGCCGGCTTCCTGGTGCGCGACATCGACCGCCGGCAGTCGAGGCCGGCCCGGGCCTGGCTCGACATCGTCATCATCTGCGGAGGCACCGCGTGCCTGGCATGCCTCATGCTGGTCACCCCGGTCCGCGTCGTGTCGCACCAGGAGGGCGTGCCCCTGCTGCTGGCGTTGATCTACCCGTTGGCCGACGTCGTGCTGGCGCTGCTGGTGCTGAGCCAGGCGCTGCTCCAGATGCGCATCGACCGACGCAAGTCGTGGATCCTCGGCCTCGGCTTCACCCTCCTGGCCGTCGCCGACTCGGGCTTCGCGCTGCTGGGCTCGGCCAGCACGTACGACTTCAGCAATCTTCGCTACACGGTGTGGGGCGCCGCCTTCCTGCTGATCGTGACGGCGGCCTGCATGCCGCCCAAGACCGTCATCAAGGTCGTCCCCCAGGTCGCCGGGACGCCGATCCTGGTGGGTGCCGGCATCGTGGCCCTGGCGGTGCTGGCCTTCCGCCCCGACGACGCCGTCGCCTCGTACATCCTCCCCCCGGCGATCCTGACCCTGGCGGCCGTCGCCGCGCGGATGGCGCTGGCCCTGCGCGACGCCAACCGCGCCAACGAGGCGTTCGCCCTGTCGGAGACCGACGACCTGACCAAGCTTCCCAACCGGCGCGCCGTCCGTGCCTGGCTCGCCGCCGACCTGGCCGCCCGGCGGCCCATGGCCCTCATGCTGCTCGACCTCGACGGCTTCAAGGAGATCAACGACTCGCTGGGCCACCGGGCGGGCGACACCGTGCTGACGATGGTCGCCGTCCGCATCCGGGAGTCCGTCGGGCCGCGGGTCCGCGTCGCTCGGCTGGGCGGGGACGAGTTCGCGATCGTCGTGGCCGGCACCGACGAGATCGCGCTGATGGAGACCGCGCACGGCGTCCTGCGCGAGCTGGCCAAGCCCTTGCTCGTCGAGGGCATCGAGATCTCGCTGGGCGCCTCGATCGGCGTGACGGTGGTCGACGAGGCCTCGATCGACGGCAGCGAGGCCATGCGCCGTGCCGATGTCGCGATGTACCAGGCCAAGAGCTCCGGGCTCGGCGTCGCGCTGTACGACGCCGAGCTCGACGAGTTCTCGCGCTCGCGGCTGCAGCTGGCCGAAGACCTGCGCAGGGCGCTCAACGACGGCCAGATCGAGGTCTGGTACCAGCCGCAGCTCGACGCCGCCACGATGGAGGTGGCGGGGCTCGAGGCGCTGGTGCGCTGGCGTCATCCCCAACAAGGCGTCGTCAGCCCCGTGACCTTCTTGCCGGCCGCCCGGCGAGCCGGCCTGATGGCCAAGCTGTCCGAGCTCGTCGCCCGCCGGGCCGTCGAGGACCTGATCGAGCGCCGCCGCGCCGGCATCGACCTGCGCGTCGCCATCAACTGCGCACCGCCCGAGCTGCTCGGACCGAGCTTCCTGCCGATGCTCTACACGCTGCTGTCCGAGCGCGACATCTCGCCCGACAGCCTGGTGCTCGAGGTCACCGAGGACTCCTTCCTGGCCGACCCCCAGCACACCCACGACCTGCTCCTGACGTTGCGCAGCCACGGGGTCCAGGTGTCGATCGACGACTACGGCACCGGCTTCTCGTCGCTGGCCTACCTGCGCAACCTGCCGGTCCAGGAGCTGAAGATCGACCGGGGCCTGATCGGCAACGTGGCCACCGACGCGCGCAGCCGCATGATCGTCGCGTCGACCATCCAGCTGGCCCACGCCCTCGAGCTGCGCATCGTCGCCGAGGGCGTCGAGAACGCCGCCGACCTCACCGAGCTGGTCGCGATGGGCATCGACACCGTCCAGGGCTACCACCTGGCCCGCCCCATGACGGCCGACGAGCTCAACCGCTGGATCCTCGGACGCACCTTGACCACGCACCATCCCGACGACGACAAAGAGGAGTCACGATGACCGCTGCACCCTTGCGACTCGTGTTCGATCCGACCGGCGACGACCTGGAGGCCGCGAGGAAGTGCGAGGCCGACGTCTTCCTGCAGGCGTACGGCAACACCCCCGAGGAGTTCGTGCTCGAGTACGGCCCCTACGACGAGCAGACGGGCTTCCTGGCGGTGCTCGAGGGCGACGGCCACGCCGTCGCGGCCGCGCGGTTCATCGCGCCCGGCCCGGCCGGCCTGAAGACGCTCAACGACGTCAGCCGGCCCCCGTGGCACGTCGACGGCGAGCGGTCGGCACGGTCGGCAGGGGTCGACATCGACCGCACGTGGGACATCGCGACGATCGCGGTGCGCAAGGGCGAGGGCCGCGGAGGGCTGTGCGCCGCCGCGCTCTACCACGGTCTCACCCGCGGGGCGATCGCCAACGAGATCGACTTCACCGTGATGATCATGGACTCGCACGCTCGACGCCTGCTGTCGAGCCTCAGCATGCAGACCCAGGTGCTGCCGGGCACCTCGACCGCCGAGTACCTGGGCTCACCCAGCAGCACGCCGCTGTGGGGCCACGTGCACCGGGCGATGGAGCAGCAGCGCCACGAGAGCCTCGACGCGTACCGCCTGATCTACCAGGGCATCGGGCTGGACGGCATCGCCCTGCCGACCGACTGGGTGTGGCACCGTCGCGGCATCGCGGAGGCGTCCGCGATGCGCTGACGGCCGGACGCTCCACGTCCGGGTTGCGCACGAGGTGCCGATCGGCGCGCGTGCCCCTAGCGTGGACGGACCATGGTTCGTCTCCGTCGCACGTCCGCCAGCTCGCCCGGATGGTCCCGCGTCCGCCACGGCCGGGGGTTCCGCTACCTCGACGAGAACGGCGAGACCCTCCAGCCCGAGCAGGTCGAGCGGTGCAAGCTGCTGGTCATCCCGCCGGCCTGGACCGAGGTCTGGATCTGCTCGGTCGACAACGGTCACCTGCAGGCGGTCGGCACCGACGACGCCGGACGTCGCCAGTACCTGTACCACCCAGGCTGGCGCGAACGCCGCGACGCCGAGAAGTTCGAGCGCATGGAGGACTTCGCCGACGCCCTGATCAAGCGGCGCAGCCGGGCGCGCCGTGACCTCTCGGGCGACCAGCTCGACCTGCGCCGGGTCGCCGCCGCGACGTTCAGCCTGCTCGACCTGGGCATGTTCCGCATCGGCTCGGTCCGCTACGCCGAGGAGAACGGCAGCTTCGGGCTGACGACCCTGCAGAAGCAGCACGTGCGCCCCACGAGCGACGGGCTCGCCTTCGACTACACCGCCAAGTCGGGCCAGGAGGTGCAGGTGACGGTGCGCGACGCCCGGGTGCAGACCGTTCTCGAGGTGCTGCGCCGACGCCGCGGTGGCAGCGACCAGCTGCTCGCCTACCGTGACGGTCGCGCCTGGAGGGACCTCGACGCGAGCGACGTCAACGCCTACGTCAAGGAGGTGCTGCGGGGCGACTACACCGCCAAGGACTTCCGCACGTGGCGCGGCACCACGATCGCCGCCCTGGCGCTCGCGGGCACCGACGCCTCGACCGCCGCCCGGCGCAAGCGCAGCGTCGCGGCCGCGATGCGCGAGGTCTCCGAGCACCTCGGCAACACACCGGCGGTCGCCAGGTCGTCGTACGTCGACCCGCGCGTCGTCGACCTGTTCGAGCACGGCGTCACGGTGTCGCCCGACCACCGGCGCGTCGCGCCTGGGGCGCCCACCAGCCGGGTGCTGGAGCGCGAGGTGCTCGCGCTCCTTCGCAAGGGCTGAGCACCCGCGCCGCGGTCAGAGCGCCGACTCGATCGCCCTCCAGAACGTCGGGTAGGCGTAGATCGTGTTGGTCAGCGTGTCGACCGGGATCTCGGCCCGCACCGCGAACGCGAGACCCGCGAGCGTCTCGCCGCCGGACACGCCGACGCTGTTGGCACCGACGATGACGCCGCGGTCGTCGTCGATGACGATCTTGATCAGGCCCTCGTTGCCGGGTCCGTGGACGAAGCCGCGGCTGCTGGCCGCGAGATCGGTCAGCCCGACGCGGACGTTGATGCCCTGCTCGCGCGCCTGGTGCTCTGTGAGCCCGACGCCGCCGACCTCGGGATCGGTGAAGGTCACGCGCGGGAGGCTCGTGTCGTAGGCGCCCATGGGCTCTCCGAGGATCGAGCGGGCCGCCCGCTCGGACTGGTACATCGAGACGTGGGTGAAGGCGCCCCGGCCGACGATGTCGCCGATCGCCCAGAGCCCCTCCTTGACGAGCATGTCGTCACCGACCGTCAGGTGACGTCCGGGCTCGACGCCGACGGACTCCAGGCCCACGTCGTCGATGCGCGAGCGTCGGCCCGCCGCCACCAGCAGCCGCTCGGCCTCGTACGTCACGTCGCCGCACGTCACGTGGAAGACCTCGCCGTCGTGCGCCACGGCGTCGATCGAGACGTCGTCGTGGACCCCGATGCCCTCGGACTCGAAGACCTTGGCGATGACCTCGGACGACTCCGGCTCCTCGACGGCCAGGATGCGCGGGCCGACCTCGAGCACCGTCACGGCGGTGCCGAACCGCGAGAACGCCTGAGCCAGCTCGAGGCCGATCGGCCCGCCGCCGATCACGATCATCGACGACGGTGCGGTCTCGGTCTCGATGATCCCGCGGTTGGTCCAGTAGGGCGTGTCGGCGAGCCCCGGGATCGGCGGGGCGGCAGCGGTCGTGCCGGTGTTGAGCACGACGCCCTTGGCCGCGACGAACGTCTGCTCCCCCACGACGACCCGTCGGTCGCCGTCGAGCCGTCCGTGCCCGCGCACCAGACGCGCGCCGGCGTCGGTGAGGCGGTCGGCAGCGACGGTGTCATCCCAGTCGTCCGTGGCCTCGTCGCGGATGCGCCGAGCCACCGCGCCGAAGTCGGGGACCACGGTCGCCGTGCCCGCCAGCGCGTCGACCCGCCTGGCCTCGGCCAGTGCATCGGCCGCGCGGATCATCATCTTGGACGGGATGCAGCCCCAGTAGGGACACTCACCGCCCACCAGCTCCTTCTCGACGGCGACGACGTCGAGGCCGGCTGCCGCGAGCCGACCGACCAGCGCCTCACCGCCCGGTCCGGTTCCGATCACGACGACATCGCACGAGAGCTCTTCAGGCATGAGCCCATCTTGCGACACCGAGCGCCAGGACGCCCGGTGAGGGCGGGTCAGCGTCCCTTGAGCGCGCGTCCGATGTTGATCAGGCCGTTGCCCGACGCGGGGTCGTAGCCGGCGACGCCGAGGTTGTCGGCGCGGGTCGTGATGAGGGAGCCGACCGACCACGCGCTGAGGCGGTGCCGGGTGCGCGAGATGATGATCGCCGCAGCCGCCGCGACGTGCGGCGAGGCCATCGAGGTGCCGCTCAGCTGGCAGTAGCTCTTGCCGTACGAGCACGGCAGGCCCGCCGAGGGGCGCTTGATCATGGTCGACGTGATCGACTGACCGGGGGCCGAGACGTCGACGGCCGGGCCGCACGTCGAGAACGGCGCGATCCTGTCGTGACGGTTGGACGCCGCCACGCCGATGACGCCCGGCAGCGCGGCGGGATAGGTCGTCGGACCGGAGCAGCCCTGGTTGCCGGCCGCGGCGACCACCACGACGTCGTGACGGACGGCGTAGTCGACGGCTGCCTGCATCTGGGGGTCGATCTGGTTGCCGGCGAACGACAGGTTGATCACGTCGGCGCCCCGGTTGACGGCCCACACGATGCCACGGGCGGCGTTGTAGGTGTTGCCGTTGCCGGCGGAGTCGAGCACCCGCACGGGCAGGATGCGGGCCGAGGGGGCCAGACCCGCGATGCCCCGACGGTTGTTGGCGCGAGCCGCGATGGTGCCCGCGACGTGGGTGCCGTGGCCGTTGCGGTCGTCGGCCGACCGGTCGCCGTCGACGAAGTCGCGGCCCCTGAGCACCCGTCCCTTGAGGTCGGGGTGGCTGGCCTGCACGCCGCTGTCGACGACCGCCACGACCGCTCCGCGTCCGGACGACTTGCGCCAGACCTTCTCGGCCCCCAGACGGGTGAGCGCCCACTGCCGGCGGCGGAGCGTGTCGTTGGCGCGCTTGCTCTTGCGCTTCTTCTGGGCGACCGCCGCGGTGGACGTCTTGGTCTTGGTGGCGACCGCCGCGGCGTCCGTCGTCGACACGCCGTCGGTGACTCCCGCGATCGAGATCGGGTGGGCCATGCCGACGGCCGACGTGCCGGGCTCGTCGAGCGCGTCCGAGACGACCCCCAGGGCCTCGGACCGCGAGTCGACCGTCTCGGTCGTGAACTGCGGACCCGACGCGGTCTGGGTCGTGGTGACGACGGTCAGCGGCTGCCCGGGCTGCGCCGTCGCGACGACCGCGGCCGCCTCTCGGTCGCTCGTCTGTGGCCCAGCGATCGCCGCTGGAGCGGCGGTGAGCGTCAGGGCGAGGCCGGTGGCCAGGGTCAGGATGATGCGGTGCTGTGCCACGGTGGTGATCGTCCTCGAGATGTCGGCGTCCGGCGGGATCGGCTCCCGCGTCCCCTGAACAGTACGTGCTCGGCGACGCCCGCGCCGCGCCGCTCCGTCAGCGGGACGCCTACGGGACGTCCGCCGGCCGGGGCTCTCGCCACCGCACGACGCTGTAGGCCAGCAGGGCCCACGCCGCCACCGCGGAGGCCCACAGGCCGAGTGCCGTGGCCCATCCCTGGGCCGGGAGCTCAGGGCCGAAACCGACGCCCAGCACCTCGAACTCGGGGATGTCGGGACCGATCCACCAGATGACGCCGAGCACGGCGAGCCACACCCCGCCGAGGAAGCTGACGGCGATCCGAGGCCACGTCTCGACGCCGAACTTGGCCGCCTCGGTGGCCTTGCGCTCGAGCGGACCCAGCACCCTCTGCGCCCACACGTAGTGCCGCGACAAGATGGCCAGCCCCGAGACGACGATGACCATGCCCGGCCCCGGCAGCGGCATCAGGATGACGCCCACCACCACGACGACCCAGCCGAGGATCTCGCTGCCCGTGCGGCGGAACCAGCCCCTCAACGCTGCCCCGACGCTCATGGTGTCAGTCTGCCGCATCGCCGTAACTCAGATGGCGCAACCCCGGCGGGACGGGTTGACTTGGGCCCGTGAACATTGCATCCTCCCTCCTGTCGCTGGCCGAGGACACGCTCGGCCTCACCCTGCCCATCCGCCTGCGGGCCTGGGACGGCAGCGAGGCCGGTGTGCCCGGTGCTCCCGTCGTCGTGATCCGCGACAAGCGCGCGCTGCGCCACGTCATCTGGAAACCCGGCGAGCTCGGGGTGGCCCGCGCCTACGTGCAGGGCGACCTCGACGTCGAGGGCGATCTCGGCGACGGCCTGCGGGCCATGTGGGACGCCGTCCGCGACGCCCGCCTGGCCGACGAGCGCGCGGGACGTCCGCAGATCGGCCCCCGGCAGATCGTCCGGGCCGCGGCACTGGCCGTGCGGCTCGGCGCGATCGGCCGACGTCCGCCGGCCCCCGCGGCCGAGTCCAACCTCACGGGCGAGCTGCACAGCAAGGAGCGCGACCAGGCCGCGATCTCGCACCACTACGACCTGTCGAACGACTTCTACGAGCTGATCCTCGACCCCAACATGGCCTACTCGAGCGGTTTCCACGTCACGCCCGACATGACCCTCGAGCAGGCGCAGACCGCCAAGCTGCACCTGATCTGCAAGAAGCTCGGTCTGCGGCCCGGCATGAAGATGGTCGACATCGGGTCCGGCTGGGGCTCCCTGACCCTGTTCGCCGCCGAGCACTACGGCGTCCACGTCACGGGCGTCACCCTGTCGGTCGAGCAGCGCGACTACGTCCTGGGCAAGGCGGCCGAGCGCGGCCTGGCCGACCGCGTCGACGTCAGCCTGCGCCACTTCCGCGACCTCGAGGCATCGGGCGTGCGCGACGGCGAGATCGACGCGATCGCGTCCATCGAGATGGGCGAGCACGTGGGCGACGCCGAGTACGTCGTCTTCGTCGACTCGATCTACCGCTACCTCAAGCCCGGTGGCCGCGCGCTGATCCAGCAGATGTCGCGCAGCAACGACGCACCCGGCGACAGCCCCGGCGGCGGACCGTTCATCGAGACCTACATCGCGCCCGACATGCACATGAAGCCCCTCGCCAAGACCATCGGGCTCATCGCCGCATCGGGTCTCGAGATCCGCGACGTGCAGGCCATGCGCGAGCACTACCCGCAGACCGTCGCGGGCTGGGCCCAGAAGCTCGAGGACAACTGGGACGTCGCGGTCAAGCTGATCGGCGAGGAGAACGCCCGCGTGTGGCGGCTCTACCTGGTCGGCGGCGCGCTGGCGTTCGAGGAGAACCGCATGGGCGTCGACCAGATCCTGTCGGTCAAGCCCAGCCCCCGCGGCGTCAGCGGCATGCCGACCTCGCCGATGGCGTGGCTGGCATGATCCCCAACGACCTCTCGCAGACCGTCGTCACCCTCGGTGCCGGCCTCGCGGGCCTGCTGGTGTTCATGGGGCTCGGCCTGGCCTATGCGCTCAAGAACTCGCTGCTGTCGATCGTCGACACCCTGTGGGGCCTCGGGTTCGTCGTCGTCGCGGCGGTCTCGGCCGTCGTCTCGCTCGGCGGCGACGGCGGGCAGGCGCAGCGCTGGATCGTCCTGGTGATGGTCGCCGCGTGGGGCCTGCGCCTGGCCTGGCACATCGGCGGACGCAACCACGGCCAGGGCGAGGACCCGCGCTACGCCGATCTGCTCGAGCAGGGCGAGAAGGCGGGCCGCTCGTTCGCCCAGACCGCGATCACCCGGGTGTTCCTGCCCCAAGGGGTCGCGATGTTCGTCGTCTCGGCGCCGCTGATGGTGGGGCCCAACAACGAGCGCCTCTCGGTGCCACTGACGATCGTCGGTGTCGCGGTGTGGGCCGTCGGCCTGTTCTTCGAGACCGTCGGCGACGCGCAGCTCAAGAAGTACAAGAGCGATCCCGCCAACAAGGGCAAGATCATGGACACCGGGCTCTGGAGCCTGACGCGCCACCCCAACTACTTCGGCGACGCGACGGTCTGGTGGGGCCTCGGCCTCGTCGCCGCGGGCTCGTGGCCCGGCCTCGTCGCGCTGATCGGCCCGGCGATCATGACGTACTCGCTGGTCAACGTCACGGGCGCCAAGCTCAACGAGAAGAGCCAGCGCAAGAAGCCGGGCTGGGACGACTACGTCCGCCGCACCAGCTACTTCGTCCCCCTCCCCCCGAAGAAGTAGCCGCACCCCCGCTGGGGACGTCATCACCGATGGTGCGCCTCAGGTACTGATGTGATGACGTCACGGGGACGTCATCACATCAGTACCCGGGCTACCGCATCGGTGATGACGTCCCCGCTAGGTCCACAGGGTCGGCGAGCGCGAGGCAATGTCCCCAGGACGGCACGTCACATCGCGTCGGCGGTGCGGACGTCGCCATGTTCCCTGCATGAACACCTCTCACCAGCTTCGCCTCCGCCGCTCCGCCATCGCGCACTCCGTCGCCGACGCCCAGGACGGCGTCGCGTCACGTCGCCAGCTGCTGGCGCTGGGCCTGACCCGCTGGGACATCGCCGCCGAGCTGCGTGCCGGCCGCTGGCGGCAGCACCACCGCCAGACGATCTGCGTTCACACCGGCCCACTCGGCGAGCGAGCTCGCCTCTGGCACGCCGTGATCGAGGCCGGCACGCGGGCGGCGCTCGACGGCACCGGTTCGCTGCTGGCTGCGGGGCTCAAGGGCTTCGAGGCCGACCGCGTGCGGGTGTCGGTGCCGCGTGGCGCCAAGATCCTGGCCTCGCCAGGCGCGTCGGTCCGGCAGACCCGCCGCCTCAAGGCCTCTGACCTCACCGGCACCGGCATCCCCCGCGTCCGCACACCCGTCGCCGCCGTCAGGGCCGGGTTGTGGGCGGCGTCGGATCGGCAGGCAGCGCTGCTCCTGACGATGACGGTCCAGCAGCGCCTGGCGACGGCCGAGCAGGTAGCCGCGGCACTGCTCGACGTCCGACGCGACAAGCGTCGACGCTTCCTCGAGCGGGTCGCGCTCGACCTGCTGGGCGGCGCGGAGTCGCTCGGTGAGCTCGACGTCGCCGGCATCTGCCGCCGCAGAGGCCTGCCGATGCCTGACCGGCAGGTGTTGCGCGAGGGCAGGAATGGTCGCTACTACCTCGACATCGTGTGGGAGCAGTTCCGGCTGGTGCTGGAGATCGACGGCATCCACCATGCCTGGGCCACGTCGATCGTCGGCGACGCCCTGCGTCAGAACGACCTGAGCCTGCAGTCGCTGACGGTGCTCCGGCTGCCGCTGCTGGGGCTGCGGGCGGCGGAGGACGAGTTCTTCGCCCAGGTCGAGGCCGGCCTCGTCGCCGCGGGCTGGACCCGCGACCTCGCGGCGTGAGCATCTCCATCGCGGACGTCATCACAGCTGCTCCGGCTCAGGTACTGATGTGATGACGTCCCGGGGACGTCATCACATGTGTACCTGAGCCACCGCATCGGTGATGACATCCCGGTTGGGACGGGGCGCCTCAGGCGGTGACGAAGATGTGGCCGGCGGCCTCGGAGTCGATCTCGGCAGTCTCGCCCTGACGGGCGACGACCAGGCCGTCGTGGCCCACCGAGACCAGCACGTCGTTGCCCGGCAGCGCCCCGACGCGGCGCAGCACCGACATGACCTCGGTGTCCTTCTGCAGCTCCTCGGCGATGCGGCGGACGACGAGGCGGACCGGCTCGACCGAGTGGCCCACCGCCTTGGTCATCGCGATGACGCCCGACAGGAACACGGCCTCGTCGCCCGTCTCGCCGAGCTCGGCGAGACCGGGGATCGGGTTGCCGTACGGCGACTCGGTGGGGTGCTCGAGGATCTGGACGAGGCGACGCTCGACCTGCTCGGACATGACGTGCTCCCACCGGCACGCCTCTTCGTGGACGTACTCGATCTCGAGCCCGATGACGTCGATGAGCAGCCGCTCGGCCAGGCGGTGCTTGCGCATGACGCGCGTGGCGAGCTGGCGCCCCTTCTCGGAGAGCTCGAGGTGCCGATCGCCCTCGACCGCCAGCAGCCCGTCGCGCTCCATGCGGGCGACGGTCTGCGAGACGGTCGGGCCGCTCTGGTGGAGGCGCTCGGCGATGCGGGCGCGCAGGGGCACGATGCCCTCCTCCTCCAGCTCGTAGACCGTGCGGAGGTACATCTCGGTGGTGTCGATCAGCTCGCTCACGTGGCTATTGTTCCACGCCGTGCAGACGTCGCGTGCACGCGTGAGGATGGGGACTGTGCCAACCTCCGTCTTCTGCTTCCGATCCGACTTCCGGCTCAACGACAACCCCGCCCTGCGAGAGGCGATCGACGCCGGGTCCGACGGCGTCGTGCCCATGTTCGTGCTCGACGAGCACTACTGGGGCCCGAACGGACGCACCCGGTTGGCCTACCTGATGCGGCTGCTGCGCGACCTCGACGAGCGGGTCGGCGGCCTGACCGTCGTGAAGGGCAAGCCCGAGGAGGTCGTGCCCCGGGTGGCGCGCGCCGTCGGGGCCGGCAGCGTGCACGTGGCCGCCGACTACGGCCCCTACGAGAAGGAGCGCGACGAGCGCATCGAGCAGGCGCTGGCCGACGACGACGTCGCCTTCGTGCGCACCGGATCGTCGTACGCCGTGGCCCCGGGGCGCGTGACGAAGGACGACGGCAGCCCCTACCGCGTCTTCACCCCGTTCTACCGCGCCTGGCAGGAGCACGGCTGGCGGGCACCCGCACCAGGCGTGCGGTCCGTGCCCTGGATCCGCGCCGACGTGCGCACCACCAAGATCCCGGACGTCGACCCACCCGACGGCGTCGCGCTTCCTCCGCTCGGCGAGGAGGCGGCCCGGCGGCAGTGGCACGCCTACCTCGACCACGTCGACGACTACGACGACCTGCGTGACCTGCCGGGCCGCGACGCGACGTCGCGGATGTCGGTGCACCTCAAGTGGGGCACCATCCACCCGCGCACGATGCTGGCCGACCTCGGCGAGCGCGGCACGAAGGGCGCAGAAGCCTATGCCCGCGAGCTGGCGTTCCGCGAGTTCTACGCAGACGTCGTGCACCACCGCCCCGACACGCTCGACGGCTACTACGACAAGCGGTTCGAGGCGATGGACTACAACGAGCCGGGCGACGACCTCCAGGCGTGGAAGGACGGACGCACCGGGTTCCCGATCGTCGATGCCGGCATGCGCCAGCTTCTGGCCGAGGGCTTCGTGCACAACCGCGTGCGGATGATCGTGGCGAGCTTCCTGGTCAAGGACCTCCACCTCGAGTGGACGGTCGGCGCCGACCACTTCCTCGACCTGCTCGTCGACGCCGACCCGCCGTCGAACCAGCACGGCTGGCAGTGGGTGGCCGGCTGCGGCACCGACGCATCGCCGTACTTCCGCATCTTCAACCCGACGTCGCAGGGCAAGAAGTTCGACCCCGACGGCAGCTACGTGCGGCGCTGGGTCCCCGAGCTGGCCGACGTCCCGGCCAAGCACGTCCACACCCCGTGGGAGATGGACGAGCCGCCGGCCGACTACCCGGCACCGATCGTCGACCACGCCGAGGAGCGCGCCGAGTCGCTGCGGCGCTACGAGGCGATCAAGTCCGCTCGATAGGTTGGTGCCCATGGTGACGATCCCGGCCCAGTTCAACGGGCCCGACCACTCCGGCAACGGCGGCTACGTCGCGGGCCTGATCGCGCAGCAGGTCGGCACGACGCAGGACGGCTCCGGCCCGGTCACGTCGACGCTGCGCATCCCGCCGCCGCTCGACGTCCCCCTGAGCTGGGAGCACGACTCCCACCACGGGGGCGATCTCGTCCGCCTGCTGACGGCAGGAGGCGCACTGGTCGGCGAGGCCACGCCCGGCACGTTCGCGCGCAAGGTGCCGCCGATGCCGACGACCGAGCAGGCCGCGGCGGGCCTGTCGGCCTACCCGGGCTTCGAGCACCACCCGTTCGACCGCTGCTTCACCTGCGGCACCGACCGCGGCGAGGGCGACGGCCTGCGCCTGTTCACCGGCCCCTTCTCCGAGGGGCGCACCGCCGGCGCCTGGACGCCTCACCCGGCCTTCGGCGACCACGACGGGACGCTCGACGTGCCCACCACCTGGGCCGCCCTCGACTGCCCCGGTGGCTGGGCCGCCGACTTCACCCGCCAGGCCATGGTGCTCGGACGCATGACCGCGGAGGTGCTCCGCGCACCCCGCACCGGCGAGCCGCTCGTCGCGACGGGCGAGCTCAGTGCCCGCGACGGCCGCAAGTTCTTCGCCTCCACCGCCCTCTACACCGAGAACGGCGACCTGCTGGGCCGCGCCGAGCAGACCTGGATCGAGATCGACGTCACGACCTTCCGCTGAGGCGCGACCCGCCCGGCGGGCGTAACGTCCTCTGACGTGCCGCGGTTCTCGATCTCCCACCTCCTGGCCGACACGAGGCCCCTCCGCAACCCTCACTACCGCCGCCTCTGGACCGCGAACATCATCACCGTCATCGGCGCCCAGCTGACGGTCGTGGCGGTGCCGGCCCAGATCTACGCCGACACCGGCTCGTCGGGCTACGTGGGCCTCACGGGCGTGTTCGGTCTCGTGCCGCTGATCGTCTTCGGCCTCTACGGCGGCGCCCTGGCCGACGTGTTCGACCGCCGCACGCTGCTGCTCATCACGACGACCGGGCTGATCGTGACGAGCGGCCTGTTCTGGGTGCAGGCTGCGGCCGGCAGCACGAACGTCTGGCTGCTGCTGTGCCTGTTCGCGCTGCAGCAGGCATTCTTCGGCGTCAACCAGCCGACCCGGTCCGCGATCATCCCCAAGCTCGTCGAGCCCGAGCTGCTGCCCGCGGCCAACTCGCTGAGCATGACCGTCACGATGGCGGGCGCGATCGCCGGTCCGCTCGTCGCGGGCATCCTGATCCCCATCACGGGCTACACCTGGCTCTACGCGCTCGACACCATCTCGTTGTTCGCGACACTCGGCGCGGTGCTCAGGCTGCCACCGCTGCCGGTGCTGGACGCCGTGACCGCCACCCCCGGCATCCGGGCCGTCATCGACGGCTTCGTCTACCTGCGCACGCAGCCGGTGCTGCTGATGTCGTTCGTGGTCGACCTGATCGCGATGGTCTTCGGCATGCCGCGGGCCCTGTTCCCCGAGATCGCGCACCTGTCGTTCGACGGGCCGGACGAGGGCGGCCTGGTGTTCGCCCTGCTGTTCGCCGCGATCCCCGCCGGCTCGGTCATCGGAGGCGTCTTCAGCGGATGGGTGTCGCGCATCGAGCGGCAGGGACGGGCCGTCGTCGTCTGCATCGCCATATGGGGCATGGCGATGGCCGGATTCGGCGTCGCCGTGGCCCTCGCCGACCACTGGGCCACGCCCATGCTCGTGGTCGCCCTGGCGATGCTGGTGATCGGCGGCGCGGCCGACATGGCGTCCGCGGCGTTCCGCACCAGCATGCTGCAGGCGGCCGCCGACGATGCCATGCGCGGACGGCTGCAGGGCGTGTTCATCGTCGTGGTGGCCGGCGGTCCCCGCATCGCCGACACCCTGCACGGTGCGACGGCCGCCGCCGTCGGGACGGCCGCGGCGGCGGCCGGCGGTGGCGTGCTCGTGGTGGTCGGCGTGGTGGTCGCCTCGCTCGCCGTGCCGTCGTTCGTCCGCTACCGCATCACCCGGCCCGCGTCCTGAACGACGGCTCGCCTACAGCACGAGGCGGAGCTGGCGGGCCTGGGCGGCCAGGCGCCCATCGGGCCGTCGCAGCTCGGTCTCGTCGACGCACGCCCCGTCGCCGGCCCACGTGGTGCGGTGCGTGACGTGCCACCAGTCACTGGGCGCGTCGAGAGCCGGCGCGAGGTGTGCGCTCAGCTCGACGGTCGGGACCGGCCGCACCTCGGTCCACAGCCCGAACAGGCCCGGCGGCATCGCGTCGAGCAGCACCGCGGCGCAGCCGCGCCCTCCGAGCTCGGTGGCGACACCCGGGTCGCGCAGCCGGATCCAGGCCTCGTAGACCGGCTCGGGCCCGCCGGCTCCCGGCAGCACGCCACCGACCGGACGGATCTCGAGGTGCTGTCCGAACGGCACGAACACCCGCGGCGGCACGAACTCCGGCACGTCCCGGGGCGCAGGCAGCCCGGACAGGTCGACGGGGTCGTCCCACGCCGTCGCGGCCCCGGCCGGCGCACCCGCCACGATGCCGTGCGCGCGCAGCGCCCCGTCCTGCCGCAGCCCGACGGTCAGGCTGCTGGTGCGACGGCCGCCGCGGACGACCTCGACCGCGACGTCGGCGGGCGCCGGATCGACCGCACGGAGGAAGTGCGCCGAGATCGTCATCGGCACGTGCCCGAGCGGCTCGGCTGCGGCGGCGGCCTCCTCCAGCAGCCAGGCCACCACCAGGCCCCCCTGCAGCCCGTGGAAGGCGGTCCAGGTGAGGTCGAGCGGGATCATGCGGCGACCGACTCGCGGGTCGTGGCCGACATGCCGAGCGCGAGGACGGCGGCACCGACGAGTGCTCCCGCTGCCACCCACCACGTGGTGACGAAACCGTCCTGCGCGGCGAGACCCTGCGCGCTGCCGACGATCGCGAACAGGATGCTGATGCCGATCACGAACCCGATCTGCCGGGCCATCGTCACGATCGCGCTGCCCGTGGCCGACTGATCGGGCGGCAGGTCGCGCGTGCCACCCGCCATCAGGTTGGGCAGGGCGAACCCGACGCCGATGCCTCCGAGGGCCCACCCCGGGAGGTACCCCGTCAGGTAGTCGGGCTCGGACCCCATCGCGACGACGAGGTAGACGTTGCCCAGCGCGCACACGATCGAGCCGACGGCCACCAGTCGGGCATGGCTGGTCGTCGGCAGCAGGCGATGCGTCAAGGCAGCCGTCACGGGCACCAGGAGCGGCCCGACAGCGACCGCGAACCCCGTCCGCAGCGCGGAGTAGCCCCAGATCTGCTGCAGCCACAGGATGCCGACCAACAGCTGTGCCGCGAAGGCGATGTTGAACACCAGCATCGCCAGGTTGGCGTAGCGGAACGAGGCGACGCGCAGCAGTGCCGGGTGGATCACGGGCGACACGTGCCGTGCCGACTGCCACGCGAAGACGGCGGTCAGCACGACGGCACCGGCCAGCGACCAGACGGTTCGGCTGCTGGCCCAGCCCCAGTCGTTGCTCTTGGTCAGGCCCAGGGCGAGCAGGCCCACGGCTCCGGCGAGCACGGCCGCTCCGACCAGGTCGGGGCGCACCGCGTCGCCGTCGGGACGGACGTCCTCGACCGCCGTGACCGCGAGCCACAGGAGCACCAGGCCGATCGGCAGGTTGATCAGGAACACCCAGTGCCACGACAGCTGCGCGAGCACTCCCCCGACGGACGGCCCGAACGCCGCGGCCAGGGCCCCGGTCGCAGCCCACAGCCGGACCGCGCCGACCCGCCGCTCGGGCGGCAGCGCCCCCATCAGGATGCCCAGGCTCGTCGGCGTCATGGCGGCGGCGCCGGCCGCCTGCAGCACCCGGAAGGCCACCAAAGCCCACACCCCGGCGCTGAGTGCGCACGCCACGCTGGCCGCGACGAAGAGCGTCAGGCCGCCGACGAACATGCGCTTGCGGCCGTAGCGGTCGGCCAGCCGTCCGAACGGCACCAGCAGCGCCGCGAACGTCACGGCGTAGGCACTGAGCACCCAGCTGAGGTCGGCCGGTGTCGGGCCGCCGACCGATCCCACGCGCAGGTCTCGACCGATGTCGTCGAAGGCCACGTTGACGACGAAGAGGTCGAGGCTGGACATGAAGGCGGCACCGATGGTCGCGAGGACGATCAGGCGCGTCCGCTGACTTGAGCTTGGCATAGCCAGACACCTTACTGGCTGACTATGGTTTTGCCTAGCCAGTCGCGTATCATCAGACGATGCCCGCTCACGTCGCCGGAAGACTCGCCCGCCCCGACCGCCGCGCTCCGGGGGACCTGTGTCCCATCGACCGCACGATGCAGGTCGTCGGCACACGCTCGGCGATGTTGCTGCTGCGCGAGGCCTGGTACGGCACGACCCGCTTCGACGACTTCGCGACCCGTGTGGGCCTCAGCGACGCCATCACGTCCGCGCGGCTGCGCGAGCTGGTGACGGCGGGGCTGCTGGAGCGCCGGCCCTACCGCGAGGCCGGCCAGCGCACGCGCCACGAGTACGTCCTCACCGACAGCGGCACCGACCTGGTGCCGGTGCTGATCGGGCTGGCCGCGTGGGGCAGCAAGCACGCGCCGCGCGACTGGAGCCCCGTCGCGACGCACGACGGGTGCGGCGCCGAGATCGCGGTCGAGGTGCGCTGCGGCGCGGGCCACGAGGTCGCGCCCGGCGACGTCCTCGTCACGGGCTGAGACCGGCACCGCCGGCGCACGTCGTCGCCACGACCGCGACACTGGGCCCATGTCCGTCCGGGAGCTCAGCATCGAGCAGGTCCAGCGCTGGGTCGTCTCGTTCCTGATCCTGGCCGTCGCCTCGTTCCCGCTCGGCGCCCTCGCCGCCGTGAGCCACACGATCGTCGACGAGGACCGCCGGTCCGACGCGATCCTGCTGATGGTCGTCATGGCGGCGCTCGGTGTGCTCGCGCTGGCCGCCATCCGGCTCGTCCACCGCCGACCGCCGGTGTCGCCGTGGCTCGCGTGCGGCCTGCTGCCGGCGGTCGTGACCGCTCTCGTCGTCCTGTGACGTCAGGCCGCTGAGCGCGGCTCGCCGGCCAGGCCCAGCGTCGGCTGACGCGGCATGACGCCGGTGGCCAGCTCGAGGGACGCCACGTCGGGTGCGGCCGCGGCCGGCCGGACCCCGATGACGGTCCGCACCAGCATCACCGGCACGACGGCGAGCGCCAGCAGCACGAGCAAAAGCCACGAGGCACGGCCGAGCAGGTCGTTGGTGACCGCGGCCATCGCCGCCACCGCGGACCCTCCGCCCACGTAGGCCGTGGCCCACAGCGCCGAGCCCGTGAGCGAGGCGACGACGAAGCGGCGGTACTCGAGCCCGGACGCACCGGCGGCGGCCGGCGTGAGGGTGCGCACCACGGGCACGAGGCGGGTCATGAACACCGCGGTGCCGCCACGGCGGCGCAGCAGGTCGGTCGCCCGTTCGTAGTGCTGACGTCCCAGCCGCCGCACCGCCCGCGTCTGACCGAGCGCGTCGCCGTAGCGACAACCGAGCAGGTAGCCGACGTGGTCACCCAGGCTCGCACCCACCGTCACCGCGACGCCGAGGGCGACCATCTGCGCGGCCGAGCCCATCGTCGCCGCCAGGAGCACCACCGCGGTCTCACCGGGCAGCACCATGCCGAGCCCCAGGCCCGACTCCGCGAACGCCAGGGCGAGACCGATCATGAGCGACACCACGAGTCCGTTCATGCCCCCCAGCGTGCGCCGGGCAGGCGTACCGGACCTTGCCCCGAGGTGGACGTCGGGTGAACCCGGACCGTCAGTCGTCGAGCAGGCTCAGCAGGTAGGCGCCGTAACCGCTCTTGGCGTAGGCAGCCGCCTGCTCGCGCAGGCCCTCGTCGCTCAGGAAGCCCTGGCGCCACGCCGCCTCCTCGGGGCAGCCGATCGACAGGCCCTGACGGTGCTGGACCGTGCGGATGAAGTCGCCGGCCTCCGACAGGCCGTCGAAGGTGCCTGTGTCGAGCCAGGCCACGCCCCGCTCGAGGACGTCGACGCGCAGGCGTCCCTCCTCGAGGTAGAGCCGGTTGAGATCGGTGATCTCGAGCTCGCCGCGGGCGGAGGGCTCGAGCGTGCGCGACTTCTCGACCACGTCGTTGCCGTAGAAGTACAGGCCCGGCACCGCGAAGTGGCTCTTGGGCACCTCGGGCTTCTCCTCCAGCGAGATGGCCTTGCCCTCGGCGTCGAACTCCACGACGCCCGAGGCCGAGGGATCCTTCACGCGGTAGCCGAAGATCACGGCACCGTCGACGTCCTCGAAGCGCGCGAGCTGGGTGCCGAGGCCGGCACCGTAGAAGATGTTGTCGCCCAGCACCAGGGCCACCGAGTCGTCGCCGATGTGGTCGGCACCGATCACGAAGGCCTGTGCCAGGCCGTCGGGGCTCGGCTGCTGCGCGTAGGTGATCGTGATGCCGAACTGCGAGCCGTCGCCCAGCAGCCACTCGAACTGCTCGGCGTCGTGCGGCGTCGTGATGATCAGCACCTCGGAGATCCCGGCGAGGATCAGGGTCGAGAGCGGGTAGTAGATCATCGGCTTGTCGTAGACGGGCATCAGCTGCTTGCTGACGGCCTTGGTCACGGGATGCAGCCGGGAGCCGGTTCCACCGGCCAGAATGATTCCTCGCATGCGGCCATCCTAGGGCGAGAGAGCCCCCGAGCACCTCGCGCGTCCGGGTACGCGTGCCCCTGCCCTAGGCTGGCACGTATGCGTTCTGTCCTCGTCACCGGCGGTGCCGGCTTCATCGGATCCAACTTCGTGCGTCATCTTGTCTCCACGACGGACGTGTCCGTCACGGTCCTCGACAAGATGACCTACGCGGCGAGCCGCGAGTCCATCGCCGACCTGCCCGCCGACCGCTGCCGGCTCGTCGTCGGCGACATCGTCGACAGCGAGCTCGTCGACGAGCTGGTCGGCTCGCACGACGCGGTGGTGCACTTCGCCGCCGAGTCGCACAACGACAACTCCCTCGACGACCCCAGCCCGTTCGTGCAGACCAACCTGGTCGGCACGTTCACGCTGCTCGAGGCCGTCCGCAAGCACGACGTGCGGTTCCACCACATCTCGACCGACGAGGTGTACGGCGACCTCGAGCTCGACGACCCGACGCGGTTCACCGAGGCGACGGCCTACGAGCCGTCCAGCCCGTACTCGTCCACCAAGGCCGGCTCCGACCTGCTGGTGCGCGCCTGGGTGCGCTCGTTCGGCGTGCGCGCCACGATCAGCAACTGCTCCAACAACTACGGCCCGTACCAGCACGTCGAGAAGTTCATCCCGCGCCAGATCACGCAGCTGATCGACGGCCTGCGTCCCCGCCTCTACGGCGACGGTCTCAACGTCCGCGACTGGATCCACGTCGAGGACCACAGCAGCGCCGTCCTCACGATCCTCACCACCGGCCAGATCGGCCAGACGTACCTGATCGGCGCCGACGGCGAGAAGAACAACCTCGACGTCGTCACGACCCTGCTCGGCATCTTCGGCCGCGACGCCGACGACTTCGACCACGTCACCGACCGTCCGGGGCACGACCGCCGCTACGCGATCGACTCGTCCAAGTTGCGCACCGAGCTGGGCTGGACGCCACAGTTCGGCGACTTCGAGACCGGGCTGGCCGACACCGTCCAGTGGTACCGCGACCACGAGTCGTGGTGGCGTCCGGCCAAGGCCGCCACCGAGTCCAAGTACGCGGCGCAGGGGCAGTGAGCGTGCAGGTCGACACCACCCCGATCCCCGGGCTGCTCGTCGTCACGATCCCCGTCCACGGCGACAACCGCGGCTGGTTCATGGAGAACTGGCAGCGCCAGAAGATGGTCGCCGCCGGTCTGCCCGACTTCCAGCCCGTGCAGCACAACGTCTCGTACAACATCTCGGCCGGGGCGACCCGTGGCATCCACGCCGAGCCGTGGGACAAGCTCGTCTCCGTCATCGTGGGCACGGCGTTCGGCGCGTGGGTCGACCTGCGCGAGGGCGACTCGTTCGGGGCGACGTTCACGATCGAGCTCAAGCCGGGCGTCGGGGTGTTCGTACCGCGCGGCGTCGCGAACTCCTACCAGACGCTCGAGGACAGGACCGCCTACTCGTACCTCGTCAACGCACACTGGAGCGCCGACGCGCAGTACACCAACGTCAACCTCCTCGACGAGACCGCTGCGATCGACTGGCCGCTGCCGATGCGCGAGGTCTCCGACAAGGACAAGGCGCATCCCCGCCTCGCCGACGTCGTCCCGGTCCCCCCGCGGCGCTCGGTCATCCTGGGCGCTGACGGCCAGCTGGGCCGAGCCCTGCGCGCGCTGCTGCCCGGCGCGCTGGCGCTGACCCGCGCCAACCTCGACCTCACCGACCCCGCGGCGTACGACACCGTGCCGTGGCAGGACGTCGACACGATCTACAACGCCGCCGCCTACACCGCGGTCGACGCGGCCGAGACCCCCGACGGACGCCGCCAGGCGTGGGCCGTCAACGTCACGGCCGTCGCGACGATGGCGCGCATCGCGATCGAGCACGGCCTGACCCTGGTCAACGTCTCGTCCGACTACGTCTTCGACGGCACCGCCGAGTCGCACACGACCGACGAGGCCGTGTCGCCGCTCGGCGTCTACGGGCAGACCAAGGCCGCCGGCGAGGCAGTCACCTCGACCGTCCCGCGGCACTACGTCGTCCGCACCAGCTGGGTCATCGGCGACGGCGGCAACTTCGTCTCGACGATGCAGCGGCTGGCCCGCGACGGCGTCAGCCCCACGGTCGTCGACGACCAGCACGGCCGTCTCACCACCGCCGCCGAGCTGGCGTCGGGCATCGTCGACCTGGTGCGCACGGGCGCGCCCTTCGGCATCCACCACATCACCGGCGGCGGCCCCGTCAAGACCTGGGCCGACATCGCGCGCGACGTCTTCGAGGCCGAGGGACGCGATCGGTCCGACGTCACCGGCGTCAGCACCGAGACGTACGGCGCGGGCAAGGACCTGGCCCCTCGTCCGCGTCACAGCGCCCTCGACTGACCCCACACCGCTCCGAGCGGTTCAGGGCGCGAGCCGCTCCCGCGCCCACGTGTCGTCGGGGGAGCGCACGAAGCGCAGCCGGTCGTGCAGCCGGCCGACGCGCCCCTGCCAGAACTCGATCGAGTCGAGTGCGATCCGGTAGCCGCCCCACTCGGCCGGACGCTCGACGTCGTGGCCGGCGAACTGCTGCTCGACCTGGGCCACGCGCTGCTCGAGCACGGCGCGGTCGTCGATGGCCTGTGACTGCGGCGACGCGACCGCCCCGATCTGCGAGCCGCGCGGCCGCGAGGCGAAGTAGGCGTCCGACGCGGCGGCGGGCACCTGGCTGACCGCGCCCTCGACGCGTACCTGGCGCTGCAACGGGTGCCACAGCATCGTGGCGGCAGCGAACGGGTTGGCGGCGAGCTCGCGGCCCTTGCGGGAGCCGTAGCCGGTGAAGAAGACCAGCCCCGACGCGTCGAAGCCCTTGAGCAGCACGATGCGCGACGACGGGCGTCCGTCGGGCGTCGCGGTGGCCAGCGCCATCGCGTTGGGCTCGTGCACCCCCGCGGCGACGGCGTCGTCGAGCCAGCGCGTGAACAGGTCCACGGGATCGTCGCCAGCGGCCGACTCGTCGAGCCCGTCGCGGGCGTACTCCGACCTCATCCGTGCCAGATCGGGGGTCTCCATGTGCCCACCGTATCGGCGCAGGGCAGAATGCGAGGCATGACTGAAGTGCACCACGGACTAGAGGGCGTCATCGCGTTCGAGAGCGAGATCGCCGAACCCGACAAGGAAGGGTCCGCACTTCGCTATCGCGGCGTCGACATCGACGACCTCGTCGGCCGCGTCCCCTTCGAGAAGATCTGGGGCCTGTTGGTCGACGGGACGTACGAGCCCGGCCTCCCGCCCGCCGAGCCGTTCCCGATCCCCGTCCACTCCGGCGACATCCGCGCCGACGTGCAGAGCGCGATCGCGCTGACCGCGCCCGCGTGGGGCATGAAGCAGCTGTACGACATCGACGACGTGCAGGCCCGCGACGACCTCGCCCGCGCCGCTGTCATGGTGCTGTCGTACGTCGCCCAGGCTGCGCGCGGCGTCGGGCAGCCGTTCGTGCCGCAGAGCGAGGTCGACAAGGCCGGCACGATCACCGAGCGCTTCCTCACCCGCTGGCGCGGCGAGGTCAACCCCGACCACGCCAAGGCGATCGACGCCTACTGGGTCTCGGCGGCCGAGCACGGCATGAACGCCTCGACGTTCACGGCCCGCGTCATCGCCTCCACCGGCGCCGATGCGGCCGCCGCACTCTCGGGCGCCGTGGGCGCGATGTCGGGCCCCCTGCACGGCGGGGCCCCGGCCCGTGTGCTGACCATGATCGAGGAGGTCGAGAAGTCCGGCGACGCCACCAAGTACGTCAAGGGCCTGCTCGACTCCGGCGAGCGTCTGATGGGCTTCGGCCACCGCGTCTACCGTGCGCAGGACCCCCGCGCCCGCACGCTGCGTCGCACGGCCAAGGAGCTCAACGCCCCCCGCGCCGAGGTCGCCATCGCGCTCGAGGAGGCCGCGCTCAAGGAGCTCAAGGAGCGTCGCCCCGACCGTGTGCTCGAGACCAACGTCGAGTTCTGGGCCGCGATCGTGCTCGACTACGCCGAGATCCCGCCGCACATGTTCACCGCGATGTTCACGTCGGCCCGCACGGCCGGCTGGAGCGCGCACATCCTCGAGCAGAAGCGCACCGGACGCCTCATCCGCCCGTCCGCGATCTACACCGGCCCCGCCTCGCGCGGCGCCGACGAGGTCGAGGGCTGGAACCCCGAGTGGGCCAACGCCTGACCGTCCACGCTTGACCCACAGATCTGGGTTCGTCCGCGCCGGCGCGGACGAACCCAGATCTGTCTGCGTACTCCTCCGCGCACCTCAGAGATCGTGCGTGACGCCGCGTGCGTCGAGCACGTCGGCCAGCAGCACCCTGGCCCGTGCGTCGAAAGAGTGCTGGGCCGCGACCCGGGCCGCGTTGGACGCCAGCACGTCGGCACCCGGCCACAACGACGACCCGGGGTCGAGGAGTGCCCGCAGCTCGTCGAGCGAGCCGTACGTGCGTGCCGACGGACCGAGGACGTCCTCGAGCCCGTCGGCCCGGTCGCTGACGACCCGCGCACCGGCGGCCACGGCGTCGAAGAGCCGGTTGGAATAGAACCCCAGGCGCGCCATGTCGGGCCAGTGGTCGTTGAGGACGATGCGGGCACCGCGGTACGCCGCCGGCACGCGCTCGTTGTCGAGGTGGTCGGCCGCCACGTGGGTGGGGTCGATGAACTGCTCCCACCCGTCGCCGAAGACCGTCAGGTCGGCGCCCGCGGCCGCGGCGTCGCCGACCACGGGACGCATGACCTTGCGCGTGCGGCCGACGAACAGCGTTCCGACGCCGGGCATGGCCTCGCCCTCGGGGGTGAAACGTCCGGCATCGGTGGCCTGCAGCAGCGTGCGCACCTCGCGCCCGGTCTCGGCGGACGCCTGGTCGGCCCAGGCGCGGCCCGCCGAGTAGACCAGGTCGAAGCCCTGACGCAGCTCGTCGACCGGCACCTCGTCGGGGTGGCTGATGACCCACAGGACGTTGGTCGCGCCCGGCTGCGCCACCGCCGGCCAGCGTCCTCGCAGGGTCAGCGTGACGTCGTCGAGGTGGTCGACGCCGGGTCGCTGGTGCGCACCACGACGGTCGACGAAGGCCTCCTGGCCCCACGCACGCAGGCTGCGCACGAGGTCGTCGGCAAAGTAGGTGTCGCCCCAGACGTCTCCGTGGGGGCCGCCCTGCGCCGCGATCTTGACCGCCCACCGCAGGCGCGGCAGGCCGGCCGCGGGACCGTCCTCGACGAGCCGCGCGGGCCGCGCCAGCACGGGGGCCGACGTGGTGCGGCGACGGCTCTCGGGCAGGCCCGGCCCCGGCGCGAAGCCGGCCAGCGTCAGCCCCGTGCGCTGCCAGGCGTCGGGCCGGACGGCCGGCAGACGTCCGCCCCACCGGTCGAGCAGCCTCAGCTGGTCGGGCTCGGACGCCTCACCCAGCGGTGACCGGGCCCGCCGGCTGATCCGCGAGGCCGTGACGGTCGCGAAGCGGCCGGCCCGACGGTCGGCCAGCCGCAGGCACAGGTCGACGTCGGCCAGGTCGTCGAACGTCGGGTCGAGACCGTCGACCGAGGCCAGCACCTCGGCCCGGACCGCCAGGCCGGCGGCGCTGACGGCGTCGGGCGCCGGCATGGGTTCGGGCAGGTCGACGACCGGGTGCGAGGCCAGCAGCGGCACGGGCACGACCTGCGGGCCCGCCGACATCCAGCCGGCCGACCTGATCGTGTCGTCGGCCGTCAGCAGCAGCGGCTGGGCGGCCAGCACGTCGTCCGCCCCCACCGCCTCGACGAGCGGGGCGAGCCACCCCTCGTGCACCTCGGTGTCGTGGCCGACCATCACGACCACCTCGCCCGTCGAGGCGGCGAAGGCCCTGCCGAGCACCGACGACTCGTTGACCGATGAGGCGATCCGCAGCACCGAGACCCGGGCGTCGGAGGCGAAGCACGACGCGAGGACGGACGACACCTCGCGCGCGGAGCCGTTGTCGACCACGACCACCTCGACGTCGCGGTCGGCGTGCTCGAGCACCCGGTCGACCGCACGCCGCGTGCGGTGCCGGTCGCCGTGCGACACCACCAGCACCGAGACCCGGTCGCGGACACGACGGCCCACCTCGCCGCGGACACCCTCCCAGTCGACGAGGTCGGCGGCACGCGCCGCGTGCTCGTGCGTGCTGGCGCGTCCTGGCGCGAGCGGACGCTGCCCCAGACGGCTTCCGCGCACCCCCACGAAGGGGACGAAGCGGGTCGCGAGGTCGTGGCGCAGCAGGACGTCCCAGTCCCAACGGTCGTCGGCCTCGGAGCGGACACCGACCCGGCGCAGGTCGTCGGTCGGCGCCAGCACGCCGCTCAGCGGGCGCGGAGCGTCCCAGAGCAGGGAGTCGCGCGCCGGCAGCTCCGTCCACCAGCGCCCGGCGTCCTCGTCGACGGCGGCGGCGTGCGTGAGGACGCCTGGCTGCGCCTGCGCCAGCAGACCTCCGAGCAGCCCGGGCGACCACGACTCGCTGGCCTGCCAGGCGATCGTCCAGGGCTCGTCGACGGTCGCGAGCACCGCGCCGGCCCGTCCGGCCCACGTCGTCTCGCGGGTCGGGACCAGCACGACACGCGGGTCGCCAGCCAGGTCGTGCAGCGCCGAGCCGTCGAGGACGTCGGCCGCGACGGCGACGCGCAGGGTCCACGGCACGTGCTCCTGGGCCAGCACGGTGGCCAGGGTGTCGGGCAGCCCGCGACCCCACTCGGCCGCGTCGGCGACGATCGCGACTGCCCCGGCGTCGTCACCGGGGGCCGGCGGGCGTGCCGACGCGAGGGACCACCGGGCCACGGTGGTCGGCGGCGGACGCAGCAGTGCCTGTTGCCGTCCGGTCTCGACCGCGGTGCCCAGGAGCCGCTCGCGGAGATCGCCCCATGTCGTGGGCTCGATGCCGGAGCCCGGCTCGGGGACCGTCTGCGTGCGGGCGTCGGCGTGCTCGAGGAAGTGGCCCAGCGGCCCGCCGGGGTGCTCGGCCGCCTGCGGGACCAGCGCGAGGTACGTCGCTCCGTCGAAGTGCGGGCCGGCCACCCCCTCGACCTGCCCGGTGCGCAGCAGGTGCACGAACGTCATCGGCATGCGGACGCCGGCCTTGCTGCGGTACCAGGCCCGCTCGTACAGCGGCGACAGCGTCAGCGCCTGCGACTCCCCCGTCTCGAGGAAGTGCCAGACGGCGGACCGGTCGTCGACGAAGGTGCGGCCGGCCTGGGCCTCGTAGTAGGCGCGGTCGAGCACGGCCGCCGCGAGGATCGTCGCCACTGCGGCCGACTGCTGGGTGCGCAGGTGCACGAACCGCTTCCACGTCCACTTGCCCAGCTGCGGCACCGGAGCCCCTGCGCGCGCGTGCTGCAGGTAGAAGCCCACCGGCCCGCCCGGGTGGTCGGCCGCCGCGGGGGCGAGCGCGACGAGCTCGAGATCGTCGAGGATCTCGCGGGAGGGCCAGGCGCGGGCCGAGCCGTCGAGCACCGCGGCGACGACCTGGTCGTGGGTCAGGCCCGTGGCATCGACGTCGGTCAGCGGGTTGGGCAGCATCCCGGCCGCGGCGCCGTGCCGCACGTAGTGCTCGAGGGCTGCTGCGGGCTCCTGCTCCACGCGGGTCTGCAGGGCGTAGTACCAGGGGTCGAACAGGCCCGAGGCCAGCACGCGTCGGACGTCGAGTCCGCCGTCGGCGCCGTCGTCCGTCGCGACGACCTCACGTGCCTTGCGCGCGACGCCGCGCAGGCGGCTCTTGGGCGACGGCGACATGCTCCTCCTCGGTGCCGGGCACCCCGAAGACTACGCAATCGGTGCCCGCACGGTGGGACCCGCCACGACCCGTCACACCCCGCCTGCTCGCCTATGCTGATCGCCGTGAGGTCGCGGGCGTCGAGACTGGTGGTCGGTGCGGTCGCCGCCGTCGCGCTCGGCAGCGTCGCCCTCGGGCTGGCCTCGCCCGACGGGTCGGTCGGCTCGTCCGACCGTCGCTCCGCGCCGACCGCAGCCGGGCCGTCCGCCGCCCCCGCCTCGACCTCGCCCGCCACGTCGGCCTCCACCCCACCCGCACGGGGCCCCGACCTCGCACCTGACTCGGCACGCGGCACCTGGCCGGGTGCGCCGCGCGGCGTCGTGGGCGCCGACGGCACGATCGACTGGTGCCGCGCAATCACGACCTCGGGAGCGTCCGAGGCGATCGCAGCCGTCGGTCGCGAGGCGGTCGACGCCGCGGCCTGCGCCGCCGTGCGGTTCGCTTTCGAGCACCGCTACTCGCGGCTGTCGCTGCCGCGGCGCACGTACGCGCCCGACGACTTCGACTCCGTCGTGCCCGCGCTCGACCCGCGCACGGTGGCGGACGTCTACCGCCCGCGCATCACCCGCTTCGTGGCCGACCCGGACTCCCGGCACGCCGGCGAGCAGCTCGGCCTGGTGCTGTTCGCCGCCCGCGACACCCCGCGCGGCGCCGCTCACGCCTCGGCCGGCAACGGCCACGTCTTCTACGGCCCGGCCTTCAGCGCCCGTGGCTACGCCGGCCGGGCCGTGTGGACCGACCCGACGTGGTCGACCGTCGCGATCGGTCTCGACCGGTCGACCACCCCACCGCGCATCGAGGCCCGGCTCACCGCATCGGCCTCGTTACCGGTCTGGTCGACGACGGCCCGCCGCGACGCGGTGCTGACGGTCCCCACGCGCGCGACGTTCGTGCTGGACGGCGCCGGAGGCGACGGCTGGCGGATCAGCGGCTGGACGATCAGCCGCGGCCGCGTCGCGTACGGGCGGCCCGCCGAGCGCTGAGCCGGCTGGACCAGGGTGGGCCGTTCGAGCCGCCAGCCCGCGCCGCACGTCGTCCGGAGACACAAGAGGGGGCCGGCCATCCCCCCGAGATGCCCGGCCCCACGACGCCTTCGCGTCGATGCCTCTGAGACGAACGTACCGAACTATCTCCGACAAGTGCAGTCTTGACTTTGGCGCGCCGAGTAGTTATTTAGGACTACGACCACATAGTCCTCTCGGATCGGCCGTCCAGAGAGCTACCTCAGCGCGACCAGCTGGGTCAGGTCGTCGGTCGGCAGCTCGTCGACGACGGCCGTGACGGCCATCCAGCGCAGGTCGACCGGAGCCCCGTGCTGCGACAGGAACGCCGTCTCGGAGGCGTCCTGACCCGTGGCGATGCGCACCAGCGAGCTGCGGGGCGCCAGCACCGTGGCGTCGACGACGTGCCAGGCGCCGTCGACGTGCGCCTCGGCGACGGCGTGGAAGTCCATCGGGAACAGGCCGGGGGCGTAGACCGAGGCCAGGCGGGCCGGGACGTCGAGCGCGCGGAGCAGGGCGACCACGAGGTGCGCGTAGTCGCGGCACACCCCAGCCCGGGCCAGCAGGGTGGCGACCGCGCCGTCGGTCGGCTGGCTCGCGCCGGCCACGTACGACAGCCGGTCGCCGACCCACGAGCTGACGGCGTCGAGCAGGTCCTTGCCCTCGATGCCCGCGAACTCGGACTGGGCGGTCGGGAACAGCGTGTCGGACTCGCAGTAGCGACTCGGGCGCCGGTACTCGATGATGTCGAGCTCCTCGGTGCCGATGGGATCAGCCAGGCCCACGACGTCGGCCGAGTAGTCGATGACCATCGGCCCGGGCGGGCCGAGCAGGCGGTGCAGCCGCGTGCCGTGCCGGCCCGCGACCTCGTGGGCCTCGATCGGCGCACCGTTGGACGTGATCGTGAGCGACTCGTGGGCATCGGCCCCCTCGGCCACCGCGACCGACAGGATCAGGTCGGCCTCTCCGTGCAGGTACAGCTCGAGATGGGACGTCACGGATCGCTTCACCGGACGATCCTGTCACGGCCACGAGCGCCCGGCACAACTCAGCAGGAATGGGCCTGAGCGCGCCGGCGTTGACCAGGGCATGACCACCATCGGACTCATCGGCTCAGGCCACATCGGCTCACAGATCGCACGGGCGGCGACGGCTCACGGCCACGACGTCGTGCTCAGCAACTCGCGCGGCCCCGAGACCCTCGGCGACCTCGTCGCCGAGCTCGGACCGCGGGCTCGCGCGGCGACCCCGGCCGAGGCCGCGGCGGCCGGCGACATCGTCGTCGTGACGATCCCGCTCAAGGCGATCGGGACCGTCCCCGTCGAGCCGCTCGACGGCAAGGTCGTCATCGACACCAACAACTACTACCCGCAGCGCGACGGCCACGTCGCCGCCCTCGACGACGGCTCCACCACCAGCTCGCAGCTGCTCCAGGACCGCCTGCCGGGCTCGCACGTCGTCAAGGCGTTCAACCACATCGCGTTCGCCGACATCACCGACCACGCGCAGGAGCCGGGCACCGACGACCGGCGGGCACTGGCGATCGCCGGCGACGACGAGGGTGCCAAGGCCACCGTGGCGTCGCTGATCGACGAGCTCGGCTTCGACGTCGTCGACCTCGGGACGCTGGCCGAGAGCTGGCGCATCCAGCCCGACACTCCCGGCTACGGCCCGCGTCTGACCGCCGACGGCATGCGCGACGCGTTGGCGGCCGCCCAGCCGCAGACCTCCTGAGGGCGGCCTCGTGACACCGGCTCGTCAGGAGTCGTAGGCCTCGAGGATCCGGTCGGCGGCGGTCGCGGCGGGCATCTCGCCCGAGAGCACGGCCTCGCGGACGTCGGCGCGCACCGCCGCGACCGCGGGGTCGTTGCGCAGCCGCTGGTCGAGCTCGTCGCGCACCAGCGCCCAGGTGAAGTCGAGCTGCTGCTGGGCCCGCTTCTCGCGCAGGCCCTTGACGCCCATGAGCTCGCGGTGCCGGATGACGCGGTTCCAGACCGTGTCGATGCCGGTGCCCTCGAGCGCCGAGCACGTCAGCACCGGCGGCACCCAGTCGGCGGTGCCGGCGTACACGAGGCGCAGGGCTCCGGCGAGGTCCTTCGAGGTCGCCTCGGCCTCCTGCGCGCGATCGCCGTCGGCCTTGTTGACCGCGATGACGTCGGCGATCTCGAGGATGCCCTTCTTGATGCCCTGCAGCTGGTCGCCGGTGCGCGCGATGGTGAGGAACACGAACGTGTCGACCATCCCGGCGACCGTGATCTCGGACTGACCGACCCCGACCGTCTCGACGAGGATGACGTCGAAGCCGGCCGCCTCGAGCACCGTCATGGCCTGGCTGGTGGCCCGGGCGACCCCGCCGAGCGTGCCCGCGCTGGGCGAGGGCCGGATGAAGGCGTCGGGGCTGACCGCCAGGCGCGGCATGCGGGTCTTGTCGCCCAGCACCGACCCGCCGGTGCGGACGCTCGACGGGTCGACCGCCAGCACCCCGACGCGGTGCCCCTCGTCGATCAGGTGCGTGCCGAGCGCCTCGATGAACGTCGACTTGCCGACGCCCGGCACCCCCGAGATGCCGACCCGGATGGCTCCGCCCACGGACTCCTGCAGCAGCCCCAGCAGCTCGCGCGCCTCGGCCCGGTGGTCGTCACGGCGTGACTCGACGAGCGTGATGGCCCGTGAGATCGAGGCACGCTTGCCGACGCGCAGGTCGTCGGCAAGCTCCGAGACATCGACCATCAGGCGAGAGCGCTGCGCAGCTTGTCGAGCAGGTCGAGCGCCGAGTCGGCGATGACGGTGCCGGGCGGGAACACCGCGGCGGCACCCATCTCGAGCAGCGTCGGGACGTCGTCGGGCGGGATGACGCCGCCGATGACGATCATGATGTCGGGACGTCCGAGATCGGCCAGCGACTGCTTGAGCGCCGGGAGCAGCGTCAGGTGCCCGGCCGCGAGCGACGAGACGCCCACGATGTGCACGTCGGCGTCGATCGCCTGCTGCGCGACCTCCTCGGGCGTCGAGAACAGCGGGCCGACGTCGACGTCGAAGCCCATGTCGGCGAAGGCCGTCACGATGACCTTCTGGCCGCGGTCGTGCCCGTCCTGGCCCATCTTGGCCACGAGGATGCGAGGACGACGCCCCTCGGCCTTCTCGAACTCCTCGGTGGCCTCGATGACCTGGGCGACGTTGCCTGCCTGGCCGGCCTCGGTGCGGTACACACCTGAGATCGTACGGATGACGGCCTGGTGGCGCCCGTAGACCTTCTCGAGGGCGTCGGAGATCTCCCCGACGGTCGCCTTGGCGCGCGCGGCGTTGACCGCCAGGTGCAGAAGGTTCTCGTCGAGCGACCCGTCACTGGCCGAGCCCTTGGCGGCGCTGCGGGTGAGCGCCTCGAGCGCGGCATCGACCTCGCCCTGGTCGCGCTCGGCGCGCAGCCGCTCGAGCTTGGCGATCTGCGAGGCGTACACCGCCTTGTTGTCGACCTTGAGCACGTCGAGGGGGTCCTCGTCGGCCAGGCGGTACGTGTTGACGCCGATGACGGCCTGCGTGCCGGCGTCGATGCGGGCCTGCGTGCGCGCCGCGGCCTCCTCGATGCGCATCTTGGGGATGCCGGCCTCGATGGCCTTCGACATGCCGCCGGCCTTCTCGACCTCCTGGATGTGGGCCCAGGCGCGGTTGGCGAGGTCGTGGGTCAGGCGCTCGACGTAGTACGAGCCGCCCCACGGGTCGATGATGTCGGTCGTGCCCGACTCCTGCTGCAGCAGCAGCTGCGTGTTGCGAGCGATGCGGGCGCTGAAGTCGGTCGGCAGGGCGATGGCCTCGTCGAGCGCGTTGGTGTGCAGCGACTGCGTGTGACCCTGGGTGGCGGCCATCGCCTCGATCGCGGTGCGGCCGACGTTGTTGAACACGTCCTGCGCCGTCAGCGACCAGCCGGACGTCTGGCTGTGCGTGCGCAGGCTCAGGCTCTTGGGGTTCTTGGGATCGAAGTCGGCGACGAGCTGGGCCCAGAGGGCGCGAGCCGCGCGCAGCTTGGCGACCTCCATGTAGAAGTTCATGCCGATCGCCCAGAAGAAGCTCAGGCGCGGCGCGAAGGCGTCGATGTCGAGGCCGACGTCAAGGCCCGCGCGCAGGTACTCGACGCCGTCGGCCAGCGTGTAGGCGAGCTCGAGGTCGTTCGTGGCCCCGGCCTCCTGGATGTGGTAGCCCGAGATCGAGATCGAGTTGAACCGCGGCATCTTCTGCGCCGTGTACGCGAAGATGTCGGAGATGATCCGCATCGACGGCGCCGGCGGGTAGATGTAGGTGTTGCGGACCATGAACTCCTTGAGGATGTCGTTCTGGATGGTCCCCGACAGCTTCTCGGGAGGGACTCCCTGCTCCTCGGCCGCGACGATGTAGAGCGCCAGCACCGGCAGCACGGCGCCGTTCATCGTCATCGAGACGCTCATCTCGTCGAGCGGGATGCCCTCGAACAGCTTGCGCGTGTCGTAGATCGAGTCGATCGCGACGCCCGCCATGCCGACGTCGCCGACGACCCGCGGGTTGTCGGAGTCGTAGCCGCGGTGCGTCGCGAGGTCGAAGGCGACCGAGAGGCCCTTCTGGCCGGCCGCGAGGTTGCGGCGGTAGAAGGCATTGGACTCCTCGGCGGTCGAGAAGCCCGCGTACTGGCGGATCGTCCACGGCTGCGTCGTGTACATCGCGGGGTACGGGCCGCGCAGGAACGGCGTGAGACCCGGGTAGGTGTCGAGCCCGTCGAGCCCCTCGAGGTCGGCGGGCGTGTAGAGCCCCTCGACGTCGATGCCCTCGGGCGAGGCCCACGGCTCAGCACCGTCGGTCGCGCGAGCATAGGTCTCGGGATCGGGCTCGTACGGCTGCTCGGGGTCGAGCGGCAGGCCCTGGAAGCTGCTGGGGACGGTCATGACGTCACCTTCCTGGAAGAGCAACGGTACGAAGGCGGCGTCATGACAGCTGCCTCATGATTCGTTCGCTGCTGGTCGCTCATGCGAGCACCTCTCGGATCGAGCGGAGGAAGGCCAGTGCGTCGACCCCCATCGCGATGGTCGTGTCGGCGCCGACCGCCGCCTTGCCGGCCAGGACGACGTGGGTGGCACCCGCGCCGCGCAGGGCCTCGACGAGGTCGGCCCCCCACGCCTCGTAGGCCTTGTCGTTGCCGACGAGGCACACCACGGCCGGACGGTCGGCGGCCTCGTAGGCCGTGACCACGTCGTCGACGCCCTCGGACGGGCCGGCCACGACGGTGTCGATGCCGCCGGCAGCCAGCAGGTTGGCGGCGAAGGTCGCCCGCGCCGTGAACGCCGCGATGGTGCCCATCGAGGCCAGGAACACAGGGGCGGAGGCGGGCTCGTCGCGCAGCGCCTCGAACTCGCCTGCGTAGCGGTGCACCTCGAGCGGGCGGTCGTACGGACGCCGCTCGGGCAGCGTCTCGTGCAGCTGGGGGAACTCCGACACGCCCGTGACGGGGCGCGTGCGACGGGCCACGGCGAGCGCCCGGTCCGACACCGTCGCCTCGATGCGTCCGCGGAGGAGGTCGAGAGCGGCCTCGAGGCTGCCGGCCGCGTCGATCTCGCCGAAGAGCGTCCAGGCCGCCCGCGCGAGGTCGTCGGTGAGCTTCTCGACGGCGTGCGACCCGCCGGCGGGGTCGGTGACCGCCGCGACGTGCGCCTCGCTGATCAGCAGGCTCGAGGTGTTGCGGGCGATGCGCCTGCTGAACGGCTCGGGCAGGCCGAGCGGCTCGTCGAACGGCAGCACCGTGACGGCCGACGCCCCGCCCACACCCGCGGCGAACGCGGCCACGGTGGTGCGGAGCATGTTCACGTACGGGTCGTAGCGCGACATCATCGGTCGCGACGTGACGGCGTGCTGCAGCTGCGCGGCGGCCGACGTCGTGACGCCGCTCAGCTCGACCACGCGGTTCCAGAGCCGGCGGGCAGCACGGAGCTTGGCGATCGTCGGGAACTGCTCGTCGGTCGCGGCGTACCGGAAGTCGATCAGCCCGGCGGCCTCCTCGACGGTGAACCCGGCCTCGGCGAGCACGCGCAGGTACTGCGCGCCGGTCGCGAGCGAGTAGGCCAGCTCCTGGACGTCCGAGGCGCCGGCGTCGTGGGCCGCGGTGGCGTCGACCGTCAGGGCGCGGACGCCCAGCGGATGGGCCAGCCGGGCGATCTCGACCGTCGCGTCGAAGTCGACGGCGCCCCTGCGGCGGAACGCCGCGCCGATCGGGTCGGCACCGAAGCTCGTGCCCGGGGCTGCGTCGACGCCCTTGTCGGCGATGACCGCGGCCAGCGCGCGCGCGGCCTCCAACGGCTCGAACGGCGCGTCGAGGGTGACCGCGGCGAGGTCGACGAACACCGGCTCGAGCACCGTGGCCAGCGCATCGATCGGCACCCCGCCGGAGCCGGCCGAGATCCACAGCGAGTTGACGCCGTTCTCGAGGTCGGTGACGACGTCGCGGGCCGTGCGCTCGGCGTCGGGGTCGGTGTACCAGGCGCGGACGTCCCACCCGTCGAGCTCGCGGGTGGCGGTGGCGCCGCGCGTGAAGGGCGCCTGGCCCGGCAGGCCGCCGTCGTCGAGGCCGGTGGTCAGCGACGGCGTGCCCAGCGGTGTGATCGAGATGCCGTCGAGCGTCGTGGTCGCGAGCTCGGCCCAGACCTGGCTGTCGTCGGCGTCGTCGGCCAGCCGCCGCGACTTGCGCAGCACGGCGGCGGTGGCCTTCTCCCACTCCCCCGGGGTGTGCTCGAGTCCCTCGGACAGGGGGACCTCGACCGTCACGGGGTTCGCGGAGCTCGCCAAGGGGTCGGATGCCATAGGGGGCATCGTACGAACACCCTGTGACCTCGGCCACCCAATGTGACGAATGTGACGATCGGGTTACGCGTCGGGCTCGAGCTCGACCAGGAAGCCGGCCATGTCGAGCACCTGGACGTGCTCGGCCGGCGTCGCCGTGATCTCGCTGGCGGCCGTGCGGCGGCGGCCCGTCAGCATCACGATGCGCACGACGGTGCCCGCGACCTCGTCGTCGCCGTCGTCGTCGACCGCGCTCGTGATCGCCACGTCGACATCGGCCGGCAGCTGCGGCAGGAGGTCGTCGAAGTCGGTCGTCAGCACGCCCCACGCCACGACGTCGCCCACGGCGAAGCCGTGCTCGGCCACGATGTCCTCGGCGCCGTCCACCCATGTCCACACGCCGTCAACCGTACGGTGCGGACGTCCTGAGATGATGGCGAGGTGAAGATCCCCGCCGAGCTCCTCCCCCGCGACGGACGGTTCGGCTCCGGCCCGTCCAAGATCAGGCCCGAGGCGCTGGCCGCGCTGGCTGCGTCGGGCGACTCGCTGCTGGGCACGTCGCACCGGCAGGCGCCCGTCAAGAACCTCGTCGGCAGCCTGCGCCGCGGGTTGGCCGAGCTCTTCTCGCTGCCCGACGGCTACGAGGTCGTGCTCGGCGTCGGCGGCTCGCACGCCTTCTTCGACGCCGCGACGTTCGGGCTGGTCGAGCGCCGGTCGCAGCACCTCGTGCACGGCGAGTTCACCCGCAAGTTCGCCACGGCGGTGCAGCAGGCACCCTTCCTGGCCGAGCCGGAGATCCTCGAGACCGATCCCTCCACGCATCCTCTGCCCCACGCCTCGGCGGGCGTCGACGTCTACGCCTGGGCGCACAACGAGACGTCCACCGGTGTCATGACCCCCGTGGCACGGCCGTGGGACATCGACGAGGGTGCGCTGGTGCTGGTCGACGCGACGTCCGGCGCGGCCGGGCTGCCGGTCGACGTCTCCGAGACGGACGTCTACTACTTCGCGCCGCAGAAGGGCTTCGCCTCCGACGGAGGGCTCTGGATCGCGCTGATGTCGCCGGCCGCGATCGAGCGGGCGCGGCGCATCAAGGCCGGCGGACGCCACATCCCCGGCTTCCTCGACCTGCCCGTCGCGATCGACAACTCGCTCAAGGACCAGACGTACAACACGCCGGCCCTGGCGACCTTGTTCCTGATGCAGCAGCAGACGCAGTGGCTGCTCGACCAGGGCGGGCTCGACTGGGCGGTCGGGCGCACGGCCGACTCGTCGCGCCGCCTCTACGAGTGGGCGGAGGCGTCGTCGTACGCCTCGCCGTTCGTGACGGCACCGGCCGAGCGGTCGCTCGTGGTCGGCACGATCGACCTCGCCGGCGTCGACCAGGCCGACGTCACCGCGGCGCTGCGGGCCAACGGCATCGTCGACGTCGACAGCTACCGCGGCCTGGGCCGCAACCAGCTGCGCGTCGCGATGTTCCCGGCGGTCGAGCCCGACGACGTCACGCGCCTGACCCGGTCGATCGACTGGGTCGTCGACCACCTCTGACCTGAAGCGGTGGGGATCGCTCCGCTCGATCCTGATCGCTCACCACGCCTCGCAGGCCGGCGGCTTCGCCGCGAGACGCTCACGCTGCGCTGGCGCGCCTCGATGCCAGTCGCTAGCGCTCCTGGATCTCGCCGCCCCGGTGCAGCTCGCGGTGGCCCTCGTAGATCTCGGCGTTGCGGCGCAGCCCGGCCACCTCGTCGTCCGACAGCTCGCGGCGCACCTTCGCGGGCACGCCCGCGACGAGCGACCGCGGCGGCACGACCATGCCCTCGGTGACCAGCGCGCCGGCGGCGATCAGCACCTCGTCGCCGATGACCGCGCCGTTCATGACGGTCGCGCTCATGCCGACCAGCACGTGGTCGCCGATCGTGGCGCCGTGCACCACCGCACCGTGGCCGACCGAGACGCCCTCGCCGAGCACCACGGGCTTGCCCTGGTCGACGTGGAAGGCGCAGTTGTCCTGGACGTTGGAGCGCGCACCGATCGTGATCGGTTCGTTGTCGGCCCGCAGCACGGCGCCGTACCAGACGCTGGCCCCCTCGCCGATGCGTACCGATCCGGCCAGCACCGCCGTCGGTGCGATCCAGGCCGTCTCGGCGACCTGCGGCGTCTTGTCTCCCAGTGCGATCAGCATGAGCGCACGCTAACCGACGCGTGTCAGCTGATCCAGCGGGAGATCGGGTCGATCGCGAAGTAGATCACGAACAGGACCCCGATGACCCACATCAGCGGGTGGATGGCGGCGATCCTGCCCTTGACGACCTTGATCACGACGTAGGCGATGAAGCCCGCCCCGATCCCTGCGGTGATCGAGTAGGTGAACGGCATGAGCGCGATCGTCAGGAACGCCGGGATCGCGATCTCGACGTCGTCCCAGTCGATGCCCTTGACCTGGCTCATCATCAAGAAGCCGACGAGCACGAGGGCCGGCACCGCCGCCTCGCTGGGAATGTGCTCGACGAGCGGCGCGAAGAACGTCGACAGCAGGAACAGCACGCCGGTGACGACCGACGCCAGGCCCGTGCGCGCGCCGTCGCCGACGCCCGAGGCCGACTCGATGTACGACGTGTTGGACGAGACGCCTGCGGCACCGCCGGCCATCGCGGCGATGGAGTCGACGACGAGGATGCGCTGCGCACCCTCGGGCGAACCGTCGGCATCGTTGAGGTCGGCCTCGGCGCCGATCGCCGTCATCGTGCCCATGGTGTCGAAGAAGTCGGCCAGCAGCAGGGTGAACACCAGCAGCGCGGCCGTCACGACGCCCACGCGCTCGAACGAGCCGAACAGCGAGAACTCGCCCAGCAGCGAGAAGTCGGGCTTCTGCACGAGGCTGTCGGGCCACGACGGGACGTTCAGGTTCCAGCCCTTGGAGGTCGGGTCGCCGCCGCTGGCGGGGGTGTCGGTCAGGGCCTGCACGATGCCGGCCAGCGCCGTCGTGGCCACGATGCCGATCAGGATGGCGCCGGGGACACCGCGCGCGTGCAGGGCGATCATGAGCAGCAGCCCCACGCTGAACACCAGCACGGGCCAGCCCGAGAGGCTGCCACCGATGCCGAGACCCAGCGGAGGCGCGGCATTGCCGGTGGTGCGCACGAAGCCGGCGTCCACGAAGCCGATGATCGTGATGAACAGGCCGATGCCCACGGCGATGGCTGTCTTGAGCTGGCGCGGGACGGCGTCGAACACGGCCTTCCGGAAGCCCGTGAGCACCAGCAGCAGGATGATGATGCCCTCGAGCACGACCAGACCCATCGCATCGGCCCATGTCATCTGGCTCGCGACCGAGAAGGCCACGAAGGCGTTGAGGCCGAGGCCGGTGGCCAGCGCGAGCGGGAAGTTGGCGACGACGCCCATCAGGATCGTCAGCAGGCCGGCGACCAGGGCGGTGCAGACCGCGATCGTCGCGAAGCCCGAGCCCGGCGTGGAGCCTCCGCCGAGAAAGTTGCCGTCCTTGTCGGCGACGCCCGCGAGGATGACCGGGTTGAGCACGATGATGTAGGCCATCGTCAGGAACGTCACGACGCCGCCGCGCACCTCGCGGCCGACCGTCGACCCGCGCTCGGAGATCTTGAAGTACTGCTCGAGCGTGCTCGTCATGGCTCTCCTGTCATGGCCGGCCCGTTCGCCGTGAGACGGGTCCGAGGAGGCAGCATGCCAGATGCCCGTCTCGGCGGTGCAACCGTGTCGTGTCAGCGCCGTTTCGTGGTCATGGCACCGCTGATGGCAGCCAGCAGGGCGACCACGACGAAGCCCCAGAACCACGTGGCGCCGGCGAACCCCCCGCCCTCGGGAGGCGCGGCGGTGCGGGCCTGACCCGTCTGCGCCGGCGAGCCCGACGCGGTGCTGTCCGCTCCGTCGCCGTCCGCCCCGTCCGCGCCGGCGCCGGCCTCGTCGTCCGAGCGGGGCGGGGCGAACGGGACGCGCGTCAACGTCGAGCCGGTGCCCTCGCTGCCCACGAGGAACGACCGGCCGCCGGCCTCCATCGCCAGCGTCTCGCCCTGCGGCGCGGGAGGCAACGAGCTGGACGACAGGATGGTCCACGAGGACGGGTCGAGGACGTACGACTCGGAGTAGTCACGGGCGACCACGAATCGTCCGTCGGGCGTGAACGCCGCATCGGTGACGAGACCGGGCACGGCCCCGACCTCGGCCACGGCCCGGTTGGGGCGATCGGCCACCAGCGGCTCGGGCAACGAGAACGCCGTGCCGCCGAACAGCCCCTTGCTGATGAGGTACTTCGCTCCCGACGTGGGACTGATCGCGAGGGCCTCGACGTCGAGCGGGCCGCCCGGGTACGTGATGGGGTAGCGCGTGGCCGACACCCTCGTGGTGCCGTCGGCGATCTCGGGCAGCGAGTAGAGCGCGACGTCGGTGCGGACGGCCCGGTTGTCGCCCGTGTCGGCGATCCACAGCGTCCCGTCGGCGTCGATCGACAGCGCCTCGGTGTCGACGAGGTCGGCGTCGACCGTCGCCGAGCCGAGCGTCCGGCCGGTCGACACCGAGATCGCGTACACGACGGGCGCTCCGCCGGAGTCGTTGATCGTGTAGGCGCGGTCGGGGTCCTCCGGGCTGACGACCAGTCCGCTCGACTCGTTGATCCGGCCGTCGGAGAGCGTGCTCACGACCTGGGGGCCGACGGTGGCGCCGTCGGACCGTCCCGCCACCGAGCTGACCAGCACGATGACGAGCAGGGCGATGAGCAGGCCGGGGATCAGGAGCCGGCGGTGACGCGGATTCATTGCTGATCAGCATGACAGGAGGCGCAGGAGCCCACGATCCGGGCGGGTAGTCTGACCGGGTGAGCGACGACGACTGGGTGATCCAGCAGGGCGACGGCCCCGAGACCGTCGAGCGCAAGATGGGCCACCGCGAGATCGCCCGTCTCGAGCGGGCGGCCCGGCGTCACGAGTTCGGACGTCCCGACCTGACCGAGCTCGAGATCGGACGCACCACCCACCGCGTCGCCGAGGTCGAGCCGATGGACGTCGACGGCGTACGCACCATGACCGTCGGCACGATCGCCTGGGGCGTCGTCGCCATCGCCCTGCTGCCCTTCCTCGGCACGCTCGAGTCCGAGGGACGCACGTGGTGGCTGTGGACGGCCGTGGCCGGATTCGGCCTCGGCCTCATCGGCATCGAGTACTGCCGCCGGCGCCGCAACGCCCTGCGCATGCAGCCCGGCCGCCGCCGCAAGCTCGACTGAGCTGCCCCATCCCGGCCCGTCCCACCCCACACATGCGGAGAACCACACCGTGTCTGGGGTCAGATCCGGTGCGGTTCTCCGCATGTCTGGGGTCGGTCGCGTCGGGTCAGGCGTCGTCGGACGCCTTCTTGACCGTGGTGCGCAGCGGCACCTCCTTGATCAGCAGAGCAGCCACCAGGCTCAGCACCGCGACGACCGCGGCGACGCCGAAGATCGTGCCGGTCGCATCGCCGTAGGCCGAGCGGACGATCTCGGCGACCTGTGGCGGCAGGCTCTTCACGTCGAGCAGCGATCCCCCGCCACCGCTGGACTGGATGCCGAGGGCTGACAGCTTGGACGTGACGTCGTCCTTGACCTGCGCCGCCAGGATGGCACCCAGCACCGAGACGCCGACCGCGCCGCCGAGCGAGCGGAAGAAGGCGACCGTGGCGCTCGAGGCGCCGACCTGCGAGACGTCGACGGTGTTCTGCACCGCGAGCACGTAGTTCTGCAGCAGCATGCCCATGCCGACGCCGACGAAGGCGATGAAGACCATGGCGTGCCACTCGGGCGTGGTGTGGCTGATGGTCGACAGCAGACCCATGCCGATGATCAGCGAGACCGAGCCGATGACCAGGAAGCGCTTCCAGCGCCCGAACCGGGTGATCAGCTGACCCGAGACCAGCGTGCCGACCAGCGAGCCGACCATGAGCGGGATCGTCAGCAGACCGGCCTGGGTGGGCGTGCGCCCCCCGGCGACCTGGAAGTACTGGCCGATGAAGACCGAGCCGCCGAACATCGCGATGCCGACGGCGATGCTGCCGACGATCGCCAGGGCCGTGGTGCGCTCGCGGACGACCGCGATGGGCAGCAGGGGCTCGGGGTGGCGCAGCTCGACCCGCACGACGAGCACGGCCGCGAGGGCGGTGCCGCCGAGGAAGGCCGCGGTCTGCCACGACACCCACGCGAAGGAGTCTCCCGCGAAGGTGACCCACAGCAGCGGCAGGCTGGCCGCGATCGCGATCAGGACGGCGCCGGCGTAGTCGAAGTCGACCTTGCGTCGCACCGTCGCGATGCGGAGGTACTTCTGCAGCACGACCAGGCTGATGACCGCCAGGGGCACGCAGACGAAGAAGGTCCAGCGCCAGCCGAGCCCCGGGGTGTCGACGATCAGGCCACCCAGCAGGGGGCCGCTGACGGTCGCGACGGCCATCGTGGCACCCATGTAGCCGCTGTAGCGACCGCGCTGCCGCGGCGGGATGATCGAGCCGATGATCGACTGCGCGTTGGCCGTCAGTCCGCCCATGGCGATGCCCTGCACGACGCGCATCGAGATCAGCTCGGGCAGGTTGCGCGAGAGTCCGGCGAGCATCGAGCCGATGACGAACACGACGATCGAGATCTGCACGAGCGTCTTCTTGTTCATGAGGTCGGAGAGCTTGCCCCAGATGGGCGTCGAGACCGTCATCGCCAGCAGAGACGCCGTCACGACCCAGGTGTACTGGGTCTGCGAGCCGTCGAGGTCGGCGATGATCGTCGGGAGGGCGTTGGACACGATCGTGCTGCTGAGGATCGCGGTGAACAGCGCGGCCAGCAGACCGAACAGCACCTCCATGATCTCGCGGTGGCTCAGCTCGTCCCCCGTCGCCGTGGGGGCGGGCGGGGCGGCGGCAGGAGCGGGGGCGACCTGGGTGGCGGACGACGATTTACCTAGTTGCATGCTGCAACCATACGTCGGATAGGTGCATCGCGCAAACAAAACAGCACCCCCCGTGAGCAGGCTCACGAGGGGTGCGGCAATCGCGCGCTAGAGGCCGTCGACCTCGTCGCGCGTGAGCGTGTCGAAGACCGGCTCGGGGAGCTTGCTGCTGCTGGCCGCGCGGCTGAGTCGTGCACCCGAGTGCGCGCCGCACCCGTGGTCGAACGAGACGACCCGGCCGTCGTCGTTGGCCATGCCGTTGGCGCAGACGCCGAACCGCTCGGACAGCGGACCGGCGAGGCTGACCATGAAGCCGCACGAGTGGCACACGCCGGACGCCTGCTGGGCGATCGGGGCGTCGGGCCCCTGCTCGCCCTCCTGCCACCGCTCGGCCGCGAGCTCGCGGCCCTCGAGCGACAGCACCCACTCGCGCCCCAGACCCACCTCGCGGGCGAAGAAGCGGTCATCGGTCTGCTCCTCGCCGTCGCCGGCGGACCACGACGGGACGAGACGCGCGTCGTCCTCGTCGGGCGGCAGGACGTCGCCGGGGCTCAGGTCACCGGGACGGATGCGGTCGCGGTACGGGGTCCAGGCCGGGGCGACGATCGCGTCGTCGCCCGGCAGGAGCACGACGTCGTTGACCGTGACCTCGTCGCTGTCGGGTGCACGCGAGATGCTGACCGACCAGTACCAGCCCCGGTAGCCGGGCGTGAGGCAGGCGAAGCGGTGCGAGACCATCAGCTCGGCATCGGGCTCGACGCCCAGGTGCTCGCCGATCGAGGCGGCATCGGCAGCCCCGCCGAATCCGGCGTCGATCGCCTCGACGAGAGCCGCGCGCGCGGCGTCGACAGCGGCTGCGAGCTGGTCATCGAGGGGCATGCCCCCATTGTCGCCCATGTCGCCCCGCGTCCCGTGGTGGGGTGCGGCAGGATGAGGTCCATGGAGGAGAACGACTGGCCGTACGACCACGCCGCCGATCCCGGCTACGACGGCGGCCGCACCCGCCCGCAGACCCCTCCCCCGTCCGGCCTGAGCCGCGCCGCGCAGGCCGCCAAGCGTGCGTCGCGCGGCACCGCACGGGTCGTCGCCAAGGGCAGCACGTCGGCCTTCACCGGAGCCCGCCGCTTCACGCACTCCGGCGGGGCCGGCGAGAGCGGCTTCTCCCGCCTGCTCGAGCTGCACGCCTTCAACACCGCCGGCGACGCCGCCGTGGCCATCTCGCTGGCCGGCACGCTGTTCTTCACGGTCCCCACCGGCGAGGCGACGGGACAGGTCGCCCTGTTCCTCGCCGTGACGATGCTGCCGTTCGCGATCGTGGCGCCCCTGATCGGCCCGTTCCTCGACCGCTTCCGCCGCGGCCGCCGGTGGGCGATCGGCGCGACCCTCGCCTTCCGCGCCTTCTGCTGCTGGGTGCTGGCCGGAGCCGTCACCGACGCCACGCCGCCGCCGGCCTTCTACCTCGCGGCCCTGGGCTGCCTCGTGTCGTCCAAGGCGTACGGCGTCACGCGCGCGTCCGCGGTGCCTCGCCTGCTCCCCGAGACGTTCACGCTCGTGAAGGGCAACTCCCGCATCTCGCTGACGGGCACCGGCGCCGCGGCCATCTCGGCGCCCCTCGCCGGCGGCGCCGCGCTGCTCGGCGCCGACTGGGCCCTGCGCTACGGCGCGCTGCTGTTCGCCGTCGGCACGGTCCTGGCGATCCTGCTGCCCGCGAAGGTCGACTCCAGCGAGGGCGAGGAGCCGGTCGACCTCGTCAACCCGAGCCCCAGCACCGTCACCAAGGGCCTCACCATCACGCGCTCGGTCGTCAACGGGCTGCGCAGCAACGCCGGGCTGCGGCTGCTCTCCGGCTTCCTGACGATCTTCATGGCGTTCACCCTGCGCGAGCCGCCCGCCTCGATGGGATGGGACTACAACGCCACGATCCTGCTGGGCCTCGTGGTCGGCGGCGCCGGGGCGGGCAACACGATCGGCACCCTGATCGGCTCGGCAGCGAGCACGCGGCGCCCCGAGCAGGTCGTCATCTTCGTGCTGGTCCTCGACGTCGCGGTGCTCGCCACGGTCGGCGTCTTCTTCACCTGGTGGACCGCGGTCATCCTCGGGCTCACGGTCGGCATCTGCCAGTCGCTCGGCAAGCTGAGCCTCGACGCGATGATCCAGCGCGACGTGCCCGAACGGGTGCGCACCAGCATGTTCGCCCGCTCCGAGACGCTGCTGCAGCTGGGCTGGGTCATCGGGGGGCTGCTCGGCATCGGGCTGTTCAGCATCGACGCCACGCCGCAGATCGGCCTGCTGGTCATCGGTGCCCTGCTGATCGCCTGGCTCGCGCTCGTGGTCAGCCAGGCGCGCAAGCCCGACCGCGTGCCGCCGCCCCCGTCGACGGCGGCCGCTCCCCCGCGTCCGTCCGCCGACCAGCCGACCATCGTCGAGCGTCCGGGCACCGGCGACCACACCCAACAGCTCTGACCCGAGCCGGCCTCCCGGGGCACGATGGACCGCATGACGTCGTTCGCCTTCGCCCGCCTGCACCACGTCCAGCTCGCCATCCCGCCGGGCGGCGAGCCGCGGTGCCGGACGTTCTGGCGCGATCTGCTCGGCATGGACGAGCTCGAGAAGCCGCCCCTGCTGGCCGCACGCGGCGGCTGCTGGTTCCGTGGCGGCGGGGTCGAGGTGCACCTGGGCGTCGAGCGCGACTTCACGGCCGCCGCGAAGGCGCACCCCGGCATCCTGGTCAGCGACCTGTCGGGACTGGCCGAGACGTTGGCGGCCGCGGGGGTCGAGGTGACGTGGGACGACGAGTTCCCGGGACACGCACGCTTCTACGCGGCCGACCCGTTCGGCAACCGCTTGGAGTTCCTCGAGCCGCGCGGCTGACCAGGCCTCAGAGCTCGAGCTCGGTCGCCACGGCGCGCAGCACCTGGGCGATCGGCTTGGCCTTCTTGCCGTCGGGGTGACGTCCGTGCCGGTACCCCTCGCCGACCGTGTCGAGCATGCGGATGAGGTCCTCGACGATCACGGCCATCGCCTCGGGGTCCTTGCGCCGCGCCTGCGACTGCGAGCGCGACACGGACGTGACGGGGTCGAGCAGCCGCACCTGGAGCGCCTGGTCGCCGCGGTTGCCCTGGACGATGCCGAACTCGACGCGCGAGCCCGCCTTGAGCGACGCGACGCCCTCAGGAAGCGCGTCGGCGCGCACGAAGACGTCCTCGCCCTCGTCCCGGCTCAGGAAGCCGAAGCCCTTGCCTGCGTCGTACCACTTCACTTTGCCCGTGGGCATGGCGCCACCTTCACGTCGTCCAGCTCGACGACAGGCGTCGTCGCCCACAGCCTAGTGGTCCGAGGCGGTCGGACGTCAGGGCACCGGGCGGGTCTCGTCGGGCGGGTGGGACGCGGAGACCGGCTGCTCGAGGTGGGATGCGTCCTCGAAGGTGACCTCGACCGACTGGAAGCCCTTGTGCCGCTGCGACTTGGCGTAGGCCGCGTAGGCGCGTTGATCGGCCTCGGTGAGCACGACGTTGTCGGTGAACGGCGTCAGCAGCGCGCGCGGGTAGAGGTGACGGCGCAGGACGACGTTGACCTCGAGCCCCATCACGACCATGATCGCCGCCACGTAGATGAACGCCAGCAGGCCGAGCACCAGTGCGAAGGTCTGGTTGACCGAGTTGGCCTTGCCGATCACCTCGCGGACGTACGTGTTGCCCACGTACTGCAGCCCTTGCCAGAGCAGCCCGGTCACGAACGCCCCCGGCAGCACGGAGCGGACGCCCGCGCGGCCCAGGCTGACGAGCCGGAACACAGCTGTGAAGATGCCGACGATCAGGAAGAAGCCCAGGATCCGTGAGACCCATCCGACGACGGGCTGCAGCTCGGAGCTGAGGGCATCGGGATTGGCCAGGATCGAGCTGACGACCGCGATCGTGAGGATGCCGATACCGCTGATGGACAGGAACAGGATGCTGCGGAACCGCAGCAGGAACGGGTTGGCCCGGCTGTTGCGCGGCACCGACCACGCGATGTTGGCAGCGTTCTGGAGCGCCTGGCCGAGGCCCATCGCGCCGTAGAGCGCCGTCACGGCACCCACCACGATCGCGGTCGTCGAGCCCTGCAGCCCGTTGGGGGTGCCGAGCTCGGAGCCGATGATCGGGAACTGGCTGAGGGCGGAGTCGAGCAGCTTGTCGCGCAGGGCCTCGTCGCCCTGCAGCACGAAGCCGAGGATCGAGGTGCTGAGCAACAGCAGCGGGAAGATCGCGACGAAGGCGTAGTAGGTGACGATCGCCGACAGGTAGGCACCCTGGTCGTCGAAGTACTTGTAGATCACGGCCAGGGGCATGCCGATGACGCGGTGCCGGCGCTGGAAGGCGTCGATCCGCGGGATGCTCGGCCCGTCGTCGCTCATGCCTGCTCCGCCCGGCCGGGCAGGTACGGGCGGACGGCCGCCGCGACCGCGTCGAAGCGCGCCTCGTCGAGCACGGCACCCTCGCGCCGGACGTCGGCGGGGTCGACGACCAGCAGGCGGTCGAGCCGCACCTCGCTGGGACGTCCGGCCGGGTCCCACGCGCCGCTGCCGATGTCGAACCAGAACCGACCCTCGCGGTTCTCCTGCGCCTGGTCGCGATCGTGGTCCTTGGACGTCATCGGCAGCGCGACCAGCCGGTCGCCGTCACGCGCGATGAGAAGCACCGGGCGGTCCTTGCCCTGCTGCGGGTCGTCCTCGAACGGGACCCAGGTCCAGACGACCTCGCCGGGATCCGGCTCCCCGTCGGGATGGGGATCGTAGGCGATGTGCACGGCGCAAGCCTGCCACAGGCTCGCCGGCCGGCATCTCAGGCAGCGCGGACCCGCTCGAGATACGCCGAGCGCAGCGCCGTCCGCGCCCGGTAGCCCAGCGCCGAGACCGCATTGGCCGTCAGCCCCAGCTCGGCCGCGAGCTCACGCGGTCGCCGGCCCTCGACGTCGAGCTGCCACAGCGTGCGGCGCCACCGCTCGGGCAGCGTCGCGTAGGCCTCGCGGATGCGGTCGTCGGCGTCGGTGGACGTCGGCGCGACCGACCACGGCTCGAGATCGGCGACCGGCGCACACCGGCGTGCCATCGCCGCTCGCCGGCCGGCTTCGTGCCGGACGGCGGTGAGCAGGTAGGCACGGAAGCTCTTGGTCGGCCCGCGCCCCGATCGCAGCTGGACGAGCACGCAGGCGAACACCTCGGCCACGACGTCGTCGGCCTCCGCGGACGGACCGGCGCGCGACGCGACCCGTCGTGCCACGGCCGCATGGCGCGCGAACAGCTCGCCGAAGGCCTCGTGGTCTCCTCCGCGCATCGCACGGACCAGCTCGTCGTCATCGGTGCAAGGGGTCATGCCCCAGTTATGTCCGATCACGCGGGCGTCCACCACGGCCCGGCACCTGGCCTGTGGACAATGTCCCGTCGACCGCCCATCCCGCCGCGAGACTGTGGACGTGGAGCCACTCACCCTGACCGAGCTCATCGCTCGCTTGGCCTGCCGCTGGCGCGTGCTCGCCGCCGGCGCGCTCGTCGGACTGGCCGCGGGCGTGTCCGCGCACCTGCTCCTGCCCGAGCGCTACGAGGCCACGGCCGTGGTGTTCGTCGACGCCGCCGATCCATCGCGCGTCGACATGACCGCCGAGGCGGCCGTGGCCTCGTCACGCCGGGTGAGCGCCGAGGCGGTCGACGCGCTGGGCGACCGGCACGTGTCGGTCACGACGCTCGAGGACGCCGCCTCGGCGACGACCGTCAGCGAGTCGCGGCTGCTGCGGCTGACCTACTCGGCGTCGGCGCCCCGTGCCGCGGCACGGGGCGCCGACGCCGTGGCACAGGCCGATAGCGCCCACAGGGAGGGAGGGCCCCAAC